>JAENYT010000026.1:0-12841 GCA_016841665.1 Methanobacteriota archaeon
GGCATGTTCGCCGTCGCCGCCCTTCTCACGATCTCTGCCTGGTCGGTCCGGCGCCGGTGATCCCGAATCCCTCTTCCTGCACCGGCAGGATGCCGGTGCATACCGGGGAAACGGGACTCCGGCTATCAGGTTACACCGTTCGATAGAAGACGCCTCCGGGTTCCTCTTCCTAAGCGAGGGCAGCCAGACGGTCAAAGATCACAGCAGCAGAGCTGATCAAGCAGGGTTCGCAAAATCCTGAGTCTCTTCTCTGCACGGTGTTTTATGGACGGTTTCCACGTGTACTCTCTACCTGTCTTCGAGTCGGTATGCGTGCAGGAGCGGATCATCGATGACCAAAGATTACATTGCAGATAACGGTCAGGATGCATCCTGCCAAGGGCAGCTGGAGAGAGAAGATGCCAGAATCTATCGTCATCGTCGATGTATCCGAGGTGCTTGAGGGAAAATTCGAGTCCCTCAAGACCGCTATGAACGATCTGGTCGAGTTCGTCAGGGCGAACGAGCCCAGGATGATCGCCTATGACGTGTACCTTACCGAGGACAATACCGTCCTCACCGTCCTCCAGATCCACCCCGATTCCGCGTCGGCGGAGTTCCACATGCAGGTGTCGGGCTCAGCCTTCCCGCAGTTCTCAGAGATGATCAGGATGTCACGGATTGACATTTACGGAAAGCCAAGTCACGATCTTCTCGAGCGGTTGCGACGCAAAGGCCGGATGCTGGGCACCGATACCGTGGTCGTTCATGAACTCCATGCCGGTTTCGCCCGGTTCGGAGTTGTACGCCCCGCCGTTCGATAGCGGAGAAGACAGGCGGGGAAGGCGAACGCTCCGGCGCCGACGAGAGACGCTTCATCGGTGTACGGCCGGATCGCGGGATACGCAAGAAAGCAGGCGCCTGCGATCGCCAGGGAAAGCGCTGCCGGGCGCGTCCGTAGCGCACACGCGGCTGTCATCGGTTTACCTCCGGACCTACGTCGACATGCATAAGCCCTCACCGTGGCTGGGCGTTTTGCAGGCTCCGGCTGGAAACAGGAGCGTGGTCGGGATCGATGGTGCAGGGGACCCGCCAGCTCCTATTCTGGCCGGCAGGGCCGGCCGGGGGCCGGAGCCTGCCCCATCTGGACGAGCATCAGCACCGCGGGCTCGTCGCCCACCGTCTCCGAGCGGTGGCCCCTCTGTCCCAGGGCGTCGGGCCTGGTGTTCTGGTTGTTCCCGAACGAGAGTTCGCCCGGCCCCATCTCCACACGCGTGCCGTCCATCGTCTCGACGAACCAGCGGCCCGACAGGGGCACGATCCACTGCGGCTCCGGGTTCTCGTGCCATTCGCCGACCCAGCCCGCGGGGAGGACCAGGACGACCACATGGTGAGCCGGGTTGCTCAGCCTGTCGATCCACGACGGCGCGGCACCGCTCGATATGCTCGCGAACTCGAAGTCGGTCATCCGGCAGCGGTCCTGGCGGCTCACGCCGTCTTCATCGGTCCAGACGTGCCAGTAGGGCACTTTTGGCCTGTCTGGGTCGCTGCCCTGCGGTTTACGATCGGTCTCCATCGTGGCCTCCGTTATTCCGGGATCTCTCTGAATTCATAATGATACTTTCGGGTTAGGTTTTACGGGCAGCGTGCGGCTCGAATCCGGACGTGCCGACAAGCACGGGTATCCGGGCCCTGCCCCAAATACCTTTTCGCTCCTGCGTGCACTCGGGCGGCCGCCCCGGGCCTCTTCCCCCGGTGATCTGTACCACTCGCCCGGGAACGTACCTTTATCATGCGGGGTCACGCCGGAGAAAGAACCATGCCGAGTTTGCAATCGTCTCAAGGAACGCGTAGTCCATCAGCACTTCAAGGGCGCCCGACCCGTATTCCCGCCGCCGGTTCCATTCATCGCCGATAGCCAGGTAGAAACAGAATAATCGCCATTGCTATTCTGCCACGTGTGATTCTGCACGATACAGAATGTTCGGACCCAATTATCTCAAACTTCCTACGGGGATGCCACAATGAAAATAGAACGGATCCCTCTCCTCTTCCATAAAGCGGAGTGATACGAAGCGGTGACAGGGGGGTTATTATATGATGTCATACCAATTTTTTATCATACTACGGCAGGGTACTGGCAGGGCAATGTCAGCAGCTTCGGTCCCATCCACGAAAAAAGCCCCTCACCGTGGAGAAAAGGAACAG
This sequence comes from Methanobacteriota archaeon, assembly GCA_016841665.1. GTDB lineage: Archaea > Halobacteriota > Methanomicrobia > Methanomicrobiales > Methanomicrobiaceae > DSDF01. The sequence continues at coordinate 2,188 of JAENYT010000026.1, forward strand.
CATGCATCTTGCTGGAAGGGGAACTAGAGGCTCTCTGTCGTGAGATCGTAGCGCTTATCCGGGTTAGGGAACTCGCTGCCGGGATGGACGGCGACACCCCGAAACCTGTTACGATAGGAGATCTGGTTGCAGTGCTGGAGAGGGACGAGCCTGGGGCAATCTGGAGCCGGAACCCGGAGTGAAGTGATGCACAAAAGGGTATTAACTGTTGGACTTGCAGTCATCGTCGTGATAGCGCTGACCGGACTTGGCGTATGGCTTTTTCTCGACTCCCAGAAGAACGCCGCGGAACCTGAAGAATCGATCACGGTTGCGTATTCGCCGTTCGAGTCGACCGCATTGCTCTGGATCGCCGAGGACCGGCACTTTTTCGAGGAGAACGGTCTCAACCTGACCCTGCGGAGGTACGACTCCGGGGCCGCCTCACTGGACGGGGTTATAAACGGTGAAGCGGACATTACCGTGGGGGTAACCGAGTTCCCCCTCGTCGGGAAGGCATTCCAGAACGCCCCTGTCCGCGCGATGGGAAATATCGACAAGGGCGATTTCATCTACATCGTCGCGAGGAAGGACCGGGGGATCATGAATGCCTCCGACCTTAAAGGGAAAAGGGTCGGGACCACGGTAGGGACGGTCTCAGAATTCCACCTGGGAAGGTTTCTGGCGCTGCACGGCATGACGATGCGTGACATAACACTTGTCGACGTCAAATCCCCGGAAGGATGGGTGAATGCGGTTGCAGATGGTGAGATCGATGCCATTTCCACCGCCCAGCCGTATGCCAATGCAGCCCGTGATCGTCTGGGCGATAATGCGATTGTCTGGCCGGCACAGAGTAGTCAGCCTCTCTTCGGACTGGTCGCTTCCACGGATGAATGGATAGGTGAGCATCCCGAACAAGCCGAGAGGTTCCTTCTGTCCCTCGCACAGGCAGAGGAGTACGCCATCATGCACCCGGCCGAAGCCCGGGCCATCGTGCAGGAACGGCTGAACCTCGATGCCGGGTACACGGACACGGTCTGGCGGCAGAACCAGTACACTCTTTCGCTCGACCAGTCGCTTGTCCTCGCCATGGAAGACGAAGCACGGTGGATGATCGCGAACAACCTGACGAACGCGACGGCGGTGCCGGATTTCAGGCAGTATATATACACTGATGGTCTGGAAGCCGTGAAGCCGGGTTCGGTGAACATCATCGGGTGAGGCGACGGCGGTGAAATCCCGAGATACGGCAGGAAAGTCCCGATGAGTAGTAAATCGCGATTCATTGTAGCAATAATTGGAATCCTGGTCCTAACAGGGGTCGGTCTCTGGGGGTGGTCACAATTTCAGAGCATGAACACCGGCCCAGAAGATATGGATACGATTGTTGTTGCGTATTCGCCGTTCGAGTCATGCGCGCTGTTCCTGATCGCCGTGGACCAGCACTTCTTCGAGGAGAACGGCCTCAACCTGACCCTGTACAAGAGCGACTCCGGGGCGGCCGCGCTTGACGATATGCTCAATGGGAAAGCGGACCTGGCGGTGAGTGTCTCCGAGTTTCCCCTGGTCAGGAAGGTGTTCCGGGGCACCCCGGCCCGTGCTGTGGCCAGCATCGATAGGGCCGATTACATCTATATCGTCGCCAGGAAGGACCTGGGGATCGAGGATCCCCCGGACCTCAGCGGGAAAAGAATTGGGACGGCCTCGGGATCCATCGCTGAATTTTACCTCGGGAGGTTCCTCACCCTCCACGGCCTGGGGATTGGGGACGTCCAGTATGTGAGTGGGCTAACGCCCCCGGAAACCTCGGATGCACTCGTAAATGGGGACCTCGATGCGGCCGTCCTGGCCCAGCCGTATGCGGACCTGGCAAAGGAACGCCTGGGCGCAAACGCCGTCGTCTGGCCGGCGCAGAGCAGCCAGCCGCTGTATGCGCTGGTCGTATCCACCGAGGGGTGGATCGCCGAGCATCCGGAGCAGCTTACCCGGTTCCTCCGGGCCCTCGCAGAAGCCGAGGAGTATACGATCGCCCACCCGGCCGAGGCCAAGGCCATCCTGCAGCGGAGGCTGGGCCTCGACCCGGGGTATATGGACACGGCATGGGAGCAGAACCAGTTCACCCTCTCCCTCGACCAGTCATTCATCACTGCCATGGAGGACGAAGCACGGTGGATGATCGCGAATAACATGACAGACGCGGAGTCGATTCCCGATTTTACCCGTTACGTCTCCACGGAGAGCCTCGAACAGGTTAAACCCGGGTCGGTGTATTTCATCGCGGGAAGGGGAAGGCCGTGAAGATCAGGACGCAGTTGATCGCCGGGCTGGTCACCTTTGCCCTTCTCCTCGTTATCATATCGGGCCTCGTGATCACGACAAACCAGCAGGCGGAGCACCTCGTCGAACAGGAGCGGATTGCAAACAGCATCGCCCTCGAGGTCGGCGAGCTCGGCTATCTCTCGAACGATTATATCCTGCACCGGGAACCCCCGCAGGCAGAGCGGTGGAACGCGAAGTTTTCCTCCATATCCGACCACATCGCAGGTCTCTCCGTCGACCGGCCGGAGCAGCAGGCGATCGTACGCAACCTCGAAGCAAACCTTAAGAACACCGGATCGGTCTTCGACGACATCGTATCGAGCCCGGCACAGCCCGGTGGGACAGACATTGGTCTTGTCCGGCTCTCATGGAGCAGGATGGCGGTCCAGAACCAGGGGATGGTCTTTGATGCGGGAAGGCTCGCCAATCTCCTTCGCGACCAGGAGGACGAACTGAGTCAGGCACGGAACCTGCTCATCTTCGCGCTGATGGGTGCGTTCGTCGCGCTCCTCCTCACCAGCTACTTCCTCTTCTCCCGGCGGACGCTGAAGTCTATTGCGGACCTGCAGGAAGGAGCAAGGATCATCGGCTCCGGCAACCTCGATCATGCCATCCCGGAGAAAGGGGATGACGAGATCACCGAACTCTCCCGCTCCTTCAACCTGATGACCGCAGATCTCAAAGGGGTCACCGCTTCGAAAGCGGACCTGGAGCGGGAAGTCGCCAGCCGGAAGCTGGCGGAGGAGAACCTCGTCCGGGCCAACGAGCGGCTCAGCAGGAGCGAACAGGACCTTCTCGTGAAAAACGATGATCTCAACGCGCTCAACGAGGAACTCACTGCAACGCAGGAAGAATTGCAGCAGAATCTCGACGAACTCACCCGTGCCGAAGCGAAGGTCCAGAGGCTCGCCCAGCAGCGCCAGATTGCGCTGGATGCCGCCCGCCTGGGCTGGTGGCACTATGACCCGATTACGAAGGTAGCGTCGTGGGACGAACGATACAGGGAGATCTTCGGCGTTACGGGGTATCAGAGCCCCAATGACGAGATTCTCGCCACCCGCATGCATCCCAAAGATCGGGAAGGTGTCTGGGCAAAGGTGGAGGCGGCCCTGGATCCCGTCGATCCGCAGACCTATTCTGCGGAGTACCGCATCAATCTGCCCGACGGGTCGATGCGTTGGATCGAGGCGCACGGCATCGCATCGTTCGAGGGGGTCGGCGAGAGCCGGCAGGCAACGAGCTTCGTCGGCACGGTCGCTGATATCACCGAACGGAAGCTGGCGGAAGAGGCGCTGCGGTGGTTGTCGCAGTTCCCGGAAAAGAATCCCAGTCCCGTGCTGCGGGTTGCCGCCGACGGCGCACTGCTGTACGCCAATGCGCCGGCACAAGACTGGCTGGCGACGCTGGGCTGGCAGGCCGACGGGCCGCTGCCGGATCAGGTGCACGCGCTCGCGGAAGACGCCCGAAGGCAGCACCAGGCCGTCGAAAGCGAGATCTGCAATCCGGCCGGTAGCACCTTCTGGCTATCAGCCGTGCAGCCGCCGGGCGAGGACTATGTCAATCTCTACGGCCGGAACATCACCGAACGCAAGCAGGCCGAGGAGGAGCGTCAGCAGCTGCTTATCCAGCTGGAGAACCGGACGCACGAACTGGAGGAGATTGCGGAGAAGCTCCAGACCGCCAATGAAGAACTCCAGACCACGAACGAGGAGATGGAGATGGCCAACGAGGAATTGCAGACGATCACCGAGGAACTCGCCCTGCTCAACCGGGAGCTTGAGGAGGCGCACCACGAGGCGAACCTCTACCTTGATATCATGACCCACGATGTCCGGAACGCCAACAACGTCTCAAGCATGTACGCCGACCTTCTGGTCGATCTGGCGGAAGGAGACCTGAAGACCTATGTCGGGAAACTGCACGACAGCATCGACCGAAGCACCGAGATCCTCAAGAACGTCGACACGATTCGCAGGGTCCAGAGCGAGTCGGCCCGCCTGGTGCCGGTAGACCTCGATGCGGCCATCCGGGAGGAGATCGGGAACTTCCCCGGGGCATCAATACGTTATGAGGGTTGGTGGTCCTATGTTCTCGCAGACAGTCTCCTGCCGGGCATCTTCACGAACCTCATCGGCAATGCCGTCAAGTTCGGCGGTCCCGGGGTCAAGATCGCCATCCATGTCGAGGAGCGGGACGGCGAGGTGCTGGTATCGGTCGAGGATACCGGCCCCGGCGTGCCGGACGAAGTCAAGGACAAGCTCTTCACCCGGTTCGAGCGGGGCATGGCGAAGGGGAAGGGCGAAGGTCTCGGACTCTTCATCGTCCGGACGCTGGTTACGCGCTACGGCGGGAGAGTCTGGATCGAGGACCGGGTGCCGGGCCATCCGGAGGAAGGAGCGGCGTTCCGGTTCACGCTTAGGGAACCAGATCGTACGTGAGGAAAGGGCATTGTACCCAGAGCGGAAACGTCATGAAGGTCGGTGGTGAAGAATTGGGGGAATATGAGGTACATCGATGAGTGGATCCGATGATGCTCACGCAGACAGTCAGCTACCCTTCATCCTTCAGAGACTCGGGAGACGGCTGATCCTGCTGATCACCACCTCATCGATACTCTCACAGACCGGATTGACGCACTCGAAGAACGCGCCAGGCACGCCGAGCAGAAATGCAACCGACTCCTGAACGAGGTCGAGACCGAGCGTGCCATGTTGCGGGCGGTGATCGACCAGATGCCGGCCGGAGTGATCGTCGTCGAAGCGCCGTCCGGAAAACTTGTCTTCGGCAATGAGCAGGTGAACCACATCCTGCGGCACCCATACCTTCCTGCCGATGAGGCGCAGGAGTTGTTCGGGCAGATCGGTTTTCACCCTGACGGACGGCCATATAGGCCTGAAGAGTGGCCGATCGCCACCGGGGATAGGATCGTGAATGAAGAGATCGCGTTTATCCGGGCAGACGGCACCATCGGATACCTGGCGGTGAGTTCTGCACCCATCACCTGTTCGGGAGGCGTAGCCCGGTACGGTGTCATCGTCATTTCGGACATCACCGAGCGGAAGCAGATAGAAGAAGCGCTCAAAGAGGCCGAACGGAAATACAGGGAACTCGTCCGATATGCGCCGGCGGCCATCTATGAGGTTGATTTCAGGAACAGGAGATTTACCTCCATAAATGATGCCATGTGCCAGATTCTCGGGTACAGCCGGGAAGAGCTGCTCGCGATGAATCCGTTCGATATTCTGGATGAGGAGGGCAGGGCTCGTTTCCAGACCAGAATCTCCCATTGGCTCAACGGGGAAGAACCGGATAGGAATGTCGAATATAAAATACGAACGAAAGACGGCCGGATAATCGATGTGGTTTTGGACGTAACGTTCACCGCTGACGAGAATGGGAAGCCGCTCGGTGCGACGGTCGTCGCCCACGACATCACCGAACAGAAGCGCCTCGAAGCGATCCGGCAGCAAGCGTACGGTCAGATCGAACGAAATATGGAGCAGTTTGCCATTCTGGCCGACCACGTCCGACACCCACTCCAGGTGATCATGGCCCGGGCGGACCTGATGGAGGACGAGGAGACCTCTACGAGTATCCGTAAGCAGGTGAAGAGAATCAACGCCCTCGTCAAGCAGCTCGACCGGGGATGGGTGGAGTCCCGGTCGATTCGGGAGTTTCTGCGACGCAATGATCTGGCCTGAATCCCCGATTGATGCGCAGGGGGGCGCTTTCAAACCATATCTGCAATTGATGTCACGGTCGATGTAAATTCTTTTTCTGAGGTTATGATCCCTCGCGTTTCCATCGTTTCTCCAGGTTCTCTCTTCTTTACATCCGGTTATTACGCACCATGCGCTCGAGAACGCGCCACCAACCCGCTACAGCTCCATCGTCATGTGACCTCGATCACAGGACCCGCCGCACCTCCTTCACCGACGAGCCTCAGCAGCTGTTGTAAATAGCAGGACATTCGTGGAGAATGCCTATGGAACCGGAATCCCGGCGGATGGCCGGCATACTCCTGATCGTTCTGCCGGCCGTCATATACGGCGGCGTCAGCATCCTCTCGCTCCTGATTAACGATCCCGCCTATATGGCTAACCCCTGCGGGAGGCCCTGTGGTGGGCCGGGCACGGACATGCCGGCGTCGTCCTCGTCCTCGCGCTTGTCGCGCTGCGCTACGTTGACGAGGCGAACCTCTCGGACGGGCTCAAAAGGGTCGTGCGGGAGGCGATCCCGATCTCCGCGATCCTGCTGCCGCTCGGCTTCTTCCTCTCCGTGCTCGACCCGGGGGCGACGGAGCCGAACGCGTTGATCTACCTCGCGTATGCCGGAGCGGTGGTCCTCGCCGTTGGTCTCCTGATACTCGGGATCGGGCTGATCCGGAAGCGTGCGGGGTAGGCGGTCGAACGTCCGGGGGCTGAGATGGAGGGAGGTGCCGGACCTGTTTTCGCCGAAGGCCCGGCCGGGCGTCGGACTTAATACCTGCGGTCGACAATAGGTAATGGATCTTTTCGAGCGAGGGTAGCCAAGCCCGGCCAAAGGCGGCGGACTTAAGATCCGCTCCCGCAGGGGTCCATGGGTTCGAATCCCATCCCTCGCATTTATTGTATCGGGGAAGGGGACGATCCGGTCCGTATCGCCGTGAACAATCAGAATAGGCACGTCGATGCGCTGAAGATCGCTTCGGAAGTCGGTCGATGAGAACGCCGTGACACAGTCCAGAGTGCCCTTTGGGGAAGCGTCGGCCGCGACGTTCCGGCTGAGCCGGACGACCTCGTCGCTGACGCAGTCGCCTCCAAATACATCGAAATTGTAAAAGTCCGAGAGAAACGCGGAGAGGAATGCCGGACGGTCTTTTGCGATGCTCTCCTTGAGCCCGTCGAAGACGCTGCCGTCCACGCCGTCCGGGTTGTCGGGCGTCTTTAACAGGAACGGCGGAATCGAAGAGATGAAGACGGCTTTCTCTACGCGCTCGCTTCCGTAGGCGCCCAGGTATCTGGCCACCTCGCCGCCGCCCATCGAAAAACCTGCCAGCGTAGCGTCACGGAGGTCAAGCTTCGTCATGAGCTTATGCAGGTCCCCGGCCATGGTATCGTAGTCGTAGCCGGATGTCGGCCTGCTGGAGTGGCCGAATCCCCTGCTATAGTGACAGGGGGTGCGGTGTTTCTCCGCCTTTCGTCCGGGTAGACGACGTAAATATCGTTTTTCCTGGATGTCTTCTATCCCGAACAAGAACAGAAAAGTGGTGGTTTGAGCGATTTTCCTGCACGGACTGCATCACCACCCGTCCGGCCGGAATCGGGAGGAATATCGGTTGATCCCGACGGTCTGCGGTTCGGGCAGGAAAGTATATCATACTGCATGGTAACTGGAGCGCCTCCTCAGCTATGAGTGAGGGGTACCGTATGCTGAGTGATCGAATTCTACCGATATGATGATCATATCGTGTATCGCGGTTGTAACCAGTGGGTTACGGCCCAGACAGCAACCGGAACAATCTTACCTACAATGCATCGGAAAACATCTCTGAGGGGGGGAAATATGTCACCGAGTGTAAATGTCGTGTTAGTCCACGGCGCATGGGCGGACGGGTCGAGTTGGAGCAAAGTCATTCCTCTGCTCCAGGAAAAGGGATTTAACGTTACCGCAGTGCAGCTCCCGGAGACATCGCTGGCTGACGACGCGAACACGACGCGTCGGGTGCTCGCCATGCAGGATGGTCCCACGATTCTCGTCGGGCACTCCTATGGAGGTGCGGTAATCACCGTCGCCGGCGCAGATGCACCGAATGTCACCGGCCTTGTGTACATCGCAGCCTTTGCACCGGAGGCGAATGAAGTCCTCGGCGCCCTCAACGCACGCTTGCCGCCTGCTGTCGGCCTGACGAAGATCGTCCCCGACGCCGGAGGCTTCCTGTGGATTGATCAGGCAGCGTTTCCCGAGGTCTTCGCCCAGGATGTCGACCCTGCCGAAGCTCGCGTCCTGGCCGCCGTGCAGACACCGCTAGCGGCAAGTATCTTTAATGATACTGCGACGAAGGCGGCATGGACGGCGAAGCCCTCATGGTATCTGGTCTCCGAAAGCGACCGGATAATCAATCCTGATCTGGAGCGCTTCATGGCGGAGCGCATGGGAGCCACGGTCTCCTCGGTACAGGCAAGCCACGCTTCGCTGATCTCGCATCCTGAGGAGGTTGCGCAGCTGATCATGACTGCGGTAAATGAGACGGCTGTCAAGAAAGCTGCCATGTAGAAGCAGGATCCTGGGCTTTAAGTGGGGTGTTTGCCGCCCACACCACAGCTCAATTGATTGATGGCGAGAAACTACCGAGAATAATCCGGAAAATCGTGTATGGAGGGGAGAGAATCCCCTGTACAGTGGAGGACTCCCTTCATCTCATCCTCTTATCTTCTTGAGTAGCCCCACAGTAGTTCGAAGTGTCAGGGCATTCCTCTTTATAGTCCGGGCAGATCTATGTCATGATTCGGCCCGATTACTCTGACGTATTTAAAATGAGGACAGCGTGCTTCGCCGAATTCTTTTTGCAAAAAAATCCATTTTATCACCGCTAAATAAAAAGACTTTTAAAATTATACGCTGAAACTCAAAAATATGGCCGAATTTATCCCCGATCGCCTCCCTGCGAGGGCGAGTAGAGGGGAAGAGCGTACATTCAGCATTCTGAAGAAGTTGCCTGACGATTACCTCGTTTACTATGAACCCAACATCGACAACCGGCGGCCAGACTTCATCGTGATCGCGCCGGACCAGGGCGTCATCGTCATCGAAGTGAAGGGGTGGTACCTCGACGACATCCAGAAGGTAAGCGACAGCGAAGTCGTTACGCTCTACGACGGACGCCTAAAGGCCGAAGTGCACCCTCTCACGCAGGCACGAAACTATCAGTGGAGGCTCGTGAAAGCGTGTGAGAAGAACCCGAGTTTCTCGCACCTCCTGCACAAGGACGGGCCGCACAAGAACCGGTTTGTCTTCCCGTTCGGCCATTTTGTCGTACTCTCGAATATCTCTCAGGACCTACTTCAGAACTATAGAGGGCACGACCTCTCGGTCGTCTTCCGGCCTGAAAACACCATGACGCGGGACGTGCTCATGAGCCTTGAGAGTGCGTCACCGCAGGAGATTGCCGACAAACTGAGATCGTACTTCGATCCATTCTGGCGGATCAAACCCCTCTCCCGGAAACAGATCGATGTGCTCCGTGCTATCATCCATCCGGAGATCATTCTGAGTTACATCCCCTCCGACACAACGCCAGCGCAAGACCCGGTGCAGTCGGCTCCCGCCGGGAGTGACACGGTCCAGGAGCCGGAGAAGGAGTATGTCTTCTCCTATGCGCGGGGAGTCCACGAAACGAAGGCAACATCGCTGAAGGTGCTGGATAGGCGACAGGAGAACACCGCCAGGAAGATCGGTGACGGACACCGGATCGCCTGTGGGGTAGCCGGGTCTGGCAAGACCGTCATCCTGGTCTCACGGGCACGCTGGCTTCACGACCGCGACCCCGAGGCAAAGATCCTGCTGCTCTGCTACAACGTCTCCCTTGGAGCGTATTTGAAACATATTCTCGTCGATTATCCACGGATAACAGTTACCCACTTCGACGGATGGGCAAAGCAGAACGGGGTTGTCCGGTACAGGTACGACCCGATCACCGGCCTTGTCGAGGACGACGAGCACCTCGGCAACCGCCTACATGCGGAGCTCTCGAGCCGCATCGGAGATTTTCGTGCGTATGATGCGGTTCTGGTCGATGAGGCTCAGGACTTCCCTCCAACCTGGTTCTCGTGCATCCTCCTCGCGATGAAAGATCCGTATGATGGCGACCTCCTGATTGTATGCGACGGCAACCAGGGAATCAGGCCGGTCGGAACGGTCAGCTGGAAGTCCGTAGGGATCAAGGCGCAGGGCAGAACCATTCATCGCGCCCTGGATCTGGATCGGAACTACCGCAACACCCGCGAGATCCTGAAGCTCGCATCACACTTTGCCTCGCAGGATACGCAATTTAACGAGGACTCATTCGGGATCATCCCGGTGAATCCCTACCAGGCGCAGCGAACCGGTCCGAAGCCGTTTCTCGTGCGGTGTACGGATCACGGGGATGAGTGCCGGAAGGCACTTGAGATCGTGAAAAGCCTTCTTGCCGGCAGGCTGCCGTCCGGCAGCGCTCTTGAAGACGTGCACCCTGAAGATATCGGGATACTCTACCGGAAGGCTTCGGCAGAGGACAAAGAGCTGCTCAACGAGCTTATTGAAGGTATCCGCCCGTATGCCCCCGTCGTCTGGATCAACGAGGACTCTTCGTCACGAGCGAGGGTGCTGGACGAGG
>JAENYT010000026.1:12941-23352 GCA_016841665.1 Methanobacteriota archaeon
CCCGTCGTCTGGATCAACGAGGACTCTTCGTCACGAGCGAGGGTGCTGGACGAGGGTATCAAGATCCAGACAGTTGATTCTGCAAAAGGGCTGCAGTACCGGGTGGTGATCCTGCTCTGGCCGGATGCGTTCGTGCCCTTCAGGCCGGGTGACCTGCCGCTTGAGAACAGCCGGTTTTATGTCGCACTCACGCGGGCCGAGGATGTCCTGATCGTCTTGAACTCATTGGAGAACGATTATGCCAACAGAATGCTGGCATCGGATGATATCTTGATCTGCTGACACCTTTCTTGCGTGGGACCGCTTCTTTGGAGCCTACTACGCGGTCTTATTCCACGAGTAGACCCACTGAATCGGGTACGCCTCCCGGCTGAACCGGCCGGGGATTACCGAACCGATCCGGTTCGGAAGTGAGCGGTATAGCCGGGAGGAGTTGACCGCCGAGATGGGCGCGGCGTTCCTCTGCGCCATGACCGGCACCGATATGCCGGTGGCCGAGAATCAGGGGGCCTACATCGCGGGGTGGCTCCGGCATATCCGGGACGGCTCAGCGGCTGATGTGATCCGGGCGGCCGCGGATGCCCAGCGAGCCGCGGACTTCCTCATCCCGGGGTGGTGAGGAGACCTCTTCTTTTTCGGGGCGTGCGATCGGGCGAGCTTCCTCGCTCGCCATGCTCGCAGCGGAACATCGCCCTTGCTCTTCCTCGGTGTCCGGTACCTCTGACGCCCTCACTCGCTTGCTCTCGCTCACTTCGTGGCGGCTACTCACCGACCGCCGCTCGCATCTCCGGCTGCGCCGGGCATGCTCGTGGCAGGTTGTATAAGTTCTGTTAGACCTTCGGTATGATTTTAATGCTCTTCATTTACTCTTCAACTCCGTCATAGAAAGTGTGCTTCACGTTTACCATAGGGTCGCTCATTTATAGGGGAGGTAGCGTCAGTTACGAACCAGACGAGAATTGCTCCTTCAAATAAAGTGCTTGCTCAAGGATTCTTTTATCCCTCTATCCCACTTCCCAAAGTTGACTTGAGTGCCATTTCGTTCGAAGGAGACCATTTGGCTTTTTCTAATCCTATGCAATTCCCTTCAAATTGGGTGCCAGGTAGCTGAGTGCCAATGAATGATGATGCGTGATCGAATGTACAGTCGATAAACCGACATTGTGAAAGTACAGAGTGCGAAAAATCCACTGATGAGAGATTGCATTTCTCGAATATTGAATGGGTAAATTTTCCTTTAGGTAGCGAACTTCCATTAAAAACACAATCAGTAAAAGTCACTTCAAATATCCTAGATTTTTCCCCTAACTTAAGGGTGCGCATCTTACAATCGTTGAATTTGGAGTTAATTATATGCGCACCCTCAAACTCAGATCCGGAAATATTCACATTACTAAAAGTCCCCTTATTGACCAGTTTCAGTCCCTTCAGCCTTTTCATTTTTAGGCAATCTTTAAAAGAGACACTAAACAATTTCGCCTCGGCAAATACCGAATCGTTTAGCTGGGCATTTAAAAATGTACACTCCTCAAGCCTTGCTCCGCGAAAATTAGAGTGATTAAAATCAACATCTCTAAATCTAGCTCTTATACAGTGATGATATTCCATCTTCACTTTTCCTTGAGCACCGGTAAAATCTGTGTCTTCCGTCGTTGCTCGAGTAAAATCTGCATCATTCAAGATCGTTTTTCGAAAATTTGCACCATTTAATTGAGCATTGAAGAACTCACACTCGGATAAATCAACATTCGATAAGTCCATGGTCTCTAATTCACTCGGATTAGCCTGTTTTATTACTTCAGCAATAACATAACGGCTTCTCGCAAGAAGAAGTTGAGCGGTTGTTTTTTTATTCAGGGTAGTACTATTAGTCTCTTTATCCCTATTTTCATATCTTTCGTGTTTACACGTCGATCGTGCAATACGGTTCATTTTTGACAAATGAGGTATTGAGGATATTCCGGTCGAGATGAGGGCCGTATTAACGTCGGATGCAGCAGAGTCTCCAATAAGGCCCAAAGAGTTCACAAGAACCGGAATGGATTCATCTGGATAATTTACTAACGCCATTGCTATCCACCTTCTTGATGCGTCGCTTGTTGCATTTCCAAAATCTCTTATCAATTCAGAGGCTTGCTCTCCTCGCCGGTTTTTTTCTTCCCACTTTCGTTGCGCTAGTCTCTCTTTTGATTCTTCCCGCCATTGGAATACCACCCACACGGCCGTGCCGATTGCAGTAATAATTGGAAAAAGTACCGTCACAATAGAAGCAACAATTGATTGTATCATTTCAGAGATTTGTGCTATAGCATCGATATTTACCATAGTTCTGAACTCCCCCTTGGATCAGATCTGGTATGCTCTTGAGTATAGTTTGGACTTGATTACGAAACAGGGTCTTAAAAGTATGGGTGTCATTATTGATCAGGCGGTAATGAGGCCCCTCTCTTTTTTGGGCAGTGCGACCGGGCGAGCAATCTCACTCGTTGCACTCGCTTTGATGCCTCACCCTGGTTCTCCTCGGTTTCTGGTACCTCTGACGCCCTCACTCGCTCGCTCCCGCTCGCTTCGTGGCGGCTGCTCTCTGCCCGCCGCTTCGCATCACCGGCTCCGCCGGGCATGTTCGCGGCTGTATACTGATACAGTGCGGACGCCGCTAGGAATATCAGGTCTACCACTCTTCGGTGATGCCGCCCCCTCCGGTTGCTAAGCAGATACTCTAGGGGGCGAAAAATACCACCAAATATGAAAAACCAGTTGTTGAGATTTCCCATTTCAATGTGCTTTATCGTATCATGCGCTATCGCCGAAAATGAAGAAATATTAATCAAGATTTTACTGTGCTTTGTTTTTCGTTGGATTTTCCTTTTTTTCTTTAATTCTTTACACTTTCAAGTATTTCTGCCAGTGTATTCAGCTTGAATGCTTCCGGGTATGCTCTCTCAATGAGCACGCGGTTCTGCCATGTCATCTCATCAAAATCTGGCCATCTTAAGTGATCATAAAGGGCCGTTGTCGGGCGCAGATAGTGATATTGGTCTTCTTTCTGCAGCAATTCCTGAAAAGCGGGTTCATCTTGGAATGGCCCCTGTATTAGCGTCCGATTGAGTTCCTGGAGTAAAAGTTCGAGATGGTAGTCTGAAATATCCTCATCGGGTGCATAGTATTTGAGAATATTTTGGATCTTGTAACTAAATTTCCTCTTTAAATATCGGGAAACTGGGTTGTCGTCGTCTTTCAGGCCTTTTACCAGCGCATTTGGATCTTTTAATGTGTCCCTTATAACACCTTTTATGGCGCCGAAAGGTTGAATTGTTGTCCAGATGTCAATTCGATATTGGTTTTTCTCTCTGGGCTGAGATTCATTGGATTTGTCGTATATCGTATTAAATCGTGCATCATAATTGAGTACATAGCCGTTTTTCAACCGAATTTTTAGCAGGCAATCATTCTTTTCCATTGGGTATTCATAAGGACGAACCCAAACTTCCGAAAGAAGTCCTTTTTCTGGCGTTGCACGTGTTTTTATGATATCGTTAATAGTAGTGAATATCATTTCAAAGAGAAAAGGAAATTTCAGCAGATCTAATCCATCTTGGGTGTAACCAAGAGATGGATTGTCCTTATAGGGATCCCAGTCCCCGTTCACGAATTCATCAAGTGCAATAGGCGATGTCAGAATCAAGGCAAGCAGGGGGAGGACAACATCCTCGTGCTCGTGTATCCTGTAGTATTCTTCAATTGCACTGGAGTATTTATGGAGATCAGGAAGGGTATCCAAGGAAAAATTGTGATTTTTGATTACTGCAGGAATATTTACATCTCTTTTATAAGGGTCGGTGAACACGGGAAAACGCAAATGAAGAGTTGATATCGGTCCTCTTCGACATCCTCTATCAGAGGGGAGAGCGGCTTTTCGTACATATTCTTGAAATGAGCTGACTGAGTAAAATTCAGCGAGCTCTTCTTGTTGTATTTCGCGATTAAATTGACTTCGATCTTCGAAGACTTCATGAAAAAATGCACTTGCTTCTTTTTCCTCCCAGTCCAGAATATCGATCTGACGGCATATCATTACCTTTTTTTCGGCAAGGATTTTCTTTACGAGGCTCTCATCGATATTTTGGTTTAGGAAAGCGCAATCAAGCAATTCGATTCTTTCACGAGGTTCGAAGTTAGTCACAACGATCTTCACAATGTCTCGAAATGCACGATAGCCATATTTCAAACCGTAGTGAAGAGTAGGTTGGTTCTGATTGGGCGTGAATTCTTCTTTGCTTTCGAAAATATTCAGTTCTGATGTAAATTTCTCACAAATTGTTTTTGCCCATCTCCGGGATATTTTCACCTCCCTACTGAGTTGGGCCGGATGAGGTCTGTAGTATGGTTTCTTCTTTGTTGGTCGTAATAGATATTCGGCCTGCACGGTGTCGCTCTTACTGGATTTTCCTCGTTGCACTTCCTTGAGTTCCGCACTTTCTTTCTCGATGAAATGCCTCAGCACGGTACACTCGCGTTCTGTGAGATCAAAAGGCCGGGTCTGCCTCATCCACTCTCACGTCGCATTAAACGTTATTTATAGTTTTGCAAACTGTTTACTAATTTTCGAAATTATCTCCTGTGAATCAAGCATTTTATCCATCAGTTTACTATTTGGATATTGTAAATGACGTGCTTCGGAGCTAAGTGTGAATTTAACACTGAGATCTTATCGGCGAACTGGCACTTCACGTCGCTCTGTAACTACCGGTGCAAGTTCTGCTGTATGCAGAAGCTCTCGGGTGATCTGCGATCGCTGGAAAGAGCTCGAAAAGTGCTCGACCGTCTGGTCGGGCTGGGCATCGAGAAGATCAATTTCGTAGGCGGGGAGCCCCTCTGCAATCCCCTCATCTTCGATGTAGTAGCCGTTGCTCACAAGCTGGGGCTCGTGGTGAGCGTCACCTCTAACGGGTCGCTGCTGAACGAGGGATCGTTGGACCGACTGGCCCCTCACGTGAACTGGATCGGGCTGTCAATCGATTCGGTCTCAGGTGTGGTCGAGCGGCGGATGGGCCGCGGCGATGGTTCGCATGTTCGGCACTGCATGACTGTGGCACCTCTGGTTCACGAGCTGGGTATGCAGCTCAAAGTTAACACTACGGTGACGAAGCTGACGTTCAGGGAGGATATGCGGAATCTGATCCGGGCTCTTGACCCGCAACGGTGGAAGGTTTTCCAGTTCCTGCACGTGCCCGGACAGAACGATGGTGCGGTAGCGTCCTTTGCGGTCACTGACGAAGAGTTTGCGGAATTCAAGGCGTGCAATGACAACATCAGGCTACGAAACGGTGCTACACCGGTGTTCGAGTCAGCCGACCTGATGCTCGACTCCTACCTGATGCTCACCCCTGCAGGCAACATCTTCCTGAACAGGGAATACCCGTTCAGGGAGTATGCGTTGGAATCGGTCACCAAGGAGACGCTCCCCGCCATTCTGAACGCTGACAACTACGTCAAACGGGGAGCGATCTATGCCTGGTGACGGGGAGGCCTCCCGGGTTACCAAATTGCACATGGAGAGGTGAGATCATGTAGCGTAGTCGTTTCAGATAATTTCAACTCACGAATCGTTTTGAGAACATCTGGTTATGGAGGAATGAAAATGTCCAAGAAAGGAATGAGCAAGGGAGAGGCACAGCGCATCCAGTCCCATGCAGACAGGACCGGAACCAACCAGGGCTTCAAGGCCCGGGCAATGTCCGCTGCAAACAAAAAGGCTGGGAAGTGAATCCCTTAACGTATTCAATTAACACCTTTTTATCAACTCACCCCTTTTACTGGATTAAAGCACACGTGCAAACTCATAAATACCGCATCGATGTCTCGCCAAAGATACTCTAAACAGACTGGCTGGCACGTTACTTAAAACTTTGAGAAGCAGAAATTCGTAAATCAGATGTAATGCTATGAGAATTTACCCTTGCGCTTGAATTTTTGTCCGTAACTCATCCACTGTTAGTGTCACTCCACGGCGTCTATGGATCATCCGATGACAATTTGCGCAGAGTACTACGAGATCCGTTGCCGGGTTCACATTGCGTTCTTGCCCTTGTAATTCGCCTATCGGGTGGACGTGGTGTACTTCGACAAACCGTTTTCCCCATTTACCATACATCGACTCGAAGTTAAACCCACAGACTGCACACGTATAGCCGTGAATTCTGATTGCTGCTTGTCTCAGCCGTGGGTTTCTCTCTGCTCTGGTTGAAGTGTAGGTCCTTACCCGGCCTTCCGTGTAGGTGTCATTCCGGTCTTGTGAATTTTCAATATTGTTAATTGCTTCAATATCCTGAATATTCGATAATTCGGGAATGTTATCTGTATTATTCAAATATTCTTCGACAGATAACCTATAATCCGTACCGTGAATGCCCAATATGTTATTGTGAATAGTGAAGATCCACCGATGCCTGTCTTCTCGAAACCCTTCATTGATATTTAACATTGCCCGAATTTGCCTGAATGGTATCGAGTAAAAAACTGGTGAGCCTAGTGAATCATAAATTAGGATACAGAAATCGTGACCATACCGACTTACATAATCATCGACGGTCTTTTTTTTCAGACCCCCCCCCAATAATCAGTATTCCTACTGTAGCCGCAAACGTAGTGGTACTCTTGAAGGAAGTCTCGATATCGTTGGATCAGATTTTGGGTGTCGGACATAAATGAGACTTATTGTATCAACTAAAAATCATTACGAAACAGGATTCGGTTTTCTGTCCGATTATATTGTTAAAGGGAAAGGAAAATTAGTGTAGTGCGCATAGAACTACTCCTATAAGCTGATCCGATATGGCAGAAGTAGTTTTCCTGGATATTCCCCTTGAAACTTGGGCAAACATTGCTGTAGCGATTGGTACGCTCATGTTAGCCTTATTCACCGTTTTCCTGGCGTATTCTACTTACCGCCATATGCAGTCTTCTGATAGGCAACTCGAATTATTAAAGATGCGTACCGAACGCCCAATGATTCTTGAATTCGTCCGAGGAACCCTGAATGCGGTTTATAATGATTTAATCCATGAAAATGAAATTATCGAAAAAAAAGACATCTTATGGCTTGGAGAGAACGTTCCCAATGATCTTAATCTCGTACCGTTAGTTTTTCCTATCTCTTTAAGCAAGGATTTCTATGTAAGTATTCTAAAAAAGTTAAGTCCATCATTAATTGCCTCGAACACCGACATTGAAAAGCAGCTGGACATTATTCGTTTTCATTTGGAGAAGAGACGACAATTATATGAGGAAATAACTGAATCTATGGCAGGGATCGAGAGAATTATCGAGGAATCAGACCTCAATGAAATTCTCGGGATGCTGTTTTCGAAAGATATCTCAATAGAAAGAAGACCTCAGATTGGAGGAGAGTCCTACGAGTTATATCTTGGCGAAAATAATTACATTGGGGTTATAACCCAGAGAAAATTAGAGGAAATTACAATTAGCATGCTAATTTCATCGCTCTTCAAGTCTCTTAAGGCCGATGAGTTCAGAATTGGTAGTTTGGGTTACAGTCAACTGACACAGGAATTCTTACCATATATGGAGGAAATGCTAAAGGGGCTACCTGACCAGAAGATCGCTCCACACATTCAGAGAATTGATATTCTTCTAGATATCCTAGAAAATACAAATGATGCAACACTAGCCGACATTAATACCCTACGCAACATCCTAAAAGATCGATACTATCTCACCGAGTCCGAAGTGGCGTTGCATTCTTTTTTTGCTTCATAAAAAGATGGTTGTATGTGAATTGTTTGCATTTCAAAGGTTCTTTGCTAGAATTGCAATATTTTATTGATCTCTTCATCCGCTATTAGAACACTCATCACTATTTCACACCATGTTATCGGGCGAGCTTCCTCGCTCGCGATGCTCGCTTCGGAACATCGCCCTGAGATAGTATAGCAACGATCCGATATTTTGCTTACAGTTTTACTTTAGGTTTAATTTCAGTTTCAATCAATTTTTGTAGGTCTCCGCTGTATGGTCTCCCAGATCCCTCTGAAAAATCAAAAATTTGATTCTTTGAAGTGACCCGGAATCGCTTTCCATTCATTGTGCCAATATAGAAGTAATTGCGCTTCATTTCAATTTGTAATACTTGCTCTCCTTCTTTGCGTGAAATAATGGCAATTCTATCCTCTTGATCCTGTTTTCCCCCTCCTTCGGCAATGAATGCAGGATTATTCGTTATTACCTCTGAGAAAATACAATCTAGAGCTTCTTTGCCCTCCTCTGCAGTACAATAGTTATACGCACGCTCCAATGCACGTTGTTTTCTATATTGAGTCAGTTTAGGACGAAGGCACTCATCGAATAATTTGCAGGGATTTTCAATAACTGCATTAACATATCTTGTATCCCTTATTGCCTCCTCAAAAATTCCACTACTAGTTTGCTCCGCATTTGAGATTCCCGTTAGTATTTGCTCTTTAGGCTCAAGATCTTCTGTAACAAGTAATTCATCGTTACCGCTCTCGTAAATTCTGAGTATCCCTACCCCAGCATTTCTACATCGCGTTAATATATCTGGAGGCGTGATACTGCCTATAAACGCAATATAAAAGTTGATAGTATGTAGGCAGTTTCTTAGTCGTTCAGGGGTTATTTCTGGAATTTTTGGAAGATACTCGGTGGTGATTTTATCAATATCTTTAACAACATCCGAGGGGCTGATTTTCATCTCTACTGCGTAACCACTGAAAGTGAACGAATTTCTTGAAGTATTCCCATCATAAAATGTGTATTTTAACCCAAATACATCAACTATTGAGTTTTTCACTAATTCAACTTCTTTCACGTAACCTTTAGAGTATTCATTCTTTTGGCACCCCTTTTCTGATATTAGCCATTTTCCAATTAAGTCATAGTACTCAGACTCTTTTGAGGTCATGGTTGTGGATAACTGCGCAACTGACCATAAGTTTTTCCAACGGGTTACGATTATTCGTCATATAGCAACAAAGCTCTTTCTCATCAATCGGGCGAGCAATCTCGCTCGTTGCACTCGCTTCGATGCCTCGCTCTGGTTCTTCCCGGCGTCCCTTGGACGCCCTCACTCGCTCGCGGCTGTTGGTTGGTCTTGCGGTAGAAACCAAGCTTGGCTCCATCAGTAAAGGATCCCCAGTTACGGGCTATTGCCATGGACTGCCCCCCCTTTGGAGGGGGGCGGAGCGACCGGAGGGAGCGGGCGGGGATGGGCGTCTGGATGAGAGAGGTATAGAAGGTATAAAATGAATGCGCAAGAGAGGCGAGGCAGAGAACAAATGGTGAGACAAAGTTTGCCCTCGAGAGTTCTGCACAAAAGTTGTAATGCGAGTGGCAGGATTCGAACCTGCGAACTCATACGAGAATCGATCGGGAGTCGAGCGCCGCTGACCATCTGGCTACCCTTGCCAAAATTGCAACATCACTATCATTCTTCCCCCGATTTGAAGGGTTTACAGGTACGGGAAGACTACCTGTACCCCACAACAATCCCGTAATAGCCCCACCTGTAGGGCACGATTACCCGGGAGAACCCGGTATCGTTAAGCTCTTCCGAAAAAGACCGGATAGTATTCCCCCCGCAGAAATCGTCAAGCGGTGCAATCATATTCTCCGCCTCCGGGAGTGACATCCCGTTTGAGAGCATCAGGTCGATCCAGTTCCTCTTGTAAACCTCCTTTTCAAAATCTGTCTCAGGAGCAAACATGTCCCCCGATACAAACCTCCCGCCCGCGTTCAGCAGCCCGTGGATCTTTGCAATAAGCTCCCTCCTGTCTGGATCGGCGATAAAAAACAATGCTTGGGTTATGATGACCGCATCATAGCCGCTCCCCGGAACCTCCCTCATATCTCCATTTATGAACTTAACCTCCGAAAGAGCCGGTTTCTCCCCTGCTTTTTTGATCATCCAGGCGTCAGAATCCACGCATGTAACCTGCGCCCGCGGGCATTTCTTAATTATCCTCTCCGTCATGATCCCGGTGCCGCACGCAAGCTCAAGGATCTTCTTATCTTCCGGGTGAACAAAATCGAGAACCGTCCCGTAAAACGCCTCATAATAGGGAACGCATTTCAAGGCAATCGCGTCGTAATCCCCCGCCCCTTCCATAAATAGCACATATCGCCCCGGCGCCTTATCAATCCGACCGATAAATGACCCCGCAGGCTGTTCACCGGCACCCTGTACGTCCTGACCACCGGATGCACCTGGCACGGTGTTCCAGAGAACTACGGCACCAACTTAGCGGACACGAAATTTATTATACTACTTTTATAACCATGCCCCTATGGCACTATCATACCGTGATGCAACCATAAATTCCGTAGAAGCGACTGCCACGGTCAGCGGCAGCACGGGCGGCGGCCGCGACGAGAA
>JAENYT010000053.1 GCA_016841665.1 Methanobacteriota archaeon
ACAGGACTGGAGTTCGTTCATCAGCCGCCGGGGATCGCGAGGCAGTTCTGGAACCTCTTTGTATATTTCGTTGAACTTTTTCGGCAGGACCTCTTCATACACCACAAATTCGTTGAGCGCCCATTTCGGCACGTACGGCTGTACGGTTTTTTTGCCGAACTCAAGACACGCGCTTAAGTGCCTGCCCGTCATGAAGAGATCGATCTCCGTAACTTCGGAGGTGACGGGCTCTGAAGTGGGGTCCGGCGATTTATAGTAGACAGTATAGTCCGCAGTAAAGTAGGCGGTATCCGGGCAGGGTCCGGGGTCGTAGACGACTTCCACTACTATTCGATCGTCGTATACCATGACACTGTGCGACTCGGTATCCTCGGTTACATCGTCTCCCGAACGAACCGATTCAACATACCCGCCGTTTCCCTGAGAACGGTCGACAATGTATCCCCCGGGGACGGGAATCTGGTAGGAACGCCTCGAATAATTGGAGAAAACTCCTCCTTTGTACGAATCCTTTACCGTCTGCTGGATCTCTCCCGTCTCGTACTCCGTGGTCCCGGTCGTCTCCGTGTGCGTCTGCTTGTGGAGGTGAGAGGTCTCCAGTTGAGCGGCGACACAAAGGCCTTTGCTGTCTTCCGGCATGGCGACGACAAAGAAGAACTCCTGTATGCCTTCCAGCCGTCGCGGACCGTTTGTCACCGAGAGTTCCTGATCCCCGGTAAACGGCCGGGGGAAGATGGCGAACAGAGCGCGGTTGGTTCCAAGATGGTAGGAATCCAGAAGGTGATACATCTGTTCGAGTTCGGTCGTATGAGAGAGCGTCTCCCTCGCTTCCTGGGAGGCGTCGATCTGGCGAAGGTTGACGTTCTGTCCCTGGGCCGCTGCTTTATATCCCGATTCGTAGGTCGAACCCAACGTCAGCGCGCCGCTGGCGCCTTCCTTACCCCCGGCACCCCCTTCTCCCTTGAAGGACCATCCCTTATCCACGTCGGTCGTCTCCAGCGAGGACGTCGTGGTTCCTCCGGTGTTCACCTTCAGGTCGTGGAGAGACCGGCTCATGACCTCCCCGGTTTCGGTGACGACCGTGAACATCTCCCGTTTTTTGGGCTCGAAATCGATGATGTAGGGATACCGTTTGATATCGTTCTCTTTCAAGGGAAAGACCGCAAAGTTCAGCACGGCTCCATAACAGGGATAGTAATCTCTTAAGAGTGCATGGAAGTTGGCATACACCCGGCTGTCCCATTCCTTTGGTTTTCGCACGTCGACGCCAAGCTCGTTGTCATCGACCTGATATCCGGTGATGGAGCATACGGCTTTCAGGTACACGATCTTTCGGCCGGCAAGAACCGCCGGATCCAGATCGGGTTCGTAATAAAAGAACGCCATCGACGATTTCCACTTGAGTGGAAAACTGCGGTCGGAAAAGTCAGTGTCCATCATATCCGAGGAAGTGCTCAGATGCTTCCAGGGAATTTCAACCGGATATCCGATTTCAGTCATTTTATGCACCACGTTCTCATTGCTACCAGTTTACACGAAGAAAAATGGTATAACTGATCCCAATGGATATGGTAACTTAAATGTTTGTCATTCCAATCACCAGAGGAAATTTTATTTCCCGGGTTTATCTCAGAAATTTAAGCCTTTTAGTACAAACCATGCTGGATTCGATGTTTCCCGGTTCTCACATACTCCAGGCCGTATGGAATCGATCTCCATAGATCAACGAAAAGATAGGAAACATCTTGACCGGGTGCACCGCCGAATGTCAATGACAAAAGCAAAACTACGTTAGAACGATCCATATCTCTTGTGCGCCTGCTCAATTGACATCATGTTCGGTTTTCACGACAATGCGCCGGTTCTCCGGCATCACGGTATTGAGCGGTGCCCGTATCCGTCGGGGCCGGCGGCAGCCTGCATGATCGTCGCCGGAACCGGTATCCTCAGGGTTCCGGTGCCGGCACGAGCCGGTAGACGCGGCCCGTCTTCCCGGTCGGCCCCTGGTTCTCCGAGGTCAGGAGATAGAGTTCGTGCTCCGCGTCCTCTCCGAATGCGAGGATATAAGCC
>JAENYT010000027.1:0-7453 GCA_016841665.1 Methanobacteriota archaeon
CTTCCGTTCGGGACAGACGGGCTGCAAACGTCTCAATATGCCCCGACTCGACCAGCCGGGTGAAGAGTTCCATTGCGAAGACCGAACTCCCGACCGAGAAGAGGTGGGCGATCTCGTCGATCATGGCGGGCTGCATCCGCAGCTCCAGTGCGATCTTTTTCAGGATCTGGATCTTCTGGATCTCCGGGTACGGGTGGAGGGCGTTGACCGAACCGACCCTAAACGCGGTGAACTCCTTCCCCACCTCTCGAAACGCTTCAAGATCCCCCATCCGCTCCCCGACAATCCGGTACGCGGCGCCGGCGACCCAGTCTTCGAGAGTCGCATAGTTTCCGTCGTTCGGGTCGAGCCGGAGAACGAACCGGGCGTCTTTGTGATAGCGGTTGTCGTAGTAGTTCAGCAGTTCTTCATCGGCAATGCCGAGTGCTGCGGCCTCGGGGAGGGGGTCGAGGGTCTCTGCCCGGAAGTAGTCGAAGGTAAACCTCTCGGGGTGCGCCAGATACTCGATCTCATCCTGACGGAGTCTCTTCATGGGCTACGCTCGCAGTTCATATCATATTGGCCGTGGAAGTATCGTAATCGTTCCGGCCGGGAACACATGGTATGTTCTACAAACCATTCCGGGTATAAAGGTATTTTCACCAACGGGTGCCGTTAGTTCTTGATATCCGGCAACAGGAAAATAAGGATTGTTATTTTATCTGTTGAGAAGGTTACGGGGATTGAATGAAGTTTTGGGTCTTCTGATGCGAACGAATCGATTCGGTTGCTTCCCGGGCGTATCTGCGGAAGTCAATGTCCTGATGAGCGAGGAAGGACGTCAGCAGCTCAAGGGATCGGGGATCGCCTTTCTCTCCGAGGGCCTGGATGGTGGTGAGTTCTTTGCCTAGATTCTGGAATAAACGTGGATTTCCTCTAGGAAGCTCGCCTGTAATAGTTTGAAAAACTGTTAGGATTGATTTCGAAGGTTAAAATTAAATACCGCAATGAACCACTGTGGTTTGTCTGGGAAAATGCTTGGTGGTGATAAAAATCGCAAGCAAGTGTCCAAGGTGTGGAGATAACATCGTTAAGACCGTCTATGGGGTCTGGAAATGTCCCTTCTGTGGGCATCCTAAAGTTGAGCACACTCTAGGTTCGGGTAACCGACGTTCAAAATCGCCAAAAAAGAAGAATTCAAAACTCAAGCAGTCGATTTCCCCGGTCATTGCTCAAATAGTGGCTAATCAATGGAGTGAAAGCCAAAGAGATGTCTTATTTTCGTTACTAGATGATCCAGATCAAAACGTCAGAATCCAAGCAATTCAAGCCATTATTAAACATGGAAGACAAGATTCCATTGATACTCTACTAGAGCGATATGGGAGAATTAAAAATGTCAGCGAAAAGAAGGCGTTGATAAACTCTCTTCTAAAGATGAATGATACAGAAATTGAGCGTCAGATATTACAACAAATTGCATTGGACCTGGATAACGCAAATCAGAGTAGTAAGATCTTTTCCATTGCACGTCTTAAGAGGATACCGAATAAGGAGTCATTGGTCCTGCTTCACTCTCTAGCCAATGATCCTGATGCAGAAGTTCGACGATTGGCTGAAACTGCGATAACTCAGTTAAACAATTCTTTTGTTAAATAAACGGAAGGGATTGGGTTTCTGGCAGTGCAGATTCATCGCCAGGAGCCGGTCAAGCCGGCTGCAAAGAAACCGGCCTGCCACGTCCCAGCCGATTGACCCGGCCAGGCCGACGGCCTTCTCGTGGACCTCTCCTACCGGAGTTCCGCGTTGGTGAATCCGGATGACGTAAACCCCTTTTCGCTTCGGCGGCTTTGCGTCCTGAAACCGCGTGAACTCAAACGCATCGAAGAGGTCGTTGCAGCAGTTGCCAGCCGGTGGGGATCCTTCCTTCATAGCTTACCTGTTATCGGTAGTAAGTCTTGTAGCAGTCATTACAGATTGGCCGGGTCTTTGTCGTCGTATGCTTGGTCCCGCACATATGACAGACCTTCTCTTTGTAGTCCGGGTTGTTGAAGCGGGCCCAGGAAGCAAAGCACTTCGGGCAGTACGGCTTCTCCGGATTATAATCGATCGTCTCTCCGCACCGGATGCAGTATGCTACCTCTCCCAGCACCGAATCCAGCGCTTTCTCCAGAATACCTTTCTTCGGAGGAGCTTTCAGTTTCGGGGATATGGTCGTATAGGGTTTTCTCGGTTCAAAGGTCCGTTGGTTCCTGGTGGTCGTTGCCGTCCGGTCGCTGTTTTCCGGGCTGCTTGCTTGCAGGATCCTGTCAACCTCTTGGATGGTCTGGGTATAGAGGTCGAGATCGGTCTCCCGGGAGAACCGGACGCCCATCTCCCAGTTGTTGCTCTGCGAGTGCTCGTAAATGTTCATCGAGGTGATGATGCCGAACTGCTCGTTCAGGTAGCATTTGGCGTGGAGATCGTCGCATTTGTAGATCTGGGCGCTCTCCAATTGTTTAAAAAACGCCAGATCTTCCGGGTTCAGGGTCACACCGCTCCTATAGACGATGCTGACCGGGATCTTTTTGCTATCAATGCTCTGGAGGTATTTCTTGCTGAGCGACGTCAGGTTGATGTAGGGACTGATGATGTAGATGTCCTTCTCAGCGTTTTTGATGAGTTCGGTGATTGCTGCGCTCACTCCAGATGCGTCAAGAAAATCAGCCATTAGGTGCTCCTGATGGTATACTATAGAGTGAGGGGGTAAAAAGATTCGGATATCCCTCTGTTGGCCAAGAGTGGAATCTGATGAGTAACTTTCCTTGACTACCAGTGTAACACTGACCAAAATTTCGATTTGTCTCAACCCAGAAATCTTTTTATCCTTTGGACAGTAGTATCGACTTGATGATAGAAAAGGCCGAGCAGATCGTCTCTCAGTTAAATTGGCTGATGGATGAACTTCAAACGTATGAAAATCATGAATTAGCAGAGAAGAAAACTCGGTTCAAAGCGGTATCGAAATCGATTGAAACGTTGCAAAGAGGGGATTTGTCAGTACCGGCTGAATTAACTCGAATGCATGACACTCTCCGGGAAGAGCTGAATGAACTTGATTATCCAGAAAAGGTCTTTTCCTACCTGTATGACGAATTGCATATCGCTCTGAAGAGAATTTCCAAACCTAGCCGTGACATTGTCTCCGGGCAGCAGAGAATGTATCTCGGTAGACTAGACCGTGATACGCCGCACTTTACGCGGAGCGAACTTGAACCAATACTGATCGAAACATTACAGAATTTAGGCGGTTCGGCTTCAAAAGAGGCTGTTGAAGACGAAATCGAACGCAGACTACACAATGAATTTTCTGGGGCCGATCTGGATACTGTGGGTGAGGGTATCCCCCGCTGGAAGAAAAACATCCAGTGGATCCGGTTTGACTTGGTTAAGAGAGGTATCATGAAGAAGGATTCGCCCTACGGTGTTTGGGCACTGAACAAATAATCTCTGATAAGTCACCCTTGAAAAGACTGTGAGCCGATTTTTTATTATGTTGACTGATTACTTTCAAATTTTCTAAAAATCACAGATATGGTGGAGTCAGGCGGTGAGTTTCCTCACTCGCTCCTTTCAAATTCAAAATTCTCGAATTTCAAGACCCTGCAATTTTCCGAGATGTCCCGCAGGAGTTTTTCTGAAAATCCCTCGGCACGTTCGACGCTGATCTCCAGCGTCACAGAAATGTCTGCATCATCCAATTCGGTGAAGTGCTGGATGACCTCTTTGACAATATCGTTCACATCGCGATTCACCCGCATGGGATCGAGGTGAATTGACCCGTAAAATCTGCGATGGATTGGTGCCTCAGGTTCTTCGTGTTCATCAGGGGTGCTGATGTGGGGTTTGCCGGGATCCCTAATACCAGTTACCGGCGTCTCTCCCGACGTGTCGGGCGCAGGGACAGGAGGTTTCGGTTTCTCGGCTTCAATCTGGGCTTCAGCGATTTCGGGTTTCACGAGCAGGCTCTGGCCGTCCTCGAACGAGTAGCCTGACGGCTGGGGATTAAGGCCTCGATATCGCCGGGCATTATCATCATAGCCAGCCGCATAGGCGAATGTATCCCGGTTCCAGGTCAGGATATTGAGACCTTTGCGTATGGCGTCGTAGATGACCGCATCCTCTTTGAGACGGGGGAGGTAGAGATATCTGGCAAAGTCTTCAGTAAGCTGCTTGATCGCGACATGGTTCTCCCGCCATAGGGGGGTTTTATCCATCTCATGTCGCAGGCGTTCTCCACCCATTTCCACTAGCAGCATCTCGTCGTTACGGAGCTTCCGGGATGCTCGCGGGGCAAGATGTTCGCGGCCCTGCTGACGTATTGCCTCCCAGGTAATCTCCGATCTGGGGTTATCCTGTTTGGGTACCAGAAGCCACTGGTACGTTTCGGGGATCCGGATATCAGTCGTTTCGTCTGCATTTCTTCGATTTGTGTCCGCCAGTCGCGACTGGAACGGATCGAGGTTGAGTTCTTCACGGTCGTTCCAGATGGAGGACCAGGCAAGGAAGTGACGGGCAGCCTGCTTGAGGTCATCAAGACGGCTCTGATCCGGGGCGATGAAGGCGAGGGTGTTTTTATACATCCGCGGGCTTGTCCCCCGCGAATCAAGTATCCCCAGTGCCTGCTGGCATGCCGGGCTACCCCTGTTCTTTGCAAGATGTGGGTAATTAGGGCAGATTATGACAAGCCGAGCACCGTGTTCGTCGGGAATATCACCTGAGGATGCACAGACATGCACTTTGACAAAGTCGCCGCGGTATCGTGCCTGTTGCTGGAGTCTGCTCACAATTTCAGTATAGACATCATCGTCGGCGTAGTCGTTTGCCCGGTCATCGGCGAGGCGATTGACGGTCGGCTGGGTAGAGTACCAGTAGCGACTCCCGTCAATGTAAAGATAAGTTGCCTTGCCAGCGAGCCGGCGAAGGGCATCGCCGAAGGTAGCTGTGCTCTCTCCAGGCTGGACACATCCGAGTTTGATCAGGCGGTCATCGATTCCCCGATTGGAAGTCCGGATGGTGGGAGCGGATCCCATGTAGATGGTGCGGGCCACTCGGCGGCACGCGGAGTATCGGCCGAGGGACGGGATCTCATTGTCAAGAGTGAGTGGGAGTGACTGTGGCCCATCAACATCCTTCTCGATGACCGGCATCCACTGATCTTCAAGATACCGCGTCAGCTCGCGCTGAACGTCGATATCGTCAATGGGTATTGTGCCCGGCATGATCAGGAGGTTATGATCCGCTCGTTCCCAGAGCGAGTGAATGACAGAGGCCATGAGGCGGAGGACACCGCGGGTCCGCTGGAATTTGTCCAGCGATGACCAATCCGTGTAAAGACGATCGAAGAGTTCGGGGTGGATGGGGTAGGCCATCTTGATCCGCCGCTCGTAACTGGCCTCACGGCATTCGGAGGGAAAGTCCTGACTCTGTTCTTTATATTGGTTGGCAAACGACCGTGCAACGGCATCCCGTGAAACCGCCTGTTCGTTGGTGAGCGGAAGGAACAGTCTCCGGCGGACAATCTCGAACCCTTCGTCGGCGCTCGCTGGGCGCCACGATGATTCGACCCGGCCGATGGCGTTCTTCAGCCGGTCGAGAGCATTCCGGCCCCACTGACCACCGATCTCGTTGTCGGATGCTGGGATGCTGACCAACAACATCGTCCCCTGTGCTGCTTTGGCGGATTCGCTCAGTGTCTGAGCAAAGGTGAAATGAGTGTCGAAGCTGCCGGCCGGAAGTTTTGCGTCTTCATGGAGCTGGCGGGCGTAGGCGACCCATTCATCGATGAGGATGAGACAGGGGGAGTATCTGTTGAAAAGTTCGCGCATGATGTCCCCCGGGTTGGTGCCCTGCTCATCATCCTCCCGGACCATCTCGTAACCCTCTTTACCGCCAAGTTGCCAGGCGATTTCTCCCCAAAGAGTGCGGACGATGGTGCCGTCCGGTTTTGTGTGCGTGCGGCCGGGCGAGATCTTGGTCCCAACGATAACAACACGCCGCACACCCTCTGGGATAGTAGTGCCGGTCTCCTTGAGGAGTTCTTCCACACCGTTGAGTTCCGAGGCAGGGGTGCCGGAGAAGAGATGGTAGAGCGCGAGCATGGAGTGTGTCTTGCCACCGCCGAAGTTGGTCTGGAGTTCAACAACCGGATCGCCGCCTGTGCGGGAGACTCGCTGAAGGGCCTGGGTGAGGAGGTTGCGGAGCCCTTCTGTGAGGAATGTCCGCTTGAAGAATTCTGATGGATCTTTATATTCGTCGGAGCCTTCCCCGAGGTAGACTTGCCAGAGATCGGCAGCGAACTCAGCCTGCTGGTAGCGACCGGTGGCGACATCGGGATGGGGGGTGACGACTTCCCGCCATGGGCGCAGGCCACCCTGGGGGTTGCCCTGCGTCGGCTGGAAGGATGCCTTGCGCATCTCCGAACGGCGTTTCTCTTCGAACTGGATGCGGAGCAGGTCCAGGCGCATCTGTTCGACATCATCAGCCTGTGGAGCCGCGACCGCGGTGAGGAGCCGGGCGATGCTGTCGAGAGCCCGGTGGGCGTCGTTGGTGCTGAACGGGGCCTGGTGCGCCCACTGATTGCGGGTCTCCCGCAGTTCGCTCACGATGCTTCGTTCGGCATGTCCGAGAATACGCGAGAAGATGGGATTCCACTGGTTCCACATGACGACCAGGAGTTTATGGGTATCCCATGTTCCCTTTTCGCCTGAGGCCCCGTTCTTTTCAGGGTATGCTTCCTCGGCGACCTGTTCCCAGGCATCACCGTATTCCGCTTTCAGTTCCCGTTCGACAAAGGGCATCAGCCCTTCGTTGAGCAGTGAAAGGGCTCTTCCCACCCGTTCATGATTTGTCAGCGCCATTGCTTACTCTTCCTCCTCAAAGAATAATTTTTCAGCCCGCGCCCGCTGCTCTGCTTTGTGGGCGAGCGACGCGATCTCCGGCCAGGATATAATGAGACTGTTGTAGGCGAGCGCCTCCTTTGCCCACTTCATCCGGTCGCAGACGGCGTATAGGCGGTAAGCAAGGTCCCGGGCAGATTCGCCCATGCCTGCCCCGAGTCTGCGCAGGATCACCGCGGCACCACGCTCTCCATCCTTCTCAAGCGCCCGAATGAGGTGCTGGGTCGATTCCCAGACGGTGAGCCGCTTGTCGGTGGCGGGGTCCCAGTCGTCGGGGAGATCGTCGCGGGGGAGCAGGCGGACCTTCCCTCTTCTCGCTTCGATGATCCCGGCCTCGACGAGCCCGGAGACCGCGGTATTCTTCGCCTTGGAGAGCGTTTCCGCATCGCCGTACGGGCCGGACTCGATCCCGAACTGTTCGAACCATGAGATGGCCCACCGGGTGTCCCCATCGAACTCCCCCTCCTGTTCGGCGAGCACCTCGTCGAGCACCTGATTGATGAGTGCAAGTGCCGTCCGGACCGTCATCGCGCTGC
>JAENYT010000027.1:7553-22173 GCA_016841665.1 Methanobacteriota archaeon
TCGTCGAGCACCTGATTGATGAGTGCAAGTGCCGTCCGGACCGTCATCGCGCTGCCGTCGGATTCCATCACCTTCGCATACCGGGTGAATACCGCCATCCCTGGCCCGATAGCGGACTGGGCGAGGTCCACCGGGGCGATGTTGCCCTGCTGGAGCGTCCGCAGGGCTTCGGGGAGTTCCTCCCTTAGAGCAGAGAGGAACTCGCGCCGGGTGGCGAGCGGGGCGTCGTCAGGACGGGGGCGGCAGACAAGGACGATGGAGGAGGCGAGGGCGTTGGTGCCGGTGCCGACGGGGCGATTCTTTAGTTCAGTCCAGAAAGGCCATGTTCCAGATATGGCAAAACCAGATGCAATTAAACCAGAGAGCATAGTATCCCACCCGGTTGATGCAATCTGTACTTCATCGTGTTGTTGCGTGTTTTCTGCCTGTTTAAAAGCATAGTAGACAGTGAGAGGGTATGGCTCTGACAGTTCAACTGAGTGTGCCTGCTCAAAGACTTTTCTCAATCCTTCTTCAAAGAATTTTTGCGCCTTTTCTTTATTCCCCTCATGGCGGTATGTAGAGGCTATAAGTTCGGAGGATTTTGGGGTGAGAAGTGTGGAAAATATTGACGGATAAATGTCTCCAATAGAGCGTCGGAGCCAGATGTAGAAGAAATCGCTCAAATCAGCATAACCAATGTTGTCATAATATGGAGGATCTGTTGATATTAGTTTGTCTTTAGCTAGTCGCTGATTAACCGTATCAAACTGCTTGCAATAACCGTGAGATGTGCTATGCAGCCTCTCAATCACTTTTGAGATAGTGTTTAAACTAACTCCATAGTCTCCTGCAGCGTTACCAAATATATTTGGTTCCGCAAAATCCCAAAGCATTGGGATTGCTTGTCTTGTAAATAAATGCCGGACTTGTGTTTTTGTGTTTTCCCACATACACAACGAATTGCAAATATCTGCGAGCCGACTCACACCCACTCCTAGATAAGTCGCCACTGCATCTGCATATGCCGTCACACCTAAACCGCCATCCTCCAGTCGTCGGTCGTCATCAGGCAGTGTTCCTGCTGCCACTGCATCGACAAGCACCTGCTCCCGAGCTTCCTGCACGAGGTCGGCGAACGTGGTGAGGGCGACGAGCTGGCGGGGGGTGAAAATATCCGCAAAATTTGGGAGACCATATAATGGTGGAGAGAACCAGCGTTTATCATTTGTCATTGGCTGATCAAATGCAGGATCTTCCGGTCTCTCTATGTTGGGTACTTTACAGGCAGTGCTTGGTAAGTACATCCGACCATTTTTCCCTTCAACAACAACTGCGAGCGGAATTGAGTCTGTTCCGTATTTCGTCGCGGTTTCACGTAGTGGGGCCTTTTTTATGAAAGTATTACAAAAAAGACACCGTGCACCTGTTCGATCAGTCGTATGTTCAGGCACTTTGCCTTTGGTTTGCACCTCAAAGTAAGATACCGATTGATTATCATCATCGAACACAGGCGAGAGAAAGACTGGGTCACCTTTCTTCTTTGAGACCCAGAATGAACGAACCAATGGCGTTCGCGCACCGCACCCTGGATTCGGACACTTCACCGTCCTTGCCCACAGCCACGCAATCACCGTCAGCTCCTGTCCGACATACTCCTTCAGGTCAGGCCGGTCCTTCGCCATCTCCTCGGTGACCTTCACCTTCGGGTAGAGATGGCCGATGCGCTTCTCCGCCTCGTTGCGCATCCACCTGCCGTAGTAGCGGACGTCCTCGGCAAGGCCTTTCGCTCCTTTCCACTCATTGCCGAAGTGCGTCTGCTTCCGCGACTCCGGGTTCACCGGCGGCAAACCGGCGAACTTCGGTGGGATCTCGATGAGTGCCTTGGTGATCAGCACCGCCACGGGGTTTAAGTCACTCCCGTGCGCCTCGAGGCCGAGCCGCTGCGCCTCCAGCGGGATCGACCCCCCGCCACAGAACGGGTCGAGCACCGGCGGGGCGTTCTCTGCAACGTACCGCCGGATCGTCTCCGCACCATCCGGCAGAGTATCGCCGCGGTTCCGCGCGATGGAACGGGCGATCTCGGTCTGCGCCTTGAGAAGCACCTCCTTATTGGTGGAATTCTCCCAGAGGACGAGTTCCTCGATGATCGAGAAGAGGCGCTGGCGTTCCGTCTCCTGCTCTTCCTTCGTCGGGAACAGTTCAGGCCAAGCAGACGGGTCGTCCACCAGCGACGCAAAAAGTACCGCCCGGCATGCGGCGAGCGGGCGGCGTGCCCACCAGAGGTGAAGCGTCGACGGGTGGCCATGGCGGATCGACTTTTCGCGGGCAGACTCCTTGTTGATAGCCTCCAGTGGGAGGGCGACCTCAATCAATTTTTTGCGTGGCGGGGGGATCATTCGGTAATTCTCCGTAAACGGAATTTAGCTGGGAACAGACCTAACTCTTCCGCTTTAACCATCTCAAGAAGTTTCGTTCCTGATATAGCATCCAACCCATCGTCATCGGCCCGGAGAATGACTGCGGTGCGTCTGGGATCCTTTTCTATCATTCCCCATACTTCAGCAGGCATCTCAACGCCTTTGCTCAGCGCACCGTCGTACACCCAGAAACGACCGATAATTTCACCATCTGGGGTATAAGTCTCCAGGTGGAACGGTGTCTCACCTTTCTGAAGCCATGAACCGTCGGAGTGAATATATCGATGAGCCACAGGGTCCCACTGGTATCTGAGTTTTTCCGCAAGAATCTCAATGAGGCTGCGGCGCCTGAGGCGTTCAGTGCTATTCTTACGTGAAACAAGGGATTTAGATCCCACATCGTCGGTGATCTCTTCTTGTGAGCGGCTTGGTTCGGGGCTTTCGGGGATAGTATCTCCGTTGCCCATACTCTCTTCTGCATCAGCCCGCCGTCCTCCACCGATATGAATTATCGCTGGTTTTTCGTCAGGACTGGCATCAGGGGGTTGCTGATCGGGCTTCGTTTCATCTTCGGTGACTGCGCCTTCGGGCAGAAGGGCGAAATTCTCTTCGCAATACGCCGTAACGACATCTGGTTCCCGATCGTAACAATGCACGATCGCATCTTTTACTAGTGAAGAGGAAACAGCCTTCGCAAGCTCTTTTGGTACAACGTTTAGCAGGCGCCCTAACGGCATCTTTTGAACATACAGAGTTCTGTCACCCCAGAAAACCTCTACTCTCTGCTCACGTCCTGCGGGATTCCCACTGAGGTAGGGTGTCACCCCAAGTTCGGTAACAGGTGTCCAGACAGTCCCTGCAATCCGTGTGCCGATTTCCCGCATACGCTCCTCCTCAGCCGGGTCATCGTGTCGGACCCGGCTGAGTGCTTTGCCGAGCGTCGCCATCCAGGGTTTGACTCCTCGTGACTCTGCACATTCCTCATGGAGCGTTACCCGGAGAGCGAGGGCTGATCGCAGGTCTTCCAGTCCGGTAGTCGAAACAAGAGCATCAACATCATTGGCATCGATCATCCTCAAATCAGCCGTTCGTCCCTTCACTGTCGGATATAGGCCATCAGTGCCCACCCCCGCGTTTCGGGAAGTGAAGTACGAATACTCTGAGATCGGCTCCCAGACAGAGTCAAGACTCAGCCAGTGACCGGTTTCGTTCCATGCGCGATAAGGTTCGCGTGAAAGGATCATCCGGATCCGGTCCCGTTCGCCAGGTTCGATATGTGACCCCGATGTCAGTGACTTGATCTGCTGGAGCAGGATATCTCCGGTGGGCTCATGCATAACACCTATGCGCCCCCACAAAGGCAGATTCTGAAGTGCTGGCAGGATACGAAATATACCAACCATCTCACCGCCGGGGATGATGCGAAACACCTCATGGGGAAACGCCCACACTCCTTCCTGCGTGTATATCATCCGCTGCTCGGCAAACGTTTTGCGGACAGTCTGAAGTTCTGTTTCTGTGCAGTGTTTTAACAGGCCATTGAGGCGTTCATATAATTTGATCAGCTCATTCTCTGGGGGAGTCGCGTGACCGGCAAAAATTCTGATTCTGTCAAGAACAGATCCTGGGCTCCCAGGTGTATTGCGAACACCGAGGGCGAGGAGAAGATCCTGCAGTTCTTTGATGTCATAGTCACGACGGACAAATGGTTCTATGCCCATCAAAGGTTCGGTCTTCTCATTCCTCATCAAAAGTTCATGCGGTTCACGAAATATCCCATCAGTATCAGGCAGACACCGTGTATGCGCAAGGTGACGAACCCATGAGGCACGGAGCGTTCCACAGGAGAGAGTATATTCATACGAATTTCCACATTGGAAGCATTTCGCATGTATCCTCTCTTTCCATGCTCCCTGCGGGTCTGATGCGATAAGATCGACTACTTGGGCCCAGATCGGTTGAGACTCTGCCTGTTGAAAGTCTGAAGATAGCTTTTCAAGAGATTGCAGGACAATTGGGTCAAAATCATAGTCAACGCCTCGGAAATTTTTACGTTTGATTGGATACTTATCGTCGGTAAGAACTTCTCCTCCGTGATCTTCAATCCAGTTATTGAGACGCAATGTCTCGTAAATACCCTTTGATTGTTCCACGATGCCGACAAATGAACACAGGCCGCTTCGGGTCGATTCAGCCCATTCAATCCATTGACTCCTTCTCTCTGGAGGTAGGTCGATCAGATAGTCCTCATGCAGGAGATGTGACCTCCCGTATTGATAAGGAAGGAACGCTTCAAGTCGTCCGCTGATGTCAAGCGCCAAGTCATGAGTTACTGGCCTGCACGCACCATCTTGGGTGACATAAAGGAATCCATTTGGGATGTCTGTATTCAGAAATCCAACAATATGGGCGAAGCGAACAAGTTTTATTGGATCGTACTTTGGATTGAGTTGAAAGTACGCCCTTTCGACGATTACTCTTACTGTAGAGTCTTTCTCCAGATTTGTCTTCTGGAGTATATCCAATATGATCTGACTGTCGTTCGCATCGGAATTCTTCAGTCGTTCTACAGCAGTGCGGAGAATTAATCGATCGAAAAATAACAAATATTCCGAGAGGAATGCTGCCTCCTCCTCAGATATTCCTCGAATCGAGTCTCCGATGCGAACTAAGTGTTCTGCCGGGTGAAGTCTCTCCATGCTCTCAACGGGCAGGATCCTCAGTGATCCAAAGGAGCTCCGCCTCCAGGATGGATAGTTTTTGAGAACATATGTCCACAACAGAACTAATTGATCGAATCTGGTCGGCCGCGGAACCTGGTGCGTTTTAAACCAATCAACAACCTCCAAATCACTATCAATAGAAATAAGACCCCAATTCTTAAGCCGCTCCCGGTAGTCTGGCCAAATCGACTGGCACAACACTGCGTTATAGCCACTTCCGGCAAATATCACTATCTGGTCAGGATCCCAGATGTTGTAGAACGAATAGGGAGGTACAAAGCACTGTGTGACAAGAACACCGTCGGATGCAAGGAGGACCGGATGTTCCACAAGGTACTCTGCAATGACAGAGCAGACACACCAATCACAATCCTCTGATTCAATCCGATAATCAGGAAGAAGACAATATGCTTCAGCGCGCTCAGCTTGGTCGCATTGCTCCTGCGAAAGCCACTTCCGCATACTTTCGGTTGCAAGGCGCCCAACCCGCTCCAGAAGCCACCTATTCGTAGGGGAGATCGACGGATCTTTGATGCCCATTCTCGCTGGATCCTGGACGAACGGAGCATTCACGGAAAATGGTAATTTTGTCTGTTTGTCGGTTGGAAGAACTACGTATAGGCGCTGCTCGCCGGGAACACCCACGACAATCTCGACTCTGCATGGCGGAAGAGAAAAATCTGGGTCAACAGCCATGCGTTCCTGTCGGATCTCTTCGATAGCGTTAGCCGGAAATTCTTCTAAGGGAGAAGAGATTCGGATAATTTCCTGTTCATCGTCGCTGGCCAGCTGAATCCGCTCCGATCCCCTGACCGGCCCCTCTCCAATAACTGCACGTGCAATTTCATAGTCGCCTATTTTTAAACTACGAATACTCTGAAAGAAGAGAAGAGATAACGTGCTGTTTGCCCATTCCTCAAGTGACTTTTCGATTTCACGGCGAACTTGCTCATCCCTTAAGCGTACGGATATTTGGGTTCGGAGTGTGTGATGAGCGGTATCAATCCAGGTTGGTTCTGTGAATCGATGCCGTAGAAAGCGCACCGAAAGGGTAGGGGTGACCAACTTGACAACGTCGCCAAGGCTGAACGTCGATTTAAATCCGATCCCGCGGAATCCAATTGTGTGAAGATGGCGTTTATTCGAGAAACCAAATCGGCATAGCGAAGCAAATTGTTCCTCTGTAAAATCCTCTCCATCGTGCTCAAAGATAAACACGCCATCTTCGATTCTGACTTCTGCTGAATGGGCACCGGCATCGTCCGCATTCTGAAGCAATTCGGAAAGGACATGGCGTGGACTCTGGATCTGCCGGAACAGCTGCCACCAGGGGCCAGCGAGTTCCTTGTCTGCTTCCAGCTGATCCCAGCGCTGTGCAGCCTTATTCCGTATTTGTTCAAAATATTGGGGAGCGGAAAGTCTCTGCATAATCACGGTCACCACGGATCATGAGCTTTTTCGAGCAACTCATTGAGATTGTAGTTGACACTGGTTACACCAAAATCCGGTTCGCGGGTGAACGGTCTGCTGACATATTTTGTCGAGACGGAATTGCCGTCAACCAGCACAATAGCGAGGATAAACTCGTCCGGTTTATTGAAGGCCGTGAGAATCTCGTTCTTAGTCACGGTGACTGTCGGTGCCCCGGCCGAGCGGCCTTTTACCTCGATAAATCGAAGTTTTCCTGTATCTGGGATGGAGGATTCGATATCATATCCGTAATTCTCAGCATGAACGTCCCGTGGTATGTATCCCAGCCTCTGCTCTATTTCCATCACCGCCTGCATTGCTATCTGTTCTATTCGGGAACGCTCCTCTGCAGAGGCGCAATACTCGGGAACATTTTCACCCTTCCTGGCGAAATAACCGGCCGGAATGATCAGGGCGCCGCCAACAATATGCGGTGGCAATGGTGAGATCTCTCGTTCTTTATCCAGATCTTTCATCCGCTGTTCTAAACGTGAAGAAAGCTCTTCCGCACGGCGTCTGGCCAATTCTGAATTCATTTTGGCACCCATCTTTCCGGCCATTTCGGCTTCCTCAAGACGGGTTTTCTGGTAATCCCAGTGATTGATTTCTCTTGTCAGTCGGGCTCTAACCTCGCGTCGAATCTTCTCCACGAGTGCCTCGCGGTGGTCGCGCACCTCCTTGAAATGAGTGGGAACCAGACGCGAAACGGCAAATTGCATGATGCCATCCTCTAGATTGTCCGGAGTAGCTGACAAAACCAGGTCAGGGTCTAATAGATCAGCCTCTTCTTTGGTCGGTGGGCGATAGTCAAGATATGGCGCATATCCTGCGTTGATAAAATTGCCTGAAGAGTCCTGCTCGATAAATTGCAGGCGGCGAGAGATTATTCTGGTTTTTCCGTTCCTATCGGTCCGACCGTCCTGTATCGAGTGTTCGAGTGTGACAACGACCCTTGGTTTATCGGAATCATCCGTATCATCGACAAGAACAGTGCCCTGCCGAAGGAGGTCGCGGTTTCGCTCCAGTATGATATCGATTACCGTGTCCAGTAGCGGATGTCCGGGGCAAACGAATTCAGCCTTCGGTTTTCCGGGAACGTACGCAAGCTCCTTTTCAAAGGTGATACGTTCATATTTTGGTATTACTGCCGCTCGGGTCCCAATAACACGATCTCGCGATCTGATCACTGAAGGGACATGCGATATCTCATATCGCCCCACCTCCCGACTCTTGATCGTCCCTCCGAGCTGCCGGAATGCTGCAAGGAAAAAAGCCTCGATGTAGTGGGGTTGAAGGCGCCGAGCATCTGCCCGCTCCATCTCTTCTCTGATGTGCTGAACTTTTCTCGTATCCATTGAATCATGGGCCAGAGCACGCTCCTCAAGCAAGTTCGCCAGATGCTCGCGATCGAGCGCCGAGTCTACAACATGCTCCAGCCGTCCCCGAGCTTCTGGACTGTCGCCATACCGGATTGCATCAATTAACAGCTTCCGCAGAGGCTGGTCATCGAATGTCATTCTCCCAAGCACATCGAAGACCCGGCCACCAAGTGCCTCTCGCTCTGCGTTCAGCTTCTCAAGCAGCCGATAATACACTTCACCCTCACGGGTCTCGCGGGCAACAAGATTCCAGAGTTGGCAGACTTCTGTCTGTCCAATGCGGTGAATCCGACCAAAACGTTGCTCGATTCGGTTTGGATTCCAGGGAAGGTCGTAATTAATCATCAGATGGGCTCGCTGAAGGTTGATGCCTTCCCCTGCTGCATCTGTTGCAACGAGGATGGCTACATCCCTATCCTGCGTAAACGCCATTTCAGCATTCTTTCGCTGTTCCCGTCCGATCCCGCCGTGGATAGTAATAACCGCTTCAGGGCGACCAAGCAGCGACTGGATTCGTTTCTGAAGGTACAGGATCGTATCGCGATGCTCGGAGAAAATGATTAATTTCCGTCTGATACCGTTAGGGTCAAACATTTCTGGATTATCCTGAAGAACCTGGGAAAGTTCCTCCCACTTGCGGTCCACACCTGAATCCCGCACCGCTTTTGCAGCTTTTTCAAGCCGGGTCAAGATCCTGATCTCTTCTCTGAGTTCCTCGATCGTCCGTGCAGCACTGGCCCGATCGACAACCTGCTCCTCAAGATCTTCGATCTCTTCGTCCGGCAGATCTTCCAGTTCGTCTTCGTCCCACGAAAAGAGATCGTCTTCTTGTTTCTGGCGGACTCGTGTACCGCGTTCCAGAAGTTGTTCTTCTTCGATACGGCGTTCCAATCTTTCCCTTCGCCGTTTTAGTGATTGATAGATTGCTTCGGGGGAGGATGCGAGCCGCCGCTGGAGAACAGTCA
The DNA here is from genome assembly GCA_016841665.1 of Methanobacteriota archaeon. Lineage (GTDB taxonomy): Archaea > Halobacteriota > Methanomicrobia > Methanomicrobiales > Methanomicrobiaceae > DSDF01. Next base: position 16,490 of record JAENYT010000027.1, read on the forward strand.
ATGCAAAACCCACATTAGACCTGCGTTTATCATCTTCGAGGCGATCTGCCCGATTGAATTCATTGCGGACATAGGATGTGACCGCCTCATAGAGCGCGGCCTCTGAATTGGAGAGGGTATAATTGACCGTGTGCGCATATCGTTCCGGAAATAGGGGTCTCCCGTCAAACTTAACGAGATCTTCTTTGACAAGGCGTCGCATCAGATCGGACGTATCAACTGTGTGAACTCCATCCCTGAACTTCCCCTCAAATCGGTCTCCATCAAGCAATGCCATGAAGAGCTGGAAATCTGTCTCTTTTCCATTATGCGGTGTTGCTGTGAGGAGGAGGAAATGGCGGGTACGTGGCGAGAGGAATTGGCCGAGTTTATAGCGCTTGGTATATTTGATCTCGTTTCCAAAAAACGTCGCACTCATTTTGTGTGCTTCATCGCAGATCACCAGATCCCAGTCGGTTCCACGGAGTTTGTCCTGGATATCTTGGCGCCGGCTGAGTTGATCCAGACGACAGATAACAAGGGGGTTTTCGTTGAACCAGTTACCAGTTCTTGAAGATTCGAGTTTGTCATTGGTCAGGATTTCGAAGGGAATGTGAAATTTTTGATCCATTTCATCCTGCCACTGTTCCACCAGATTCCCCGGGCAGACGATCATACACCGTTGCAAATCACCACGGGCGATGAGCTCCTTTATCAGTAAACCAGCCATAATCGTCTTGCCGGCACCGGGATCGTCGGCGAGTAGGTATCTGAGCGGCTGACGAGGAAGCATGGCTTCGTATACGGCGGTAATCTGGTGTGGGAGCGGTTCGACGAGTGATGTGTGGACGGCGAGAAGAGGATCGAAGAGGTATGCCAGCTGAATGCGACGCGCCTCAGAAGTAAGTTTAAACTGTGCGGGTTCTGCATCGAAACTCCACGGGTGCCCGATTTCCGCGATTTTAAATGTCAGTTCATTGCTCCGGTAGAGGAGCCGGTTCGCCACGTTCCCACTGGCGTCTTTGAAGGTCAATTCAACGGCTTCATTGGAAAACCAGCGGACGTTTACTACGGTGACGAGCGAATCAGATAGGATCCCCTGAACTGTTGCTCCCGGCTTAAGATCTTCAAGTTTGCCCATTAGCAGTATCCTCACATGAATAGATTGATTTCACCCGCGATTCCCAAGTGATCATGCGCGTCGATGATAATTATGTCATATATATGAAAAAGGTATTGTATAGAGAATTAAATGGCTATCAGGACTCTGGTTGAAGCCTGTTTTGGAGTGGATGACGATTAAAGTCAAATATTTTGGTGAAAGTATAAGGGCACGTTAGATATTATATCATGGTGGCTTTCATGCTTTTATCTCAGGAGGGATCCTACGTTTTTCCTTATCTTATTGATTTACTAGTCCGTCTTCTGAAGGGACCGTGTCTATCCAAAGCAATAACTGGGTAAAAAATGGGAAAACTCTCTAATATTCCCTTTTCAGCGCCAGGAGCATTTGCAGGCACGTTTCGGAGAATTAACTAATGATAACCGAGTATACCAAAGTTAGACATGCAATTCACTGACGCAGTATCCATTGCATGGTCCGAGCGCGTTCCCTCGAGCTCGATGCTCCGTGATGCACTCGGCTTATGGAGCCACCACATCTTCCTTGATGCCGAACATACCAGCGGCATTACGTCGGTCACCCGGAGAGCTCGATACTATACCATCTGGGCATATTACTACCAACATCTCTTCAAAGACAATTTCGATTCCTATGACTTTGAGAAGATCTTCATCCTGGCAAGTTTAGCTCACAACAATGGAGACTGTAATTCCCCAAATCTCCGGCACATGTACAATAACCAAAAATTTTCCGGCACGTGGGATGATATCAAGACATTTAATCTGAATTTCGATATCATCGGATTTGGAAGGACGTATTATAATCGGCAGCTGGAAGTGTTCAGATGCGCATGGGCCGATGAACTTGACTTGATCCACATATCCCCGATAAACAAGAAACTCGCTGAAACACTCTCTTTTCTGGAGCCCAACGATTTCAAGCGGATCGAATTCCGAAAAGAAGACCTCCGAGAGTACTTCGATGGATTCAGTATCGACCAGATTGCTCATAACTCTGCAGAAAAAGAGATACTATCCAAACTGTTCTTCGGGTTCTTCTCGGAGAAGAGAGGCTCATGGGATATCGACGACGAAGAGTTCGAGGCATACATGCAGGGCAACGTAGACCTCGACTTTATTGATAGATTAGCAGAGATGCCATCTCCTGAATACTATACAATACGACAACAGAACTTACGTAGAAGGAACACTCTCTTCCTCTTCCTAAAAATCATATCCGAAACTTCCCCGCCTATCGGAGAAATGCAACGCTATCTCTGGGACGCAGTGTACTTTAACCAGAACCATGAAACAAAAGATGAGATTTCTTTCGGCAGACTCGACCAGATCCGGCACTGCTGGGAACAACATCAACTCCGGGTGTACTATGTTTTTGCGCTGGAAAAGCTCCTCGAGGATATTCATCTTATTGTTATTGAGAATGCGGGAATCCTGAAGAGCCGCCTCATTGATAGCCAGAGTGCACAAGGAGTCTTTTCCTACATCAGCGATTGGCTGCAAGTCCCCATTGATGAAAGGACGACACTGGCAGAAATCATTGAAAGAACTGGCAAACTTAACGGGACGGGTGTAAAGTCCTCACTTCATTCCCCTATCAACGAAGCAGATCTGTATAACAGTTTATGGACACGAGAGCATGAGGAGCTCCTCGCAGATTTCATCTTGATGCTTGCTCTACTCTTTCACAGATACAGCCAGACCACACCGCTTAACTCAAATTTAAGCAACTATGATGATTCAAATCCAGATCTACTCAACATCGAGGCGTTGTTTGCGCACATCGAGGCAAATGGAGCAGATCTTCATGTCATTCCGTTCCTGTCGCACATCAGCCGGTTGATTGTAAACAGGCACTTGTTGGAATCTGCCTCAAGGTTTGCATACGGGACAAAGAATTGGCTTTTCACCGAGGAAGAGGACCGCCTCTATTCGACAAGAGAACCTGTGCATATGTCTCCCCGGGACAACCGGTGGCAGAGTATACGAACGCTTCTCCAGGATCTTGAATTCATTGAGCAGACTGACGAAGGAAACCTGATAGTGACGAAGAAGGGATTGGAATGGCTCAAGAAGGTACAATAAATCTCATTACCGAATTCACTGAGCGGCAGCGTCATAACGATATCATCGTTCTCACAACGTTCTGTTTTGACCCATACTTCTTCGACAAGTTTCTCTTTCACAAAATCCGTTCAAGCAATCCGTTTTCTGAGATTATCGTCCTCGTCGACGGACAACAGTATGCTCAGGCAATGGAGAGAAGTACCAACGATACGGGCCGTAACTATCATCTCATCCCAATATACCTGCCTCATGGCGTTTTCCATCCCAAGATCTTCCTCTTCAGCTCAACGGAAAAAGGCACAGCGACGGTATATATCGGAAGTTCCAACCTTACCATGGCTGGCTTTACCAGAAATGCTGAGATGCTCGCAAAGATGGAATACTCCCCAGAAAACGCCGACTCTACCATCGAATCGGTGAAGGACTTCTTCGAGCAACTCATCCAACAGAAGTACATTCTCGATCCCAGAGCAGTCGGCACGATCCAGCACTTGCTTGGCAGTCTGCCCTCACCCGATGATGAGGCATCCGATGCCGATTACATCATTCTGCATAATATGCGAGCTCCGATCTTGCCATTGATGCTCGAAAACCTTGATCAGGACTCTTTCTCTGAAGTGTTCCTATTGGCCCCCTTTTTTGCACCTGATGCAAGTGTTCTCCGGGAGATTGCAGATCAGGTAACAATCAGTCGGATCCAGATAGCCCTTCAGAAGGGCAACCACAACCTGATAGACCTTAAGCCGTATACCGAGTTTTCCATGGGACGTGGTATACCCTACGATATCGTCGAAGCGGCATTCAAGGATGATTATACGCGGACCTTCCACTCAAAGATACTCTACCTGAAAGGGAAAGAACAGCATCTCCTGATCGGGTCGCCTAACATGACCCAAAGCGCCCTCCTCAAACCAGCAGAGCACGGAAATGTGGAATGCGCCCTACTTTTTAAGGGGATCCAGGCGAAGAAGATCCTCGATCGGATCGAGAAGAAGCGAGTCGCCGATATCAACACGCTCCTTGCATCAGGAGAGGGTTTCGAAACCCCACAGAGTTCTCCCACCGTGCTTAGGATCTACTCCGCCGACTATGACGATCTTACACATTCAATCCAAGTTCATACCGAACCTCTCGCCGAACGCACATCTATACAATGCAAGGTTGAAGGGGTTCCCAATCCGGTCGATTATATATCCGACCTGAGCAGCGGAACATGCACAATCACTACACTGCCCAAAGGAATTCCCACAGAGATTGTTATATCAGCAGATGGTAAATCCGGCCGAAGAAGAATCTATTATGAGCGAAACTCTTTCATCCGGGCCATTCCTGGATCAAAAGAACCTCTTAGAGAAATGGCGGACCGGTTAACCCATGATGTCACGCTGGACACCACGGATATCCATGCAATCCTCATCGGGCTTTCGAAACGGGTTGATAAAGAAATAGGGGATGAAACGAAGAGCGGAGATGTTTCTCCTGCGAAGAAGCGGGCATCGACCAGCCGTATCCCCAAACCAAGCAAGTGCAAATCCGGATATGGGATAGCAGGTTCACTTGGTCAGTTACAACGGCTGTATCAGTCAATGATTCTCCAGCGCTGGGAGGAGCACGCCTCCGAGAGCACAACTCCTGAAGAACTCGAAGAAAATCCTGAAGAACATAGTGCTAGAAAACTGCAGATCGCCGAGCACGAGAGAAGGAGGCGTCTTTTAGAGAAGTGTGTCAACCAAATGAATGATATTCTGCTCCATCTGGTTCATCAGTCTGAGGAAGACGATCTAAATGATATCCTTGTGGAAGCACAGTCTGCTTTCGTAAGTCTAGCAATGAAATCATTCCCACAATTCGTTGGGAAAACGCAGCTTAACCAGATAACGGATATTCTCGAGAGTAACCTCCAGCATGTAAAGCGAGAAGATTGCTCAAAATCTTCTACAGTCAAATTATTCGCCCATCTTCTGACCATAAACCACTGCTATGACATGCAGTACCATCCCCAGTTTGTAAAAAAAGTCTTCTCATGCACCGATTTTACCGATCCCGAGAGTTACTATTTGGTGAAGGATGTTGTTCAGCAATACCAGAGCCGGTATATATCTGAAAAAGCGGTATTTGATTTGAAAAAGTTCCATAATCACTTCTGCAGCCTGCTCTGTTATGTTTTCAATATGTACACCATCGGACAGGGTCCGGTAGAACTGGTACAAGCAATCATCGACACGGAGTATGAAGAGCATGCAGAATTCCTGGGAAAGATACTGTATACATTAAAACATGGAGTGTGGAGTAGTAACATAAGACCAATCTCTCTAGTGACCCCTCAAAAAAACATTCGGGGACTGCAGTTAGACTTTTCGACAATCAGTCCGGGACGGGCCGCGTATATCAAAGATTTCATCGAAGAACAGTGAGAGCAGTTCCACCATCGTTTAAGGTCCAGATAGGTAGCGTCATCAACCACCAAGCAACACCCTGGCAAGCACCGCCACCACCCC
>JAENYT010000054.1 GCA_016841665.1 Methanobacteriota archaeon
TCCTGCGCGCGCCCATAACCCACCACAAAAGCCAGGCCCCGCAACCTGCCCGTCCTGGTAGGAGGGCCGCCCCGGCGCGATTGGCCGTGACGAAAATCGCCGCGAGGGCGCGCCTCCTACCGGGCCGAGGCTTCGATCGAAAAACCACGTATCCCGCTCAATGATGGGGTTCGCAGGGCTCACCCCATCCTACGGTCTTCGGGCGGATGCCAGCAGGTGCAACCGTTTCCTGCGCGCGCCCATAACCCACCACAAAAGCCAGGCCCCGCAACCTGCCCGTCCTGGTAGGAGGGCCGCCCCGGCGCGATTGGCCGTGACGAAAATCGCCGCGAGGGCGCGCCTCCTACCGGGCCGAGGCTTCGATCGAAAAACCACGTATCCCGCTCAATGATGGGGTTCGCAGGGCTCACCCCATCCTACGGTCTTCGGGCGGATGCCAGCAGGTGCAACCGTTTCCTGCGCGCGCCCATAACCCACCACAAAAGCCAGGCCCCGCAACCTGCCCGTCCCTGGTAGGAGGGCCGCCCCGGCGCGATGGCCGTAACGAAAATCGCCGCGAGGGCGCGCCTCCTGATATGGATTGCATCGCAACTTATTGTGCCAAAAGGATCTTTTTTTGGCGCAATAATTGACCAATCCCCGAGACTTCATGGATTGCAGCGCCAGACATGTAGTTTTGTCTTGCGATGCAATCCATGGGATCTACCGGGCCGATGCTTCGATCTCGTAGGATGGGGTGAGCCCCGCGAACCCCATCGAAAAACCACGTATCCCGCTCAATGATGGGGTTCGCAGGCTCACCCCATCCTACGGTCTTCGGGCGGATGCCAACCTGGAACATTCCTGAGCATTACGCTATGTTATACTGTATCCGATAAAGCAGGAGAACGTCCGATGTCCGATCCCGTGGCCGCAAAAAAGGGGCCTTACGTCGTCGCCCTGAAAGCCGGCGATTACTTCTATTGCACCTGCGGCCGAAGCGCCAGCCAGCCGTTCTGCGACGGCTCGCACAAGGGCACCGGCTTCGCCCCCAGAAAATTCACTATCGAAGAAGACCGCAAGGCGGGCCTGTGCGGCTGCCGGGCCAGCGGCAACCCGCCGTTCTGCGATGGATCCCACAAAGAGCTTTGAACCACGGGGAGCAAGGGGCAAACGAAAAAAACGTTGGCCACAGAGCGCACCGAGATCACCGAGGCGGACAAATGGTTCTTCGATTGTAACTGTTCGCCCGGGTGATCACGCACGGCCCCGGGGAATACGTCATCCCCGCGTAGGCAGAGATCCATTTTGAGCCACGCTTCTGTCCTCTGGATTATGGATTCCCGCCTACGCAGGAATGATGGAGGGAGTGAGTAGTTACCTTCGATTCACCGCCGCCGAGCGTTGCTCCGACATGACGCACCATGGAAAATCCTGTATCAAAAGCGTTCCTCCATGCCCTCTGTGGTAATAAACTTCTTCCGCCCCGTGATCCCCGTGCACCCCGTGGTTAAACCAAAAAAAGCGGGCACCGATGGTGCCCGCAAGACTGCCCCTCTTGAGAGAGACTCCCAGGGTTTCCTTTCCCTCTATTTTCCGGGGGTGAATTCCGGGTAGGCCTCGAGGCCGCATTCGGAGAAGTCGACGCCCGTGTACTCATCCTCTTCGCTGACGCGGATGCCCATCACTGCCTTGAGGATCAGCCAGACCACGAAGCTGGCGCCGAAGACCCAGACGAAGATGGTGCCGGCGCCAATCAGCTGACTGACGATGGAGGCATCCGCGTTGGTCAGGGGCACGGCGAGGAGGCCCCAGAGGCCGACCACACCGTGAACGGAGATGGCACCGACCGGGTCGTCGATCTTCAGCTTGTCGAGAGTGACGATGGAGAGCACCACCAGCACGCCGCCGATACCGCCGATGAAGGTTGCGGCCAGGGCGCCCGGGGTCAACGGTTCGGCCGTGATCGC
>JAENYT010000055.1 GCA_016841665.1 Methanobacteriota archaeon
GCGAGCAAAAGAATTCTGGTAACCCGAAATGCGATAGACCTGTTTTCCAGGCAGCATCATTTCATAACTACTTTTATGTCTCTTCTGGCTAACAGGCTTATCTAACACATGATCCCGAATGAGGACCCGTCCACCAAACTCTCCTTCTGCAACCAACACCTACCTGTGGAGATGACAGGGGTTGCCGAACCGGACTATCCGGGACAGTACCCATACGCTTCGCTCGAGGAGTTTCTGTCACGGCACGAAGGAAGATACCTCGACTTCAAAGAGACGGTATCGGAATCGTTCTTCAAACTGCTCTCAGCCTTCTCGAATACCGAGGGCGGGTTCGTCGTGATCGGGGTCAACGACAAAACCCGCAGAGTGACAGGCTTTGACTGCAGGGGAGAGAAACTGTCCGAGCTCGCAAACCGGATCAGCGACGGCCTCGGTATACACCCTGTCATCGATGAGATACCCGCGGACGGCAGGACGATCCTCATCATCACGGTAAGCCCCCAGAAAAAACCGATCTCCTACAGGGGAGTGTACTACACCCGGGTTGGCGACACCGTCCGGGGGATCGATCCCGACGAACTCAGAAGAAAGTTTCTGGAAGACTCCAGCTGGGAGGATCTCGTGGGCGGTTGTACCCTCGATGATATCGACGACGAGACCATACGGAACTTCATGGACCTGGTCAGGGGCCATACCGCGGGAGGCGGGATCCCCGACATAAAAGACAAAGAATCCATTCTCAGACGCCTTGGCCTGATCACCCCGGACGGAACCATTACCCATGCTGCATACATCCTCTTCGGGAAGAACCCCCAATCCCGCTTGAGGAATACCGGACTTAAGATTACCCGGATAAATACCGAGACCGTGCTGATCAACCCAAAAGACCTCTCCGGGAATCTCTTCCAGCTCCTGGAACGCGCGGAAGAGTATCTTCTCACGGCGCAGGCGGTCGTCTATGATCCATCCAGCAACGTTATCATCGACTCTTTCAGGAGAAAGGAGATCCTCGAGTACCCGATAGCCGCGCTCCGCGAAGCGCTTCTGAATATGCTCATCCATAGGGACTATTTCGACAGCAGAACTCCGAGTATCATACGGATGTATGATGACCACATTCAGTTTCTCAACCCTGCTTGCTTTCCTGCAGGTGTTACACTCGAAAAGATCCTCTCGCAGCACTACCCCTACCATAGAAACCCGAAGATCGCGGATGTATTTGCAAAAGCAGGATATGTAGAAAAGTTCGGCACGGGTCTTGAGAGGATTCGGGCTGAACTTGCTCGCGTGGGATACCCCGCACCGGAGGTTGACTACTCGTCACTCGGATTCAGCCTCGTCCTCCGCAAAGATCCATACACTAGAGAGCGACTCGACTCGCTCGGGCTGAATGAGCGGCAGATCGCCTCCATACACTACCTGAAGAGCGGGGGCTCCATCTCAAATCAGGAATATCAGCGCCTCTACAGTGTTAAGAAGTCAACCGCAACGCGGGATCTTACAGATCTTGTTCAACGAGGCATTTTCCGTAAAGAGGGAACGGCAGGAGCGGGCGTGCGCTACTCGCTGAGGTATGCAACGTAAGAGGGATCGTCAGATTGCGCTAAGGGATCGAAATGAATCATAATTGGCTCATAATGGGCTCATCCATGGTTGCAGGGAATACTCGAAACCAGAGCAAGTGCATCCAATCTCCTAAAACTACCATTATAGCCGTTTTGTAATGGGCTCACGGCTCCCGCCGACTGCAGCCGGTATGCCTGTGCCGTACTCCTGGCGGACCGGAGACCGAACGGCAGGGCGAAGACGCACTGTCCTTCTATCTCATATTCCTCCGGCGGGGTGTAACAATGCACCGGAAACATCGTATGGAACAGTGACTCATCCAGTCTCTCCGGAATCACCCCCCGCCGAGCACCTTCAC
>JAENYT010000028.1 GCA_016841665.1 Methanobacteriota archaeon
CATCTCCCTGGCGAACTTCCTGGCGGCATTGATGTCGGCGGGATTCGGGTGGCCTCGGCTGAAGAGCAAGGCCATCTGACCTTTGCAGAAATAGCTCCCTATAATGTCGGCACCCTTTTCTTTCAGGGCCGCCTCCATGACCTTCACTTCGCTGCCCGCGCCTCCCCCGGATGTTCCGAACAGGGCGACCCGCCTGCTCCGGAAGTCGTTGGCCTTGATGAACCTCGTTATATTTTCTCCTGGCTTGCCGCCATAGCAGCCCGAGCCGAGGAACACGACGCCGTCGGTCGGTCCGAGGGAAGCGGCCTTGACATCCATCGCCGTTACGCCCAGCTCCTCTGCGATCGCGTCCGCCACCTTTTTGGTGTTGCCGCCTCTTGAGTCGTAGATTACCTGGTGCATGATGTATCCCCTGATGGTTAGCATTAAAAAATCTTACTACTCGAATCCTGGTATGTACCAATCCCAGATATGCCTTCTTTCATAACCCCGAAAAGCGGGCACTGGGTGGTGTGGACGGATTGTAACACTTTAAAGGGTGGATCGAGGAAGATCGAACTTCAAAAACGAATGCTGCTATGTAAATGGTGGGCGGGAACTCGAACTCCAAGCACTCGTTAAACTCAAATATAAAAGGTTCAATCATAAATTGCGCTCCTTATATTAATAAATAATCGATTTTTATTATACATGAATCATCATCGAAAAATGGTGGGCGCGCAGATCATCATCGCTTTTTACCGGTTATGTATTGTGAGGTGCCCGCTTGTGATTGATCGGCTCTGTAGAATTCCTCTATCAGGAGTGCGAACGAATGTGAGCCAATAAAGAATCGTCAGTTGAAAAATTCTCAGAGGTATGCCTTCAGTCTCCAGATAAGGTATAGCGGAATCTCCAGAACCTCACCGTATTCATCCGAATGTCTGGCAATAGTATTGAGGCTGGTCCGGACAGCAATACGCGGGCTGTATTTTTTCCTGTACTCTGAAAGGCTTCTTGAACGAGTCCTTCTTGCTGATTTAACCTCGATCGGAACTACATCGACGCCTTCCTGTATGATATAATCAACTTCGGCAATCCCGCCGGATTTCCAGAAAAATGGTCTTTGGAAATCGTTTGCAATCAGCTCTGTCAACACGAAATTTTCCGTTAGAATCCCCCGCATGTCGGCGGTCAGCGAAGAGGTGTCAAAAACGACATCTGCCGGAAATTTGCTCATCCTGCGTAAAAGTCCTACATCCGAGAAATAGATCTTGAAGTATGTAGTGTCCGAATATGTTGTAACCGGAATATAGGGCCGCTCGATCTTTTCGACCTTGTAGATGAGCCCTGCCGATATCAGCCATTGCAGAGAGTCTTCCAGATCTCTGGCACGCATTCCATGCTTTACATGGGAGAATATGAATTTCTGATTGTCTTTTGCAAGCTGTGCAGGGATTGCATTCCAAATAAGGGTAAGTTTTGGAAATTCGGATACGGACGCATATTTCACGAAATCCTTTTCATAATTACCAAGAATCTCACTTTGTATTGTTTCTACAAGCTCGATGTCGGAGGTTTTTATCCATGAGCTGACAACCTCGGGCATACCTCCCGTAATCAGGTATTCACGATATGCTTCTTCCAGTTTGCCGGTAAATGCAGCGGATATCTCTTCATCCGGGGACAAATTATTCAGGTAATCGTGAAGAAGTTCTTCATCCTTTGCCAGGAGAAATTCCGGGAAATTAAGAGGATACATCTTAAGCATCTGCACCTTGCCAACCGGGAATGAGACATTGTTCCCCATCTGTGCAACTGCTACTCCCAACAGGGAACCGGCGGCGGCAACGTGGAGTTCGGGCAGGTTTTCGCAGAAATATTTGAGGGAAGTTATCGCACGAGGGCAAATCTGAATTTCGTCCAATATGAGGATGGTTGTTCCGGGCCGGATGGATTTATTCCTTAGAATGCCAAGGTCTTTGATAATTCTTGATGCATTAAGGTCGTCTTCGAATATCTTTTGCAGCCGGTCCTCATATTCGAAGTTGAAATAAGCGATATCTTTGAATTCTGCCTCGCCAAAATGCTTCAATATCCAGGTTTTCCCGCACTGGCGAATTCCTTCAATAATCACCGGTTTACGATCCCCACTATCTTTCCATTTGAGTAGAGTATCGTAAATGAACCGTTTCATAAAATGACATTTGCACTTTTAAGTATATATTATGTGAGTCCATTACACATTTTTACAACTTATTTCGTGTATGTTTTGCACATTTTTCTAACTTAAGGTTGAAAGAGAGTGTTTTTATGAGATTTCCTGCCTGCATGGGGCATGTAAAAATTTCTGGTCCCAAAAAAACGCCAAATTGCCGTTTTTTCAATCTTCACAGACCAAGAATCGGGATTAAATTTAATAAAATTCGCAATAAGTCAATTAAATTGAATATACCCTGAAATTACTGACAAAATCTAAAAACTAAGGGCATAAGAACGTTAGAACAGAGTGCTGCTATGGGGATTTGAACCCCAGTCGTCGGCGTGAAAGGCCGACATGATTGGCCCCTACACTATAGCAGCAGTTCGGGTTCTTGCACCGATGTGCCATACAACTTCGATGTGAGCAAATAAAAAAGTTTGCCTGTAAATTCCGGTTCGAATCAATCATTTACCGGCATTCTCTCCGTATCCATGAACGTGCCGGGTGGCGCCGCCCGGCTGTGGCACTGCGCCTACCCGGAATCGCCGGGATGCGGGGGGGTGTGCCTCTCCAGGAGTTTCATGAGATGCGCGGCGCCCCGGAAGCCGAGCGTCTTCTGGCTTCCGTGCATCATGTCCAGGTGCTCGATTTCGAGCGATGCGGCAATCGGCTTCTCAAGCATGCCGCCGATGAGGAGATCGATCCGCAGCTGCTCGAGCGCTTCGATAATCCGCTCCTGCTCCGGCTCGATGAGGACTTCGCACTCGCGGCTGACAAGCCCCTCCAGACTGTGCGCGGTGCCGGAATCGAAGTCAACGACGATCAGGGCCGGCTCGAGGCCGAGCTCTTTTAAAAACCGCGTCATGGAGATGGCCCGTGTCGGCCCGCTTACGATCGCCACCCGCCGGCCGCGCAGGGCCTCGCGGCAGGCACCGGAGGTATCGGGGATCGGCCCTCTGTACGGCGGAATGCCGAGAGATTCGGCGACGCGGTCGAGGAAGCGCAACGTTGCGGCGTACCCAATGGGTACCTCTTCGACGATGAAGGGAGTGCCGCAGACCTTTTGCAGCTGTTCTGCAGCTTCCTTCCCGGCCGCTTCGCAGACGACGATGTTGAGCGCTGCTGAGCCCATCTGCTCGATCTGGCGGAGCGTGGCGTCTGCGGTGAGCGTTGCGTTGACCCGGACGCCGATGAGATCGAGCATGCGCCGGAGCTCCCGAAGATCCGGTCCGCCTCTCAGAAGGCCGACCAGGTTGACGGCCCTCTCATCGATCGCGTCCGGTCCGCGTACGAACTCTTCGACGAGCCGTCTCAGGGTCTCGCTGTATCCTGTACGGAAGTCGCCTTCAAAACCACCTGCTTCGATCCCGACGACCCGTGAGGCGGTCGTTGCCGCCTTCACGGCGCTGGCGATGTCTTCGCCGATGATGTCCGAGACGCAGCAGGAGAGGACCACGATGAGGTCGGGTGACAGCTCCGCATCGAGCTCTTCGATCGCGCCCCTGAGCTTGTCTTCGGCGCCGAATATGACATCCTGTTCGTCCAAGCATGTGCAGTAGATCTCGGACGGGGAATCGCCCCGCATGCCGAGGATATAGTTGATATGGTAGACGCAGCCCTTCGGCCCGTGCACGAGGATTGCGCTCTCTTTGATGGTGGAGAGGGCCTTGATCGCGCCGAAGAGCTTGCACGTCGCCCGGGGGATCTTCACTGCGTTGCCGGTCATCTGCACGCACCCTGTTGTTCCGTTGAGGTGTCAGGAAGGTTGATTGAACATATTACGTGCATGGCACTTGAATGCAGTGCACCGCCGCACCGCAGCATACCTGGTGGACAGTCCCCTCTGCGGAGGGACATTGGGCGGAACGGCGGACGGGACGCCTCCGCCTCCGGAGAGATCCCGGTGGATGTCCGCAGGGCGGTGAGGGCGCGGCATCTGCGGAACCGGATCGGGGGGAGCACCCTGCGATCCTGGAGCGAGCGAACGGGAACGCCGGGGGATGCACCCGTACCTGTGGAGCATTGCGGTACTTCGCCGGGATGGATTGTTCGGCGACCCCGGCAGGGGTGGGAGCGCAGCGGGTGGCGCAATCCCGGTTCCTGCAGGCCATGGAGCGAATGGACGGGGACTTCTACCGTATCGCCGGACCGGCGGTACATGCGGCCTTTCGGGAGCGGGACTCGTCTGAGGATCGGTCTCCACGCTCCACGGCAGCAGATGCCGTATGCCCGCGTGTCTGGAAAAAATGGTGATGTATTGGGTGGAACCGGGCGAATTCAGTCGAAGATCGGTGTTCCCTCTTTTTCCGTCGCTGCCTTGAACGCCGCCATCAGCTGGCGGGTGATGGCGCCCGGTTTGCCGTTGCCGACACTGCGCCCGTCGATGAGGGTGATCGGGGCGACCTCCGCGGCCGTGCCGGTGACGATGATCTCGTCCGCGGCATAGAGGTCATAGTATCCGAGGTTCTGCTCTTTCACCGGGATGCCCATGGATTGGGCGATCTCCAGCGCCACCTCCCGGGTAATCCCCCTGAGATTGTTGAGGGTGGGCGGAGTGATGAGGACGCCGTTTTTCACGACAAAGATATTGTCGCCTGAGCCTTCCGAGATGTAGCCGTTCGTGTCGAAGAAGATGGCTTCGTCGCCGCCCTTGTAGTTCGCCTCGATCTTGGCCATGATGTTGTTGAGGTAATTGAGGCTCTTGACGTTGGGGGGCATCGCCTCCGCGGGGTTCCTCCTGACCGAGACGGTGACGGCGGTCAGGCCCTTCTCGTAGAGGTCGCCATACATCGCGCCCCACTCAACGGCGATGCAGATGATCGTGGGTTTGGGGCATTTTCTGGGATCGAGGCCGAGATCACCTTTTCCGCGGGTGACGATGGGGCGGATGTAGGCATTCCTGAGGTTGTTCTTCCTCAGGGTCTCCAGGATAATTTCGGAGAATTCCTCTTTGTCCACCGGGACGACCAGATCGATGACTTTCGCCGAGTCGTAGAGACGGTCGATGTGCTCCTTGAGGCGGAAGACCCTGCCGTTGTACGCCCGTATCCCCTCGAACACACCATCCCCGTAGAGCAATCCGTGGTCGAATACCGAGATTTTTGCCTCCGTATCGGGGACAAACTCACCGTCAAGGTAAATGATCATGACCTATGCTTGATCGTTGCACATAGTATTTTTTTTGTTTTTTCACAGAAAAGAAGAAGAAAGATTGGCGCAGGGGTGGTTTCTTCAGGGTTTTTTCCTGCATTCGCCGACGAAATGCTCCAGCATGGATTGGCTTGCCACGGGGTGCAGGTGCGTATAGCTCCCCTGCGTTTTGTGGGAGAGCGCCCCGTCAAGCGTGTCCTGTATCCCGATCCCCCGGGTGAGGCGGTAGGCATATCGCGTGCCGGGGTCGAGCACCACGTCGGTGTGATGGAATTCGTGGCCCCTGAACGCGGCGTTGCCGAGGGGGCCCTGCCCCGAGGAATGCCCCTCGACATAGCCGACGACCCGGCGGGCGGGCATTCTGGTCTCGCCGGAGAACACCCCGCACATCCCGAACGAGGCGTCGGCATCGCTCCCCTGCCACCCCTTTTTCAAAACGATGCGGTCGGTCAGGTAGAGCAGCCCGCCGCATTCGGCATAGATGGGGGTATCGCTCCGGGAGACGTCTCGTAACGCTTCCCGCATGCGGTCGTTCGCCTCCAGCCCGGCCGCGTAGAGTTCGGGGTAGCCTCCTCCGAGGATGTAGCCCTCCGCGTCGGGCAGGCGGTCGTGGATGGGGCTGAAGGGGATGCATTCTGCGCCGAGCGATGCGAGGAGGTCGAAGAGGTCGGCATAGTAGAAGTTGAAGGCCTCGTCGAGAGCCACCCCGATCCGCACATCCGCAGGTTTGGCCCGCGGAAAGAGCGGTGCGGCGGGACTCCCGTGCAGCACCACCTCCCCCGCGCAGTCCAGCAGGGCGTCCAGCGAGACGTGATCCTCGATCATCCCCGTGATGGCGTCGATCCTTGCGAGGAACGCGTCCGTTCCCCGGCCCTCGAGGTAGGGCACCAGCCCGAGGTGGCGCATGGTCAGGTGCATCTCCTCGGTACGCGGGATCGCCCCGACCACCGGGATCTCGCAGTGGTGCTCGATGGCGGCAACCGCCTTCTGCCGGTGGCTCTCGCTCCCGATGTTGTTGAGGATCACGCCCTTGATCCTGATGTCGGGATCGAAGTCCATGAACCCCCTGACGATGGCCGCGGCGCTCCGGGTGATGCTGCGGGCGTTGACCACCAGGATGACGTTCAGGTCGAGCAGGGTGGCAATGCTGGCCGTGCTGCCCTCGTTGGAGAGCGCCTCCGAGCCCTCGAAGAGCCCCCGGACGCCTTCCACGAGGGCGAGATCCGCACCGGTGCAGGCATGGTCGAATATGGCCCGGTTCTGGGCAGCACCCATCACGTAGCTGTCCAGGTTCCGGCACGGCCTGCCGGTCACCCCCGTATGGTAGGAGGGGTCGATGTAGTCCATGCCCACCTTGAAGGTCTGGACATCGTGGGCCCGGGAGAGGAGTGCGGAGAGGGCCAGCGTGATGCTCGTCTTTCCGCTCCCCGACCGGTCGCCGGTTATCAGGAGCCCTTTCATGTCTTACTCCCTGCGTGCCGCATGAGTACCTCCGGTCACCGGATGAGCGATCGCAGTACCGCCCCGAATTCGCTCTCCACCACAGTGCGCACGCCGAGCGTCTTGGGGTGGAGGTCGACTTCCACCACCACGTGCTGGTGGCCGATATAGCGGAGCGGTTCCACCTGGCGCGGCCCGTTGGTGATGGAGAAGACCTCCATCGCTTGCGTGTACTCCGGCGGGATGGCGTGGGGGACCCCGGCGAGGAGGGCAAAATCGGGGGAGAGCTCGCGGATCCGTTCCCCGAGGCGCTCGCCGTTTGCCCCGTATTCATCGAGCGCACCGATAGCTTCATACGGGACGCCCTGCTCCTCCAGCACCGCGGCAATATTTTCGGCGTCCCTGCGGACCTTGGGAAGTCCCCGCGGCTCCAGGTTGGCAAGGTAGGTGATGTCGGCGTCCGGCACCGCCTCGTGCAGGGCGATGAGGGCGTCGGCGAACATGTACGCGGTCTCTTTTTTGGCGTTGAGGACCGCAACTCCCTGTTTGCCTTCGGTCACGCAGGCGAGCAGCCGTGCTGCCACCAGGTGTTTGAGGTCCCCGCGGGACGGCTGGACGTAGGGCTTGTAGGCGGCTCCCCTGAGGTGTTCGACCTCGTTGGCCTTCGCCATCAGGAAACGCTGCCGCTCCAGCTCATCCCCGCTGATCCACCCGGCGTCGGCGGCCGCCTGCAGGGTGGCCATGACCCCGTCGATGTTCTCCCGGTAGCCGGCGTGGATCTCCACGGCAATGGTGGGGGTGGTGATCCCCGCATCGGCGACGGCCGATCCCATGTCCTCCCCGATGATCATGGCCACGCAGGTGCCCACCACGGCCATGCGCTCCGGTGAAAATTCCTCTTCTGCGTGGCGAAGGACCCGCTCAAGGGTGCTCTGCCCGCCGAAGATGAATTCGTTGTCGGCGAGCGATGTGGTCAGCACCCGCATCCCGTCCTCCTCGAGGAGGCGGGCGTGCTTGAACGAGCACCCCGAGGGGCCGTGGAGAATGGCCACGTCCACCTCAAGGTCCCTCGCCGTATAGAGGGCGGCGACGATCGAACTCGGTCGCGGTTGAATGTACTGCATATCTACCTCCATGTTTTCACTGAAAGGACAATACTCTCTCGTCTGTGACGTGAGCATACCCGGTCCCGGGCCTCCTCGAGCGTCTCGCAATATTCCGAGGGGATACCTGCCGCAGACACGCGCGCGGGAAGCGATCCGGTGGCTCCGACGAGCACCACGAATTTGGGGCGGATCTGCGCGATCGCCTGCCACATGGCCTCTTCGGGGAACCCTTCGCATACGGTCCGCGACTCCAGGCCGATCACCAGCACGAGATCATCTGACGGCGAGAGGAGCCGGGCGTAGCGTGCGGCCTCGACGGCGGTGGCGGCGTTCGTGCCGCTGTTGGCATCGTCTACGATGAGCCTTCCCTCGGCCCACATTGTGGACATCCTCCCCTCCAGTGCCTGGAATCCGGCCAGGGGCGCGGGATCGACGCCGCAGAGGCAGGCGACCGCCGCGGCGGTCATGAGCGCAGTGCGGTAGCCCTCGAGGTGTAGGATGTCGCTGGAAAACGAGCCCTCGATGCCGTTGAGGGCATAGCGGCAGACATTCCCCGCGCACGAGGCCACGTCATCCGCACTGATGATGTGGTCGGCCCACGGCGTGATGCCCGGCGCTGCCACCACCGTGTTGCACCGGGAGAGCAGCCGCATCTTCTCGGCGAGTGCGCGTTTCTTTCCCGCGGCGATGGGATAGTCCTCTCCTGAGGTGAGCACTCCCACGCTGCCTGCGCCGGAAACCCCGATCGACTCCTCGGCGATCAGCCATCCGTCGAGGGATCGTGCCCGCATTGCGGCGTCGATGACCGAGGCCGGGGTGATGCTGCGCTTCCAGAGCAGAGTCTTTGCCGGGTACTCCACGGTGCCCCGGGAGGTGTGAAGGACGCCCGGGCCCCCGAACAGGGAGGCGAGCGCGGATGCCGTGGTGGTCTTGCCCCGCGATCCCGTGATCTCGATCATGGGCCTCGGCGCAGTGCCGGCGAGTATGTGCCCGACCGCCTCGTGGTGGGTAATGCGGGGGATAGTCTTTCGCTGCAGCAGGGGATGATCGGGGTCGAGGTGTACGGGGGCGATGATGCAGTCATACGATCTCAGAAGTGCCTGTTCTACATCGATGCCCTGCGCATGGCGGTAGATATCCACCGCATCAACGGTGTGTCCAGAAGAGAGGAGGTGGCGGGCGAGCACCTCACCACCGTGGATGGTGTCGAGCACCAGGATATTCATACGCCTACAGCAGTTCGTCGATTGCC
The DNA here is from genome assembly GCA_016841665.1 of Methanobacteriota archaeon. Classification (GTDB taxonomy): domain Archaea; phylum Halobacteriota; class Methanomicrobia; order Methanomicrobiales; family Methanomicrobiaceae; genus DSDF01. The sequence goes on from JAENYT010000028.1 coordinate 9,131, forward strand.
TGGTACGCGTTCTTGAGCATGAGTTCGGCGAGAAGGGGGTCGCTGCCGATGGGCTGGGCGTAGATGAGCGGGATTTCACTGCCGTTGGCCCTGAATGTCCCGGCGTAGCTGCCCTCTTCGAGCCCGAGGATGTCAGGGATGTCCTTGAGGATGTGCACTCCCTTGGCCAGGAAGAGCGGCACGACCACGAGGGTGTCGATATCTTCGTTTCGGAAGGCGTTGAGCTGCTCTTCGACAGTCGGTTCGTTGATGCTCATAAATCCGGATTTTACAAGAAAGGAATCGTCTTTCTGTGCAATCGTCTGGGCGGTCTCTTCGATGAGTTGTTTGTTGTAGGGCTTCTTGCTGCCGTGGCCCACGAGTAATAATCCTTTCTTACCCATATTCTACCATGTACTACGATAATGTATAAAATTATTATCGATTATTTTTTCTCATCCCCGCAGAGATATGGTATAAATGAGTGATTTTGAGCGGGATATCGTTCATTGTTTCAATACTTTCCTGAGCGAACGTACCACCCGCGGGTTTGCCTACCGTCTCAAACAGTCCAAATTCAATACCCAGTACGTCGACGTGCTCGTGGACTCCCTCGACCCCCGGTTGTACCTGGCCGTCGAGTGCAAATCCATCCGGGGAAAGAAGGTCTACTTCTCCCAGCACTTCCACGAAGACAAACACAATGTCCACCAGGTCGACGCGATCTCCGAGTTTCTCGAGAAGACCGGGCGGCGGGGCTACCTGGCGGTGGAATTCCGCTCAGGGCCGGGAAAGGCCAAGGAGGCGTTCCTCCTGCCGTGGGCGGAGGTCAGGAGGATGTACGGCGCATCTCCCGGCATCTCGATCGAGGAGTTCCGTTGCGGAATTCCCCTGGTCCGCAACGGTGAATGTTATACCCTCGAAGATCTACCCAAAGACATTTGATTTTTGGGAACGCAACCTAGAGGAATTATGATGGACCCCTATGACCGCTTTGAACTGATACTCAATAATGAGGTGGTGAAGACGCCCATCGCCATCGCATCGATGGCAGGATGGGTTGATGCCGCGTACGTGCTCGCCCGCGCAGACCACGTGGGGGCGGCGTTCATGGGCGGATACTCCATCGACGAGGCGACGCTGAAGGCGAGCGATGCCCTGGTGAAGGCGGGGAGAAAGGAATTCGTCTACGACGACCCGGTGGAGGAACTGGCAAAACAGACGGCCCTCCTCAAAGAGAGCGATGTGGTCTGCGGGGTGAACCTCCGGGGAAGCGCCCCTGATGCGTTCCAGCAGATCGCCGAGGCGCTGGGCAGAGGGGTGGTCTACGAGATCGATGCCCACTGCCGGCAGCAGCCGATGATCGACGCGGGGTGCGGAGAGTACCTGCTCCACCACCCCGATCAATTGAAGGCGACCATCGAGGCGCTGAAGAGCGCCGGGGTGACGGTCTCCGTGAAGATCCGCGCCGGTGTTGCCGCCAATGACAAGGATCTCGCCCGGCTCATCTGGAAGGCGGGAGCGGATGTCATCCACGCGGACCTGATGGACTTCGGGCACGCGAAGGTGCGGCAGCTGCGCAATAGCGTCCCGCTGATGCTCATCGCCAACAACTCCATCAACTCCTTTTCCGTCGCCAAGGAGATGTTTTCCCACGGTGCGGATATGGTGTCGCTGGCGCGGCAGTCCGGTGCGGAGACGCTGGCTGCGCTCGATGCGGCCGTCAGCCAGTACGCGGACGAGATCGGGTGGTACAACGCCCCGAAACAGCTCTGCCGGGGCGGCGATATGCGTGCGCTCACCTTCTGTTGCATGCCGGTGAAGGACTGTCCCCTGCTGCCCCTGCTGCGGCGCATCGAGATGGAGCGCGGCGCATTCATCGCTTTGAAGCAGGAGTGCGTGGAGAAGACGCCGCTCGAGGAGGGGGAGCACACCTGTTTCGGCAGCCTCGCGTTCTGCTGCAAGAGTTCGACCCCCTGCATGTTCCGCGACATGCACCTGCGGGAGCTCGGGCTCTCCCACCAGGATTACATGCGCTACAAGCGGCGCATGGCGGAAAAAATCATGGCCACAATCTTTTCATGAACCGATGTCCCCCCCTTTCCCGGACCGAACGCGCCCAGCTGGCGATGATGCTCGAGGTGTGCGCCTACCCGAAGCCCGGGAACGTGGACCGCTGCCACGATTACGAGGACACCCGGCTTGAGCACTTCCTTGCCTCCGCGATCATGGCCCGCCCGGCGCTGGAGCGTGCCGAACAGGGCGAGGGGGGCATCGGGGCGCTGATCAGGGAGGCGGTGGAGCTCACCTCCTGCCACGGCGGGGGCAACACGCATTTCGGGGCCTTTCTCCTGCTCTTCCCGCTGATCCTTGGCGGGGATATCGAGGGTGCCTGTTCCGCGGTCCGGCAGACGTCGGTGGAGGATTCCCTCGCCTTCTACGAGGCGTTCGGGACAACAAAGGTCCGCATGCTGGAGAGCGATGAGGAGATCGATGTCAACGACCCGGCGGCGACGGCCACCATCCGGGAACGGGGGATGACCCTCTTGGATATCATGGGCTATTCGGCCCCGAAGGACATGGTGGCCCGGGAGTGGTCGGACGATTTTGCGCTCACCCGGAAGGCGGCGGACTATCTTTTGGAGGGGGCGGGGAGGCAGGCGATCGTGCAGGCGTTCCTGCGGCTGCTCTCCGAGGAGATCGACACCTTCGTCGTGAAAAAGCACGGCATTGAGGTGGCCGAATGGACGCGGCGGGAGGCGGGAGCGGTGCTCGCGGGTACCCGCAGCCTCGAGGCGTTCGATGAGGAGTGCCTGGAGCGGGGCATCAACCCGGGCTCGATCGCCGACCTTGTCATCGCCGGCATCTATGTGGCCCTCGGGGAGGGATGGCAGTGGGACTGCTGAGGGACGGGATCAACGAGGTCATCGCTTCCACGCGGTTCAACGCCGCCCCGATGGGGATCATCAACCGCAAGGCCGAGCCGCGGATGGTGCTCTTCCACGGCAGCCACACCGCGGCACACGTGGCCCGGGACGGCTGGGTCGTGGCGAACTTCATTTTCGACCCGGTACTCTACGTGCAAACGGCGTTCGACGACCTGCCGAAGGACGCCTTCGTCGAGGAGGAGGTGGCAGGGACGATCATGCACCGGATCAAAAGTGCCGAGGCGTGGATTGGATTCGCCGCCGAGATCGAGCACCGGGGTGCGGAATCGATGGTCGTCCGGCTCACCCCCCTCAAAGAGGAGATCCTCTCCTTGCGCCTCCACCCGGTGAACCGGGGCTTTGCGGGCATCGTGGAGGCGACGGTGCACGCCACCCGCTACGTGATGAACCGCGATCCCCTGCTCGAGCAGCTCATCGAGCACCACGGCGGCATCATCAGGAAGTGCGGGGGCGAGCGGGAGCGGGAGGCCCTCGAGCTCCTGTGGAAATACATCGAAGCGAGCGACTGATATTCATCATTACAAGGCCGCACAGGGCCTGAAAAAAAGGTATTTTCCTATTTTTTTTGGTGTTCAGATGCTTTTCGCCGTACCTGAGTGCTTCTCGTCGTCCGCGTCGTAGTACTCGTACTTCAGTTTGCCCGTATAATCGGAGCAGCTGGCGGCGTCCACCCAGATGTAGAACTCCCTCGTCTCCCCGGGATTGAGATACCCGATCCGCTTCACGGTGGAGGCGGTATCGTAGGCGTTATCCTCGGGGTCGAGTTCGAGAGTGAGCACGAGATCGTGGGCCACGCCCGCTCCACTGTTGGTGACTGTTCCCGCAACCTCCCAGTAGCACTTGGGGGGCCGGAAGCCGGTATCGGTGGAGGTGACGGTGATGTGGATGTCCGGCTTCGGGACGGTCAGGGTACGCTTGAAGGTGACCGACTGATCGGCTTTCACCGTGACGTTCTGCTTGTAGTCCTCGTACCCGTCCTTGGAGAGGATGATCTCATGGGTGCCGGCGGGCAGGTTGTTGACGGTCACCGGCGTCCTGCCCTCGTAGAGGCCGTCGACGTACACGTCGGCGCCCCAGGGGCTGGAAGTGATGTCGAGCGAGCCATAGCCTCCAATCTGCGTGGGAACAGGCCCCTCGGTCCCGTCGCCGGCATTGCCGGATATCTGCAGCCAGGCATCCATGCACCCGGCGGACCCGGCGACGAGGGCGATGGCGAGAATGACCAGAATATGAATCCCCGGTTTCATATGGTGAATTTCTGTGTGGGGAGATTTATAGTTTATTAAAAATGTAGGGTTTCGTGTTATATAATAATACTTTTATTTTTTTTCATCCATACACAATGTCCTTATCCAAGATCACCTGCCTGGCCCCGTCCACGAAGGTGGCCACGACCAACACCCGGTAGGTGCCGGGTTCAAACGGCGTCGTTGTTTCCGTTCCGGTTGTGTCCCCAATCTCCGGGTGGTCTATCCATTTATCGGTGGGCGGTCCTCCGTACTTCACACCGGTGCCGTTATAGACGCTCCAGTCGAGGCGCCCAAGTTTGTCGTGGTCCGGCCCGCCATGGTAGGTGATCACGAGGTCACCGCCGGAAAACTTCGCCGAGGCGCTCACCACGTACGTGTCCTGGACATCATGGGCCATGCCGAAGACAAACACTGCAATGACTGCAGCTAACGTGACGGTGATAGCCACAGCAAGGATGGTGCCGATGGACTCGGAAGCGGCGTCTTCGATGTTGAATGTGCTCATACCCTATTTTCCTCCTCAATTATAGGTGATATTACAATAGGTTTTAATTAATATTCCTAAAGGACTGGAGGAATCGAAAAAAAAAGAATGGGTTAGACGGTGGTGTCAAGGATGACCTGTGTTGATCCGTCAGAGAACGTTGCGGTAACGACAACGGGGTCCTGTCCAGTTGTGACATAAGTAGCGTCTGTTAATTCAGCGTAGTCTCCAACATCTGGCGGTTGAGCGTCGAAATCATCAGAGGGAGCAGTTCCATTGATTTTTACAGTTATTGCCACTACACTACTGTCATCGTTCCCACCCATGTACGTAACACGAATGGTGTCTGCACTTGTTTGCTTTGCAGTACATGCAACACTCTTCGTCGACTGCACATCTCCGGCCATGCCGAAGACAAACACCGCAATGACTGCGGCGAGGATGACGGTGATTGCCACCATCAGGATAACACCGATAACCGGTGAGACTGCCTCTTCGTTCTCATGGAAATTCATGTGAAATTCACCTCGAACCGGCGTCCTCCCCGGGACACCGGCTGCAATGATTTGCACAGTAACGATTTTTCTGTTGCTATATAAGGGTTCTTAAGTGAAATGAGGGGGAATTATATTTGATTCTGATTGATACGAAAAAGAAATATTTTTTCCTTCTATTGGTTGTGTGGAAATCTCATTCGCAATCGTCGTAAAATTTGGTTATTTTTATAATTCGACGAAAAGCAAAAGTATATATTTTTATTTAAAATTTATGCCATATGATAATGCGATATGATTATCAATAATGGTTAGCCGCATTCCGCAGGTTCATATGTGGAACGGTATATTCCCGCCCATCAGGGCGGTGCCGGTGGCCCGCGGATCAGGGGGTGGCCAGCACCAGCACCTCAAGCAGGTCGCCGTACTCCCGCACCTGTGCACCCGGGGCGATGGCCTCGATGATCCCGGCGAGGAAGGGAATAGCGATGGCCTCGAGGTGCCCGGCGCCGCCCAGAAACGTGCCGGTGTCCTTCCTGATCCGCAGCATCGCCCCCTCTTCCTTGCGTGCCGCCTCGCACCAGATGCCCCCCACTAAAAAGAAGCTTTCCAGCACCGTCACCTCGTCCATGGCCGCTGGCATCCGCTCCCGGAACTGCTTTCCTTCCTCCGATCCCAGTGCACGGGCCGCCTTGCCGATCTCGGTGACCACGAGGGGGTTGTGCGCCTCGAGCAGGCGCTCGAGGATCGCCCCGGAGAGGTCGTGGGGGTGCCAGGTACGGGAGAGTTTGATCAGCTGCCAGTCCCGTGCAAACGTTCCGCCGGCACGCATGGCTACCCTCTCAGCACTGCGAAGATCATCACGCCGATGCCGATGATGGCGAGGATCCGGGAGATGACCGCCGACCAGTAGGTGAGGGTCTCCGCCGGGTCGGCGATGGCGGCGATGTCCGGGAGCACGATGCCGATCACGAGGACGAACAGCCCCGCGGTGAAGTAGAGGAGGGTGGGCTGCCTGACCATCCGGTAGGCGTCGTAGATGAAGATGATCAGCGCCCCCCCGAGGATGAGGGTGATGAGGGCGAGGACCTGCTGGATGAGGACGAAGTAAGTTTCTAACATACCAATGCTCCTAAAACTGCTCCTTGTAGCGTTTGACGGTGATGACGGGCTTGATCTCGCGCACCCCTTTGAGCTCGCTGAGCGGGATCAGGATCTCCATCTTCAGCTGGGTGATGGTCTCGACCCGCGCCTTGGCGATGAAGTCGCAGGGCTCCAGGGTCTCGTATACCTCGGAGATCAGGTAGAGATCGGAGAGGAAGGCGGCGACCGTCTCCTTTTCCTCCGGGTCTGCCTTGATAGTGAGGAAGGTGACCAGGTTGTGTGCAAAATAACTGGGATTGATGGAGATGGTGAACTTCTCGATAGTCCCGTTTTTCTTCAGTTTCTCGATGCGCTTGAAGGCGGTGGAGGGGGCGATGTTGAGTTTTTTTCCCAGTTCCGCCATGGAGGTTCTGCTGTCCCGCTGCAGTTCATCCAGAATCGCCCCGTCGATCTCGTCCATGGCCCCACCGCGAATGACAAAGATATCTCTGGTGAACACCACATAAACCTGCCTTTTTCGTCTGCGCCGACGCCGATGCATCCGCCAGAACACGGGACCGGGCGGGGTGCCGTGTGCGCACCGGTGGTGGGGTCACTCCCGCCACGCACCCGGATGCACCATCCTGTGCCCGCTGCCGCTCACCGCCGCGCCTTTCAGCGCCTCCTCGATGAACTCCTTGGCCTCCCGGACGGCGTTCCCCAGTTCCAGCCCCCGGGCGAGGTAGGCGGCGATGGCCGAGGCGAACGAGCACCCCGAGCCGTGCACGTCGTAGGGAACCCGCTCGCCGACTAAAAAGAGCACATCACCGCCCTGTAAAAACACGTCGACCGCCCTTCCCGCAAGGTGCCCCCCCTTGACCACCACCGATTCGGCACCGAGGGAGGCGATCTCCTCCGCCGCGGCGATCATCCCGTCGGTGTCGGTGAGGGGGGCGATACCGCTCAGGATCTCCGCTTCCCTGAGGTTGGGGGTGATCACCGTCGCCCGGGGAACGAGCACCTCGACGAGGTCGGCGACCGCCTCCTCCGCGAGCAGCGCATGCCCGCTGGTGGAGACCATCACCGGGTCGAGCACCAGCGGCGCACCGGAAGGGAGGCTCCTCGAGACCGCCCTGATGATGGCAGCATTGGCGAGCATCCCCGTCTTCCATACAGCGATGGGGAAATCGTCGATGACCGCTGCCATCTGCGCCGCCACGGCCTCCGGGGCAAGCGCCCAGCTCCCCGCAACCCCTTTCGTATTCTGGGCGGTCACAGCGGTGAGCACGGTGCACCCCCAGACCCCGAGCGCGGCAAACGTCTTCAGGTCGGCCTGGATGCCGGCGCCCCCGCCGGAGTCCGAACCGGCGACGGTGCAGGCGAAGGGCATCGATGGTGCTTCCATGTCTGTGGTGTTGGCACTGGCCGGGTTTGAATGTTTCCCGGAATCCGGGGCATTGGGGCACGGGTGGATGATTTATGCCGTTCGCCGCCAAAGATCAATGTACTTATGGATGTAGAGGAATTTGCACGGCGGTACCGGGCATCGGGGGCACCCGACGAGGAGATCATCGATCGCCTGGAGGAACGCATCCGGGAGTTCAAGGATGTATCCCCCGCGTATGCGCGTGCGTTCGCCCGCGCCGTGACAGAGGAGGTGCACCACTCCTCGGATCTCGAGGGGGATCTCTTCACCTTCGAGCATTCGGGCGTCTCTATGGGTGCATTCGGTGTCGGCTCCCGTGGTGCGGGAGACTTCTTCGCCCACCGGCAGCTCATCCCCATCATCGGCAGGACGAGTGCGGATGTCGGGGTGGATGAGATGGACGACGCCGGTGCGGTCAGGGGCGACGGGCAGTTCATCATCTGCACCGTGGACGGCATGCACTCCCGGCTCTCGGACTTCCCCTTCCTCGCCGGCTTCCACGTCACACGGGCGACGCTCCGCGACGTCTACGTCATGGGGGCGAAGCCCCTCGCCCTCCTCTCCGATATCCACGTGGGCGACGACGGCGACGTGGCCAAGGTCTTCGACTACACGGCCGGGGTGGCCGTGGTCAGCGAGGCGATGGGCGTGCCCCTCGTCACCGGCTCGACCTTGCGCATCGGCGGCGACATGGTGCTCGGGAGCAGGATGACCGGCTGCGTGGGGGCGGTCGGCGTGGCAGAACACCTCACCGCCAGAAAATCGATCGAGCCCGGCGACGTGCTGCTCATGACCGAGGGGGCGGGAGGGGGCACCATCGCCACCGCGGCCATCTATTCCGGGTTCCCCGACGTGGTGGAGCAGACCATCAACCTCTCGTTTCTGCGGGCGAGCGAGGCCCTGCTCGCAAGTGACGTCCACACCGAAATCCACGCCATGACCGACGTCACTAACGGCGGGCTGCGGGGCGACGTCTACGAGATGGCCGAGACCGCCGGATGCCGTATCGTGGTCGACGAGGCGCCTCTGCGCAGCCTTGTCCAGCCGGACGTGCTGGCAATGCTCGATGCGCTGGAGATCGACTACCTCGGGGTGTCGCTCGACGCCCTGCTCGTTGTGGCGCCGCCGGATGCGGCGGCAGGGGTGGTCGAGGCGGTCAGGGCCGCGGGGGTGGCGATGAAGGTCATCGGGCATGTGGAAACCGGCCCCGCGGCGTCCGTGCTGATCGTGGACGGGGAGGAGCACGACTTCCTGCCGAAATTCAGGGAATCCGCCTACACCCCGGTCAAAAAGGTCGTCGACACCGAGAAGGCCGACTTCGATGCGATGAAGGAGCAGGTGGCCCGCGCCGCCCGGTCGGCGGCAGAAAAGAAGCAGCGTGTGCTGCAGAGGCTGGACGGACGGCTTTAGTCCGGCTTTTTTGCACTGACACAGATATTGTAGGCCAGCTGGGGGATGCGCTCCTCCACGAACGGCTCCACTTTTCTGGCGAGGGAAAACACCGGATCGTGCAGGTCCCGGTGGGCGAAGGAGCACCGTCTCACCCTGATATCCTCAAAGCCTATTGCGGCGAAGAGGGCGGCGATCTCGCCGTCCCGGTAGTAGTGCTCCCCGAAGTCCGCCATCCCTATGCGGCGGATATGGACCTTCTCGCCGATCCGGTAGATGACCGGCACGAGGGCGGTCAGCAGGTTCCTGCCCAGCGTGCAGACGGCGATGGTCCCCCCCGGTTTCAGCACCCTGAAGGATTCCCTGAGCATGGCCTCCGGTTTCTGGAGGTAGCTGAAGGCGAGGATGCTGGCCACCGCATCGAAGGTGCCGTCGCGATAGGGGATCTGCTCCGCGGTGCCGACCGCCACTTCGCAGCCATTGCAGCGCTGCCGGGCGCGGGCGATCATCCCCCGGCTGATGTCAAGGCCGGCCGCGGTCCCGCCCGACGCAAGATACCGGGTCATGAAAAGCCCGGTCCCGCACCCGAGATCGAGGAGCCGTCCGTCACGGGGCAGATCTTCCAGCGCCATGTCGCAGATGTGATCGTAGTACACCCTCCCCCGGTCATGGGCGTAGTGGCGGTCGTAGACATCCGCCATCTCGTCATAGTGGCGCTGCACCTTCTTCAGCTGAATACCTCCCGTGCGATCCGTGCGAGCAGGGCGTCTATCTGCAGGAAATCGTTCCCTGCATGGCCGAGCAGATAATCGGTGTCGGCGAGGGCGACGGCGATACGCGCGTCGTTGTACTCCCGTGTGGAGACCGTCCTCAGCTCCCGGAGCACCTCCTTGCCGCTGAGCCCGTAGTCGACCATGAGGGACTGCACGAGCGCGTTCGCCTTCTCGAGCTGCCCCTGCCGGAGGGCGGAGAACGCCGCCGCGGAGATGGTGAGGGTCTCCGACTCCGAGATCTCGGTAATGTCGATCTCCTCTCCCCTTGCCACGTGGAGCTGCAGGAGCATGATCGCCTTGCGCAAATCACCCCTCGCCGCATGCTCGATCAGTTCGAGGTCTTCGGGGGCGACCTGCTCCCGGTCGATCCCCTCCTCGCTCATGATGGCCTGCAGGCGCCCGTGGATCTCTCCGGCGGAGAGGGGGGCGAAGAAGAGGGGCAGGCAGCGGGAGCTGATGGCGGGGATGATGCTGCTCGGGTTTGTCGTGCAGAGGATAAACCGGCAGGTGGAGGAGAACCGCTCCATGATCCGGCGCAATGCCTGCTGCGCCTCGAAGGTGAGTTGTTCTGCGCCTTCGAATACCATCAGCTTGAATTCCGCATTGAGGGGGCGGATGGAGGAGTACCACTTGATGATGTACTTGACGTTGTTGATCAGGGAGGCGTCCTTCTGGAAGATGTGGGAGAAGCGCTCGTCCTGTTCGAGGTAGGCCTTCCCCTGCGAGAAGAGGTCCGCGGCGGAGAGCACTGTGGTATTCTCCTGCCAGTACTCGCCGTACAGCACCCGCGCCATGCACTCGATGCTCGCGCTCTTCCCGCTGCCGTGCGGGCCGAACACGATCATGTGGGGGACGTTTTTTTGTTCGGCAAACGACCGGAGGTGGCGGAGCACCTTCTCCTGGCCGATGATCTGATCGAATGTTTTCGGGCGGTATTTCTCAATCCAGAGCATATGTTAGCCTCTCCTGTATCGCATCGAGCGCCTCCCGGAGGAGTCGTTGGTTGTCGTGGGCCGCCATCAGCCCGCCTGCCCGCTCCTCGTCCATGGCCGCGCATGCCGCGGTGATCGTGGGCAGAGCGCGGGTGAGCTCGTCCACGACGGTGAGCGTCGCCGCACCAGCGGTCCGGGAGAGCGGGTTGAGGTCGATGGTGATCACCCTCTTTCCCATCGCCACCAGCGCCTCGCAGCGGTCGCCGTCTT
>JAENYT010000003.1 GCA_016841665.1 Methanobacteriota archaeon
GCCCGGGGGCTGGACGGGCCTTCGATCCGCCGGTTCGGCTGCAGCGACTGCCGCTGCGGCTCCCACCTCTTTTTTCGTCCGCACGACCCCGGCGAAGAGATCACGGGCGTGCTGGCCGTGCTCGGGCTCGCGGTCCACCGGCATGCCGTTCCCAATGAATGAGGCAAAGAGGGCAGTTACGTCGTGGATCCCGAGGGGGAGGGCTGCATCATTCCCCCGGCCCTGCACATCTCATCCGCACAGCAACCGCAGCTGATCGAGGCGTTGTTGCGGGCATGAGCGGAAGAGAGGCACTCGAGCTTCTCTGATGCCGCCGCCATCCGGGCTTCCCGCCGGGCTATGGCGCGATTGGCCCAGGATGGGGATCCGGAGGGAAAACGCTCCCCGCGCCGTTACGCCGCCGTTTTGCAACGAGCAAAACTATGAAATAACTACACGCCAAGCATTACAATATGAAGGTTCTCGGCATCTCCGGAAGCAACAGGAAGGACGGCAATACCGCATTTCTCGTCAAAAGAATTCTCGAACACGTCGACGAGGAGGAGTGTTATGAGATCGAGACCGAATTCGTGTCGCTGGCGGGAAAAACTATCAAGCCCTGCACGGGGTGCGAACTGTGTAAAGAGAAGAAGACGTGCGTGATCCAGAATGACGACTGGGGGGACATAGCGGAGAGGATTCTTGACTGCGACGTGCTCATCCTGGGGTCGCCCACCTACTACTACGACGTCTGCGGCCACCTGAAAAATTTCATGGACCGGACCTACTCGTTCTATCATGACCGCAAACTCGCGGGGAGGAGCGCCATCGTCGTCTCCGTCTGCGCCGACCGCGGGTGCGAGCGGACGCTGGAGACCCTGGAGGCGTTCGTCAACACCCACGAGTTCTCCTACCTCGGCTTCGTCGGGGGGCGGGGCTACCTGCCGGGCGATATCCTCAGGGACGAGCGCGCGCTGGCCAAATGCAAGAAAGTCGCCGGCAATGTCATCAAGCTCCTGAGAAAAAATTCCGAGTATATCAAGTCGCTGTGAGGAGGGGAAGCGGCTCAATCTTTTTTCAAGACCACACCGCGAACATTCACTGTGTTCTTTTTAAAAATTACGAAGAGGGGAGGGGAGCCCTCATTTCGTCTTCTGTTTCAGCTGCCCGGGTGGGGTGCCTTTCTCCTTCGTGGAGTTATTGCCACGCTCTGTGGCGGATGTGCCTTTTTGGTGGCCTTCCCCGTTTCCTGAGATTTTGACCGTATCCTTTCCGGAGGCGATAACACCCTGTCCGGAATTCCCGGTTGCATTGACCTGCAGCGTTGCCTCGTCACCCTCTGCATCCAGATCGAACGCCTGACGTCTGAACTTGAGCATCAGGGTACCGCCATTCTTCATGTTCATGTGCACGCGTTCAGGTTCGGCTCCATTGAGCGTATAGTTCCCGATATCTTCTGCAAGATTCAGCCCGCAGATATCGGAAAGAGTGATGAACACGGTCATGATCCCGTTGCTCCAGGGGTTCAACGATCTCGGGACGATTTTGGTGGTAAGCGGGACCGGCTCAACGGTGACGTTGAGGGTGTTGGTTCCGTACCCTCCGTCAATGTGGGTAACATTGACCTCCACCGCATAGGTTCCGGCTGCTGAATACGCGTGCTGCGCCGTCACCGTGCTGTTCTGTTCATCAACCTCTCCGGCGTCCACCGCACCGTCGCCCCAGGCAACCCGGGCGCTGTGATTGTCGGCAAAAACGGGGTCTTTGAAGGTTGCATTGATTGCCACCGCATCCGCCGCACATACTGTCTGGTCCTCTCCCGCATCCACCACGATGCCCGTGGCTGCTGCCGGCGTACAGGCAAGGGCGAGGAGCAGGATGACCAGCACTCCAGAATGTGATCGATTCATATGCACCATCCTCATGTAAGTACCTTAACTTCATATAACAAATATATAAAACCTTTGGTCTATGATAATCACTGCTGATAACAGGTCCGCTCCCCGCGCCGCTCTGGCTATGCTTCGCAGGAGAGTTCCAAAACGGCACTTGCAATATGCTATTGGCGGAAGGAGAAGGACACGGCGTGCATCCGCTCAGAGACGCCCGTACAGCGTGGTCCGCTGGACCAGGTTCCGGCCGAGATCCTCGACAATCCGCCGCATCTCCACCGGATCGAGGTACTCAGTATCGGAAGCACCGGCTTCCCTGGAGATGCTTTCCTCAAACAGCGTTCCCCCCAGATCGTTTGCGCCGGCAAGCAGGGCCAGCTGGGCCATCTTCAGCCCCAACTTCACCCATGAGATCTGGATGTGGTCAAAATTGTCAAGGAACAGCCGGGAGACCGCGTACATCAGAATATCTTCACGCCCGGTTGCGCCGGGGCGGGCCAACCCGGACCGGTAGAGAGGGGTGCGGAAATGGATGAAAGAGAGGGGCACAAATTCGGTAAATCCTCCCGTATCGTCCTGAATATCCCTGATAATGGAGAGGTGCCGGATCTGGTCCGCCGCCGACTCCACATGCCCGTACATGATGGTGGCCGTGGTGGGAATGCCGAGATCATGTGCCTCCCTGATGATCCGCTCCCAGGTGGCGGTATCGATCTTTCCCGGGCAGATGACCCGGCGCACCCCGTCAACCAGGATCTCCGCGGCGGTCCCGCACAGTGAATTCAACCCTGCATCTTTCAGCCGCTCGAGCATTTCCCGTGTGGTGATGCCGCTTTTTTGGGCACCGTAGGCGACCTCCATCGGGTTACTGGCGTGGATGTGCACGCGGGGAAGCGCCTCGCGGATCCAGTCGATGATGCCGGTATAGGAATCGGCAGAAAAATCGGGATGAAGACCGCTCACCGTACAGATCTCGGTCACCCCCCTCGATCCAGCGAGGCGCGCCTTCTCCTGCACCTCGCGTTGCTCCAGGCAGAATGCATCCGCATCCCCGGGTTTTCTGGAAAATCCACAAAACCCACAGGAGTTCACGCACAGGTTGGTCACATTTATGTTCTGGTTGCGGACATAGGTCACCGCATCCCCGACACGCTGCTCTCTGGCCGCATCGGCAGCGCTCGTGATCTCCCAGATCTCCCGGCCGCGTGCCGAGAGAAGTTCCAGGCCCTCATCCCCGGTCAGGCGGTGCCCCGCGAGGACATCGGCGAGAAGGGTGGTGGTTCTGATACCGGACACCATGCTATATGTTCACAAGGCTCGCGCGACTATAAGTGTGTTCTGTTCCCGGCAGTATCCCTCAGGGACACAAAAAAGTGATTCGCGGGTTATTTCCACAACCAGCCCAGCACGCCCCTGCTCTCCGTTTCGTTCCGGGCGAGTCCCTGCAGGCGGTTCATCTCCTGCTCCATATGCTGTACCTGTTCCCGGAGCATTGCCTTCGTCTCCCCATCGCAGTCGCACTCCCTGATAAGACGATGCATCTTGCGGATCCTCGCACCGTTCGCCTGCACCTCTGCGGCGATTGCTCGCACCGCCTCTTCATCGCCCCGGCAAAGATGCGGACAAATCCTTTGCGTTCATGGATACGCTCATCAAATGGTATGAACTCAGGGGTTCATCGAGGGAACCGCATGGTTATATGGAATCACGCATCGCAGCTCCTCGGCCCGCCACACCCTGCACCCCTGCCGGGATCATGTGCACGTGCACAACAGCAAAAACGAATCAACACAAACGTTCACTGAAGCATGGAACGTCCGCCCGATGCACTGGAGCGCAGGGACGCCTGCCGGGTGCTGAAACGCTATTTCGGCTACACGTCGTTTCTTCCCCACCAGGAGGAGATTATACGGGCCGTCCTCGAAGGACGGGACGTGCTCGCCGTGATAGCCACAGGAGGGGGGAAATCGCTCTGCTATCAGCTTCCCGCCCTCCTGCAGGACGGGCTCACCGTCGTCGTCTCCCCGCTTATCGCCCTGATGAAGGACCAGGTGGACGGGCTGCGGGAATGCGGTGTCGCCGCGGCCCACCTCAACAGCACCCTTGCTTTCGAGGAGCGGGTGCGCATCGAAGAGGACCTTCGCCGGGGCACCCTGAACATCCTCTATGTCTCTCCCGAGAAGGTGGTACAGCCCGGGTTCCGGCAGCTTCTGCAGGGGCTGAAGATCGATCTTGTCGCCATCGACGAAGCACATTGCATCTCCCAGTGGGGCCACGAGTTTCGGCCCGAGTACCGGCAGCTGGCCCTCCTCAAGCGCACCTTCCCCAAAACCCCGGTCATCGCACTGACCGCGACGGCAACCCCGGCGGTGAGAAGGGATATCTGCGAGCAGCTCCACCTAGATTCCCCGGTGATGTGCGTCGGCAGCTTTTTGCGGCGCAACCTCCACTACCGGGTGGTACCGAAGAGCAGCGCCTACGCCCAGATCGTGGGGTATCTCGCAAAGCACCGCGCTGATTCGGGGATCATTTACTGCACGAGCAAGAAAACCGTGGGGGATCTGGCACAAAAATTGAACAGGGACGGTTTCCTGGCACAACCCTACCACGCCGGGCTCGACGCCCGGGTGCGGAGCAGGACGCAGGAGAGATTTATCCGGGATTCGGTGCGCATCATCGTGGCCACCGTCGCATTCGGGATGGGCATCGACAAGCCTGACGTGCGGTTCGTCATCCACTACGATCTCCCCCAGACCCTGGAGCAGTACTACCAGGAGACCGGGCGGGCAGGCAGGGACGGGGAGAAGAGCGACTGCATGCTCCTCTACTCCCGGGGAGACCGTGCGAAGGTGCAGTACTTCATCGAGAAAAAGAGCAGTGAGGCCGAAAAACGGGTCGCCAGGAGAAAAATGGCAGAAATGATCGAGTTCTGTGAGAGCGGTTCATGCCGGGTGCGGATGCTGCTGCGCTACTTCGGGGAGGAGCTCTCCTCCGAGTCCTGCGGGACCTGCGACAACTGCCTCGAGCCCCGGCGGACGTTCGACGGCACGGAGATCGCACGGACGGTGATCGCCTGCGTCTCCCAGTTCGGCGCCCCGTTCGGTGCGGGCTACCTCGCGGATGTGCTGCGGGGGGCGAAGAGCGCGAAAATACGGGAGCGCGGCCATACGACCATCCCCGCATACGGCTCGGGCAGGTGGCGGACGAGGAACCAGTGGACGGATTATATCGGGGAACTCGTCCGCAAAGGATACCTCTCCGTGGAAGGCGACCGCTACCCGGTCATCGTCCTCAACGCACAGAGCAGGGCGGTCGCGGAAGGGCGCATGGAGGTGGTGCTGAGCGAACGGCGCGAAGTACCGGCGGCACACCGCGGATCCGCAGGAGAGGGCTATGATGCTGCCCTGTTCGCCTGCCTCAAAGACCTGCGCTCCGATCTTTCCCGGGAGGAGGGGGTCGCCCCGTTCATGATCTTCTCCGACGCCACCCTCCGGGAGATGGCGGCGGTTCTCCCCCGCACTCGAGAGGACCTCCTCGCCATCCGGGGGATCGGCGCCCACAAGCTGCGCAACTACGGTGATGCGTTTCTGGCCGCGATCGTCGAGCACCGCGACGCCCGCCCTGAGGCGTCAGCACCGCTGCAGGGCGGGACCGCTCTTGCCCCCGACTCGATCGCCACGACCCTCGCCCTCTACCGGCGTGGCTACACCGTGCGGGAGATCGCGTACGCACGGGAAATGGCGGAAGAGACCGTAGGGGCCCAGATCGAGGCGATCATCATGGGCGGTGAGGCCATCTCCCTCGACGATCTGGTCATGCATGCCAAACAGGAGGCGATCAGGGATGCGATTGCCCGATGCGGACCCGGGAATCTCCGGCTCCTGAAATCGCACCTCGGCGACCGCTATTCCTACAACGAGATACGCTTTGTGCGGGCGTGGATGGCGGTGCGTGCGCAGTAGCCGCTGCGGGCTTGCGGGGGGAGGGATACGCTTATAGTGTCCGCCAGCTATCCCGCCTACCATGACACAGGTGCTGCACAAGTTCAGGCATGAGCGGGTCAAGCTCGCGATGAAGGAGGGTGAAGGTTATGTCATCCCCATGGGGCCGACAAGCCTGGTGGCCGTGGTGACCGACCACGGGGTGGTGGGCAACGACCTCCTGGATACGGAGATGCTCGAAAATTTCGATTTCGCTGCGGCAAAGATCGCACCCACCGAAGGTGATGTCATCGAGAGCCTCGAAGACCTGATGGAGGGCGAGGTCAAGGCGGCCAACCTGCACGCGGTCCAGCGCCACGTCGAGGTGGGCATGAGCGCTCTCGAGGCGCTGAACCGCCTCTGAGCCCGCGTCATACCCGTTCGTAGGTCGTCGTCCGCTGTCGCAGCGTAACCCCAAGATCGTCGGCGATACGCCGCATCTCCGCCGGATCGAAGAAGCCGCCCGCCTCGCCGCCGGCATCGGCCGAGACCGCGTCGACGAACATCGTGCCGCCGATATCGTTGCCGCCGGCACGCAGGAGGATCGAGGTCATTTTGAGGCCCACCTTCTGCCAGGGGACCTGGATGTGGTCGAAATTATCCAGAAAAAGGCGGGAGACGGCGAGAAGGAGGAGGTCTTCTCGGCCCGTGGCGCCCCGCGGGGCGATGCCCGACTCAAAGAGTGGGGTATGCTCGTAGAGCCAGGAGAGGGGAACCAGCTCCGTAAATCCCCCTGTTTCATCCTGGATATCGCGCAGCACGGAGATGTGGCGGATGCGGTCCTCCTCCGATTCCACCGAGCCGTACATGATGGTGGCCGTCGATTTGATCCCCATCCCGTGGGCTTCTTTGATGATCCGCACCCATTCATCGGTTGACACCTTCCGGGGGCAGATGATCTCCCGCACCCGGTCAACCAGGATCTCGGCAGCTGTTCCCTGTAGCGTGCCGAGACCTGCATCCCGCACCATGCGGATCACCTCTTCGGTGGAGATCCCGCTCTTCTTCGCCGCCCAGGCGAGCTCGTCCGGGCTGCCGGTATGAATGTCCGCCCGGGGAACGACCTCGTGCACCCAGGCGATGATATCCCGGTACGATTCGGCGTTGAAATCGGGGTGGACCCCGGAGAGCAGGCAGATTTCGGTCACCTCCCGCTCCTTTGCCAGCACCGCCTGCTCCTGGATCTGTTCCTTGCCGAAAAAATACGTCCCTTCCGCTCCCCTCGGCTTCCCGAAGCCGCAGAAGCCGCAGACATTCTTGCAGATATTGGTGACGTGCAGGTTCTGGTTGCGCACGTAGGTGACCGTGTCCCCGACCTTCATCTCCCGCACGCGGTCGGCGGCAGCGGCGATCTCCCATACCCTCCGGTCTCTGGTCTTCAGCAGTCCGACCGCCTCCTGTTCGGTGAGGCGGTGCCCTGCGATTACATCTTCCAGCAGTTGTTTCATGGATCCCCTACCAGATTACTCACGATTTCGGTTGTTTCTTCGTTTTCCCCGCGGGCTGGTCCTGTGCCTTTTGCCGCATGCGCATCCAGGCCTCATGCAGGATCATGATGACCAGCACCACCACGGCGAGGGGGACGATGTTGAGGGGGAGGTAGCCTACCAGGGGAATGGCAAAGAGAGCTTTGCCCACGATCCACTCTTCCCTGACCGGCTGAATGACCCCAACCCCCGGCAGAAACGAGTTCTGGTCCACGACCGGGTTGTTGTCCCCCTTCGTGATGTAGCCACCCTGTCCGTCCGCATCGGTCCATGCCATCGCCCGGTGGATGATAGGGTGGATCGAATCCGCCCCATTGGGCCGGTAGATGATCACGTCGCCGTAGACGGGATCTCCGTCGAGGTCGGGATACGCAGTGAAACGGCCGCTGCCCGTCCGCATCCCCTCCTCATTGGTGAGGAGCTCGCCGAAGCGGTGTTCCTCCACGACAAAGACGAGATCGCCCACCTGCATGTTGGGCACCATGCTCTCCGATTCTACGGCGACCACCGCCGGCCAGGTGCCGCTTACCAGGAAGAGCACGAGGGCGATTGTTCCCACCACACCGACGACCCAGAGGAGATCGCGGGCAAATGATGCTGCAGGATGGTCGCTCCTGAGGAGTCCCGAGAGCAGGGACCGGTCCTCTTCCCGCTTCCCCGAGGTCTTCATACCTATCGGTATAGTCTATTCCCTCCCATAATAGTTTGTTACCCCGCATTTTCCCCGCAGGGCGAAATAGCGGCATATTCCGGGATGCGTCCGCCCGGACAGGAGCGCGCCGGCGCGGGGTAGCGACATCTTTTCTTCATTTCCCACCAAACCACTTCAGCAATGCTTGACGATCAGGAGATCGTGTCCCGGTTTCTGGATACCAAACTCCAGGTGCACCCCGATGTGGTGCAGTTTCTCCGCGAACAGGGGACACCCTCCATGATCGACGAGATCGTTGCCGGCCTCCCCGCTAACTGCCTTGTGGTGGCACCCCGGCACATCCCCGGCTGGAAAACCGAGCGGGACGGGGCACGCTTTCTCGCCGACCCCGAGCTCGATGTGCTGGCCGGTAAAGCAGTATCAGGCATCGAAAAGGTCGATTTCAACGATTTCTACTTCTATTTCCGGGATCGCTACAACCATCTCGCGGCCATGATGCGCTCACGCGTCAACCCCCTGCCCATCGAGGCCCTCGCCAGGAATACCCGGTACCGTGAGCAGGAGTGCAGCATCGTCGGCATGGTGGTCGAGGCGCGGTCCACGGCGAAAGGGCACCGCATGGCCGAGCTGGAGGATCCCACCGGCACCATCAACGTGCTCTTCAACAAGGACCGCGATGTGTTCGCGGAGGCGGAAAAAATCGTGCCCGACGAGGTCATCGGGGTCAAGGGCAAGCTCTCCAACGACGGCAGCCTCTTTTTCGCCGATACCCTCGTCCGGCCGGACATCCCTCTCCAGCACGCTCCCTACACGAGCGAGACGCCCGGTACCGCAGTGCTCATCTCGGACGTGCACGTAGGCAGTGACACCTTCATGGAAGAGGAGTGGTTGCGGTTCTCCAACTGGCTCGACGACGCCCGGCCCCAGTACCTGCTCATCGCCGGAGACCTCGTGGACGGCATCGGCATCTACCCGGGGCAGGACCAGGAACTGACCATCCCGGACATCGACGAGCAGTACGATGTATTCGCCTCCATGCTGCGCGATCTTCCCGCATCCTGCCGGATCGTCGTCTCGCCCGGCAACCACGATGCGGTGCGGGGCTCGGAGCCCCAGCCCGCACTGCCCACACGGTTCACCGAGACCTTTCCCTCCAACGTCACCCTCGTAGAGAACCCGAGCCTGGTGAGCCTGCAGGGCGTCCGCGTGGCGATGTACCACGGCCGCTCCTACGACGACCTGATTTCCATGATCCCCGGCGCCTCCTACACAAAGCCTGAGGAGATGATGGAGGAGATGCTCAAACGCCGCCACCTCGCCGCCACCTACGGGATGCGGACGCCCGTCAAACCGGCGAAACAGGACAAACTGGTCATTGATCCCATCCCAGAGATCCTGCACACCGGGCACGTGCACATCTGCGGGATGACCCGGTACCGGGGTGTGCTGGGCATCAATGCCGGGGCATGGCAGGCGCAGACGAAGTTCCAGAAGCAGATGAACATCCAGCCCACCCCGGCACGGGCGGCGGTTGTCGACCTGCAGACGCTCGAGGCGAAATTTTTTGATTTCAACGAACCGGGCGCGCCGCGCACGATCTGACCGCCCCGGCTGACGGGGGAGAAGAGGAAAAACTCCTCCCGTGACGCCGATACCATGACGGAGGATGGCGCTCCCGAACAAAACGTTGTATTTTTATCATGAAAGTCGACAATTATAGTAAATCTCGATTTCGAGTTCTTTGCATGCGTCAGTACTCGGAGGAAACGTTTAATGGATTATTTATTATATCTTGCACCAGTCTGTGCCCTTGTGGCCCTTCTCTTTGCTGGATTTCAATACACGATCATCCGCAAAGAGGGCGAAGGCACGGAATTGATGAAAAAGATCACCACTGCGATCCACACCGGTGCGATGGTCTACCTGAACCGCCAGTACCGCGCCATCGCCATATTCGTGGTGGTGCTTGCTATCATCATCGCACTCATTCTGCCCAACGGGGCGCTCACCGCAGGATGTTTCGTCTCCGGTGCGGTGCTCTCCGCCACGGCAGGGTACATCGGAATGTTCACTGCGACATCCGCAAACGGCCGGACCACGAACGCCGCCCGGCGCGGGATCGCGGATGCCTTCAAAGTGTCGTTTGCGAGCGGCACGGTCATGGGCATGTCGGTCGTTGGCCTCGGGCTCTTCGGGCTCTCCCTCTGTTTTATCGCCCTCGGCTTCATCCTCCCCGGGATGGCGGAGGGTGACTTGGTCAATATCCTGGCAGGTTTCTCGCTGGGTGCGAGCTCGATCGCCCTCTTCGCCCGTGTCGGTGGCGGTATCTTTACCAAAGCCGCCGATGTGGGCGCCGATCTCGTTGGGAAGGTCGAGGCGGGCATCCCCGAGGACGACCCCCGCAACCCCGCCGTGATCGCCGACAACGTGGGCGACAACGTGGGTGATATCGCCGGCATGGGCGCCGACCTCTACGAGAGCTACGTCGGCTCCATGCTGGCCACCATGCTCCTCGGCGCGGCGACCGCCACACTCTATGCCGAGATCCCGGTGACCAACTTCATCATCTTCCCGCTGGTCCTGGCGGCGCTGGGCATCCTCGCCTCCATCATCGGGACGTTCTTTGTCCGCACCAGCAAGACCGAGAGCAGCGCCATCCACAACGCCTTCAACCGCGGGCTGCTCATCGCCCTCGCTCTCGTGGTGATCGTCACCTACTTCGCCTCCGATATCCTGCTGGGAAGCTTCGGGTTCGGCGTCTTCGTGGCCACCGTGGGCGGATTGATCGCCGGGTTCCTCATCGGGCAGATCACCGAATACTATACCTCCTTTGAGCGTTCCCCCACCCTCTCCATCGCCAGGTCCTGTGAGACCGGTGCGGCCACCAATATCATCACCGGGTTTGCCAAGGGCATGGAGTCCACGATCTTTCCGGTGATCATCATCGCCCTCGCCATCTACCTGGCCCACACCTTTGCCGGCCTCTACGGCATCGCTCTCGCCGCGGTGGGCATGCTCGCCACCCTCGGCATCTCCCTCGCCGTGGATGCATACGGCCCGGTGGCGGACAATGCCGGCGGTATCGCCGAGATGTCCCACCAGCCCGCAGAGGTGCGCAAGATCACCGACACGCTCGATGCGGTCGGCAACACCACCGCAGCCATCGGGAAGGGATTCGCCATCGGCTCAGCAGCGCTCACTGCACTTGCCCTCTTCTCCTCCTACGCCATCGCGGTGAACCTGGCCCAGATCAGCATCCTCGACACCCCGGTCTTTATCGGGGTGCTCATCGGCGCAATGCTTCCCTTCCTCTTCTCCTCCATGACCATGCTGGCGGTCGGCAAGGCGGCCTACCAGATCGTGCTCGAGGTCCGCCGCCAGTTCAAGGAGATCACGGGGCTGATGGAGGGCAAGGCCGATCCCGACTACGAGACATGCATCGCCATCTCCACCAGTTCCGCACTTCGTGAAATGATCGCACCCGGCCTTCTGGCCATCGCCGCACCGGTGATCGTGGGCCTGGCCCTCGGACCCGGCGCATTGGGAGGCCTGCTCGTCGGATCGCTCGCCGCGGGATTCATGCTGGCTATCACCATGGCCAACGCAGGCGGTGCCTGGGACAATGCCAAGAAATACATCGAGCAGGGCCACCTCGGCGGCAAGGGCTCCGACTCCCACAAGGCCGCGGTCACCGGGGACACGGTGGGCGACCCCTTCAAGGACACCTCCGGCCCCGCCATCAACATCCTGCTCAAGCTGATGTCCATCGTGGCAGTGGTCTTTGCACCCCTGTTCCTCTAATTTTATCCTTTTTTTGAACCGCCACACCCGAACAACCACCGTTCCGGGGGGAGGGCAACTACTACCTGTTCGTGAAATCGATGTGCCCTTATGACCGTTGATGTAGCATGCCTTCCATTGCCGTTTCCCCGCAAATCGCTCCGGGGATCTGCGAAAGCCATCCGGCCGCCTGTTGCATGAAAAAAGGATCCGGGTTTTTTCAGGTCCCGGATCAAGCCCATTGCGTGGTTTTGCGGATAATGCCCTATCACGGTCGCACGTTGCACGTGCATCCGTATCTGGAAGCATGAGGCCACACTCCCCCTTTTGCGGCCTCTTGCAGGTCAATTGGGGAGCATGCGCCCCCCTTCACGATTGATGCCGGTGAACAGATGGTGTCTTGGAACCGTTGACGCGTAAAGGGATTTGCACGAACGCGGCGAGGAAATCGTGGATGAGATCAGGTGCATAACACCCGGCCTCGCCGTTGCGCCCCCTGCGCATCGGGTACCGGTGCAGTGTCATACCGGAACACGGAACCGGCGGCCGCCTCCGGGTACGTTGACTAGCGGTTAGCGATAACGCGTAACCAGATTGAATGTGGAGCGCCGGCGAGGTTTATTATATGCGGTGTGATCATTCCATCACAGAACATAATATATACTAGAACTGCATCGGGTCGGAGAATACTCTTTTTCACCACCTCTGCCCATAGGTAGGAAGGAGGACATACCATGTACACACTCGTACTGCTCCGGCATGGTGAAAGCACCTGGAACCGGGAGAACAGATTTACCGGATGGACCGACGTCGATCTCTCCGAGAAGGGGGTGGCAGAAGCTCATGAGGCGGCGCGGCTTCTCACCGGGGAGGGGTATACCTTCGATGTGGCCTACACCTCGGTGCTGAAGCGGGCCATCCGCACCCTCTGGATCGTGCTCGACGATATGGACCTGATGTGGCTGCCCGTGACACGGTCATGGCGGCTGAACGAGCGCCACTATGGGGCGCTCCAGGGGCTCAACAAGGCCGAAATGGCGGAAAAATACGGCGATGAACAGGTATTCACCTGGCGGCGGAGCTATGAGACCCCTCCCCCCGCTCTCGAAGCCGACGACCCCCGTAATCCCGCAAACGACCGTCGTTACGCCGATCTTGCCCACGAAGAACTGCCGCTCACCGAATGCCTCAAGGACACGGTGGAGCGCTTCATGCCCTACTGGCACGACGAGATCGCCCCGGCTGTCATCGAGGGAAAGCGGGTGCTCATCGCCGCACACGGGAATTCCCTGCGGGCGCTGGTCAAGTACCTGGACAACATCTCCGACGAGGAGATCCCCCATGTCAATATCCCCACCGGCATCCCCCTTGTGTACGAGCTGGACGGCGATCTTCAGCCCATCCGCCACTACTACCTGGGCGACCAGGAGGCGGCGGCAGCGGCCGCAGAAGCAGTGGCCCGGCAAGGGGTGGCAAAAAAAGAATGAGTTCGCACCGGTTCCACCCGCGCCGGGCAGCCGGGTATATCCCATTTTTCTGGAATTAGCAGATAAGCCCGATCTCCTTGAGCACCCGCTCCACCGCGCCGATGCCCCCGTCGAGGTAGACGGCGCCGATCAGGGCCTCCATGCACTCGGCGAGCACGCGCCCCGAGGTCCAGACGGCCTGCGCATCCTCCCCTTTTCCCCAGTACACGTAATCTTCGACCGACATTTGCTCGGCGAGCCGCCGCAGGACGGTCATATTGACGCAGTTGGTCTTGCGGTTGGTGATGGTTCCCTTGTCGTGCTCCCCGGCGGCGACGAGGGACTGGATGACCACGATGTCGACGACCGCATCCCCGAGGGTGGCGAGGGCGTCCATGTGTGCTGCGTCGCCGAGCCCCTGCTCCTTGGCATAGGCGAGCCTGGTCAACGCACGGTTGAGCAGGCTGGGATCGGAGAACGCATAGCCCATCGCCTGTTCGAGAGCTGAGGGATCACGCGGCGGTCGCATGCGAACACACAGGAGGGGGCGTTCAGAGAACCTCTGCACGCTCGATGACCACCTTCTTGA
Organism: Methanobacteriota archaeon; assembly: GCA_016841665.1. Classification (GTDB taxonomy): domain Archaea; phylum Halobacteriota; class Methanomicrobia; order Methanomicrobiales; family Methanomicrobiaceae; genus DSDF01. The sequence goes on from JAENYT010000003.1 coordinate 13,826, forward strand.
CGGGGCGGTCTGCTCGGTCGGTTTTAAGGGCGCCAATGGCATCCACCACGTCCATACCCTCGATCACCCTGCCGAAGACGGGGTGTGCATACGGGGTGGAGGGGTTGTCCCAGTCGAGGTAGGTGTTGTCCACCATGTTGATGAAAAACTGGCTCCCCCCGGTATTGGGCTGCCCGGTGTTGGCCATGGAGAGGGTGCCCCGGACATTGGAGTGGCCCTTCACCCGCTCGTCGGGGATGGTGTAGCCGGGCCCGCCGGTGCCGTCGCCCTTCGGGCATCCCGCCTGGATCATGAAATCCCTGATCACGCGATGAAACCCGATCCCGTCATAAAAACCTTCACGGACCAATTTTTCGAAATTTCCTGCAGTGACGGGCATGTCGTCGAAGAGCTCGATGACGATGTCGCCCATGTTCGTGTGCAGTGCCACTTTCCTGGAATTGTCACTCATCTGTCTCACCGTAACCAAGGTTCGTTGCAGGAGGCAAAAAAGGAGCCGCAGGCGGCGGTTCCCGCGACGCACCCAATATTTATAGTCCCGAAAAAATATTAATCTCCAGCCGCCCAATGCAGCCTCAAGGAGCGCGGTGGGGATGGAAAGGGAGAGGGCGATGCATATGGTCTACAGCCTACAGGGGCTGGTGCTGCTCTTCTCCCTGGCCACCTTCATGATGGGCGATCTCGGCCACGCGGCATCGGCCGCAATCGTCTTTGCCTTCACCCTCGTCCCCTACGCCCTCGAGCGGCGCCACGAGGTGGCCTTCGAGGCGCCGGTCTACCTGGCCATATTCGCCGCCGTCTACCTGCACGGGCTCGGAGACCTCATGGGCTTCTACGATTACCTCCACCCGGTATTCGACAAGATCACCCACATCACCTCCGCCGGCATTATCACCCTTCTCGGGCTGGTGCTCGTGCTGCTCCTCGACCGCTACAACCGCCAGCAGCTCGAGGGGAAGATCATTGTCGTGGGCATCGTCAGCATGACCATCGCCCTGGGGGCGCTCTGGGAGGTGATGGAATTCGCCGCCGACCAGGCCTTTTCCGCCGGCCTGCAGCGGGGGCTGGAAGACACCATGCTCGACCTGTGCTTCGATATCGCCGGGGCGATCATCGCCGGCGCCGCAGGGTACCTCTACCTGGTCACTCTGCCCAGAAAACAGCTGGAAGAACGGTTTTTTCAGGAACAGCAGGGGTCGAACGAACTCGCCCACACCGGTACTGCAGAGGGGCGGTGATGGGGGAAGAACCGCCCCTCGCCGAGGTTGGCGCCATGCGGTCACCGCCGGCCTGAAAGGAGGAGAACTGGCGGCCGCAGCCTCTCGATTATCCCCGGCCTTCTCCTGACGCCTCGCACGCACGGCGTATGGTGTGCACAAGCACGGCGCAGCCGTCCGCCAGTCCTTGTTCTTTGGAAAGATAGTGGGTGAGCACTCCGTCGAAGAGCGATGGAGTGAAATGGCGCCGTGCCATGGAGGTGAACAGGATGAAGGGTACGTCCGTGTCCTGTACCCGAAGCATTGCAAGGAAGTCGACGCCGTTCACCGGAGGCATTTTATAGTCGGAGACAATGGCATCGAAGGTCCGTTTTTCGAGCAGTGCCAGCGCTTCAGGGACTGAACGCGCCACCCGCACCTGAAACTCGCCGTCTCGCTCGAGAGAGAGCCTGGTTATCACCAGTATGGAGGGATCGTCGTCGACGACGAGCACGCTGATCTTCGATGCTCCGGGCATGTCGGTCATGAGATTGGGGGGGCAATGGGGGAGGGGAGGAACCGGCTCCCCCGGTCTTTCTTCATGTCATTGACAGGGTTTATCGGCAGATTCCAGTACCGTTGGAAATATTCAATGGTACTGAAATCTACCTTTCAATGAGGAGATGTCAGTATAAAAATGTTATGTATTGTTGCCCGGATGCGGGAAACAACCCCAAGGTGCGTTCATTTCTCGCCGGTATCCGGGGCGGACGCGGGAACGGGGTCTCTCGCCGCCGCCTCGATCAATTCGGCAAGGAGCCCCACCACCCTCCTGCCCGGCCCCGTCAGGGCGTAGAAGTCGCCCCGCTCACTGACAATGCCCATATTGACCAGGGTGGCGAGGTCCTGCGCTTTTACGGCCTCCGCCCCGCCGTATATCCGGTGGTAAGCGCCCGCGGAGCGCTGCCCCTGTTGCAGGAACAGGAGAAAGAGCAGCACCCCCTCGTTGCCGATCAAAAATCGCACATCGCTGCGGTTGTCCTCGTAGACCTCGAGCGGGGTGATGGATTCTGGGAGTGCCTCCTCCACCGCCACCGCCCGCCGGTCGTCCTCCTCCAGCACGCCGCCGAGGATCTCCGCCTGGTTCATCATCCCCACGGCGGTCAAGAAGCGAATGAGGCTGTCGGTGACCTCCCTGCCCCGTTCGGTCAGGTGGTAGCCCCCGTTCCCCCGGGCGATGATCCCGTCCTGCACGCACCGGCGGACGTAGGGGAGCACCGAAAGGGAGACGCTGTCGGCGATGTCCCAGATCTTGGGCAGCGGTTTTTCGCCCTCGTGCAGGGAGAGCAGGATCATCAGGCAGGCATGCGAAAAATAGTGCGCCTGAAAGGTCGAACGGTTATCTTTGTAGATCTCTACAACACTGATCCCGCCGGTCATAGGTGAAATATGCATCACCACCAGTTTATAAAAAGGTAATCCGTAGGGGTGAACTCCCGCGGGAGAAGGCAGGGACTCCCGGTCACATGGCGATGAATCCTGCCGGATCTGTCATACGTTGAAGCGAAATGAGGCCCACCATCTCGAGGAGATTTTCGCGGGGTACGGAAAAAAAACCTTTTTTTTGGGGGGAGAGCGCCCCCTCTCACCTGGTATCCTGCAGACGTTCCAAAAACATCCGGTGCAGACGGCGGTCGCCGCCCAGTTCGGGATGGAAAGAGAGGGCCATGTGCAATCCGGACCGCACCGCCACGATGCCCCGGTCGACACGCCCGAGCACCGTTGTCTCCGGGCCGACGCGTGTGGCAACGGGAGCGCGGATAAATATGGCATGAAAGGGGGTATCAAGGCCGGAAATGGGAACTTCCGCCTCGAACGACTCTCGCTGGCGGCCGAAGGCGTTACGTCCGACGGCCATATCGATCAGGCCCAGCGGGGTGATCCGGGGGTCGTCCACGTCCCTGGCGACCAGCACCATGCCGGCGCAGGTGGCGAAGATCCCTCCCTCGAACTCCTCAATGGGGCGCCGCATCGCGTTTTTGTCCACAAGACGGCCGATGGTCGTGGATTCACCGCCGGGAATGGCGAGCCCGTCGAGATCGCCGATCGCCCCGGCATGCCGGACGGCCGTCACCGCTCCCCTGCCGCCCAGAGCATCCCGGAACGCCCGCATATGTTCGCTCACATCGCCCTGCAGGGCCAAAACACCGATCCTAACGCCCACGGTACTGCAGCACCTCGTCCTCGCGGAGGGTATGGACATCGATCCCCCGCATGGCCTCACCGAGCCCCGTGCTCACCCTGGCCAGAACGGCGGGATCGTCGTAGTTGTTGACCGCCTCCACGATGGCACGGGCCATCCGCTCCGGGTGTTTGGAGAGGAAGATGCCTGATCCCACGAATACGCCGTCCGCCCCCATCTGCATCATCAGGGCGGCGTCCGACGGGGTGGCGAGGCCGCCCGCGGAGAAGTTGACCGTGGGAAGGCGTCCCAGGTCGGCACACTCTTCCACCAGCGCAGCCGGCGCCTCGATGGTGCGGGCGCGGTCGATCCGCTCCTGCGCACTCATCCCCTGGAGCACACGGATCTCGCCCATGATGGCCCGCATGTGCCGCACAGCCTCCACCACGTTGCCGGTGCCGGCCTCCCCTTTGGTGCGGATCATGGCGGCGCCCTCGTCGATGCGGCGGAGGGCCTCGCCGAGGTTTCGGGCACCGCAGACGAAAGGCACGGTAAATTTCTTTTTGTCGATGTGGTATTCCTCATCCGCGGGAGTGAGGACCTCGCTCTCATCGATCATGTCCACCCCGACGGCTTCGAGCACCTGGGCCTCCACGTAGTGCCCGATGCGGACCTTGCCCATCACCGGGATGGAGACGGCGTCGATGATCTCTGCAATGATCTGCGGGTCGGCCATTCTCGCAACGCCGCCCGCTTTCCTGATATCGGCGGGCACACGTTCGAGCGCCATGACGGCCACCGCGCCAGCTTCCTCGGCGATCTTTGCCTGGTCGGCGTTCACCACGTCCATGATGACGCCGCCCTTCTGCATGGAGGCAAAGCCGCGTTTGATAAGCTCGGTGCCGAATTTCAAATCCTCGAGCTTCATTTACCATAGGTATGTCTGTAGTAGGGTAATAAACACGAGGGTGATGCTCAAAAGGAGGGCCGAGAGCAGGGTCACCACCCGGACCGCAGCGACGATCTCCTCTCCCGCCTCCCGCAGGCTCCGCACATCATCGCCGATAACGTAACAGCCCGGCTTTTCGAAACGTATGCCCACCCCGCCGGCCATCACGGCCATGGGAATGCCGCCGTTGATCCCCGGGCGCCGGTGCGCATCCCGCCGCCACATTTGCAGGGCCGGCCGCATCCTCCCCTTCGCCGTAAAATAGAGGAGGAGGAGGAGGCCGGTCAGCCGGGCGGGGATGAGGTTGAGCAGGTCGTCGAGGCGCGCCGGAAACCACCCAAGAAGGGCCCGTTCATCCCGGTAGCCCAGCATGGCGTCCATCGTATTCACCGCCCGATAGAACGCCGCCCCCCCGAGGCCGAAGAGGGCGAAGAAGAAGAGCGGGGAGACGATGCTGTCCACCAGGTTTTCGGTCATGGACTCGTAGGCCGCCGATCGCACACCCTCCTCGTCGAGGGTGCCGGTGGCGCGGGAGACCAGGTAGCCCACCTTCTCTCTCCCGCCCTCCATTCCCCCTTCGAGGGCCTGCTCGACGGCCCGGACATGCTCTTCAAGGCAGCGCCATGCAAAACAGAGCTTGAGCAGCACGGGCCCGGCGACGAGGAGGAAGAGCGGGGGCGCAAGCCTGTCGAAGAGCAGAAAGGGAAGAGCAAACAGTGAAGCGGTTGCCAGGGCGCCCAGGATGCCCGCACACCGCTGCAGCGGCACCGGATAGCGTTCCGGCCGCCCCCACCATCCGATGAACCTGCCCAGATGGGCGGTGGGATGAAACGCGTTCGGCGGGTCGCCGGCGATCCGGTCGACGGCCAATGAGAGCCAGAGGATCAACGCCGGGAAAGCCATGCCGCGAGGACCGCGCTCGAGAGCGCCGCAAAGGCTGCATAATTGAAGATATCAACCCTTTCGACCAGCCAGGCACCGTACACAATGCCCGCGGCGAGAAGGAGGAGGACAATCAGCACGGGGAATGATCGCGGCGGTTCGGGCGACGGGATCTCGACGGGCGGAGCCTCGGGCACCGGCTCCTTCTTTTTGACGAACCTGTTGACCTGCACCCGGATGGTGCCCCGGTGCATTCCGTAGCCGGTGATCACCGCGAGCTCAAACGACCCCTCGAAGGCGTTCTCGTACACCGGGATGCGGTACTCCTGCCGCTCCCCGAGATAGAGGTTTTCGTGGAAAAATTCCGTGAAAGGAGCAGAGTTGTCGGAGGAGAGGGTGAGGTGGATGGGAGGGCCATGGTTGACGATGTCCAGGACCAGAGATTCGCCCGCGGAGATCTCCACCTGGGAAGGGGCCTCGATGCTGTTGATCCCCCGCCGGTTGATATGAATCTCGGCATGCACCATTGATCCCTCAGCACTCCCCGCCCGTCCGGGGGAGGAGATCGGGAATTCCTTCATGGATGGGGTATTCCACATTACAGGCAGCGCAGTAGAGCACCCCCTCGAGGATCTCCTCCTCACTGTCTTTTTGCACGTTCACCTCGTCCGCCCGCAACGTCAGCTCCTCCTTGCAGACCGGGCAACAGAGGATGGCCATGGTCGACCGTTTCACAACTCATCCCTCAGGTCGATGATCTGGGAGACGTCGGGACCGGTGGAGATCAGCCCCACCGGCGCGCCAATGTCCTCTTCCGCCTGTTCGATAAAATCACGGGCTTTTTTCGAGAGCCGGTCTGCGGTGGTCACGCCGAAGCAGTCGGGGTCGATATGGTCGATGCCGGTGATCGCCCCCACGGTGCAGCCGTTGATCATAGCCGAATAGCGAGCCATCTCGCCGTCCCAAACGCCAATGCGGCGTTCCCGGTGGGTCACCGTGCCATACTCGACGATCCCCAGGCGGTGCGACTCCTCACGGGTCATTTCGGTGCCGAACGGCCCCTCGCCCACCCTGGTGGGATAGGCCTTGAAGACCACGACCACATCATCGATTCGGGTGGGGCCGACCCCATTGTCCGCGGCGATCTGGGAAGCCGAGGTGTCCTTGCTCGTCACGAACGGATAGGTACCGAAATAGAGGGAAATGCCGAACCCCTGCGTCCCCTCGAGAATGACGTTCTCCCCCCGATTTATGGCCTCGTTCACCTCCAGGGCCACATCGGTGATGAAATCCGCGAGCTCGGGCACATCCTTGGCCTGCCGTGCGACCCGCATCACCCGGTCGACATTGGCCGGCCCGCACCCCGTTCCCGTCGATCCGATGGTCTTGGCAAGGTGCGTATCGCCCCGGTCCTTTCTGATGTGCTCCTCCTCGATGATGCTGCACCGTTTGTCGATAAAAATTCGGTCAGCCACACCGAGCTCCTCGACCTCCCGGAGAAATACCCGGGGGTCAACGAGCACACCACTCCCTATGCAGAGCCGGGCTTCGGGGTACACGAATCCGGACGGCACCATGCGGATACCGTACTCCCGCTCTCCCGCCTTGACAGTGTGGCCGGCATTGGGCCCTACGCCACCCCGGGAAATAATCGAGGGTCTGTCATGATACGCAATGTGCGCAACAATCTTTCCTTTCCCCTCGTCACCAAAAAAACCGCCGACGACTATTGTACAGCTCATTGTTATATCAAGTAGGGTGGAGCGATACATAGCAATAAAGATTGATATGTGAAGTTAACCAGGAGAACGCATCCGGCGCCCGCGGGGCGATCCTGTCACCGGGTCGTCCCCATAAAAATCAAGCAAACCCGCTATTTTTTCGAAATTACTGCAGATTTTCATTATTGCAGTAGAAATGAAGGGGTCATAGCCCTCCTGCACATCGCGGCGGAACGGAGTGCTTCTCCCAATCATCGCGCATATTCGTCGTACCACAGGTAACTGTTGAATTTATGAGATTATTCATATTTTATACATTATTCGTAATCTCAAACGGACGACGAGCGCGTAATCACCGCATTTCGGGGCGTGGTGAGAGTAGATTGCCAAACCCCCTTTGTGTACGGCAGGGGCACCGATGGATAGCGCTCTACCGCAGTTCTGTGTTTTTTCGACATCTCCAGTGGAAATAAAGGGGTTCAACCAGCCTTTTGCATGACCGATGTGAATATGCACATAATCGGCCAATGGTCCGGGAATTTGAAATTATATGACTATTTGTATTAAAAAAGGGTTAAAAAAAGATAGCCTCAGAGGCCGGCCATGAACGCCTCCATACGATCGAGTGCAATCCGCAGGTTGTCGCGGGACACGGCATAGGCGCACCGCAGGTGGCCTTCGGCGGACTCCCCGAACACCCGCCCCGGGACCACCGCCACCCCCTGTTCGCTCAGCAGACGCTCGGCAAATGCGAGGTCGGAGAGGCCGGTTTCCGCAACCGAGGGAAACGCGTAGAACGCCCCGTTGGGCATGTGGCAGGATAGGCCGATGCGGTTTAACCCGCGGACAAACATGTTCCGGCGGATGCAGTACTCCCGCACCATGGCGTCGCGTTCCCTGCTGCCGCGCCGGAGCGCCTCAATTGCCGCCACCTGAGCCATCACGGGGGCGCACATCATGACATACTGGTGGATTTTCAGCGCCGCGTCGCAGATCTCTTTCGGAGCGCAGAGGAACCCGATCCGCCAACCCGTCATTGCATAGGCCTTGGAAAACCCGTTGAGGGTAATGGTCCGCTCCCGGAGAGCGTCCACCGTCACCGCTGAGGTGTGGGAGCCTTCGTAGGTGAGTTCCGCGTAGATCTCGTCGCTGATGAGCAGCAGGTCATGGTCCACGATGACATCGGCAATCGCACGGTAGTCCGCAGTTCGCATCACCCCGCCGGTGGGGTTGTTGGGAAAATTGATCACCACGGCTTTGGTCTTCGGGGTGACCGCATCTACCAGGGCATCCGCATTCAGCGCAAAACCGTCCTCCTCACGGCACTGCACCGGCACCGGGGTACCGCCGGCGAGCATCACGCAGGGCGAGTAGGCCACAAAGGAGGGTTCGGCAACGATCACCTCGTCCCCTGGATCGACGACCGTCCTGATGGCGACATCGAATGCCTCGGAGACCCCGCTGGTCACCACGATCTCCGTTTCCGGGCTGTACCGGATGGAAAACCGGTCGTCGAGATAGCGGGTGATCTCCTGGCAGAGCACGGGCATCCCGCGGTTGGAGGTATACGAGGTCGAGCCCTGCTCGATGGAATAGATCGCCGCCTCGCAGATGTTCCACGGGGTGGCAAAATCCGGCTCCCCCACCCCGAGGGAGATGACGTCTTCCATGTCCTGGACCATGTCGAAAAATTTCCTGATCCCGGAGGGAGGGATTTTTCGGGCCTGCGCTGCTACGAAATCTCTCATGCGATCACGTCAGAGGGAAATGGGAAGACGCTCGCCTCCTTCCCGCTCAAAAAACGTATGCCCGTTTTCCTTGTAGGTCTTCATGATGAGGATCGTCGCCGTCTCGCGGATATGGTCCATGGGGGCGATCTGCTCGGCCACAAAGGAGGTGATCTCGTGGATGTTCCTGCCGACGAGCAATAGCTGGAGATCGTACACGCCTGAGATCAGCCGGAGACTGCGCACCTGCGAAAAGCGCCCGATCCGTTCGGCGATCTTGTCGTATCCGAAATCTCGCTCGGGATTGACCTTCAGATCGATGATCGCCGCCACCTCGGGCTCTCCGGCCTTCTCCCAGTCGACCACTGCACGGTACTTGCGAATCACTCCCTGTTCCTCCAGAATGCCGATCCGCGCAGCGGCCTCCTCCTCGGAGAGGTCTGCCATATCGGCCAGATCGGCGATCGGGGTTCGGCTGTCGTCCTCGAGAATTGTGAGCAGTAAGCGGTCTTTGTCGTCCATCGTCATCACCGGAAGAGCGTTTTGAATCGAGCCATATCAATGTCATTCAGTCGTTCGTCGTTCAGCCGTGTGTCCTTGAGGAGGGTGTCCCAGATCTTCTTAGTGCCGGTGCCAAATGACATCTCCTTGGTCCTGCCGTAACGGCCCCTGCTCACTACGCGCGCGTTGATCACGCCCAGCATGTTCAGCTCGGAGATGAGATCGGTGATGCGGCGGTGGGTGAGCACATCGAGGTCCAGGATCCGGGCAACCTCCCGGTAGACCTGGGCGACCTCCCCTGTGGTAAAGACATCCTTGTTGAGCTTGGTAAAAAAGAGCATCGAATAGAGGACCGCCTTGCTCTGCGTGGGTAGCGTGGAGACACACTCGATGAGGCTGTCGGTCTCGATCCGCTGTATGGCCGCCCGGACATTGGTTTCGGCAACCCGGTCTGTGTTCTCCCGCTCCGCGAGCTCCCCCGAGACGCGGAGCAGATCGAGTGCCCTGCGGGCGTCCCCGTGCTCCTGGGCGGCGAGGGCGGCGCAGAGAGGAATGACCCCATCCTCCAGCGCTGCCTCGACAAACGCCACGTTCGCCCTCTGCTGAAGAATGTCCACGAGCTGCATCGCGTTGTACGGCGGAAAGACGATCTCCTCCTCGGAGAGCGAGGAGAGCACACGCGGGTCGAGGAAATCGGTGAACCGGAGATCGTTGGAGATGCCGATGATGCTCACCTTCGAGTCCTTGAGGTCCGAGTTGATGCGGGTGAGGTTGTAGAGGGTCTCATCACCGCTCTTTTTGACCAGCTTGTCGATCTCGTCGAGGACGATGACGTGCACCCCGCCCATCGCCTCCATCTGGTTTTTCAGTTCGGTGTACACCTGGTCGGTGGGCCACCCGGTCATGGGGATGCTGGTCCGGGGGCGATCGCTCGCCCGGGCATCCGAGTCGTCCAGGTAGTTGGCGATCTGGGCGAGCACCCGGTACTGGGTGTCGATCACTTCGCAGTTGAGGTGGATCACGTGGCAGGCGGTACCCATTTCGTTGCTGGCATTCTCCAGTTCTCGTCCCACGTACCGCACACAGGCGGTCTTTCCGGTTCCCGTTTTCCCATAGATAAGAATATTGGAGGGAGTCTCGTCCCGGAGAGACGGTGCGAGAATCGACGCGATGGAATCGATCTGCGGCTTCCTGTGGGGAAGCACGTGCGGGCGGTAGGAATGGCGGAGCACTTCCCGGTTTTTGAATATGCTCGTATTATGGAGAAATTTTTTAAATAATCCCATTGAGGGGCTCTCTTCTTCGGACATGTATACACCAGAGCGCACTTGAGAAGCATCCTTACGATGCACGATCTAGTATATGTGATCATTTCGATCCTATTAACCCCTTTGTTTCCAGTGGAGAGGGTGTTGGTAGAAAAGAAGACGCCTGGAAGACGGATAAAGGATTTGGGGCGCTATTTTGGGGTGGATTGATGGTGCAGGGAGGGAGGGGAAGCCCCACCCCATGGTTTCGAGTGGAGAAGGAATATGAGAAGACCTTCTTCTCATATATAATAAAACAGAAGAAGACTCATTGATGGATCTCTTTCTCATGGTACTTAAGGGATCCGGATCGCGATCCGATCACACAGGGCAGCTCACAGTGTGGGTGAACGTCTGGCGATCCGTTCATCGGCTCGGTGGGTGCAGGCACCTTCTCCACTGGCTCCACTGGCAACAGGAGGGTCCCCCTCTCGTTATGAACCTATCCGCGGATCGACCACTACCCTCATCAGATCTCCCCGCCAATGGGGATTCATGGATCCAAGCCATGTCAGGGATATTCCCCTTGCCATTTCTGTCATCACCGTTTCTACGAGCCGCGATGAGTCCACCGACAGGAGTGGTCCGGTGATACGGGATCTCCTCTCCTCCTCCTCCCTCCCGGTGGTGCGGTCCCGCATCGTACCCGACGATATCGAGGAGATCCGCCGCGAGCTCTTCGCCTCCCTCGAGGTTGCGAACTGCGTGATCTTTACCGGGGGGACGGGCCTCACCTCTGATGACTGCACCATCGAGGCCATCGAACCCCTCCTCCAGAAAACAATGCCCGGCTTCGGCGAACTCTTTCGTTCGCTCAGCGTCCGGGATATCGGCACCCGAGCCCTGCTCTCCCGAGCCCTCGGAGGGGTGACCCGGGGGAAAGCGGTCTTCTGCATCCCTGGATCGGTCGGCGGCGCGGACCTTGCGGTCCGGGAACTGATCATCCCCCAGCTCAAGCACATCCTGACACACGCATCGCAGTAGCGGATCAGCGGTAGACGTCGAGGAGGGCGACCCGCTCACGGACGAGTTCGGCAAGGCGCCCCTCTCCGACGGTCGCCAGCTCCTCCGGGGTAATCCCAAAAAGTTTCATCAAATGCACTTTTTTTGCAGCATCAATGCCTTCCCAGTCTTCCTCGACGAAATGGACCAGATCCCCGAGGATGTCGCGTGCTTCCGGTGAGGGGGGGCAGAAGCAGACATACCCGGCATTTTCGCCCCGGTGAATGCCGAACCGCACGGCGTCCAGCACCTGCCTGCTCCCCGCGGCATAGAGCAGTGCCTCCATCTCGAATGAATTTGCTATGGGGCTCTCCTCGAAAAAGGAGCGTTGCGCATGGTCGAGTGCGGTGATGACGTGGGCGGTCCCGGCCATGTTCGCGGCATTGAACACCACGATATGCACCCCGAATCTGTCGGCGATCTCCCGTGTTCGTACAAGGAAATCGGCTTCGTCATCCACAGCAAACCGCGCCTGTGCGATCTCGCAGTCCACTTTCATCTCGGTCACCTAAAAAAAGGACAGGGTTTTCTGTCCTGTGGTTTCGTATCCGTCGTCCTCGCCCCCGCCATCCGGCCGGTCCAGCTGCGCGAAGATGGATTCGGCGATCTTCTGGCCCAGGATGATACTGACGCGCTCAATGCCGGCAGTACGGAGCGCCTCCGGGGAGGTGATGTTGTTATTGAAGAGCCGGCGGGCGCGCACCCGCCCGATCCCCCGCAGGCTGATGAGGGGCAGGAGCTCGCGCTTGATCCCGTGCTTCACCCGCAGCTCGGTCTCCCTGATCGGGCCGGCACAGTCCGGCGTCTCCATGCGTGCGATCCTCGCCGAGGCGTGGATCAGCCACCCGATGCCCTCGACCGCATTATAGATGTCTCCCGGGCCCACATTGTACCGCTCGCAGATCACGGCTTCGCCGACCTCATCCATCCAGTCGGCGATGAGCATCGCCGTCTTCAGGCTGCGGAAGAAGCCCTCGCCGTCGTCCCACGAGAATTCCATCCAGAGGTCGTCCTCGTGGGCATAGACGAACTGTTCAAGGACAGGGAGGTCCTGCTTGCGCACGTAGAGGGTGTACATGTCGGGTGTGCTGCACAGCAGCTGGAGCAGCCCGATCTCGGACCAGTGCTCATGGGACCGGAGGGCAGCGCTGATCATCTCCGCGCCGCGGGGGTTGATGTAGAGGCGGGAGACCAGGGTCCCGTAGGAGGTGGCATGCAGGAGCCCGCCCACATCGGTGATCATCTCCGCACTGTTGAGGAACTCGAGTACGCTGTCGACAATTCTTGAGAGGTACCGGCTGTTTTTCTTCTGGTACACGTAGAACGTCTTTTCCAAAAACCCGATCAGGTCCTCGCTCGAGGAGACGAACCCGGTGGCGACCAGGGAGAGGATGTGGGTGGTGAGCGCCGATTCCGAAGCGCACTTCGAGTGGATGTCCTCTGCCGGCGCCTCGATATAGGCGGCGAACAGGTCCTCGACCGCCCCGCGTTCTTTGGCAATGAGGATTGCCTCGCCGTACGGGTCGAGGTGCGGCCTTCCCGCCCTTCCCGCCATCTGCCGGTACTCCCGCACCGGAATGGGCCGCATGCCCTCCCCGGCCTGGAAGCGGAGGTAGTCGCGCACCACCACCCGGCGGGCGGGGAGGTTGAGCCCCGCGGCGAGGGTGGGGGTGGAGGAGATCACCTTGATCAGGTTCTCCCGGAACCCCCGCTCCACGATATGGCGCTGCTTTTTCGAGAGCCCGGCATGGTGGAACGCCGCCCCGTTCGCCGCACAGGCGGCGAGCACCTTGCCCATATCCGTCTCGGCAGCCGCCTCGAGCTCGCGGCCGAGTTCGGCGAGCCGGGGGTCGTCGAGTTTGCACGCCGACGCAGCCCGTTTGGCAAATCCCTCCGCGTTCTTGCGCGAGCCGACGAAGACCAGGCACTGCCCTCCTTCGGCGATGGTGTCCAGGAAGAGGTTGATGTCCTCCTGTTTGGAGGGGGTGGCGATCTCCTTCTCGCCGTCGGCAAAGTGCACGGTGCCCCGGTAGCAGACCCCCTCCCGCAGGTCCACCGGCCGCCATTCAGAGGTGATCAGTGCGGCATCCAGCCAGCCGGCGAGCGCTTCGGGGTTGCCGATAGTGGCCGAGAGGGCGATGATCTGCATGCCGGGGTTGAGGGTGCGCAGCTTGGTGATCACCATCTCAAGGGTCGCCCCGCGGTCCTCGGAATCGATCAGGTGCACCTCGTCGACCACGAGCAGGGAGATCTCCCGAAGCCAGTGCGTGGCGTTGCGAAGCAGGGAATCCACCTTCTCGCTGGTGGCGATGATGATGGCGTTTTGTCCCAGGTACTCGTCACGCCGGTCGTAGTCCCCGGTGGCGATCCCCACCGATGCCTGCTTTCCGCTGAACTCATCGTATTTTTCGGACGCGAGCGCTTTCAGGGGCACGATGTAGAGGCACCTGCCCTTCTCTTCGATATGGTGGTGCATGGCCATCTCGGCGACGAGGGTCTTTCCGCTTGCCGTGGGGATGGCGATGAGGAGGTTTGCATCTGAAAAGAGGCCCGCCTCGATGCACTCCTCCTGCGGGGGGTAGAGATCGGTGATCCCCCGTTCCCGGTAATACTGCACCAGGTGGTCCGGTACCGGCAATGATTCGATTTTCATCCAAACCCCTTCAATTCCACTGCACAAACGAGCCTTTTCGCGCGCAATCGTAAACAGCGCCCGCTGATCCGTTTCGATCTCCAGTTGCAACCCCCCTTTGCGGCAAAACGGCGGTATCCGGGAGGATGCAGGCCCCCGCACCGGCAGTCAGTAGTAGTACTCAAGGATGTCGGTTTTTGCCTCTTTCTTTTTTCTATCAAGAAAAGAAAAGACCGTCTCATGGGGCAGTCCCTCGAGCAGCATGTCCACCGCGGACCGCGTCACCTTCAGCTGCTCGGGCATCCCGATCAGGGCGATGGTCTTGCCGTGGACGGAGATCGCCACCCCGGTCATGTCCTCGATCTGTGCGCGGGCCTTGCCGCTTTTGCCGATGATCCGTCCGCGGATCCGCTCCATCTGCTTGGTGGTGGTGCATACGCCGGAGAGATCGATGATCTCCAGGATCATATCCTCGTCCTCGAGCAGCAGAAATGCACGTTCGGGGGAAAATCCCCGGTTGATTGCCTTGATGATCTCGATGGTCCTGAGCACCGCCAGGGCATCCGTCCCTTCCACGGTCACAGTCCCCTCCTCGCTGTCGATGGCAAGCTCCGTGCCCGTCTTCTCTTCGATCAGCCGCTTTGTCTCGCCGCCTTTTCCGATAATCACCGCAATGCGGCTTGCGGTGACCTTTACTTCCTGTATGGTCGTCATGGTATTCTCCGTCGAATGATCATGGTTCGAACCGCCCCGGCCCCACGATCTCCTGAAAAATCTCCTTTTCTTCCCGCACCGCGCAATGTTTTGCAAAAAACCGGTTGATGTTTTTTATGTCCCTGACCAGGAAGGCCAGCGCCCGCGGGTGGTCGGGGGTGACCGCCTGGCCCATATCGATGATATAGGGCTGCTCGTGGTAGAGGATGTTGAACTCCGAGAGGTCGGCGTGGATGAGCCCGGCTTTGTTGAAGAGCGTATCGATGTAGCCGAGGATCCGGGCGTAGCACTCCTGGGGGTCGTCGAGCTCTGCGTTGCGCAGCTGCGGATAGGGCCGCTCCTCTTCGCCGAGAAACTCCATGAGCAGGATGTTGCGGTCGAAGGCGATCGGTGCGGGAACAGGGATGCCGGCCTCACGCGCCCGCGAGATGTTGGCGTACTCCTTTTTGGTCCAGGCAAAGACGAGCTCTTTTCTGGATTTCCTGATGGAGGCGAAGCGGGGGTCGCCCACGATGTACTCGCTCATCCCCTTGAAGTTCGCCGACCTGATACGGTAGATCTTGATGGCGATGGCCGCCCCGTCCTTCTCCCCGTAGAAGACATTGGCTTCCTTGCCGGTGGAGATGGACCCTCCGATGACCGAGATGTACTTTTTATGGACCAGGCGGTAGAGGGCGAGGAGGGTGACCTCGTCGAAGACGTTGTCCATCACCTTCATCTGGTCGGCGTCCCTGATGCGGACGCCCATCTTCGCCACTTCCCGGTCGAATTTGTCCTGCAGTGAATCCAGATTCACGGTGTCCCTCTAGTCATTCATGTAGGCGCATGCGTCGGCGAGGATCTCGACAAGCCCCTCTGCGGCCGCGTTCTTGAGGTCCATCGGGTGCACCTCCCCTGCGGCATAGGCCTGCTCGAGCGCCTCATAGGCGCAAAAGTCCCGGTCGCCCCCGAATTTCTCCGGGCGCCTCAATGAAACGGTGCCGAGGCGGGGGAAGACATGGTACTGCATCAGCTGCAGCACGGGGTTGTTCTCCAGCTCGGGCGGGCAGAACGCCTTTTTGATCTTTTTCTTGATGGCGTCCTCTGTATCGGCGATGGAAATATAATTACCGGCCGATGAGGACATCTTGCTGCCGTCCAGCCCGTTGAGGATGGGGGTATGGATGCAGACCGGCGCGGGCATGCCGAGGGAGGGGAGGTACTCCCGGGCGAGCATGTGGATCTTTCGCTGGTCGATGCCGCCGACCGCAGCGTCAACCCCGAGGGTGGCGATGTCCACCATCTGCATGATGGGGTAGATCATCTGCGAGACGGAGGGGGCCTCCATCTGCCTCCCCACCTCGTCCATGCTGCGCCGCGCCCGGTTGAGGGTAATCTTCTGGGAGAGCTCGAGCACCCGCAGCTCGTAGTCGGGGTTCAGCTGCACGTCGGATCCGAGGACGAACTCGACGTCTGTTAGGCCAACCGCTTCAAAACAACGCCTGTTGTAGTCGGCAAGTTCTCGCACCTCCTCCATGGAGCCTTTCCTGTTGAGAAACGCATGCAGATCCGCGAGGAGCACCACGACCTCGAACCCAGCATCCCGCAGGTCCATGAGTTTGTTGATGGTCACCATGTGCCCGAGGTGGATCTCCCCGCTCGGCTCGTACCCCGCATACACTCTCTTTTTCTCTTTCTGGATGAGTGCCTGCAGTTCGTCGTCGGTGATGACCTCCACAGTATTGCGCGTGGCGAGTGCGTAAGCGTCCATTAAAGAATATGGGAAATGGAGGGAGTTAATGGTTCTCTAGATGGCGGTAAAGGAGAGCGCCTCGTTGGTCATTCGAATGGATTCCGCCGCATCCTCCACCGTCCCCATCAGGGCGCGGATGGCGTCGATGTTCTCCACCACCACGTCGGCTTCCTGGTGGATGGCCTGGAAGAGGTAGAGTTCGGTGTCGTTGACCACGGAGACCGATTCCTCGTAGATGGCGTTCTCCCAGAGGTCGGCTCTGGGGCGGCCCATGTCCAGCGCATACTCCTTCAGTTCTGCCGTGCTCGTGATCCCGGTGCCCTTCCGCACCAGCCCCATGCGGGGGTGCTCCTCGATGAGGGCGAGGATGTCCTCGCGGGTGGCGGCTTTTTCGAGGTCGATATGCACCACGTGCATGTGCATGAACGTGGTGGGCACGATCATGGCCATGGTGACGATATCGATGTGCGGGAGGACCGTCTGGACATCAGGCCCGTGGTGGCTGGGAATGGTCGGTGGGTTGAGCACCACGGCGTCTATCGGGCCTTTCTTGATCCCGCCGGGATCAGATCCGCGGCGCACCATGGTGGCCCGCACTTTCCGTGCCCCGTACGCCTTGTCCACGGCGTTGATGATGCGGCAGAGCCCGGTGGTGTTGCAGGAGACCACCCGTGCGTATTGCCGGTTGAGGGCGTCCGCGTAGTTGCACGAAGCGTTGAAGGAGAAATCTGCCACCTCGTGCTTTTCCCCTCCCTGCCAGATGGCCTTCAGGTTTAAGAGCTGGTAGAGCGGCTTGTTCTTCATGCCCACGCCGCCGGGAGTGGCATCCACCACCACATCGGCGTGCTTGAGCATCTCCTCCACGTCGCCGGCCACTTCGATGCCGGCGCGATCGAATGCCGGCTTGTTCTGGAGGTCTGCGATGTAGAGGGGATATCCCCGCCGGTTGGCGATGTATGCTTCCGCGCTGGGCTTCGTCTTGGAGACGCCGATCACTTCCATGTCGGGCTGTGCGGCGACCACATCGGCGACGCGCTTGCCGATGGTGCCGTACCCGTTCACTGCGACCTTAATCATACAATCGATGTCATACGGAAAGGATTGTAATAAAGGTTGCTGCCGCACCGGACTGTTTCCGGCGGCGGAATGCATACCATGATCCGGTGCGGATTTCGCATTTCCAGGCAGCAGGGGGGATTTTTTTTGTGGCGGTACCCCTGGCCGACGGGAAGGTGTCCAATATCGTATAAAGTATAAGGCATTGCCTGTGGTAATATACCCTGCACTCGCGTGCGCTCTCTTCAAATGAGCAGATCCTATATGTTCAAAGATGCAATGGATTTGTAATGGATAATGCTGCGGCATATATCAAAATGCTGAGAATAGGAGACTGGATCAAATTCTACCCCCTCTTCCCCCTCGCGGGGGCGCTCTGCGCCGGCGGGTTTGCCCCGGAGCTTATACCGGTTCTGATAATTTTTATGTGTATCACCGGATACGGCTTCGTGGTCAACAATTTCTATGACGTGGAGATCGACCGCAGCCATGCGGGAAAGGTCGAGAAGAACACCA
Source organism: Methanobacteriota archaeon (assembly GCA_016841665.1). GTDB lineage: Archaea > Halobacteriota > Methanomicrobia > Methanomicrobiales > Methanomicrobiaceae > DSDF01. The sequence continues at coordinate 31,943 of JAENYT010000003.1, forward strand.
ACCCTCTTGTGAACGGAGCCGTGAGCAGGGAAGGCACCCTTGCCCTCATGGCCGTACTCGTGGCCTTCCCCCTCTGCATCGCCGCAGTGATGAGCCTTTCAGGCTTCGTGTGCTGCCTGCTCTGCATCGGCGCTCTCACCGTCTACTCGGCGGCGCCGTTCAGGTTCAAAGACCGTCTCCTTGTCGATATCCTCACCCACGGGCTGATGTTCGGGGGGCTGCCCGTGCTTGCCGGCTACGCCCTCGCCGGAGGACGATTCGCCCTCCTCGATCCCCTCATGGCGGGCTGCGCCCTGATCGGGACGATGGTGTGCTTCGAGGCGCTGGTCGCCCACCAGGTCTGCGACTACTGGGAGGACATGGATACGGCGTCGACCACCGTGGTGCACCTCGGGCACAGGAAGGGAGGGATCCTTCTCTCCAGCATGGCACTTGCCTCGATTGCCGCGCTGGAGCTCGTTGCCCTCGCCGTCCCCCTCGACTCAATGCTGCACGCCGGGGTGCTGGTCTCCCTCGCCGCCTATCCCGCCCTCAGCTGCAGGCAGGAGGTCATGGTGCAAATGAAGAGCACCTACTCCCGGGTGCTCGTGGCCTGTATGAATCTGCAGCGCTGAAATATCCCGTTTTTGGATGAAGAATGAGGCGGAACGTTTCTGAAATCAAAGCCGAGGAGCTCGCAGGAGCCCTCGCCTTCTCCCTTCTGCTGGCCTGGTTTCTCTGGCGGTTCTGGCCCTATCTCTCCTGACCGGGGCGCTGGCTGCTCCCCATTCTTGTCCATCCCGCTCTTTCTACGGTGGCCCACCTGCGAACATCCGGGATACCCGCCGGGGAGGTTGTCGTCCCCGAATCCCCGCAGCGCGGTGCCCTCGGTCACATGCACAGGGAGGCGCATCACGCGAGGTGAGCCCCGAACAGGGTGTTCGCTGGTGCGCATTCTCCTGAACCCTCGGTGTTCCCGGGCTTATAGACTCATTCACGCACCCTGTCGGGCCAGATGATCTTGGAGAGCCCGGCGGCCAGCACCACCACAAAGACGAGCGCCTTGAGGAAGGGAGCGAACCATGCAAAGATCCCGAAAAGTGCCAGTCCGGTGATCTTGTCCACCAGCAGAAAGATACGGACCAGGAACTCCACCAACAGCACTGCGCCTGCGGCGTTGAGGAAGGGGGCGGGGATATTGACCGGAAAAGGGAGTGCGGCGAAAACGTCGGCGACAAGGAAGATGAGCGAGAAGAGGATGATCAGCCAGAAGTTATCGGTGAGGAATACGGCAATGGTGCGCACCGGTGCGATCTCCGTGGTGCCGGCGAGAGCGTTCAGCACCACCACCACGATGAGAAAGATGACGATGCCGATGATCCGGTGGAGGATCAGCCAGGGAAGGGGTTCCCGATCATGCCGTGCCGTGCCCATTGCAGCCTCCTTTCGTGTTCTTCCCGCACGGTGCGTGTGGTACCGTACAATGGCGCCGCCCCTATATAGGCATGCAGGGGGCGATACCGTTTTGGTGTCTGCCTGTAATGGGGGGGTATGGCACATGCCGATCGCGCGGTGGAGAAGTTCCGGCAGGGCTACAACTGCTCCCAGGCGGTGGTGACAGCCTTTGCGGAGGACTACGGGGTGGATGAACAGACGGCGGCGCTGGTTGCCCTGGGATTCGGCGGCGGGATGGGCCGCACCGGGGGCGTCTGCGGGGCGGTGAGCGGCGCGGTGATGGTGATCGGGCTGTCCACCCGTGAGATCACGGATACCGATCAGGCCAAACAGCGGGCGTATGCCCTGGTGCGGGAATTTTTCCGTCTGTTTCGAGAACGGCAGCCGTCGCTTGAGTGCAGGGATCTTCTGGGCTACGATGTCGGCGACCCCGAGATGTACATCCTCATCAAGGAGCTGAACCTCTTTGAGACGATCTGTGCCGGGGTGATCAGGGATGCTGCGGACGTTCTCGATGAGATTCTCTGATGCCCCGGAAAGCCATACGGTTTCCGTTTGCGGGACGAAAGGAGGAATGAGGGATGGAGGTCTATGTCGGCACGAGCGGATGGTACTACGAATGGAACGAGGATAAATCGCTGGACTGGTTTTATGCGCACTCCGGCCTGAACGCGGTGGAGCTCAACGCCAGCTTCTACCGGTTTCCCTTTCCCAACCAGATCAAATCTTGGGCGGAAAAAGGGGCGGATCTCTCCTGGTCGGTGAAGGTGCACCGTTCGGTCACCCACAGCCACCTCTTCAACGAGGAGGGATTTGGGGTGTGGGAGAAGTTCAGGGACGCATTTGCTCCTCTGGACGATTCCATCGCCTTCTACCTCTTCCAGGCGCCGCCGCGGTTCGACGACGCGGACCGTCTCATCGGCTTCGTGGAAGATGCTTGTCTCGGCGACCGCTGCGCCGTGGAGCTGCGCAACACCGACCTTCTGGGCGATGACGACCTCTGCACCCGCATCGCCGATAAGGCCGTGCTGGTCTCGGTCGACTCTCCCGATTTCCAGAACCGCATCTTTGCAGGCCCCCTCATCTACCTGCGCATGCACGGGCGGGATGACTGGTACAGGCACGATTATGCCCGGGAGGAGCTGGAGGAGACGGCCTCGATCATCCGCGACCAGAAACCGGAACGTGTGCATGTTTTTTTCAACAACGACCACGCGATGCTCGACAATGCCCGGGCGATGGCCCGCATTCTCGCGGGAGATTGAGTTCTCGCCGGATGCAGGCGAGGGACGGGGCCTTCTCCGTCCATCAACGGGCCCGACCAGCGAAGGTGAAAAGGAAAAATCCGATTATTGCCGTCGTTTTATATGCATCTCACATGCATCGTCCCCCATGCAGAGTCCGCTGGTGGTGTGAACCTGGTAGTCCGGATTGAGACTCTCCACTGCAGATGTGGTATACGCCCTGCACGATCTGCACACAGCCTTCCCCTCGACTCCGAATTTCTGTGCGCGGCGGGCCATTGGACACTTTTTCGTGATCACTATGGCACTGTCACCGTCCCCGCCCTCGATACTGCCGCCGCCAAGTTCCGGGCCCAGGAATAGCCTGGAGATCGCGACGAAGGTTTCCGCGACTTCCCGTGCATTGCCCCGAGGGAAGTTGAATGCCTTTGCTACCACCGCCTGATTCCGTCCTGCCTGCCGCCACAGGCCCTCCAGACCCTCATCCAGCTCCTCTGCATACGCGCCTTTCGTTGCTTCCATGAACGTAAGGCGATAGCCAAAGATCATATCATTCATGGCACTTGCTGCGATTTTCCACCGGGCTTCCACCGGAATAGCGCTGATGTCGACCATCTCTCTCACCTCCCCATACCGGGATTGCGGGTCTTTCCGCGAGGGAGACGATTATCCATGATGCGTGAGACGAAATGATCGCCTGTTCCCTCGCAGGTGAAGACGGGGGGACTACACAATACTACTATTAAAATCATTGTGCGGCAGAGCTGTGGGAAATGACCTTCCCGCGGAAAAAATCCCCGTATACTCTTTTGTTTGTCTGCCATCACGACACTGCCGGGCTGCATTTCGCAGGTACTACCCCGGTTCCCCTTCAGGCATGGGCGAGTTAGATTAAAATAACAATATGTTATATCTTTCTCACACAGTGTGAGATATAGTTCACAAGTTCAGTGATGCACGCATGACAATGGAACAGAACAAATGGTACAGGAGCCGCTGGTGGATGACCGCCATGTTCCTCTTCGGCGTGATCCTCCTCGCAGTCGGCCTCTTCCAGATGCTCACAATGCCCGCCGGTGCGCCGGGCAACATCTCCGACTACGCGATCGCCACGGGGTTCGTCATGATGATCCTCGCCGGTGCACGGATGCTCCGGAGGGAATCCCACTATATGCAGGACGAGCGCACCCGAAGGATCGGCGCCTGGGGCCTCTCCTACTCGTGGTTCGTGACTTTCCTGGCAATGTTCGGGGTTTTCTGGCTCGACTATCTTGAGATCGCCTCGCCCGATGCGGGCACGCTCTCGGTGATCTTCATCCTGCTGATGGGCATCTCAGCAAAGCTCTTTCAGAGCTACTTCTTCCGCAAAGAGGATGTGGCGTGAATATCATCGAGACGTCCTCTCTCGGCAAGGCCTTCGGGGGACGGGAGGTGCTGGACGGAGTCAGCTTTGCCGTGAAGAAGGGAGAGGTCTTCGGGTTCCTGGGCCCCAACGGGGCAGGGAAGACCACCACATTGCGCCTGCTCCTGGGCCTGTTGGAACCTTCGGAGGGCGAAGCGCTCGTTTTCGGGGAGCGGCTCGCCGATCGGGAGGATCTCCGCCGGCGGGTGGGGGTGCTGCTCGAGCACAACGGCCTCTTCGATCAGCTCTCCGCCCGTGAGAACCTGGACTACTACGGCCGTCTCTACGGTGTCCCTGAACTTCAGCGGCGTATCAGCGAGATCCTGGCACTCACCGGGCTCGAAGAGCGAGCCGATTCGGCGGTCGGCACCTTATCCACGGGCATGAAACGCAAACTGGGCCTGGGCCGCGCCCTCCTGCACGAGCCGGAGATCCTGTTCCTTGACGAACCCTCATCCGGGCTCGATCCCGAAGCCCAGCGGATGGTCAGGGAGCTCATCAACGAGGTTTCGGGGCGTGAATCGGTCACCGTATTCCTCAATTCGCACAACCTGGATGAGGTGCAGCGGGTCTGCGATACGGTGGCCATTCTGGATCGGGGCCGACTACGGGCCTATGACCGGGTAGCAGCACTCCAGGAGAATCGAGGCGGGGTGCATTTTGCCCTGACTCTGGCAGATGCGGGTGACATAACCCGCGCGGAGGGCATTCTTGCCTCCATGGAGGAGGTGAGCAGGTACTGGATTGAGGATGGGGTGATCACCGCCGTGCTCCTGGATGGCGCCGCCCCGGCGCAGGTGCTCGCCCGGCTGGTCAGGGAGGGCGTCCTCGTAGAAGAAGCAAGGAAAACACGCCGTTCTCTCGAGGAGATCTACCTCGATGCGGTAGGATCGGCGGAGGGCGGAGCATGAACCCGATGCTGACGGTGGCCCGCAAAGAGACGGCCCAGCTCCTCCACAGCCGGATGTCCATGATCACCACGGCATTCCTGGCCATGTTCTTCGCATTTACCGCCGCCCCGGCGGTCACCATGGAAGATGGGAGTGCCGCGGTCCTCGACCAGCTCCTTTTCTCGATGGTTCCGGTGATCGGACTTTTTGTGGGCTATATCTTCGCGTCACAGATCTTTTTGCGGGAGAAGCAGCAGGGAGTCATCGAAACCCTCCTCTGCACCCCGCTCACCGTAGGTGAGCTCTGGCTTGGGAAGGTGCTGGGAGCAACCCTCCTCGCCTGGGGAATGGCCCTTGGTGCCGCAGTGCTCATCATCGTGGTTTCCGGCGGGAACAGCGGGGGGTTGGTGCTCCCATCCGCGCCGGTCATCGTCCACCTGGCGGTGGTGATGCCTCTTTTTATCGCTGCGGGAACGGGGTTGCTCGGTCTGGTCCAGTTCATCCTGGGCCTGCGCCAGGTCCAGATCGTCAATGTGGCGGTGATCTTTGTCCTCATCTTTCTGCTCACCTTCACCCGGCAGCTGCTCAATCCGGAGACCGGCATCACCTGGCCGGTGGTGGGTGGATCCTTCATTGCCGGTGTCAATGTCCTGGGAGCGGTGCTGGTGATGGGGAGGTTGTTGAACACCGAACGGATCGTGACCAGCCTGCCCTGAGGTGCCCGGAGATGAAGACCCGCATCAGGGAATTTCGGGCCAGAGAGCAGATGACCCAGGCGGAGCTTGCCGAACGGGTGGGGGTGCGCAGGGAGACGATCGTCTTTCTGGAGAAGGGCACCTACAACCCCTCGCTGCGGCTCGCGTATAACGTCGCCCGGGCGCTGGGGGCCGGTATCGAGGAGATCTTTTCGTTCGAGGACGAAGAGGAGTGACTGCAGGACGCGCACCGCATCCGCTCGCTGCATAATTATAATTCGGGAAAAGAAGAGGCGAGCTGCGATATACAAGGGAAAAAGGAGATTTAGTAAAATCTCCTGCTGCTGTTAAAGTCCCTTCGGGGCCGGGGCGGGCGAGCTTCGTCGATCCGCAGTGTCCGGCCAGCAAATTCGGTTCCGTTCAACGCTTCCATTGCTTTTTCTGCTTCTTCAACGGTTTCAAATTCTACGAAACCGAATCCTTTGCGCTCGATGACACGAACGTCCTTGACATCGCCGTAACTTGAAAATAACTCTTTTAATTGAGCTTCATCTACAGAGTATGTCAGATTGCCGACATAGAGTTTGGGATTTTCCATTTACGTTCCTCGTTCCTATCTATATCGTAACCCATTATCAATTAAGTTTGGGTCACCGCCAGTGTTCTCCGCACCGCGGATCCGCGGGGCACCGGCGCATGGAACATCCGGTTCAAGGCCTGAATCGGCGACAATTCCCCTATTTCCGCCACCATTTTCCGAATATATCCCTGGGCTCCATTCCCTATCAGAAGATGAGCGGGGCATCCCCGGATACCCCCACCATCCCCCGGAGCGCATTGCCCCATGAAGCGGCTCACCCTGCCCACCCGGATCCTCGCGGAGCACCGTTCCTGCGCATGGTTTGCGAACTGTGCACCGCCCCGCCAGCGGCACAGCCGATCGACCCCTCCCGGAATCCAACCGATCTATGGCGCTCCTGGCCGGAGTACCCTTGCGCCCGCATATCCTTAGGACTCCTGCGTCATCAGACATCTTGAGCTACAGGGCTGCGAGAGCCCCGGTGCAGTCGATCTGTGCCTGCGCCAACCCCCACTGCGGCAGGGCACTGGAGGCCTCCCGGGAAGGCACCTCCACCAGCCCGGACAATCCATCTGTCTTCTACCGCAACGCTGACTGCTGTACGCTCGCCGGCCTTTCCCACCCTATACCAGCGGGATGGTGCGGCCTCCTCCTATCTTCAGGATTAAAAGGCCGAATATTCTCTGAAAATGTAAAAAAATAGTAAAATAGATATGAATTATTTCGTAGTCAAGATATTCTTTATCATCTTGGGTGTGCCACTCTCATTCGGTGAATACCATGAACAGGATTGTGGTGTACGGCATTGCCGCACTGGCAGTCATCTGTCTTCTTGCTGCGGGAACATGGGCGCTCTTTGCCCCGGGACACGAGAGCAAGGACAGTGGAAGCGAGGCCGGCCTCGCCAACCCCGCCGCCGTATGGTGCGAGGAGATGGGCTATCGCTACGAGATACGGACCGATGCGGCCGGCAACCAGTACGGCATATGCATCCTGCCGGACGGCACAGAACAGGACCCCTGGCAGGCCTATTATGAGGCGCACCCTGACGGCGGCACACCCGAAGGAGTACCCCCGCTCGATGCGCATATCGGATGCGGCTGCATGATTGTTCTCACTGAGGCTGAAGATGGTGAGACGGTGTCGTTCGAGGCGGGCCGGGTTTTTGCCGTCCGCCTGGAGGAAAATCCTTCTACCGGGTATGCGTGGAAGCTGAACGTGACCGAAGGTCTGATCCAGGACAGCGAGGGCTTCGAGCCTGCTTCAGGTGACGGGGGACTCGTGGGTGCACCCGGCGTGCATACCTGGACCTTCCACGGGGAAGCGCCGGGCACGTACCTGATCGAGGGTGTCTATGCCCGGCCCTGGGAGGAGCCGACGGGGGCGGAGGAGCGGTTCAATCTCACGGTCGAGATCGTATAGCGGGAAGGGCGGCCCCCCTCACGCCCCCTCCTCGAAGATGAGGACTGTCTCTCCTGCCGCATTGCTCATCACCAGTTGCTCTTTTTCGCGTTCTGCCGAGGCTATACTCTCCAGCGCTATCAGGTAAGCCGATTCCTGCTCCATCACCCCTACCGGCTCGGCGCAGTACATCATCGTGGTGGCGACATGGCCGATGCGGATCGCGTCCCCCTCCTGTGTGAAGTTCGTGGCATAGTGGTTGCAGCCTGCCGAACCGCCCAGGTCCCCGTCATCGCCGAAGACCGCGGTGATACGGGTGCCCTTGAGCACCGGGCGGACCTCGTCGGGGCCGGTTGCGAGGGAGACCAGATGCCAGGCGGTGCCGTTCAGGTTCACAGGCCCGCCGGGCGGTTCCCCTGCCTCGAATACGAGCAGCACCTCACCCCCGCCATCACTCAGGGAGAGCTGGTTGGCAGCAAGGTAGAATGCTGCCGCACGCTCCAGCGCGGAGAGGTACCCGGTCTCCTGGCGCATTACCCCGGGCGGTTCGGTGCAGTACATCTCAGTCCAGGCCAGCTGGTGAATCTGCAGGGTGGCACCGTCGACGGTATAACGCGCAGTGTAGTGGTTGCAGCCGGCGTTTCCAGAGAGTTCTCCCAGAGACTCGTTGAATATGGCGGTGATATCGGTACCCTCGATCACCGGCTGTCCCGCACCGCTCTCGTTTCGGTAGGAGATCAGGTGCCATGTGGTGCCGGAGAGCTCCATGACGTGGGGAGGGGTGGGAGTAACGACGGGCGTGGGCCCATAGACGGGCTCGTGCACGCCCGGCTCCGTGCAGCCGCAGGCACAGGCGGCGATGATGAGGAGTATCGCAGCACAACGCGGGATCAATACACTGGACTTCATTTCTTTCCTCAGTGGTGGTGTATCCACAGGGGGGAATTAAATGCTTTTCCGGAAGACAGTGCTGCCGGGGAGGGGCTCAGGGCCGCCTGCGCAGCAGCAGGGCGAGGGGCAGCGAGAGGAGTGGTGCGGCGGCGAGGGGACTTTTTGGCACCGCAGTCGGTGCCGTTGCACCGGCAGGGTCGGGGCGCACGGGTGGTGCCGTGGCTGCAGTAGGGGCGAAGGTAGCCTGAGAGGTATCCTTTCCGGCATCGCCCTGGTCTGTACCGGACGGGGAATCCGCCTTGCAGATGATGGCGAAGAGGGAACAGCCCGGGCTTTCTGCCTGGAACCAGGCCATGCCGTTTCGTTCCCCGAGAACCTCCGTTGGAAGCTCCTGCCAGGCGCCCTCGTGGAAGCGGAACATGGTCACGCCCGCCGGGGAGAACCGCTGCTCCTCGAGCCAGGACAACGGAAGCGAGAACGTAAACCAGGCTGCGTCGACCTCCTCGCCGCGGATCCGGTAGAAGGTCACCTCGGTGCACTGGTAGAGGGTACCGTTCGGGTGCGCGATATCTACGGGAATAGTGCACTCCTTTGCCGTCACCAGAACCGAATCAACGGGCTCGGTTACCCTGAGGGTCACCGTCTGTAAGGCCCCTGTGATGAGTTTCAGCGTGCAGTTCACCCCCGGGCTGAGGTCCGCGGCATATGCAACCGCGGTGGATGAGGGACCGCCGTTCCCGGACGACGCGTGCCGGGAAAACGGGGTGGCGGTGGGCTCGGCCGTGGGGATGATGGTCGGCTCAGGCGAGGGTGTGGGTTCGGCGGTGGGTTCGGGCGTGGGGGTGACGGTCGGCTCAGACGAGGGTTCAGGTGCGGGCGTCGCCGGTTCACTGACCGTGAATCCCCCACTGAGCATATCCTCCTGGCCATCGCTGTTTTTCACGATCACGTCCCAGGCGCCCGGGGCCGTGCTGGCGAGGTCGAGAGAGCAGGTGATGCGGGTGCCGTTGATGTATACGGCGTCATCGGCGTAGAGGTACGGCTGGCCGGGCTGGTGGAGTTTGACCAGGGGTGCGGGGAGGAATCCGGACCCCGTGATCTGTACTCCGGCCAATGTGTCGCCCGAAACTCCCGCATCGGGCGCAACTGCGGCGATCTGAGGGGGCGGGTTGGTGACGGTGAACCCGTCGATAAGCATTCCTTCCTTTCCGTCGTCGTTGATCACCCGCACGTCCCACAGCCCGGCGTCCGCGGATGAAAGGTTGAGGGTGCAGGTGATGGCTTCAGCCGAGAGGCGGGTGACATTGGTGGCAATGATGGTTCCCGCCCCTTTTCGAAGCCGTATTTCAGGGTTACTTTGAAAATCGCTACCGTTCAAGGTGGCGGCCACGCAGGAAGAGCCGCGGGTCGCCGACGAGGGGGTGATCCCGGTCACGGAGGGAGGAGGCGGTATCCGGTAGACCTTCACACAGTCGGTGCTGAATGAGGTTACGTAGACGCGGTTCCCAGGTCCGGTTGCAATGCCGCAGGGTTTGGTGCAGGAAAATGCATCCACAAAATCGCCTGCCTGGGAAAAGATCTCCACGCGGTCGTTATCCGTATCGGTGATGAAGAGCAGGCCCGAACTGTTGATCGCCATATCATAGGGGTGGTCGAAGTCGCCCTCTGCTGCACCCGATGCAGTATCAGAAGGCCATTTGCGGAGAAAGGTGCCGTCTTCGGCGAAAACCTGGATGCGGTGGTGGTCGGTGTCGACGACGAACACCTCGCTTGCCGTCACCGCGATGCCGGTAGGATTCCAGAATTGACCGTTGCCGCTCCCGCTGCTCCCTATCGTGCCTTCGAGTGCGTACGTGTCGTTGTAGACGTTGACGAGGTCGGTATCCCGATCGGTGCAGAAGGCCCGGGATGCTTCGTCGACCGCAATGCCCTTCACTTCTTTGGGGAAGGGGTGAGTGCTGAGATGCGCCCCGGCGGGAGTGAATATTTTGAGTTTTTCATTGTTGTAGTCGGCAACATGCACCGCGCCGCTCTGGTTTACCGCCACCGCATAGGGATACCAGAATTGATCGATCCCGATTCCCTGTGAACCCCACGCAGTGACAAAGGTGCCGTCCGCGGAAAAGACCTGGATGCGGTTGTTGTAGGTATCGGCCACATATACATAGCCGGATTCGTTCACCGCGATGCCGTAGGGATTGTTGAACTGTCCCTCGCCGCTGCCCAAACTCCCAAAGGAAGATTCCAGTGCGTAGGTATCCGCCGACGCGGGAGCGATTAGGAGCAGCATGGAGAGGATGATCGAAAAACGCAGGATTGCGGGGCGGGTATGCATATATGGGGGTAAATTTTTGCCCCGATAAATTCCTTCTTGTTTTTGTCCGGGCGTTTAAGAGGGGAGATTCTGGAATCGGACTTCCAGGCGGAGGGTCACCCCGCCGCCTTGAGGGGGGACTGTGTGCGTCCAGGCAGGGGCATCTCCTGTTGTCGGGGACGTCTCCGGGAAGCGTCCCGGTAACCCAATAGTTAGCTTATTATAAAATGGAGCTGATGGCACCCCTGAGGTGTGTGAGATGGCATATGGAGACATTGAGCGAATGCGCCAGGAGGGTGACCTGAAAGGCCTCTACGGCGTGCTCGAAGGAGAAGACCAGTATGCACGCAGGATGGCAACCGAAGCCCTATGCACATTCTGCGATGAAGCAGTGGCAGAGAAGCTTGCGGAGCTTAAATTCCAGGATACCGATCAGCGTGTCCGTGATACGGCCACCCGCGGGCACGCGCAGGTCGTTGCAGCCCTGAAATCGCGGGAAAGTCCCTGAATGGGTGGCGCGTTCGGCCCGGGATGACAGGGCGAAAAAATGTAATTATTTTAATTATTCCCGGTGGTTCCTTCAGAAGGTGGTCGGCACACCACTGGCCCCCCTCGTATGCAGCTACAGACCGAATATCAGCGAAATGCTGCCTCTTCGCAGAGGATCTCTGACCCTGATTCACCCCAGGGTTCCCTAATTCGCACCGGCTGCCGCGCGGTTCCCACGCATACCCCTCAGGAGCCGGCTCTGGCCATCTCTGCCGGAACCTCGATCTCGAACCGCGCCCCCTCACCGGCCCTGCCGCATTCCCTGATGGTCATGTCGGTGATGGAGAGTATCTCCTTTGCCAGAAAGAGACCGTATCCTTTGTGCTTGCCGATGCCCTTGCGAAAGATGTCCTCTTTCGTCTCCTCAGGAATGCCAACCCCGTCGTCTTCCACGACGATCACGGCACCACCATCCCTCTCGCAGGCAGAAACGCTGATCGCCGTCACCTTCTCCCCGTGCTGGATCGAATTGCCGATCAGGTTGAAAAAGACCTTTTCCAGCATCGGATCGGCGAAGATTTCCAGTGTGCCGGTCTCGACGGAGAGATCGATGGCGTCGAGGGGGAGGCTGCCGCGCACCCGCTCCACCGTCTCCCGGACGTTCTGCCAGATCGGCTGCTTCACGCCCATGTCCTCGTAGTCACGGGTAAACGAGATCTGGCCCTCGATGCGGTAGGTGAGCTGCTCGATGAGGTCGATATACCGCTGAATTTCTGGCTTTTCAGGCACTTCCTCTTTGAGAAGGGTGACGTAGGCCAGCAGCGCCGTGATCTGGTTGAGGATGTCGTGGCGGGTGATGCCGGAGAGCAGTTGCAGTTTGGCGTTCGCCTGTACTAACGACTGTCCCAGCTGTTTCTGTTCGGTGATGTCGCGGGCGACGCAGCAGAGCGTGATCACCTGTGTCTCCTCCCGCTGCAATGGCACTATGGTCACGTCAAACCAGCGATTGATCATAGGGTAAAAAAAGGTAAAGCTGGCTACGTCTCCAGAATCGAATACCCTATTGGACATTTCTCTCGCCGGTTCGACCACCTCGGGGGGGAGCAGCTTTTCGTAGGTACTACCCTGTAAGGATGCCTGATCCCGTCCCAGCATCCGCGCCACATACGGGTTGACGTAGGTGACCCGGTAGGCGCGGTCGATGATCATGACCCCTTCTTCTGTGCTCTCCACCAGGGTCCGGAACCGGCGTTCGCTCTCCTCGAGGGCTTTTGTTACCTTGAGCCGCTCGGTGATATCCCTCCCCACGGTCTGGACGCCCACGACTTTTCCGTGGTGCATGATGGGTGATTCGCTGACCTCGATCACGGCCGCGGACCCGTCTTTGCGCCGGAATTCGATCACCTCGCCCTCGATCGTCTTCCCTCGGGATACCGCATCGTAGCATCGCTGCCACACATCACTGCTCGATTCGAGAATGTAGTCTCTGCACTTTTCCCCGATCAGCTCATCCGGGGTATACCCGAGGATACGCTCCACTGCAGGCGAGATGTATGCGATCCCTCCCTCGTGATAGCAGGTATAGATCATGTCCGAGCTGCGCTGGGCGATCTCCCGGAACATCTCCTCGCTTGCCCTGAGCGCCTCCTCCGTCCTGATGCGTTCCCTCAAATCTCGGACAATCGAACAGATGACAGGCCGGTCCCTGATCCTGACCAGGGTCCCCCTGATCTCCACAGGGATCGTCTCACCGTTCCTGGTGCGCAGGACGGTACGAAGAAAGCCGCCCCCTCCCTTCTCTGCCTTCCTCCATTCGTCGTCCCAGGACGAGGGGGGGAGTTCGGGGCTGATGTCCGGAACCCGCATGTCCAGCAGCTCCTCGCGGCGATACCCGAGGAGACTGCAGGCAGCGTTGTTGATGTAGATGAACCGTCCGTCCTTTCCAAACCACAGGATCAGATCCTCCGCCTGGTCGATGGAGTACTGGATCATCCGCAGCAGATCCTGCGACTGTCTCCGCTCGGTGATATCGAGAGTGGTCTCCACCGCCCCCTGCACCTTTCCTGCATCATCGAGCACCGGATACCCGGCGACAAACCAGACCCTCCCGTCCGGGGTGGTCATATCTCCTCTCTGCGGTTTTTTTGTCCTCATCGCCTTCTCCACGGGGCATCCGAAGCACGGCACGTCGCGCTGGTGCCAGAGTTCGTAGCAGTGGCGCCCCACGAGCTCTTCCGGCTTCATGGCGATCGATTCTGCTGCCGCCCTGTTGGCCCAGAGGATGCGCAGGTCAGTGTCCTGGAAGGTGATGTTTTCGCGCACCGAGTCGAGAATGATCCCCTTCTCCTCCTCGCTTGCCCTGAGCGCCGCTTCCGCCTCCTTGATCTCGGTGATGGGTACGGCGACCTCGAGGGCGGCATATACCGCCCCCTTCTCGTCCCTGAGCGGTGTGGAGATCACCTCGAAATAGTTCGGTTTTCCCGCTTTCCCCGTGAAAATACGCTCAAACGTGGCCCTTTCTGCGCCGTTCTCGAAAATCCGGCGGATCCCGCATCCCGGGCACTCATCGCTCCTCCCGTGAAGGGCGCGGTAGCATCTCTCTCCTTCCGTGTCCCCGCAGATCTCCCTGGTCACAGTGTTGGTCCAGAGCACGCGGAAATCAGGGCCGATAATGGCCAGGCAGGCGCCGATATTCTCCGAGACCTGCTCGAGCCGGTTGCGTTCGTCCTCCAGCTTTATCTCCATCTTCCTATGGTGGACCGCCTGCCTTATCTTGTGGATCAGGTCGGTGAACTGGGAGGTGGGATCCCCGCCTTTCTGCACATAGAAATCCGCACCGCTGTTCAGTGCTTCGATCACTACCTCCTCCCGTCCCTTCCCGGTGAAGATGATGAACGGTACGCTATCCCCCCGGCGTTTCAGTTCCTTGAGAAATGCGATGCCGTCCATCCCCGGCATCTGGTAGTCGGACACCACGATGTCAAACTCGCCTTTTTCGAGGCACTCGAGCCCTTCCTCTGCCGACGCTGCGGTTTGCACCCGGATCCCCTCCTGCCGCTCGAGGAAGAGTTTCCCGATATCGAGGAGCATTTGTTCGTCGTCAACGAGCAGTACGTGCATGGCCACCGTCCCCGGAAAAGATACCCCAATGAAAAGATGTTCTTCTTTTTATATCTATGCAGCGATACGAACTCCTCTGTGTGTGGGGGGAGGTGGACACCGTGTTCGGGAGAGGTTTGTGGCAATCAGATACACGAATGCACCACCGGATATGCGGTAGGTTGATATGTCCTTTTGCTCCTGTATCCGGGGGCGGCGATCAGCACTTAACCTCAGAGACGTAATCACTGCTATCCCATCCTGGTGATCGCCATGCAGGAGATAGACAGGGAGCGCTTTGATCATGTTCCCGAGAGGCTTTCGGGACTGGTCGATCTCTCCTACAACCTCTGGTGGAGCTGGCATCCTGCAGCAAAAATGCTCTTCAAGCAGCTCAACCGGCAGGCCTGGAAGGAGAGCATTCACAATCCGGTGAGGATGCTGCAGCACATCCCGCCGGAGTTTCTCGAGGCGGCCTGTGAGGATCCTGAGTACCTCCACCGATACGATATCATCATCGACCGCTTCGGACGCTACATGAACAGCCGTGGGTCATGGTACGGGGAGGAAATCCACCCGGATCAACACTCCTCGATTGCCTATTTTTCCGCCGAATACGGACTTCAGCATTCATTGCCGTTTTTTGCGGGCGGTCTCGGCTTCCTGGCGGGCGACCAACTCAAGGAATGCAGCGACCTGGGGATCCCGCTCGTCGGCGTGGGGTTCATGTACGCCCAGGGCTACCTCGACCAGGACATCAGCACCGACGGCTGGCAGGGAAGTATCGAGGAGCTGCTCGATCGCGATGCGGCTCCTATCACCCGCGTGCTCGGCGGCGACGGCGGCCAGCTTGTGGTGCAGGTCCCGCTCATCGACCCGCCCATGTACGTCGCCGTCTGGAAGGTCCAGGTGGGGCGCGTCCCCCTCTACCTGCTGGACACCGACATCGACAGCAACCGCCCCGAATACCGGACAATCTCCCACCGCCTCTATATCGGGGATCGGGAACAGCGGCTTCGTCAGGAGATCGTGCTCGGTATCGGGGGGTGGCGCGTGCTCCGGCACCTCGGGATAAGCGTTTCCGCGGTCCACCTCAACGAAGGACACCCTGCATTCGCCCTGCTGGAGCTGATCAGGGAGGAACGGGAGGCGGGAAAAGACATGGAGGAAGCCATGGAAGCGGTGCGGAACAGGACCGTGATCACCACCCATTCCTCGGTCCCGGCAGCGATCGACACCTTCCCCGCAGCCCTGATTGAGCCCTATTTTAAGTCCTACCTCCACGCCATGGGCATGGAGAACACCGATTTTTTCGACCTAGGGGAGCGGCCGGGTCATCGTGATGAGGGGTTCAACATGACCGCCTTCGCCCTGAGGACGGCAGGGTACCACAACGCGGTCAGCAAAAAGCATGGCTCCGTAGCTCGCCAGATGTGGCGGCAGCTCTGGCCCGATATCCCGGAGGACTTCGTGCCCATCGACTTCATCACCAACGGCGTGCACCTGCCCACGTGGCTTAACCCGAGAATGGGAGGGCTTTACAGCAGGCATATCGGAGGGACATGTCCGTACTGGAAGCAGGAGCATGATAACCCCGCGATCTGGGAGTTGATCGACGAGCTCCCTGATCAGGAGCTCTGGGAGCAGCACAACTGGCTCAAGAACAAGTTGTTCAACCGTATCAAGGAGAGGAAACGAAGGAAATGGGCGGAGGGGCTCGACGATCCCCTGAACCTGGTCGCGGAGGGGCTGATGCTCGACCCATCGGCCCTCACCCTCGGATTTGCACGCCGGTTTTCAACCTATAAACGTGCGGATCTCATCTTCCAGGACCAGGAGCGTCTCAAGAGAATCCTCATCAATCCCCTCATGCCGGTCCAGATCATCTTCGGGGGCAAAGCGCATCCCGACGATGACGAAGGCAAGAGGATCCTGCAGCGCATCTACCGGTTTGCGCAAGACCCGGCGTTCGGGGGACGGATCGCCTTTCTCGAGGACTACGGTGAACAGTCCGCCCAGTACATGGTCCATGGCGTGGATGTCTGGCTCAACAACCCCCTCCCTCCCTGGGAAGCGTGCGGTACGAGCGGGATGAAGGCCGCGCTCAACGGTGTTCTGAACCTGAGCATCCTCGACGGCTGGTGGATCGAAGGTTATAACGGCCGCAACGGCTGGGCGTTTGGCGAACAATCCCCGCCGGTGGACCGCGACGCTGCCGACGCCGCCGCGATCTACGACCTCCTCGAACGAGAAATCGTCCCCCTGTATTACCGGCGGTCGCTCGACGGCATCCCCCACGGCTGGGTGGCGATGATGAAGGAATCGATAAAGAGCGTCACACCCGCGTTCTGCGCCCGGCGGATGGTCAAGGAGTATGTGCACCGCTACTACCGCAATGTGCTGGGGCGCGAGTCCGGGCCCCTCTAGTGGATCCCATGCGTGTTCACCCGGGCTCCTCGTACGGTTGGACCTCTTCGAGCAGGATATGGTAGGCGGCAACACCCAGGGTGACGAGCAGCGGGCCCAGGATGATCCCCACGACACCGAGCAGGGCGAGCCCGCCGAAGATCCCGATCATCATCAGCACCGTATTGATGGCCACCCGCCCCCCCATCATCTGCGGCCTGAAATAGAAATCCGACACTCCTGATATGAGGGGGTAGCCGAGAAACACGATGATCAGCGCCCCTCGCGGATCGCCGATGGCGAGGGCGTAGAGGGCGAGAATGAGGATGAGGATCTGGGGGCCGAGAAAGGGAACCAGCTGGAACAACCCGGAGAGTGCGGAGAAAAAGAGAATATTGCCGTATCCCAGCAGGAAAAAGACAGGAATGGCCAGAAAGAAGGTGATGATCGCCACCTCGACGTTCACCACGTAGACGGCGTAGAGGGTATCGACGGTGATGGTGGCGAGCTTCGATGCCGACCGGCGTGTCCGGACGGGGAGGCGGCGGATAAGATCTTCCCAGACATGGTCGCCCAAGAGCACGAAGAGGTAGAAGGCCAGCAGCATCAAAAAAAGCTGGAGCAGGAGGAAGGGGAGGCCGAGGGCAAACCCGGAAACCCCCGATTCAATGAATCGTACCAGGGCGGCGGCGCGTTCTGCGATCTCCTCGGGGGTGAGGGGAAGATTCGTGACATCGACCTGCAGGTTCCTGATGCCCGCAACGATGGCCCGGAGTATCTCGAAGAGGAGATCAAGGTTGCCGGCGATCAGCGAGACCGTGGCGATGAAGAGCCCGGTGAGGACGGCGAAGGTGACCACGGTGGTCAGGGTTGCAGCAATCCATGGGCGCATTCTTGTGCGCAGGCGCCGCTGCAGGGGCATAGTTACGACGGCGAGCGAGAGGCCGAGGATGAACGCGGTCAGGAGCGGAAGCGTCACGATGAGGATGATGAGAAAGATCGCGCCCACAATGATGAGAGAACGGGCATCCGCCCGCCGCCGCTCCGCTGTCATCTCATTCACACTATGGGTTCAGGAGAATAAAAACGCACACATTTCCTCTCATCCCGAAAGATTGCAGAACGCGCCGCCTCATTCATCGAGATAGAGGGCCTGAATTGCCACGACTTCGGTGCTGTCCGCGGCGGCAGCGTAGGCCTCGAGGGGTTCGGCGTTGACCTCTAAAAAGCGCATCCCCCAGCCGAACTGCCCCAGGATCCGTTCTGCCTGACTGCGCTCCCCGAGAATGACGAGGGCGGCGGCAAGCGCTTCTACCGAGGTGAGGCGAAACGGGCGCCCGAAGTTGACCGGGTTTGCCGCAACAAGAAAGGGGAGCGCACGCCGGCGTTTCCAGGCCCGGATGGCGTCGGTGTCGAGCATCTCCCATGAGCAGTCCAGCGCGGTGATGGAGGGTGCATTTCGATCTGAGGGGGAGAGTGCGCGTTCCGCAGTGGGATCGAGGAGGAGCGTGTTCTTCGGTACATTCCGGAGTGAAGGCACAATGGTGATCAGTTCTTTTCGCGCCAATTTTTTGACCGTACATTTCCTCGGGTCGCACGTATTGTCCCGGTACGCGAAAAGCGGTATCATCTATGTGGGGTAAGCGCCCACATTCTATCAATGTACGTACTGCTCTGCCCCTGCATCCTCGACCCAGAGCTCCGGGCTCGTGGCATCACCCGCCAGTCCGACTTCGAGATCTTCTCCCGCTGCCTCGAGCGGTGCAGACATTTCGGCATCGACACCGTGCCCCTTCCCTGCCCCGAGACCATGTATCTCGGGCCGGATCACGAGCCGGGGAGCTTTGAGGAGCGCCTCGACACCCCGGCATTCACCCGCCTCCTCGACCGTTGCGAGGATGAGGTGCGGGACCATATTGCCCGGCATGGTGACCCCCTCTGCATCCTTGGTGTTGACTCCTCGCCGGTCTGCGGCGTGAATTTCACCTACCGCACGGATGAGCGGGAGCCGGGGCGGGGCGCATTTCTCTCCCGCTTCCCCGAGCAGAAGGCGATGGACGTGAAAGACTTCGCCCGCTACAAGGTGTACCTCGCAGCTCCTCTCTTTTCCGAGGCAGAGGAGATGTACAACCGGGCCCTCCATGACGATCTCGCGGCCCATTTCTTCGAGGTCTACCTGCCCCAGGAGGTGGGGGATACCAGCCATACCCGCGAGAAGGATGAGCACAGGGCCATATTTGTGCAGCACGTCCGTGCACTCGACGAGGCGGATCTCGTAGTCGCCGTGGTGGACGGCGCCGATGCAGATTCGGGAACGTCGTGGGAAATGGGCTATTCTTTCGCACAGGGAAAACCCGTCATCGCCCTCAGGACCGATTTTCGCCGTGCCGGGCACCACGAGCTGGTCAATCTCATGCTGGAGGAATCGTCGGCCGTGGTGACAGATAGAAACGGCCTGCCGGCGGCACTAAAATCCCCGCTCGCCTGAACGCGGATTGGTAGGGGGCGAGGGAGGTTGGGGGTGATGACGGCCACCGCGTTGCAGGGCACTGCCCCTGATTCGATGGTAAGGGTTCCGGTGTGTCCCGCATCCCTCAGCCGACCCTCCACACCGGCGCCAGCCCTCCGCCCAGGTTCATCTGCACATAGAGCGACCCGGGCGTCGCCTCAGCCGGCACCTCGTAGATCAGGAAGCCCTCCCTGGTCTCGTAGATGTGGATGATCCCCCCGTAATAATCGTCGGTGCCGGAGAAATCCACGACATCGGTGACCGATTCCACCCGGTCGGTGCGATACCCGAAAGAGGCCCCCTCGCAGACGACATTGATGCTCGCCGGATGGGGGGCTCCCGTCTCTTTGGCAGTTCCTGTGTGGACAATCCGCACGAATACGAAGAAAAACTGCATGCCGGGGGCAGGCTCCGCAATGCCGTAATTGGTCCCCCATTCGGGGTGGGAGAACTGGTAGGATGGTTGCAGCTCCGCACGGTAGACGGTCAGTTTGCGCACCGTCCCCTTCTCCTCATCACCGTAGGTAAATACGCCGCCCACGGGCAGGGCACTGGGGAAGGGTTCGGGATCGGCGGTGGGTTCCGCCGTTGCCGGTGCGGGGGTCGGCGGCGCGGCGGTCGGGTTCTCCGGTGCCGGGGAAGGGATCTGCGATGCGCTCTGATCATTGTCAGGGGGTGCCTGGGTGCATCCGCAGGATATGCACAGGAAGACGAGCAGCAACGAACACAGGAGTGCAGGGTGCATGCAGTGGGTATCGGTCCTGCGCCTGATAAAAGAGCAGGAATCGTTCCTGAAGGTGGATTCGGGGGGAATATCGGCAGTGTGTTCATGTGTACGGGTGCCGTTTCCGGGTGCCGGGCTCTCCAAAATCGTGTGGTAATGGATAATCCCTTCAAAAATCGTTGAATCAACGGATCGGGGAACAAATCGATGCTTTTTATAGTGGATTGGTATCACCCTCTTTCTGCAGGTGAACGGCATGGTAGACGAAGAGCGGGGCTCCTTCCCGGATAACGGCAGCGATGAACTGGCAATGGCCCTGGCGACCATGCTTCCAGAGCCGGTGATCGAGCATGCGAGCACCATCTGCTACGCGCTCTCCAATCCCATCCGGATGAAAATACTCCTTCTCCTGGCCTCCCGCACGTATTGCGTCTATTCGATCAAGGATCTCTTTGCAATAAGCGATTCCAGGCTCTCCTATCACCTGAAAATTCTCCGTGACTGCGGCCTGATCGAGGGCAGCAGGGACGGAAAGTGCATCAACTACGCTGCCACGCCGCTGGGTGAAGAAGTCTGCCGGATGATCGGGTCATTCCGGCGGTGAAGGGCGGCGCAAAAAAAAAGATTGTTATCTGGTTTTATATTTGTCAATCAGGAACGCCAGCCGCTCCGGCACCGCCCCTGCCTCCCCTTCGGCGATATCTGTGCCCTCGTGGGCGGCAATTTCCGGGAAACCGGAGAACGTTCCCTTTTTCAGCAGGAACCGGAACGAAACACCCTGGCCCGGGTGGCCGAGGACGCGGTCCTCCACCCAGACCTCGCCCCCGTAGCGGGAGACCAGCATCCGCACGATATAGAGCCCGAGCCCCTTGCCGCTCGTGGATTTGCTTCCTTTCTGGAATCTGTCGAAGATGACGGTCTTCATCGCATCGGGTATCCCCGGTCCCGTATCCTCGACGATCACCTCGATCTCGCTCTGGTGCTCCTCCGCCCTGATGAACACGACCACCTCATCGCCTCCAAATTTGAGGCTGTTGCCGATGAGATTGGCAAATATTTCGCTGATGAGGTCATCTGCGAGGACGGTGTGCCCGCCGGGGTTGTAGTGGATACGGTGATCGGGGTAGCGGTCGATCTCCTTTTTGATAACCTCGTCGAGGTTCACGGGCTTCAGCTGCGGTTTTTCCTCGTGCAGCCGCCGTATGGTGGAGACGTGGTCGGTGATCTCGATGTTCCGGCTGATGCTCTCCATCAGCTTCGCCGCGAACTCCTTGGGTTTTCCTGCGAGCATCTCGGTGAGCATATCCGCGTACATGACCGAGACGGTATTGGCGTTCTTGATATCATGGGTGAGGATGTCGAGGTACAGATTGGCCTTCTCGTAGGACTCCTCCAGCTCCTGCTGGAGCAAGCCGCGGTGGATGGCCGTTCCGATCTCCTGGCCGACGGTGATGAGCGTATGCCGCTTCTCCGCGGAAAACGGTCTGCCGCTTCCCGGTGCAGAGAGGAACAATACGCCGACAACGGAGCCCCCTCCGGAGAGTGGGACCCAGGATACCTGTGTACGCTCGCCTGATTCCCCTGCGATCATCTCGTTGAACGCCGGGATCCCCTCCTGGAAGATGGAGGCGAAAGGTGCCCCCTCCAGCGGGAGCAGTTCGGAAAATGTGCTCGCATCATGTTCTTTTCCGGCGGTGCACGCAAGCACCGCGTAATGCTCCTCGCGGTCGATCAGGTAGATCGCTCCCCTCTCCATCCCCAGCACCGCGACGATCCTGTGCAGGGCATGCACCAGAAGATCATAGAGGGTCTCCACAGAACCGGCGGCGGAGATGATCTCGTTGATGGCGGTGAGCTGGCGGTTATGGCGCCGGATTTCCTCCTCATGCTCGCTGCGCTCGATGGTCGACCCTATTGCATCTGCCGCGGTTTTCAGGGCGTCGATCTCCGGTTTGTGCCATGTGCGTACGCCGGAGCAGTCCTCGAATACCAGAAAACCCCAGCATCGCCGTGCGACGGATATGGGCAGCACCGCGAAGGAGAGGACGCCGCGGGACGAAAAAAGGGCGGCCACATCTGATGCCAGGTCGCCCACCGCACCCGTGAGCACATGGCCAAGAGTGAGAGCGGTTTTCCACTGCACCAGTTCTTCTGTGTTCCAGAGTGATTTCTCATCGACGGCGCTCTCCGAAAGCGTATGGAACGGACTGGCAGCCCAGATGTAGCGGCGGGGCGGCTGGTGGGCCACGCTGCCGTTTTCCGTCAGGTAGACTCTGCTCGATCCTGTACCGTTCCCGAGCGCGTTCAGCACTTCTTCGATGTCTGCCTCCCAGGACGAGGTCCGGTGGAGCCTGCCTGAGGCGATCATAACCGACTCGCATATCGCATCGTGCCGGTTAATGCGCTCCTCCATGAAGCAGCGCTCCAGCATGCTGATGAGGATGTCGCCGACCATCTTCAGGAGGTCGCGGTGCTGGTTGAGTGCGGTGAGATCACGCAGTTCGGATTCAAATCCGAGGAACCCCTGGATGGTCTTTCCCCTGAGGGGAAGCATAAAGCTCTGGCGGTGCCGGGGGGCGTTGTGCGTGTGGATGAGATCCGGCTGCGTCGCGGCCCTTTCCGTCCAAAAGGAATCGATGATCCGCACTCCCGAGAGGCTCCTGGTGGGTGTATCCCGGTGGGCGAACCATTCAAAACTCCCCCCGATCCCGGTGTGGTCGCCGTTGATGAGGGTGAGGTAACAGTGGTCGGCACCGGCACACATCCCCAGGTCACGGATGAGTGCGGTGATCCTTCGGTCGAATTCCGGGTGTGCAAGGTCGGTGAACGAGGTGGATATGCGCGCGATGATCTCCTGAAACGCGTGGTACCGGGCGGTCTCCTCCTCCGCACAAATTTTACCGCTGACAAAGGACACGATGTCGATGCGGCCTCCGGCAAGCGTGCCGGTGGTGATGGGAGCACTCTTCAGTTCTATCCATTCGTCTTTCCTTCCCCCGGGAACGAAATGGTAGATCTGTGCATTGAAACGCTCTTTGCGTTCGATTGCGCTGAAAAGATCGTGCAGGAATGATGCGGTTTCTTCGATGAAGGGGGCGATGTACGAGGTGATCAGCTCACGGTAGTCCATTCCCGTTGCCTTTTCCCTCGAAACGCCGGAAAATTCTTCCATCGCGGCATTGAGCCAGCGGACTTTACCGTTTCCGTCACTCAGGAGCATAGGGATGTCGATTTCATCCTGTAGATTGAAAAAAAAGGCAAGATCGTCAAATTCACTGCTCCTCGATGCTCCCGACATGAACGGCGCCCGCTCCTCCTTTATGAAAGGATATGAGGGGCCCGGGTATATCAGTTTTGCTTCTCATATACCCTTCATGCATCGTATACCCCCCCACGCGCTTTTTTTGACGGTGTATGGGCGAGAAATCCTGAGAACAGTGTGCAGATTGATACCGGAAGGATGATTGTGTTCGTTCCCCGTGGTGCAAACACCACCCCGGGCTCGTGAAAGGTTCTGCGAAATAATTGCCGTGAGACGATGCATGGCACCGGCTGTCGGGATGGTAGTGAGAAAAGGGGGGGAAGGGCACCGTCCGGCTGAACGTGTGTGAAGTACGTGTGGACAACGGGTGGGAATGGTGCGTTCCCACCATGGATGTGGTTGAAAGGTGCCCGGTGCTCTTCTCCCCTGAGAAGGTGTGAGGTGTGTTCCCTGTCTATGTTAGTTCGGCATTCGGGCCCGGTTCCCCAATCGGGCACCGTATGCAGTCTTTATTCCTTCTCCTGTCGAGTAGTGTAGAGATAACCCAGAGCAGTCACCTGATCTGGTGATCACATGTTGTGATGGATTCAATATAATGTTTTCGCCCAACGCCTTGCATTAATGCTGGCATTGGCGTTGCCGACAATGTCGCCATCAACGAAATGAATAAGTAGGCACTATGTATATCTTTATGTACGGATGAGCAGTTTTCCTGAGGAATTGCCGAAAATTCTTGACGTATTAAAGGCCAATCCCAAGGGTATGTCGGTGAGCGATATTGCGCAGGAGCTCGGGGCAAACCGCAACACCGTTTCCCGGTATCTGGATATGCTCCTCATTTCCGGCGAGGTGGAGATGAGGACCTACGGGAAGGCCAAGGTATTTTATCTCTCCCAGCGCGTGCCTATCTCCGCAATGCTGAATTGTTCGTCGGACATGGTGATCGTCCTCGATCAGGACCTACGCGTCGTCCAGGTCAACACCCCGCTCTGCGAGTTCATCGGCGCGGGACGCGATGAGATCCTCAACACCACGCTCAGGGAATCGCCGCTTGTGATGTTCGATCACCCCGTGATCATCGAAAAAATCAGGGACGCGATGGCCGGCAGGGAGATCTCGGAGAACCTGCGGTTTTTGCGGGTGGATGAAGAGCTCTTCTTCCGCTTTAAAATCGTGTCCACGGTGTTCAATGATGGATCACCCGGCGTGACCCTGATCCTGGAGGACATCACCGAGCAGCAGACGGCAGAGGAGGCCCTTCGTAAAAGCGAAAGCACGTACAGGACGCTCGTCGAGGAGATCAACGATGTGATCTGGAATATCGACGAGGAGAGCAGGTTCACCTTCGTAAGTCCCCGCGTCCGGGATGTGCTGGGCTATTCGCCGGATGAGATGCTCGGAAAACCGATCCATGCGTTCATGGACCCTTCCGGGGCCGATACGAGGCAGCAGATCGTGATACCGGGTGAGCGGGTGCCGGAGGAGAGTTCCTACGCCGAGTACGTCATGCGCCATAAAAACGGGAGGCTGGTTGCCATGGAGACCAGCTGGCGCCCCATTCTCGACGAGATCGGCGAGCTGGCCGGTTATCGCCTCGTGAGCCGTGATATTACGGAGCGAAAAGAGGCCATGGGGCGCGTGCGGCAGTGGAAATCGTTTCTCCATTCTATCGTTCAGAATATCCCCGCCGTGGTGCTGGTCAAGGAAACCCGCGAGGGATGCTATGTGTTTGTCAACAGGACGGCGGAAACCCTGTTCGGGGTGATCCGGGAGGATATCGGCGGAATGCGCGGGGATGAGATCTTTTCCCCCGCTCTTGCTGCGGTGCTGGATGCGGGCGACGATGCGGTGGAAAATAGCGCATCCGCCGTGGATATCGGGGAGAAGGAACTTGCACTGCCGGCACAGGGCACCGGAACATTTCATCTCCGTAAGATTCCCATCTTCAACTCGGGCGGCAGCGTCAAGTATATCCTCACCATTGCCGAGGACGTCACCGGGAGAAAACAGGCCGAGGAGCAGATCCTCAAGGAGCGTGATCGCGCCGAAAGCTATCTCGACAATGCCGGCGTGATGATCGCGGTGGTGGATGCCGGCGGGCGGATCAGCAGGATGAACCGGAAGGGGTGTGCCATCCTCGGCTACGAGGAGGAGGAGCTGTTGTCGCAGGACTGGTTTACCACGCTCATCCCCGATCGGCTTCGTGACGAACTGAGGGCTGATTTCATGCGGTTCATCTCCGGAAGCGGCCAGCAGTCCGTGGACGAGGTGGGGATTGTCGTGACCAGGAACGGAGAGGAGCGCACCATCCGGTGGCACAATACCCTGCTTCGGGACGCCGAGGGCAGGATCGTGGCCATGGTATCGTCAGGGGACGACATCACCGGGCACAATGCCTGAATTCTTTTGGCTTTTACTGCTGCAGACCCGATGCGTGGGTATAGCGCAGGCATGCGGCGGCGGGCGCGAGCCCATCCTCTTCCAGCACCGAGACGGCGCCGTGGCCTCCGCAGATGATACACCAGCCGCCCAAACCCGGGATCGTTGATTTCGCCGCCTGTGCGAGTTCCACCAGGGCTTTTCGTTCTTTGCTGGCGCGATCGCTGTCCACGTTCACCGAGGTGATGAGGAAGTCTGCGTGGGAATTGTACCGCCGCCGCTCTTCGGTCAGGCTCCTGAAGTTGAAGAGACTGTCCGCGGTAAAAAGCAGCCCGGTATCGGGTGAGAAGAGAAAGACCTGACCGTAGAGGTGGCCGCCAAGGCTCTCCAGCACCTCGAATTCGATGCCACAGATGCGGAGCGTAGCGAGGACGGGAAAGATCGAGCGTACCGCACCTCCCGCCGGGGAAAAGAGGTGGACCCTCTCGGGCGGGGAGAAGCGCGAGAAGAGGTTGATCATCGTGGTGTACACCTCTTCGAGGACGGAGTCCTGGCTGGCAGACCCGTAAGCCCGGTTTGCCTCTCTGATAATATCCTGCGTGCCTCTATGCATGCAGGCCGCTGCGCCATAGAGCCCCCCGGCGCCGCAGTGATCAGCATCGGCGTGGGTGATGATGATGCGGGTGATGCGCGACCCGTCGCCGAGGCCCATCGTCTGGAACATACGCAGTACGTCCGCATGGTAGATGCCGTAGCCGGTGTCCACCATCACCTGCTCGTCTCCCCCGTCGAAAAGGAAGATGTTCCCTCCGCCGGGCATCTGGAAGCAGTAGAGGGTGGTATCCGTACTGACATCGATGCGCTGCACATCGCAGTAAAACCCCTCACCCGTGGTGATTTTGAGGGTGGTCCCGGTCTGGAGGACATTGTCGAACACCTCGTGCGGATCCTCACCGAGGTTGGTCAGCTCCTGGACGATGTGGTTGATGTCGTGGAGAAACGAGAGGAGGAAGTCTTCTTCTGCGTTGCCGATGATGGCCCGCAGTTTCTGCGCCAGCTGGATATAGAAGATGGTGGTGTCGAGCTGTTCGCCGGTGGTGTCGTATTCCAGGATCTCCATGGGATAGCGCGATTTGAGCTGGTTGAGCAGCTCGTCGGCGATCCTGCTCTCGGTGAGGTTCAGGCTCACCGTCACCCGGTCGGGGTGCTGTCCGGTCTCATCAAAGTCGATAAAGGCGATGTTGGCGTTTGCCGCGGTGGTGTAGCCGAGAAACTCGAACAACGCCCCCGGCCGGTGGGGAAGGTGGACGTGAAACCTGAGGAAACTGAAATTGCCGAGCGATGTCTGCAGGTAGCCGATCGCGGCGAGTTCCTCCTCGATAGCCGCATACGTCCCACTATAGCACCTGACCTCGAAAAAGACGGTCTGCGGGTCGATCCGCCGGTCGTAGTGGATCCTGGAGATATTACCGCCGTAGCGCTTCATTATCTCCGCCGCCCGGTGCAGCGCCCCGGGCTGGTTGGGCATCCGGGCGATAAACGAATGGCCGTCAGGCATGGCTCCCGCCTCCTCCCGGCCTGATCAGGTACATCGCCCACCCGAGGTATTCGCGGCCGAACGCCAGATATTCCTCCTGCACGCGGTGGAAGTAATCGAGAACCTCCCCCGAGTGGGGATGATCGGGATGGCTCTCGAGCCAGGCGAGGCATGATTGCCAGATCCCCGATTCATAGGCGTCCCAATCCTCGGTGTTCGAACGTATCACCCCCACAAGGTCAAGGCCTCGCTCGCGCAATGAGCAGAGCAGTTCGTACTCGGTGGGGATCTCACCCCATTCCCGTGCGAATTCGGGGGGTACCCGTTCAACCCGCCAGTATCGGGTCCCCAGTATGATGGCGCCATTGCCGTGCACCATGCTGCACAGGGCGTCGAGTGCCGGGCCGATGCCGCCCCAGATATCGGATGCTCCCAGGGCGACGGCCAGGTCATAGGGGATGTCCGGCGACGCAAAGAGGGCGGCGTCCATGCAGCGGATCTCCACCTTTCCTGCAGCGTGCGCCTCCGAGAGCCGTGTTTTCGCCTTTCGGCACGCCTCCTCCCTGATATCGATGCCCGCACCAGAGATGCCGAACGCCTCTGCCCAGAGTGCGAGGACGGTCCCGTTGCCGCAGCCGAACTCCACCACCCTTGTGTCCGCCGAAAGCCCGGCCATCACCCCCATGGCCAGCACCTTGTCCGGGGTGGTGGGGTTCATGATTGCCAGCGTTCCCTGTGAGATGGTGAGCAGGTCAAGGTAGTGCATGGGGATCAGTCCGTGGAAATGGTACAGGGAGCAGGTCTAAACCCTTTGGGGGGCGTTCCATATAGGTATTGTCGAGCGATCCGAAAAAGGTTCCATCCGTCCTTGATTGAAAAGGCATGTGGGGCGCTTTTCCGGGCATACTACCCGTTCCTTCACGGAATGATACCGAGGCGCACCGCAACCTCCATGGGATCGGGCGGGATCATTTTATCGAAGGTGTGATATGCAATTTCGTGGCGCGGCGAACCTGGAGGGATCATAAAATTATATCTATGGGTAATAAAAGGATCCATTAAATGCGGGTAAAAAATGCCCACTATTAATATTTTTAAACCATCAATATCGTCTCCATTTGGGTTAAAATTCTTATTATGTGGTTAAAATGAATTTTTATGCAATATTGCGGCTTTTCATTTAGCACGTGCTATAAATACCATTAAACTGCGCAAAAAGGCTAAAAATAGCATTTGGGGAATTATTGCCCGCAAAATATTACATCTGCTTTTTAAAAAAAAGGAATACTAATTATACTACCGAAAGCGAATGATTTACGTAATGAAGAAAACTATAGGAAAATTTCTTGGTGTTCTTGTCTTTCTCCTCATCATCCTGTTTCCGGTAGATCCCTCCACCTTTCCTATAGAGGCAAAGTACGTCGCGGCCGCAACATCATTGATGATCGTCTGGTGGGTGACCGAAGCGATCCCCATCCAGGCGACCGCGCTGATCCCCATTGTCCTGTTCCCCCTGCTTGGGGTGCTCTCCGCTTCCGAGGTTACTGCCGCGTACGGCGACAAGATCATCTTCCTCTTTATGGGCGGGTTTATCATCGCCATGTCCATGCAGCGCTGGGGGCTGCATGAACGCATCGCCCTGTTCATCATCGATAAGATGGGCACCAGTCCACGGCAGCTGATCTTAGGGTTCATGGTGGCCACGGCGTTTCTCTCCATGTGGATCTCCAACACCGCCACCGCCATGATGATGGTCCCCATCGCTATTGCCATCATCGCCACGGTTCTCCCCAAGAAGGAGATGAATCTCGAAGATATGAGCGATGAGCAGCGTGATTTCTCCGAGTGTCTTGTCATCTCCATCGCCCATGCGGCGACCATCGGCGGGATCGCAACCATCATCGGCACGCCCCCGAACGGCATCTTCATCGCCCAGCTGGAGACGATCTTTCCCAGCGCCCCGGCAATCGACTTTTTCACCTGGATGAAGTTTGGTGTTCCGCTGGCGATCGTGTTCATCCCCATCTCGTGGCTGTGGCTCACCTACGGGCCGTATCGGCATATGCCGAAGAAGATCGCCCACGGTAAGGAAATCATCCGGGAGCGCATGGCAGAACTCGGCGCCATGAGCCGGGGAGAGAAGTGGACGCTTCTCGTCTTCTCTCTCACCGCACTGGCGTGGATTTTCCGGACATCGAAGGTGATCGGGACCTTCACCATCCCCGGGCTGAATGTGATATTCCCGTCGATCGATGACTCGACCATCGCCATATTCGGGGCGATCCTCCTCTTCCTTCTCCCCGTGGACCGCGAAAAGGGCATCTTTACCATGAACTGGGAATGGGCGAAAAAGATCCCCTGGGGTATTCTCATCCTGTTCGGAGGGGGCATCGCCCTCTCCAAGGCGTTCATTTCCAGCGGGCTCGCCGAGATCATCGTCGACTACCTGGCGTCCTTCCACGCCCTGCCAATCATCGCCCTCATCATTCTGGTGGGCACCATGGTCTCCCTGCTCACCGAGGTCACCTCGAATACGGCGATCGCCTCGGTGATGATGCCGGTGATGGCCGTCACCTCGGTCTCCCTGGGCATCCACCCCTATATCCTCATGATCACCGCCGCGCTCGCTGCCTCGATGGCGTTCATGCTCCCCGTGGCAACCCCGCCCAATGCGGTCGCCTACGGGACGGGGTATATCTCTATGCGGGACATGATACGCAGCGGCTGGGTGATCAACTTCATCGGCGTCGGCCTCACGGCCATGTTCATGTTCACGGTCATTACGTGGGCGCTGGGCTTTACCCCCGAAATGCCGGTCTGGGCCGTACCCGCCATCACCCCGTAACCTTTTTTTCACGCGCTCCGCTCCTGCAGGCAGGAGAGAACATTCTTTATGCCAGGGCAGCTGATGCAGGGTATGAAACCGGGTGCAATCCAACCTGGCGATCTCTCGGAGGGGAGCGGTGTGGAGGGGCGCCGCGCGAACAGGAGGGAACCGCCCGCACCACCCGGCGCAGATCAGGAAGCCGGCACCGAACATCCCCCCGCCCCACCCCGCAAGAAAAAGAATTTCAGGGGATCAGGCCGCCTGCATTTTCATGACGGCGGCGATGCCGATATCTTCGATTCGACCAGGCCCTGACATCAGGGCAGATGCACGATATCTCCACCTGATTGCGGGACGATCTCCAGCTCCCCGCGATACCGCTGGACGATGCCGGTCACCCTGATCCGGTCCCCCTCCCTGATTGCCACCTGTGCAGCGATGGGTGAGGGGAGGAACACGGTGGTGGTGTTGACGGCAAGGATGAGGTGACCGCCCTCTGCGGTAGCCTGCACCCTGCTGACCACGCCTTCCATGACCACCAGGTCCCCCTCCTGCGATGCGGGAGAAAAAGGCGAGGAAAACGTTTCTTTTCCCATGAATTCCACTGCGAGAGCTGATACGAGGACGATTGCCGTCACTCCTGCAAGCAGCAGCAGCGCCATGCGCTCCTCCCGTTCAAGCATGAAATTGTATGGGTTGTCATGGTACTTTAGTCGATACATTCATATGTTAACAGCGTTAACATTATAAGTATGAGTGAGATGAAGCTCCCGCCCTCCTCGAAGAGGATCATGAACATCCTCGAGGAAGACGGCGAAATGACTCACAAAGAACTGGTGAACAGAAGCCGTCTCGCACCGCGTACGGTGCGGTATGCCCTGAAGAAGCTCAAAGAGAACAAGCTCATCCAGGAGAAGTTCAACTTCAGGGACGCACGGCAGATCATCTACCAGTTGAAGTCCGCACCGGCACAGGTGCATGCATAAGCATCCAATGAACAAAGAAGGCAAACCATCTGAAAAGGGCGTGGTGCACCGTCTCGTCGGTGATTGCGCCTGTTGCGACGATGAGGTCGCATTCCGCCTCGGCCTTTCGTGTGACGCGGTCAGCGAGCACATAAAGAGGAAACAGCGGGGAGAGATGATCGATTTCGCCGAGGAGTACGGCCCGGCCATCGACCTCAGAACAGGAGTGGCGTATGCAGGCGGCAGCGTCGCCGCTGCGCTCGGAACCCTTTTTTCCTGCGAGGTTCAGCTTCGCTGCCTCCTCGCGTAGAGCAGCAGGAGCACCAGCAGGACTCCTGCAGCGATTACGATCCTGATCTCGCCGGGACCGATCCCGGCGGGATCGATCGGCGCGATCGATGCGCCTGCGTGCCAGTCGTCCTCGAAGACGGCGGTGTAGTAGGTGCCGATGTCGGGGTGCTCGAGGATCACCCCCGCTTCGCGGTTGAAGCATGGCGAGTTCTCATTCCAGTTGATGCTGCTTACGAGCACGCGTGTTCTGTCCACGATGACACCCTTATTGTGAATTTTCACCATGTTGTTCGCGTCCAGATCGGCACACCGCGCCTCTAAGGGGAGATGCTCGATCTTTGCGATATCGTTGATGAACGCCGCCATCTCGTCGTTGTCGTTGTCCCCTTCGATATTGTAGTAGTAGGAGTCAAGGAGCACCCTGACCTGCACTCCCCGCCGCGCGGCATCGATGGCGGCATCGAGGTAGGGATTGGGCTGGCGATCACTCCAGTTGCTGATGTAGGCCTGCTCGATATCGATGCTCGATTGCGCACTTGCGATGAGGTCAAGGATAAGAAAGCTCGTGTCCGGGGAGAGCACCGGTGTTGCGCGGACGCCTGAGGCGGTCAGGGGTGCAAATTCCTGTTCATAGGTTCCCTCGGGCCAGAGGTTTACCGCCGGGTCTGCTCCCCCGTACCGGCTGACATCCCCGCCGCCGGTATCATGGGCAAACACCTCTTCGAAGTAGGCCGCCACACGCGCATCCTCGATATAGGCACCCCAGCCGCGATTGCCGCGCACCCCTGTTTCGGGGAATCCGGTGGGTTTGAAATTCTCGCTGGTGATGAATACCCCTTCATCGTCCACGATGCAGTACTTTGCGTGGTCGAACCGGTATTTCGCATGCGCCTCATCGGTTGTGCCCATCAGCAGCACCGATGCCCCACTGCAGGAGAGTGTCCGGGCGACGGCCTCCTCTTCAACGGAGATGCCTCCCACCGGCCCTCTCTCGAGGAGGACGGTGACCGCCACCCCCCTCCCGCAGGCGTCCACCAGCATGCCGGCGATGCCGGGATCGGTGAACTCGTAGATATTGAGGCGGATGGACGATGCCGCCCCTGCGAGCGTTGCATCAAGCACGTCCCGCGCGCAGTCGGGGGAGACGAATGCCACGACGGTGACGTTGTCGAAGGTTGCGGGGCTGAAGCGTGACTGTCCGAGGAGGAGGGGGCGGGGGTCCCAGACACCGCCTTCCAGGAAATGCACTTGCCCCTCCCGGCAGCAGAGGTCCCCTGGCCAGGCGATCTGCTGGAGCACGCCTTCTCCCCGTGCGAGGATTAGTTCATCCGCCGCATTCGCCATGCGGAGATCGCCGCTGCGGATGACATCAGGGACGGACGAGGAGGAGTCATAGATCTCGTACTCCGGATAGACGCCGTGGATGGTGCGGTACGCCTCCCCGTTGCGGGCGACGACGATTGATGTGTCGATGGCGGCCTCTTCCGGAAAGCGGATGCCCCCCTCCCCGTCCCGGACGGTGACGCCGGCGAGCGATCCCGTCCCCTCGAGGATGAAGTACTCGTCGTTTTCTCCCTTCAGGTAGGTGTCCGGGCAGAATTCGGTGATCTGGAGGGCTGAGGCGGCAGGCAGCAGGATGGCGAAGAGGAGCAGCAGGCAGGCACAGCGCATGGCGATCAGAGTTATGGGAATACCCGTTCTATAATGTGACGAAATGCAATGTCTGATCCCATGCCGCGTGTGGTCAAGATCGGGGGAAGCCTGACCGGCCGTTTTCCCCGGCTCATTCCCGCCATCGAGAGTAGCGATTGCCCGCTGCTCATCGTCCCCGGAGGCGGCCCCTTTGCCGATGCCGTACGATCGCTGGGGCTGGATGAAGAATCCTCGCACTGGATGGCCATCGCGGCGATGGACCAGGTCGGCTGGTGGATTACTTCGTTCGGCGTGAAACCCACGGATCGCATTGGTATGCCTGAGGCGGTCTCCGTCCTGCTCCCCTATGCCGAACTGCGGCGGTGCGACCCTCTGCCCCATTCGTGGGAGGTCACCTCCGATGTCATTGCCGCCTGGGTTGCGTTTCGGCTCGGGCTCGATCTCCTCCTGCTCAAGTCGGTCGACGGGCTGTATTCCGTCGGTGAGCTTGCTGAAGAGGTGACGTCACCCTTCGCCGCCGGGGAGGTTGACCCGCTCTTTCTGCCCTTCGTATTCGAGCACGGCGTTCGGGTGCAGGTGGTCAACGGCAGGTACGAAGACCGTGTGGCCGCGGCACTGCGCGGAGAGGCGGTCAGGGGAACCGTGATTCATCCAAGATTTTAATATCCGTGAGACAGAATTTGTAAGAGAATTCAGGAGTATTTATCATGGCATTTGAGAAATGTTCTTCCTGCAACGCTCCTCTCTCCGAAGAGGGATGGACGAAATTCGAGTGTCCCGGCTGTGGAACCATTATTTACCGCTGTCAGCGCTGCAGACACCAGAGTATCCCTTACGAATGCAAGAAATGCGGATTCAGAGGGCCGTAAGCATGGGAAATGTAGAGATGATCATCAAAATCATGCCCGAATCGCCGGACATTGATCTCGCCGCGATGACGGCAACGATCCGGGAAAAAGTACCGCAGACTCGCGATGTCCAGGAAGAACCCATCGGTTTCGGCCTCAGTGCCATCAAGGTGCTGGTCGTCGTCCCTGACGAGGCGGGCAAGCCCGATGAGGTTGAAGCCACGCTCAACGCCATTGAAGGCGTCGAGAGCGTCGAGGTTATCCACACCTCGCTGTCCTGAATGCCGATAGCTCCTTTTCTTTTTCAACACTTTTTCCTGCTATCCGCAACGTCCGAACTGCACCGCGCTCCGAAAACATCCCGCACGCTGCTTCGCAGACTAGGATGCCCGCTCTATCCGGGCGAACACTTCTTCGCTTATGATCCGGATCGTGTCCACCGAGTGCCTGAACGCTGCGATCTCGTCTTCATGGATGCGGATCGGCACTGGGAACGCGCCCTGCCGGTTGATGCGTGCCGGCACGCCGATACAGACGTTGCCGATATCGTGCACTTCACTTCTCACGTAGCTTGATACGGTGAGGATCCGGTTTTCGTCGCCGAGAATGGTCCGCACCAGCGTTCCGATAGCCTCGCCCGGCCCATACACCGTGGCGCCGATTTTGCGGATGATGTCTTCGCCTGCGGTGCGCACATCCTCCACCATCTTCGCGGATGGCAGGTCAGAGAACGTCGGCAGATTGTTCACGGTGATGCCGCCGATGGTGGTCGCCGACCAGAGGGGCACCATGGTTTCGCCGTGTTCGCCGATGATACGCGTGTGCACCTCGCTCACATGGACATCAAAATAGCTGGCAATAAGTGATTTCAGCCGCATCGAATCCAGATGCGTTCCCAGCCCGAACACCTGTCGCGCTTCAAGCCCCGAATACCTGAGCGCTACGGAGGTCATCACGTCCACCGGGTTGGTGACCATAAGAATGATCGCGTCTGGAGCGATATTTCCAATTTTTTTGGCAATTTCGGAGACGAGAAGGCCGTTTTTGAAGGCGAGATCGTTCCTGTTCTGGCCTGCCTGCCGGGGGATTCCGGCACTCACGATCACGATCTCCGATCCCCGCAGGTCTTCCATATCCGTACTCCATGAAAGATCCAGATTTCTCCCTTTTGCGGCGAACGAGTCGTAAAAATCGCGGGTCAAACCCTCGAGGATATCCGCCCTCCCCTCCCTGCCGAGCAACAGAAGTTCGTTCACGTGGGGAATACTCGAGACGGTGTGGGCCGTAAACCGTCCGACGTTGCCGGTCGCTCCAATGATGGTTACTTTTGCCATACAAGAGTCCTTTGGGGACACATCCTCGGTTGACACTACGTGCCTGCGTTCAACCGGAAATCCGTTCTCCACCCCGCGCCCCCATGGGCGCCGAACGTCCACGGTAAGTCTGCTCCCTTCCGGGCCTGAACCGGTCCCCGCGGCAACAGGTCGCAGCTCCCTCCGGAGCATTGATCCCTGTCCGTCGACCTCATGGGACGAGGCTTCTTCGGCGGGATATACCGGCCTCCGGCAGGTCGCCAGAGCCGTCCTCGGATTTCGCCCCCCGCATACCGGCGGTTTCAGGTGACAGGTGACGCCGAACCACCCGGGCTAGTCCCCGGTACATATTCATCGCTTAAGGGATAAAAACCTCCCCGCCGACGAGTTGTTTCCAGTCTTCGAGGACTGATCTCACTCGCGCCGGCTGGTTCTTCTCGAAGAGATCGATGACCGTAAGGTCCGCCTTTGCGGGCAGCACGGCAGGGAGCTGGCGGAAATCGCCCTGGTACACCTCGATATGCTGGCTTCCTCCCGCGCTTTCGGCGATCTTTCTCGGTTCTGTGACCACGGAATGGGCTTTCATCTCCCCGTACCCGTAGTGGATGTCGATCTCTTCGATATCGATGTGCTCACGGTTGACGCGGACGTTGTAGGCGGTCCAGTAGGCGGCGGCGTACCACGCATCGTTGAAGATGACGCGGGGAACATCGAGGAACGCCGCAACGATGCCCAGTTTTCCCGCACCGCTCAGGGCGTCTATGAAAGTCTGTGGCTTGAAATGCCTGACCTTGACGCCGACGGAGACGACCTTTGGATCGTAGCCCCGGGGAAATTCGATGTGCATGACCGACTGCTGCTTGTAGATGACGACCGGTTCTTCCTGCGTGAAAAAGACGTTTGCCCTGACATCGCAGCCGGCGAGAAGCTCGTTGGTGTCGGGGACACCGTCGAAATCGACGTCGGAGAGGCCCGGAACGACTCCCCGGTCCTTTACCACTCCCCTGATCTCGGGAACCTCCTCGAAGAGCCGACGGGCAGTGGGGGCCGTCACCGCCTTCGAGAGCAGTACCAGGGATTTTTCCGGGAGGTGGGGGGGCCTGGTCATGGCAAAGCCGGGGTGGACGAGGGGGACTCCCACCTCTTTCAGGGGCGCGTTCGCGGCAAGATCGCCTTCTTCCCTCATGATAATGTACGCGTGGGCTGTCACGGCATCGATGAACCGTTTGCCGCAGGAGCAGAAGGGAGGGATGGATGTATCGGTGAGGGGGGCGTCTTTGTTGAGGATTCTGGCCTCGCACTGCTTGCAGGGTGCAAAGACATCGTGGATGGTATCGATCAGCTCATGGGCATATTGCACGCAATTTTCGCCGCACACGGGGCATTTCATGAGTGAGCATGGGGGAAGGTGGTATATAGGATTTTATCAAACATTCCCGGCCGCGTGGTGCTGCATCGTTGTCAGCAGGAGGATTTGCCCTCGGCTTCCAGCTCCTGCAGTGCCCGCATGATGAGGGCCTTCTTCTCTTCGTCCACCCCCGGAAAGGAGAGGTCGAGCGACTTGATGGCGGCGGTGACGATGGTTGCCACCGCGGTGCGGGCGATCCACTTATGGTCGGCGGGGATCACATACCAGGGGGCCCATTCGGTGCTCGTCGCGCTGATGGCCCCTTCGTACGCCGCCATGTACGCGTCCCATGACCGGCGCTCTCTCAGGTCGGAGGCGGAAAATTTCCACTGTTTTTCCGGGTCGGTGAGCCGCTCCAAAAACCGCTCCTTCTGCTCTTCCTTCGAGATATGCAGGAAGAATTTAAGGATGACCATGCCGTTTCGGACAAGGTAGCGCTCGAGGGCGTTGATATCCTCATAGCGCTGGTTCCAGAACGCCTCATCGCCGCGCAATCGAGGCGGGAGCTTCTGCCGGTCCAGCAGTTCGGGGTGCACCCGCCCCACGAGGACATCCTCGTAGTAGGAGCGGTTGAAGATCCCGATCATGCCCCGCTCAGGGAGCACCTGTACGTAGCGCCACAGGTAGGTATGGTCGAGTTCCTGGGGGCAGGGCTCCCTGAAGCTCCAGACGCGGCATCCCTGAGGATTCACGCCGGACATCACGTGCTCGATGGTGCCGTCCTTGCCTCCGGCATCCATGGCCTGGAGGATGATGAGCACCGAGTAGCAGTCGCTTGCCCAGAGCAGCTCCTGCGCCTTGGTGAGTTCTCTCCGGTTTATCTCCAGAATTTCCTGCGCCCGTCTTTTCAGGACTCTTTTCTTGAGCTTCTTCATCTCACCGGTTTCGGTGAGGGTAGTGGATATTGCGTTCAGGCGGATCTGCCTTCCCGCGGGAACTTTCAAGGTGTTAATGACGTCCCTCGTGAACATGCCACTTCTTCCCCACCATTGTCACACAGAGAGGGCCATAACTGTAGCTGTCGGAATATTGCGGGATATCATGAGGGACCATCTGTATGATAACGCCCAAAAAAACCCTTTTTTCCCTATCATGCACACCATGTCCGTCATTCAAGGGTTGTGGGCGGAGCGCATTGTTATGCGCTGATGATACCTCATTAAAAGCATCACCGGCATGTGTTTCTGTGGCGGTATCTTCCCTCTTTTTTTCGGTCGCGCCGTGATATGCCTATGGGGAGGATCAAGCTCCTCTCCCTCTCCTCTTCTTTACGTTCGGCAATATCCAGGGCTGCGAAAAATTTTGATTCCAGCGTGAGAAGGGATTCAGGTACCACCAGGCCCTGGGCGAGGAGGATGCCGCCGATATCCATGAGGCCCTCCATAAAGCGTGCAGCCCAGACATGTTCGATAAGAATCAGTGCAGCGGCGCTTTCCGGCGGGATTTTATGGACAATATCCCGTAGCTCAGTAACAGAAAGCCCAAAATCATGCTGGATATCAGGGCATTGTGCGCTGCCAGGGTCACCAGGGCGAACCTTTCTGGCACGGTCGCCAAGGCCGAGGAGATCGCCGATCAGGGTGGCATAGGGCATTGCCGCCTCTTCGCTGAGCTGATGGGCGTCAAGCTCGGAGATCGTACCCTCTGCATCCTTCTGGATGAAGAGCAGATCGATCAACCGGATAATTCCTTTCTCCCGGATAACACGCAAATTCCTGAGGATATTGCCGTAGAATTCCGGCTCCATAAATCCAATGACGATCATCTGTATCGGACCGAATGCCATGGTTCACTCCCTCCCTTATCGCACCTTTTTCTGCACTCAACGAAATTGCATCCAACCGTACCTGCAATTTCGGCGTTCATCCTCCTTCAGGACCGCACTGTTGCCTGCCCGCGGATCATTGCGGGTGGTAATCCTCACCATGTTTCTTCATCTATTCCTTCCTCGGAGGGAATGGATGGAGTTTTGTGCTGATGGGGCACTTTCGTTCGGTAAGATCCGTGGAAAAATGCACCGGGAAGACTGAATCGGTGAGGTCGAAGAGCGCCAGTACTCAGGCTCTATGGCTCCAAAATATATAATTGTTGACCCATGTTTGTTCTCTTTGAAACATTCAGGAATGATCGATCCGCAGTCATGGATGCAGCCATCAATGTCCGGGGCAGGGATCCGGAAGGGAGAGTCCAGATCATGTGCGACGAGGAGGAGGGAAAATATCCTCAGGACTGCGATACAATTAGGTATATGTAATATAATACACATAATTGCATTGCATATTCACTCCTCGTGATGATGATCCAGAATGGCTAACAAGGAAATTGATGCGATCAAAGAAACTGAGGCGGATGCTCTCTCTCTTATCCAAAAAGAACGAGAAGAAGCGGGTAAATGGCTCCATGAGGCAGAGAAGAACGCCGAAGAGTTGATGCGACGCAAACAACACGAAGCACAGGAAGCAGTGCTCAGGATGAAAGTTGAAGCCGAGGAGGCAGCAATTGTTGAAGCCGAGCGAATCCGGAAAGAAGGAGAGAAAAAGGTCGAGGAAATGAAAAAACAAAGACCTCAGAGACTTCCAATTGCCGTCAAATCCATTTTAATGCATATTTTGGGTGACAACGGTGCTCTTTCCGCAAAAGATGAAACAGGTATTTATCGGGTTGCACCGAGCGTACCTGAATGAATTGCTCTCAGATCTGCACGAAGCCGGAATTCTTGAGATCACCAATATCTGGGATGCCGAAAGCAAGCTCTGTGCCACCCTGGATGAGGGCGAAAGGTGTCCTGAAATTGAGAAATGCGCCGAGAATATCCAGAATATCACCAGCATCATTGAAGTGCTGAGGGAATTCCGTGAGGATGAAGCGGGGTTCCTGCACCTTCTCCTATCCCCCCAACCGATCAGGAAAATTTCTGTAGACAAAAAAGATCTCCTCCAGCTCTGCAGGGAAGTAAAAGAGGTCGTATCCGAAGCCGGTGCAGCAACTGACGTGAAACGATCGCTTGATGCCCTTCATGCACGCATCGCTGGCTTGCAAGAACAGAGGGAATCGATCGGTCTTGTCATGCCTTTTGAACTGGATCTCGGGTATTTCGGAGAATCGGAGTTTCTCTACACTGTTCCGGCGGTAATCGACAATTCGGGATATCAGCGCTTTGCCGATAAGATCGACAATGAACTCTTCGATACCTTGCATATCTCCAGGATTGCTACGGGATCACAGGCAGTCGTGATCCTTACCACGGTCAGGGCGGAACGGGAGCATCTCGATCGCCTCCTCCAGGAGCAATATATCAGGATCCTTGAGATTGAACCCTTCGCCGGTTCCCCTCAGGAAAAGGTCGACGCCATCCAGTCTGAAATTAAGGCGCTGTCCCAGAGGGAACTTGAACTCTTGGACGAGTTGCGAAACATCGATGCTCGCTGCGGTGAACAACTGCTCAGACTCCATGAGGAGCTTGGCATTGAAAAGGAACGCCTGATGACGCACACCCATTTTGGCTGGACACATGATACGGTGGTGATAGAAGGTTGGGCCGCGGAAAAGGACTGTGCCCGGTTGCAGGAGATCTGCGATGCGGCGACAGCCGGTCATGTATTCTACAAACTCCTCGACCCTGACGGCACGCCGGATAGGGTCCCTGTACGCTATGACAATCCCGGGTGGCTGCGCCCCTTTGAGGCGGTCACCACGATGTTTGCCCGCCCCCGGTACGGAGAAGTTGACCCCACCATATTCACTGCGCCCATTCTCATTCTCTTCTTCGCCCTCATGCTGGGAGACGCGGTGTATGGGCTGTTCATCACCATTATCGCGATAGTGCTGTTCCGAGGTGCAGGAAAGGTCAGCAGGACGGTCCGCGACGTGAGCATCATCCTCATGACTGCGGGTGTGGCGACAATTATATCGGGAATCCTCCAGGGTGGGTATATGGGCGATTTTCTCCCACGATTTCTGGGAATAGCCCCACCTTTTGTGGTCATCAATGCACTGGAGCAACCGATCGAATTTCTCCGGATCGCTCTCATCATCGGGATTGTCCAGATAAATCTGGGGCTTTTCATTGCGGCGTACCAGAACATGAGGACGAAGAGGTATGTGGCTCTCCTCAAGGGCCAGGTATCCTGGTTTTTCCTGCAGCCCGCCGCAGCCGTATTTCTGTTCAGCTTCTTCGGGTGGGGGACATTCCCACCCCTGGTGATGGCGGTATCGACGATTGCAGCGGTTGTCGGTGTTGGCCTGATCCTGTTCAAGT
Organism: Methanobacteriota archaeon; assembly: GCA_016841665.1. Taxonomy (GTDB): domain Archaea; phylum Halobacteriota; class Methanomicrobia; order Methanomicrobiales; family Methanomicrobiaceae; genus DSDF01. The sequence goes on from JAENYT010000003.1 coordinate 72,762, forward strand.
CCGGTCCTCTCGGATTTTTCGATCTTACAGGATTCCTCGGGGACTGGCTTTCCTATGCACGCCTTCTCGCCCTCGCGCTGGCAACGGGAGGCATTGCGATGACGGTGAACATTCTTACCCAGATGGTTTCCGGAGATAACCCCCTGTTTCTTCTCCTCGCTGCGTTCATTTTTATTGTCGGACAGACGTTTAATTTCGTCCTGCAATCGCTGGGCGCCTTCATCCATTCATTGAGGCTGCAATTTGTTGAGTTCTTCGGGAAATTCTACACCGGAGGGGGAAGGGAATTCTCCCCCTTTATGGCAAAAAGAGAGATTACCGAGCTCAATGGAGGCGATATCTGATGGCAATGGGGACCGGTACGGTGCTGGTGGTGATCGGTGCCGGCCTCGCGGTGGGACTGTCGGCGATCGGTGCCGGCATCGGAGTCGGCATTGCAGGTGCGGCTGCTTCAGGTGTCACGGCGGTGGATAAGGATAAATTTGGATTGGCACTCGTGTTTCAGGCATTGCCACAGACCCAGGGGATCTATGGTCTGCTGGTCGCCATCCTCCTGCTGATGTCCACGGGTATCCTGGGAGGCAACCCGGTTGATGTACCCGTATCGGTGGGGCTTGCCGCGATTGGTGTGGGTATCGCCGTGGGGCTTGCTGGTCTCTCGGCAATCGGCCAGGGAATTGCGGCAAGCAGCAGTGTGGCAGTTGCGGCGAGAGACCCGGAGATCGTGGGAAAGGGGCTTGTATTTTCTGTTCTTCCCGAGACGCAGGCAATTTACGGGTTGCTGGTGGCAATTCTCCTCATGGCCTTCAGCGGCATGTTCACCGGGGTCTTTACGATCTCCGAAGCAGTGGGATTTGCGGCGATTGGGAGCGGTCTTGCAGTCGGGTTTGCGGGATTGTCGGGAATTGGACAGGGTATTACCGCAGGAGCCGGTATTGTGGCCACCGCGCAACAGCCGGAGGTGATGGGCAGAGCCCTCATCTTCGCGGTGATGTCGGAAACGTTCGCCATATTCGGTCTGCTGATCGCCATACTGATCATGTTCGGGAGTGGTCTTACGGGCTGATGGTGAGGATGGCAGTTGTATGAGTATGGAAACGATCATCGCCAGAATAAAGGCGGACACGGATGCCGAGGTCGACCGGATCAGAACCGAAGCAGAGGGGCGAAGAAAGGCGATCAATGGTGCGGCACAGATCGAGGCGGACAGGGAGTACGACCGCATCATTGCAGAAGGGAGGAGAACCATCAAGGTCGTCACCAGCCGGATACTATCCCAGGCCGTCATGGATGCACGCCGCATGGTCCGTGAAGAACGAGAAAAGGGGATTGCGCTCTGTTTATCCGAAGCAGAGAAAGAGTTGAACTACCGCATACAGACGACAGAATACGAGCGCATTTTGAGAAACCTGATCCAGGAAGGGATCGATGATCTCGGCGTCGATGAGGGCTTCGTCATCCCAACCGAGCGCGATCGCAGCCTCGTCCAATCCATCCTTTCAACAAGCCCTGAACGGTACGGGAAATTTGTGGTAAACCCGGAATGTGTTCTTTCCACCGGAGGCGTGGTCATCAGGTCCCGTGACGGAAAAATTACCCTCGATAACACCATAGAAGCGAGAATTGAGCGGTCCAGAAACGATCTGGTGTACATCGTCGCCAAAGTGCTCTACCGGGGGGTCTGAGCAATGGCAGCGGGTGATTTGCTCGGTCTCTCCATCCTCGATGGCGGTTCGGTGCCGCCTTCAATCCTGGCAGCGGTCTTCGCCCTCCTGATATTCCTGATCATTTTCCTCACAAAACTGATGGGGTATTTCAAAATATTATTGAATATTGTGACGTTTACGTATCCGAATGCGTTTGTTTCGGTGAAGGGCAATCCCTGTATTCAGGAACGCGAGCTGAACCGTCTCATCGAGAGCGGAAGCGTGACCGATGTGCTGGCACTGCTGAAAGGATATGGATTTGCAATCGATATCGGGGACTATGCGACGATGGAGGAGATCGACCGGGGCCTTGAAGAATATTACCAAAGAGAATGCTCGGAAATCGAACGTATGGTCCCCGATTCCGTGCAACCGTTTTTCAGGGTCTTCTGCATGCTCCAGGAAACAGAAGTTCTGAAGGCGGTGATCCGTCTGAAACATGCGGCGATGGACCCTCAGGAGATGGAACTTCTGCTGAGTCCGGTCGGCATTCTCAGCCAACCTCTTCTTCGAAAAATGGTTGATGCACGGAATGTTGATGAGCTGATCCGCCTCCTTCAACCTACCGTCTATGGCCCCCCCCTCCTCAGTGCGCTCCCCGATGCGACAGTGGAGCAGACAACGCTCCCCTTCGAACATACACTCGACCGATTCGTAGGCGAACAGCTTCGCTCCTCGCTCTCGCAGAGCGATGTCCTCCAGACACCGGCCCTCATGGACTTCGTCATGTTCTACTTTGACATCACTAATATCAAAATCGTCCTCAGGGGACTGAGAGATGGGTTGGAAATGGATGTTCTGGCGCACTACCTCCTCCCCGCAGGGCATCATCTCACGCCAGATGTACTGAAAAGGATGTCCGAAACCAGATCCGTCCAGGATACCCTTGCGCATCTCCAGCACACACCCTATTTCGATGCCTTTGATTCGGCAATGGTAGTGTACGAAAAAAGCGGAAGCCTTCAGCCCTTTGAAGCTGCCCTCGACCGTGCACTGCTGGATGCGGTCATCAGGCTCTCGCTGGTCTACCATTTTGGTCCGGCCTGTTTGATCAAGTATCTCGTCGCGAAAAAGTTCGAACTCCAGAATATCAGGGCCATAGTATGGGGGATTCAGAACCGAATTGCCCCTGAAACGATGCGAGCACTGCTGATCCGAGAAGGAGGTGCGGCATGAAGGTGGCGGTCATCGGCGATGTGGACGTAACCTCAGGATTCGGATTGATCGGGGTGCATTCCCGCTTCATCGCCAAAAGAAAGAATGAAGTGGAAGCCGCTCTTTCCGCATGCCTCGATGATCCGGACATGGGCGTGGTCATCGTGCTCGCCCCCCTCGCAGACATGGTCCGGGATTCGATCACCAGAATCCAGGCCACACGGGTATACCCGCTGATCGTTGAAATTCCGGGAAAGGCCGGCCATACCCTTGAGGAAGCCGCGATAACCCGGTTGTTGGGAAAAGCGATCGGCATCTCGTTGCAAAGCGGAGGACTGCAGCAATGAAAAATGAAGGAACCATCGTCATGGTGACCGGGCCTGTCGTGACCGCCGATACTATGACCGGGTCGAGGATGTACGAACTCGTGAAGGTGGGGCATGAACGGCTCATCGGGGAGATCATTGAACTGGAGGAGGATGTCGCGACCATTCAGGTCTATGAAGAGACGACCGGGATCAAGCCGGGTGAGCCGGTCGTGGGAACAGGGATGTCGTTGTCCGTAGAACTGGGACCGGGGTTGCTCGGAACCATCTATGACGGAATCCAGCGCCCCCTGCCGCTCCTGCACGAGGAGAGCGGATTTTTTATCAAGCGTGGTATCCAGGTCCCTTCGCTTGACAGGGAGAGGGCCTGGGAGTTCTCCCCCGTCGTGTGTGCCGGGGATGCCGTCGAGCCGGGGGATGAACTCGGGCTTGTTGCCGAAACGAATACCATATCCCACAGGGTTCTTGTTCCCTCCGGGATGAAGGGCACGGTCACGGAAATCGTGCCGGCAGGACGCTACACCATCGAAGACATCATCGCGCGGGTGAAGGTGGACCATGATATTGAACCTGTTCGTATGATGCACCGCTGGCCGGTACGCAAATCCAGGCCCTTTAAGGAGAAACTGGAGCCAAAGACTCCCCTGATCACAGGGCAGCGAGTGATCGATACGTTTTTCACCATGGCAAAAGGCGGTACGGCGGCAGTTCCTGGCCCCTTTGGATCAGGAAAGACGGTTGTGCAGCAGCAACTGGCAAAATGGGTGGATGCGGACATCATCGTCTACGTGGGGTGCGGCGAGCGGGGGAATGAGATGGCGGACGTACTCCGTGAATTTCCCGGTCTCGAAGACCCGCGAACCGGTGAGCCACTGATGAAACGGACGGTGCTCATCGCCAATACCAGCAACATGCCCGTGGCGGCCCGTGAGGCCAGTGTCTATACGGGTATCACCATCGCGGAGTATTATCGTGATATGGGGTATGATGTGGCCCTGATGGCAGATTCCACCTCACGCTGGGCAGAAGCATTGCGGGAGATATCAGGGAGGCTGGAGGAGATGCCGGGTGAAGAGGGGTACCCGGCATACCTTGCCTCACGCCTCGCGGATTTCTATGAGCGGGCAGGAAAAGTCCTCACGTTGGGCAGGGGAGAGCGCACCGGATCGATCTCGGTAATCGGTGCGGTGAGTCCGCCGGGTGGGGATTTTTCCGAACCGGTGACGCAGAACACGCTCCGGATTGCCAAGGTGTTCTGGGCACTGGATGCGGATCTTGCCAACAGGAGGCATTTCCCGGCAATCAACTGGCTGGAATCCTATTCCCTGTATGGTGGAGAGGTGAGCGACTGGTGGCACGAGCACCAGGGCAGCGACTGGGATGCCATGAGAAAACGAATGATGGGTATTCTCCAGAAAGAAAGTGAACTTGAGGAGATTGTGCAGCTTGTAGGCTCGGACGTTCTCCCGGATGCCGACAAACTTGTGCTTCTTGAGGCTGAGATTCTCAGGGAGAGTTTCCTTTTCCAGAACGCCTTTCATGCGGTTGACACGTTCTGCTCACCTGCCAAGCAGTACCGCATGATGAAAATGCTCCACCGGTTTGATGAGCTGGCAAAAAACGCGCTCACCGAGGGCGTTGCGTTTGAAAAAATCAACGAGATACCCGTACGAAGCAGCATTGCCCGCATGGCGAGGATTCCGGAGGATACCTACGAAGGAGCCTTTGGTGGTATCGAGAAGGAGATGCACGAGCAGTTCCTCGCGCTCGCCCATCCAGAAACCGAAGGCCATGAAGGGATTGTGGTGGACAAATGATGCGTTCCAGTAACAGGGAGTATTCAACCGTTTCGAAGGTCAGCGGACCGTTGATTGTAGTGCACCGGATCAGCGATGTGGCGTACGGTGAGGTGGCCGAGATCAGGCTCCCATCCGGGGAAAAACGACTGGGACAGGTGCTGGAAGCACGGAAAGACGCTGCCGTCGTGCAGGTGTTCGGTGGGACCAGGGATCTCGATACCGACAAAACCTCCATCCGGTTTACGGGCTCGTCGCTGAAAATGGCTGCATCGGAGGAGATGCTCGGGCGCATCCTTGATGGCGCCGCCCAACCGCTGGACGGGGGAGAGGGCGTGATCCCGGAAGTGATGCTTGATATCAATGGATATCCTCTCAACCCGTATTCGAGGGACTTCCCACAGGATTTCATCGAGACCGGCATTTCCTGCGTTGACGGGATGAATACCCTGGTCCGGGGGCAGAAACTGCCCATATTCTCGGGAGCCGGACTCCCCCACAACCAGCTTGCCGCCCAGATCACACGGCAGGCGAGAGTTCTCGGGGAACGAGAAGAATTCGCCGTGATATTCGCAGCGATGGGAATTACCCACGAGGAAGGGAACTTCTTTGTCAGGGAGTTTCAGAATACCGGTGCCCTCGCGCGCACGGTGATCTTCCTCAACCTTGCCGATGATCCGGTCATCGAGCGGATTATCACCCCCAGGCTTGCCCTTACCGCCGCGGAGTTTCTGGCGTTCGAGAAGAACATGCACGTCCTCGTCATCCTCACCGATATGACCAACTACTGTGAGGCATTACGGGAGATTGCCGCCGCACGCGAAGAGGTGCCCGGGCGACGCGGCTACCCGGGGTACATGTACACCGATCTCGCCTCACTGTACGAGCGTGCGGGACGTATCAGGGGAAAATCCGGCTCGATCACCCAGATGCCCATCCTCACCATGCCGGACGACGATATCACCCATCCCATCCCCGACCTCACGGGCTACATCACCGAGGGGCAGATCGTGCTCTCCCGCGATCTCCACCGGAAAGGTATCTATCCGCCCATCGATGTCCTCCCCTGCCTCTCCCGCCTCATGCAGGGTGGGATCGGTCCGGAAAGGACGCGTGAAGACCACCCCGATGTCAATACCCAGCTCTATGCCGCATATGCACGGGGAAGAAGACTGCAGAGCCTTGTCGCGGTTGTCGGCGAGGAGGGCCTGAGCCACACCGATCGCCAGTATCTCACATTCTCCGACCTTTTTGAGAGGGAATTCATCAACCAGGAGTATGCAGCAGGAAGGAACATCGAGGAAACGCTCGATACCGCATGGTCGCTCCTCTCACTTCTCCCGGAATCGGAGCTAAAAAGGATTGATCCCCGGTTTATTGCCCGCTATCATCCGAACATGGGGGGTGAGCGCCATGCATAGAAAGGGGATACGCGGGGTCCGGCCGACGCGGATCGAACTGCTGAAACTGAGAAAACGGGAGCTCCTGGCACAGAAAGGGCATGATCTGCTGGAAGAAAAACGCGATGCACTTGTCATCGAATTTTTCCGCATGGTTGAAGACCTCCGTGAACGGCGACGCAGGCTCGATATGGCGATGGGGGAAGCGTATAAAAAACTGGAAGTGGCGCAAATGACGGTAGGAAACCGGAAACTGCGAGAAATTTCCTACGGTGTTCCCCGAATGGGTGAGATAGAGATCGATGTGCGGCACCTGATGGGAGTCGGCATGCCGGTGATCCATGCGGCCGGGCCGTCCCCGTCCTCCCGGATGCGGGGATACGGGTATGCCTTCACCTCTGCCACGGTGGATGAGGTTGCGGACAGGTTCGCGCGGGTTTTTGAGGAGGTGCTCTGCCTGGCGGAGATGGAAGGTTCCCTGCTGCGGCTGGCGCAGGAGATTGAGCGGACCAAACGGAGAGTGAATGCCCTTGAATCAATCGTGATCCCGCAGCTGCAGGCAACGCAGAAACACATTGAATCCCACCTTGAGGAGCTGGAACGTGAAGACATCTTCAGAAGAAAGCGGACAAAGATGCTGCTGCAGAAAGCCTGAGCCGGGGAATACGGGAATCTCGGAGTGGTACGGTGAATGATCCCTGGATTGAACGATTGTTGCGCCGTCCTGATGTGCGGGCGTGGGTACATCTCTTCACCCGCCTTGTGGCGCTCTCCTCGCTCGCGGCCATCGCCGCCGGCGTCCTCCTCCTCGTGACGTATTGTGCCGCCGCCATGTGACACAGGTCACGGGCCGGTAGTCATGTTGCAACTCCGGGCACCCTATATTCATGGACCCCGTAACCCGATGAAAGGGGAGAGTTTTTTATTTTTCAAAAATGCATAAAAATGTGGCGAACGATCGCTCCAGGAATGAGGGTGCATGTCGGAAATTACCAATGATGAACTCGGAAGGAAGATGTTCCAGATCCAGAAGGAACGAACAGTGGAGGAAACAGTCGACAAAATTCGCCAGTCGCAGGGCAGTGCATGGATGTCCTTCTCTCCGGAAGACAGGAAAACACTCGAAGATCTGCTGGGAGAAGCATGGGTCTCCATCGGGCGGGCCGAGTGGAGAAGTTACGCGTTCAGCCGACTCAAAGGGGAGGATCTGGAGAGGCTGATTGGTATCGGGTACGAATGGGAACGAAAGAACATCGAAGAATCGGCTGCCATTGAAGAGGTCAGGATTGTGTTGAAGAACACAATATAGGCTGAGAAGGGCCATCCGGTCCTTTCTCGCCGCCATGTCGTCATTCCGTTTCAATTGCTATTTCCTGGAGTACAGACTGTGGAAGGCCGGCGATTTTTTCCGTTTTTATCTTTTTCTTGCGGTCCAGAATTTTTTTCACTTTTTTCAGTCTGAATAAATCCTCGCGTTCACGTTCTTCGATGGTGATCCTGATGTATTTTGCCTGTTTTTTCAATTCAGGAATCATCACCTGCTCGAGAGCGTTCACCCGTCTCCTGGTCATCTGGATCTCTCCGCCGAGCCTCCTCAACGCGGTTTCAGTCTCTGCAAGCCCGATGATGAGATCCAGTTCCCGCTCAAATTTTTCCGCCGTCTCGTCGATGCGTCCGCTCACCCCGATGATGCTGTATCCCCGCTCGCAAATGGTCCGGGACACGCTTCGCTTCTCGATGATCGGCACCGGCACGCCCATGATATTTCTCCCCTTGATGTCCAGGCTTATGAGTCGTTTTGATGCAAATGATGCCGATGCCAGTGCAACCGAATCGTCGACGGCCTGCGCCGCAAGCAGAGAGCGTCGTGCGGCTTCGGAAAGGATCTCGAGTTCATTGCGGGATGTGGACACCGTCTCCATGATCTGGAAGAACTCCTGGATGAGTGCATCCATCTTCTCCTTCAGGAGATCCCTTCCCTGCTCTGCAAGACGAATCTGTGCGTTCTTTTTAATGAGCTCCATCCGCGTCGGATTAACCTGTTCCACGTCGTGCCCCTCCTGCATAGTGGGGATGGTATTTCTGGATGAACTCCACCTTTACCCTCTTTAATTCGTACTCGGGAAGCAGTGAGAAGAGATCCCATGCGATCTCGAGGGTCCTCTCGATGCTCCTGTCCTCGTTCCCCTGGGAAACGAACTCCTTTTCGAATTTTTCCGCAAAGTTCAGGTATTTCTTGTCCACCTCGGTCAGCGCTTCTTCTCCGACGATCGACACCAGTCTGCGGAGATCTCGCCCGTAGGCATAGGATGCATAGAGCTGGTCGGCCACATTCCGGTGGTCTTCCCGGGTTTTCCCCGGTCCTATCCCCAGGTTCATCAGGCGGGAGAGGCAGGGGAGGACATCGATGGGCGGTTGCGCACCGCGCCTGAACAGGTCGCGGGAGAGCACGATCTGCCCCTCGGTGATGTAGCCCGTAAGGTCGGGGACCGGATGGGTGATATCGTCGTCCGGCATGGTGAGGATGGGGATCTGGGTGATCGATCCCTTGTTGCCCGTAATGCGCCCGGCCCGCTCATACAGCGAGGCGAGATCGGTGTACATGTACCCCGGGTAGCCCCGCCGCCCGGGCACCTCTTCCCGTGCGGTTGAGATCTCCCTCAGCGCTTCACAGTAGTTGGTCATATCCGTCAGGATGACCAGCACATGGAGACCGTGGGCGAATGCGAGGTATTCCGCAGTGGTAAGGGCGCACCGGGGCGTGGCAATCCGTTCAATGGTCGGGTCGTCGGCGAGGTTCATGAAAAACACCACCCTCTCCAGCGCTCCGCTGCGTTCGAAATCCCGCATGAAGAAGGACGCCTCCTTGTGGGTGATCCCCATCGCCGCGAATACCACGGCGAATTTCTCTCCTTCTCCCCGCACCTTTGCCTGCCGGGCGATCTGGGCTGCCAGTTCGTTGGCGGGGAGTCCGGCTCCCGAGAAGATGGGCAGTTTCTGCCCCCGGACCAGGGTATTCAGCGCATCGATTGCCGACACGCCCGTCTGGATGAAGTCGGAGGGTTTATCACGGGCATAGGGATTGATGGGCATGCCATTGATGTCCAGATAGTCCTCGGGGATAATATCCGGACCCCCGTCCCGGGGCCTTCCGATCCCGTTCAGGACTCTCCCGAGCATGCCATACCCCACGAAGATCTTCGGCGGATCGCCGGTGAACCTGACCTTCGTTTTCAGGTCATCAATCCCGCTGGTTCCTTCGTACACCTGGACGATTGCCACATCTCCGGATATGTCGAGCACCTGTCCTGTTCTCTCTTCCCCGTCGGGTGTCGTGATTCTTGCGATCTCACCGTAGGAAACACCTTTTGGACCTTCGACAAAGATGAGAGGTCCCGAGACGTAATTGACCGTCTGATATTCCTTCGAAACAAGGCTCTGCTGCATTATCCTCCCCCTCCTATCCCCTTGATTCCTGTGTTGATTTCCTCAATGATCCCCTTGATTTCGGAGACCTCCTCTATCTCCTTCATCCTCGCAATACGGGTCTTGAGGGGCAGGTCCAGGATCTGTTTCATGGACACCCCCCGCTCCATGGCATCGATGATGGCATCGTGGAAGAAGAGGATGACTTTCAGCATCCAGTACTGCTTTTGAAGGGAGCAGAACGAATCGACCGGGTCGTAGGCACTCTGCTGCAGGAAATCTTCCCGTATCATCCGTGTAATCTCCAGAATTGCCTTTTCATGTTCCGGCAATGCGTCCGGCCCCACGAGCTGGACGATTTCCTGCAGTTCCACCTCCTTTTGCAGGAGATACATGTTTCTGTCCCGCAGATCCTTCCAGTCTTCGGCGACGTTCTCGACAAACCATTCGTGCACCATATCCAGGTAGAGCGAATAGCTCTTGATCCAGTTGATTGCCGGAAAGTGGCGCCGGTTTGCGAGGCTGGTATCCAGCGCCCAGAATGTGCCTGCAATACGGAGGGTGTTCTGGGTGATGGGTTCCGAGAAATCCCCTCCCGGCGGACTCACCGCGCCCACGATGGTCACGGATCCGGTCCGCTCTTCAGACCCCATGCAGACAACCCGGCCGGCCCGTTCGTAGAATGCAGCAAGTCTCGCCGCAAGATAGGCCGGATACCCCTCTTCTCCCGGCATCTCCTCGAGCCGCCCGGAGACCTCCCGCAATGCTTCACCCCACCGCGACGTCGAATCGGCCATGAGCGATACGTCGTATCCCATGTCCCTGAAATATTCACCGATGGTGATTCCCGTATAAATTGAGGCTTCCCGGGCTGCAACAGGCATGTTCGACGTATTCGCGATCATGACGGTGCGGTGAATCAGCGGTTTTCCGGTCCTCGGATCGACCAGTTCGGGGAATTCGGTGAGCACGTCGGTCATCTCGTTTCCCCGCTCCCCGCACCCGATGTACACGACGATCTGGGTGTCCGCCCATTTTGCGAGGGTCTGTTCGGATACGGTCTTTCCGGTTCCGAAGCCGCCGGGGATCATTGCCGTTCCCCCTTTCACCAGCGGGAACATGCTGTCGAACACACGCTGTCCCGTGAGCAGCGGCACTGTGGGGTCCAGCTTTCTCGTATAGGGGCGGTTCTTCCGGACAGGCCAGCGCTGCATCATGGTCAGCTCGGTGCCGTCCTCGAGCACGCAGACAGTGTCCTCGACCGTGCACGGTCCTTCGTGGATGTGCTGCACGACGCCGGAGACGGTGGGGGGAACCATGATCCGGTGTTCGATGTGGTACTCCTGCACCGTGCCGAGGATATCTCCCGGCCCGACGGAATCTCCTTTCCTGACCGCAGGAGAGAAGTCCCATTTCCGTGATCTGTCGAGCCCCGGAACGGTAATTCCCCGGGAGATGAAACTCCCGCTCATTTCCGTCAGTGCCGGGAGCGGTCTCTGGATTCCGTCGTATATGGAGGAGAGCAGTCCCGGTCCCAGCTCCACGCTCAGCGGGACATCGGTTGTCGTCACCTTCTCCCCGACTTTGAGCCCTTCCGTGTTCTCGTACACCTGTACAACGGCCTCGTCGCCGTCGAGTCTGATGATCTCGCCGTTCAGTTCCTCGTCGCCCACAAGGACCACGTCGTACATCCTTGATCCTTTCATGTTCCGTGCAACGACCACAGGACCGGAAATTCTTGCCACCAATCCCTCTGCCATGTCCTTCACCCTACCACGATGTTGTACCCGATCGCCCTTCTGAGCAGTTGCTCGATGTACCGGGACCGTTCAGCCCCCCTCGTTCCCACGGGAATAGGAATGATGATGGGCCGGAAGGTCTTCTCGATTCTATCCATCAGCCGTTCATCGACCATTGCCATGAAATCCTCGTTCACCGCGACGATGCCCGTATCGTCCTTCAGCAGCAGGGTGGGGAGCAGTTTTCGTGCTTCTTCAAGGTCGGATATTTCCATTACATCCACCCCCGCCAGACGAAATCCCGGAGCGGTGTCCGGATCAGTCACCACGACAAATCTATACATAGAGCACCTCCTCCCGGATCTCCTCTTCCGGCAGGTAGGCGCCTTTACAGTGGGAAATGATCCGGATATTGGTGATTTCGTTGTTTTTTGCCGCGATATAGCCGATTGTTCCGGCAATGCTCAGCGGATCGCCTTTGAACATCCCGATCCCCTGTTCGATGAGATATCTGTCGAGCTCTTTCTCATATTCCGAAATTAATTCATTTCCCTGTCTTTTTTTCGTCAATGTGCTGAGAAACGAATACGGTGTATCCTTCAACGCCGCTCTGGCAGCGCGAACGGATGCGGTGTTCAGGAGATCGAGCAATGCCTGCATATCCAGGATCTTGCCACCGTCGATGAGTACGTTCTTTCCGTCCTCGGGTTTCACCCCGTCCCGGATAAGCCGCAGAACGCTCTTGATATTGACTACGTCGATTTCCATGGTGATAAGATCCCGGACATTGCGGTCATCGATGGATCTCCTGGCAAGGAGCTGGAGAGCACGCTCGTAATAGAACCGATCGAGGGCGTATTCCAGGATGGCGAGATCCTTTTTTTCCGCGTATTTGCCGAAACGTTCCGTCAATGGCCGTGCATAGGCAATATCCCACGTTGCGAGGAGATCGATCACGCCCCGGACATCTGGCTGCTTGATCAGTTCTATCAGGGTCACCTCGTCCAGCTGTCCTGCCGGCACCAGGCAGGCCAGAATCTCATCTCCGGGGACATGGACATTTTTTCCCCTGATAATGGTCTTTATATTCTGTATATCCCATTTTTCGAGGAATATCCGTACGTGTTTCTCAAACGCCTCGTCCCTGACCAGGGATAATATCAGCCGGTATGTCTGCACGAGATTGAAGCGCAGTGCCTGATCGATGAGGCGTATTCCTGAAGACTGGACGCTCGCCTTTTCGATCGCCTCGTGATAGGGTGTTTTTTCGAGCTCGGTGATGATCGCATCGATATCAGGCTTGTTCATCAGTTTCTCAAAGAACTCCCGATCCATCAGATGGCGCTTCATGCCCCGCACCCGTGCATTGACGTACTCGATGTACACGCTAATCACCAAAGAGCGTCGAAAAAACCTCCAGTCTCATCGTTTCCTTTGACCGTTCAAGCCTCGATTCGAGGGTGTTGTGGACGGTGATGCGTCCATCCGGCGAACTGGCGTCCACCCCGCCAATGCACGTAATGTCCTGGAGAATCTCGGATTTCAGGCCGAGCTCCTCCACAATGCTCCGGCAAAGATCCACATCCCTTGGGTCGATGTGCAGTCTAATGCGCTGCTCATCCAGTGTCTGCACCGCTTCTTTGAGCAGGAGTCGAAATATCTTCTCGTAGGAGGCTGTGTGACGGATCCCTTCCAGATCGCGCCGTGCCCTGCCGAATGCCAGATCGAATACCCGATTCTGCTCCTGGGTCGTGGTATTTTTTGCCTCATTTGAGGCTTCATAATGCTGCACTATTCGTTCCCGCTCAACCGTTCTGGCCGCCTGTTCCATGTGGTGCCGCACTATCGTCTCTGCTTTCTTGCCTGCCTCTTCCCGTAACTTTTCCGCCTCTTTCTCACTGCTCTTCTTGATCCGACTGATCTCTTCTGAGGACTGTTCCTCCATTTCCCGCTTCAACTGCTCAAGTCTCATAACCTCATCCACAATTCTCAGGCTTGTCCTCACATATGCATCCGAGATTAAAATGGAGAATTACACATGGAATGGCTGCCCTTTTCAGGTTCACACCTGAACGAATGACCCGCCACCGTGCCCTTCTCACAGGATCAATATCATAGCGGCTATCACGAATCCTAAAATTACCATCGTTTCCGGGATCGCTTCAAGAATTATCACCGATCCCGTAAGTTCAGGATTTTCTGCAATTGTTCCCGCTCCGGCGGCTCCGATACGACTCTGAGCCCACGCAGTACTGATTGCGCAGACACTGATTGCAATTGCCGCTCCGATTGCTACTCCCATCTCGACCATGCTAAAACCACCAGATATACAATTATTTATTATTAATAGCTCTCATATAAGAACATAATGATTAATAGTTATAATTAAAGTTTGGTCCCTCTACCCACCGTCCTGTCCGAGGGGTGCGATGAAAAAAATCGTTATCGGGGGTAAAAGCTCTAATGGGTGAGCTCCTGTCGTTTAAAGGGGTCGTAGAACTTGCCGCCCCCTTCGTAAAATTTTGAAAAGCACTCCACCACATGGAGACGTATTGAATGCAGTGAAGGGCTGAACATTGCCAGAACAATATTCAGGGTATGCAGAAGCATTGCCACCACCACCCCCAGAAGCAAGATGCCGAGCGCGTCCCCGAGGGTATTTGCCACCACTGCCAGAATGACGGACGCCATGCCAATCGCCATAAGTCGTGCATAGGATAAAATGTTCCCAACGGTTCCCATGATTTCGAGCAATCCCATCGGTCCGGCGCCGTAGATGATCAGGGGCACCCCCATGATGAGTGCACCGAAGCCCGATTGGAGCAGAACCGGGGGGAGCGCCCCGGCAGCCGCGCCTAATATGAGGATCAGACCGGAAATTGCGAATATCATGCCTGCTTTTTCGGCAGCATGCTTTATGCTCCGCATGGTGATGGCATTCATGATCCCGAGGCCCAGCCCCAAAAATACATGGACGACCCCGACCGCCACGGCAATAATCAGCATGGGCAGCATCGCCTCCATCCGGTTCCAGGTGATCCCCATGAGGTGGACAGGATGGATCCAGCCCATCATCTCACCCAGATCCCCGAAAAACTCTCCGTAGAGGAATCCGAAGAAGATGGTGGGAATAGAGCAGATGATCATGATGTTCATGAGGCTCCGCAACCAATCGAGATCGGAAAACCGCCGTTTCATGAAGAGGGCGAATCCCAGGATCACCAGGCCATAGCCAATATCCCCTACCATGAGGCCGAAAAAAAAGGGGAAGAAGATGGCGAGAACCGGACTCGGGTCCACTTCAAGGTATTTGGGGGGTCGTACCAGCTGCATGAAGAACTCAAAGGGTTTGACAAGCCTCGAGTTTTCGTAGAATGTGGGGGCCTGATTATAGTCTTCACGGCTCAGGCTGAGTTCGGTGACGACCACCCGATCCCCGAACTTACCTTCAAGCGCCTCCCTGGTCGCGGTCAGGTACTTCTCGGGCACCCAGCCCATGAACATGCAGGTATGGTCCGTATACCCGAAGTGACCGAAGGCTTCAATCTCCTTGTTTTTATCGAGAAGAACCTTTTCCAGGACGGAGAGCTCAGGATACCACTCATCCGACAGAGACGCAAGCTGCGTATTGACGGACTCCATTTCCGCAGTCGCCTGACGGATCTGCTCATCGATCAGCACCAGCACTTCGTTGAAAGGCCTGCCCACGTATTCGGGAGGAAGGCGGACTTCATTGACATTCTTGGAAAAGATAAACGAATGGACGGCATCGGAGTATCGCTTGCTGAATACGGTGATGGTTGCGAGCGTATACTCATCGATCTCGGCAGATATCAGCTCAAACTGGTTGTTGGTGATGTTCACCAGCTCATCCTCGATGAGTGCGATTACATCCTCAAATTCCTTCTGGATCAGGAGAACCGTTACCTCAAATCCCTTCATTAACGGCAGTTGCTCCTCCAAAGGCTGGATTTTTCGAATGGTCTTTTCATACCTTATCAGGGAGGCAATCCTGAACTGGAGATCGCTCTTTTTCGCAGCCAGATCCCGCGTTCTGGATTCCAGTGTGTGAACTACCTGATTCACTCGCTCGACAAGATTGCCATGGTCCATCCAGTACAGGTTTTCATAGATCTTTCGTTGATGCTCCCAGAGGGTCTTGATGGCGGGAAGAGTTCGTATAAGCCCGCCGATTTTTACCAGCGACGCAGTGATGTCATCTCCGTATCCGCTCTCCCATTTTTCAAGGTTGATGGTCTCATGGGAAAGCCGGTCGGTCACGTCCTCAAGGTGCAGGGTCCCTGTATGGTACAGCACGTCCACGATATCATGGAATTCCCTTTTCGGGCCGATGACCAGAATTCCATTCATCCTATGAAGCATGGCTCTTCACTCAAACGCAACTGCGGAGAGGATCTGCCGTACCGCAGCGGGGATGTTCTTTTCCCCACGCGTTATTGCCGTGTTTCTCGCCCCGGCAGCCTCCTCTCTGAGCGACTCAATTTCCTGCCTCAATGTAATCCTTTCTGTTTCGGAGTACCGTTGCGCTGCGTCTTTTCCTTCATGCTCGGCCTGCGCAATAATACGTTTATGTTCCTCTCGTGCTTCGGCAATGGTCTGTTCCGCGTTCCGTTTGGCTTCTTCGAGCCGGATGCAGCATTCTTCCTCTGTAGTACTAATTTCCTGAAGCAATCCTTTTTCGGCCTCCATTGTTCCTCCCTCCTAAAGTCCATGCCGATGTTTCAGTATAGACGTCATGCCATGCTTCCGCGTGCTCAGATCCACAACTGATAATGCCTCCCTCTTTGCTTCACGTGCCTTTTGTATCCGATCCTCGCACCTCTCCAGAGCCTTCCTTTTCAGATTCTGGATCAGCAGCAGTGTTTTTTGGTCCATTCTCTTTCCCTGACAACCTGTCCAAAGGCACGTATCAATTAACTTGAAATTATTTATATATTCCTATAGAAAGAGCAGATTTAATTTCTGTCGAATATGGGGTAAATTAATTGCATTACCTGCGCCTCCTATCCGCACGTGATAGGAAAAAGTGATGAGCAAAAATATATAAATAAAAAATGTTTATCAAGAGAAATTTTGGAAAACGGCTTAATGCATCTCCGGAAATAATTTCCGAAGAGCACGGCTCGATATCGTGGCCGGATCTGAGGCAAGTTTCGTGAGCCTCTGACCTGCATCATAGTATTCGCCTTTTTTTGAGAGCATGGTTGCAGAATCGAGGCCGTTGATAATGTTCTGGAATTGCTCTTCATGTGTTATCGCCAGAGCATTCCTGGCCTCATTCAGGACTGACGACATCCCGGTGATGGCAATCTCCGATGCCGTACCATCCCCTTTTTGCGCCCTTTCTTCGTAAAGCCGGAGCGGAATCACTCTCCATGATCCCTGCCCGAGGAGAGAATACAGCGGCGGCAGGTAACGTCCCCAATACCCTGTTCGGGTGCCTTTTCACGAACGTCTCCGCATGGGGTCGTAGCTACCGATCCCCCCGGGTCGCCTCCCCCTTGTCCCGGTAATCTGCGGAATTCGCGCACCTTCCGCTGCGGAATGAGAGGGGAAAAAGTGTGATCCCGCCCCTATCTCCCCGAATGGGCCATCATGTCGAGCGCAGTGCTGATGGCGAGCATCAGGGCGTCGTCCTGGTCCGGGGCGACTTCCACCCCGTAGGTGTCCCGGACGCGGAACCACTTTTTGGATACCTCGGCAACCTTCGTCCGCCCCTCCTCGATGCGGTACTCGTGGTCGAGGATGTTTCCCTTCACCTCCAGATCGGGCCCGTCCCTGATCTTGACCGACCAGCGGTCACGGATCGGGGAGATAATGGCCTTCTTCACCGTGGCGGCCACTTCGTCGCCCCGGTAGATGTCCATGGTGTCCTTGATGTGGAGCAGTTTCTCCTTGATGGTGTAGAGGTCGTTGCCCTGCATATCTTTAAACACCAGCGTCTCCCGGACCCGCAGAGCCTTGCCGTCCACGTAGAAGGCCCGCTCGCCCGCCTCGTTCTCGATAAAGAAGTCGTCACCGATGGAGACCATCTTCTGGCGCATCTTGTAGTGTGTGGCCTGTTCGCCTTCGCGGCGGAGCACACCCGCACCTCTTCTCAATGGTGGCATATTCGTTCCCCCTTCAGAAAAAAATTGAGATTCCGGTCAGCGTGCAGGGGCGGCGACCTTCTTTTTCTCCATTGCCTGCTCTTCCCGCTCCGCCGCCTCCACCGCATCGGTGAGTGCCGCGCCCACCGAGAGCAGTAGCTCCGGCGTGATCATGCCCTGGGAGATCAGCACCCCGCCGGCACTGCGGAGTGCATCGCGGAAGTCGATGGCCCAGCGGTGCTCGATCAGCAGGAACGCTGCAGCGGAGTTCCTGGGGATGGCATCGCCGATGGCGTCGATATCGACTTCGGCGATCCCGTAGTCGTGCTCTGCCACCCGCATGGCGCCGAGCTCGGCACCTGCACGCTCCCCCTCCTCGCCTGCGGCGCCGTACCCGATCAGCCCGCCGACGACGGCACCGAAGCGTTGCCGCTCCTCCTCGGAGAGATCGGTCGCCTCGAGGGTGTCGATGTTACCGTCCTCGTCCTTGTACACGAACTGGAGATCGATCAGCCTGATGATCCCCGCCTCCCTGACCTTCTTGAGTTCCTCGTAGATCTGCCCGTGAAAGTCAGGGTTCTCAAATCCGATGACTAGCATCTGTACCGGTCCAATTGCCATTTTTCATCACCTTTTTGTCTTTGTTTCCCGGCATGCCGGGGCAGTGCCGCCCCGCCCTCCCGGGATGTTCTCAATTCAAATCCTCATGCGGTCCTGCCGTACCCGCCTATCCGCCGCAGTTTGCCGAGGTGA
Source organism: Methanobacteriota archaeon (assembly GCA_016841665.1). Taxonomy (GTDB): domain Archaea; phylum Halobacteriota; class Methanomicrobia; order Methanomicrobiales; family Methanomicrobiaceae; genus DSDF01. The sequence continues at coordinate 91,173 of JAENYT010000003.1, forward strand.
ACACCTGCTGCCAGGCCTGCTTGACCGCATCGATCTGGGGCTGCAGCTGTGTCCTGGCCTCGCTGACGGTGATATCATTGGGGAGGCCCTGCACGGCATTGTCCAGGTCGGTGTAGGCGGCCTCGAGCTGGTCGGTGTTCACGTCTCTGCGTGTTTGTGCGGAACTCCTGACGTCGTTCCAGGCGCTGGTGACATTGGCTTCTGCCGCCTTCACATCGCCTATGGTTGCGGTTTCATTGAGGCTCTCGAGTTCCTGCAGCGACGTCTGGAGGTTGGTCAGATCCGCACAGAGCTGCGCCTCCGCCTCCTGCGGCGACGGCTGGGTACACCCCGCGACACAGAGGAGCAGGACTGCGGCACCGAGCACCAGGATCCATTTCATGTAACTGTCCATTCTCATTCCTCCCGCGACCGCAGGGGGATTCCGCCGGCCGCTGTACTGTGCGTGATCGGGCTCTGGTGAGCAGAAGGTTGTGGCGAATGGCGATATTTTCGACCCCACCGGGGTCTGCATGTTCATGAAGGCGCTGGACGTGTGCTGGACTGGGTCCCCTGCCCGATCCTTCCGTGGAATATGGCGATACGATATATAAATATAGCTGAATATATTGGAATGAAAGGGATTTTTGCATTTATCGCTCAGGCATGGAGATTTCATACCGTCCCATTCATCCCATGGGAAGGCGGTCCAACTCCTGATCCGCCGATAGTACCGCTCCTTACAAGGGAATATGGAAACGAACACCTGATCGTGACGTTTACCGGAGTATCGCCGCGAGACCGAGGGCGCCGATCGCCACGCCCAATGTTGCGAGGAAGAAGCCGAGGGTGATCAGCAGGACGGATTTCATCTTCTCCCACCGGAAGAGCCACGCGATAACCGGGCAGGCATAGAGGCCGAGCCCCGGGATCCAGGAGATAAAAATGAGTGAATAGATGCCGAATTTCTCCAGTCGTTCGAATTTTTTCATCTTTTCTACGATCCCATCGACCCTTGCTTTGACCCATTCTGACTGGTAGTAGAGGGTGTCGAGGATCTCGTAGATGGCGAGCACCATCCCGAAGGCATACGAGGTCATCACCGCCAGCACCAGTGACGCAGTGAGACCCGTGGCGAGCCCCACCGTCACCGCGGTCGCCTGCAGGATGAGGGTGGAGAACACCAGGCCCAGGATTCTGCCCGAAGGAACACCGGCCAGCGCACCGAGGATCAGGGGGATCACGAGAGCGAACAACATCACAATGAGGAGCGCTTTCGAAATCTGGCGCAACCATGCGAAAAGACCCTGTATTTCCATGAAAATCTCCACACCTGATCGTGAGGTGCGCTACCGCACGGAAGGGGCGAGCAGGTGATACATTACACAGAACGATGCTATAAAAATATTTTTATAATATATGGTGGTGGGGATACTCACAGCTCAACGCACAGGGAGGAGCTGCGATGAACAGAACGATGTGCTTGATTTTAGTGGTGCTCTGCATCGCGGGCCTGGTCCTGATTGCAGGGTGCACACAGGAGACTCCGCCGGAGACAACTCCGACGCCGACATCGACAGTAGAACTGCCCACCGAAGTCCCCAATGTCTCTCCCACGGAGGCAACGCCGGCAGTTGAGGTGACCGCGGAACCGACGGTGAACCAGACCTGAACCACCAATCTCACCTTTTTTTCAGCCCTCAGCACGTCGGAGGGGAACCCGGGTCCGGAAGCGATGTTCTTTGCGATGTACATTGGAGGGAGGTCCCCTGGTTTTTCCCGCTGTGCTGTAGTAATTATGCGATCCGTGTCCGTTCCGGCCAATGAATCCCATGGTCATTTATTTGTCGCTTATCTCTCCAGTTCTTCCTGCCTGTTACGCAATTCCCCCTCGATCTTCTCAAGCCGGCTGAGAATCTCGGCATACATCTTCTCCTGCTGCTCCATCAATTTCCTGATTTCCGCGCTATTTGTGCCCTTATCTGGTTTCGTGGATGCGTGTTGGTCCCTGTGCCTCCGGGGGGCGATCAGCTTGTTGGAGAGAAACCCTGCCAGCGTACCAAAAATGCTCACGCCTGCGGCCATGAGAAAGACGCCCACGATCCGGCCCCGTGGGGTGACGGGGTACTGATCGCCGTAGCCGACGGTGGTGGTGGTTACGTAGGCCCACCAGAGGGCATCGCCTGCGGTCCTGATGTTTGCATCCGCAGCAGAGCGCTCCGCATGCAGCACCAAAATCGAACATAATTCGATGAGAGCGATGATGAAGAATATGACGAAATAAAGCGCTCCTGACGCTCGTTCTTCGGAAAAGTCATATTTCAACCGCCTGATGCCGAACTTTCGCATCAGCGAGACGATTCTCCCGATGCTGAAAAGGCGGAAGATCTTCATGCCCGGCAACGGGACCGAGGAGAGGAGGTCGGCCCAGCCCCAGTCCCGGCTGACGTAGTAGGCCTTCGATTCTGCGGTGAACAGACGGTACAGGAAATCCGCGAAGAACACGGCGGAGAGGAAGATATCGATGACCAATGCCACTGCCGTTGCATCAGGGTAGAACGTGGGAAAGATGAGAAAGATGATGTTGCACACTGCGAGCAGGGAGGTGAGCAGGATGAAACCCTCATAGCTTGCTCCCTTGAAGCCGATGGGAGGCGTTGTGGGCTCGGTCATCGATATTCCCTCGTGGTGAGGCTCAGAATCCGGCATACTTCATCTGCCGCAGCACTTTTTGTATTTCAGCCCGCTCCCGCAGGGGCAGGTATCATTTCGCCCGATTTTTGCCGTTCTTTTCCCTCCTGCTCTCTCCTCAGCGGCGAGCATCGGCATCACCTCGTCGGCGTAGCGCCCCTGCCGGAGCAGGTCGGCCATCATCCGCATGGGGCGGTCGATGTGGGAGAAGAACATCCGGTAGCCCTCGCAGAGGTAGTTGAGGCCCGGTTCACCGTCCGGCGTCGTGGCAAACCGGTTCCTGGGGCAGCCGCCGTGGCAGGCGAACCGCACGGGACACTCCCGGCAGAATCCAGGGAGTGCGTTTTGCTTGTCCTGCCCGAATTGCCGCTGCTTTGCCGAGCCGACGAGTTCTGCGAGGGGTGTTGCCGTGATGTTACCCAGAAGGAAGCCCGGCTCCACGAAATGGTCGCAAGAGTAGAGGTCGCCGTTGTGCTCCAGTGCGACAGCGGCGCCGCAGGTGGGTGCAAACGTGCACAGCCCGGGGGGGTGGCCGATCCCTGCCGCGAGGGCAGCATCGAAGTGCTGCACGAACATCTCCCCCACATCATTCCGCACCCACTCGTCGAAGACGGTGCAGAGGAACCGCCCCCACTGCACCGGCCGGACCGAACGGTCAGTGGCCGTAGCTTCCTCCTGAACGCCGGCCCCGTTGTGCCGCTCGACGATGGGAATGAACTGGACGAATTTTGCCCCGGCCTCGTCGCGGAAGAATCGGTAGACGTCGAGGGGGTGGTCGCCGTTTGCGGCGTGCACCGCGCTGAGGATGTTGTACTCCACCCCGTGCTTTTGCAGGAGGCGACGTCCCTCCATCACCCGATCAAAGGTCCCCCGCCCCTTCCTGTCCACCCGGTAGGCATCGTGCAGCGCCTTCGGCCCGTCGATGCTGATGCCGACGAGGAAGTTATGCTCCTGGAAGAATGCGCACCACTCGGCATCCAGGAGGGTGCCGTTGGTCTGGATGGTGTATCCCACCTGCATGCCGGGTTTGCGGTAGTGCTCCGCCAGCTCCACGGAGCGGCGGTAGAAATCGAGGCCCATCAGGGTGGGCTCCCCCCCCTGCCAGGCGATGGTCACGGCGGGCACCTTTTGGGCTTCGATGTACTGGCGGAGAAACTCCTCCAGCAGCGAATCGGACATGCGGAAGGTGCCGCCGGGGTAGAGCTCCTGTTTCGAGAGGTAGAAGCAGTAGCGGCAGGCGAGATTGCAGCGCGCACCGGCGGGCTTGGCGAGCACGTGGAAGGAGGGAGGTGGGGTGTTCACGGGCTCCTTCACCTCGTGTTCCCGGATATTCCGCATTTTACCGCATCATGAGGCCCGCCACGATGGCCATGATCCCGCCGAAGATGGCGAGGATGCCGAAGGTCCAGGGCAGGATGATGGCGCCGGAGATGGGGTTGACGAGCAGCAGGATGCCCAGGATCACGATCAGGATGCCGAGGACTGCCGATCCCCAGCCCCCGCCCTTGAATCCCCAGGCGAGCCTGACCGCACCATAGATGATCGCCCAGATGGCGATCATGATGACGAAGAACGACAGCAGAAAGATGGTGCTGTAGATGGGATACGCCAGTATGGCGAGTCCGGCGAGGATGCCCAGCACCCCGCTGAGCATCTTCCATCCCCAGTTCGATCGGTCGACAAATAGCCCGACCAGGGCGAATATGCCGCCGAACAGCCAGAAGATCCCCAGCACGGTGATGAGCGTGACCGTGGTGATCCCCGGGGCAAATATCAGGAAGAGGCCGACGATGAGGGCGATGATCCCCTCCAGCAGGACCAGCCACCAGGGAACGGCCATCGCTTCATACCCCAGTCCGTATGTGGTTGCAGATGATTCCATCGAGTTTCACTCCAGAGTTCCTTTTATTTTCATTCTCGTGTGGTAATCGTGCCCTACCGAACGTCCGAAGGTCGAGAAAAATGGATTATCTGTGTCTGCATGCCTGGACAAGGCGTATCTTTGTGCGGGTATCCATGAGGGTCATGAGGTATCGCTTCGGTAGAATGAGCCTACTGTGCGCCTTCGCCATATAAGGATTGCCCCCACGTGGAGAAATCAGTGAAACGCCGCATTTTCCTGTATTTTCATGTATCTAGAGTGTTTTTCAGGTACGAGCCGCATGGATCCCGTCGCCCGGGTTGCGATGGACTTCGGAGCGAGAGGCGTGTGCATGAAGGTATCCGGCAACAGCGTGCTCACCGCTAGAGGCAACGATAATTTGCCCGCAACCGTGTCATACACTCTCATCAGCATTCCTGTGCGGCCGCGGAAAAACTCTACCGGTTTTCAATGACCGGGATAGTGCTGAAGCTCCACATTCATTCAGCCTGCTATCCGGGCTCGTGCTCCTGCAAGACAAATGTCCGCAGGAGAGACATCGAGAGGTGGGAAGTGACAACGGCAATGCCAATCGGAGCCATTGCGATTGGACCAATGCCAATCGTGCCGGCCGCTATCAGTATCAGGGAAACCGGTGCGCTCAAGAACGCACCGGGAATCGCCGCCAGCAAACATCCGACACACAGTGTAATGGGGAGCGCAGGGAAAATGCTGTGTACCAGGAGTCCCGCTGTCCCCCCTATAAAGATGATGGGAAAGACGATACCCCCTAAATAGCCGCTCGATTCACTGAACGCCACTGCGAACATTTTGGCGATCAGGACGGCAATAAGAAAACCCGCTCCGAGTGTGGCGGAAATCTGAAGTTCGGTGGTAAGCTGGCTGCTGCCGGAGGTCGCCGTAAGGGGGAGGGCGAATGCGATCAGCCCGACGAATGCACCACCGATCATGCCAGCCACAAGAGGATTGGAGATGCGCGCGAATACGGCTGAAACCACCTTTCTAATGAGGATTAAGAGCAGCAGCACGAATGCGGACAACACACCGAGCAGTGCTCCTACCAGCAGATGACTGAAATTAAACTCATACGCCGGAAGAGCATAGGAACCCAGCATCGTGCTGCCGGTCACGCCAAAAAAAATCGCAAATCCGACGGTTGCTCCGAACAGTGCGGGAATGAACGCAACCAGATAGTACCGCTTCGGGGTCGGTCCGAGTTCAGACGCCAGCACTGCCGCAAACAGGGGGGCGCTGAAGGCGGCTCCCATACCACTCGCCATACCGGTTAGCGCATACTCATGCTTTGCTTCTTTATCCCGTATTCCCAGGCGGGTTACAAACCATGAGCCGATACCCCCACCCAGCATGGTGAGGGCAAAAAACGGGCCCAGACTTGCGCCGGCAATAAGTGAGACTGCTGATATCGCAACCAGGGGGAGTACATTCCCCGGCTCGACCCACGCCTGGTGAGCGAGTGTTATTGGATCGGTGACTTTTTTTGGAATCTTCCAGAGTTTGCGTATCACGGCAACCGTAAGCCCCCCAAAGGCTGTCAATGGTATCCACCACCAGTTGCCGGTCCACCAGTCAGTACCGGAGTCACCGAAGAAAAAGTCTGTTCCCGTACCGGTAATTCCCATGAAGACGAGAGCTGATACGCCAGCAGCCACCCCGAGTACGAATGCATGCACGAGAAGTCGTTGGTACCACGATTGGTCAACCGGAAGCATATCTGAATCCTGTCACTCTCTCCATGCCCCAGTATAGTTCCCGAAGCAGCGGATTGCAGTGGTGCGGAAATGCCCGGCGATGTTCGTGGGAATTGCCAGTATCTAGCCGAAATCGGAATCGACCGGGCTATTCCCGGTGCTCACCGAAGCTGTCATTTCACTATCTTTTGGGGAGCAACTCTGATGCACATGGGTGTTCGCACATTTACGCACTTTACGCCCATTTTGGACGGTCTGAACCTTGATTTCGGGGCATTTTCCAATTTATTTACTAATATAAATATATTATTGCAGGCAGGCGGTACACGAACTCCGCAGCAATGGTTCGGATAGAACTGCGCAATACCGGGTTCTCTCAAGGAGGAAAGAGCGGATCCGGGAGAGGAGGCGGTAGCCAAACTTTTTTTACCTCTCTTTCCGTTCATGCTTGCATGAAGGTGAGAGGCGATGGCTGCCCCCGATGAGAACAGGGAGACCTCCGGCCGGACCCGGCTGACCCATATTCTTCCCACGGACCGGCTGAATGCGTTCGCCGACGGCGTGTTCGCGATCGTCATCACGCTGCTCGTGCTCGAAATCCCGGTGCCGGAGGTTGCCGACGGCCTGTTCTGGGCACTCGTGGAACAGTGGCCCGACTTCCTCGCCTATCTCATCAGTTTTGTGTTCATCGGCGGGTTCTGGATGACACACGCAGCCATCACCCGGCTCACGGCGCAGGAAGACCAGGTCACCTTCCGCCTGACGCTTATTGCGCTCTTCTTCGTCTCCCTGATCCCCTTCTCCACGAGCCTGATGGCCACGCACCTCACCGGGCCGGGTTCCCGGCTATCGGTATCCATCTACGGGCTGGACCTGCTCATCGCCTCGATCATGCTGAGCGGGATCATGCGCTACCTTGCCCGGCGCCGTGAGCTGCTCGTGGACGGCCTCGCGGAGGAGGATTTTGATGATATGGAACGAAAGCGGCGGTCGGGCATCATCTTCAACGGCATCGGGGTGCTGCTCGCCCTGCTCTTCCCCCCGCTGGCGGTCGCCGTGTACATCGGGGTGGCGATCTTCTTCTTCGTCCAGCCCCTGCTGTATAAACGGATTATACGGCGTTCTTTGAAAACGCACGGGGAGTGAAAATCCCGCTCGCCGGGAAAAGCGGGAATATCAACCGTGAATTATTTCTCTTCGCCTTCACCGGCCCCGGCATATTCGATTGATGCGTATTCAAGGACTCCGACCACGCGTCCCCGCCGGTCGGGAAGCTCCGGCACCTCCTCCTTTTCGGGCGCGGTATCTTGGAGAGTCTCTGCATACCGGGTGTAGCGTTTGATCGCGGGATTCGCCGAGATACCGTGGGCAAACACGCTCAGGATGACCGTTGCCGTGACGGCAAGGGAGATGGTCTGCATTCCCGGGAGCGTTCCCGCTTCCCCGAGAACAGCGAGCAGCAGCACGATGGAGGCGAGGCCCCGGGGGCCGAACCATCCCAGAAACAGGACCGTAGCGGTGCCCAGGCGGGAGCCAATCAAGGCGATGGCCACCGGCAGCATGCGGACGAAGGTGAGACTCAGCACCGCATAGAGGGCGAGGACGAGGCTGAAGTGCTGGATCAGGACGTAGGAGAGGATGCCGAGGATGAAAAAGATGGCATGGCCGAGGATCTCGCCTTCGGCCTCGGTGAAATCGACGAGGGATCGGACGACGTTCCGGTATACCGCTCCTGCGAAAAAACCGGCGATAAATGCGGCGATAAACCCGGATGCCCCCAGGAGATCGGCGAGAATCCAGGCGATGATGGCGATACCCATCAGGGCAATCCACTCGTAGATCTGCTCCATCCATCCGTGTTCCACCGCCCTGTTCATTAACCAGCCCCCGGCAAGTCCGACCATCGCCCCCACGATTACGGCCAGCCCGATCTGGACGATTGCGGAGACGATCCAGAACCCGGGGGTAAGCTGCAGCTCTTCCGTGATAGCGATCGTTACCAGGACGGTGAGCACCGGGATCACCGCCCCATCATTGAGGCCTGCCTCCACGTTGAGCGCCTGGCGTATCCGCAGGGGCACCTTCTCGCTGGACACGATGGCCTCGCCGAGCGCCGCATCGGTGGGCGAGAGGAGGCAGGCGAGGATTCCCGCTTCAAGAAGGGTGAGATCGGAAAAGAGGAGGACGCCCACCACAATGCCGGCCGCAATGGTCAGTGGCAGCCCGATCACGAGCAGACGTGCAGGGAGATCGCCGCTCCCTTTCAGCGCACGGAGGTTGATGCGGGAGGCATCGGAGAACAGGGTGAGCACCAGTGCGATCTCTGCGATCAGAAGCACGAATTCTCTCTCGGCGGTGAGCGTGACAAGATCGATGCCCCCCGGCCCGAGCAGCAGGCCCGTGGTGAGAAACACCATCGGTGCGGTGAGGAACGTCCCCTCGATCCGGCGGGAGACGAGGCTAAAGAGGAAGAGCACCGCCACAAAGGCGGCGAGAAAGATGATGACTTCTTCTGCCATATCGTCACGGTCGTTTGCCTTTTACGGGGAGTATTCAATGCCTGCCCGGCCCCACACCTCCACTATCAGCTCCTTGCTGCTCTCCTCGCTACGAAACGTGTCTCGTCGAACGACCGGAAGAACACGGTCCCGGACGCCTTCCCGCCGTGTATAAAGGCCCTCTCCTATGCGGGAGTCTTTGCACTGATGCCGAAGGCCTCGGAGATCTCGTCAAGGACCGCCTTTTCCGGATCGCTCACGGCAACACCATGCTCTTTTGCCGCTTCGGCCACCTTTTGACCTATCGCCAATGCCCACTTCTTATAGGCCATTGCCTCGTCGGGAGATACCTTGGACAGCGCCGCAGAAGCGGATTTTGCTGCCTCGATGGTCGTATTCCGATAGCCCGTCTGGTTATGCCTCAGCAGATCCTGTTGCTCTTTAATCAACGCCTTCTCCTCTGATTGCATCTCGGCGGATACCAGGCCGACCAGGGCACTCCCGCTTTGGGCTGCCAGCGTAACGGGTTCCTGGATCATGGCTTTCGTCTCGCCCCATGCGCCCAGGAACGATGGCGCTGCCGCAATGACCGTCATTGAAATTGCGAATGGCAGACGTACAAGGTTCTTCCATTCTTCATCCGTAAAATTCTCCTTTAGTTCCATGTCCCACCACCGGGAAGGTCTATATCAGTGCATATTATAAGAGAATTTCTATAAATCACCTCGATATCAAGGGAATGGTACATTGCCAGACGAGGTGGCCGCACAGATGCCCGTCCGTCCGGCATCCGCACTCCCCGTCGCCTCCAATGAGACGAGCAGCACCTTGACCGGCCCCCTCCCGATGAAGATGATCAGGAAGAGGTCAATGAGGGGGAAGATCGATTGCCATTACCGTATACCTCCCCGCATCAACACCCCTGGCGGAGCCGGTTGCCCGCCCATAGAGGCACGGATTCGCTCACCCGGCTCCTCCTCCCCCGAGGTACAGGGGCGGGATATTAATCCCGCATGACCCAGGCGGTCACCTGTTTTTCGAAGTCGATATAGGGTTCGCCGCTCACATCAATCACCACCCGGTCGATGGTTCCGCCTGAAAAGGCGAACGGTGCGGCGTAGTCCGGCGATACCGGGGACCCGCTGTCACGGCCAATGCAGAGACCGTCGCCGGTGAGAGAGAAGTATCCAGGCTGGGTCTTGATCCGGCCCTCGCCCACCTTCTTCATGTCCATGTACAGGGTGAGGGTGCCCACAGGGCTCTTTGTCTCCGTATCCTCCCCGTCCTTGGCGAACTCCGCGGTGAAGACGTGCCGGCCGGCGGGCACGGCGCGTTCCGAGGAGATCTTCTGGATGGCGTCCCCCAGCCAGTTGTAGACATAGTGCAGGCGTCCATCGGCGATGTACAGGCTGTGGCCGCCGGCCACACCTCCGTGGGCAAACAGCACACCCTGGACATCCGGGCCGTCGATAACCGCGCCGGCGGCGATGGTGTACGATCGCCCGCGGATATTGACGGCCACCGACTCGGGAACCTCGGCGGTGCCTGGGTAGTAGACATAGCGGTTCCTCGGCCGGGAGGGCTGGGGCCGCGGCGTGGTTAAGAGCTCCAGCGCGCTGCGGTCATCAAGCGGCATACCATGGTAGACGCCCGCATAGTAGAACCAGAGCCCCTTGAGGAGCTCCAGCATATCGGGGTTCTGGTCTGCAAGGTTCTGCATCTGGGCCCGGTCCTCCTTCAGGTTATAGAGCTCCCAGACATCGTGTTCGAAGTTGCTCCAGCCGGAGAGAGGCGGGTGGAGGGTGTTTGCCAGCCAGCCCTGGTGATAGATTGCCCTCATGCCGAGCATCGCGTAGAACTGGGTCTCCCGTCCCGGTGCGTCGGGATTCTCAAAGCTGGCGTGGAAACTCTCCCCCTCGATCGGGCTCTGGGTGTAGCCCTTCAGCACCTCCGGCGGCTCGATTCCCAGCAGTTCATAGAGGGTGGGGACGATGTCCACGGCGTGGATGTACTGGTGGCGGATCTCGCCATGGGCGCGGATGCCCTGAGGCCACGCAACCAGGCACATGTCCGCGAGTCCGCCCTCGTATCCGGCGAACCGTTTCCAGTACGGAAACGGGGTATCGAATGCCCACGCCCACCCGGTGCAGTAGTGGTTGTATGTCCCCGGCCCCCCGAGCTCGTCGATGTGGGGGAGGTTTGCCTCGAGCGTATCCGGTACATTGTTGAAGAACTTGTTCTCGTTGAACGATCCGCTGGGACCGCCCTCGGCGCTGGCGCCGTTGTCGGATACCACGACGATGATGGTATTGTCGAACTGGCCGGACTCTTCCAGGTAGTCGAGGATCCGCCCGATCTGGGCATCGGTATACGTGACATAGCCGGCATAGACCTCTGCCATACGGATAAACAGCTTCTTTTCGTCCTCGTTCAATGCATCCCAGGGCGGTACGAAGTCGAGGGCGGGCCAGGGCTGCCCATCGGGCCCGGTCGTTGCCGGTTCGCCATGGGGATTGATGGGGGATAACCTGGTGTTTTCCGGCAACAGCCCCATCTTCTTCTGGTTCTCCAGGATCTGCTCACGGATCTTCTCGTAGCCTATATCGAACCGGCCCCGGTACCGGTCGGCCCACTCCTTGAAGACGTGGTGCGGGGCGTGGGCACACCCGGGACAGAAGTACATGAACCAGGGCTTTTCGGGAGCGATGGTCCTCGAGTCGCGGATGAACTCGATCGCTTTTTCGGAAATATCTCTTGAGAAGTGGTAGCCCTCATCCGGCCGATACCGTTGATCCATGGGGTGGTTGTCGTAGACAAGGTCGGGGTACCACTGGTTGGTCTCCCCGCCCAGGAATCCGTAGTAGCGCTCAAATCCCCGCCCGAGCGGCCAGCGCCCCTTCCATGAGGACATGTCGGTCTCTTCTCCCGGGGTCAGGTGCCACTTGCCGATGGCGTAGGTGTTCCAGCCCCGTTCGTTCAGCACCTCCGAGATAAACCCGTTCTCGAAGGGGATTCGGGAGGAAAGCCCCGGGAAACCGGCCGAAGCCTCCGTGATGCAGGCCATGTTGTTACTGGTGGCGTTGCGGCCGGTGAGCAAAGAGGAGCGGGTAGGTGAACAGAGCGCGGTGGTATGGAAATTGCCGTACCGTATGCCCGCATCGGCGATACGCTGCATGGTGGGCGTCTCGATGGGCCCCCCGAATACATCCATGGCCCCGTAGCCCACATCGTCCCAGACGATCATCAGGATGTTGGGGGCCCCCTTCGGTGCCTGCGGCTGCAGGAAGGGGTCCCAGTCCGGCACCGAATCCCGGATATCGAGATTGATTGTTCCATTAAATTGTTTTGCCATAATTCTTCCCCCAATGTGCTGCGATGCCAGCATTGGATTGGGGCAGATACTATTCGAGGATATTTATATTGGTTGTGCGATGGGTGACGCGAACCGATCGGCGTGGAGCACCCTATCACGGGGACCGCATTATCTTCTCCCCCCTCGCATGGTGAATCTCCCGAACAGTCCCGATGCCGCGGGTGATTCCGCCTGCCCCATCAGCGCTGCGATCCAGCGGGTCTCATCAAAGCCTGCCAGCAGGTACTTCACCATCAGGGTGAGGGGGACGCCGAGAAACATGCCCGGCACCCCGAGCACCCATGTCCAGAAGAGGATCGAGATGATCACAACAAGCGGGGAGATATCGAGCCGTTTGCCCGCCATCTGCGGGAACACGATGTTCTCTGCAGCAAAGTTGATGGCGCCGATGCCTACAAGGACAACCACCGCCCCCCCGAGACCGAGCTGAAGCCAGGCGATCCCCACGGGGGGGATGGAGGCGAGGGCGAGCCCGAAGTAGGGGATGAAGCTCATTACGAAGACCACGAGCCCCCAGAGCAGGGCCGACTGGATCCCCATCGCCCACAGCAGGACGGCCGTCGCCGCCCCGGTGATGAGGTTGATCTGGATCCTGATGACCACGTACTCGATGAGCTGGTCGCTAAAATTGATGAATTGCCCGAGCACAGTTTGTGCGGCTTTTGGTGTTTGATCCAGAGTGGCTCCCCATTTCGATACTTCAAGCAGCATGAACACGCTGAGGATAATAACCAGGAGCACATCGATGAGGAACTGGATCATCCCGGCGATGATCGTGGTGATGGTGGGAATGAGGGAGGTGGTGCTGCTGATAATATCGATCTCCCTCATATCCGGGATTACGAGGCCGAGTGGTGCGATCAGACCCGCAACGCGGGCGATCTGCTCGGCGAGCAGGTCCTGGTATGCCGGGAGTGCCCCCTCCAGTTCGGGGACAGAGAGGTTGAGAATGGCGATGAACAGGATCGCCACGAGGGCGAGGCCGGCAATGAGGATGAGGACCGCCCCGAGCGTGGGGATCCCTCGCGCTTCGAGCTTTCGAAGCCAGGGAAGTGCGATGATGGCCAGAAAAAAAGAGAAAAGAACTACATTGACAATGGAAGCGCCGAAGTGCATGCCCGCAAGCAGCACCACGGTGCACGCCGCCGCAATGAGGGCCCGCGCCGGTGCGGAGAGAGCCGCTTCCGCTGTCATGGTATCTCAGTACACGGTGGCCGTGCAGCGCACACCCTCATCCCCGCGGCACAGGCGTGACTTCGCGTCCTCTGTACAATTCTTCGGGGTTTTCACGCAGCCAGTCCCAGGCGTCAACGATCTGCTCTTCGCTGAAGTAGCGGATATCGGTATGCGAGATAAACCCGAAGATCTTCGAGATCCAGGTCATCAGCTCCTCCCTTGAGTTTTCGCCGACCACTGCAATCCGCTCGATATTTTCGAGTTTGGACCAGAGTTTGAGGTCCTCCCATGCGGCCTCTGCGGTCCAGCCCTCGAAGTGCTCTAATTTGAAAAGCAGCCTGACATCCCCGTACTCGTCGATTGCCTCCTCGAGCAGGGGAATGAAGTAATCAGCATAATCGTCGTCGGTCAGTTTCTCTGAGGCCTCAAACCCGATCACTTTTCCTGAAGATCTCTCCATCCACCGGATCATGTGCATCCACCCTGATTGGATTTGGTTTTTCTGGAAGCGATACGGAGGTGTGGCGGGGAAAGCCCCGCAACCCCTGCCGGACAGGTATTGGATCACCCCATGGGCGGTATGCCCTCAACCGCTCGTGAAGGCGCTTCGCTGAACGCCTCCCGCAGTTTTTCCTCGTTCTCCTCCGATAGCGAGGTCTGGATGACCGTGCCCTTGAACTCGGTCAGCCCGGCGAGCACCTTGTCGGGCGTGGATTCCTTGATGAGCATGAAGACCGCGGAATTGCCCGGCTGAATCGTCTCTGCAATCTGTTCGATAAATTTGTCATCGATCCCGTAGTCGGAGAAATGTCCTGCAAGCGCACCGGTGATAGCACCGATTGCAAGGCCGAAGAGCGGCATGAAGAAGATGAGGCCCAGTAACAGCCCCCAGAAGCTACCGCTGAGTGCGCCGACCCCTGCCATACTTACCGACTGTTTGATATCGGGTTTGCCGTCCTGGTGGCGGACGACAACGACCAGATCCTCCAGTTTGATGATATGTTCCTTCTGCATCTGTTCCAGCCGGTCCTTCACCTGGAAAGCCGTCTGTTCATCATTGAATGCAACAACCACTAAATCACTCATTGTCCCACCCCACGATGGTCTCTACTCACCGTGCGATCAGTGCGAGGTAGGGGAACCATGCGCAGTGCCGTGTCTGCAACCGCCTGTTGTCCCTCACGCTGCTGAGTGTCATTGCAAATTATTTATATTAATTGGTGAATACCCATGGCGGGGGAGAGAGTACGCTTGCGAGATAATGACGCCATCCAATATTCATCGTGCAGGACGGAGCGTGGAAAGGACGGTATCGACCTGACATCGCAGATCCTGCATGTGCAGGAGCGGATCATCATGACCGACGGGTACGGCCCTCCCGCCCTGCTCCTGTTCTGGATAGGGCTTGCCGCGTTCTACGCACCGAAAATACGCCGTGTCTGCAGTCCCGGCCTGCGGCGGGTCTCGCACAGCATTCCGCGTCCTGCCATCCTCACCCTGTCCGGCAGAAGGCGGTAACCCGGAGTGGGTACGCAGCGATCGGCCCTGTGTTCCTGCCTTTTGCGGTCTTTGTCGTGCCGAATCCCTCTTAAGCATGCCCTGACATGACCAGTCGAGCCACGCCGGGCAACGGCAGTTATAACTGTGTAAATATTAAATGAACTATTATACTTGCTGCCGGGCGATGGCCGGATCCTCCGGACCACCGGAGCAACCAGGGGAATGTGTTCATGCGACGGCGAGTGTGCGGGCGGATGCGAGAGCTCGGAATGATAGCAGGTACCTGCATGCTGGTGCTGGCGCTGGTCTGCAGCGGGTGCATCGAGCCTTCGGTTCCCGGGCGGAATGGCGGCGCAGCGGGAAGCATGCCCGAAGACCTGACCGGGGGAACCTGGGTGCTGGACCACTATATGGCGGGTGACACCCAGTTTAAACCGGTGATCAACGGCACCCAGATCACCGCTATGTTCGGCGCAGACGGTTTGTTGAGCGGATCCGGGGGATGCAATATCTATGCCGCCCAGTACGACGCCGGGGAGGAGCTGCTCTCCATCGGCCCGGTTGCCTCGGCAAAGACCATCTGCTCCCAGCCTCAGGGCCTGATGAACCAGGAGGCCGCCTATCTCACTGCACTCGACTCGGTTGCTGCCTACACGTTCTCCGGTGATGAATTGAGTCTGCTGGACGAAAAGGGCAGAACCGTTCTCGTCTTTTCCCGCGGCGACTTCTCCGCTCCAACCGAGCTTACCGGAAGGACATGGCGGCTGACGCATTTTGACAACGGGATGGGGAAGATCCTGCCGGTCGTCGACGGCACGACGGTGACGGCATACTTCGACCACGAGGGATTCCTGCGGGGATCGGCCGGGTGCAATGCCTATGCAACAACCTGCAATGCCAACGGAGAAACGCTGGACATCGGAATCGTCGACGTCACGCAGACCTTCTGCAGCCGCCCGACGGGAATCATGCAACAGGAGGCTACCTATCTCTCCATGCTCAAACAGGCCGACACCTATGAGATCGACGAGAACCACCTGGTCATCAGGGATAACGAAGGGAATACCATCCTCATCTTCGAGAGCGCCAGATCCGAAGCCTTCATCTCGCTGACCGGGAAGCTGACCGGGAGGGCGTGGCACCTGCGGCGCCTTGCCGATGACGCCGGCGATATGGTGCCGGCCCTCTCGCAGGGCACCGTGACCGCGGTGTTTTCCGAGGATGGCCATCTGAGCGGGGCGGCCGGGTGCAACTGGTACGGGACCTACTACCGCCTTGAGGGGGACCGGTTGTTCCTCGAAGACATTGCCTATACCGACTTCTACTGCTCCACTCCCGAGGGCATCCTGCAGCAGGAACGGCAGTATTTCTCTCTTCTGAACCGCGTCGCGGCATACGAGATCAGGAGCGGCACACTGATCCTCTACGATGAGAATGACACACCCCTGCTGGAATTTTCGGGCGGCCCGCTGGGAGGATGAAAAGAGGCGTAAATACGATGGGCCCGATGCGATTCGAACGCATGACCGTCCGGTTATGAGCCGGACGCTCCACCACTAAGCTACGGGCCCGCACGGTGCGCACCATTGCGGATTATGATGCGTGTATATATACAGCAATCGGTGGTAAAAAAGGTTGCCGGGTTTCGGGGTGCACAGTGTGCGCCGATCGTGCTCTACCCCTGCCCGGGAGGGATTTTCTCCCTCCTAGAACCCTTTTCTCCGCTTCAGGTTCCTGCTGCGCACCACCTTGATGCCCGCTCCCACCAGGATAATGCCTGCCACGGAGAGACCGGCGAGCCCGAACAGTGTCAGGTCGAGCTCTTTTTCGAGGGTGATGGTGACCGAGCGCTCCCCTTCGCCAGGCTCGATGCCGATTGCTGACCAGGAGGTTGTGTAGCCCTCCACCGATGCGGTGAAATTATAGGACTCGGCCGGCGGAAGGCTGTCGGTGATCGTTCCCTTGGCATCGGTAATCCCGAACGTATCACCATTGACGGCAACATGCGCCCCGGCGATCACCTGGTGGTCCTGGTCTTCGACCAGCACGCTGACCGTCGCCAGCTCCCATGCCAGCTCGGCGGCAAGGTCCTGTCCCGCCTGGTCGATCATTTTCTCCTCTTCCCAGGCGACGTAGCCGTCCTTGGTGATAGCGATCGCGTAGGTTCCTTCCAGTACGTCCTGGAGGCTGAACCGGCCGTAGGTATCCGTTTCACCCTCTCGCTCCCCGTCGAGGAAGACCGCTGCACCCGCAACCGGGACTCCTGCGGTGTCGACCGCGATCAGGGAGACGGGGTAGGTGGCCAGCGCGAGCGAGAGATCCAGGATCAGGTCATCGTCGTCAATGTACCTGGCGAGCGTGAGATCGCGGAAGCCGTCGGCCTCAACTCGCAGCTGCACCTGTTCGCCCCGTTCGAGGCGGGTGATGAGGATGCCGCTGCTGCCGGTCACCCCGGTGCTCTTCCCATCGATGAAGACCTCGGCACCCGCGATGGGCGCATGGTCTGCAGCGCTGAGCACCCGCAGGGCAAAGCGCTCATCGTGCACGATCCAGCGATGCAGCGTGACGGTATCGGCATCGACTTCGTACTCCCAGGATTCGGGTGCGTAGTCGTCCGCCTCGATCTCGATGGTGTACTCCTCCCCGTTCACGAGGTCGAAGGTGACGCTACCGTCCGTGCCCGTCCGCTCCGTCTCCGTATCGTCGCTGCCCGTCGTGGTCACCCGTACGCGGGCGTTATATACCGGGCGGAGCGTGTCGGCGTCGTAGACCACAATCTCGATGCTCGCAGTATCCAGGACCAGGTCCACATCGACGGAGGTGTCGTCCTCGTCGATCCAGTCGCTCCAGTCCTCATATCCGCTCTTCTTCACTTCGAGCTCGAAGGACTCATCGAACGAATGGGAGAAGGAATAGTCCCCCTCGCTGTCGGTCTTTCCCTCGTAGTCCCCGTCGATATAGATGGAGGCCCCCCCGATCGCAGTTCCGTCGTCGTCATCCTGGACCGTTATTTCCAGTGTTATTGCCTGGACGGCACAGACCAGCACCGAACACACCAGAAGGGCTAAAAACAGGCGAATTCGCATGAAAATGTATTTTCATCTATGGATTTGAATTCATCGGTTTGCATTGGAGGTGCTCTGGTGTCGGGTTTGGCCAGGGGCTCATCGTTCGGTGGTCGTGGCGTGCCGCCCCCTGAGTATCGATTCCGCGGGTGAGCCCCGACGGACTGATACATTAATCCGGGTGTACGTGCCATTCGGGGACGCCATGAACCATACCGCATCAACCGCGTTTGTCCGGGAGATCATGATGGATTTTGCCGGTCTGACCGGACTGGAGCCTCCCGGTGCACGTCCGATGCGCTATCTATGGACGGATGCCTTTGCGGTCTGCGCCTATCTCGAACTCTTCCGCCGGACCAATGACGAGACCTGCCTGGACCTCGCGTTGCGCCTCGTCGACCAGGTGCACCACATCCTCGGCCGGCACCGGGATGACGATGCACGACGCGGCTTTATCAGCGGGCTGTCTGAGACGGAGGGGGCGCTGCACCCGACCGCGGGGGGCTTGCGGATAGGAAAGCGCATGAACGAACGCAAGGCCGGCGAGCCGCCCGACCCACGGCTTGAATGGGACCGGGACGGGCAATACTACCATTATCTGACAAAATGGATGCACGCACTCAACCGTGTGGCCGCTGCCACCCGGGATCCGGTGTATCTACGGTGGGCGATGGAGCTCGCGCAGGCAGCGCATGCCGCGTTTACATATGCCCCCCCGGCCGGCGACAGGAAGAGGATGTACTGGAAGATGAGTATCGATCTTGCCCGCCCCCTCGTCTCCTCCATGGGCCTGCACGACCCGCTCGACGGCCTTGTCACCTACCACGAACTGCAGACGGCGGTTGCGAGGAATTTTGAGGGATCGGTGCAGCTCGATCTGTTCCATGAGAGTGCCGATGCGGCCGCGATCTGCCGGGGCATGAGCTTCGCCACGGACGATCCGCTCGGGACAGGCGGGCTCCTCTTCGACGCCTGGCGCATCGCGCAATTGATCAGGGAGGGGGGGTTTTGTGACGAAGGTCTCCTCGCATCCGTCATGGATGCAGCCCTGTTCGGCCTGGAATCCTTTGTTGCAAGCAATACTCCTGCGCTGCCCGCCGACGTTCGCCTGGCGTTCCGTGAGCTGGGGCTTGCGATTGGGCTGAAAGGAGTCGAGAACCTTCAGGAAGAGATCAGGGAGCATCCGGGCGTTTTCGGCCGGAGCAGTTCCCTTCAGCAACGAGCCGAATTTCTCATGGGCTATGTGCCGCTCGCGGACACGATCGATCAGTTCTGGATGGATAAGAGAAACCGGGAAGCCAGCACCTGGATCGAGCACCGTGAAATCAACATGGTGATGCTCGCTATCAGTCTCGCTCCCGGGGAATTCCTGAGGGTACAGGATTGACTTCGAGGGAAAATGGCCGGATTACAGACTGTCTGGTACCGTTTCTCAGCGCCGGTGTTCGGTCGATTTTTCCGGAGCAGGGCAACTGTGCCCCCCTCTCTCCAGTAGTAGATCGCGAATCGGGCGCGGCCGATGATGTGATCCGACTGCGACCATTGCTCGGTGAACTGGGTTGCCCGAAAGGGAAAACAGTATGAGAAGATCCGTTGGATTTTTGGGCGGGCGGGGATCTGAGAAGCTACCTTTATGTGCGTTGAAGTGATCAGAAGCCCGGCGATCTGTATGATCGGAGAAATGATTGGAGAGATGACAGGCAAAGTGACCGGGAAGCGCCTTGTCCACCATTACGGGGGAGACCTGAAGCTCGAGACGACCATTGAGTCGAAAGGGACGATTCTCGGAACCGAAATCACCTTTATTGCCACATTCTGGTCGAAGGAGAGGCGTCAGGGCGGCAAGTTCTCGAAAGGCAACGGGATCATGATGACCGACTCCGGTGAAATGGCCGTGCTGCATGGCTCCGGAATCAGCATGCCGGGAAAAGGCCCCGCATGGAACCTGCGTGGAGTCCGGTATCTGCAGACCTCTTCGCCGGCCCTGAGCCGCCTCAATGATGTGGCGCTGGTCTTTGAGATCGAAATCGATCCTGACGGGACGGTCCACGACAGGATGTGGGAGTGGAAATAACTTCTTCACCAGAACGGCATGGGACAACGGAAAGGTTTGATCGGCAGTGCCCGGTGCACCCTGAGAGAGCGCGTCGCGGGAGTAACGGGCATTCTTTTCTGGAAGTCATGAACCCGTGATATCGGGTCCGGAGAGGGATTTGGGGCGTGTCAAGGTGCATAGGGAGAAATATTGGAGGCCATGCACCGTTATTCCGGGATCGCGGGTGAGAGAAGGCCCCCTCCACCCGGATCCGCGCCTCAGACCGGCACCCGGACTTCCCGGGAGGGCGTTCACACCGGTTGCGTGATCTCCGGCTTTACTTCCTTGGCTCTGGCCGCATAGACCTTGAAGTCCTTCACCTCGGGCGGGCCCGTGAGGTACTTCTCCAGCTCCTCAAACGGCCCCTTCAGGGTTCCCCCCGGATGGAAGATCTGCTCTGCAGAGGCTTTCATCGCCTCCTCGTCATCCCAGAACGTGAGAATAACCTCGGAATCAGGATCCTCCCTCGACAGCAAGATGACATCCCCCCGAAACCCTCGCATGCCGGTTGCCATAATTTTGTCGAGCGTGGCAAGCGCCCGTTCCCGCTGTCCGCTCTTGTACTTCCAGACAGTCATCCGTGCAACTACCATGGTAACCGGGATTACGGATGGACGGATCAATTATATACGTTCTGCCGGCTGGTTGCGGGGTGTCCTCCAATCCCTGTACCTGAGATTGCAGGGGAACCGCTCCATGGTGCGGGCCGGAATGGGCGAGGAACGGAGGGGCTGCCCTTTCAGCGCGGCCCTGTCCGTCCTGCACCGCCGCACACGGTGCACGTCCCGGTCTGCACGCAGAGGACCCCGCCGCACTGCGGGCACCGCCATTGCTCCCGCTGGGCTTCGAGGAATCGTTCGACACCCACATCCCGGATCCGGAGGAGGGTGTCGATCACGCTCAGGTGGTATTGCTTGCGGAAGCGGCGATCCAGCCGTTGCAGTCGTTCGCAGGGGAACTCCCCGCATTCAAAACAATAGGAACAATCCCCCTCA
Organism: Methanobacteriota archaeon; assembly: GCA_016841665.1. Classification (GTDB taxonomy): domain Archaea; phylum Halobacteriota; class Methanomicrobia; order Methanomicrobiales; family Methanomicrobiaceae; genus DSDF01. The sequence goes on from JAENYT010000003.1 coordinate 112,136, forward strand.
CGAAGGTGACGACAGTAGCGCTTGAGGGCCCAGCACTTTTTGTTGTCGTTCCGGCAGCCGCGGCAGGGGGTGAGCGTCCATTGGTTCCGCACCCAGTCCTGGTACCTGCTGCAGAGGGCGCAGTTCATACCGCAGGGGGCGATGAGCTCCGCGGACATCCGGATCATATTGGTAAATAGGTATTCTCATAGCTGAAATTATTGATTGGTGGTTATAATGGGGCATGCAGAATGGCCGGGAAATGGGTGCGGCGGTAGCGGGGGTGGATGGTGGAGGCGGGGGGAGACGAGCATCAGCCGGCCTGCATCATCGGACGGTGGCGGCACATCGCCCCAGGATTCACGGTTCTCTCCGGGAGCACCCCCGCCCCTTATGGTGCGCAGAAATAAATCCCTGAGTACCTGACGAACCATTGCACAGGGAGGAATTCTGGGGTATGGAACGGGGATATATTCACCTATATACGGGAAACGGCAAAGGGAAGACGACTGCGGCACTGGGGATGTCGCTCCGGTGCGTCTGTGCCGGCAAACGGGTGTTCTTCGGCCAGTTCATCAAGGACTGGGCATACAGCGAACTGAAAGCAGGTACCCTGCTTCCGCGTTTCGAGATCGTCCAGTTCGGGCGCGGATGTTTCATCGACCGCGACCCCGATGAAGGGGATTTCATTGCCGCCCGCGAGGGCCTCGCACGCTGCGACCGGATCCTCCAGTCGGGCGAGTACGACCTTGTGGTGCTCGATGAGGTCAACGTGGCGCTCTCCTACGGCCTCTTCGGCGTGGATGATGTGATTGCGGTGCTGGAGAGGAGGGATCCTCGCGTGGAGGTGGTGCTCACCGGAAGGTATGCACCACAGGAGCTGATCGATGTCGCGGACCTGGTGACCGAGATGAGGGAGGTCAAGCACTATTACCACGAAGGGGTGGGGGCCCGCAAGGGCATCGAACGCTGACGGATCGGCGATCTGCCGCCTGCATCCCCGTTTTCTATGTCCGGCGCAGGATCAGCGCGAAGGATCGGTGCGCGTGTGAGAGCGGCGCACTGGGTGCAGGAATCCGGGAAGACGAACATTCCGGACGTATCCCGATCCGTTCAGATCCACGGCGGGGACGCGCAGCCCCAGGATCATTCCTCCCGGAGATCTGAGATGGCGGCCGCAACCTCTGCCGATGCCTGCTGCAGCCGGGCGAGATCAGCCGCCGTTTCATTCAGGTGCTCCTTCCTCTTCCGGTAGGCGGCGGTGATGCCGCCCTGGGTGGTGTCGATGTTCTGGAGCGTCGCCCACCGGAGGTTCTCGGCGTTCCTGACCGCGAGATAGGCGATCTGCTTATCCAGCCGCCCCCGGATCCGCTTTTCCCGCATCGCACGGGGCAGGGCGCGGTCGAGGAGTTCCTTGGTGATCGGGCTGAAGGTGCTCTCCCAGCCCTTTCGAGAGACCCAGTACGGTTCCTGCCGCATCGAGAATACCCTGGCGCTCTCCGGAGCGCGATAGGGAATATCGAAGAGGTCTTGGGCGGCAAGCCGGATCGACTCGATGAGGTCGTCGGCCCGCTGCTGGTGGGATTGCAGGAGTGATGCCACCTCCCGCTCGATCGCGGCGGTTGTCTCCCCGAGTTCATGCTCGTAGAACGGTGGGATGGCGGCAGAAACGGCTTCCTGTGTCGCCTCCTCGTCCGGCCCGGCGGGATCGGCGAGTGCCCCCTCCGCTGCGTCCCGGAAGTGCACGAGTGACCGCTCCCGGAGCGCATCCACCTGCGCTTCAAGCCGCGCCACCACCCGTCTGCGATCACCTTCCAGGATGTCGGCGGCATGCCGCCGCTGCAGCTCCGCCTCACGGACCTTCCCCTCGAAGGTGCGCATTCGATCTTCGAGGGTATCGAGCGGCATCTCCAGCGCCCGCCTCGAGAGCCCTATCCGCAGTGCGACATCGCCCAGCAGATCCAGGGCTTTCTTCCGGACCGCATCCCTGAGCACGGCGTTTTTCTCTGCGGCGAGGAACCCGATCAGGTGTTCCGAGACCGCCGCCATCCCGCTTGACTGCCAGAGGTCTGCGTCAGCGGCCGTTGCAGCGGCAAGCCCCTGCTTTGCCGATACCGGGAATACGGTGACCGCCCCTTCGATTCCTGCCCGGTCCCGGAGCACCGCCTCGAAGAAGGCGAGCGCCGTCTCCTGCTCGTCGTCGCTGAGGTAATCCACCTTGTTGAGAACGAAAAAGACCCTGGCGACTGTATCCCTGATCATATGGAGGAATTCGACCTCCACCTTGGTGATCGGCGGATCTGCGGAGACCAGAAAGAGCGTCGCGTCGCACTGGGCAAGAAAATTCAGGGTCATCTCCGTATTGTGCTGGTGGACGGACCCGATCCCCGGTGTATCGATCAGGACGACACCCTTTGCCAGGATCGCGGCGGGGTGGGTCACCTCCACCTGCAGGACGCCCCGCTCGTTGTTCGGGTTGAACTCTTCCGAGACATACCCGAGGAGCGCCTGGTGCAGGTCCCGGGTGCTGTCGCTCTCGACGACCTCATCCTCGCGGTCGCCCTGGAAGCGGACGCGGACGCACCGCCGGTTGCCATGGAAGATGAGTGTGGGGATGGCGGTGAGGGGGATCACCGAGCTCGGGAGGAGGGCTTCGCCGAGAAGGGCGTTGATCAGGGTGCTCTTCCCCCGCTTGAACTGGCCGAGCACGGCGAGGTGGAACCGGCCGGTGTCGAGACGGTCCACCAGTGCCCCGAGCATCTCGGCACAGGGCGCATACTCAGGACCGAACGACCGGATACGGTTAACCTCCAGGGCAAGGATCTCGGGCAGAGACCGGATGTGGCTACTCATAGAATCTCTCCTTGACAATCGGCATGCATCGATGGGCATTCGGCGTCCCGTATCCCCCGATGTACGGTAGGAGTCATCAGCCACAAAAGCGGTTAGAGGTGAACTCCATCACCTTAATCTGTATCATCTGTATCTCGCATTGCAGAACAATTAATGCTTTGTCCTTCGACACCCTGCATCGCCGTTGCTGCCTGCGTCTCCCAACCGGTTCGCCTCCTCATCCACCACATTTCCGGCGATGCGCACAAATGAACAGGTTTTTCCCGCCCGTTGCGCTATCTCGTTGTATGACGGATGTGATCGGCAAGCTGATCCGGCTCGTGCTCATCCTGGCCGCGGCCTGTGTGGTGTTCATCATGGTGCTGGTGATCGTGTAGCCGCGCCGGACCCGCCTTCGGCCCTTTTGCGCCTCAAGGGAACGCACTGGGAGGGGTGGAGGGTGCCGGGAGGATTTCAATACCTTTTTGACACGATATGCCGACCCTTTTTCCAGGAAGGGCACATCGGCAATACCTTCCGTCTCCCCCCAAGGAAGAATCAAGTGTCGAATCATGTGCAACCTGATTTCAGCACCCCCCCAACGTAGGCCAGTAATTGATTCTCTTACCATAATCTCTCCAGTGTGCCCTTCCTGCCCTATCGTGGCTGTCTTTTAAGTCTTCTGGAGGGTTACTGCGGCACATCGGGAACGGTTCGGCGGCCGATGTGGTCCAGTCAGCGCATCATCCATTGAAATGCCCTGATTAGCCGTTTTCATCGGAACCAGTACGCTGAATCAGGGATAATGGAACACCTGGCTGATCAGTACGGGCTTTGAAGTTCCCACAACAGGGAAATAATGGCCTATTTATAAAAAGGATATATTATAATCACTTTTTTATCTCCTTGTGATGATTGTTCTTACTGCATACCGGAGCTGATTTATGATCCGTCTGCTGCTTGTCGACAATGAATCCATTGCTCTCGTCATGACCAAAACATTTCCTGGAAGAGACCATGCTGATATCGAGTGCGATACCGCCAATTCTGCACGGGAAGCTCTGGATAAACTGGCTGCTTCACCCTACGATGCCATCGTCTCCGACTATGAGCTGTCGAAGATGGACGGCGATGCCCTGAACCCTGTTGCGATAGAAGATCTGGTTGCGGTACTGAAGGGAAATAGGGCCAGGACCACCCGAAGCCGGGTTCCGGAGTGAAGCGATGCAAAAAAAGCGCGTGATAGCCGGACTTGCAGTCATCGCCATGCTAATGTTGGTCGGATTTGGCGTATGGCTTGTTCTCGACTCCCAGAAAACCACTGCAGAACCTGTGGAATCGATCACGGTTGCGTATTCGCCGTTCGAGTTGACGGCACTGCTCTGGATCGCCGAGGACCGGCATTTCTTCGAGGACAATGGCCTTAACCTTACCCTGCGGAAATATGATTCCGGGGCCGGTTCAGTGGAAGGGGTCCTGAACGGCGAAGCAGATATTAGCGTGGGTGTCACGGAGTTCCCCCTTGTCGGGAAGGCATTTCAGGACGCTCCCGTCCGCGTGATCGGGAACATCGACAAGGGCGATATCATCTATATTGTGGCGCCAAAGGACCGGGGAATCAGAAATTTCTCCGACCTCAAAGGAAAACGGGTCGGAACCACTATCGGAACGGTCGCAGAATTCCACCTCGGAAGGTTTCTCACGCTGCATGGCATGACCCTGGGGGATATCACCCTCGTCGACGTAAAAACCCCGGACGGTTGGGTAAATGCGGTTGCCGAAGGTGAGATCGATGCGATTTCGACCGCTCAACCATATGCCAATGCAGCCTGCGTTCGTCTCGGGGATAACGCGGTTTTCTGGCCCGCACAGAGCGGCACGCCAGTGTTCTCGCTGGTGGCCTCCACTGATGAATGGATAGCAGGGCATCCTGTACAGGCGGAGCGGTTCCTCGAATCCCTCGTACAGGCAGAGGAGTACACCATCATGCACCCTGCTGAAGCCCGGGCCATCGTGCAGAAACGGCTGAACCTCGATGCCGGGTATATGGATACTGTCTGGGAGCAAAACCAGTTCTCGGTCTCGCTCGACCAGTCGCTCGTCCTTGCGATGGAGGACGAGGCGCGGTGGATGATCAGAAACAACCTGACGAACGCAACGTCGGTGCCGGATTTCAGGCATTATATCCACACGGAGAGCATGGAAACCGTACGACCCGGTTCGGTGAATATCATCGGGTGAGGGAAGGAACGCCATGAAAGTCAGGACACAGTTGATCGCCGGACTGGTCATCTTCGCCCTTCTCCTAGCGTTCATATCCGGTCTGGTGATCACGACAAACCAGCAGGTTGACCAGCTCGTCGCACAGGAGCGGATCGCAAACGAGATCGCTCTCGAGGTCGGCGAGCTCGGGTACCTCTCAAACGACTTTATCCTCTACCGCGAGCCCCAGCAGGTCCAGCGGTGGGAAGCGAAGTACGCCTCACTCTCCGACCTTATCGCAGGTCTCTCCGTTGAACCGCCGGAGCAGCGCGCGATCGTACGCAACCTTGCAGCAGACCTCAGGAACACCAGATCCGTCTTTGGCGACATCGTGTCAAACCCCGTGCAGCCCGGTGGGACGGATACCGAATTTGCCCAGCTTTCGTGGAGCAGGATGGCGGTCCAGAACCAGGGGATGGTCTTTGATGCGGTGAAGCTCGCCACCTCCCTCGGCGACCAGGCCGACGAACTGAGACAGGCACGGAACCTGTTCATCTTTGCGCTGACAGGAGCGTTCGTCGTGTTCCTCCTCACCAGCTACTTCCTCTTCTCGCGGCGGACGCTGAAGTCGATTGCGGACCTGCAGGAAGGGGCACGGATCATCGGGTCCGGGAACCTCGATTATACCATCGAGGTGAAGGGGGACGACGAGATCAGCGCACTCTCCCAATCGTTTAACCGGATGACATCCGATTTACGACGCGTTATCGCCACCAAGGCCGACCTGGAGTGGGAGATCGCCGGCCGGAAACAGGCCGAAGAGGAGCTGATTCGTGCCAACGCACAGCTCGGCCACAGCGAACAAAACCTGATCCAGCAGAATATCGAGCTCAACGCGCTCAACGAGGAGCTCACTGCAACGCAGGAAGAGCTGGAGCAGAACATCCACGAGCTCACCCGTGCCGAAACAGAGCTCCAGAGGCTCGCCGAGCAGCGCCAGGTTGCGCTGGATGCCGCCCGCATGGGCTGGTGGCACTATGACCCGATTACGCGTACAGGGTCGTGGGACGAACGCTACAGGGAGATCTTCGACGTTATCGGGTATCAGGGATCCAACGATGAGATCCTCGCCACCCGCATGCATCCTGAGGACCTTCCGGGTGTCTGGGCCAGTGTGGAGGCGGCCCTGGACCCGGTCCATCCGCAGTTCTATTCGGCGGAGTACCGCATCAACCTGCCCGACGGGTCGGTGCGATGGATCGAGGCGCATGGGATCGCGTCGTTCGAGGGGAACGGCGAGAACCGCCGGGCAACGCGTCTCGTCGGCACAGTCGCCGACATCACCGACCGCAAGCAGGCCGAAGGAGCCCTCAAGGAGGCGAGCAAAAAGCTCAACCTGCTCACCAGCATCACCCGGCATGACATTCTCAACCAGATTACGGCACTGAAGGCGTTTCTCGTCCTCCTGGAGGATCTGCAGCACAGTGAAGGCGGAGCAAGGGAGATGTTCCACAATGTAGAGACGATTGCCGATACCATCCGCCGCCAGATCACGTTCACCGGCGATTACCAGGATATGGGCGAGCGCGATCCCGAATGGCAGCATGTGGAATGGGTGGTGATGCGGGCGGCAGCAAGTGTGCGGCGAAACGGGGCAGCGCTCACGGTGACCACCGGTTCCCTGGAAATCTTTGCCGATCCCATGTTGGAGAAGGCCTTCTATAACCTGCTGGACAATGCCGTCGTCCACGGAGAGGGGGTGACGAATATCAGCGTATCGTTCCGAAATGAAGCAGACGCCGGAGTGCTTGTGTTCGAGGATGAAGGCGTGGGCGTGCCCGCGTCCATGAAGGACGATATTTTCCAGCGAGGGGTTGGTAAAATCACCGGGTACGGGCTGTTTCTGGTAAAAGAGATCCTCGATATTACGGGTATGTCCATCCGGGAGACCGGAGAGGAAAAGAAAGGGGCGAGGTTCGAGATCGAGGTGCCGGCCGGGAAGTGGCGGATTGCTGAGAATTGATTGTACTTGTCATGGGTGAATGTGACAAGGAAGATCTTCGGGCGGGGTCGGGGAGCGGTTCATAGTCAAGTTTTTCCATCCTTGTTGTCCAGGACAGCGGCCCGTTCTGGGCCAAGATACCCCTGATGGTACACTAAATGCAAAATCAAAGGGAAGATAAGACGATGATTTTCTCGCCGTTTCTCGATCGGTCGATCTTGCTCGCTCGCTGTGGCGGGCCTCCGCTCACTTCGCATGAACAGAGTTCATGCTCGAAGCCGGAATCCATGGATGGATTCCGGCATTTCGCAACACCTCCCTTGTTTTTACCCGGCTGACGGGATCGGTGACGCCCTCACGCGTCGCATCTCCGCTTCGCTCCGGTGCTCTGCGTGACGGCTGCTCGTACACGCCGCTCTCGCAGACTGCTCCGCGGCTGTGTTCTGGTGGAGTGCGAACGCCGCCAGGAATATCAGGTCTGCCGCCCTTCGGCGGCACCGCTCCATGGACAATTTCCGAGTCTGAGAGAGAGGGGACGATATCCCTGCCCGGTGTTCCAGGTGGCCCTCTCTTGAAAAAAATGGTATATTATCCCGCAACAGGTTCTGCAACCCTTCCCATGAAGAGCACATTGCCGTTTTCGTCGTCTATGATCATGAAGACGAAGGGGTGGTCGGCCCGAAAGACCGGAACGGGTTCTTCTTCCATGGCTGCGCTCTTTCCAAACACGACCGCGGTGGCAGCGGCGGCCTCTGTCCCCTCCTCGTTCACCTCCACGAAGGCCTTGTGGATCACATCGGTGATGAAGAGTTCATGCGTCCCATCCAACCCCGAAAAATCGGCACCGGGGCCGAACGCGGTCGGCATGCCCATTGCCGGGAGTGTATCGGTCAGCAGGTAGTCGCACTCAAGGGTGAATTTCGGGAAGTATACACGCACCCGCTCATCTCGCATCCCTGCAATCGCATCGGAAAGCTCTTGGGTTCCGAGGGCCTCTTCCGCCATCCCGATATCGTTCGTCTTCGGGAGGAGGATAAGCATGGAGAGCGACGTTGTACCCTCGTGTTCATACGGCATCCTCAGGATCTGGAGGCTGTCGGTCTCCGTGTAGTTATAGCGGGCGTCCTCGTCCGTTCTCTGCATCATATCGACCGTGACTGTCTCTCCCCGGGCGGTCGTAAACGCCCACTCGGAGGTCAGCTCCTCATCGAACTGGAGCACCCACGCGCCCTTGAAGTAGACCGCATTGGTGATTACGAGGCGCGTGAGGGAGTCGATGGCCCCGGCGGGGATCAAGTCCTTGATTTTCTCTTCTGTCCGGTCCTCCACCCACCGGTTGATGGTTTGCCTCGACGCTTCGGGAGCGGATACAAAGTCCATATTTTCCACCTCCGCACCATAGTAGTCCTCTGCGACGGAGATGTAGCCGGGCAGGAACGCATGGGTTTTTTCGGCCCAGAGCGCATTTGCGGTGCGGAGCGTGAAGTTGCTATCGTTTCTGTTGATACCTGCAATCAGACTTCTGTATTCCTCCCTGAGAGAACTCTTGTTTTCAGGGAAGTAGAAGACGGAGCGGATCTCGTCCGCAGTCTCTCCCCCAGCCCCCTCGTAGGTCAGCGCAAGGGCCGTGGAGATGCTGTGGGGCGAGAAGAAGATGTTTTGGCCCTCGTTTCTCTCTTCGTCGCTGAGCGTGCGGTAGAGATCGCAGGCAAAGCGGTTGTTTGCCTCGATAACCGTCCCTGTGTCTGCGGGGGAGGGTTGTTCCTCAGCGGTCGTGGTGCACCCGCCCGCAAGGATGCCGAAGAGGACAAGTACCGCCAGGGCTCCGGTCACCATCACTTTGTGATTCATGATGTGTTGTTTTGTGCGGCATCACATAATTCTGGCGTAGATTACGATTTTTTTTGAACTTATCGAGAAGCGGGGGGTCGTTGTTACTCTGTCTTATCCCTCCTATGGTGCGGCCCCGGTATCGGGAGAGGACGTGGTGGTATACACGATGTGCCGATCGGGCGAGGTCAGCCAGCTCTGTGATCCGGGCGCCCCGGTGATGGAGCTGCTTGGGGTGGAGGGATGACCCCCTGCCCCAGTTTTTGCGATCGGCCGGGCTTGCTCGCTGCGGCAGGCTTCCGCTCACTTCGCAACACCTCCCTTGTTTTTACCCGGCTGACGGGATCGGTGACGCCCTCACGCGTCGCATCTCCGCTTCGCTCCGGTGCTCTGCGTGACGGCTGTGTACTGGTGCAGTTCGAACGCCGCCATTTACAGTGGTATTCGATCATGTTTGTTCCAATTCTCGTAGAATAGGGGTATTTTCTTGCAGATCAGGGAGGGCGCCGGTCGGAAGCGAACCAGCATTCCGTCGAACCATCAAAACGTGCCAGAGCGCTCATCTGCAGTGATCCGGCTTTTTTCGCAGATGGGCGTATATTACCGATTTTAAGCATGGTTTCTCTTCCGAACACTATAATTACCATGTATATATTATAGCTAACAAGCATGGTTCGGTTTCCGAACTTCTCGGCCATTGCCTCCGATCTGGGCCGCATCTTTCTCTTCATGGGCCTGGTGTCCTACCTTCCCCTGCTCGTCGGCCTCTTCTACGGGGAGTACGGCATCCTTCTTCCGATGATATCTGCCCCGGTGGCTTTCACCGCGCTCGGGCTTCTCCTCCTCCGAATCCGGAGGCCATGTCCGGCTGGACTTCAACCGGTTTATCGCTGATTCCCAATGTCGATGCCGTACCCCAGACGCTACTCTTCTGGCGGTCCCTCACCCAGTGGATGGGCGGCATCGGGATTGTTGCCTTCAGCGTGGCCCTTGCGAGCCGGTCAAGCCTGACAAGTTTCCGGCTCTACCGGGCCGAAGGCCGGAGCGAGACGCTCTGATGCCCAGTGTGGTGGCAACGGCGGCCCAGATGTGGCGCATCTACCTCATCCTCACCATAGCTGGGGTCGGCCTGGTTATGCTCTCCGGCATCCCTCTCTGGGATGCGGTCAATATCTCCATGACCGCGATAGCCACCGGCGGGTTCTCGGTGCACACACAGGGCATCATGTACTACCAGACCCGCTGCTCGAGATGCTGATCATCCCCATCATGATCGCCGGCGCACTGCCCTTTAAGCTCTACTACCTGACGTACTACCGGAAGCAGACTAATTTCTTTGCGGACTCGCAGGCACGACTGCTCTTCCTGCTGATCGCACTCGGTGTCGCGCTCGTCACCTTCGACCTCGTCACGCTCACAAAGGCTGTTCCGTTCCAGGCACTCAGGGAAGGGCTTTTTATGGTGACGAGCGGCATCACCTGCACCGGCTTTCATAACTCTAACCTGTATACCTGGTCCAGCGTCACGGTGCTCTTTCTCTCCGTGCTCATGCTCATCGGGGGATCGTCGGGGAGCACCGCCGGCGGCATCAAGCTCTCCCGGGTGAACCTCGGCATCGAGACCCTCGTGTGGTGGTTCAATAAACCGTTTAAGGGTAGTCACGCGCTTACCTCATTCCGCCATAATGGAAAGGCAGTCGGGATTACCATTGCCGAGTATGAAATCTCCAAGAACATGCTTGTCATCGCGCTCTTTATCCTGACCATCTTTACCGGAACGATCCTCCTCCTTCACCTGGGGCACACGCAGGGGTTCGACTCGAGCGAAGTGATCTTCGATGTGGTCTCTGCCATATCGAACGTCGGACTATCCAGCGGATTTGTCAACCCGCAGATGAGCATGGCTGGGAAATGGCTCTTCATTATCATCATGTGGGCCGGGCGTCTGGAGATTCTGCCCGTGATCGCGCTTGTGATGGGGCTTTCCGGGCAGTTCAGCCAGAAACGGGGGTGAAAGGGGAGCGGTGGGCATATGCCGAGAGCTCCCCTCCCTTCTGAAATGGAGCCACATCCCATCCAGTTGACTGTGATTTGGATTGATTCGCTACATACAAATCATGCCCCTGTGTCGGGATATCCTGGTATGCGGGCTTGCTCTCTCGCTCCGGCAGGCCTTTGCTTGCATCGCAACACCTCCTTTGTTTTCGCCCGGTTGATGGTCATTGGTGACGCCCTCACGCGTCGCATCTCCGCTTCGCCCCGGTGCTCTGCTTGACGGCTCCTCGTGCACGCCGCTCTCGCAGACTGCTGGCGCAGACTGCTCCGCGGCTATGTTCTGGTGCGGTGCGAACGCCTCCAGGAATATCAGGTCTGCCGCTGTTCGGCGGCACCGCTCCCTCCGGTCGCTGACCAGATAATCCGGGCGGCTGGCCCTGATAAAATCCCCTCATTTCCTGGGATACTTGAGCCAGAACTCTTGGTTGTGTGAGTTGCGAAAAGCTGAGTGTCGATACGAGTGGCGAAGATTTCTGGAAGGGAATATTAGAATATTATAACAATAGTGTATCATAATTACGTTTTTATTGCATTAGATTAATTGTTCTGTTTAACGTACTGGAGAGTTTATGATCCGTCTGCTGCTCGTCGATGACGAACCCCTGTTTCTCATCGTAAGCAAAAAATTTCTTGAAAAAGACGATTCTGGTATCGAGTGTGATATCTGCGATTCTGCTCAGGAAGCCCTTGAAAAATTGGCTACTTCCTCCTATAACGCCGTTGTTTCCGATTACGAGATGCCGATAATGAATGGTATCGCCCTGCTCAAAGCGGTGCGTGCTCAGCACCCCGGCCTCCCCTTCATCCTTCTGACGGGGCGGAGCCGCGAGGAGGTGGTCATCGAGGCGCTGAACGAGGGCGCCGACTTTTATCTGCAGAAGAGCGCGGAGCCGAGCGCGCTCTATGCCGAGCTGGCCTCCAAGATCCGTCACGCAGTGGACCGGCGTCGTGCGAGGGAAGCACTGCAAGAGAGTGAGGAGAAAGCGCGTGCCCAGCTCACCGAGATCGAGGCGATTTATACCTCGGCACCGGTCGGGCTGTGCCTTCTCGGTACGGATACCCGGTATCTGCGGGTCAACGAACAGTTTGCGGAGATGGATGGATTCTCCATTGAGGATCATCTCGGGAAAAAGGTCAGGGAGCTGGTTCCGGAACTTGCGGATGCGGCTGATGAACTCACCAGAACAGTGGTTGAGACTGGTGAGCCCGTACTCGATATCGAGATCGAGGGAGAGACCCCTGCACAACCGGGCGTACAGCGTTACTGGAAGGAATCCTGGGTGCCATTGAAGGATGCCCTGGGGCGTGTCAGGGCAATCAACATCGTTGCCGAAGATATTACCGATAGCAAGAGGGCGGAAAAAGAGTTACGGCAGAGTCAACAGTCCGTTGCGGCGGAGCTCGACACCGCCCAACGCCTCCACCAGGTCAGCACGCAGCTGATCCAGGCCGACAGAATCGAGGCGCTCTATGAGCAGATTCTCGATACCGCGGTGATGATCATGCAGTCCGATTTCGCGAGCATCCAGATGCTCTACCCGGAACGCGGAACCATGGGGGAACTCCTCCTTCTGGGATACCGTGGCTTCACTCCAGAAGCCGCTAGGTTCTGGAAATGGGTGCGCCCGGATTCCGAGAGTTCCTGTGGAAAAGCTCTACGCACCAGGCAGCGCGTCACAGTCCCGGATATTCAGCACTGCGAATTCCTCGCTGGCAGCGCCGATCAGGAGACATATCTCCAGACTGGCATCCATGCTGTGCAGACCACACCGCTGATCTCGCGTTCAGGCACCCTGCAGGGAATGATTTCCACGCACTGGCGCGTGCCGCACGAGCCTACAGCAGATGAGCTGCGTTCCTTCGATGTTCTGGCACGCCAGGCCGCCGATCTCATCGACCGCACGCGGGCCGAGGGAACCCTCCGACATCAGACGGAGATGTTCCAGCGCCTCATCGATACGATTCCGGCGATGATCGCAATCTTCGATCCGAAGCTACACCGGTTCCGGTTCAACGAGGCGTTCCGGGACATTCTAGGCTGGACCAAGGAAGATGCCGCCAAAGGCGACTTCATGGCAATGCTCTACCCGGATCCTGCGTACCGGGCGCAAGTCTCGGCATTCATGCAATCGCTGGAACCTGGCTGGCAGGATTGGAAGGCGAAGGCAAAAGACGGAAGTATCGTGGAGAGCTCATGGGCGACCATCCGCCTCTCGGACGACACCCTGATCGGCATCGGCATCGATCTCCGGGAGCGCAAGAACGCGGAAAAATCACTCAAAGATGCGAATAAAAAGCTCAATTTGCTCACCAGCATTACCCGCCACGACATCCTCAACCAGGTCACGGCACTGAAGGCATTTCTCACCCTGATGCAGGATCCGGACTACAATGAGGGCGAAGCAATGCAAATACTTCATCAATTGGATACAATCGCCGATACCATCCGCCGCCAGATCACCTTCACCGGCGATTACCAGGACATGGGGGAACGCAAACCCGAATGGCAGCAGGTGGAGTGGGTGGTGATGCGGGCGGCGAAGAGTGTGCGGCTGAACGGAGCTGCGCTCGCGGTGGATACCGGGTCCCTGGAACTCTTTGCGGATCCCATGCTGGAGAAGGCTTTCTTCAACCTGCTGGACAATGCGGTCATCCACGGAGATGGGGTCAAAAATATCATCATATCGTTCCGTAAGGAAGAAGGCTCGGGAATGCTTGTGGTCGAGGATGACGGCGTGGGCGTGCCTGCATCCATTAAAGATACGATTTTCGAGCGCGGGGTGGGGAAAGTCACCGGATACGGCCTCTTTCTGGGAAAAGAGATCCTCGACATCACGGGTCTGTCCATCAGGGAGACCGGTGAGGAAGGGAGCGGAGCACGGTTCGAGATCGAGGTGCCGGCCGGGAAATGGCGGATGGCGGAGCATGAGTGTGCCTTTCATGGACGGTTGTGACGCAAAATCGTACGCTGGTCTGGATGAAGACGTAATCATGCATCATGACCGGTGTACCGGTGCGCTTGATTGAGCTACCTTGAAAAGACATCGGGAAGGTTGGCGGAATTGTCAGACTGTCGGTATTCGTGCCTGTGGCGGTGGTGGATATCGGGCCGGTGGGGATGGGAATGCGTACATACCTCGTGTGTATGGAGGTGCGAATGAAATCCCCAGGTATCGAGGGGAGGCGCCTCCTCACTGTGCGCATGGTCATGGTGGCCGTCATCATGACTATGGCGGTGCTCATGAACCTCGGAAGGATGCGTATGCCTATGGATGTGGTTTTCGGTGATAAGGAGGAAGCATCCCACCAGCATAAGGCCGAATGCGATAAAGAAAAGCGTTCCCGGCGTGTCGGAAAAGATGAGGAATGCAAACCCTACCCCGAAAAATGGCGAGAGTGAAAAGAGGGCTGCACCTCTGGCCGAACCCAGGCCCCGTATGGCGAGGACCAGGCAGATGCTCATGAGCCCGCCGAAACTTACCATCCCGATGGCCATGGCGGTCAGGGTGGTTGGGGGGGATGGCAGGGTCTCACCGAGAACCTGCGCGAGAAAAAGAGAGAGGGTTCCGGCGCCAAGCCCTTTCACCATAATGATCGTGAAGGGATCCTTCCCCGAGATGCGCTGAATGATATTATTGTCAACGCCCCACACGGTGCAGGCGAGGATCACGCCGAGCGCCCCGAGGGATACCCCGTAAGCGGCATCGGGCCTGTAGGTGAGCAAGGCGCAGGAGAGGGTGATGAGCACGATCGAAAGCCCGATGCGCCTGTCCACGAATTCTCCCACCAGAAGCGCGGCGATGAGCATGGTGGCCACTCCTTCGAAATTCAACAGGAGCGCAGCGATTGATGCCGGCGTATGGGGGAGACTGAACATCAGGATCACCGGCCCCAGAAACGAACCCACCACCATGGTTCCCACGAGCCACGGCACATCTTCGCGGCTCAGGGCAGCTTCATGATGCCTCCGCGGTCTCCCGGACAGGGAAAGGAGAATCCTAATGAGGAGCAGGCTCAAACCACTGCCCAGAAAGAGCAGTCCGGCCATGGTGGCGGGAGGCACTTCGCCGAGCATATATTTCGAAGCCTGGGCTCCCGCACCGAACAGGAGAGCCGCGAGGATTCCGAAAACCACATAAATATGCCGTGATGACGCAATTGGCATTAGATCTCACAGTATGTGGAGTTAAAGGAAAAAGTATTGTGATTTCTCTCGAATGCTCCCCCTTATATGAGAATGCATCGGGGATGAGATCTCAATAAGAATAAAAGGACGCCCCCGACAGGATCTGCGGAATGGGCTTCAAATGTTCTTTATTTTGCATTTTGCAGCAATTTACGTATCTCTATTTTAAGCCAAAATGGGAAAAATCTTGCGCGTGCCTGCACCGGTGAGTAGGTCCTCTCCCTCACAAGCCCAAAGCGCCATCGTTTCGTAATCAGGGCCAATTTTTGCGCACCAATCACCCCTATTTAAATCTCTCAAGTAAGCCCGAATAATCCGTATTTTAGCCCGAACGTTCTCATTCACGCCCCTGTCTATTATGACATTTTGTTTGACTGCCTCCACCTGCTCGTGCGCGATGGTGCGGTGCGAAAGCCGCTGGTGGGATTATAACCTTCCGCCTTATGAGGTGAAGAGTTGTTACATGGAGTCTATTCTTGTCAATTCACGAGATATCCCATCAAAATTAGCTATAACAGGGTGAAACAGTATCTTCTCTATTACTGCGAATATTCTGTTCCGGAACCACTGTTGCAGACTTTGATGTATCATTTATTTTGCTTTGTTTTGGACGAAGCCCAAAAGCTTCTTGGAAGCTCTTGGCATTGACAAATTTATCAACCAATCCTTGATATGGTGGGAAAGCTCCTCCAAATCCGATAACTCTACGAGCATCGGCGATTGATTCCAATTGATCTGGATTCCAAAAAGGCGAAACATATTGGTTTTTCTTAAGTGATGTCAATGGCTCATATCTCATTGGATACGAAACACACCCCATTTTGGCAATGTCCTGAATTATTTCCAAAAATGAATTTGGATCATCCCCATAACCAGTTTCTTGATTATAGAAATTATACAGAGTATAGAAGAGAATTTTCCTTCGCTTAATGCCAGCCTCTTCGAGATGTTTAACTGCTCTTTCTACCGCATTTTTTTCATCTTTAAAATCATACGCCATTCGGATTATCGGCGTTTTAATTTCTCCAATAAGTTGAGCCTTTTCTTCATCCATCAATCTAGCATCGAGACCTTGATTAAAATCAATTTTTAATCCTGTCTCTTTTAAATCGAAAATTGTTTTTTTCCAGAGTGGAGATGCTAGAAAATTGTTATCCCATAGGATTACTTGCTTATGATTGGGATGAATAAATTTTTGTATATCCGAAATTGCAACTCTAATTTTACCTTCAAGTTTTGGGACAATACAAAATGGACAGTTCCTGATGCAGCCACGTGTAGTGAACAATATCGAACTATCCCATTTTTCCCATTTCTCAATGGTATTCAGAATGTCATATGCGGGCATGTATTGTTCAGCTGCGTCATGCAATCCTATGTGAACATTAACAAAAGGATAGTGGGCTTTAACTCTATTAGGCATAATTGAAGCATACAGCCCTCCAACAGATATTTTTGCGTCGGGAAATTTTTCATGATAGAATTCTATTGCTTTGTGCACTGGAGACCAGGCATATGTGAAAAGCGAAGTGATGTATATTTTATCAGGATCGGTATTTAGGTTCTGTTCGAGGCCACGAATTAAACTGATCTGATCTCCACGTGAACGATGGTACGAAGCCAGTTTTAATAACCCTAATGGAGGATATTTTGAATAATACTGTGGCTCGACGAGAAGAATATCCATAAGTGGTATGTGTGGGTCTCTGATGTTAAGGATTCCGAAAATCAATCACTTGAGGATCCACATTATTGTGATTGATAGGATCCTTCGAATACTCGTTATCAAACCTTCTCTGAATGGTCTATCAGACGGTAAAGTAAACCCATTACTGCCACGATTTGCGCCATGACCTTCAAACGTTCAGCTTCTGTCGTGCCTTCCAACCATTCCAGTGTATCATGCCCTTTTTCATGTTTAAATGAGTTGATGATTAAATCATAAAATGTGTATACCATTACACCGAAGCGTCGATTTTTTTCTGGTTTGGGATGGAATTGTAATAGAGGGCCGCCTTTCCTTTCAGTTACGTTCCCAAAACCATAGGCCTTCGCAATTAAGTCAATAAATTTAGTTGCGTTTTCACCTGTTTTATCTTTAAGCAGTTCTTCAATGGAGTCGGCTACAGAATTTACAGGATTTAACAGTCCTTTGCCTTTGGATCTCTTTACGGAGTCCTTTACAGGTTTAGGGAGTGTTTCAATCATCTTGTTTAACTCTTCTCTTCTTTGTCGGATTAATTCTGCTTGTAAGTCTTTTTCTGAAAAATCAACTTGATCTGCAATTTGATCGAGTTCTTCCTTGATCTCTTCTCCGTGGGCATCAATAACGGTTTTAATTGCTAAAAAAGCCGGGTTTCCGGGGAAACTTCTTGATTTAACAGTGCTCTCTCTAACCTTTTTTATATCTTTTTTAGCTTCGGGTATGTTTCCCTTTTCAATTTTTTGTGAGATACTTTTTAATTTACGAGACTTCACGATTTCTGCTTGATAGCGATTTGCAATTTGTAGTTGTTTTACACAATCAGCAACTTGATCAAAAAAAGGCCGAAAATCCTCACTGTTGTATTCAAATCCATTTCTTCCTGCATTTTCACGGATATTTTCGGAGATTATGTGAATCTCTCCATATTGCCACTGATTATAAAATTCAGTATAAAATGACTTAATTAAATTTTCATCTCCAATAGTCATCCCTTTCTTTTTAAAGAAAATACCGCCGTTTGGCCATTTTAGTACTTTATTTTCTTTTGTTGTAACAAACCACGCAATTGCAACAATCTTCTCCTTAACGGCAATTTTATATTGGATAATTGGCTCATAGTATAGATTTCCATTGTATGGGGGTCTGTATATTTTCTCTTTATTAAACCGAATCTCAACATCAGGGAAGGAAATGCCATTCTCGATTAGATACTTGTTTACTTCTACTAACCGTGGGAATTTCACCAGGTCAAATGGTGCAGGGGCAATTTTTTGGAGATATTGCACAATTTCGCTATCAGAAAAAAATCGCATCTGATTCGGAAGTATTGTTTCGAGTCTTATTATGGTGAAGTGATCGTCTTTAAAAGATTCATTCTTTCCTAGCTCAACTTCTTCGATATCAGATGTGGCTTTTGTGAGGATATTTGTTATTGGCTCATTGCTTTGATATGCTTCTCTAAGTATTTCATTATCTATTTCTACCCTCAATTTTGGCTTATTTTTCATTTTCGATATAATTACAATCTTCATTGATGCCGACACGCCACTCCAAATCCCTAGACCTCTCCATCCAATCTGATCCTTTTCCTTTTTCGATTTGCCGATACTGAGAGCCTCTTTTAGGCCAGATTCGTCCATACCATCGGCATCGTCGTGAATAACAAGAGTATTTCCATTTTCAAGATAGATATCGATATTTTTCGCGCCTGAATCTATGCTGTTCTGAATATATTCACGGACACAATTCAAATTTCCATCATAGAGACCAGAAGTAATTGTTTCAATTAAGCGTGCGCCGATAACCTCATTTGTAAATTCCATTTTCCTTCACCACAATTGGATTTGAAAAACACCAAAAGGTCTACAATTAAGATCAATGGATAATTGACAAATATAGATATCGATTCTTAAAATGGATATTTCGAAATAATCTGAAATTTTCTAACTTAAAATTTCAAGAACAAAAACGTTGTCGAATAATGCTATCTTGAGCCTGTTCTCCTGTGGGTTGTTACCCCGTGATCAACAATAAATTCGAGACTCAAGCGTGCCGAAGAAACGATTGAAAAAAAACAGAGCGGGCCGCAACCGCACCCCACCAAAACAACGCCCCCAACAGGATCTCCGAAATGGGCTTCAAATATTCGTCACTTTACATTTTGAAGCAATTTACGTCTCTCTATTTTGAGCCAAAAAGGGAAAAATCTTGCGTGTGCCTGCACCGGCGAGTAGGTCCTCTCTCTCGCAGGCCACAATCGCAATCGTTTCGTAATAAGGGCCAATTTTTTGTGCCTTATCCCCCCGCCCCCTGTCCCTCGATCCATTCCTTGAGCCGGACGGCAATGATGATCACCAAGGTCAGGCAATCAGGTTGATGATGACGAAGTACGCCATCGAGAGATAGCCGTACGCCGGCACGCCGGTGATCTCGTAAGCGATACGTCCCCCTATCAGGAGGATGATTGCAGCGGCCCACAGCACCGCGAGGAAGAGTTTGATCCGTTTATCAGTCATTTTTCCCTCCCCTTTCTCTCCCACATAGCGTCTTTCGATCACTTCCGCCGGAACGCGATGAAGACCATTTTTCCAGGGAAACCAGGAGCACACTGTCACGTTCAGCCTGCACACCATCCTTTCCGAACATCACATTCATACCAGGTGATGGCGTAGGAGACTTCATCTTCGACCGATTCTCCTGTTATCGCGCAATACCACCGTCCGGGGATAATTCCCGCGGGAGACGTGACCGAGAGCCTCACCCCTGCATCCATCATCCCGTCATCGCTGTCGGTAAACCGCAACACCGCTCCACCCGGGCCTACGAGCGTGCACGAGAGCGAGTCGTTTGCATTCTCCCATGAAAAGTCCAGGGACACTCCGGTGGTGCCGGGGGAGATGTCCAGTGCGTACCATCCGCACTCGCCCTCCCGCAGACGACCGTTCTGTGTCCCCGTCGACACGGGCATGACCGCCGCGGCCGGTTCGACCTTCAGCCCGCTCGAGGGCGGGGATGAAAACGGCTGATACTGGATGGAGAAAACTCCGCCGTGCACCTCTTCCACCCATGCAATCCCTTCTTCAAGGATCGCCGGCCTCGTCGAGGCCCGCAGCCTTCCTATCCGTGTCGTCTGCCCGTCTGCTAGATCGTGGCACCGGATCCGGCCGTCTTCCGACCATGCAACGATTGTCTCGCTGATGACCGCGCCGGAACGCTGTGCCGGTCCGCTGGAAAGGGTGTTCACGCCCTCTTCGGTCGATGCGAGAAGAACCGATCCCCCGTCGTCCCATACTGCCCGTCCCCCGTCGATGCGGGGGGAGACCGGGGCGGTGGTGGTAGCGAGGATGTCCCGCCGCCCGGATACCAGGTCCAGCGAGACAATTGAGTATGCATCACCACCGGAATGTTCGACCCAGACAACAGTGTTTCCGACGATATCGGGAGCGTAACTATCGGTCCTGCCGGTAGAAAGGCACAGGAGATCGCCGGTTTTCGTATCATACATCACGATGCCGCGTTCACCGTCGAAGCCCTCCTCCCAGACAATGCGGCCGCCGCTCACGCGGGGATTGTGCTGGAGCCCGGTGGTGTGGAGTGCCAGGACCGTTCCGGTGCGAAAGTTATAGAGGACGATGTCGATGGCGGTCCCGCGCTCCTCCTCCCAGACCGCGAGATCTCCGTCGATATCGGGGGAGCGGGCATTGGTCGCCCGGGAGCGAATGAGGGTTTCGGTCTGCGATGTGGTGTTGTAGGCATGAATTGCGTGACGGCCCAAAAATGCATAATAGGGGGAGGAGGTGCTTTCGATCCACAGGATGCGGTCTCCATCGGCCGCCGGCGCGGATACGACGCTGTTTGGGTGCGCAATCCGGAACGGCCCCTCGTCTGCAAAGGGCACCGCCGCCCCGGTTCCCGCAAAGATAACCGAGACGGCAATGAAGAGCGCAACGGTTCGTTCCGCCTTCACCTGCTCCCCCTCTTCCAGAGCACAACCACTGCCGCAATGCCGGCAGCCATCACGCCAAATCCTACCGTCGAGGCGTCAGGGAGCGCACCCGCACCTGTGCCTTCTCCTGTCGCTTCACCAGGCTGTCTCTCCCCGGTGAATGTGGCGAGCCAGAGCTCCCGGACGCCCCGTGATTCATCGGAATCGATGTAAAAGAGGTGATTGTCGTCGATGTTTGGATTGAACAATGATGTGCTGTCACTGGATGGCTCGAGAACTGTTCCGGTTGTTATGTCATACGCAAATATCCGGCTTGAAGAGCGCTCTATCCTCTCTTCCCAGACAATCAATTCACCGTTTGAATGCGGATTGTATCGGCGTGGCGTTTCCGGGAGAGGGATGGTCATTGTCTTGATTTCGGGAAGTGTTATCGCCACGATCTCCGTCTTGTACGGCCCGTAGGTTTTATCGTCATAATAATGGAGAGGGGCCACCACCATCCCCCCGCCCACGAAAGGTGTCCCGTATAATGCACCCTCGGGAGGAGACAGGGTGGTCTGGCTTTGATCGGCCAGCGAGTGGATGGTGATGGGAATGGGCTCTCCAAATTCTCCTTTCGAATTGAGCCACACAACATACCCTTCGCCGATCGCCGGTTCGATCTGGTGGCCGGATGCATTGCAGAGGACCTGCGTTGTATTGGTCGAGATGGAATAGAGCATCATATCTCTTTGGTTGGTTTCGTGATCGACAGCAGACAAATCCACCCCTGAAAACGCGATCAGGTCGCCGTCCATTGCAATCTGGCTGATGTGGTAGCCTTGAAAGGGGATCACCTCAATGGTATCCGTCGAGATGGAATAGAGCCCGATACCGTCCTTCAGGTTGGGATCAACACTTAAAATCTCCCACGCGATATGGTCTCCCGAGATGTCCATCGTGGAGGAGAGGTAGGTGGCGCCCTCGACTATCGTGCGTGTGGTGCCCGCCGGGATGTCGTACAGGTAGATGTTTGTCTTTTCATCCTCTGTTCTCTCGGCCCAGGTGATGTACTCGCCGTCGATGGCCGAGCACCATATCACCGCCTCGTCGGTCGTATAGATGAGTTCGTCGGTTGTGGGAATCGTTTCATACCCCGTGGTTTCGGCGGAAATCGGCTCCGGTTCGGTCGGCTGGCAGGAGACCTCCTCCGGCCCCTCCTGGAGCGTCTCGACCGTGATCGCGGGGGTCGGCGGCACGGTAAACCGGTTGTCGCAGAGGACAAACGTCGTGGTGGCGGCGGTGGGGCCGGAATCGAGGTTCAGTACATACTCCTCGCTATCAAGTTCGCCCGTATCGATATCGACGAACCAGTAGTTGTGGGAACCTCCCTTCACGACCTCGATGGTTCCCGATTCTGCCACTTCATCCCCCTCACAGGGATTGGCGGAGGCCGGGTAGATCAGGTAGGAAATCTCGTGACCAGGTGGCAGGTTGGTGGATCCTGAGAACCGCAGGAGGTCGCCCGGGTGACCGGTGGGGGATTGATCGATCCGTATCCATGGCTCTTCCACGAGAAACACCAGCTTCATCGAC
The DNA here is from genome assembly GCA_016841665.1 of Methanobacteriota archaeon. Taxonomy (GTDB): domain Archaea; phylum Halobacteriota; class Methanomicrobia; order Methanomicrobiales; family Methanomicrobiaceae; genus DSDF01. The sequence continues at coordinate 134,447 of JAENYT010000003.1, forward strand.
GCATCGTCGATCTCGGGGCGGTTCAGCGCTTCTGAGAGTGCCATTGCAGTATCCGAGTAGACGGTCTCGGGATCGTCGAGAGCAAAAAGGGGCATACCCTGGTAACAGACGATGGTCTGTTCGCCATCTTCGGCGATATCGAGGGCAAATTTCGCGTTGGGGCCCGTATCCTCGATGATCAGGAAATACTGGCCGCTTGCGAGATCGCGCGTCGTTTCCGCCGTGAATAATTCTTCCGTAAATGCGTCGTCTTTTGTGGTGAAGGTCCGGCGTTCGTAATGGTTCTTGCCGATGATCCATACGGCGACCCCGGGAAAGTCTGTCTGCCCGCTGATCGAGAGGGGCAGCCCTTTGGGGAGGATCGGCTGGTTCACCTGTGCGGTAAGCGCAACGGCAGGTGCGATGACCATACACAGCACCAGAATGGCGGCTGCGCAGCGTGTAAAGTGCGAATTTGCTATCTTCATTGTCGGCCCCTCCTGCACGTTCAACCGTGCAGGCCGTATTGATCGGTATTTCCCGTTGCCATATACCCTTTCTGTGAGAATCGCCAACTCCGGGCTCTGGCGAAGCCGGGATGGTCCGGGAGAGACGATGATTGTCACAGATCATTTTTATTATCCCGATTTCAAATGCATTGTCGGGAGGCGTTCAGGATGGCTGGGATTTTCCGGATCACGCTGCTGGTTCTGGCTCTTGTCGCGATGGGTGCCGCACCCGTGGCGGCGGCCGGCATGTACTCGGTGGAGACGTGGGAAGCGCTCCCTCCCGGTGGGAACGTGATGGACGCCATGCCCCTGTCGTGGTGGGAGGTCGCTCCGCTGACGCTCACCTGGTATACGGTCTGCATGATCTGCCCCCTGTTCTGCTCCCCGGCGGACCTCCTCTACGCGGCCGGTGCATGGTGCTGCCTGGGCTTTCGTCGGGCAGTGCGCTGTGGCGTACTGAGTCATCCCCTCCGTGCGGATATATACGGCTATATTCGGATGCACCCGGGAACCTCGTTTTCCGTGATTGCAGAAGAAACCGGCATCAACCGTGGAACCCTGCACTACCACCTCTACATCCTTCTCCGGGAGGGCAAGATTTCGGAGCGGAAGGAAGGTGGGTATACGACATACTTTGAAAACGGCGGCAGGTATTCTCCGGATGAACAACGGATCCTGTCCCGTCTCCGTGCAGGCACGGGCGGCGAAATCTGCAGGTTCCTCGCCCTGCGTTGCGGTGCAACGCGACCCGAGATTGCCCGCCGGATGGGGATTGCTCCTTCATCCGTCTCGTGGCACCTCTCCCGCCTGAACAGCAGCGGCATCGTTGTTTCGGAAAAGGTGGGCCGGAAGACAACGTATCGCCTCACGTCCGATGCCGCTGCGCTTCTCTGCACCTGCACCCCCGATGGTGCCCGGGAACCAGTGGAGGAACCCTGCGCATGAATATGGGCATATCACCGGCGGCGGGAGAAGACGGGAGGGCGAGAATGGAAGGCTGCGAAAATGACGAGATCTCTCTTATTGCAGGGAGAAAAATGAAACCAAATCTCCTGACAGGATTCCTTGCGATCCTCATCGTCGGCTGCCTGCTGTCATCGGGATGCACCGGGCCGGCGGTTTTGGCCGGCGAGCCGGATGCCGCTCCCGCCCCCCCAACGCCCGTCGCTCGAATCACGCCCCTCTTTTTCACCTCTCTGCATCAGATGCAGAGCATTCTCGACCCAGAGATTACGCTTGCCCTTCCCTGCTATCTCCCGGAGGGGTATCTCTTTTCAGGCGGTGCCTGGCCTCCAGGGTCTGAAGATGGCTGGCGCCAGGTGTGCTATCTACGCGGCGAGGAGACACTCGTCCTGATCCAGCAGCCCTCAAACCAGGGGCCGTTCGATTCCGGAAACGACGAATATGTCGTGAATGCGACGGTCGGCGGCGGGCCGGCAACCCTCGTCATCGGAGAGAAGACGGAGGTACGGTGGAGCCGGTATAATCTCTCGTTCCGGTTGACGGGAACCCTCCCGCAGGATGAGATGATCGACATCGCCGAATCCGTCCGTCCCGCCCCCTATGATCCCGACACACTACCTCCGTATGATTACCTGCCTCCTGCAAATCCCATGGAGGAAACGCTCGAGGTTGGCCGGACGGTCTCGGCAAATAACCTCACGGTCACCTTCGTATCGCTGGAATGCACCCGGGAGCGGTGCGAGGCGGTGTTCTTTGTCGACCTCGTCGCATCGCCCACAGCGCCTGCGCCCCCTGGTGGAACCACTCCGCCGCGCTCGCCCGATCCCCACGGCGAGTTCTGGGTGGACAACGGCACTCCTCTCCGGACCACGCAATCATACAGCTACCGGCCGGAGGGAAACGGCACCCTCATCTTCTGGCGGACCGATCCCATTCCCTCCGACGCCGGGGTGTTTCATGCACGGATCACGAAGTTCCGGAATCAGGAAGGCTTCTGGGAATTTTCTGTCGCGCTCCACAGAGTATATCCGGACGATGCAGGCCGGCCGTATTTCTATGACCGGGAATCGATCTCGAATACCGCGTCATTCCTCATCAGAACACACGATCCGCTTACCGAGGAACAGATCGAGACCTTAAGGAGAACCGGGGTCCGCAAACTGGCACCCTCGGAGATCGACACGATATACCACAGCCTGATCGAAGAAGATCGGGTCGAACGTGTCAGGGAACTGGAATGGGTGGAGGATGTCTATCCCAATAAGCTCAAAGATCAAGCATAGATCACGAGCAACCCCATCGATCTGATGTCATATGTTTCACAAGAGCATTGTCGTCGCAGCACTTGGAAAAGAAATCCGGGTCGTTCATGAAAGCATCCGTTCGCGACCTCGATCCTGAAACCCTGTTGGAAGGGTACCTTCATAGGAATCATTAACCGCAATGTTTAAATAGACAACCTCTCAATGTTGACATGTGCCTCTCCCCTTGAATGACCGCCAGTTTGAGTTCTGGAGGCTCCGACGCAACGGCCTCGCCAATATACGCATCGCGGAGATCTTCCATATATCCCGGCAGGCGGTCTCAAAAGCACTCCTTTCCATGGATGGAAAGGTCGAGACCACGCTCCTTGAGATGGCCCACGCGAACCAGATCGAGATGGAGAAGCTGAACGCGGAGAAAGGAGTGCTCTTCGGGCGCTCAATCCCGTTTAATGCAGCCGCTATCGTGTTTATCTCCGTAAAGCACGGGGTACAGGTCTGGTACGAACACGAGGGAGACTGCGGTTCCTGCCCGCGTTACACGCAATGTATCGAGTTGCTCTGGGATTTTGCCGATGAGATGGGGGTTGAACTGACAACGACCGATGACCCGACGCGGATGGCGGATGAGCTGTTTGCGAAATTACAGGAGCTCGTGTGATCATGCCTCTCACGGACACGATACGGGCGTACCTCGGGTGGTGCCCCGCGGCCGGATCAATGCGGGTGAATCGGCCGGTGCACCCGGAGGCCGGAACGGTGGACGCATCGGCTGGGAGGGACGAAGCCCCGGAGATCGTTCATCACTGGCGGAGCCGCTACCGCAATCAGCTGCTGGTCATGGCGGTAACCATGTCGGTGGCGGCAGCGACACTCTTTCTCCTGATCGAGGAAGTACCTGGATACTATACGGTGGGCATTGCCATCGGGATTGGCTCAGGGATAGGGTTCCTGCTCAGCTACCAAAAGAGATATGCCCGCGTCGCTGCCGGTGAGTTCGCCAGGGCCCGCGGGACCCGGGCACAGCGTGTCATCCGGTATTTAACATCGCTGACGTTGTTTTCCGTGCCGGCATCGTTCGTTGTGATTGTCGCCGGTGTGGCGTGTTTTGCACTGCTGGGTCTGGTCGGAGCGATTTTCGCATTTTCGCTGGGGATGAGCATTACATGGTGGGCCCTCTATTGCCTCACGGTCTTCTGGGAACGGCGGCACCAGACAACCCTGATATCAGACCATGGTTTGATGTATACAATGGATATGGTGGTGCATGGCGACAACAGGTCGGAGGGAGGCGTATGGTGACGAGGCTCGCGGAAGCACTACGAAAATGGGCGGGATGGTGCCCGAATCAGGGCGTGAGTGCGTCGTTTCAGAGAACCAACCGCTATGCCGATTCACATTCTCCAGCACCTCCTGACAATGATGCGCAGGTGCTGAGCGGTGTGATCGTGGATTATGGAGGATGGATCAGCACTCCTTCTCTTGTCATTGCGTTGGCTGCAGGTTTCGTCGTACTTGTCCTGTATCTCTCCGTCATGTATCCTCCCGCAGGCGGCTTTCTGTTCCTGACGCTCTGTCTGGCCTATTCCGGCATGGAACTGTACACGACGTTGCGAAGAGACCGGATTGAGGTAGCTGGGGATTGCATCGTCTTCCGGCGGTCGCTCCTCCCGTCCGTCACCATTCCGAAGGACACCGTCGTGAAGGCGGAGGTGAGAGAAAACAAACCCCCCATGCCTTTCTGGCTCCTCGCGGCGGCAATTGTATTGATCCTGGCGTCAGCAGTCGGTAGTATCTACAGAGGATTGGATAATCCTGCTTCGTTTCGGGTTATATGTGGTTTCGGCGCCGCGGTCTTTTTCCCCGTGATGTTCTACCGCACCTGCATCCGCACACGCTACCCGCAGGTGCTGGCGCTCACGACTGCACAGAAAAAAATCGCTATGATCTATGCCGATGATCCCGATAGCATCGCAGGGATTCTGGAGGTATCCTGATGGCAATCTTTGTGGAATTTTTCAGGAAAAAACTCGGGTGGTGCCCCAACGCGAATTCCATCAGAACGTCCGGGCACACGGGGCAGGAAACGGAATTCGGAAATGCACGCAAGAAATTTGATCCAGAAAAGAGTCCGGATCCGGCATCCGCCGGTGCCAGCGGAGGCGTTCAATCCGAATACAAGGAAAACATACTGTTGATCCTCATTGCGGTGGCCTGGCTGTTTCCGGTCGTCTACCAGCGTGAGTTTCTCCCCATCCTCGCCGTCCTGAGCGCCGTTGCCATGTATTGCGATGCACAGGATATTCATGCCGGCCGCAATTTCGAGAAAGAGACGTTACTCGGCAATGTTGTCACCTGGCGCCCCCTCACGTGGGGAGCGGCAACGTTCGTAGGCGGGATTATTATTATGGCCATTTACCTGTTCCACCGAAGGGAGATCTTCAATGCAAACAGGGAGGGCAGCGTTCGTGAACAGTAGGTCATGGGTTGAAAGATATGCCGGCTGGTGCCCGCGTGCGAGTGCGTTCCGTTCTGATCTCGATACCGGCTCGATTCTGCAGGATACGCAAAAAAGCAGGGCTGCGCTGCCTCGGCGGGTCCTCGCACCCGCGCTGGTATTCCTCCTCCCCCTCCTATCTGCGTTGATTTTTGTGGGTTATACCCTCATGATCCCGGTTCTTCTCCCCTCGACGGAGGTGCAATTGGCGGTGAAATCCCTCATGGTCGGCATCCCGGAGGCCGTCGTCATCCTGTACGGCCGAAGGACACTCGATGCGATCGGTGCGACGCTCTCGGGTGCGTTCCTGTACCCTCTCTTCGGGATATACTCCCAGGCCCTTGGTCTGCTATTCATTCCCGGGTTCATGGCAACGCCGGCTATATACTGGCTGCACTGGAGCATGGTCGTCGGCGCTGTGCCCTTTGTCGTTCTGCTGGGTGCGATGGGCTTTTTCGCATCGAAAAAAACGAGCGGACCGCTTCTCATTGCAGCCATTCTCGGCACGCTGGCGATTGCGATCGTGTGGGGGCTGGGCTGAACTCTACGGCAGAAGGTGGATGAAATGAATGTTCTAAAAAAATTGAAGGTTTTAATGGGGTGCCCGAACGCAGGCATGCAGCCGGACCGGAGACCGGTGAGCGATATCGGGTATCCACATCAGGTACTGGTAATGGCAGTAACGATGACCTTAACTGTCACAGCGCTGTTTTTATTGTTCGACACTACCCCGGATGTACACCGGAAAGCGTCGACTATCGGGATTTCGGTCGGGATTGCAGCAATTCTTGTTACCCTGTGGCATTCCTGGAAGAGATATGACAGAATTGATGCAGGTGGATTGAGCAGAACACATGAAACGAAACGACAACGAACTCTCCGGTATATTGGCATTCTTGGTTTTTCCATCGCGGTAATCGGCTCGATGGCATGGTGGGCATTGAATAGCGACTTTGGTCTCATTCTTGCGGAATTCGTGGGTGCAGGCATGGTCGTCTGGGCGTCATACCTCACCGTGGTCGTCTGGGAGAGGCGCCATCACAAGGTAGTGATGTCGGAAAAAAAGTCAATGTACACAGTGGATGTGACATTTGGGCGCACTTTGCGCTAATATCCCTCCGCTGGGAATAATTACCTCTCTGGCCTCTCCAGAGCCCGGGGGGAAACATATCCCCAAATTATATAGTCTGCCACTGGGAATAGCGGTACAAGGAATAACAGTCGATTATACCGTTTTAAGGAATGTCAACCTGATATTTCTCCTCGATCTCCTTTATTCTCTGTTCTCTTTGCCTGATGTGTTCCCAAAGAATTTCTCTGATGAATTTCTGATCATCATCAGAAAGTGGTGTTGAGAGGTCGATTCCGGCATTCTCCGCATCTCTCAAAACACTCTGGGCATATATGTCCTCAACTTCCCAAAAATCCAGCATTAATTGAGTATACTCATCGCTATACGAGGGGACTGGAGGGCCATAGGCAAATCCGGTTTCTGCACCATTGGTATCGCTTCCATTCACGGCCCTATTCACCGATTCATTTCTCCCGATGTAGCCAAAATCTCCTATTTTGGTTACCGTTTTGCCGAGCAGTTTGTTCGCGCTCACCTGAACCGCGTAAAAGATTTCGCCATTTTTCTGAACATAAAATCGGTAATATAGGGGATACCCGTTGGAATCGAGCAGGATTGCGGGTTCCGGGGACACCACCGAACCGTTGAATCTATCATATGTTTCCTGGCTGACTCCGTTGAGGGTGTATAGTTCAAGGATTGCCACTGCTGCCTGATCCCACCCGCGCTCTAAAGGGACGGTTGTATTGACGGCTAAACTCTGTTCATCAGGCGCTATACAGCCGCATATGATGGCGCAGGTCACGATGAGTGCTACTGATGCAAGCGAAGGAATTGTGCGGGAGTTCATAAATATGACTTCTATTGAGAGATCTATTCTTGCGTTTATATCATTTGTCCCTCGTCATGGCGGTTGGCCGCAGCTAAGTGGAAGCAAGGTACGCATGCTTCCAGAAATATCATATCCGCCCTCCCTCCGGTCGCTGACCAGATAATCCGGGCGGCTGGAAAGAGCAAATGTGATACGCATACAGGTCGATGCTGGCCTGATAGATGTCCCGGATGTCTCACGCATTCCTGCGCACCGCGCTCTGCGCTACCCTGGCCATTGCAGTTCTGCTCAGTATATTCCTGATACTGTCACTGCTTCCCGTAATGACCGGTCAGATCCTCTATCCCATGGATGGAAAGGATGATATCCCGCAACCGGTGATGAGCGATCCCGGGATCCTTCCGCCCGAACTGCTCGTACTGTTGTTGATTATCGATGTCACTGCATTTCTTGCGATTTATCTGTATATGCGGACGCAAGGGATGGAAATTCGCTGATCTCTCTCCCGAATTTCCCTTCACTGTGATATTATTAAGGGAATGCAGATCTCGTGGTGATTGGTTAAGTAAAGGCTTTATAATAGGAAAATACGTCCAAAACGTCGTTTTTTCGACCTTCACAGATTGTCTCAGACGGACGATCTCTTCTTTCCCCATGATAAGGTTCGACCGAAGGAAGAAACATCGGGAAATGGCTTTATAGTAAAACCCTCAAATTTCGCTCATTTCAACAAATAACCTGTATAGTCTGTATCTTTTCTACAGCCATACAGGTGTGGCATCTCCACCTATCACCAACATCCTGAAATAAGCCCGAATCTGCCGAATTCAAGGCCGAACAAGAAGGGATATGGTTCTCATGCCGGCGCAGGGGCGGTACGCGTAATCCCGACCACCGCAGAGAATATCATCCCCCGCGCCTCCTTACCCCGAAGAAAACGACAGCCAGCGCCAGGATTCCCGCAAGGGTCCCAAATCCTGGCGCTGCGATCTCTTCTTTGTTGGGTTCCTCCGTGGGAAGCGGCAGGGTCGCTTCCGCTTCGGGTTCGAATTCATAGAGATAGAGCCCCTTCTCTTCGGGGTAGAAATTGAACCATACCACCCGATCACCGGAGATCGCGGGGTGCACCTGGTTGCCCCACCCGGTATCCAGCGGGAATGACTCTCCCGTTTCCAAGTCGGTGCAATAGATATCGCTCCCGTTGTGCTCAAACACCGATCCCCGTTCGCCGAACTCCCAGACGATGCGGGTGCCGTCCATGTCGGGATTTTTTTTCGGAACGGGATCGGCTAAGACCACCCGGTCTTCTCCGGTCGAGCAGTTAAACCGGTGGATCTCATTGAGTTCCCATAGTTTGCCGGATGCGGATTCCATCCACACGATGCGATCGCCCGTGACATCCAGGATCTGGAGGGTTGCATTTGTCATGAATACGGGGCTCTCGTTTCCCGAGGCCACGTCATAGCGGTAGATTCCACGTTCTGCGCCGCGTCCCGCAATATAGAAGATGTGGTCTTCCGAGACGAAAGGCCGGCTCTGTAACTGATCCGGGAGGATTGCCGTCTCCGTTCCCGCAGGAATGGAGTAGTAATAGATACGGCTTGTCTGTCTGCTCGGGGTTTCCTGCCATGCGACGATATCGCCGGAGATCACGGGAAATTGCTGGTCGCCCGGTCGTGTGCAGACCGGCGTTTCGGTCCCGCTGGTGATGTTGTAGAGATAGAGATCGCTCCCGGTGGTGCCGTGGGTGCGGTCGTCCTCCCATACCACACGATCACCCGAGATCACGGGAAAGTTCTGGTTTGCAGGATTGGCGGAGAGGAGGGTCATCTCTCCTGTGGAGAGATCGTAGAGGTTTACGCCGTAGTCTTGCTCCCTGCGATCTTCGTGGGGGTCGTAGGGGTGCTGGAGACTTGACCAGACCACATAATCGCCGTCGATGGCGAGATTATCGCCGCCGACATTCGCCGTGGCGATCAGGGTGCCATTGCGCTGCAAATCCCCTCCTGCTGTTGCAGTGACACCCGCGCTGCTTATCGCGAGCAGCAGGGCCACGAAAACCAGCCATTTCATTCCATTGCGCGTCATACTTGTTCATCTCGTGCGTGGGTGATCGGTTTTTTCATTCTTCCCTCCGTTCTCTCCTCGTCGAAGGGCATGACGGAGGACATTCGTGATAGTGGGGTCTGTCAATTTTTCTTTACGTCGATACCAGACCATGATGAGGAAGTGCAGTGCAGTGGGAATCAATGCCAGGATAAATGTGGAGGATAGTGGTAATGGGAGGTATCCACGTATTATCAGGAAACCAATAGCGAGAAACGAGATGAAGTATACAGCAATCGAGCGCCACAATTCCTCCCTGATGATAAAATCGATTTTCATAGTTCATCAACAATCCTCAGGTGTTCTGATTCGTCCCATGCCCAAAAAATAAATCCTCGTTATCTGTTAATTATCCCAACATTTTCTGTACCCGAAAATTCCTCTTTCTCATCCACATCGCGCCTTTCGATCACTCCCGCCGGAACGCAATGCCCACCGCTGACGACCCGCTTCCGGACGGCAGTGCCATCCCGCCGGCAGGACCGTGGGTGACGACGAGGAGATGACCGCCGTCCTTGGTCCTGACAAATGGCCCGGTCTGGCTCCCTTCACCGAGATCGATGGGGATGTCCAGGATCACCGCCCCCGTCTCATCGAGCTCGACGATGTGCAGTACGTTCCCGTAATAGAACCAGTCGTTCCCTTCCCTCGGGAACGCGGCGAAGGTATAGCCTCCGTCCGCCGACCGGAGCACCGGGGTAAACGCATCCAGCATCCGCCGATCGGCAATTGTCCCGTTCTGTTCAATCGTGGCAACGACCGTCTCGCAATCCCCGTCGCATCCCGGCCGGATAACCTCATAGACCACACCGATCTTCCCTTCAGTCTCCCAGAGGTCCGAGATATCCCAGATGATCACGGGAACCATCTGATCTCCCTCTTCCAACGTCCGGTCCCAGAGTATCGAGCCCACCTTGTCTAGCCGTGCAACCCAGGCTGACGAAGGAATCTGCTGCCCATCGCCGGCGGTTCCCGCAACGGCAAAGCCGCCGCTCGCGAGCGGCAGGATCCGTTCGGCCGACGCATCCTCAAGACCGCCGAATGCCGTCACCCAGAGCACCCGGCCTGATCCGTCCAGCTGTGCGACCGCGGCCGCTCCGTGCGCAACACCCCCGATCAGATACCCGCCGGAGGTGTCCGTCACGATTGTTCGCAGTGCCGTCCAGTCGAGGAGCACCCGTTCCCACTGGACCGTACCGTTCGCATCGAGGTGCAGGATACTCCCGAAACTGCCGGTGACGGTCAGCCCGCCGTCCGGTGCCGGGGCCGCATCGCCGGCTTCCAGACCAAGGGTCGGCGGGAGTGTCCGGTTCCAGAGGATCGAGCCGTTTTCATCGAGCATCGCCACGAAGGGGCGGGGAGGGCTGAAGGTCCCCTCGTCCGACACCGTGTTGCCGGTAAGGATATAGGTGCCATCCGGCATCGGCACCACCGATGATGGCATCGTATCGCGCCCGAGGGTGACACGAGTCTGCCACTCGACGGTCCCGTTCGGATCGAGTTTGATTACCGAGGCGTTGCGGATCAGATCCGGAATCTCACCTGCAGGGCCGGGTGAGGATGATCCCATGGAGATGCATCCGGCCACGATGACCATTCCTGCAATAAGCACGAGAACCGGCAGAAGATACCTCATGAACGTTTGCTTTCATTTGCCCATCCAATAGTCTTTTTCTTTTCCTCCAGACCCGCAAGATGGTGGTTTTGCCCCTGCGAACCGCGGCATATAGACCATCCCGCCGCACTATAACAACAAATTATTATTAAAAATAAGCCCGAATCAGCCCGCTATCAGCCCGAAAAAGAGGGGGAAATCCCCTAATCTCCCCCGGACCGGGCGATATGGTCCAGCACCATATCCCACATGATGAGCAGGCCCGGGATCACGACGTATCCCAGCAGGCCGGCCCCCACGAAGATCCCGACGATGAGGATCTCGTTGTCCATCGGCTCACCTCACAAGAGGAGGAGGGGATTGCCCCCTCAGGCCAGGGCCGGGACGGTGTCCGCCCAGGCCTCCACCGTGGTGCGGATGGCATCGTCCTGGTAGGAGGTGATCCGCACATTGTCACGCCCGAAGGTGACGTAGTAGATCTCGCCCGAGGGGTCGTGACACTTGAGCTGGCAGGAGTAACTCTCGTGCGCATAGTCCCTCACCGGATCGCCGCCCATGGCGGTGGCAAGAGCCGTGTCAGCCAGAATGTCGGTGGCCACGGTCTCGAACGCAGCTACGCCCGGCGCCTTGGCCGAGATGGACCCGACACGGTTGGCGTCGAGGTCTTCGTAGTTGATCTTGGCCGTGTAGCTCTCCCTGTTCTTTTCCACGCCGTCGTGGTTCACGCCGCCCTGGATGTAGCCGACACAGCCGAAGGGGTTGGTGTCGAGCACTTCCTGGACGATGGCCGCGAAGGTGGCAACGTCCGCAATCGGGGCGGCGAGCTCACGCACGGCGGTCCTTGTGTTGTTGGTCTCGATGAAATCAGCCATTGTGGCACGCTCCTGCCTGCCGGCCCGCAGAATGAGCCGGCATTTCCCCAGTGTCCGACAGGCACTCTTCTTTTCGATCATAAGCAATTTTAATCTGCCTTAACATTGAGGTATTTTCCAAAATTAGGGGGCAGAACATGGCAGACGAGAAGACCACCCGCGAGATGATCTGCGAGACCAGCCGGGACGTGAAATGGATCGTCCACACCCTCGAGCGGATGGAGACCCGGCATGCCGACTTCGAGGGCCGGCTGCGGGGGCTGGAGGGCTGGAAGCAGGCCAAGGTTGGCGAGGATCAGAAGGCCCGGCAGATTAGCGCAGGGGCTGGCGGGATCATGGGCGGCGTCGTGGCGGTGCTCTCCCGGGTGCTATTCGGGTGGGAGTGCCGCGGCGCCTGTATCATCAGACCATGAGGATAATTTCAATACCTTTTTGATACGATGTGCCGAATGCTTTTCAGGAAGGGTACTGCGACAATATTTCTCACTTCCCCCCCTAGAGAGATCACATTGTCGATTCATGTGCGTTCAGCCTTTCTGCACCTACCCAATATTGGCCAGAAATTGATTCTCTTTACCATAAACTCTCCAGTGTGCCCTTCCTTCATTTTAATCGTGCTTTCGCTGGTCAGGATCGCGTTTGAAAAGGGGGGATGCAGTTCGTAATGTTGGATTGCGATGAGAAGAGTATAGTAAAAATTATCGTGGTGTTATCGCCCCTCAACAATTCTGATCCCCTCTTCCGTCAGCCCGTACAGCTCATACACCAGCCGGCTGAGCTCGGCATCGTTTTTCTGGGCCCCGCATGTAGCAAGGGAGATGAAATTTAAAATTCTGCATAAGATTGATAATTGCCGGGGGAACTGCCATACAAAAAAACCATCAGGTGACCGAGAGAAAATAATTCCGAAACGTTAGGCTGATAGGCTCCCCTCCTGCAATTTTCCCTGAGAGAACCAGCTCCACGGCGCCCCCATGGCATCATTGAAGTGTCAACGTCTGTTGACAATCTCAAAGGAAAAGCTACAATTTGTCAACAATGCTTGACAAACCGGGATGATGATGAAGCACCCTTCAGCCGGGAACATGCCCCGCTCGATGGAGCAACGTGCCGAAGAATTAATGAGAGAAAAAACAGCGCGGGACCCCGATCTGCACCCCGCCGAACAGCGCCCCCAACAGGACTCGAACCTGTGACATTCTGGTTAACAGCCAGACACTCT
>JAENYT010000056.1:0-1658 GCA_016841665.1 Methanobacteriota archaeon
CGCTGCCGCTTATCCGCCCTACGGCGGAATGAAGGAGGCAATCACCGGTAGGGTGCGATAAGCGAAGCGCATCCACCAAACGACAAGAAGAGAATGTCTGGAACCTATTCTCGAGGATGCCAAAGCCGAGCCCCAAGCGACGCGGCAATCTCGGGCTTGGGAGCAGGAGATTACTTCATCGCTTCGGCTCCTCCTGAAGAACTCCCCCCTTTTCCATGCGGCCAGGGAGGGGGTGATCCAATGGGCCGTAGCCGTTTTCTTTCCTCCTCATCCTGCCCTTCTTCCTGAAGGAGAAGGGACCCTTCGTTCGGCGCTTCTGAAGAGCTCGAACATAAGCCATTGATCCTCGTGAACCGAGGGCCATTAACGTACTCCGGTTCTTCACTGATTCGGGCTGTGCAGCATGGGGTACGGCTCGTAACGACAGCAGGGGCAAGTTCATCAAGAGTGGCCGAGATCAGCGCGGCAGCGCCAAGCTGCAGCTGTTGCGGGGTTGGACGTCAATGCCGCGTCCATGTATCCTTAGCGGCTCGTAAGCGCCCGTAGCTCAGCTGGATAGAGCGCTGCCCTCCGGAGGCAGAGGTCAGAGGTTCGAATCCTCTCGGGCGCGCCATCTTCCTGATTTTCATGATTATTCTTCCTGTAAGTCCTCGCGAATTCGGCGTTCTCCATCACGAAATTGCTCCTGTTCCTGTCGGACATCTGGCCACCAATGCACCGTAGGGCGGATAAGCGACAGCGCATCCGCAATTTCGCGGGTCATTTGGTGGATGCGCTTCGCTTATCCACCCTACCAGATGATTGCTCTTCCATTCCGCCGTAGGGCGGATAAGCGGCAGCGCATCCGCGTCCTTCCCCGTCGTTTGGTGGATGCGCTTCGCTTTTGCACCCTACTCACTCCATCTTCATGCCACGAATGTTATCAGGCTCGGTTGCGCCCCAATCCGGCTCATACCACCCGGCATTCACGGCCCGGTGGAACGATGACCACGGCCAATCGGCCGGCCGGGTGGCAAGATCATGCTTGACCGGATTGTAGTGAATGTAATCCACATGATTTCTCCAATCTCGCTCATTGCGAATCTGGTGCTCCCAAAACCGCTTTTGCCATACCTGTCTTTCATTCCGCGCATTGGATTCCGGTGCAAGCTCCAGGGAAACCCGCTTCTTGATTTCCCGCCACCGCCCGGAATAATCCCAGTCGTCATCGGGAAGCCTCCAGATGGTGTGCATGTGGTCGGGCAGTATCACCGCCGCCTCGACGATAAAGGGACGCTCACCCATCGTCTTGCGCAGTGCCGCTCGCAGAATTTCAACATCGGCCTCGCGCTCGAACCATTTGCGCCGTTTCCAGGTGACGACCGTAAAAAAATAACTCCCGCCAGGCGTGTATGCGCGTCGGTATTGGCTCATCGGTTTACCAGGCCATTGCTTCGATTTGTCCGCCGTAGGGCGGATAGACAGCGCACCCGCTATTTCCCGGGTGTTCTGGTGGATGCGCTTCGCTTATCGCACCCTACCAGGTGATTGCCCTTTATCCCGCCGTTGGGCGGATAAGCGGCAGCGCATCCGCGTTCCCTCGGGTCATTTGGTGGATGCGCTTCGCTTATCCACCCTACCAGATGATTGCCTCTTCCATTCCGTAGGGCGGATAAGCG
>JAENYT010000056.1:1668-1821 GCA_016841665.1 Methanobacteriota archaeon
CGCTTATCCACCCTACCAGATGATTGCCTCTTCCATTCCGTAGGGCGGATAAGCGGCAGCGCATCCGCGTTCCCTCGGGTCATTTGGTGGATGCGCTTCGCTTATCCACCCTACCAGATGATTGCCTCTTCCATTCCGTAGGGCGGATAAGCG
>JAENYT010000057.1 GCA_016841665.1 Methanobacteriota archaeon
GGCGCAACGATCTGGCATAAGCCCCTGATCGACGTGCGGGGAGACGCTTTCAAACCGCACCTGCAATGAGCATCATAGCCGGTGATTGGGCCATTTTTGAGGCACGACAATCCCTTCATTCTATCCGTTTTTAGGCATCTCTCAACGTTTGTCCGGTTATTTCGTACCTTCTGATTGAGATCGATGCCGCCTACCGCAGTAGCATCTCTGCCCTCCTCAAGGAGAGCAGTCCATGATGATTGACAGTTGGTCGGGTAAGGTGCACAAATATTCGCGATCAGCAGTCGTGAGCATGCCCGGCGATAGCCGGAGATGCGAGCGGCGGAGGATACTATGAAAACGTTCAGGAACGTTTTATCAAAAAATTATTCTGAAATTTACCGCTCTACAGCTCCGGTCTCCGACCCGGGTCACGGGCACTCTCTTCCGACATCGGTGTAAATTGAAAACTGCTCATATACTCCTTATTTTTACCCTCAAGCATGGACGTGGCCATGAACCTTCTCGCATCCTCCACACTTCGCCGGCCCTCCATGATCTCTACAGCCATATTGGTGGTCATGAAATTGGCCTTCTCCTTGTCGCACCGGGAACCGATCTCGCCCTTGACCGCATCGATGAGAACACTCCCATCGAACTTCAGCGCATCACAGGCCTTATCGCGGTTGATCCGGTAGGGAATGACCTGGTAGAGAGAGTCGGTGTG
Source organism: Methanobacteriota archaeon (assembly GCA_016841665.1). GTDB lineage: Archaea > Halobacteriota > Methanomicrobia > Methanomicrobiales > Methanomicrobiaceae > DSDF01. The sequence continues at coordinate 707 of JAENYT010000057.1, forward strand.
CTCTTTAGGGTAATGGTGCGGGATCGCCTCATCCACGACCATGGTCCGCTTCCATGGACCGTTGTTATGCCAGATGAACCTCTTTTCAGTCACCTCATCCGGCATGCCGTACTTCTCAAGCGTCTCACGCGCCGACTCTACTGCCGCTCCGTTCTGCCAGCGGGAGAGGATCGAGTCCACCTCCTCCCGGGTCGCCCGCATTCGCATACCGCTACGGCTGACTGTTTCCACATCATGTTGTGCCATGTCGAATCACCTCGTCTCACACCCAACAGACCGAGGGCGGAGATCCGCCTCCTTTTCCCGAACGTATATTAAAATTTCTGCCGGATTGAAAAGGATTCTTGGGCGGGGGTCCTCCCCCTAACCCTTCCCTTCTGGATGCCACTCGACCGTTCGCCTGATCCGCTTCACTGCTGCTCTAGCATTCGCCGGGCTCCTGACCGGGCTCATCCTTGAGATGGTGGAGGGACTCGGGCTTTTCATCTGCCGGATGCTCGTCGAGCGATACGGCGGAGAGATCTGGGTCGATGACCGGCACCGGCATGCCGGCGGCCGAGAATCAGGCGGCCTACCAGCGCCGGGGTGGCTCCGGCGCATCCGGAACGATTCGACGATGGACGTGAGGATGATATGCCCGTGGATGGTGTTCTGCTTGAAGGACCGGCCACACTGCCCGGTGGCGGTCTTGATCGTCGATATGGCTTTGAAGACCCGGGCAATCGTGCAGTCGCGGTAGGGCGGCAGGTACCGCCGCCAGCTGACGAGCAGGTAGATGATCTTGTTCTTCCGGGACTCGGTGGTCCCCTGCGATGCCTGAACCTCGGTGATCAACCCGTACATGATGTCGGCGTCGTCGGGGACGAGACGTTGTTCCTCGCGACCTGACAGGGCAAAACCCACGGCCCTTTATGGCAGGAGCGGCTAACCTGCCAGTGGAGAGACATCTGACAAAACGTATTCAAAACCGGGGGGAAGAATCGAGGATGATTACGAAACGCCGCCAACAGGACTCGAACCTGTGACATGCTGGTTAACAGCCAGC
>JAENYT010000029.1 GCA_016841665.1 Methanobacteriota archaeon
GAGTTTTTCGGGTGGGCCATCCCCGCAGGGCCGGGCCGTGCACGGGTCGGGCTTGGCGGGACGCAGGATGTGAAAGCGCGGTTCATGCAGCTTGTGCAGGCTGTCGGGGGCGATTGCTGCCTGCACCTGGTCACCGGGACCATCCCGCTGGGGGTGATGCCGCGGAGTTTCGGATCCCGCACCCTGTTTGTCGGGGATGCAGCCGGGTTCGCGAAGCCCACCTCGGGCGGGGGGATCTACACGGGGGTGCGGTCGGCGAGGCATGCTGCGGAGGTGGCGGCCCTCTGCTGCGATGAGGGGGATTATTCTGACCAGGCCCTGAGCCGGTATGAGCGGCGCTGGAAGGAGGATTTCGGGCGTGAACTCAGGTTTGGCTTCCGTCTTTTCCAGGTGCGGCAGCGTCTCGGCCCCGCACAGACCGATACGCTGATCCGGACGCTTAACGATCCTGACCTGATCGCAACGATTGTGCGCCATGGCGATATGGACCGCCCGGGGACGCTGGTTCGCCATCTTGCCCTCAATCCATTACTTTTCGGGACATTATGCGGATTATTTGGAATAGAGTTGATAAAATCAATTATCAAATAACACTGTTAACAAATAACGACATACCCGGTAATATTTATTATAAATAAGGTGTTACTGTTCTCTCTGGTGCATGTATGCATATTCCTGATGCGTTTATTCCTATCGGCCAGGCGATCGTCTACTGGGTCGTCGCGCTTATCTTCATCGCACTCGCACTGCGATGGGCCAGAACTGATTTGAATGAAGACAAAATTCCGCTGGTCGCCGTCCTTGCCGCGGGCATCTTTGCCCTCCAGGCGTTCAACCTCCCCATCGCCATGGGGACGAGTGGTCATCTGGTGGGTGGAGCGTTGTGTGCAATCGTCCTTGGCTCGCCGTACGCGGCAGTATTCATCCTCACGCTGGTGCTGATCATCCAGGGATTCATCTTTGGCGATGGCGGCATCACTGTCATGGGGGCAAACATCATCAACATGGGCGTCATAAGCGGATTTGTCGGGTTTTATTCCTACCAGGGCCTGAAAGGCGCGATTGGCTCGCCGTATGCCGCCGCGGGAATCGCCGCATGGCTTGCCTGCGTCATCGCCGCCCTTGCTGCATCGGTGGAGTTGTTTATTGCCGGCACATTCCCCCTCGTCCCGGGGCTTATCGCCATGGGGACGTACCATGCCGCCATCGGGATCATCGAAGGGGCGATCACCGGGATCGCACTCTACCTGATAATGACGGTGCGCCCGGATATCCTTGAAATGCCGACGGAGGCGGTGTCTTCATGATGGAGATCAGACAGCTGATCATTGTCGGCGTGGTCCTTTCCCTCCTCATCGGGGTGACCGCGGTGTTTTTCGCTTCCGGGGATCCTGACGGTCTGGAAAGCACGGCGCTTTTTGTGCAGGGGGAAAAGACATTGACCGGGGAATCCCCCGAGGACGGGGATGCGGAGGCGATCGGTGCGGGAACATTCGAGTATGAGGCGCCGATGCCCGACTACACCCTCGGTGAAGACGCCGGAAAGCCCGGGGAAGTCCTTGCTGTCGTCGCCGGTATCGTTATTGCCCTGATCGGGGTCTTTGCCGTTGCCAAAGCTGCAACGGCGGGAAAGGCCTGACTTTTTCTTTTTCCGTGATAGAGAAGTACCATGCACATCCTCGAGACGCGGGATCTCTGCTATTCCTATGGAGAGGGAATATCCGCATTGCACGGTGTGAATTTCATCGCCCCGAGAGCCTCGACCATTGCCGTGATGGGGCCGAACGGTGCGGGCAAGAGCACACTGTTCAAGCATTTCAATGGCCTGCTTTTTCCGTCATCAGGGGAGGTGCTCTATCACGGGGAACCCGTGTCGCGTGCGAACGTGCGCGAGGTGCGCAAGCAGGTGGGCCTCGTCTTCCAGAATCCCGATGACCAGATCTTTTCGCCTTCGGTCAGGGACGATGTGGCGTTCGGTCCCACGAACCTGGGGCTCGATCCCGAGACCATCGAGCACCGTGTCGAGGGGGCCCTCGATCTCTTGGGAATCGAGCATCTTGCGGAGAGGCCTCCTCATCACCTTTCGGGCGGGGAGAAGAAGCGGGTGGCCATCGCAGGAGTCATCGCCATGGAGCCACAGGTGCTCGTCCTCGACGAGCCCAGCTCGGGGCTCGATCCCCATGGTGTGGCCACTCTGATAGAATTCCTCAAGACCCTCCCCCGGCAGTTCGGGATGACGATCATCTTCTCCACGCACCATGTCGATCTCGTCCCCGAACTCGCCGACTATGTCTACGTATTCGACCGGGGTGCGGTCATCGGAAAAGGATCTGTGGAGGAGATTTTCTTCGAGGACGACCTTATTCGCAGGGCGCGGTTGAGTGAACCCGCATTGATGCGGCTTGTGCGGATCATGAGGGAGAACGGTGTCGATCTCACCACTGGCTATTCGCAACAGGAGATCGAAGACGCAATCGTGGCACTGATACGGGAAAGGACATGATAGAGATTCTCGCCTCAATCGAGCGTGATGCCGGGCGTTCCAGCATCATTCACGGTATTGATGCACGCGTCAAGCTGATCGTGTCCATCGCGGTAATCGTCGCCGCGGTCGCCTATCCCTATACGTCTTCGGTATATTGGCTTGGCATGCTCTTCGGCGGGATATTTGTTTTTCTCTGGGCGGCTTCACGGCTTTCTCCCCTGACCTACCTGAAGCGATTTGCAATGGTTCTCCCCTTCGGATTCTTCCTCATATTCTTCCAGATTTTCTTTGAAAATCCACACTACGAGTCGTTTTCCCCGCTCTTCGTCCTTCCTCTCGGGATCACGGTCTATGCAGAATCGGTCGAGTTCGCGTCGATTCTCATGGTGAAATTCCTCATCTGCATCTCCTTTGTCATCCTTCTCTCATCCACCACCCCCATTTACGATCTCCTCAGGGGTGCACGCAGGCTGGGTCTCCCCTCGATCATGGTGCTCTCTCTCGGCATGATGATCCGTTACCTCTATGTGTTCGCCGGCATGTACGACCGGGTGTGCGCGGCCCTCGCCACGAGGAATTTCCACCCCCTTGATACAAACCTCCCCTATGGCTACCGGATCCGCATGCTGGGCTATACCATGGGGATGTTTTTCATCCGTGGGTATGAGCAGGGCGAACGGACGTATGCGTGCATGCGTTGCCGGGGCTACGGGGCGGATTCCTATGATTCACTTCCCCCAAAACCGCTCACGAACTCTGAACGCCATGCATTGATCTTCTCGGTCGTCTTCGTGGTTGCAGGAACGCTGGGCTGCTGGGTTCTGACCGCGTGAACCGGAGAAAGAGACGCACCCTTTTTTGTAGATCGCCGCACAAGTGCATGGCATGGAGAGCCAGTTCGGTCGCGGGTTTGTTACCAATCTTGTGCTGATCGCCAAACATTTCGGGCTTCCGCCTGACGAGGCATGGGTCGGGGTTGCCGACCACCTCACCGAGATGGAGCTGCCCGACCGGTTCAGGGGAACCCCCGTTGAGGAACTGACCACCAGCTTGCGCAAGCGAATCCTGTGGCACCAGGCCGGAGTGATGGATAAGGAGGATGCAGCCGAGGTGGTCAGGGTGCTCAACCGCCTCGTGGTTGCCATCGACCGGGAACTGGGCATCGAAGAACCCCAGGTGGGCAAGTTTGACTGAGGCGGAGCCCTCTTTCCACAGATTAATGTTGTGGCAAAACCAATTACTAATGTGATTGTCTATCCGAACGTAATTTTCGCATTCAATAGAGATTCTCTCCCCAAATTATTCTCGAGGGACTGTGGGTGGCGGCAGTTCCCGGGAGGGCGGATGTTCCATGGTTGAAACGTACGATGCATCACATATTACGGTACTCGAAGGGCTCCAGCCGGTCCGTGAACGCCCTGCCATGTACATCGGGAGCACCGATGCCCGAGGGCTCCACCACCTGGTCTACGAAGTGGTGGACAACGCGATCGACGAGGCGCTCGGCGGCTACTGCGATCAGATTGTGGTCACCCTGGGCAGCGACGGAAGCTGCACGGTCGACGACAACGGCCGGGGGATCCCGGTGGACAGGATGGCCCAGTACGACAAGAGTGCGCTGGAGGTCGTGCTGACGGTCCTGCATGCCGGTGGAAAGTTTGATAAGAATTCGTACCAGGTATCCGGCGGCCTGCACGGGGTGGGTGTCTCGGTGGTCAACGCCCTCTCGTCCTGGCTCACGGTATCGGTCTCCCGCGACGGTTCGGTGCACGAGATGGCATTCGCGCGCGGCGAGGTCACCACGCCGCTTTTCACCCGAAAGGAGACCGAAACGGAGAAAAAAAAGCGGTTCGAGGCGTTGTACGGGACTGACGTGCCCTTTAACCCCCGCAAGCTCACCGGCACCCGCATCAGCTTCCACCCGGACCCGACCATATTTGAGACACTGGACTTTGATTACGATGTGCTCGATCACCGCCTGCGTGAACTCGCCTACCTCAACAGCGGCATCACTATCAGGATCCGTGATGAACGCACCGGGGACGAAGCGGCCTATTGCTACGAAGGGGGCATCCGGGAATTCGTCTCGCACCTGACCAGCGGCAAGGAGGTTCTCCACGATGATGTCATCTACCTGGAGAGCCAGGATGTCGAGAACAAGGTCGAGGTGGGTGTGGGGCTCCAGTACACTAGGTCGTTCGCAGAGACGATGCTCACCTTCGTCAACAGCGTCAACACCCGGGAAGGGGGCACGCACCTCGAGGGATTCAGGAGTGCGCTCACCCGGGCGCTGAACAATGCGGCAAAGAAGGGCAATCTGCTGAAAGGCATTTCCACGCCCCTCCGCGGCGACGACGTGAGGGAAGGGCTCAACGCCATCATCAGCCTCAAAATTGCCAACCCCCAGTTCGAGGGGCAGACCAAGACCCGCCTCGGCAACAGCAATGTGAGGGGTATTGTGGACTCACTTGTCTACCAGTCGCTTGCCGAGTATTTCGAGGAGAACCCGCGGACCCTTGCGGCGATCGTGGAAAAGGCGGTCATGGCCTCGCGTGCCCGCGAGGCAGCGCGGAAAGCGCGGGAACTGGCCCGGAGAAAGAGCGTGCTGGAGAGTGCAGGGCTGCCGGGCAAGCTGGCGGACTGCTCGGAGAAGAACCCGGAAAAATGCGAGCTCTATATCGTGGAGGGAGATTCTGCCGGAGGCTCTGCAAAGCAGGGGAGATCGCGGATCTTTCAGGCAATTTTGCCGCTCCGTGGAAAGATCCTCAACGTGGAAAAGGCCAACCCCCACAAAATCCTCAAAAACGCGGAAATTCAGGCACTCATCTCCGCCATCGGCACCGGCGTCGGGGAGGACTTCGATGCGGAGCGTGCACGCTACCACCACGTCATTCTCATGACCGATGCGGATGTCGACGGGGCGCACATCCGGACCCTGCTGCTGACGTTCTTTTATCGGTACATGCCCGAACTCATCGCGCGGGGCTATGTGTACATCGCCCAGCCTCCGCTCTTCCGCGTGGCAAAGGGCAAACAGGAGCGCTATGCCTTCACCGAAGAAGAGATGAGAACGTTTTTCAAGGAACTCGGCGAAAAAGGCGTCTCAATCCAGCGCTACAAGGGTCTGGGTGAGATGAATGCCCAGCAGCTCTGGGATACGACCATGGCTCCCGAGACCCGCGTGCTCAAGCAGGTGAATATCGAGGATGCAAGCTATGCCAACGAGATCTTTGAAAAACTCATGGGCGACGACGTCAAGGCGCGTTACGATTTCATCCGGCGTCACGCAAAGGAGGTGACCAACCTTGACATCTGAGCAGCCGCGCGTCGTCCCCATCAATATCGAGGAGGAGATGAAGGCCTCCTACATCGACTACGCCATGAGCGTGATCATCGGCCGTGCGATCCCCGATGTCAGGGACGGCCTCAAACCGGTACACCGGCGCACCCTCTTCGCCATGGGGGAGATGGGCAACACCAGCGACAAGCCCTTTAAAAAGAGCGCCCGTGTGGTCGGAGACGTGATGGGAAAGTACCACCCCCACGGCGATGCGGCCATCTACGATACGATCGTCAAGATGGCGCAGCCCTTCAGCTACCGGTACACGCTCGTCGAGGGGCAGGGCAACTTCGGGTCGATCGACGGCGATGCGGCGGCGGCGATGCGGTACACCGAGGTGCGCCTCGATCCGATCGCCGAGTTGCTGCTGGAGGATATCAACAAGAATACGGTTGATTTCGGGCCCAACTTCGATGAATCGATGAAAGAGCCGCTGGTGCTCCCGGCAAAGACTCCCAATATCCTGATCAACGGGTCGAGCGGGATCGCCGTGGGCATGGCGACCAATATGGCCCCCCATAACCTCGGAGAGGTCTGCAATGCCGTCTGCTCGGTGATCGACACGCCGGAAGTGACCATCGATGAGCTGATGCAGATCATGCCCGCCCCCGACTTCCCCACGGGCGGCATCATCCTGGGAAGGGAGGGCATACGCTCCGCCTACCATACCGGAAGGGGGCGTATCCGGGTCCGCGGGGTCGCCGAGATCGAGGAGGGCAAAAAGACCCAGATCATCATCTCGGAGATCCCCTACCAGGTCAACAAAGCGCGGCTGATCGAGCAGATCGCCGATCTGGTCAGGGACAAAAAGATCGAGGGCATCTCCGATCTCCGGGACGAGTCGGACAAGGAGGGCATCCGGGTCGTGATCGAGCTGAAAAAAGGAAGCCTTCCCCAGGTGATTCTCAACCAGCTCTACAAGCATACGCCGCTGGAGACGACATTCGGCGTGATCAACCTGGCCATCGTCGACCAGCAGCCGAAAGTCCTCAACCTTAAGGAGATCATCCGCCACTTCCTCCGCCACAGGGTGGAGGTGGTCAGGCGGCGGACGCTCTTCGATCTCAAGAAAGCCGAAGACCGGGTGCATATCCTCGACGGTCTCCTCATTGCCCTGAACGCCATCGATGAGGTGATCGCCACCATCCGTGCATCGCAGACCACGGACGAGGCGCAGGAACGCCTCATCGCAGCGTTCGGGCTCGACGAGATCCAGGCCGATGCCATCCTGAAGATGCAGCTGCGCCGGCTCGCGGCACTGGAACAGAAGAAGATCGAGGACGAAAAGGCCGGGCTCGAGAAGGAGATCGCCCGCCTCAAGCATATCCTCTCAGATGAGGCCCATATCCTCACCGAGATCAGGAACGAGATCGTCGAGATCGGTGACCGGTTCGGCGATGAGCGGCGGACGCAGATCAGCCATGAGTACGGCTCGATCGACAGGGAGGACCTCATCGAGAACAAGCCTGCGCTGGTCTCGCTGACTTCAGAGAACTACATCAAGCGCATGCCCCTCGAAACCTACCGCGGCCAGCACCGCGGCGGGCGGGGGATCATGGGCATGTCGACCAAAGAGGAGGATTACGTCTCCTCAGTGTTCGTGGCAAATACGCACGATTACCTCCTGTGCTTCACCAGCAAGGGCCGCGTCTACTGGCTGAAGGTCTACGAAATCCCGGAGAGCAGCAGGACGAGCCGGGGCAAGGCCATCGTCAATCTCCTCAATCTCGCCGACGAGCGGGTCACTGCGGTGATCCCGGTGGAGGAGTTCCGCAGCGATCGCTACTTCTTCTTCGCCACCAGGCAGGGCACGGTCGTGAAGATCTCCCAGGACGAATTCTCCCGCCCGCGCCAGGGAGGCATCAACGCCATCAACCTGCGGGATGATGACGAACTGGTCGATGTCAAGACCACCGCTGGCAACGACGAGCTGATCCTCACCACCAGGCATGGCCAGAGCCTGCGGTTCGGCGAGGATGCGGTGCGCCAGCTCCACCGCAATGCCATGGGGGTCAAGGGAATCAAACTCCGCTATGGCGACGAGCTGCAGTGCCTGACGGTGATCGAAAAGGACCACCTTCTCACCATCACCGAGGCCGGTTACGGCAAACGGACCGATTTCGACGAGTTCATGGGCCACGGCCGCGGCACCATGGGGGTGCGCAACATCCAGACCGGGCTGAACGGCGGGGTGGTCGGGTCGAGGGCGGTTTCCATGGACGACGAGATCATCATCATGAGCTCCTCGGGCATTGTGATGCGCACACCGGTCTCGGAGATCTCCATCCAGAAGCGCAATACCCGGGGTGTTCGGATCATGAAACTGGATGCGGGTGACGCCATCACCGGGTTTGCCATCCTCCAGAAAGAAGACTGATCTCCTCCTCTTTCCTCTTTTTTTGGTGCAGCTCCACAGGCAGGATCCCCCACCGGCACACCTATTACGAAGGGGCGGTCTCCATACTGCTGTGGAGTGAGTGGCATGTACCAGACAGACATTTCCCTGACGACGCACGGTGAGGGCGATATCATCGACCTGACGGCGGAGGTGCGCTCGGCGGTCGCAAAAAGCGGGGTGGATGAGGGGCTCGTCAACCTCTTCATCACCGGGTCGACCGCGGCGCTGACCACCATCGAGTTTGAGCCGGGGGTGCTCAGCGACTTAAGACGCGCCCTTTCCGTGGTGGCACCAAACGACATCCCCTACGAGCATGACCGGGCATGGGGCGACGGCAACGGGCGGTCACACGTCAAGGCGGCCCTCGTGGGCCCGTCGCTGACGATCCCGTTTCGGAAGGGATCGCTGCTCACCGGAACCTGGCAGCAGATCGTGCTCCTTGAGCTCGACATACGGTCGACGCGGCAGCGGACGGTGCACGTGGCCGTGCTCGGATCGTAAAGCTCTCGCATGGCGGCATGATGCGGCAGAAACGCGATTGCTGCATGAGCGATGGGATGCAGGTAACGAGAAAAAGGTGGGAAGAAAAATCAGTTAGTCAAGCGGCACAGTCTCGAGCTGGGAGACCAGCTCCCAAATCCTGGTCCGTGCATGGACCGGCATATTGGGGTCGTTGCTTATCTCATCGATCATAGAGATTGCGGTTGCTGCACGCAGACCGAGCCCCTGCGAATCGTCCATCAGCACCTGACGGGTTTCATCGGCAACGCGGCGGATATTGCGTGGAATGGTGCTATCCTCCATAATCATCTGCAACATCTGGATACACGTATTGATGGTGTTTTCCGGATTTGTCATAGGTACAACCCTCCCAGTATTAATTAGATGCAGCCCTATATAAGGTGATTGAGAATTCGGTGAATTGCGCATGAAAAAACCTGATGAGATCATGGCCGATTACCTCCTGAAAGGAGGAAAAATGCTGTCGAAAGCATGCCCCGCCTGCGGCTCCCCCCTCTTTGAATACAAGGGGGAGACCCTGTGCGTGGTGTGTGCAGAGCGAGGCGTCGAGAGCACGGAGGAGCCGCCCGAGCAGGCCGGTGCGCCCGCCCCGGAACAAAAGCCTGCGGTCGCGGGCGTGCCCGCGGCACAGAGCAGTGCGGTATCAGCCCTTGCCGGCGAACTCGACCGCACGCTCGTCTATCTCTGCGAGCGCATCCGCAGTGAAACGAGGCCGGATGACTGCCTCGTGCTCATGGAGTGCGTGGCGCAGGGCATCGAAGCCCGCCGCTATCTCTGATGCCTCATCGCCCGTAGGTGCGCCGCGACAATTCCCAGATGGTCCGGGCTGTTTTCTCTCCAATCCCGGGCACATTTTTCAGTTCTTCCCTGTCCGCGTTGATCACCGCCTGGAGGGTCCCGAAGTGTGCGAGCAGCAGGCGGGCGTGGCGCGGGCCGATCGCAGGGTATGCCGAGAGGATGTATTCTATCTGCTCCTGTCCCGAGCGGTACGATTTTCGCGGGTGGGCGCTGCCCTCCGCCCGGCCTCCCTCCTCCCGCCGGGCGAGCACGAAGATCATCTCCGCGGTCTCCTCGGCGGATGCGGTGAACAGGATGGTCACCCCCATATCCACGGCGATCGCGGCGAGTGCCCCCCGCACGGCATTGGGGTGGATGTTGCGCATCCCGTAGAGGCTCTCGCCTTCGATGATGAGCACCGGGCGTGGCGCGGCATCGGCGATGTTCCGGATCTGCCCGAGAAGGTCCCGCTCCACCAGCGTGTCCATGAAGTCCCGGGTGGTCTTTCGCTCGATGAGGATGCGGTCTCCCACGGCATAATCGCCCCGTTCAAGCCGTCGGATCTCGAGATCAGCACCGATGGCGTGGAGGCGCTCGACCACCCGGGAAGAGGTCTCCCGGTCATCGGCCGCAATACGCGGCCCCCTGTCCGCGAACCGGTCGATGGAGGTCTGTGCCTCCGCGGGCGGCGGGGGTGTCTTCGAGGTGCCGGCGAGGGATTTAATTCCGCTCTGCATGGCCTTTTCACGCGAAATGCTCACGTAGCTGAACGCTTCGTCGGAGGTCCCGCTGGTTACGAGCACCACGATCTTTCCGCTCCCGTGCCTGCCGGTCCTTCCCTTTCTCTGGATGCTCCTGATCTCTGAGGGAACAGCTTCGTAGAAGATCACCATGTCGGTCGAGGGCACATCGAGCCCCTCCTCGCCAACGGAGGTGGCGATCAGCACCTTGAACGCGCCCTCCCTGAACTGCTGGAGGGTTTCCAGCTGCTTTTTCTGTGAGAGGCCTTTTTCTGCATCACGCGACGCCTGTCCTACGAACCGCCTGCACTCGATTCCTTCGGCGTTGAGGTGGTCGACCAGCACCTGGACCGTGTCCCGGTAGGTCGCGAATATGATGATGCGGCTCTCCGGAAAGGCCGAGAGCTGGATGTGGACAAGGTTCTGTGCGAGGTTCAATTTGGGATGCAGTTCCTGGCTCCACCCGAGCGCGGTGTGCAGGAGCTGCTGGAACTGCGTGTCCTGCACCAGCCGTTTGCTCGCCTTGGTGGCCCCGGCGCTGCCCGCCTCGGAGGATATCTTCTCCAGGTAATGGCAGAGAGCGATGCTTCCCTGCGATTCGGCGAGCGAGACGGCATGGCGCAGTTTCATGATCTCGGCATACACCGAAGCTGCCATGTACCCCGATGCGTCCCGCTGCTGTATGCGGCGCTGGATCGAGGCATTCAGGGCATTGAGGGCTTTCATGGAGAGTTTGTTCGCAGGAGGAACCTGGTAGCCGACGGCGGAGAGTTTTTTGAGGCGGGCCTCCATCAGCGCATGGAGCGAATCCCGCGCAGTTGCCAGCTCGGGGGGGAGATCGACGCTCATGTACTGGATCTCGCGCTCGTGGATGTAGGGGCGGACATCCGGGTCGTCCTCGGTCCTCGACTCGACGACGTCGATGGAGAGGTGTTCGCAGACTTCCTCCACCCGTTCGCGATCGCTCCCCGGCGACGCGGTCATGGCCAGGATCAGCGGGGTCGTTGCGGTCTCCATATAGTGGCGCCCGAGGAAGACGTAGGCGTAGTTGCCCACCGCCCGGTGGCACTCGTCGACGATGAGCAGGCTCACGTCCCCGAGATCATAACGACCGGCGAGGCAGTCGTTTTTCACCACCTGGGGCGTCGCGCAGATCACCCGCTTCTGTCGCCAGATCGTTGCGCGTTCATCGACCTTGCTCTCGCCGGTGAACATGGCGCACCCGCTGCCCGCGCCGTCATCCTCTGCCGGATCGAGAAGATATCTGCTGAAAAATCGGTAATGCTGCTCCACCAGCGGCTTGGTGGGGGCGAGCATCAGGATCTTGCCGCCCCTGTTATAGAGACGCGATGCGGCCGCCAACAGGGCGACCGCGGTCTTCCCGAGGCCTGTGGGGAGCACCACCATGGTGTTGCCGTCAAGGGCTTTCAGGGCGATAGAGATCTGGTAGGAGCGCTCCTCGAGGGAATCGGGGACGATCAGGGGGTGGCGGACATATTTCATTGCATCAGGGCACTGAACTTGACCGAGCCGTCGAGCAGGGAGGCGAGAAGGACGGGCAGATCGTCGATGCCGTACCTGATCTGCTGCATGGTGTCTCGGTCCCGGACGGTCACTGTACGGTCATCCTTGGTCTCGTAGTCCACCGTCACCGCAAACGGCGTCCCGATCTCGTCCTGACGGCGGTAACGGCGTCCGATGGCACCGTTGTCGTCGTACTGGGTGAGCACTCCTCTGGTCACCAGGGTGTGCACGATCTCGCGGGCGATCTCGTCGAGGCCGTCGCGTGTCATGAGCGGGAAGACCGCCACCTGGACGGGTGCGATGCCCGGGGGAAGGCGGAGCACCCGGCGGACCTCGCCTTCCACCATCTCCTCGTCGTAGGTATGCTCGAGGATACTGTAGAAGATCCGGTCGATACCGTAAGAGGGCTCGATGACATGGGGCATGATCTCCTCGCCCCTGACCTCCACCTCCTCCTCCCGCACCTCGTAGATGTCGGCCGGGATGAAGATGCGCTCACCCTCCACGGTGAGCTCGACCCCTTCCCCACCCGGCTCTGCCGTAGCGAGCGCGTCGGCGATGGCTTTGGCTTTGCCGCGGTATTTCGGTCCGAGCACGCCCATATCGGGGACGATGCGCGTGCGGGTCTCGTAGCGCACCTCGTCGTAGGGGATGAATACCGTAAACGAATCGCCGCTGTGCCCGGCATGAGCCCGGAGGTCGTAGTCGGTGCGGTCGGCGATACCCACCGTCTCCACCCAGCCGAAACGGGCCGAGTGGATCTCGGCATCCCAGCAATCTTCCGCGTAGTGGGCGCGTTCATCGGGCAGGTGCTGCCGAAACCTCAGTTTTGCCGGGTCGACGCCGCTTCGCACCATGAACTCGTGGGTGAGGGCGACGTAGTAGGCAACGTATTCGTTGGCCACGAGGCCCGCGTCCACGGCTTCCCGCATGGTGGTGACCACGGGGTCCATCCCCTTCTCCTGCTGTTCGATGCCGAGCAGCGGCACCCGGTAGTTCGCATAGGCGCCGAAACGGGGATGCTGCTTTTCTTCGGGATGGACGAAGATCTCCGCCTCTGCCTGCGAAAATTCCCTCAGGCGGATGACGCCCTGCCGGGGGGAGATCTCGTTGCGGTAGGATTTCCCTATCTGCACGGCGCCGAAGGGGAGCTTGTTGCGGTAGAACCGGACCAGGCGGGTGAAGTCGGTGAATATGCCCTGTGCCGTTTCGGGCCGCATGTATCCCTTTCTCTGGGATCCAGGGCCGATGGTTGTCTCGAACATCAGATTAAACTCGAAGACCTCCGTAAACCCGATCTGCTCCTCGCAGGCGGGGCAGGGCAAATCCTGTATCACCCTGGCGAGCGCTTCTTTTGACAGCGTTGCCGCGTGTTCCGCGCCGTGTGCCTCGGCAATGTGGTCCGCCCGTGCGTACTCCCCGCAGTGGGGGCACTGGATCATCTTGTCGGCGAATCCCTTCACGTGCCCTGAGGCGATGTAGATTGCTTCTGTGCCGACGGTCGGGCACTCGATCTCGTAGTATCCTTCCCTGATGACGTAGAAATCTCTCCAGAGGTTTTCGACCCGGCGCTTCATCATCGCGCCGAGGGGGCCGTAATCGATGAACCCTGCAACCGATCCGTAGACTTCCGCACTCGGCCAGATGAATCCTCTGCGCTTTGCCAGTTCCATGACATTATCGTATATATCGCCCATTGCGACCACATTGCTCCATTATTGCTATCTTCCCGGAGCGCATTGAAGATAGGCGCTCCGCAGTATCCTGCGTACCTATTTGAATTCAGAAAAATTAAGTATTCCAATACAGGACGGCGGTGTTCATACCCCTTTTGAATGCCGCACCCCGCAGCTACGATGCCCCCCCGTTCGGGCAGTTCGCGCGCGAGCGAAATGAACCTTTTTTCTCGAACGAACACGTATCCATCATGGAGAACACGGGGGCACCCCGCCCCCGGTATCAGGACGGGGATCCGGGTATGAAGAGGAACACGGGAGGCCGGGGCACAAAAACCAGTACATTTGGCTCTTCAGCAAGAATCAACCATGATTCTTCCGAATTCTATGGATCCCGTCTCTACGACGGGCTCTCGCAGGAGAAGGATATGGCAGAAGGCGAAATGCCCGTGGACGAGAGCATCCTTGATTCCGTGCAATGCGGATCAAGCGAATCCATGGATGCCCTGCCTGCGTCCTCGGTGCACCTGATGGTCACCTCGCCCCCCTACAATGTGGGCAAGGACTATGACGATGACCTCTCCCTTACCGAGTACAGGGCGTTTTTGTCCCGCGTCTGGAAGGAGACGTACCGGGTGCTCGTGCCCGGCGGAAGGGTGTGCATCAACGTCGCAAATCTTGGAAGAAAGCCCTATATCCCCCTGCATGCCTACGTTATCGAGGATATGGCAAACCTGGGATTTCTCTTCAGGGGCGAGATCATCTGGAACAAGAGCTCCAGTTCCGGGGTATCGACCGCGTGGGGCAGCTGGATGTCGGCCACCAATCCCACGCTCCGCGATGTGCACGAATACATTCTCGTCTTTTCAAAGGGGCGCTTCGGCCGGAAAAAACCGCCAAACCGCGAGAATACCATCACCAAAGAGGAATTTCTGGAATGCACAAAGAGCATCTGGTCATTTCCCACGGCCTCTGCAAAAAAGATCGGCCATCCAGCCCCCTTCCCCGTCGAGCTTCCCTACCGGTGCATTCAGCTCTATACGTTTGCCGGCGATGTCGTGCTCGATCCGTTTATGGGCAGCGGCCAGGCCGCGATCGCCGCCCTCAGGGCGGGGCGCCATTTTGTCGGCTACGAGACGAGCGATGAATACATTTCCCTCGCCCGAAAGAGAATTGAGGACGAATATTCCGCCCGGACATAAATAATCCCCCTGTTCCTGAAATGCGTGACGGGCGGCCGATGTGGGGGGTGATATCACGGGATTTTTTACATATTTTCTCAAAAACCTGCGCAATGTGATTCTTTTGCTCTCATGGGTGCAGTCTACCCTTCGAGGGGGGTGGTAGGATGGGTGAAAAATCTAAAAATTTATGTTTTGGGGGCAAAATGGCGTGATTATGCGCTATGCTCTGATATGTATCGCGGACAGACGGAAAAACCGTATAATCTTCCCTGGAACGAATAACCGCCATAGCGTATTCTGACCGGGGAAATATTGTATAATCTCTCGTAATTCAGATAATTCTCGCTGTATGGTAATAAAGCAATGTATTTATAATATGAGAGGTATTCTAATGCTAATTTCGCGTGGGAAGGATAATGAAACCAGAGAAGATGAAGAAGAAAAAGCTCCTCGAGCTTTTCACAAATATCACCAGCAAGACGACAATTGTGGAGCCCATGAAAAAGATCCACGGGACGCTCCGTGATCGTGAGGCAATCGAGCGGGAAATCGCGCTGATCATGCGGGAGCTACTCGACCAGGGTGTCTTTACGACCAAGCTTACCCCGAGACAGCTGGCCAAGCTCGTCATCCTCTACCATGACGGCAAAAACGATACCGAGATTGCCCGCGACATGGGCAATGAAAAGCTGGCCAAAACGGTGGCGCGGGCAAGAGTCCGGATCAAGCTCTTCAGGGATTCCGACTTCAAGATGCCCTTCGAGCGTGAAGTTCTCGAAGACCTTCTCGCCTCGGGCAAGACCATGAACGAGGTCAGTGAGATCCTGGGGATCAGCAGTTCGTCGCTGCGGGAATACCGCCATGTCATTGCCATGGAGGAGGACATCACGCTCGATCCCTTCCTAGAACGCATCCAGTACGTGATGGAGGACCGGGATCTCACCGAGCAGATGACGAGCGGCGTTGCCGATGACGGGCTCCGGGAGGCGATCGATACCACCGAAGCCGAGCTGATCGACATCTCCTGAGAACCCGAATCCCTTTATTTTTATACTATTTCCGACACACCCTGCAAGCATGAAACTGACCTGGCTCGGGCATGCGTGTTTTTCCCTCGAGGGTTCGAAGACCATTCTCATCGATCCTTTCGTCCCCTCCGGGGAGATCGGTGTCGATCCTGACATCGTAGCAATCACCCACGCCCACAGCGACCACGTGGGCGAGGCGCTGAATCTGAAGAAAAAAACCGTGGCAAACAATGAAATCGCCAAGTACCTGGCGGAAAAGGGGATCGATGCCGAGGATATGAATTCGGGCGGCACCATTGAGGTGGAGGGCGTTCGGTTCACGATGACGCATGCCATCCACTCAAGCTGGCTGGAGGCCGAAGGGCCGGGCTATTACGGTGGCCTGGCTGCCGGGTTTGTCATTTCCCTCGACGGGGTCGTGGTGTATCATGCAGGAGACACTGCCCTGTTTTCGGACATGAAGCTGGTAGGGGAGCTCTATCACCCTGATGTCGCTCTCCTGCCCATTGGGGGGAGGTTCACCATGGGGCCCGAGGAAGCGATGATGGCCGCGCAGTTCGTGGGTGCGCCGCTGGTCATTCCCATGCACTACGGTACATGGCCGAAAATCGAGCAGGATCCGGTCGCGTTCAAGAAGGCAGTCGAGCGGACGACCGATATTCGCGTGCTCGTGCTCAAACCCGGCGAGAGCACCCATATCGAGTGATATCGACCTGTAGGGAAGTTCACCTGCGGCGGCCCGGCCCCGGATACCTCATAAAGGTGGTGCTCCTGTCCGGGGGGTTACCAGGGTAGAAGGCCCTGATCGATCCGGTACTGGTTAATGGCTTTATGGATGGCGTCCTCCGCCAGCACGGAGCAGTGGATCTTCGGCTCGGGCAGGCCGCCGAGGGCGCCGACGACATCGTCCTTGGTAAGTGCCCATGCCTCCTCGAGCGTCTTTCCCTTTACCAGTTCGGTGGCCATGCTGCTCGACGCGATGGCGGCAGCGCACCCGAGTGTCTGGAACCGGATGTCGACGATCCGGTTGTCGATGATTTTGAGGTAGATCTTCGTCAGGTCGCCGCACTCAGGACTTGCTGTTTCTGCAACGACACTGGCATCCTCGAGCACGCCCACGTTGCGCGGGTTGGTGAAATGGTCCATCACTGTTTCGTTGTACATATGCAATACGCTCCGTTGTTATGCCGGTAGGGGGGACATCGCCCGGAGGCGCTCCACGATCCCCGGGAGGGTGGCGAGCACATACGCGACGTCCTCTTCTGTGGTCAGTTCGCCGAGGGTGAGGCGGAGGGAGGCACCGGCGAGTGCCGGCGGCACCCCCATGGCGGTGAGCACGTGGGACGGCTCGCCCGACGCCGAGCTGCAGGCGCTCCCCGTGGACCCGTAGATCCCGGATGCGTCGAGCAGCAGGAGCAGCGCCTCGCCGTCGATGCCCTGGAAGGAAATATTGACATTGCCGGGCAGGCGCTGTTCGGGGTGGCCGTTGAGGGTGCTGTGCGGCACTTCGCGGAGAATGCCGTCGATAAGCCGGTCGCGCAAAAGACGCAGGCGGGCAGCGTTCCCCTCGATATCCCGGCATACGCGCTCGATTGCGGCACCGAGCCCGATGATCCCGGGGGTATTCTCGGTGCCCGCCCGCCTTCCCTTCTCCTGGCCGCCGCCGTGGATGAACCGCTCGATCTCCACGCCGTCTCTTACAAACAGCGCCCCGATTCCCTTAGGGCCGTAGAACTTGTGGGCTGAGAGGGAGAGGAGATCGATGTGCATCTTCTCTACATCGATGGGGACGTGGCCGATCGCCTGCACCGCGTCGGTATGAAAGAGGATCTCATGCCTGTTTGCGATCTCGCCGATGGTCCCGATGGGCTCGATGGTCCCCACCTCGTTGTTTGCCATCATCACCGAGATCAGGACGGTATCGGCGCAGATCGCCTCTTCAACGGCATCCGGATCGACGAGGCCGTATCGGTCCACGGGAAGGTAAGTGACGCGGAAGCCCTGTGCCTCGAGGTATTCGCAGGTATGGAGCACGGCGTGGTGCTCGATCGAGGTGGTGATGATGTGGGTGCCGTGGCCCCTGTGTGCATGGGCAGCAACCTTCAGCGCCCGGTGGTCCGCCTCGGTCCCCCCGGCGC
>JAENYT010000030.1 GCA_016841665.1 Methanobacteriota archaeon
CCGGGGCCATCTACGCCGTCCTCTTCCACTTCGCCGTCGCCGACCGCCTCGGCCGGGGCGAGGCGGTCCCCCTGGCGGTGGCCAGCAGCATGCTCCTCATCCTGGCCTTCTGGAGCGGGTATTTGCTCCGGGAGGGGCTCTTCATCCCGGTCGCCATCGGCTTCCTGCTCATCGCCCTCCTCCTCCGCGCCTGCTCGCGGTCTTCCTGACCGCCCTCACACCCGGTAGCGGAGGTGCACCCTCCCACCCCCGAGCTCCCTGGACGAGATGAGTTCCAGGTCGCGTGAGGTGTGCACCGACCGGAAGAGGTTCTTCTGCCCAGTGCCGGCGATCGCCGGGGTGACGATGAGGCTGATCTCGTCGGCGATCCCCTGCTCCAGCAGGGCGGCGTTCAGGCCGCCGCCGCTGTCGGTGACCACGGTTTCGACGCCGAACCGTATCCTGAGCTCCTCAAGCGCCGCCGCAAGGTCCACCCGCCCCTCCCCGCAGCGGATGTAGGGGTACTCCCGCTCCGCGAGGTAGGCGAGGTAGGCTTCCGGCGTGGTTGCGGAGACGAGCACCACCACGTCCCTGAAATGCCCGGACCGCCGGTAAAAGTGCAAAAGACCTTGCAGAACCCCACGGCTGTCCACGAACACCCCGACGGGCCGGCTATCCCCGGGGTCCTGCGGCGGGCGGTGCCGGTCGGTGGGCACCTCCGGCTCATCGCTATCCGAGAACATCTCGATCCCGGTCTTCGCCGTGGTCGACCCGGCGAGCAGGGCGTCGGGGGAAAAGGAGAGGAGAATTTCATAGTGCAGCCCGATGTCGATATCGAAGCCCACCACCGCGTTGTCGAGGCTGACCGAATTGTGAAGGATCACCCTTGGAAGCATGGACGGTATGCGACGCCCGGGTATTTGAACCGGGTACCCGGCGAGCGGCCCCGGCGGGGACGTCCAAACCGGCCCCCGTCTCGCCCGACTGATACTTTTTTGTCCCCCTGCGATCAATAGAATAAAGCACGTGCCGCTGTGGCTTAGTGGTATAGCGGCTGATTCGTAATCAGCAGGCCGGGGGTTCGAATCCCTCCAGCGGCTTCATAACAGGCGTTACTTAGCCCTTTTTTTATTTAGGCTTTGGAAAATCAATATTTCGGGTATGTTTGGTCAAATAATGTATGGGCATTATTAATGTATTGTTATAAAAATCATCTCAAGTATGATTTATTCTCATATGCATCAATAATATTGCAAGTCAAATCATTCATAGCATCTATCACTGTAAAACTTAATTCTTCTATCATTCCTGAGCAAATTGGAATAGAGTTTTCCCCATGAGCAATTTTATTTCTTAAAAAAACTAACTTATTTAATCGCTTTTTATGCAATTTTTCATCCATTATTGGGATGTTAAGCCGGTTTAATATGATATTAATTCTTTTAAAATTCACATTTGAATTTGTTGGAATATTGACATCTAATATTATTATATCACTGAAATAATTGTGTATTTCATTCACCATGGTTACTTTTTTATTAAAATCTGTTCTTACTGAATCAAATTCAAATTTAATATCTAAGTCGTGAGCTCTTAGTGTAGGATGAATTTTTTCCGTATCAATTCCCAATTTATTTATTTCTCTTAAATATTGACCTAGACTAGTTACAACAAACCCTTCCCACAATGAATAAATTGCCACAGTGGAATATTTTATAATTACTTCATTTTGATAATTTTTTAAGTTACCAATTAAAGGGATTGTTCTAATTATTGATATTTCGTTTACCCTCCACCCAATCTCCTGGTATAATTCTGATTCTAAAGAATTCATATTTATCAAGAGGGATTAAATATATCAATTGCAGTTTTTATCCTGCCCATCACCCGTTCTTTACTACTTGAAGCCGAACCTGAATATCTCCTGAATTCTTCACTCGATTTTAATTCTTCGATTTTTCTTAAAATAATATCAGATCCTGCATTTTCGTATTCGTCAATATAGGTTGCAAACCCAATCATAATCCCATCATACAAACTTGAAGAGAAAATTCCATTTCTTCCTCTAAATATCTCCCTTCCCTGGGGTGAGAGAAGATTTAACAATTTTAAAAATAGCGTTTCAAGTTCTTGAAAATCAAGAGAGTCTTCTTCGATTGATTGCTTCATAAAATCTGTTAAAAATACAGAAATCGTTTTTGTAACATTGGTACCACTTTTATACAAAGCAACAAAGCGTAAAACAAGTTCCTCAAGATATTTTTCTTCGAATTGTCTTTGAGTTGGACCTATTAATTCAATAAATTTTTCTTTTTGAGCCATCTCTGAAAGAAAAATATTGAATTCTGTTGAAATCCCTCTAAATATGCAATTTCTTATTTCTTGCTCTGTTAATGGAGAACCACCTGTGTTCAGCCGCTTAAATAATTCATATCGCATATCTATTGTACTATTCCAACTCACAATCTCGATCCGGCATACTGCACGTTTGAGATTTAACTTTAATTTCATAGGAAGTGTATCGATGTTTACTCCTTCTAGAGATTGTATCAATTCTCCCTTTTCCATGGTCCAATGGTTCTTTTCTGGCAGTGTATTTAATAATCCAAAAAATGAAAGAATCGTAGATATTCTCTGTAATCCATCAATTAATTCCCATTGTCCTTTATGATTTTCTGCTACAAAGAATGGGGGAATAGGAATTCCTAATATGATTGACTCAAGAAATGACGTTTTTTGCTCAATTGACCATCTAAAAAGTCTTTGATATTCAGGATCTATTATAATCTCATTTCTTTCGTACATATTCATTATCTCTCCAAAAGACATGTCCAATCTGTCAGTAGAGAGACTGTTTCTAGTTTCTAAGACTTCAGCAATTACAGGATCATTATCTATAGTTTCTTCATATTGTTCCATTAATAAAAAATTGTGATTCTATATTATAAACTATTTTGAGAATGCCGCTTAAAATTCATTAATTAATTATATCTCTATTAATATCAATCTTATTAATATTTCTAAGTATTATTTGCTTTAAAAGAGCATTATTAGCCGATTTATAAACATTCATATAATTATCTGAATCAGATTGTAATATCTCAATGCTTAAGCAATTATTCCAATCTTCTTCTTTTTCAATTTTCATGATTTTTTTCAATCCTCGTGAAGAGTCCCAGAGACGATACGCACCACGGCCTAGAGGGAACGTCCGGTAGGTCCCATCATGCCTCCACCTGACCCCTCTTCTTCCTCTGATGGGTTTGAATTTTTTGAATACTTGGGAATGGAAGACCAGATAGGCAGGGTTGGTCATGACGTCGATGTAATTCTCATCATCGAAGCTGTTTTCAAAAACAATCGATTTTTCCATGTATTTGAAAATAATTATGCAAGAAAATATAATGAAGGTCTTTTCATAATGTATCAAACATGCAATATAAATATGTACTACAGTTTATACGCTTATACAATGCCCTATATTTAACAGAAGATATTTTATCCTTCATTGTTAAGGGCCACCTTTATTGTGAAGCTGCTTTAGGTGAAATACTTCGCCAAGATTTTAAACATCCTGAGATGGTCGATATTGATCGATTAGGTTTTTCAACGAAAGTTAATCTTTGTACAGCTCTTGGAATAGTCTGGTTAGATCTTCGACCCGGTTTGTTGAAGCTAAATTCATTAAGGAACAAAATTGTCCATAACCTTGAATATGAAATTCAAGAAAGGGATCAAGCAGAATTAATCAATGAAATAAAATCATCCCTTGGTAAATCCTTCGGATCTTTTTTGCCAAGGGGAATAAAATTTCCCGATGGATTGCGTCGATGTATTATCCTCCTCTGGATTCCTCTACAATTGATGCGAGAACACGAGACACAAGATTTCATTGAAAATTTAATTGGAATAATGCATGCTTCAAGCATAATTGCTGGGATGAATGAAGATCAATTCCGTGAACAATTATTTAAACAATTGAAGGAGTTTTATTCTAGGGCATAATTATTTAGGAACCCTCAATACATTTTTATAGACTGTTTAATCTGTATTTTTGAGGATTCCCAAATTTCTCATAAATGTCATCCCTGAAAATCTCAAGGACAATATCCTTCGTCCTCTTCATGCCTTTATGAAGATACAACGCACCAATCACCGCTTCAAATGCGTCTGCGATGATATTATCTGTCAATTCCGTTCTTCTTCGGAGTACGTCTTCCTCGAAAAATGCAAGTTGTTTCCTCTTTGCAATACTGGCAAGATTGAGATTTTCGGTCAATTTGATCCCGTCATTGAGATTCTTCGGTTGAAAATCAGGAAATTTCCGGTAGAGATACTCCGAAATGGTGAAATCTAGGACATAATTCCCCAGGAATTCCAGCCGTTCGTTGTCCTTGCAGTCGTATCCAATATCCCTCATTTCCTTGGCATACGAACTGTGAGTCAGCGCCCGGTCATAGAGAATAAACGCAGGTTTTGTGAAATTATCGATGGAAAACGGTTCACTTGAAAAGATATCAATCAACTCCTGTTTTCTTTCATCGTCCGGTTTGTATGCACTCATATGTGCGGATAAAATAATGCAACAAAATAAAATAATCGAATTGAATCTCAAATTCTGTGAATTCTAGTGTTTTCCATCGATATCCATCATTGAATGGTTTTGCTTCAACCTCGCTCCTCTCACAACCATGTTTTTGGATGCGTTCGTCCTATTGAATACAAAATGTATTCAATTGAGCACAAAAAGGAATCAATTGGGATGTGCTCGTGTCTTTAACACAGACACTCTCCCCTCATTCAGTTTAACCTGAACCACGGTATTGTCTGTCAACATGCTTTGCGGTTCGAGACAAAGGCATCCTATCTGAAAGAAACTGTAAATTTTACAAAAATTTACAGATAATTTTTTGTGTACATAGGGCAATACTGACTGAAAGTAACTGTAAATATTACAAAAATTTTCAGTTGATATGAGGATGTGCACCTATGCGGATTCCTGAAAAGGCGCCTGATGCAAATGCCCTTTATGAGAAATACGGTGAAGAGTTCTCCAATTTTTTCCTGGCATACAGCATGGGAGATAAGGCAATTGTGAATTTCGTGAAGAGGTACAACGATGCCCGGTACATTCACTGGGATGATCTGCGGCGAAGGCATCTCCCGTTCAAGCAGGATCTCTTCTGGCTGCTGTTGAAGTTCATTCGTAATTATGCCTCGGTATCGATCACCATTGGCGAAGAATCATTCAAATTCGTTGTACTGGGAAAATTCCAGCGGAAGCTCCATCAAATTGACAAGGAATCGCCTGCCCCTCTCGATTCGCTGATCGGAGAGACAACGAGCGAAGCCAGCAAAAGGCAATATCTCGCCAATTCCATCATGGAGGAGGCGATTGCATCAAGCCAGCTGGAAGGTGCGGCAACAACGCGGCAGGTCGCAAAGAAGTTCCTGCGAGAGGGGACGGCGCCGAAGAACACCTCCGAGCGAATGATTCTGAATAACTACGTGACTATTCAGAAGTTAAAGGAACTGAAAGATCTCCCCCTCTCCCCCGAGTTGATCACCGGGATTCACGAGATGATCACTCATGGAACATTAGAGAGCCGTGAGGACGAAATCAATGTACGGACGTCCAATGATGTCGTGGTACAGGATAAGGTTGATTATGAAAAAATCTATCATGTCCCCCCGGATTTCAAGAAAATCCCTGCGATGCTCAAAGACCTCTGCCGATTTGCAAACGACAACGAGATCTTCATTCATCCCATCCTCAAAGCGATCATCCTCCACTTCATGATGGGTTACATCCATCCCTTCAACGACGGCAACGGAAGGACGGCACGGGCGCTGTTCTACTGGTATGTTCTGAAGCATGGTTACGAACTCTTTGAATATCTCTCCATTTCACGGATCTTTGTCAACGCTCCCGCAAAATATGGCCGATCCTATCTCCTCAGCGAGACCGACGAGAACGACATGACCTATTTCATCGACTACAACATCGATATCATCTCCAGAGCGATGGATGAACTCAAACGATATATTGAGGAGAGCCAGGCAGAGGAGAGGGAAGCCATCACTCTTGTCGAGGAGATCCCCGGGATTTCCTTCAGGCAGGCGGAGATACTCAAGGATTTTATCAAACAACCCCATCGTTCGCATACCATCGGCGAGATCGCCGGCAAGTACAAGGTGTCGCTACCGACGGCACGCAATGACCTCTTCAGGCTCGAGGAAATGGGTAAATTGAGAAAAATCAGGGATGGAAAGAAATGGATCTTTCTCCTGAATACCTCGTCTTTTTGAACCTTTTCGTTCATTGGCATCCGGTCTGATTGCCACTTACGGAATGAACGGGCGGTTCCTGAACGCATATGTACTGTGTCGATCATTTGCCTCTTATGGGACAATGTTCATCAACCACCGCACCCCCCGGGGCGATGAAATCCCTCAGAAAAAGAAATCCACGATAATCCCGGCCGCGTACACCACCATCGCCACGTGGAAGCACGGCAGGGCCTTCAGCGCGGCCTCCGGCCTCCGTCCCCGCAGGATGATCCCGTTGGCGATCAGGAGCAGCACGAACCCGGGGATCAGCGCCGCCCGTGCCAGCGGCCCGAGCACCCCGGCGAAGAACAGCGCCATGATCCCGTGGAGCACCGTAAATGCGGCGATCCAGAGGATGTTCCCCTGCACCCCGTAGAGCACCGGGATGGTCTTCACCCCCCGGGCGATATCGTTGTCCAGATCGGCGAGGTCGTTCGCCCCCAAGTGGGCCTGGGCGTAGGGGTAGAAGAAGCAAAAGTAGAGCAGGGCGGGGATATCGAACAATCCGGCGGCCAGGTAGCCGGCGACCGGGAAGAGGGCGAAGTCGGTCCTCCCCAGCAGCTGGGCGATGGGCAACGATTGGGAGCGTTTCTTCACCTGGTAGAAGACCTCGGCGCAGTAGCTGTAGCCCATGATCACAATGATGAAGAGGGAGTGCGGGTACGGCAGGGTCAGGATGAGGGCGAGGGCGAGCAGGGCGAGGACGGCGAAGAGGAGCAGGGCCCGGCGGGGCGAGATCAGGCCCTCGGCGATGGGCCTCGTTCCGAAGACCCGCCAGTAGCGCGTAAACCTCCCGTCGACGTCCCGGGTGTCGTGCACCCGGTCCACGTAGTCGTTGAGGACCATGCCCGCCTCGAAGCCGAAGAGGCCGATCAGGGCGGCGACCAGCACGTACCCCCAGGAAAACCCCCCGTAGGTGCCGAAGGCGAGAAACGTCCCCGAGCAGAAGAGAAGAGGCCACGCAAAGGCAAAGTGCAGCCGCAGGAGATCGACGTACGCCCGCAGGGCCCGGCTATCCATCAGTGGAGCTATCGCAGCAATCCTGATGAAGGTTCCCGCATCACCTCCCTTTCCACGGCATTGCTCCGGTTCTATCCACGGCAGAGGTGGGCACCGGTCGGCGGAGCGCGAATCCCGCTGCCCCCCTCTCTCCCGGGCGCTTAATCTTTGAATTCAACCAGGGCGAGGATATTGCCCTCGGAGTCCTTGAACCATGCCGTCCGGTCCGGGCTCATCGCGGCAATCCCCTGCACCGTCTTCAGGCCCGGCATGTCATACTCTTCGAATTTGATCCCCCGACTGCGCAGGTCCGCCATTTCCGCCTCGATATCGTCGACCAGGAACCCCGCAACCGTGTGATCTGCTTTGGTCGCCGCCCGCTCGTACATGAAGAGGTAGGAATCGTGCCCTGCGGCAAACAGCACGCCCGATTCTCTCTCCCATTCCACCGAGAGGCCGAGCTTGGCTGTGTAGAACTCCTTGGCTCTCTTCATGTCGACGACCGGCAGCACCGGCCATACTTTCTTGTCTGATAACATGACTTCGCATCCCTCCGTTTTGTGCATCCTCCCCGGGACACGCAGTGTTCCTCCGAACGGAACCTTCAGGTCTCTCCCCTTCCTGTCCTGTTCACCGCCTCCTGGGGAACGTCAGGATGCACGCGACGCTGCAGACCCGCCCCCCCGGCGGCCCTGGAACGCCAACGGGCGAATACTGTTCCAGACGATAAATAGTTTCCCGGTGTTCGCCCGGTGCACTCACTTCTTCAGCGCCGACCCCCGGCACCGTAAACGATCCCCCGTGCAGGGTGATCCACGGGCCCTCAACCCCCTCGACGAAGCCGCCGCTGCTGTGGGCGCCGTTCCTCGCCCTTGGTGGCATGTCCCTGCTGCGGCGGTGCCGCTGGACCCCCATCCCCTCCTCTCTCTTCCTGTCCCCGGTTCTTTCGCCTCCCCATCAGGTTCGAATATTCTCACCATTTATCTGTCCCCGGTCCCCACCCTGATCATGCATCCCGCCCCCTGCCCCCCCCGGGAGGACTGAACATGGACGCCCCCGCCTCACCCCGCTCCCGCACCCTCGTCCTCGTCGTCGTTCTCCTGGGCATTTTCATGGCGGTGATGGACGGTATCGTGGTGAGCATCGCGCTTCCCACCATCACCGCATTCTACGGGGTCGACGTGGCCCAGTCGCAGTGGGTGATCACCGCCTACCTCATGACCGTCACGGCCCTCTTTCTCGTCTTCGGGAGGGTGGCGGAATCAGTGGGGAAGAGCCGCCTCTTCCTCGCCGGGATGGCCCTGTTCACGGTCGCGTCGTTTGGCTGCGCCTCTGCTCCCAACCTTCTCGTGCTCATCGGGATGCGGGTGCTGCAGGCCATCGGGGCATCGGCGGCCTTCGCCATCCCTGCGGCCATCATCCCCGGCATCTTCCCCCGGGGGGAGCAGGGGCGTGCGATGGGGGCCGTCGCCGCCACCGTCTCCGTGGCCGGGCTGGCCGCCCCCGCCCTCGGCGGCTTCCTCAC
Organism: Methanobacteriota archaeon; assembly: GCA_016841665.1. Taxonomy (GTDB): domain Archaea; phylum Halobacteriota; class Methanomicrobia; order Methanomicrobiales; family Methanomicrobiaceae; genus DSDF01. The sequence continues at coordinate 8,834 of JAENYT010000030.1, forward strand.
CGCACTGTTCGGCTGGGAGTACATCTTCCTCATCAACATCCCCGCAGGCATTGCGCTGCTCGCCGTCGGATTGCGGGTGATGGATCTCCATGAGCCCAGGCGCTCCTCCCTCTCCATGGACTGGACGGGGGCCCTCACCCTCATGGCCGGCATCGTGGCCTTCATGCTCTGCCTCGAGGAATTCACCGCGGGCATCCGCGTCTCCGCCCCCCTCGTCCTCCTCGGCCTGACGGCCCTGGGGGCCTTCACCCTCTTCGTGCGCACCGAACGGCGCCACTCGCGCCCCCTGATGGACTTTTCCCTGCTGCGGGACCCCCTCTTCGGCATCCCCCTCGCAAGCTGCCTCCTCTTCTTCGTGGCCCTCTTTATCTTCAATATCTGCGGCCCCTTCTACTTCGAGGGGGTGATGGGGCTCTCCCCCGCCGAGGTGGGGGGCATCTTCATGATCGTCCCCGCCATCACCGTGGTCGCCTCCCCCCTCACCGGCTGGTTCTTCGACCGCCGCGAGAGCCCCGCCTACGCCGCCATTGGTCTTTCGCTCTGCACCGTAGCGCTCCTCATCCTCGCCTGGGGGGCGGTCCGGCAGGACTTCATCCTCATCCTCGCCTCACTCGTGGTCCTCGCCTTCGGCAACGCCCTCTTCAACAGCCCCAACAACACCGAGATCATGCGGGCCGCCCCGGTGGAGAAGATGGGGCTGGCCTCCAGCCTCACGGCCATGGCCCGCAACTTCGGCATGGCCCTGGGGGTCTCCGTTGCCGGCATCCTCCTCACCTTCCAGGTGAGCCTCGCCGGGACGGAAAGCGGCGTGGCGTCCGCCGATCCGGCGCTCCTCGCCGGGGCCATCGGCGTGGTCATGCTCGTCGCCGCCCTCACCGGGGGGATCGGCGTGGCGGCCCAGGTGCTGCGATGGCGGATGCTCACCAGGGGGCGGAGGGGACCGGGGCAGGCCTGATCGTCGCCCCTCGCCGTAGGATAGCTCCTCTCCACCCTTACTTCTTCAGGCCCCCCCGCAGGCCGCCTGCCCTCCAGCCCGGGCAATTTATTTATACTATTGTATAAATTGGTGGGCCATGGAATCGTTTGTTGCTACTGCGCTCTCGTTCATCATTGCGCTGATCATTTCAGCAATCGTCATCTACGTTATCGTAAAACTGTTTGGCGAAGAGGAAGCTTTCACCACGGCGGTGCTCGCCGCCCTGGCCGGCACGATCATCTATACGATCGTCTACTACTTCGTGGGGGGATTGATCGCCGCATTCATCGCCGGTATCGCGTGGCTGATTGCCCTGCAGATGCTTTACAAAATCGGCTGGATCAAATCCCTGATAATTGCCATCGTGATCTGGATCGTAACCTCCATTGTCGCATGGTTCCTCCCCACGCTCGGCGGCCCGGTGTGAACCCAATTTTCCCCCTTTTGTCCCCTCACTTCTTCAGGGCCGAGCCCCGCACGGTAAACGATCCCCCGTGCAAATTGATCCACGGCCCCTCCACCACCCCGATGTGCTGCCCGCAGGTGCAGTAGACCTGGTCGCCCTCCCGCACCGAGTGGTCGGAGGAGATCCGGGCAAGCCAGCAGTGCAGCAGCTTCCCCTTGCCGATCTTCTGGTAGCGGAAGAGCTTGCGGCTGCAGGCGTCGCAGTGGATGGTGATCATGCCCTGGTCCCTGTGATTCCCTCGCTCAGATGATCTCCTGCTCCTTGAGGGCGAAGAAGCACCGGCTGCAGGCCCGCACATCGGCCAGGGCGTCGTGGGCGCCTTCGAACCCCTCTCCGAAGCGCACGTCATGCCTCGCGCATCCAGCCTGAGGTCGGCCAGATCCATGATGTAGAACCTCAGAATGATTATCAATATAATTATTATGAATATTATTATTGTGCGGGTGTCGCCGGGAGGTGGACGATGATTCTGTTCGGGGCGACCTCCTCCCCCCCGCCTCATCGTAGCCCGCGGGCACAGCCCGACCGATCGCAAAAAACAGGGCAGGGGTCATGCTTGCCCTGTAAAGAATCGCGGGCTGCGGATCTGCCGCGGCGGTGCTTGGCAAAGGACCCCGCCGTCTGCAGGAAGAGGATTCAGTTGGGATCGATTCAGGACTGTTGAATGGCACTCATTAATCGAGGCACTCGGCCCCCTCATCGGTCAAGGAGTAGATGATCCAGTTCACCTGCTGCTCTCCCCTGATCAGGCCGGCCTTCTTGAGCACGCCCAGATGATAGGAAAGTTTGGAGTCTGCGATGCCGAGCACCGCCTTGATCACGCAGACGCAGAGCGGCTGCAGGCTGAGCATGAGAAGAATTTTCAGGCGGATCGGATCGGCGCAGGCGCGGTGCCGGGCGCTCATCCGCTCCAGGTGCGCATCGGAGGGCAGCATCTTTTCAAGCCCCTCGATCCCCCCGCAGGTGCACAGGGACGCTGCAATCTCCTCTGGAATGCCAGAAGCAGCCGGCTCTTTTACGCGAGATACGTCTTCGTTCTCCGCGGTATCGACCATTGCAAAATAGTATGAAAATATCCGGGTCGATAAGCATTCCGGTAGCGCACCTTTCCTTCAGGTTACTCTTCTTTCCGGGCATCTTCGGTTCATGCGCCATCCACAGGAGGCGTTTCAAAATTGTTTGAAATAGCAAAGTTTATGCTGGAGTTCCGTCAACACTGTTTCAAACAATGTTGAAATTCCAGCTAGAGGTGAACCCTGCAGATGACTGACGAGAAACAGGACACAAAACCCACCGGATTTGCAGCGCGAATGAAATCCTTGTTCGGCGGCTGTGGCGGCGGATGCTGCTGCGGTGATGTCAGGATCGTATCCAAGGAGCCCGAAAAAGAGAACGACCAGAACTGAAGCGAAATCCGGCAGATCGGCAGGGGAATGAGATGAACGACGGAACACGCACCGCCGAAATCCTCGCATGGGCACGCCGTTACGCGAAGGAGCGTGGGTGGATCCTCAATCCGGATATCCACCAGCTCGATGTCGTCATCCGCGGCCTTGCTCGTAACGAAAGGAGGTTCGGTGCGCGCTACTGTCCCTGCCGCATCCGGAGCAATGATCCCGTGCAGGACCGCGAGATCGTCTGCCCCTGCATCTTCCATGAACAGGAAATTGCAGAAGATAGGCACTGCCACTGCACTCTCTTCTTTGCGGGCGGAACGGGAGCGGAGGTATGACAGAAAAGAACGTCCTGAATCCGGGTGGAACGGATCTCCCCCTGCTGCGTCGCCGGGTGGTGACCAGAGGTTGCCGCCGCCCGCATCAGCGGATGAAACGGAGGGATGGCGACGGCACTTACTGAAACACTCCTATCCACAGGCCAGTTCTTCGTCATCATCGCCGGCGAACTGATCCTGCTGTTCATCGGCATCTCGTTCCTGGTGGGCATACTGCACGCCTATGTCCCGGAGGAGCGGATCAAACGAACACTTACCGGGCGGGGACGAGGACGCGGGAACGTGCTGGGGGCGGCCTTCGGTGCGCTCACCCCCTTCTGCTCCTGCTCCACCATCCCCATCCTGCTCGGCCTGCTGGATGCCGGCGTCCCCTTCGGCGTCTGCATGTCGTTTTTGATCGCCTCGCCGCTCTTAAACCCGGTCATCCTCAGCCTGCTCGCCGCCCTTGTGGGACCCGTCCCCACCGCCGTCTATGCTGCGATCACGTTCGCGGCCGCAGCCGTCATCGGTGCGGTACTCGGCCGGCTGGGCTACGAACGCTACGTGAAGAACGTCACTCTCGAGGGGGGGAACGGGCGGTGCGCTTGTCCACCCAAGGACAGTGCCACGTTTCGGGAGAGGCACGGCCCCAGGATCAGCGGGGCCTTCGCCTTTGCGGTCTCTCTCTTCCGGCAGGTGCTCCCCTACCTGCTCCTCGGCGCCGGTATCGGGGCATTCATCTACGGATTCGTCCCCGAAAGTCTCATCATCGGCCTCGCCGGACCCGACAACCCGCTCGCCATTCCGGTAGCGGCGGTGATCGGCGTGCCGATGTACATCCGGGCAGAGACCATCATCCCGATCAGCGCCGTCCTGCTCGACAAAGGCATGGCCATTGGTGCGGTCATGGCGCTCATTATCGGCGGGGCCGGGGCGAGCATCCCCGAAGTGACGCTGCTGTCCGCCATCTTCGAGAAACGGCTTGTCGCGGCATTCGTGGTCACAATCCTGTGCGTGGCCATGCTCGCCGGGGTGGCATTCCAGACACTGGCGGTGCTATGACATTATCAAGGAGAAACACCGAATGAGAACCAATCCCCCACTCACAACATCAAGGAGAGAAAAACCCTATGGCTGATCCCGTCACCGGAGCCCTCCTCTCCGGACTCGATGCCGTCATCGAGTACCTGGCGGCGCACACCGTCACCTGCCTGGTGCCGGCATTCTTCATCGCCGGGGCTATCGCCGCCTTCGTCAGGAAAGATGCGATCCTGAAGTACTTCAGCCCGGACGCAAAAAAGTCGGTCTCCTACGGAATCGCGTCCATCTCCGGCATTGTGCTCGCCGTCTGCTCCTGCACCATACTGCCGATGTTCGCCGGGATCATGAAGAAGGGCAGCGGGATCGGTCCGGCCATCACCTTCCTCTACGCGGGCCCGGCCATCAACATCCTCGCCATCATCTATACGGCGAGCGTGCTGGGGTTCGATATCGGCTTCGCCCGGGCCCTCTTCGCCGTTGTCATGGCCATCTTCATCGGCCTGATCATGGCGATCGTCTTCCGGGCCTACGACGAGGAGATCAGGAAGAGCGCCACCGGGTCGATGATGGTGAGCGGAGGCGGCGAGGAGCGGCCGCGGTGGGTGGTGCCGGCATTCTTTGTGCTGCTCGTGCTCATCCTCGTCATCGGGGCCTCGCAGCTCGACTTCACCCTCCGCCTCGGCATCGTCTACCTGCTCACCGTGGCGGTGGCCTTCCTGCTCATCTACTACTTTGAGCGGGACGAGGTGACCGACTGGGGCTACGAAATCTGGGATCTTACGAAGAAGATCTTCCCCATCCTTATCGCCGGTACCTTCGTGGTGGGCGTGATCGCCTTCTTCCTCCCGCCGGAGACCTTCGCCCCCCTCTTCGGGGACAACTCGGTCTTCGCCTGCTTCATGGGAGCCGTCATCGGGGCCATCCTCTATATGCCCACCCTCCTCGAGGTGCCCATCATCGGCGGCACCTTCGGCTACACCCAGGGAGTGATGGCCGGAGGCCCGGCACTGGCGCTTCTGCTCGCCGGCCCCACTATCAGCCTGCCGAGCATCCTAGTGCTGCTACGGATCATGGGAGGGAAGAAGACCGCGGTCTACGTCGCCCTCGTCGTGATCTTCTCGACGGTGGCGGGCTTGATCTTCGGGAACTTCTTCCCCGCCCTTGGCCTTCCGGGGTGTGGTGTGAATTGACGAACAGAGACGCGGAACAGAAACCCTGCTGCGCCGCGGAGGCCCTGCGGCGTATCCGCCGGGTGAACGTGGACGGGATTATCGTCGGGCTTGCCATGCTCGATGCCATCTTCGAGGAGGTGGCCTCGCTCGGTCTGTCCGCGGAGGAACCGCTGAAGAAAGAACTGCTCAGGCAGACAAAAATCTATAACTACATCCCTCGTCAGGCAGAGGATGCCTATGCTGAGGCGCTGCTGAGGGAATACCGGAAAGGAGTGTGAAACCAATGGTCAAGATTGAAGTGCTGGGAACCGGCTGCGCCAAGTGCAGGCGGCTTGTGAAGAATGTCGAGAAAGCGGTCGCCGACCTCGGGATCGATGCCGAGATCATCAAGGTCGAGGACATCACCGCGATCATGGATCGGGGCGTCATGCTCACCCCGGGGTTGATCGTGGACGGCGAACTGAAGGTTTCGGGCCGGGTCGCGGACGTGAACGAACTCAAGCAGATCCTGCAGGGGTGATAGGTAGTGCCGGAACAACCATCATGCTCCTGCGGCGACACCTCCGCACAGACCGGGACCAAGAGGATCATCTTCCCCTGCGCCGGACAGGCAAACACAGGGCAGCTCTCCAACCTGGCGGCCATCCAGCTGACGGCGGAAGGCTACGGCACTATCGCCTGCATGGCGCTCCTCGCCACCGGAGCGGAAGGGCTAAACGCGAAAATCCGGGAAGCCGACGAGGTGATCGTCATCGACGGCTGCCCGGTGGAGTGCGGCCGGCAGATTGCAGAAGCGCAGGGCGTCACCCCCGACCAGCACATCGTGGTCACGACACTCGGCGTCAAAAAGGCCGGAACGATGGAGTTCTCCGACGACGACGTCGAGACCGTGGTCTCGGCCGCGTGGGAGGGGACGGGCAGAAAGGATTGATGAACCGACGAAGATCCTGAGGAAAGGGTGAAGAACATGGCGGAACCAACCCGCGGGGAACGACGCCTCTCCACGTTTGAGAAATATCTCACCGTATGGGTCGCGCTCTGCATCGTGGCCGGGATCGCACTCGGCAGGGCCGCTCCCGGCATCGCCGTCGCCCTCGATGCCCTCTCGGTCTACCAGGTCTCGATCCCGATCGCCATCGCCCTCTTCTTTATGATGTACCCCATCATGGTCAAGATCGATTTTGCGGAGGTATTACGGGCCGCAAAGACGCCTAAGCCTGTCGCCCTCACCCTCTTCGTGAACTGGGCGATCAAGCCGTTTTCGATGTACCTCATCGCCACCTTCTTCCTGGGGTACCTCTTCGTAGGGTTCATCCCCGGGACCGAGGTGCTCCCGGACGGGAGCACGGTCGAGCTCTGGCGGAGTTATGTTGCTGGCTGCATTCTGCTAGGCATCGCCCCCTGCACGGCGATGGTGCTGATGTGGAGCTATCTTGCGAGGGGAAACGACGGCCTCACCCTGATCATGGTGGCCATCAACTCGCTCACCATGCTCTTCCTCTACGCCCCGCTCGGGGAGTTCCTCCTCGGGGTGAACGCCATGCCCATCCCCTGGGAGACCATCCTCCTCTCGGTCGCCATTTATGTAGGTCTCCCCTTGGTTGCCGGGTACTTCACCCGGAAATGGATCATCGCCCGGAAGGGGAAGGCCTGGTTCGAGACCAGGTTTCTTCACCTGCTCACCCCAGTCTCTATCGTGGCATTGCTCGGGACGCTCGTCCTTCTCTTCACCTTCAAAGGGGACGTCATCGTCGAAAACCCCCTGACCATTCTCTGGATCGCCATCCCGCTCTTCATCCAGACGGTGCTCATCTTCACCCTGGGCTACTTCGTCCTTGCCCCGAGGCTCGGCCTGCCGTATCGGGACGCAGCTCCTGCCGGGATGATCGGCGCCTCGAACCACTTCGAAGTGGCCATCGCCACGGCCACCATCCTCTTCGGCCTCTCTTCAGGTGCGGCTCTGGCCACGGTCGTCGGGGTGCTCATCGAGGTGCCGGTGAT
>JAENYT010000031.1 GCA_016841665.1 Methanobacteriota archaeon
TTCTGTGCTCGGTGCGGAGCCCCTCCCCCTTCTGCGAAGGGCTGGATCTGCTCGGGGGGATCACCACCCCGCTGGCCATGGTCGTGGTGGGGGCGCTGCTGGCCGCCTTCCCGGCGCGGCGGATGGTGGAGGACTGGCGGATCGGGGTCGCCTCGGCGGTACGCCTGCTGGTCATCCCGTTGGCGGCCTGGCTGGCCCTGCGGCCCCTCGCCGGGGACACTCTCGCCTTTGCCGTGCTCATCACCCTGGCCGCCATGCCCACCGCCGCCAACACGGTCATCTTCGCCGAGGAGTACGACGCCGACGCCCTGCTGGCCTCCAGGATCGTCTTCGTCACCACCATGAGCTCGGTGGTCACCATCCCCCTCCTCACCGGGCTTCTGTTCTAAGTGGCAGAGCGGCGGGTTTTTGCCCTGCGGGACAGATGGAGAGATCAATGACGGAGGCGGAGGTGCTGCGGCGCACCCGGATCGAGGGGGGCTATCTCCTGACCCTGGAACGGGAGGACCTCTCCCGCATCTACCCCGGGATGGTACGCTACACGGTGCGGGTGCGCAAGCAGGGGCGGACGCGGGCGGCGTTTCGCACCAACACCTACGAGTACACCCCCCGGATGCCCCTCGATGCGGAAGGTTCGGCCCACGAGACCTATCTGGAGTGGGCCAGGGAGCTTGCCGCGGATCCGGAGATCTTCATCCGCACCCTGCAGCCGCTCCCCAGGGTGCGGTCGGAGATCCCGGTCACCGAGGTGCTGGTCATCCAGGGCAGCCCCCGGGCGGGCGGCAACTGCAGCATCATGGCCGACGTGGCGGCCTCGGCGGCGCGGGAGGCGGGCAGGACCGCCCAGGTCCTCTTCCCCGACGACCTCTACATCCGGCCCTGCATCGGCTGCTACTGGTGCTACAACTTTGCGCAGTGCACCTTCGACGACGACATGGAGGGGGTCATCGCTCCATCAGGGGCGCACAGCTCATCGTCGTCTGCTCCCCGGTCTACACCGACACGGTGCCCGCGGCGCTCAAGATGGTCATCGACCGCTGCCAGACCTACCACGCCGAACGGGCGCTCTTCGGCGGCCCGGAAGGCCAGAAAGGGCTGCTGCTGGCGGTTGCCGGACGCACCGGCGAGGAGAACTTTCATTGCGTCCGGAAAGTGGTGCGGGATTTCCTGCGCAACCTGGAGGTCGAGCCCTGCGGCGAGGTGCTCGTCGAAGGCATGGACCGGGCGCGGGACGTGCGCACCCTCCCCGGGATCGAGGAGCGGGTGCGGGCGGCAGTGAGAGAATGCCTCGGGTAGCCGGCACCGTATGCGATGGGGGCCGGATGGGGGGTCGACGCGGGCGCCTCGAAGATGCAGTTAAGTGGGTTCAACGATACGTTGTAATTACGATTCGTCCGGCCGGCTGCATGGGCACCCGGGGAGGAGCGGAGTGTCGGGGGATTGACAGATGAAACTCAATTCGTGCAAGAAACGGTACAATGACGGAACACAGCGGTTCTGCTCGCCGGAGGAGACCCTGGAGCGCATCGAGGGCAAACGGGGCGATGCAGGGATCACGCGGGTCGCGGATATCACCTCGCTGGACCGGATCGGCATCCCGGTCTTCTCCTCCATCCGCCCATCTGCGGAGGACGGGGCAATTTCGGTGTACAACGGAAAGGGTTCGACCCCCACCGATGCCCGGGTCTCGGCAATCATGGAGGGAATCGAGCGTTATTCCTCGGAGGTGCATGACCGCATCATGACGGTGGGATCCTACCGAGACCTCTTGGCCACCGAATCCCTCCTCGACCCCCGCGATCTCATCCTCCCGCAACGGGTGGACGGAGTGGCCATCTCCATTCCCTGGGTGGCGGGGTACGATATCGTGCACGACGAAGACCTCCTCGTGCCCGCCGGTGCCGTCTTCCACCCCCTCCCCCGCACTTTCAATCCTCTCTTTCGGACGAACACCAACGGATTGGCCTCCGGAAATACGCTCGAGGAGGCGACCTTCCATGCACTGGCGGAGGTAATCGAGCGGGATGCCTGGTCGGTGGCGGAGGCGGCACGGAATATGGGACCCTCGGTGACGGGCATTTCCGGCGGTCCGGTGGAGGAGATGCTGGCCAAATTCGACCGGGCCGGCGTGGAGGTGATCCTCCGGGATATCACCTCGGATATCGGGATTCCCACCTTTGCCGCGGCATCCGACGATGCCCGGCTCAAAGACCCCGCGCTGCTCACCCTGGGAATGGGGACGCACACCTGTGCCCGGATCGCCATGCTCCGGGCCCTGACCGAGGTGGCGCAGAGCCGGCTGACACAGATCCACGGGGCGCGGGAGGACACCACGGTGGCCGATCTCAGGCGCCGCATGGGGTATGACCGGGTCAGAAGGATGAACCGGCGGTACTACGAATTTGACCGCACCATTGACTATGGCGCCATCCGCTCCTGTGATGCCGATGATTTCCGGGATGACATCTCCTGTATGGTTGGAGCGCTCACACGGCGGGGGCTGGACCGGGTTATCGTATGCGATCTCACCCGCCCGGAGATTGGCGTGCCGGTGGTGCGTGTTATCGTGCCGGGACTTGAGGTCTATGCGATGGACGACGAACGGATAGGAGCGCGGTGCAAAGATGCAAACCGTCGTGGTATTTCTCGGCCCAAGCCTTGACCTGGACGAGGCCAGGACGATCCTCGACGCCTCCTACCGCCCGCCGGCAAAACGCGGGGATCTCACCGCGGCGGTGGAGAGCGGTGCCGCCGTCATCGGGCTGATCGACGGGGTGTTCTTCCAGGATGCGGCGGTGGGCCACCGGGAGATTCTTTCGGCCCTCCGCCGGGGAGTGCGGGTCATCGGTGCTTCAAGCATGGGGGCGCTGCGGGCCGCAGAGATGGAAAGTTTCGGGATGGAGGGCGTCGGAGAGATATCCCGCCGCTATTCCTCCGGGGAACTGGTGGCCGACGACGAGGTCGCCCTGGTCTTCGACCCCTATACCAGCTGTGCGCTCTCCGAGCCGCTGGTCAATATCAGGTACGCCCTGGAACGGGCCGAAGACAATGGCATTCTCGATGGCGGGGAATGCCGGACGCTCCTTTCCGTTGCAGCCGGGCTGTACTACCCGGACCGGACCTACCGGCGCATTGCCGCGGAGGCGGCCGCGCTTGTCGGGGACGAAGCGGTCAGCCGGTTTATGGCATTCATCGAAAAAGAGAAGCCGGATCTCAAGCGCGAGGATGCCATACGCGCCCTCACCTACCTCCGGGATACCACGGGCGGCCGATGAACACTCCGCCTCCCGCCGGACGGACCATCCATAGAGGTGAGGGGGAACATACTGTTACCACTTCCTCCTGACAGGGTACGGGTGATACGATGGCCAGGGTACTTTCAAAAACCGATATCAGGATCCTCAAACAATGTGCGCCGGAATTCGATGACGAACTGTGTCAGACCTCCGGGGAGGGATTTCGCTCCGTGCTCCCGCCGGTGGCGATCCACTACTCCCGTTCGGCGGAGGACTTCATCCGGCGGTGCAGCGCGCTCTCCAACGAGGAGCTCGCCTACCTTGCCGACCTGATCATCAGGGGGGAGGAGAGCGTCTGCTGCATCCCTCCCGAGTATATGATGGCGTTCGTGGATCTCATCGCGGAACGGATCGACAGGAAAACCGCGGAAGGGGTCTATTTTATCTGGGAAGCCAATTTCGTGTAGGCGCCTTCAGGCACCGGGGGAGGGATGCGCATCCTCACCCACCCAGGTGCCCTTCCCTTCCCGGAACTCCTTCTTCCAGAGGGGTACGCGCTCCTTGATGCGCTCGAGGATCTCTTCGCAGCCCAGAAAAGCCTCCTTTCGATGCCCCGCACCGCACACGATGAGCAGAATGGGTTCCCCCACGAAAAGTCGCCCGATACGGTGGATGATATCCACGTGATTGAGCTGGTGCTTCTCCGCGGCAGCAGCCGCGATCTCCCGGAGATCGGCGAGGGCAACCTCCTCGAATGCCTCGATCTCCATCGCATCGATGCCGTCATCCCGGACCACGCCCAGAAAGGTGACAATCGCCCCGGTTCCCGGCATTCGCGCCGCATCGATGGCCGGCGCGGGATCGATGGGGTCGGTGGTAATGGTGATCATCTCGTTACCCTCCTGCCACCGGGGGGAGCAGGGCCAGCTCGTCCCCCTCGCCGAGCCGCAGCACGTAGAGTTCGTCCCGATCCACCCTGACCCTGTTGCGCACCAGAATGATGTACGGGTGAATCGCACCGCTCTCGTCGAACAGCGCCTGTCGTTTCTCCTCCGATCCCTCACAGATCAGGTGCAGCGTCTCCGGAATGGTGCTTGGCCCGGATACCTCGAGGGTGGTTTCCGTCCCGAACAGCTCCCCGAACTGGGCGAAAGCCCTCATGCGGATATTCATGCCTCGTTCTCCTCATGTTCCCGGCTGTCCACCGTTTCCGGCATGCTGCAGACGCACCGGGGATCCCGGGCGATGAGCACCTCCTCGACGAGGCTCCGTGCCCCGTCCCAGATCAGGAGCCGGTCGCAGAGCAGGCCCCCGGTGCCGACCAGGTACTTGATCACCTCGTTTGCCTGGATCATCCCCACCACCCCGGCGGTCGTGCCGAGGACGGGGACCGGCGCCGGGGGCGGGGCGCTCGCGTAGAGGCAGCGCATGCATGCTGTCCGGCCGGGCACCATGGTGGTCACCTGCCCGTGGAATCCCCGGACCGCCCCGTGCACGAACGGGATATCCTTCCGGAGCGCCGCATCGTTCAGGGCGAACCGGGCGGCAAAGTTATCGAGGCAATCGACAATGATCAAGGCGTCGGCCGCGATGCGGGCGGCATTCCTCTCGGTGATCTGCTCGTCGACGGTGATGATCTCCACGGCGGGGTTGAATGCCCGCAGCTTCTCCTCTGACGACCGGACCTTCATCCTGCCGATGTCCTGCTCCCAGTGCAGCACCTGCCGGTTGAGGTTGGTCTCCTCCACCGCATCGCAGTCAGCGATGATGAGGCGGCCCACGCCTGCGGCTGCCAGGTAGAGCAGCACCGGAGAGCCGAGCCCGCCAGCTCCGGCCACCAGCACAGTGGCAGCCTGCAGGCACTCCTGGCCCTCCGTCCCGAAGAGGGGCAGTTGCCGGGCATACCGTGCACCCGGATCCCCTCCTTTCGTGCGATTGTTCACCATGGTTCCCGTTGATGGATGCGCCACTTGGATGGATCAGCTATGGGATACGCAGGCTAATAAAGGTGAGAGAAACCCGATTCGAGGAGCAACGGTCATCGGGGGAGAGGGGGGAGGAGCCCCCTGGGCGGTCTCAGGAGGGCAGCGCCCCGGTGCAGCGCCAGTTGACGGAGGCCCTGCCGGTCTCGACGTCCACTACGCAGGCCGGGCTGCAGCCGGCCTTGGCGATAAACGATTCGAGATCGATCCACCAGGTGCCGGTGTTCGCATTGCAGACGTGCATCGGCTGGAGAGTGCCGATCTCGTTGCACTCGCTCGCCATGGCGATGGCCATCGCCTCGTCCAGGGTCATGGAGGTGCCGTTCGGCGAGGTGCACACGCTCTCTTGCGGCCCGACCGGCACGCAGGCGGTACCGTCAAAGCATCGTCCTTCGCCGCAGTCGCAGACCCGGACCTCATGGCTCTGGCCCGGCGCACAGCCGCAGGCGCCGATGGCGCAGGTATCGGGGAAATCACCGGTCGACTGACAGCACAGCCCGGTGGTCACCGTCCCCCCCGAGGCAATGCACCCCTGCTCCGCTGCGGAAGGAGCCGGTGATGCGGAGAGGAAGAGCAGAAATCCAAGGATGCCAACCAGTACGGCGATGATGCCGAGGGCATGGCGTTGCTTCATGGAGAGCAGATGGCGAGGAGGGGCAATCAATCTTTTCCCCGGGCCCGCACACGGCGAACGAATATAAAGAGGAACGGGCACATCAATGGCATATGGTGGACAAGGAGACCCAGGTTGCCCTGATGGCACGGGTGGAGGAACTCTTCAACCTCAACGAGGCGGACCAGCTGCAGAATATCGAGCGCAAACTCACCGAATTCGGATTCGTGCAGGAGGGGGCGGACCCGGCGACACTCGCCATGGTGCATGCCGATCTCGAGCTCTTCATCGAGATCGAGATCGATGAGGAAGGGAAGGTGCACGGTTACGAACTGCTCCCCTTCGAGGAAATCTCGAAAAAGCAGGAGCGGTTCCGCTGGTAGGGGCCCGGGTGCCACGACCCCATGGCTTCCGCGAAGGGAAGGCGGCACACCATGGCACCCCAACCCGGACCGCACCGCCGATAGCGGCACACTCGACATGCCCCTCCACTCCCGCGACTCCTCCGATGCTGCGCCTGATGTGCGTACCATCGTGCGGGGATGGACAACCCACGGCATTCTCCCGCGGGTCTGCGACGGCACCCCCCCACCTTCCGGAGCATGAATACCTCAGTGCACCGGGCTCACCAGAATGGCCAAACTCGCCAGGGCCGGCGGACTCTTCGAGGGCAGCTGACCCTCATCCCAGCGCAAACTGCACTGCCGTCGGGTACTTCTGGCCGATGGCGTAGGCGATGGCCCGGCCCACCCAGAGCTTGCCCTCGTGCATCCGTCGCAGCTCGGAGAGGTCCCCGAGCGCCTGCAGGGCCTGCATGGCGGCCTCATCGGCAAGATAGCAGCTCCCCGGCACGTCGGGAGAGAAGCGGAAGGTGATGGGCAGCCGGAGCCGCCGGTGCAGGACAGGGGGCACTTGCTCGCCGAAGAGCTCGATCACCGCTTTGTCGAAGCGGTAGGGCTCCCCTGCCTTGGTGATCGCCTGCGGCTCCTCCTCGGCGAGCAGCACCGAGAGCCTTTTTCTGTCCTCCACCAGCCCCTGCCGCAGCCGGGCCGCCTCGATCCCCATCCACCGCCGGAAGACCGATTCCTCATCGATGCGGGGTCGCCAGGACATGGTGATTGGGTGTAGTGCGCAGGATCGGTTAATGGTTGCGGCGGGGTGGGTTTCAACGGAAACACGGCTTCCAGATTCCAGCAGAATAGCACTCGATTCTCCAAAAATCTACAGAAATAACCGGATCCAATTCCACTGGATAAATCCAGACGTACTGAATTTCAGTAGTCAATTTGCAATATATAATATTACCAACAATGATTTTTCGTGACCTGAATGATCCGGATTCTCCGGCGATATCCAGAGAATTGTCCGGAAGAGAGGTATGTGGTGAATCAAGAGATGCAATTGTTGAATGTTTTCACCGATCCGCATCACCTTCTTCAAAAACTGAAGAAAAAGTCACTGCGGGACGATCTCCATTTCTTTATTGCGATAGTCGTCGCCGGTTACCTCATTTTTGTGCTGTTGTCTACTCTTATGCCATCGCACCATGGAATTGCGTCCGACGATAGCGGGTTGTTTCTCATCGGTCTACCGGGCATGTCCATCGGCCTGTTGAGGAGTCTAATCGACGGGGCAATCTTCCTCCTGGGCGTCAGTCTCATTGAACATTTTTTCCTGTTTTTTGTTGATGAAAACAAAGGATTTGAAATAACGATGAAATCAGTGATCTATGCTCTTTCGCCCTGCATCCTCTTTTTCTGGGTGGCCGTGGCTATGAATAACACGTTCGTGAGCCTGTTTCTTCTCTTTTGCTTCGGTCTGATAACCTATTTCGGCGTACGGACATTTCATGAAAAATCAATCGATCGAGCCGTATTTACCTCTCTTGCAACAAGTGCGGTTCTCCTGATGATATTCTACCGGCGGATCTTTGGCAATGGACTGTTCACGTGATCAATCATCCTGCGAGGCACAATGACATTCAGATGGATTGGACCGTTTATGCTGCTTGCGCTGCTTCTCACGGCAGGGTGCATTCACCCCGGCGTGAATGATTCATATTCTCCCATGGAAGTCACACGGCCATATCCAACAGATACCGTAACTGAATTCCCCCCGATAATACACCATCACTCAGGGATACATTTCACCTGAGGTTTGATGGATGGGAAAATCCTGCAGATTACACGAGTTTTTGTCCACCGTTATATGTCCCTGAGGGATATATCCCCTATGTTCTTGTGATATTTACTGTCTGGAACGAGACGGAACCCTATGACCACCGCACGACGATTGGTGAGACAGTGCGGTACGCGCTCAACAGTACACCTTATGCATCCTGGACCCCCGGAATGACGTTCCTCGAAGTATCCTGGAGCGAGCATGGATATAATCCATACGAAAAGAGCGAGATCTTTGGCGAAGATCCGACACTCGTTGCTATCAACGGATGCACAGGGTGGACCTATGAGACTGAACAGAATCGGCTGATCGTCTGGACCGCAGGGAACGCCACATATTGGGTGCATGGATCGCTTGACCGTGAAGAATTACTCAGGGTAGCGCGGTCGATTAGCATCCAGGGGATGCGAACGCACATTCGTACTACCCTGCAACCAATCCCGGTATTAAATAAGAGCAACATTTCCGGGCTGTTCGGCAACGATGTGCGGCATGATTCCCGGATAAAACGGAACGGTTTTATTGCACCAATCCCACCAATTGTTCGATGGATCCGGTCGACGTCGTCCTGACGAAGAATGCATTCGTGGTTCTCGCATCCGATACCAGACTCAGGATGCTGAAACGCCTGAACCAGCGCAGGATGACGGTTGCCGAACTGGCGGGTGCTCTCAACCTGGCAAAATCCACTGTTCACCACCATGCGAGGATTCTCGCCGACTCCGGTTTTGTCACCACCGAAAATGAAGGCCACGTGTGGGTGTACTACACGCTCACACCGCAGGGGCGTGCTCTTTTGAACCCGAACGACGGTGCAAGTGTCAGGCTTCTCCTGAACGCCGCATTGGTGATGCTCGTTGGAGGAATTTGTGTCCTTGTGAAGTACCTGATCCCTCCGCCGCCACTGGAAGCTCCCGTCCCCTCGACGACGCCTGGGGGAGGAGGGCTTCCGTGGCTGGAAGCACCCTCTTCGGATCTGCTTTTTGTCGGGTTGGCGCTGATCGGCAGTGCTCTCGTGATATACACATACGTCCGGTGGCGGAACGCCCGTACGATCACGTCTTCCTCCTGAACCTGCGGGCAGATTCTAGAAGCTCCATATATACCTTGCGAATCCGTTCGATCAAAATCGAACGCTTTCCGCAGGTTCATATCGCCGAAAAACGATGGATCGATGTGGATTGCCAAATCAGTATCCACATACGATGCGCGGGACTACCCATCCCCGATTGACGCCTGGATGACGAGCCCCGCGTCCCCGGGAGTATCGATTCTAACGGCATTCACAGGGATAGCCGTTATGGTTCCATGCCCGCAGAAAGAGGGCATTTGGAGGTAGAAACAGTGAGACGAGAGCATTTATCAAAAATTAGCGCACTTTTCATAGTGTTGATCGCTACAGGAGCATTCATAATCCCTGTCGCGGCGACTGAGACTACAAAGGATCTTTCTGTCCCGTACTACAACCAGGAACAGGATTATTATTGCGGACCAGCGGTCGCCCAGATGTGGATAGACTTCCACGACGACTACGTCTCGCAGGATACGTTGTACAGCTATATCGAGTCTCATAACCTCGAACCATATCCTGAATGGTATACCGACCCGTATGGCCTCGCTTGCAGTGTTGATCATTACGTTGACGATCTCGTTGCCGGGGATCACAGTTGGAGTTCCTTCAACACCGCAAACCTCGCCATGGCGATGGACATCGTCGACAGGGATATTCCTTCGGCCGTGCTGACATTTTCCGGAGATCATTGGTCTTTGGTAAAAGGTGTTACTTATGACGATTATTACGGAATGGTGAACGAAGTATATAGTTTCCGGGTTCACATTCCACAATTAGGGTCAAATTTTCAAATAGGAATGGATGATTGGAGTAGTTTATTCGACCAGGTAGATCACCCCGGAAGTAGCTGGGATAATTACTGGGTCACTGTTCAGGGATACTGGGGGAGCAAGAGAGTTGGAGCTCCGGACTACGAAGCCCAGGCCCGGAACGTCACCCTGATGTCCGACGAGGAAGACGATGCTCTTCTGCCCGAAGATACTGATTTTGCTGAATTTGCTCCTGTATTTGCCCGGCAGATGATGGATAAATTCGGGATCTTCCAGGAAGAGCTCGAGGGGGCGGAACCGGGAGAACCGATCTTCGTACACTCACTGGACGAGAGATGGCATGACTATTATCTGGTTCCCTTCGGGAGGGACGGATACATCACTGTTATCACAACGGTCTTTATTAAGGGTGATGTTGCGGATTTCGGTATATCATATGCACCTGACGCAAAGACACGGAGCGCCATCCGCCCGACTCTCGAAGAGGCAAGAAAAACCCTTGCAGAAAATGGCTACGACGGGGACTGGAGTGCCCGGCTGATCTATAGGCATTGCGAACAGGCCCTCTTGCCGACTCATCCCCTATGGGAGTTCACAACAGACGACAGAGATACGGTCTACGTTGGCTACGTCCCCTGGAAGGATCAGGTTGAGATCTATGAGGAACTGACGCAGAAAACGATAAGTGGATGATATGGCAGAGGCGTATCTGCGCCGGTTCTCTCCCATTTCTGAGAAGACCTCAAACTCATTTTTTCCGGCTAAAATGGTTTTTGTTTCATGGGAGGACGTTGTTCATGGTGAACAAGGTAAAGGTAATCGCCGGCGTTAGTGTTCTGGTGTTCCTGCTGGCGACCACGATGACTGCATATGCATGCTCACCCGGCTTCAACGCCGATGGTGCGTATGAAACGGAGTCTATCAATCGTTTTATGATCGAACCTGTTACAACGCCCGATGAAACTGTGATCGAGAACAATGTTTCTGGCCGTCCTCCTATCCGGAGCGATACGCTGGTGCCGCTCATACTGACTGCGGATATCAATGACGATACTTCCTCCCGCCGACATTTGATGGACTATCGCGAAACAGTAGCCCGGAACGTCACCCTGATGTCCGGCGAGGAAGACGATGCTCCTCTGCCCGAAGATATTGATTTTGCTGAATTTACTCCTGTGTTTGCCCGGCAGATGATGGATAAATTCGGGTTCTTCCTGGAAGAGCTCGAGGGGGGCGGAACCGGGAGAACCGATCTTCGTACACTCACTGGACGAGAGATGGCATGACTATTATCTGGTTCCCTTTGAGAAAGAGGGAACCATCTCTGTTGTGGCGATCGTCTTCCTAAAAGATTATGTAGCGGACTTCGGCGGAGCATTCCCACCATACCCAAAAACGCAGCGCATCGTCCCGACGATCGAAGAAGCGAAAGAAGTTCTTTAAGAATATGGCTACGACGGGAACTGGAATGCCCGGCTGGTATGGAAATCCTGTGATCAAACCCTGATACCTGGTTTTCCCGTATGGGAGTTCACGACATACGACGGCGATATGATCTATGTAGGATGGAAGGAGGGTCGGATCCGGATCTATGAGGAATTGACTGTGAGCCAGATAGGTGGCTAATGCATGAGCGCATCTGCACCGAAAACCGATTCCCAATCGATGCAAGGCCGCTAGAGCATGGTGTTCTATCGTGGTGTGGGAGGGCAGGCAGCGGTCATGGCGGGGCGCATCAAATCCGGGTACGATTCGACGTTTAAGGTATGAAAATATCGCCCGTTTCTGCAAAATAGCGCATAAATTGCAGGATCCAATCCCCCGGAGAAATCCAGCCGTACCGAATGCTCGCAATCAATTTGGAATATATAATATTACTAGCAATGACTTTTCGTGCCCAGAACGAATCAGAACACCTGCCGATGTCCGGTATTTTGTCGTGTCCGGGGATTACCAAATTATTGGGATTATTCAAAATTTTCTTCAGGTGATGTAAAAGGTCAACAAACAATGGTATAGGGTTGTTTGTCCCCTTTGTCATCCCCATCTTTATCCTATTCGTACTGACCTCTCCAAAAAATAATCACATCGTTGAGAGCAAAGAGCCAAATTCCCGTTTATTTGTTCATAACATCTCTATCAATTATCTTCAGTATTATCGGAATGACACTTTCCGGAGCTCCCCCCAATCTACTATGGATTGGCGCCATTCTTGCATCTCTACTTACAGTATCGGCCATGGGTGTGCTCATGCCCTGCTCATTCTTCAAACAGGGACTTTCAGGCAAAAAGAGGCGTATTGCAATAATGATTGGATCAGCGGTCCAGATTCCACTGCTCTTTGCACTGCTTGTAAATCCCGAATCCTGGGCAAATGGGCCGCCACCCCTCTTTGCGGATAGGCTCCCGGGGCTGGGAATCATCTTCGATGCGGTTGCGACGGCACTTGGAACGGCAGGAAAAGCAGGATATGATGTTTTTTTTAGTGCAGGCATTATTCTCGGCTTTTACATCGAGGTGGCTATGGTATCGGCGGTTGTATACGCACTGATTGCTGCGGTATGGAGGGATTGAATGGCAGATCATCAATCTTCGCATGCATGGATTGTACGCGTGGACATTCGGAGATGAGGAAGCACAATAACATTCAGACGGATCGGACCGGCTATGTTGCTCGCACTTCTTCTCACGGCAGGATGCAGCGTGCAGCAGTGTGGCACAGATCTTCAGCCTCCTGAGGAATCCCTTGATCCATACACTGTCAATGAGGATACTGCCCGGGATCATGCAATCATAGCCTTTGTCCGATTCATCGATTCGGTGCCGCCATGACATGGTGCTCTTTCTTATTGTGGTGGAGCGATCAATGCTTGCGGCCGTATTTGTGTATATAACAGTTTGCTTTTCGTTCGATTAAAACCGAACATTTTCCGGGGTTTTATCACCTTCCCTCCCGGAGGTAGGTATGGTGAATAACCATTCGGTTATACACCAGCGTTAATCGGAATACCTGAAAAACGAATGATAAAAAGAAACCCGGAGCCCTCTCCACCAGAACAAGCGAGAGGCCCCGAGACGCCCGAAGGCTACGTGAGTATATGCGCGTTTTTGTACTTAAACGTGTGCTTCGCCTGCCTCCGGGCGCTGAAACGACCATGGAGGCAGAAAAACCATGAAACAGAATATTGGAATGCGGGCGCTTTTTGTGCTGCTGGTAGTGATGCTGGTAGGCATGATTATGGTGCCGGCGGTGAGGGTGGTTAATGAAATGGATGCCGTCAAAAAAATCTGCTTCGGTACAATAATTCTGGTCTTTTTGCTCCTCGCCATCACCTATGGGCCTGCCTATATCACCCGATATATGCAACCTGAGCAGGGATATGAGTGGGATATGGAATTGAACGAGTCTCAAATCGAAATTGCAAACGAATTATGGGGATCAAACATTACTGTGGGAGAATTTTATGAAAAAGTGTGCCCTGAATACCTAGCAACAATGCCTGAGGACATGAAAAAGCGCCTTTACATAGAGAAAATGGTCTGGCCCGGACCCACCTGAACCAGGGATGTACCATGGTAGCCTCCTGGAAATCCTGCGAAAAAAATCAGGGGGAGGCCGACCATACAATCACCCATCCAATTGAGCATCAAGTAGTCTACTCAGGTCTCAACAACCCATCGAGACCACCAGCAGGAACTGCAATCACTCACGAATTCGCATATTTTTCTCCGGTTCCGGGACGCACCTGCACCGCGCATTCGTCGTTCGGCCCCCTGCTCTCCACCCCCCGGCATACCATTAAGCACGATAACTCCAGAGAACGGGGAGCAATGCCCGGCACACCAGCGCAGAACGAGATCCACACCATCGGTACCGCCGCCCGGGGCCCGGAGGAGTTCGCCACACTCCTCGAAACGTTCGGCATCAAGTTGCTCGTGGATTTGCGCTCCGTCCCCGCGAGCCGCTTTCCACACTTTTCCCGTGAGAACCTCGCCTCGCTGTGCCATAGCCGAGGGATCGACTACCGGTGGATGGGAGAGAGCCTGGGCGGGCGGCGGCAGGGCGGCTACGAGATCTGGATGGCGACGGCGGCCTTCCTGCAGGGCATCGAGCGGCTGGAGGAGCTCGCACGCACTCGCCCCTTCGCCCTCTGCTGTGCCGAACGCCTCCCGCAGCAATGCCACCGCTGGCTGATCGCCGGGTTTCTGGAGCAGCGGGGCTGGCGGGTGCTGCACATCATCGGGCCGGACAACGTGGCGCGGCACGCCCAGCTGCCCCTGTAGGGGTTCTCACGCGTGGATCTTCTTGAGCAGCCAGGCCATGTTCTCGCCGAGGTGGCGCATGGTGGCCAGCCCCTCTTCGTCCTCCTCCACCTCGCCGGGCGCAAGGCCCATGCCGAGGTTCCAGTAGGAGGAGCCCACGGTGAACATCTGGCTGATGCCGAAGAGGTGGTTGATGGAGTCGAGGGCGTGAATCCCACCGGCCCGGCGGACGGCGACCACCGCCGCCCCCACCTTGCGGGCAAACATCCCCGCGTTGGCCCCACTCACGAACCCGGCGCGGTCGATGAGCGCCTTGGTCTCGGGATTGATGTCGGCGAAGTAGGTGGGCGAGCCGATGATGATCCCGTCGGCTGCGGCCATCTTCGCGATGCAGTCGTTGACGATGTCGTTTTCAATGATGCAGCGGCCGTCCAGGTTCTCGGCGCACTTCATGCAGGCGGTGCAGCCGCGGATCGTCCGCCCGCCGATGTGGACGGTCTCCGTCTCGATGCCTTCCCTCTCCAGCGCCCCGCAGACCTCTCTTAAAAGGCGGGCGGTGTTGCCCTCCCCGCGGGGACTGCCGTTGAATGCCACGACCTTCATGCGACTGCTATTCCGTCGCCGGGCATATAATGCTGCCCGTCGGGGGGAGGCTACTGCGCCTCTTCGTTCTCCTCCCAGAGCCCGAAGGGGTTGCCCTCGGTGTCCGTGCAGATAGCAAGGTAGCCGAAGCCGGGCACGGTTGTCCTTGGCATGGTGATCCTGCCGCCGAGCGCCTCCACCTGAGCGATGGTGGCGTCGAGGTCGGCAATCCCCATGTAGTTCATGATCCGCTGCCCGGGGGCTCCCCGCCGGCCCAGCCCTCCTCCCGGTCCCGGCGAGCCGTCGAGGGCGGTGGTCTCGATGAGGGAGTACTCGTACGGGCCCTCGTACTGTTCAAATTTCCAGCCGAAAAGTTCTCGGTAGAACTCCATCGCCCTGCGCGGGTCGTCCGCGGGGAGGTCGAAGTGGACAATGGTTGCCATTCATCTATCACCTGGCGGAGAGTGGTGCCGGGGGGTGATGAGCGTTTGCCCCGCGGGAGCGGACACACCTTTTTTATCCAGAGCCGCCCAAGATCCACATCAATGAGCGAAAATGAAGGGCATTTTGAGAAAGGGCGCTGGGTCGAGGGGGAACCCCCACAGCCTGAAGAACCGGAGCCCTCCGCAGAAGAGCCGCAGAAGGGTGCGGACGTTCCCGAGACGGAGCGCCTTCTCGATGAGGCCTCCCGGTCGGTGCACCGGGCCATCGACGACGTCATCCGCGCCGGCCGCCACCTCTTCGGAACCCAGGAAGGAAGGGAGCACATCGAAAAGAGGGTCCGCAAGGCTGGCGACGACCTGGAGCAAGTCATCGACGACGTGGCCGAGACCGCCCGGCAGACGCTGGAAAAGCGGAAGAAATAACGCCTCTTTTTTACCCCAGGCCTACGTCGAGCACCATCATCACCGTGAACCCGGCGATCAGCCCCATCGTGGCCAGCCCGGGATTCTCCTGCGCCTCGGGGATGACCTCCTCGGCCACCACGAAGATCATGGCACCAGCGGCGAAGGCGAGGGCGTAGGGCAGGATCGGTTCGGCGAGGATGACCGCCACCGCCCCGACAACTGCCGCCATCGGTTCGACCAGCCCCGAGAGCTGGCCGTACCAGAAGCTCCGCCACTGTGAAAAGCCCTCCCGCCGCAGGGGCATGGAGATTGCCATACCCTCGGGGAAGTTCTGGATGCCGATGCCCACTGCAAGCCCGATGGCCCCGGCAAGGGTCGCCGCAGGGTAGGCGGCGGCGAGGGCCCCGAAGGCCACCCCCACGGCGAGCCCCTCGGGGATGGTGTTGGTGGTGAGGGCCCGGATAAGCATGGTGCTGCTCTTTCCCG
>JAENYT010000032.1:0-8605 GCA_016841665.1 Methanobacteriota archaeon
GGCGGCGGTCTCGGCATCGCCGACGCCTACGACGATCTGGCCCGGCACTTCGAGAAGCACGTGGATATGGATGCCCTCATGGAATATTTCAAAAATGGCGTATCGGACAGGTAAAGAATGGGCAAGGTGAGGGTATCTTATCCAACAACGCCCGAACACTTGCGTACAAGGCTTTCGCCATCGCGGCAACATCTGGTATTAGAACCTAGAAACGGTTTTTACCCAGAATCACTATGCAAGGGAGGGGGTGGGATAGCATGTCCTCCAACAAAGGTTTTGGGGGCGACCCCTTGTGAAAGGTTTAACTAATTTTCGATAAGAGAACAAGATCAGTTGCCATTTTTAATTCCCTCAACATTGGACCTATGTTCGTCTTACTGCTTTTTAAGAACGCTAGTTGCTTTAAATTAATCAATGGGTGTTTGAGTCGGTTATAAAATTTCCGTAATTCATTAATTTTTATCTGTTCCATACCAGTTAAATCTACAACTTTCTTATCAAAAACGTCTTTTTTCCGATCCTTATCTGAATTAGTTGCTTTCTCTAAAGCGGAATACATTGACCTGTAACAGGCAATTTGATCGGTTGAGGTAAACGCCTCGTTGTATGATTTGAATGCCTCAATAATGTTCAACTCCACTATTGATCTGCAATCGATCAAAAAGATTTGGAATCTCAATAATTTCTCAACTATCTGGAAAAATTTTTCACAATCGATAGAGTAATTTGAGATAATACAGGTTCCTAGATGGTCACTAATTGTAACACTATCAGTCATAGACAACTGGTGTTTACCAATGTTTACTTTCACATCTGGTACAGCTTCATCTGGAATGAAGGCAGAAGTGAGACTTAATGACTGAAAAGATGTTAGGTAATACCTTGAATTGAGCAAAGAACCTGCGATTAAGAACAATCGCACTATTTGTTCTTCCGACAGATTGTATGGTTCATCATATCCAAGAGCAGTAGCATCGACCATAAATATATGTCGAGAGCGGGGAGAATCCAAGTGATTTTCAACGGATAATCGACCAGAGCAATTTTCAAGGAGAATATTTAGCCTCGTTTTATGATCATCTGTAGCAAAATCATCTGAAAAGCCTACAGCAGCTTCGATTTGCAACTTTGGCATTCTATATTCCCCTCTCTAGAATTTAAGGTACTAACGATTATATAAAAACCATTTATGAAGTTACCCCTTAAGTGATCACAGTTTTACAGAGAGACTTCCAGAATCTAGATAACAGGAGGGGAACTTTCGCACCTGATGAGATTCGCACTCCGAACGTTTCTTCCAGTGTTTTTGTACCTTGTAATGTTCAAACCGAGATTAGAAATCATCGCAGAACGTCGTCTTTCACATCTCTGATGCGCAAGATCTCACCAGATGCACAACCCCGGGTCTGGATTTCGAGAGGATATCGCGCTTGGGGGAGGGGCTGACGGGGGGGCGCGCCCCCTCCCCTGTCCCCACCCCCCATGGCGATATCCCCACGGTCCACTGTACCGGGCGTTTTCATCGCCTGAAGTTTCGTCAGTTGCGACTCGAGTTCCCGTCCCTCCCAACCCCTCAGGCCCTGTCCTTCCAAGCCTCGCATCCACCCTCCCGTCAAGGGAGTTCCTAGACGGTTTTATGATTACCTCTCTCGCCTCACTTTCTCACGCCAGGGCCAAGGGTTAAATAGCAACGTATTTCTTTCATCGCACGGAGGAGTTTAATGGGCAAAGGGAACATGGGGTATGAGGCTCTTCCGAAGGTTTCGACACGGAAGGATATGTACGATCAGTTAGATGCTGCAATTAGAAACATCGCTGATGAAAATGATGACGTTGAAGATTCTTCCCCTCAGCGCAAGTACTTGAAAGCGCTGATAATTGAATCAAACTCACCCCTCGAAACATTACATAGAGAGCCAAATGTCTTATTTATTCCAACAGAAGATCCAAATATCTATCTTGTTCGAATAGACAGAACGGGGCAAATAACATTCTCATATTTAGATACGCTAGACCCAAGGTTCTGGACATTGTATTCTTTGGATAAAAGTCAAGAGATAAAAACAGAAGTAAACAGATTCATCCAGAAAAACAATAGTCGCCTAGACTATGCATGGTTTTCTTCAAGTTCACTCCAAGCAATTAGTTCGCGGTATTCAAAAACCAGTTTTACCATGAAATTTCTCAACTCCTTTAATAATGAAAATATTCCCATGAAGAGACTCTCAATCAGACTTTGGGCAGAGGACGCATCAGACATTATGGGCAATTTACTTAGGAACGAATATATTGGAACAGCAGCCTGCTTGTCGAATATCGAAGTACTTCATTCAGGAATAGTAGATCAATACATTAAGACCCGGCTTTCAATGGAAGGAAACATAACTGTTTCAAAAGGAAATTCTGTTGAGGAACTCCTTGAGTATCAACAGCAAATCGTGCAAGGTCACTATAAACCAATAATAGAAACAATTGAGAAGGATTATACTATTTGCTATTCCTGCAAAGATGGGGTCAACATTGGCGGAGATCTACTATCAATAAAACTCAGCAAAAAACTTAGTAATATTGAAAATATCTCAAATCAAATTCTAAAGGGCATTCAACCATTCCGTTTTACAGGCTTTATCAACAAGATTTCCGATGATAACTATCTCCTCAATGTCCTTGATTTACATAATTTTGGAAGATTTGACATGGAAATTTACCCGGATGAAATTCTAATAAACCTACCCCAAAATAGTTGTGGAAATTCGGTTCTCCGTCTCTTTGCATTATGCCAAGAGAGAATTGATCCGAATGCAGAGTTAAGAGGTGACGGGAGTGCAATCATTACAGCCTAGTGATCACACTAAACTCCTGAACCTATCAGTATTCTTGGGAAAACGAACTAGTATAATCCGACCAATCTTATATGAGCGGGGATATCCACTAAAAGAAATTAGTTTACGCATTCCAATTCCAGGATATAACCCAGAAAATAATAGCAACGCTGCAACACCAGATTGCGGTTATTCATCGCAAGAGCGGAATGCAGTCGTTTTTCTCGAATCAAAGGGAGGTGGATGCGATCGAGAACAACTAGACAGATTTGAATACGTTAAAGATAATCCCTCTTCACTCATTCGGACTAGGAACCATTTTCAAATAACCGAAGAGAACATAATAATTGATTTTGCATTGTTATGCTCAAAAATTGACCATATCCGAGCAGATCATGCACAGTCACCGATCAACTGTCCCATACTACATTATGATGAGAGCAATAAATTGCTCACATATGATGGCTGTAACAACGTTGCATTCATGAACGAAGATATAAGAGAGGCCTTTGCTGAACCAATCCCCGTACCGAAGTTACCAATTCTCTATATTCCTTTTGGCCCAACTGACTATAATGAAAATTTTGCATATGCCGCTAAAAATATACTTCTTACGCTGCTAGCATACAGCCAGACAAGGCAGAAACATGAAAGAATGCCTCCAATGCTGGACCTGGTAAAACGACAATATCCGCTCCTAGACATGATGGGTAGAGAAGAACTTGGAGAAATGGAACGGCTCATTGAAAATATCTTGAAGAAACTGTTCCCGGATGACAACGGAAATTCAAGATATAATCTGGCCAGATACACATCAATTAAAAAAGGAAAATTCTACGTGAAGAACATGACTCTGCCTAAGTTCCTAGAGGTTATGGAAGCTGCTTTGCTAGACCTCGAGAAGAGGAAACTAACACGGCAATCTACTTTCGCAGAATTCTCTCAAGGTTCTTTCCAAATGCTAGACGTTGAAATTGACTACGATAGATTTTTTGGGGATTTCTAGTAACATCCTGAATAAGGACATAGCCATATCTGGGGGCAGTCAATAAATTGATGATGCAGAACGCAATTACTCTTTTCTCTTTCAGTATCATCTCTCATCCGTAATCGCGCTAAAGCATGCGGAGTCCAAGCTCAAACTCCTAGTCCTACGAATAATAAGTCGCTCCCCGAAATGTCGCACTCCCTTACTTCCGGTGCTCCAGTTCGCTTTCGCTTGAACTTCGAAACGTCGTAAAAGAGATAACTCGCCCCGGCCCTTTCAGATAAAGAACCGGAACGCAATCCAGGCGATCAGCACCATGATGGCCGAGTACTTCAGCCCTCCAAGCACCCGGCCTTCACCCATGACGCCCGCGGCAAGCCCCGAGAAGAACCCCTGGATCAGCGCGGCGTGGCAGAAGAGCCGGTTGTAGAGGAAGAGGTCCACGGTGCCTATGAACGCCTGGCTCGAACCCGACGCCGCGACCGCCTCGCCCGCCTCCGCCATGGTGGTGAGGAAGGTGCTCGAGAGCACCCCGATGACGAAGAGGAAGACGAAGAACGACATGACGACGATGACCATGTAGATCATCATTCCGTTCTTCCGCTCCGACTTCAGGTTAAAGAACTCGTAGGCGTCGTGGGCCGCCGCCCGCAGCACCTCGCTCACGTCGCCGCCGGCAGAACTCGCATGGGCGATCAGGTCGACGCTCCGCTCGGCGAGCGGGGTATTCACGGTCTTCCCGAACCGGCGGATGGCCTCCACGAACGGGACGCCCCAGGACATCTCGGTATCGAGCTTGCGGATATGCGGCGTGAGCGCCCCGTACTCACCCTCCGAGACGATGTGGATGGCGTGCGGGAGCGTCATGCCCGAATCGTTCATCCCGGCCACGTCGCGGAAGAAGTTCGGGAGGGACGCCTCGATGCTTGAGACACGCAGTGATTCCTTGAGGTCAAGGGCTGCGAGCGGCACGATGGCGATGAGGAGCGAGAAGACGAAGATATCGTCGAGCATCGTCGTCGTGAAGAGGACGCTGACGCCGTAGGACATCACCAGACTCATAAACCCGCCGATGAGGAGGAGGAGCGCGATCGGGACGGAGACGAAGAGGACGGTGACGGGCTCCGCCATCATCACCTTGAGCGGATGTTTGAGGAACCGATAAATTCCTTCCTGGTACTTCCGCCAGTTCTCAATCCCGCCGAAGATCTCACGCTCCTGCTCTTCGAACGGGTCGAGCGCCGGAGTGCCCTCCGCCGCGCCGTCGTCAGGAGACCGGTTCCGGTCTGAAGACCGGTTCAAAAAGTCGTCGAAGATTTCTTTGAATCCCATATCACACCTCCGGGGTCATGGAACTGATCAGGATGACGAACATCATGCTTCCGAACGGCACGATCAGGTAGATGATGATGTAGAGGAAGAACGGGTTCGAGTCGCCGGAGATGAGCGTCATGATCGACTGCAGAATGATCAGGAAGAGCATGCCGGCGACCATCGCGGTGACGTAGGACTCCGCGATCAGCCCGAGCGTCTCCAGGAACGACTTCTGCTGCTGGTTATTCTCGAGTGTATACTGGTGGGCCTTGGCGCGGAAATACTCCGTAAGGTTGCTCCCGCTGGAGATGCTCGCAACGGCCCCCTGCAGGAATTCCCGCATCCGTTCGCTCGGTGTCGCCTGCGAAACCGTCCGCAGGGCATCAAGGAGGTCCTTCCCGAAGAAGTCGGTCTCCCGGGAGATGTAACGCGCCTCGACGGCACTTTCGCCGTATATCTTGCTCTGGCCGAGCAGCCGGAAGACCTCATCCGGGGTGATCCCCGCCGAGGACATGGCGGTGACGTAGTTGATGGCGTACGGGAGGGTGGCTTCGATGTTGCGGCGGCGCTCCCCGGCCCGTATACTGGGATAGAGGAGGAAGATCAGGTACGATATGCCTCCGAAGATCAGGAGAGAGAGGGCCGTGATGGCGACGGTGCCGAGCAGAAGTTTGTAGTCGTTTAACGCGTAGAAGACCTCCGGGACCGCTCCACGGTAGGTGATCATATCGGGGATCCGCAGGACGTAGGCCAGAAGCCCGATGAGCACGGCGGCGACCAGCCCCACGGCGACCGAGGATATGTAAGCGGTCGCGAGATAGGCTTCAAACGGCGTATTCATCCGGGCCCCCATCAGGTCGTTCCTGAGGCTGATGAAGTCTCCCCGCTTCTTCTTTAAGCCGTGGCCGATCAGGTTGAAGCAGAACCGCTCATAACCATTCATGCAGAGCCACCTTCCCCGTAGAGGTCGGCCCGCACCCGATGGACGACCGTCTCCGGATCCCGGAAGTAGGACACCAGGATCTTGCTCACGTCACGGAAGTGGCGGATCTTCTTGATACGCATCCATTCGAGCACTTCCTGCCGCCGCTTCAGTTCTTCGCGCATCCGCTCCTCGCTCCAGCCCCGGTCTTCCATGATCTGTTCAAGGATGTAGGATTTTCCGGAATAGCGGATCTCGTCGGTCGCCGGATGCCACCGGAAGACCTCGTTCGTGATCAGCTCGTTCGTCCGGGGGTCGATATCCAGGATCTCGATGAGCTGCTTGTTCCGCCGGATCCGCTGGCCGCCCACCCGGGCCTGCACCTGGATGGACATCAGGGAGAGCGCGGAGAGCATGTTCCTCGGCACGTCGATCGGCGGGTTCTCCAGACGGTGGACGGCGCTCGCCACCGAGTCGGCGTGCATCGTCGCGTAGGTGACGTGCCCGGTGCTCATCGCCTGGAAGAGGGTCAGGGCCTCCTTGCCACGGACCTCGCCGACCAGAATGTACTCAGGGCGCTGCCGGAGGGCAGCACGCAGAAGTTCGTACATATCGATCCCGCCCCGCCCGTCCTGCGAGAACGAGTCCCGGGTGATGCTCGGGATCCAGTTCGGGTGGGGGAGTTTCAGCTCCCGGGTATCCTCGAGGGTGACGATCTTTGCAAGCGGCGGGATAAACAGCGATAATGCGTTCAGGGTCGTGGTCTTCCCGGACGCCGTCCCGCCGGCAAATATACAGGACTTGGCGTTCTCGACCGCGAGCCAGATGAAGGCGATCCCGAGCGGCGAGAAGGTGTGCCACTCGATGAGGTCCGTCGGCGTGATCGGCTCCTCCCGGAACTTCCGGATCGTGAACGTCGAGCCGTGAGCGGTCACCTCCGCCCCGAGCGTCATCTGGATACGCGACCCGTCGCTCATCGTGGCATCCAGCATAGGTTCGGCGATAGAGATGTATTTCCCGGCCCGCTGAGCGAGTTTCGTGACGAACGAGTCAAGAGTCACGGAATCCTGGTAGACGAGACTCGTCTTCATCGACTCATACGTCGTGTGATAGACGAATATGTAACTGTTCACGCCGTCGCAGGAGATATCCTCGATATACTTGTCGTGCATCACCGGATCGATCAGTCCGTCGCCGAGGAACTCCTTCTCCACATGGTAGAGAATCTTCTCCCGCCCGAGCGGCGCGAGGCGGATCCCGTAATCGGCGATGACCGTGTTGGCCGAATCACGAAGCGCCTTCCGTGCTTCGTCACGGCTGAGTTCACGGGTGGTGATGTTGAGCGTCTCAAAGAGGCGCTCCTTGATCTCCCCGAAAAGCTCCTGCTCCGCGGATGTGAGCACGGGCTCGAGGACATGATAGGTGTACTCGTGCGTCGTGCCGTCATACGTCACCCGGACATAGGCGTACGGCTCGTTCACCGGGTAGAGTTCGATCTCCTCCAGTTCCGGCGACGGCCGCATCGCGAGATCGACGAGCGGACCATGGAGCGCGGGGTTGTACTCCTCGACCACCGCCACGACTTTCGGGAGTTGCAACTTTTTAAGGAACGGTAATCGGGGCTGTGGAACCTCTTCGGCAGGAACCTCTACCTGTGCAGCAGCTGCGGCAAGCGCAGTGGAGGAGAAGGCCTGGGTAAAGAGGTCATCGAACTCCGATACGACCCGGGCATTATCGACAAAATCAAAATAATGCTCGCTACGATTGATGCTCAGTTCATCGACCGTGAACGTCGCGCTCTTCGGGAGGATCAGATCCGCCAGGTTCCCGATCTCCTCGACCGATACCACACCGGCATCCACGTCACCGTCAGGCCCGGGCTCATCGATCTCCACCGCACCGGAGCCCTTCGGACCGGAGGTGCCGGGTGCGTCAGCCTCCCGCCATCCCCTCATCCGGTCGAAGAGACCGGAAGAAGCATTGCGCCCGGAGAGAGAGGCCGGCATCTCCAGCCCTGCCTCGATATCCTCCGCCGCAGACAGGGGGGGTGCGACCTCTCCGTCGGCATCCGCTTCGTGCTGCCCGAGCCGATCGAGGATTGTCTGAACCGGATTTTCGCCGTCGGTTGCACCCTGATCTCCGGTGTTCCGGGATCTCGTCACCACATCGATGAGCGAACGGAACCCCCCGCTCTTTGGCGCCGGCACGGGAGAGGGGTCCGGTTGTTCGTCCTTTCCATCGGAATCGGGCCAGGCGTCATCCAGATCCGCCTCTTCCCGCACCTCCTCTTCAGAGGATTGGAACGGCGAAGCGGGATCGTCACTCTCTGTCGTGGTTTCCCCATTGCCAGTCTCCAGTTCCCTGGGTTGTGTGAGAAGATTCCTGACCGCTGCTATCAATTCACGTTCTTCATCCTCATTTTCTCTCATCCTCTGTGCCCCCAATATCAACGCACGCTTCTACCTGAGGTTCATGGAACTCGATGATGCACCGTGTCCGCTCTCCGATCCGATCAGAGACCACGCACATATAGCGCCCGTTCAGCAGCCGGAAACAGAC
>JAENYT010000032.1:8705-15370 GCA_016841665.1 Methanobacteriota archaeon
CCCCCGGAGAGAACCAGGAAAAACGTATGCTTCTTCTCTTTCGAGACCCCTATTCCGGTCGAGGAATGAACGGTACCATAGTGCAGCAACTCGTCAAGAGTAAAGCGCCCTTCGTACGTCGACTGTTGAAGGATCCCGTCCATAAGGCCGTTTATGTCCATGCACATCTTCAGGTATGCTATTCGGTAGTTTTTATGCCGGAAAGGGGATTTTACCCCCTATCACAATATATCAAATCAGTATGCTATTATTAATACCTTGTGATACTCCGATCTCAATTCTGGCAAATATTCTCGTGAAAGCGACGTATCCGGGAAGCCATAAGAGACCGTTTGCGGGCAGCGATCTCCAGAGGGTTTCCGACTATGGAGAGAGCCTTGACCCGAGATCGGGGGCCCAAAAACCGCTCTAACCGGAGGGGGAGCCAGAGGACGCCTTAACCGTCTGGAAAGCGCATCGAAACGGCAGGGATCCCCTGCAAAGAGAGATCGCCAGAAATAAGAGATAAAAGGTGGATAAAGTACTCGCCCATGATTCTTCCGCCCGTGGTAGCTGTCCCGCTCATGATTGCAGCGGTTGCGATAGGGGTCACGCTCATGTACGCGTCAATCCTGGACGTGAAGGAGCGGCGGGTGCCCCACAGAACCTGGCGTCCTGCACTCGCGATCGCGATCCCAATGGCTGTCTGGGTATACGGACTGACCATCTTTGCAGACTGGCCTCTGGCGGCGGGGTACCTCATTCTGGTCGCGGTCTTCTGTGGATTTTTTTATTTCTTCCAGGCTGTAAACCTCTTCGGGGGAGCGGATGCGTATGCCCTCATCATCATCACCGCATGCATCCCGTTCTTCCCGATCGAGCCTTACTTCGGTACCTCTCCCCTTGGGTTCTTCCCGTTCACCGTGCTAACGAACGCCGTGCTCATCAACATTGCCGCGCCGGTTGCAATACTCGCGAAAAACCTGCTCCAGGGGAACCGGGCCCCGCTACCCTGCCTCTTCCTCGGGTTCCCCGTCGATGGAAAAACGATCCAGAACGAATTCGGTTTTGTCATGGAAGACATCGAGGAGCAGGACGGCAGGCTGGTCAGGCGGTTCGTCGGTTTTACCGAGTCGCTTGGGCGCATCGTACGGGGAGAGCGGCGGCTATACACAAAAGATCTCAGGCTGCACCCCGAAGACTACAGAAAGGAGCTTGCCCTCTACCGGAAGGCCGGCAGGGTCTGGATATCCTACGGCATTCCATTCATCATACCTATCACGGCGGGATTCCTGACTGCACTATTCATGGGAGATATTCTCTTTGTTATCATGAAGACTCTAGCAGGAATGTGAACCAATATGGAGATACAATTCAAGGACGGATTGGTGCCTGTCATTGTGCAGGAGAAGCGGACTCGTGAGGTCCTGATGCTCGCCTACGCGAACGCCGAGGCACTGGAACTCACCAAAAGCACCGGATATGCACACTACTACAGCAGGAGCAGGCAGAAACTCTGGAAGAAAGGGGAGGAAAGCGGGCACGTCCAGCGGGTCTGCCGGGTGCTCGTCGACTGTGACGCGGATGCAGTCCTCTATGAGGTTGAACAGGCAGGTGCTGCCTGCCATACCGGCCATGCCTCGTGTTTCTACCGAACGGTTGAGGGGGAGGAGATCGCCGGAATAGTCTTTGATCCGAAGAAGGTATACGCTAATAAGGGTGAATGACTTCATTATTATGGTGATTTTTTATGAAAATTGTACCCGATACCAGCGTCGTGATAGACGGGCGCATAACATCGCTGATAAAAACCGGAGAATATAAGGGCGCAACAATAATCATACCGGAAGCCGTCGTCGCCGAACTGGAGGCACAGGCGAATCAGGGACGGGAGATAGGGTTTTCCGGTCTGACCGAACTCCAGGAACTTTTCCGGATGTCGGAGGATAAGGTCATCGAACTCCAGTATTCCGGAGCTCGCCCAAGCCTCGACCAGGTGAAACTCTCCAGCGGAGGCGAGATCGACGCCCTGATCAGGAACGTCGCCATCGACCATGACGCCCGGTTCATCACGAGCGACCTCGTGCAGGCAGAGGTGGCAAAAGCAAAAGGGCTCAACGTCACCTACTTACGGCCGCAGATAGGCGATTTCTCACCGCTCTCGATCGACCAGTACCTCGATGAGGAGACGATCGCGATCACCCTCAAAGAGCGGGTCCCGCCGGTGGCAAAGATCGGGAAACTCCGGGAGACCCGTCTGGTCACCCTCCGGGATGCGCCGATGACGGAGTACGAGCTCAAGTCCATGGCGCAGGAACTCCTTGAGAGGGCAAAGCGCGATCCGGACGGTTTCATCGAGCTCGAGAAGCGGGGAATCACGGTCGTCCAGATCGGGTCGCTCCGGATCTCGATTGCCCGGCGGCCGTTCTCGGACGGGATGGAGATCACGGTGGTGCGGCCGCTCGTGGACCTCTCGCTCGACGACTACGACATGGCGCCGGAGATCAAGAAGCGGATCCTCGGGAACCGCCGCGGCGTCCTGATAGCAGGGCCCCCGGGAGCGGGGAAGACCACTCTCGCCCAGAGCCTTGCGACGTTCCTTGCCGACCACGACTTCATCGTCAAGACGATGGAGGCGCCGCGGGACCTGCAGGTTCCCGACCACATCACCCAGTACACGGCGCTTGAGGGCAGCATGACGAACACTGCCGAAGCCCTCCTGCTCGTTCGGCCCGACTACGTTGTCTTCGACGAGATCCGGAAGAATGAGGACTTCTGCGTCTACGCCGACATGCGGCTCGCCGGGATGGGCATGGTAGGGGTGGTGCACGCCATGGAGGTGCATGACTGCCTCCGGCGGTTCTGCGACCGCGTGGACTACAGCATCCTGCCGCAGATCATCAACACCGTCATCTACGTCGTCCAGGGCGTGATCGAGAAGATCTACGACCTTGAACTGACGGTCAAGGCGCCGGAGGGCATGCCCGGCGATGCACATATCCGCCCGGTTGTCGTCGTCCGCGAACACTCCCGGCAGGGGCCCGAGTTCGAGATCTTCCGCTACGAGGGAGAGACCCTGGTGATGCCGATCATCCGGAGAAACGCCGAGGAGCCGTCTGCCGTTACGGAGGCGCCGGTCGTCGCAACAGCAGCGGAGCCTGAAGAGAACGTCTCCTGGAAGGTTGCCGAGAAGGAGGTCCAGCGGGAGATCGGGCGGTATACGACCGGACCGGTCGAGGTTCGCATCATCAGCGACAACAAGGCCGTCGTATACATAGAGGACAAGGACGTCCCGGCGGCAATCGGGAAGGGTGGAAAGAACGTCTCGGCGATCGTGAACAAACTCGGTATCGGGATCGACATCCGGCCGAGGAGCGAGCTTGAGGCGCAAAGGCCCGTCGAGGAGGAGATGCAGCTTGCCGGCGGCATCAGGATCCGCCTCGATCGAAAGCAGCTGACGATCATCTCTCTCGAGAACAGGGGCAAGATCGTGGACGTCTTCGCCGGGAAGGAGTATCTCTTCACGGCCACGGTGAACGAGGAGGGAGATATCCTCCTCGCCAAGAACAGTACGATCGCCCAGGAGATGATCAAGCGCTACAATGAGGGCGAGACGATCCGGCTGCGTCCGGTATGATACAGAGCAGGTTGATGATTGATCCAGAGTTTGGAGGAATAGAGTGAGCGGATTAGATATGCGAAGCAACGAACGCGAATGCATCGCCCGGTGGGAGCACGCGTTCGAGGCTGATCCGGCAGAGAAGGAGAAATATTACCTGACCGTGGCATACCCGTATCCAAGCGGGGCGATGCATGTCGGGCACGGGCGGACCTACATCGTCCCGGACGTTCTCGCCCGTTATCAGCGGATGAAGGGGAGACAGGTCCTCTTCCCGATGGCGTTCCACGTCACCGGCACCCCGGTCATCGGGATATCGAAGAGGATCGCAAACGGCGATACTAAGACGATCGGGCTGTACCGCGACCTCTATAGGGTACCGCAGGACATTCTCGACCGGTTCATCAACCCGATGGAGATCGTCCGGCACTTCTCGGAAGAGTACCGGCGGGTGATGCAGAAGTCCGGGCTCTCGATCGACTGGCGGCGCCGGTTCATCACCGTCGACCCCCAGTACAGCAAGTTCATCGAGTGGCAGTATAAGCACCTGCACGAGGACGAACACGTCGTCAAGGGGGCCCATCCGGTCAAGTACTGTCCCCAGTGCGAGAACCCGGTCGGCGACCACGACCTGCTCGAGGGCGAGAAGGCCGAGATCATCAGGTTCACCCTGGTGGTCTTCCGCTGGGGCGATGCCCTGGTCCCGTGCGCAACGCTCCGCCCCGAGACGATCTACGGCGTGACGAACCTCTGGGTGAACCCGGCCACCACCTACGTGCGGGTGACGATCGACGGCGAGGAGTGGATCTTAAGCCAGGAGGCGGCGGCGAAACTCGCCCTGCAGGACCACGACGTTCGTGTGACGGAGGAGATCCCCGGAACCGCGCTCATCGACCGGACGGTCTCCCACCCCTTGAGCGGCGAGGTCCCCGTCCTTCCGGCAACGTTCGTGGACCCGGATATGGGGACCGGGATCGTCATGAGCGTTCCCGCCCACGCACCCTTCGACTACATCGCGCTCCGCGACCTGCAGCAGCAGGGGAAGTACACGTCCATCCGGCCGGTCCCGCTCATCGCCGTCGATGGCTACGGCGAGATCCCGGCAGAGGACGCAGTCGTTCGGGCGGGCATCCGCGACCAGAACGACCCGGGGATGGAGGCGCTCACCCAGGAGGTCTACAGCGCCGAGTTCTCCCGCGGGAAAGTCTTTGATAAATACGGCGGAAAGCCGGTGAGAGAGGCCCGGGACGACGTGGCGGCGCTGATGATGGAGCGGTACGGCTCCATCCCGATGTATGAGTTCGACAACCGCCAGGTGGTCTGCCGGTGCGGCGGCAGGGTCTTTGTGAAAATCCTCCACGACCAGTGGTTCCTGGAGTACAGCGACCCGTGCTGGAAGGAGCAGGTGAAGACCCAGCTCGAGGAGATGGCGCTTGTTCCCCCCGAGGTCAGGACCGAGTTCTACCGGACCGTCGACTGGCTGAAGGACTGGGCCTGCACCCGGCGGGTGGGGCTCGGCACGAAGCTCCCCTGGGACCCGACCTGGATCATCGAGCCGCTCTCCGACTCGACGATCTACATGGCCTATTACACGATCGCCCACCACTTAAAAGCCATCGCGCCGGAGAACCTGACGCCGGAGGTCTTTGAGTACATCTTCAAGGGCGAGGGGAACCCCGAGACCGTTGATCGGGAGACGCTCGACCGGATCCGGAGCGAGTTCCTCTACTGGTATCCCTACGATTACCGGTTCTCGGCAAAGGACCTCATATCGAACCACCTCACGTTCCAGCTCTTCCACCACCGGGCGATCTTCCCGCCGGAACTGCAGCCGAAGGGCATGGTAGTCTTCGGCATGGGCCTCTTAAACGGGGCGAAGATGTCGTCGAGCAAGGGGAACGTCTTCCTGCTCGAGGATGCCCTGGAGGAGTTCGGTGCCGATACCGTCAGGATGTTCCTTGTCGGGAGCGCAGAGCCCTGGCAGGACTTTGACTGGCGCAATGAACTTGTTTCGTCGACCAGAAAACAGATCGAGCGGTTCTGGAACACGGTCGAGGAGGCAAAGCAAGCTGAAGGGACTTCCCCCATCGATGCCTGGCTCGCGAGCAGGCTCCAGCGCCGCATCGAGAGTGCCACGAGAGCATTCGATTCGTTCCAGACCCGGCAGGGGCTGCAAGAGGCGTTCTTCGGCGTGGAGGCCGACCTGAAGTGGTACCGCCGCCGCCTGCCCGAGGGCGCAACCGGCGGGGCCGTGATGCAGGACCTCTGCCGCACCTGGGTACGGCTGCTTGCCCCCATCATCCCCTTCACCTGTGAGGCGCTCTGGAGCGACATCGGCGGGGAGGGCATGGTCTCCTTCGCCTCCTGGCCGGAGGTGGACGAGGCCCGGGTCAACCCGGAGGTCGAGCTCGCCGAAGAGCTCCTCTCAAGGACGGTCGAGGATATCGAG
This sequence comes from Methanobacteriota archaeon, assembly GCA_016841665.1. GTDB lineage: Archaea > Halobacteriota > Methanomicrobia > Methanomicrobiales > Methanomicrobiaceae > DSDF01. The sequence continues at coordinate 14,753 of JAENYT010000032.1, forward strand.
TCGATCGTAAAACTCATCCCGATGGAGCCGAAGTCCATCAGCCTCTTCATCGCCCCGGTCTGGAAGCACGAGGCGTTCCGGATCATCGCGGCCTCGACCGACAAGACGAGGGTGATGCGGGAGATCATGCAGAACGAGGGAATGCGGAAGCGCGGCCGCGAGGCGACGGACGCGGCGAAGCAGATCACGAAGCTCGTCCTGAAACTGCCGCCCGATCTCGTGAAGCAGCTCGCAGCGTCGTCCCCCGACGAGCAGGCGGTCCTCGAGGGCGCACGGCAGTTCCTGGAGCACGAGTTCGGCGTGCCGGTGACTGTCCAGCAGGCCGAGGCGAGCACGCACCCGAAGGCGTCGGGTGCCCTGCCCTTCAAGCCGGCGATTGTGATCGAGTAGGATAATTTTCTCCTTTTTTGCTCATTTTTGCACATTTTGTCCCCGGTTCTAGTGATTCTTTAGTGAAGTCGAGGCGAACCGATCGGCTAACGGCAGTCGCCCACCAGAGAACAGGACACTAAGTTCAAACACCAGCAGATGTTATCTGAAACTGCCAGAATGGCCAAAACGATGAGAAAGCCTGGTACACTGGACCGTGGCGATATCGCCGTTGGGGGAACGACGCTC
>JAENYT010000004.1 GCA_016841665.1 Methanobacteriota archaeon
CTTGATGCCCGTGGCGCCCACGGGGTGGCCGCAGGCCTTCAGGCCGCCGCTCGGGTTGACCGGCAGGTCGCCGTCCAGCGCCGTTGCACCCTCTTCGGTGAGGATGCCCGCCTGACCCTTGGGGCAGAACCCGAGATCCTCGATGGCGCAGAGTTCGGCGATGGTGAAGCAGTCATGGACCTCGATCATGTCGATCTGGTCGCGCTCCACGCCTGCCGCCCGGAACGCACGCTCTCCGGCCACCATGGTAGCGTCAAGGGTGCATATATCTCGCCGGTCGTGCAGGGAGATGGTGTCGGTCGCCTGCCCGCAGCCGAGTACCCGGATGGGGGTATCGGTAAACTCACGCGCCCGCTCCAGCGGCGCCACGATAACGGCCGCCGCTCCATCGGTGATGGGGGAGCAGTCGAAGAGGCGCAGAGGATCTGCGACCAGCGAGGAGGTGAGCACCGTATCGAGGGTGATCTCCTTCCGAAACTGCGCATTGGGATTCTTTGCCCCGTTGCGGTGGTTCTTGACCGCCACCTCTGCGAGCTGCTCCCGGGTGAGACCGTAGCGGTGCATGTAGTCGGTGGCGATCATCGCATACAGCCCGGGGAATGTCGCCCCGACGAACCCTTCCCACTCGCGGTCCGCGGCGCCAGCGAGCGCATCGACGCTCACCCCGGTCCCCACGTCGGTCATCTTCTCCACACCCGCAGCGACCACGATCTCGGCCATGCCGCTCGCCACCGCGGTGACCGCCTGGCGGAAGGCGAGACCGCCGGAGGCGCACGCCGCCTCAACCCTCGTCGAGGGGATGTGGTTGGTGGCGAGGCCCGCGTAGTCGGCGATCAGTGCGCCGACGTGCTCCTGCTCGACAAAGCGCCCGGCACTCATGTTCCCCACGAACATCTCGTCGATCTGTTCTCCGGAGAGCCCTGCATCCTCGAGCGCAAGGGCGCCGGCTTCCACAAAGAGGTTGCGAAAGGACGTCTCCCATTTTTCACCGAATGGGGTACATCCTACTCCGATAACTGCCACTTTTCTCATTATTGCATCACAATTTTTCCCTTGTGCCTGGCGTACTTTGCGTAATCCACATAGATTGGTTTGGCAAGCAGCTGCTCCACGGACGGCGCGGCCTCGCGGGCGAACGTCCCGGACTGGATGGCATCGGTCACCTCGATATCGAAGGCGTCGCTGCCCGCACCCGACCCGAACGAGGTGACAAAGATGCGGTCGCCGGGCTGTGCGATATCGAGTGTCGCAGCAAGGCCGACCAGGGATGACCCGCTGTAGGTATTACCGAGACGGGGGACGACCAGACCTGGTTTGATCTGGTCTATGGAAAAGCCGAGTATTCCCGCCACGCGCTGGGGGAACTTGGCATTCGGCTGGTGGAAGACCGCGTAGGTGTAGTCGGAGGGCTTCGTTCCCATATCCTCGAGCATCTGGAGGGCGGCACCCTGCACATGTTTGAAGTATCCCGGCTCGCCGGTGAACCTGCCGCCATGGCGGGGAAATGCCTGCCCCTCGCGGCGCCAGAAATCGGGGGTGTCGGTGGTGTATGAGCAGGTATGGTGGATCTCGGCGATGGGATCATCGTTGCCCAGGACAAATGCCGCACCGCCCGCCGCCGCGGTATATTCGAGAGCGTCGCCGGGGGCGCCCTGGGCGACATCCGCACCGATGGCCATGCCGTAGCGCATCATGCCGCTCTTCACTAGGCCCATGCAGGTCTGGACACCGGCTGTGCCGGCTTTGCAGGCGAACTCGTAGTCAGCGGCGGTCATGTGCGGCGTTGCACCGATCGCTTCGCCGACCGTACAGGCGGTCGGTTTGACCGCATAGGGGTGTGATTCGCTGCCCACGTAAATGGCCCCGAGGGCTTCGAGGTCCACCGGGCGCCTGGCAAGGGCGTTCCTCGCCGCTTCGACGGCAATGGTCACCGTATCTTCATCTATATCGGGGACCGATTTTTCCCGGACTCCGAGTCCGCGGGAGATATCGTCCGCATTCGCACCCCAGACACGCGCAATCTCATCGATCCTTATGCGGTACCGGGGGATGTATACACCGTATGTTACTATGCCTACCATGGTTTGTTCCTCAATACATCCACAATCAAGTTTACGTCCATCAATGTGCACAGCAGGGTGATCCGGTCGCGTTCAGCGAGCCGGGGGACGAGAGGGTGAACGTCCTCTCCCGGTATTCCCTGCAGGATGACGCAGCGGGGTTTGAACGGCGTCACGCGGATTGCCACCATGGGCGATTTTCCGCTGGACACATTGGTGAAAATCAGGGCCCTTTCCGTGCTCCACCCATAAATCCGGTTGAATTCATTGGACGAAAGCTGGGTGATAGCGTTGAGGCTGTTGATCACCGTATACCCATAGATCATCTGGTCGACAGAACCGCACAACAGTGCACAGTCGATGGCATCCGACAATTCAGAGAGCGGTATCGCTGTCGCATAATCATGGATGTCGTAAATGACATCCTCTTCGAACTCGCTGTAGAGGAATGTTGCATATCTCTTGATGTACTTGCCACCGTTCCCTTCGTCAATGGAAAGAATGGCGGCGACAATTTTTCCGACGACTGCAGTTCCAGGACTTTTCCGCCTGCCACTCTCGTAGTCGCTGATGACGGACGGAGAAACCGAAAGACGCTCTGCCAGGACTCCCTGAGGGATGTTGAAATTCATCCGCCACTTTTTCAGTGCCTGGCCCGGGGAATCCGAAAGCGTGATTTCACCTGCCATTTTTTCGGCAAGCTGATTCCGCAGCCCGGATTTCATGCCTTCTATGTATGCCAAGAGATGTTAAATAATTAGCGAAACATACTTCGACATTTCACGAAATTCACCGGCCGCGGGTACGGCAAACCCATTTATAGTATCCATCCCAATTGTGATATACATGGTGGTTGCCGATGACCTGCAGTGTCTCAAGCTGATCGCACTGATGGGCGGGTGTAATGAGAAGGTCTGGGTCTCGTCCCAGGCGCTCGCAAAAAAACTGGATACCAGCCCTCAAACAGCTTCGAGAAGACTGATATCGTTGGAAAACCAGCAGATCATCACCCGGGCCATGCGGCCGGATGGCCAGTACATCGTCGTCACCCGGCAGGGAGAAGAGCTCCTCCGGCGCGAATATGCCGATTACCGGCGGATATTCGAGCCAAAACGGGGAACATTTGTCCTCGAAGGGGCAGTGATCGACGGGCTGGGCGAGGGGCGCTACTATGTGAGCAACCCGGGCTATCACGACCAGTTCGTGGAAAATCTCGGGTTCGAACCCTATCCGGGCACGCTGAACCTGCAGCTCGCCCCGGCATCTATCCCGATACGCACCAAGATCGATGCCCTCGACTGGATCGAGATCGAGGGGTTTGTTGCCGATAACCGGACATTCGGCGGTGCACGCTGCCTTCCCTGCACGGTGAGGGGCCAGCCCGGAGCGATCGTGATGCCCGGAAGGTCCCACTACCCCGAGGATATTATCGAGATCATCTCGCCGGTGGAATTAAGAACGATCCTGAATCTAAAAACAGGATCGATTGTTGTGGTGGAGATAGCCTATGATTGACAAAGCCGTCCAGGCACTGAAACGAGGAGAATTCATTCTGCTCTATGACTTTGATGAGAGAGAAGGAGAAACAGATCTCGCAATCCGGTCTGATGCGGTGACCCCGCGCCACATCATGCAGATGCGAAAGGACGCAGGCGGGCTGATCTGCACCGCGGTGCACCCCGAGGCGGCGCAGCGCCTCGGCCTGCCCTTCGCGTCCGACCTGCTGAACGGCACCTCGTTCGGTGAAAAAACGGGAGATATTCCCTACGACCGGAAAAACCGATCATCGTTCTCGCTCTGGGTCAACCACCGCAACACATTCACCGGGATCACCGACAACGACCGGGCCCTCACCATCACCGCTATTGCCGACCAGGTGAAATTGGCCCTCAACGGCGGCGGATACAACTTCGGCGGTGAGTTCAGGTCGCCCGGCCATGTACCCCTGCTGCGTGCGGCGGACAGCCTCCTCGACCAGCGGAAAGGGCAGACCGAACTCTCCATCGCCCTGGCGGAGATGGCGGGCATCACCCCCACGATAACCATCTGCGAGATGCTCGATGACGAGAGCGGAAAAGCGCTCTCCAAAGCGGATGCGATTGCCTACGCGAACGAGCACAACCTCGTGTTCATCGAAGGAAACGAGGTCCTCGACCACTGGGACTCGCAGAAGGAACACTGACCCGGGCGGCCGTGGGCCGCGTATGCACTTTTTTTACCCGGGGTAATATGGTATGCATTCCCGGCAGGGGGGATTTGTAAAAAATTTTATATATATCCTTTTAGAACAATCATCCAATGAAAAAGGATTCTGTTGTCTATCTCAATACTAGGAAAAAGAGTGATTATCAGGAGCAAAAGGAAGCAATCGAAAATTTTTGCAAATATAAATTTTCCATCGACCAGATATTTCACGATTACCGGACCAGTTCAAAACCTCCCGACAAAAGAGAAGCGTACCAGGACATGCTGGCACATTGTAAGGAAAATAGTATAGCCAACATCATTTTCTACAACTTCCTTGAGTTCTCCAAAAACATGGACCACGGCCTCCGTGAGTTCAAGCGGTTGTCCGATGAAGGGCTGTGCCCCTACTGTGCTGAGTACGATTTCATCGGCTTTCACGATGACCCGGAACGGAGGACACAGGCGATCCAGGACTTCATCACCTACATGGAACTCTACAGGAATTCCATGAAAAAACCACCGACCGCGAAAACCGATACCCGGACATCAGGCGACAACAGGATCGGCCGGCCCAGGGCACTGGACGAGGGGCAGAAAGAGGCGCTGATCACGGTGCGCAAAGCCGGCAAGAGCATCAGCCAGATCTGCCGCATGTTCAATGTATCACGCAGCACGGTGAGCAAGATTCTCGCCGATTACCCCGAGCTCAAAGGAGAGTGGAAAGGAAACAAAGATAAATAAGAATAGTGCAACGATAGATTTGTATATTTTTTACTTACGTGTTGGTGTAGAGAAGGAGTGCCTGAAAAAAAGGATAACTCCTTCTTTTATTGTATCTCGATCTGTGTCAGCGCATCCTGGATGATCTGGCGGTAAATCGCGGTATTGGTGTTGTAGAATTCCTTAGCTTTTCTCGAGTCATCGGTCTGGCCAAACGAATCGAGCCGGTCGAGGGTCTGCTGCGCACAGTCAAGCACCCAGCACCGGTAGGTCTCGAGATCGATCTCGGTGACCGATTCGGCTCGCACGCTGACAAATACCGAACTGTCCGCGGTGGTGCGGATACCCGGTTTGCCCAGCACTGCAACGTAGACCGGCGGTTCGATGCGGGCGATCTGCTGCATCGCATCGGGCTGGTAGCTCCCCGCGTTGATGAAGAAGGTGCCGGTGGGGTCCTGGACGCGGATGGTGTAGAACTTGTTCTGCTCCCCCTTCTTTTCCTTCTGGGTCATCTGCCCGCAGAGGAATATCCGGTTGCACCGCTCGCCAGTGGGAAGGAGCACATAACTCGGGCTTTTTTCGTCTTCGCTCTCCTTGAACTGGATGCGGCTCTCGCGCAGCTCGGAGGCAAAGACGCGTACGGCGGGTTCGCGTTCAAAGCCCGAGAACTTCCCGCTGCTTCCGTTGCTCATGCTGCATCATCTCCCTGGGATGCCGCCGCACGATTGATGAGGGACGCGTGGAGCGATGCGTCGCACTGCACCCGTCCGCATTCTTTGACAAGGAACGTGCCGTCGATATCGCTGCCTGCGCACCGGAGATATTTTCCCATCACGTGATGCTGCAGCTGGATGAGGACATCGTCGAGCCCGAGCGGGTTGTTTTCCGCGATCTCAATCGCCTGCTCGAGGGTCATCCCGGCAAGCTGCGTCACCGTCTCACACTGCATGAGCACATTGCGGGCCTTTTTCCCGTTATCGATCACGCCCTTGATCCGCAGGTCGTACCGGAATGAGGACTGGATTTCATGCACAGGACAGTAGTTCTGCCGGGAGAGTACCCGGTTGCAGCCTTCGACCGGGCATCGCTTAATCAGCCCCGACCCGGGCCCCATGTGCACGAATGCGCCCTGGATTGTCTCGCCTCCCGTCGACACGCGGATATCTCCATCCTCGGGGATGTACATCGCCGTTCCGAGGTTCAAGCTAAGCCGGCCGTTGAATTCATCAACGGTGGCATAATAAAAGGTATACACCCCGTTTGGTTCCAGTTTTTCCCGCTCGCCGTCTTTCCAGAGCACAAATTTGATTCTTCCTGATTCGTCGCCGAGCAGCCCAGTCTGCAGCATCCGGTCGTGCCTCGGCTCCCACTCTTCGATGAATTTCGCACGGATGCTTCCCACGCCCGGTTTCAGGCTGGCGATGGGCACGACGCTCGGCATCAGCGGACGGTCCTCGGGAAGCTCGGTCACTTTGGTGCCCGAATGGACCTTCAGGTTCGGTGCTCCCCGGTACTCGTCGACGACCGCAGCCTCAAGCCGGTACCAGGTGCGCTCCTTGAGCGTCGGCGCCTTCGCCTTGGCCCAGACGACAAATTGCACTGCACCGGAGGAGTCGGCAATGATCCCGCTCTGGGCGATCGCACTGGAGGGCGGTTCCGCGAGCGAGACGATCTTTCCCTCGACCGTCACCCAGTCTCCAGGTGTGACATCGCTGATGGCGCGTTCTTCCTGTCCCGAACTCGGGGGGGTGAAGAGATTATGCTCCCGCAGCAGCTCGTTGGTCACCGTGCGCTCGGCCTCCTCGATCTGGATGCCGAATTCTTCAACCAGAAGGGTAAGCTTTGACCGCACCTTTTCACGGTCAACGGTCACCCCTTTCGCTTCAATTTTCTGGGAGATTCTTTCAACGACTTCAGGAATAGTTTCCATATAACATCTCCAAACAAGTATCGTCATCGCGTGGATTATTAATGCTTCTTGAGCGGAGGGCGAAAGTAACGATACCCGTGCAGGGGTCGTGGGCGTAGAGATTGGCTTATATTTTTAAGGAGAGATTGCGCATAGTATGATACCATGACCCTTACGGCAGACAGTACGATTCATCAGATCCTCAGGGAGAAACCCGAAGCAGCGGATATCCTGTTCCGGTTCGGCATGGGATGCCTGGGATGCGCGCTGGCGAGGGGGGAAACGCTGAGAGAGGCCGCCCAGGCACACGGCATCCCGCTTGATGAACTCGTCGATGCGCTGGGTATTGAAAAATAAATCACCCGGTCTTTTTTTGAAGCGTTTTCAGCTCTTTCAGACTTGCTTCAGGATACGTCTTCAGGTACTCCGCGATGCGCGGCAGGTGGATGAGCTCGCAGTGCTGGCAGCTCCACACCATCCCCCCCGATGAACTCTCCACCCATGCACCCAGCTCCTCATCTTCGCAGGGATAAAACGGGCAGTAACAGAAATCGCACCGCTGCCCTTCAAAATGGCAGGGGTAGTACGGGCAGTTGTGCGGGCTCCACTCCACCCAGCGCTCGCCGCCGTAGCGGCTATAGATGAACAGCGAGGGCGCAGAACGGGGAATCTCACCGAGGTGCCGCCTGAGCGCCTCCTGCACCCCGACCCTGACGCTCTCGTAGACTCTCCTGCCCACCTCGGTGAGCGTGCCCGCATACTCGTGCGTCTCTTCCTCACCCTCATGGGCTACCACCACGGCATCGGTAGTGGTGCCGGTGAACTCATAGCCCATCTCGTGAAGGGCCTTCGCCTTCGCCTCGGTGGCGGTGATGATCGTCTCGAGCATTGCCCCTTCGCTGAGCCCCTGCCGGGAGTGGACGATGACATTGATGGTATTGGGCCCCTCGGGGTTCGGGTTGCTCACCCCCGCCGTGACAAAAGTGGTGAGGTAGTCGTAGTGGAAGATGCACAGGGACGCCATGTTCACCGCCGTGAGCAGGCCGAAAAACTCATGGGAAAACCCATAGCGGTCGGCTACCTCAGTAAGATGCCGGATGGGATCCCGGTGATCAAAATGCTTGGGGACGGTTTGATTGAAAATGGTCGAAACAGGACGAATACCGCCGTGAATTCCGGTGCTTGCGGCCTTCATGTGTCCGCGGATAAAAAGGGTGGACTCACGGATGAAATATCTCATGCAACAGAATATCGCACTCTGTCTTTTAATTCCTGTTGTTTTCCGGAGTTCCAGCCGGCAACGTCCGCAAGATACCCGGTGACGCGAGACACCTGGCTCACGTCGTGCGTCCCGCACTCGGGGCAGACCGCCTGGCCGCAGAGGGGGCAGTACTCGATACGCTCGACGATGTGGTGCGCACAATGGCAGTGATCGAGGGGGCACATGATCTCGAGATGGGTCTCGCCGCAGCAGGGACAGGGACCTTCATCGACGATATGGTGGCAGGTGTGGCACTTGTACCGCCGCTCCTCGACCGGAATATCCTCGAGCTTTTTATACTTCCCGGCAATCGCAAGTTGTTCAGGAGTCCAGTTCATGCTATTACCTCAAGATGGAGTTATTTAAGGTTTTACATCCCGGCATGCGGGATCCGCCTCAGTCGACTCATAGGGTTCGTCATCGCACACAAAGGCGCTCGGAAACGGTACACTCATCATCGGCGGAGTCCGGCATAGCCGGCAGCTGCTGCGGCCGGATCGGCGGCCTGGTAGATGGAGCGGCCCACGATCATTCCATCCACAAGCTCGGCCACCACGGCGGCATCCCCTCCCTGCGTGCCCACGCCCGGGGAGTAGATCTTTTTCTCGCCGATGAGGGTGCGCAGGGCGGAGATCCGCTCGGGACGGGTTGCGGGGGCGATGATCCCATCCGCACCGCATGCTGTGGCGAGGGCGGCGATCCGCTCGGCAACCCCTCCGTGGAAGAATTCCGTCGCACCCGGGTGGCTCATCTCGGCCACCACGTAGCACTCCCCGCCGTTCGCATGGGCGACGTCAACGCAGGCCGCAAGCGAATCGGTGCCGACGAACCCGTGCGCGATCAGCGCGGAGAACCCGGCGGAAAAGACCTCTTCGGCGATAAGGCGGTTGGTGTTGGGTATATCGGCCACCTTGAAGTCGGCGATGAGGGGAAGATCGAGACTGTGCAGGTCTGCGGCGACAGACAACCCGGCGGCGAGCACAAGGGGGTAGCCTATTTTGATGCGGTCGATATGGGGCGCAACGGCGCGGGCAATATCAATCGCCCGCCGGCGCTCCGTCACATCCAGTGCAAGGATCAGTTCGGTCATGATTCCAGCCTCTCCAGTACGGCGGCAACGAGCAGGGGCAGGGTGATGGACGCATCGCCGTACACGGTGACCGCCTGTCCCTCTTCATCCACTTTGCCCCAGGACTTTGCCTCGTCGAGCGTCGCTCCGGAAAGGCCGCCGAGGTCGGGGCGGTCCCCGGTGAGCTGGACCGCGTAATCAAATCCTTTCGGGGTCATGAGCATGCTCTGGAAGATGTAATTTTTGGGCACGCCGCCGCCCACGAACAGGGCGCCCGCACGTGACGCAGAAAAGCACTGGTCCATGAGATCGTGCATATCCGCAAAGGCGTTCACGCACACATCGCCCGACTGGTCAAAGAGCCAGTACTGCAGCCCGATCATGGAGTCCTGGATTGCCGGGCAGTAGACGGGCACTCCGTGTCGCACCGCCGCAGCGAGGATGCCCCGATCGAGCCGTCCGCCGAGATGGGCGAGGAGGTCGGCGATCGAGACGACGCTCCCCGGGAGGAGCGCCCCCAGCGCATCCTGCATGAACTCCTCGAAATCCACAAAAGCCTCATTGGGGAGAAATACGTCGTAGATGCGGTTGATCTCGTCGTGGCGCAGTTCCACGTCATCACACTCCGCGCTGCCGTGGTAGTGGCGGCACCCGATGGCCTCGATGATGTCGTGGGTGAGGTTTGCTCCCGTGGAGACGAGGACATCGATATGCCCCCGCTCGATCAGGTCGACCACGATGCCCCCCATGCCCCCGGGGACCATCGCACCTGCGAGCCCGAAAAATCTGGTCGCTTCCGTATCCCTGAGCATCGCCTCGTAGCATCCGGCGGCATTCCACAGTGAACCCGCATTATATGCGCCCGATTTTCCAAACTCCTCCACCAGCTCGCCCACCGTCATGCGGGGGCGGATACAAACCTGCTCCACCGGGTTCCCGAATTCGACACTCATGATGTATAGTACCCCGTATCCTCTCTACCCGTTTCGCCGCAATCAGCGATAAGGTATCGGCCCTGCAGACCGGCCAGCTCGGCGGAGGTAAACCTGACGAGGGGCTTTGCCAGGTGCCGGCGGGCGGACGGGGGAACTTCATACCAGCCGGGAGAAAGGGTGCGGGGTGCGCGGGAGACCTCGGGCTGAAACGACCTGGCCCCGCATTCCCTGCATTTGTAGCCTTTTCCTGCCCCTGCACTGGTCATCCTTCTTCCGCATGCCCCGCATACCGGCGGACGGCGGGTACTTATGGGATGCACCTCACACACCCGCATCTTTTCGAGGTTCACGCTACCCTTCCGGTAGCTTCCCGCAACTAAAAGCACGTCCCCGGGCACCAGCTGCCGGACCACGTCGCGGAACCCCTTGGTGGGCTCGTATGCCATGCAGCGGACTGTGTGCTCTCCGTCGGCGAGATCGAATGCCACGTGGCCTCCCCGGCCGGTCCGGGGGAGGGAGGCAACCGTCCCTGATGCGAGGTAGGACCGCCCCTCGTCCATCGCCCCGATCTTCCCTGCCACGAGGTGCGCATCGGTTCCCTGGTTGGTCCGGTACACCTGTTCGATCACCGGTTCCTGGGATTGAATGTGGGTGCGGGCGGTGCGTACCCACGCCGGGCTCTCACCCCGGATCCCGAACAGCACCGGGTCCGGAGTGTGGGGGACGCAGACGACCATATCATTCTCGCGGTCCACGGAATCCCAGGTATGGGGATAGGTCGCGTCCTCGGCCGAAAACACACTCTCCCGGCCCACGATCCGCCCGCCCTGCTCCTCATGCCGACGGTAGGCGAGCAGTTCATAGGTTGCATCGGAGAACACCGCACCAACCGCGGCCGCCGCCCCGATGAGCCCGCGGCCGTTCTTGTAGCCGCGGTAGCACGCACCGTGGGCGTCGAGAAACGCGATCGCCTCACCGGTAGTGCAGAACCCGGTGACCGCCCGGTGGTAGAATCCCCGGGGGAGGGGACGTTCGGCCACCACCACCCCGGGATTCGTCTGTGCGGCGGAAAAATCCGCAAGCTCCTCCACGCAAGCACAGGCCAGCGCAAACGCCTGGCCCGCATCGCCCTTCACCTCGAGACAGATGGCAGCATTCCCCCGCGTTTTATAGGGCACGTTGGGGTTCAGGCGCACGAGGAGGGCTTCGCTCACGCTGTACCCTTCCTGCCGGAGCCTTCGAGCCAGCACCGCACCGAGATAGGTGGTGCACATGCCCTCCGGCGAATCAGTGTCATCAATGCCGATGCGCATTATCCCAACCATTATTAGGTCCTCATTCTATATCGATTCTTAAGGAAATGTCGCAGGAACGACTGCTCCAGATGGTGATCAGCATCCTGATCATGGCCGAATTCGAGGTTTCGGACCGATGCGACATACGGCCGCGCAGTTTTGACCTGGTCTCAAAACGCGGCGATCTCATCCTGATCATCAAGGTCGTATCCCACATCGACAGCGTCAGCGAGGACGTCGCCTCGGATCTCTCCCTGATCACCTGGCATCTCAGGGGCACCCCCCTGATCATCGGCGAGAGGACCAGAGATGCGGAAATTGAGCGGGGCGCGGTGTACCTGCGAAACGGCATCAATGCGATGAACGTCGCGACGCTCTATGACTGCCTTGTGGAGAAGGTTCCCCCGCTGGTCTATGCATCGCCAGGCGGGCTCTACGTCAACATCGACGGCGAACTGGTCAGGCGGCTGCGGGAACGCCACCAGATGTCGCTCGGCGATCTCGCGCACCTGCTCGGCGTGTCCAGACGGACCATCTCAAAGTACGAGAGCGGGATGGGCACCACGCTTGATATCGCCATTAAACTGGAGGAAATCTTCGATACCGCCGTCGTGGAGGCACTCGATCCCTTCCGGTATGAAAAACCGCCTTCTGAACGGGTACCCCTGGAGCCCGAGCAGTGCCTCAGCGATCTCGCACGCATGGGCATCGAACTCCACACCATGCAGCGGGCCCCCTTCCAGGCACTCGCCATGTACCGGGAGGAGACCATTCTTACGGGGTACGGCCCGGCGCAGAAGATCGTCAGGCGCGCCGCTCTCATCGGCAATATTTCGGAGATCACCAGCACGCGCGCAATGTGCGTCATTAAAAACTACCACAAGCGAAAGAGAGTGGGAAAAACACTGGTTATTGGAGAGGATACCTTACACTCTCTCGAAGACGGATCCGAACTCATTCAGCTGATTGATGAGTAATAATCTTTATATAGAACCACAATCCTACATTTTCCTCGCAACATTGGTGATATACTATGGCAGCAAATCTTGGAGGACAACCAATTTTTATTCTTAAGGAAGGCAGCCAGCGCACGCGCGGCCGCGATGCGCAGGGTGCCAATATTGCCGCCGCAAAGGCGGTTGCAAGCGCTGTTCGGACAACCCTCGGCCCCAAGGGCATGGACAAGATGCTCGTCGACACCATCGGTGATGTGGTCATCACCAACGACGGCGTCACCATCTTAAAAGAGATGGACATCGAGCACCCCGCCGCAAAGATGATGGTCGAGGTCGCCAAGACCCAGGACGACGAGGTCGGCGACGGCACCACCACCGCAGTCGTGATCGCCGGCGAACTTCTCAAGAAAGCGGAGAACCTGCTCGAGCAGGACGTGCACCCCACCGTCATCGCACACGGTTACCGCATGGCCGCGGACAAGGCACAGGAGATCCTGAAAGATATCGCCATCGACGTCAAAGCCGACGACATCGCCATGCTCAGGAAGATCGCCGACACCGCCATGACCGGCAAGGGCGCCGAGGCGGCAAAGGATAAGCTCTGCGATCTCGTCGTCAGAGCGGTGACCATGATCGCCGACGAGGACGGCACGGTCAACACCGACTTCGTCAAGGTCGAGAAGAAGGTCGGCGGTTCCATCGAGGACTCCGAGATCATCGAAGGCGTGGTGATCGACAAGGAGCGCGTCCACCCGGGCATGCCCAAAGTGGTGAAAGATGCAAAGATCCTGCTGCTCAACGCCCCGGTTGAGTTCAAGAAGACTGAAGTCGACGCGGAGATCAGCATCACCAGCCCAGAACAGCTCCAGATGTTCCTTGACGAAGAAGAGCGCATGATCCGGGCCATCGTGAACAAGATCGTCGCAAGCGACGCAAACGTCCTCTTCTGCCAGAAGGGAATCGACGACATCGCCCAGCACTACCTCGCAAAGGCGGGGATCATCGCCGTCCGCCGCATCAAGAAGTCCGACATGGAGAAACTCTCCCGCGCCACCGGTGCAACCGTGGTGAGCAGCATCGACGCCATCGATGTCAGCGAACTCGGCTTTGCAGGCCGTGTGGAGGAGAAGAAAGTCTCCGGCGAAGAGATGATCTTCGTGACCGAGTGCATGAACCCGAAGGCGGTCACCCTCATGATCCGCGGCGGCACCGAGCACGTGGTCGACGAGCTCGACCGTGCGCTTGAGGATGCGCTCCGCGTGGTCTCCGTTGCGGTCGAGGACCACAAGTTCGTGGTCGGCGGCGGCGCACCCGAAATCGAGGTTTCCCTGCGGCTCAGCGACTATGCCTCAAGCGTCGGCGGCCGTGCACAGCTCGCCATCGAAGCCTTCGCACAGGCCATGGAGATCATCCCGAGAACACTCGCCGAGAACGCAGGACTCGACCCCATCGATATGCTCGTCGAGCTCCGCGCTGCACACGAGAAAGGCGACAAGATGGCAGGCCTCAACGTCTTCGACGGCAAGACCGAGAACATGCTCGACGAGGGCATCATCGAGCCCCTGCGCGTGAAGACCCAGGCAGTGGCAAGTGCGGCAGAAGCAGCCGTGATGATCCTCCGCATCGACGACGTCATCGCCGCATCCAAGATGGGCGGCGGCGAAGGCCCTTCACCCGAAGAGATGGCTGCCATGGGCGGCATGGGTGGCATGGGCGGCATGCCCGGCATGATGTAAGCCACCAACATCACATAACCACTCTTTTTTGCTGAATTTCAAAATAATCGAAAATATCATCTCACTCAGGGTGTTCGAGCCCTTCGACAAAATCGAAGGCATTTTAATAACTATTGTGAATATTTAATTATCTCTAATTATTAGCGCGGCCATTGACCACCACCTTCCAGTGATAGCCACATGAAACCCACACGAGCGCCCCAGCAGTATCTCTCGTTTGCCCATTACCTGATGATCGCCATCATTCTGATCATCGTTCCCGTGATCGGGTTTATTTCGTACATTGATTATGTGGCCATCAACCAGGAATTGACCGAGGAGGTAGAGCAGCTCCAGCACATTACCGAGCTCTCCATCACCGAAGAGATCGCCACCGTCGATTCCGGCCTCAAACTCTACGATACCACGCTTAATGCACGAATGAAAACGGCATTTGAACGCTTTTTGGAGTCGTATGCAGAATCGGGAGGCGATCCTGAAAAAATCGACCTTGCAGCTCTCAAAGAGGAGTTTGGGGGAGGCATGGACCTCTACATCATTAATGAGGCGGGGGTCATCGAGTACACCACCTTTGAGCCTGACCTGGGACTGGATTTTGCACAGTGGCCTGAATTCTACGAGAACCTCAATATGATCCGGGAGGGGGACGAGTTTTGCGCGGACCGCGTGGTCAAGGACGTGCGCACAGGAGAACTGCGCAAATATGCGTATATGCCCACCCCCGACCATCGCTATATACTCGAACTGGGCATCATCTCAGACGAGTTCATGGATGAACGCATGGTGCTGAAGTACACGGAGGAGTACGAGGATCTCAAGTCAATCAACCCGTACCTTGAGGCCATCGAGATATATGACCTGCTGGGAGACAAAATCGAGCACCGCGAACAGACCGACGGTGCGACGCGGGACCTTATCACCGGCACCATCTTTCCGTCCCGCGACGACTACGAGGTCGTGGATGCGGCCAACAAAACCGTCACCCGCTACCTCTTCGTCGATCTCAGGGATCCCGACTATCCCTCGGATATGAGCCTAGTGGTGGAACTGACCTACAATACGGCGGCCATCGACGAGAAAATCGCTGCAGTGATGTACAACCACATCCTGGTCGCCCTCCTCGCCATCCTCCTCTGCTGCGGGATGGCGTACGGCATCGCCCGCTATATGACCCGGCCTATCGCCGGGATCGTGAATGATGTCGATCAGATCGCGTCGGGCAACCTGGACCATGCCATCCGCATCACCGGGGTGCGGGAGCTGGTGCGGCTCGAAAATGCCATCAATACCATGGTTGGATCCCTGCATGCCACCATAGAGAAGCTGCGGTGCTCGGAGGAGAAGGTCAGGCAGTACAATGAAAACCTCGAGGATGAGGTGGCGGCGCGCACCGCGGAACTCGATGCCTCGAACAGGCAGGCCAACCTCTACCTTGACATCATGACCCACGACATCAAGAACGCCAACACCATCGCTCTCGGCTATTCGCAGCTGCTGGGTGAGGAGGCAGAAGGCACCACCGCAGAATATGCGAACAAATTGATGGCGGCGGTGCGCACCGGCAGCACCATCCTCGACAACGTGGCCACCATGCGGGCTATCCAGGAGCACGAGCCTGTTCTTGTGCCGGTCGACCTCGATCAGGTGATCAGGCGCCAGATCCGCAGCTTCCCCGACCTGCATATCGACTACGAAGGCACCGACGCCCGTGTCTGCGCCGACGAACTCCTCTCCCGCATCTTCTTCAACCTCATCGACAACGGCAGGAAATATGCCGGGGAACAGCCCCGCATCGCCATCCGTGTCGAGGAGGAGGGGCCGGATCATGTGCGGGTCTCGGTGGAAGATCATGGGCCCGGCATCGCACCCGCCATGAAAACGCGCATATTCGATCGTTATGTGCAGGATGAGAGCCGTCGCGGCCAGGGCCTCGGGCTGTACATCGTCAGGATGCTGGCCGATCGCTACGGCGGGGTGATCTGGGCGGACGACCGCGTGCCCGGCAGGCAGGAGGAAGGGGCGGCCTTCCGCGTGCTGTTGAAGAAGGCGCCGGACCTCTGAGGGGTCCGGGCAGCGGAACTACCACATCCTTTATGGGGAGAGCAACGAAAAGACCAGTATGGGAGAGCGGTTTATTTTCACCAAACACCGCGTGAAATGCTACCATTGCGGCATCGAGGCAGATCAGGTGATCAAGGCGGTCTCCTCGCAGGCTCAGGTGGTCTGTTCAAACTGCGGCGCAACCCGCATCTTCGTGCCGAGAATTGAGGAACAGACTGATAAGGGGGTTTCCACCCCCATCGGCTGTTACGATGTCTGGGAACTGGAGCCAGTCGCGCCGTGCAAAAACTGCGGTGTGGAAGGACCGCATGACCTTATCGTCGGCTGCAACCATTTCACCACCCGCTGCCGCAACTGCGGGTATACCCATTTCTACAAATTCGACCTCGAGTATATCGGCCAGTGCCCGATAGAAGGGGAAGAAGAAACCGGTTGATCGTGTGTTCCGGTACGGGGAAGAGGATCAGTCCTCTTCCCTGACCATCTCGATCGCTTTTTTGGGGCATTCGTTGGCGCAGATGCCGCAGCCCTTGCAGAACTCGAGATCGATATTCAGGTCTTCGTCGATGCAGCCGTCCGGGCAGTACATGGCACACAGACCGCACGCATTGCACTGCTCCGTATCGACCACGGGACGGAACGTGCGCCATGTTCCGGTCTTGCCGCATGCCGCCTTTCCCGGTTTGCTGATTGCCAGTCGCTCACTCATTGTCCCAGCCCCTCGTATGCTAATTTTGCAGCCGCCACATTGCGCTTGTCAGAGAATGTCTCTTCAATGGCATCTTTCACCGAATCGAAGGAGACGAACCCCATCTTTGCGAGCGCACCCATGAGGGGGGTGTTCAGGATGGGGCTCCCCGCGATCACCAGGTTCAGGGAGAGGGCGATGCCGGTAAGGTCCACATGATAGGTCGGATGGCCCTGCATGTCCACCTGGTGCGGGCTGTTGATGAGCACCCTGCCGTCCTCCCTGATCCCCTGCAGGACGTCCACGGTCTCCATGACCGACATGTCAAGCACGATCACGAGGTCGGGCTTCCGTATCTGGCTGTACACCTTGATGGGGGCGTCGTCGATCCGGATGTAGGAGACCACCGGGGCGCCCCGGCGTTCCGCCCCGTAGAACGGGCACGCCGTGGCGAACTTGCCCTCCCGGATCGCTGCCAGGGCGAGCATTTTTGCGGCGGTCACCCCGCCCTGTCCTCCCCTCGAATGGAGACGTATTTCGTACATCAGGCATCCACCCCGAACCAGAATTCTTCCCCGGGTCTGCGATCCCGTACGAACCCGGCAATATCGTCATAGGTCACTTCCTGGCCGCCAAGGCCAGCGATCACGCTGTAGATCGACACATCGTACTTCGAGGAGATGGCATGGGCCACGATGCCGCCGAACCCGAATGAGTAATCGCGATCGATGACCACGACCTCCCGTCCCTCGAGGTCGAGGTCAGGGAAGGGCCTGAACCAGCGTATGCGCATGGAGCCGACCTTCACTCCCTCGCTGCGCAAGGTGTCCACGGCGATCTCCATCTCTTTGCCGAGCGTTCCCATGGCCACCACGATCACCTCGGCATCCTCGCAGCGGTACTCCTCTGTTGCGCCGTACCGGCGCCCGAAGCGCTTGCCGAACTCGGCCTGGGTCTCCTCGATGACTTCCGCCGCGCTCCGCATCGAGCGCTCGATGTCCCACCTGAACTTGTAGTACTCGCCCGGCGGGGTGAGCGTGCCGTAACCAACGGGGTTCGTTATATCGATGGCATGCGGGAGTTCCATCGGCGGGATGAAATCTCCGGGGTCGACCGTCTCCAGCGGCTGGGTGATGTGAGTGAGGGCGAACCCGTCGAGGTTCACCATGACCGGCAGGAGCACGTTTGTGTGCTCGGCGATGCGAAATGCCATCAGGGTTGCGTCATACGCTTCCTGGACCGATCCGACGTACACCTGGAGCCATCCCGTATCCCGCATGGAGAGCGAATCGGTGTGCTCCGCCCAGATGTTCCAGCCGGGGCCGAGGGCACGGTTGGCGTTGGCCATGACAATGGGAAGCCTCGCACCGACCGCCCAGTGGAGCATCTCGCACATGTACACCAGCCCGTGCGAACTCGTAGCCGTGAACGCCCGAACCCCGGTGGCGCTCGCGCCGATACAGGCCGCCATGGCAGAGTGCTCGCTCTCCACCGGGATGTACCGCGAACCGAGCTCACCGCTCGCCACGTAATTTGCAATCTGTTCCACGATCTCGGTCTGGGGTGTGATGGGGTAGGCGGCAACGACCGCCGGCCGTGCATCTTTCACCGCGTCGGCAACCGCCTTGTTTCCTGTTGCAATGGTCAGCATATACCCTCTGCCTCCCGTGTTATCCGTGCAATGTTGTGCGCCACCTGCTGCTCCAGAATGGCGATCGAGCGCTGATCAATGTTTTTGAAGCGCCCCTGTTTTCCGATATATTCCTCGATTGGGAGCGGCTTTCTCATCGCGTTCTTCGAAGCGCCGCTGATGGTAAGTTCCCCGTGCTCCCGCTCGTATAGGATCCACATTCCTGTCCTGACCGCGAGTTTGCCCATCTCCACGGTCTTACCGGCGGGGAATCTCCATCCGGGGGGACAGGGGGCAAGGATATGGATGAATTTCGGCCCTTCGATGGAGAGGGCTTTCTTCACTTTTTTGTAAAGGTCGAGCGGGTACGCGCTGCACGCCGTCGCCATATAGGGAGGGTTGTGCGCCTCGACGATCAGGTCGAGATCCTTTTTGCCCTCAGATTTCCCCCCGGGGGTGGTGGTGGTCGCCGCACCGAGCGGCGTTCCGCCCGAACGCTGCATGCCGGTATTGCTGTATGCCTCGTTGTCGTAGCAGATGTAGAGAAAATCGGTGCCACGCTCGAGTGCCCCGGAAAGCGCCTGGATACCGATATCGACCGTCCCGCCGTCTCCCGCGTAGCAGATGACATTCGTCTTCCTGCCAGTTGCGCGAAATGCCGTGCTCATCCCCGAGGCCACAGCGGCAGCCGCAGCAAAGGCAACATTGTACACAGGGATGTTGAAGGCCGTATTCGGATAGATCCCCTGAATGACACTCGTACAGCATGCAGGAACCACCAGGACGCTGTCAGGACCTGCGGCCTTCAGGATATGCCGCAGACACAGGGAGGAACTGCATCCCGCACATGCTGATGTTGTTTTGAAAATAAACTCCTCTTTTGGGATATCGGCCATTGGAAACCTCGTACACAATATTTGTCAATCAATGATAATGAGAGTTTGGGAATCTGCTATCAACGAGGAATGTTTAAAGATTATCGGCAGTGATTATCACTGCAATATGATTAAATATGAATATATCGTTGTTTTCTGTATGAGGAACAGATATGACCAGTGACGGCAATGACCCGGAAAAACAGAGCGTTCCGGAAAAAGAGAAAAAGGAAGAGACCGAATCTCCCGCCGCACCCGCACAGGAACCGGAGCAACAGACAGAAATACTCGAAGAACCGGAAGCGATCATCGAGCCGGATGAAAAGCTGCTCCAGGAGGCGGTCGCAGCGTCCTGGACCGAACAAAAAGTCGATCCCAAGCCTGCCCGGAGCGCCCCTGCCGCAGAAGAGGAGCCCGATTTCGAGTGGGTCCGCCACGCCATCACCATGGACAAGATCGTGGGCAAAGAGGACACTCCCAAGCCCAAAAAAGGAGGAAAGGGCAAAGTCATCCTCGCAGTCGTGCTCATCCTCGTCGCCATCCTTGCGGCGGGATTGATCACTCTGAGTGTCACGGTAACCGATCCGCGGGAAGGCGTTGCATATCCCTACACCACCACCTATGTGGTCCTCTTCCCCGATGGGGAGCGGGTGACGGTGGCCAACACTCCGATGATGGCGCTCACCTACGAAAACGAGATGATCATCGATGTGAATGGCCAGCGCAACAAAATCGTGGTGGGAGAGGAGAAACTGATCTCCGAACGCCGGGCGATCATCAACGTGTTCGGCCGGCCCGTTCTCGCCACCAACTTCCAGATCTTCATGAAATACTTGGGAATGAATGGGAACAAGGCACAATTCTATCTCACCGTCAAACGATCGAACGATGTTCCCCAGTTCCTCATCAACCGGCTGCTGCCCTCAGAGATCGAGGCCCAGCCCGCATAGTTCACCCACAATTTTTTCCCGGACCATCCACCCGCGTAACCGGTCCTCCCAGTACGCTTTTATTATTTCGTCGAGGGCGATATCTTTGAAGGTGATGCCGCAGTCGACGTCCCAGAGTACCAGGCCTTCGGGGGGTGCGGCAGGCATGCGGTCGCCCCGCGGGTGATCGAGCATGGAGGCGATATCGGTTGCCGTCATCTCCCCTCTCCCGACCGCCATAAGCGCCCATGCCATGCACCGCACCATGTTCCAGAGAAAACTCTCACCCGTCACCTCGAAGACGAAAAACGCCCCTTCACGAAAACACCGTGCGGAGAGGATCGTGCGGATGGGATTTTTGTCCTTTACACGGGCAAAACGGGAGAAGTCGTGGGCGCCGACAAACGCGGCTGCAGCCTCATCACGCGCGCGGGTGTCGAGGGATCCGTCCCGCATATAGTAGCGGTAGGTGCGCCTGCGGGCATTGTAGCGGGGGTGGAAAGTATCGGGGACTTCGGCCCATCCTGAACACCAGCAGTCGGGCGGCAGCTGCAGGTTGATCACGTCGACGGCCCGCTCCGGATGATCGGTGCAAAACGCACATACCTGCCCGCGTGCAGATACTCCCCGGTCGGTCCGTCCCGAACACGAAAACCCGGCGGATCGCCAGTCCTCGAACAGGCCCAATCGCCTGCACGCAGCGATGAATTCACCTTCCACCGTCCGGACGCCGGGCTGCATCTGCGATCCGAAAAAATGGTCCCCGACATACGCCACCCGGAATGCGAGCCTCATTCTTTCACTCGTTTCCTGATCTTGCGCACCGTTCCCTTCAGGCTCTGCGTGGTATAGGTGCGCAGCGGTGTCATCCGTCCGCCCGCCTTGGTTTTCCCCTCCCTGATCGCCTGCAGGATGGAGGCGGGGTCGCGGTCCGCATCGACGAAGGTGAGACCAAACCCCACATAGCGGGCATGATGGGCATCGCTCCCTCCCACGCTCGGTTTGCCTTGTTTTAACGCTTCACGGGCAGCCTTCCGGTTCGCCGATCCGGTGATGTACCGGCTGTTGAAGGTCTCGACGGCATCCACCTCATCGATAGCGGACGGCACCCGCAATCCCGCGCCGTGGCGCCACTTGTGGTAGGGGTGGGGGAGGACCAGCACCGCCCCGCGCTCACGCGCCAGCGCCACCGTCTCGGAAAAATCAAGATCCGCCGGGATCACCTCGCTCACCCCGAGGGCGATGAGGTGGCCCTCCCGGGTGGAGATTTCGATGCCGGGCAGGACGATGATATCGGTCTCGAGGTCCCGCGCATACCGCACCCCGTCCACGGTATCATGATCGGTGATGGCGATGGCATCGAGCCCCGCTTTTTTGGCCATCAGGAGCACGTCTTCCACACTGCTCTCTCCATCGCGGGAGAACCGGGTATGGACGTGCAGATCACACCTCAGCATTCAATCATAAGCATTTTTCACCTCTCCGATATTAATGGGAGCGTATGCGGATTCTCCTTCCCACGGGGGAAAAGACGGTTGCGATCGTGCAGCGGGCCGCCGGGGGGTACGACGCGGACGTGGTGGTCACGGGGGAGATCGCCTCGTTTCTCTCTCCCGTACACCTTACATCCCTGATCAGGGTCGGGCACTACGACCTCGCCATCACCTCCGGGATGTGCACCGCCGACTTCGGAGAGGTGGAACAGGAGACCGGTGTGCCCGTGTACCGGGGGCCCCGGCACGCAGCCGATCTCCCCCAGATGCTGCGCCTCCTTTCGACCGTGGAGTTCTCCCGCACCGTACCCGCTGACGAATTTCTCGCCCTCCAGCGCAGGCGGGAGGCGGCCGAACGGTTGCGGCGGCAGGAAGACGGGGCAACGTTCGCCTACCGGATCCGGGGAGTGAAGATCGGAGGCTCGTCAAGGATCAAGGTGCTGGCCGAGATCATGGACGCGCACCGGCAGGAAAACCTCCGGGACGAGGTGGAGCGGTATTTTGCGCTGGGCGCGGACATTGTCGATCTGGGGTTCGGGTTCGACGCCACGGTGCAGGACGTGCAACGCTGCATGCGCGTGCTCTCAACAGTGGAGGGGCCTCTGGCCCTCGATACGCAGGACCCCGAACTCATCCTCGCGGGGCTGGAGAGGGCGGATGTTGTGCTCTCCCTCCATGAAGGCAACATCCCGTTCGTAGGCGTTGCGGTGGCCGCAGCGGAGGCGGCAGCGGTGATCGTCCCCCGTGAGAGGTCGCTCGGACAGAACATCGCAGCTGCACGGGCGGTCGGTATCCGGCACATCCTTGCCGACCCGCTTCTCCAGCCGGTGGGATCGGGGCTGGTAACATCACTGAGCGGGTTTTCCGGGATCGAAGGTCCAATCTTCTTTGGCGCCGGCAACGTGACCGAACTCATCGATGCCGACTCACCCGGCGTGAATGCCCTGCTCGCAGGCATGGCCCACGAGTGCGGTGCGGCAGTGATCTTTACCAGCGAACACAGCGACAAGACGCACGGGTCTGTCGGAGAGATGCGGCGTGCGGTGGAGATGATGGCCCTGATGGGGGACCGCCCCTACCCGAAGGACCTGGGGCTGGACCTGCTGGTCATCAAGGAGAAACGCAGGCGAAGAGTCCCTCCCCTCGATTACGACGCAATCATCGACGCAGAGCCCATGCCCGGCGAGATCGACTACGATCCGAAGGGCAATGTACGCATCGGGATCGAGGGTGGCATGATCGTGGCAGTGCACGATGGTCTGGCTATACGGGGCGCCCACTGGGAAGACGTGTTTTACACGCTTTGTTGCCAGGGGCGCCTCTCGCTGCTCGACCACGCGGCATACCTGGGAAAAGAGCTCTACAAGGCCGAGCTGGCGTTGCGCTTCGGCAGAAGTTACGACCAGGACGGGGTATTCTGAAGGCACCGCAGGATCTCTGGTGCCGGTGAAACTGTTATGTAGGTCTCAAAGGCAACATATCTTGGCAGACCATGCAAATACGGGGCATCAGGGAGGAATTGCTGGAAATGCTTCTTGCAATGGGCAAATCCCAGCACCCTTGCGAATTTCTGGCGATCCTCAAGGAGGAGGAGGGCGTGGTGAGCGATCTCGAGCTGGTGCCGGGCACGATCAGCCGCCTGGAGAGCGCCAGCTTCTCGCCGTTCATGCTGCCCCTCGACACCCACGTGGCGGGAAGTGCGCACAGCCACCCGAACGGCGTGCTCTCCCCCTCATCCGCCGACCTGCGGTTTTTCTCCTCTATCGGCCGGTACCACCTGATCATCGGCTCCCCCTACGACCGGCGCTCATGGAAATGTTTCACTGCGGACGGCACACCCTGGGCCATGGAGGTGATCGCATGAGGCGGGTGGTTGCCACGGGGACCTTCGATATTCTTCACCCCGGGCATGTCTACTACCTGGAGGCCTCGCGGACGCTCGGTGACGAACTCCATGTCATCGTCGCTCGCGACACAAACGTGAAGCACAAGCCGGCCCCGGTCATCCCCGAATCACAGCGGCTCAGGATGGTGCAGGCGCTGAAAGTGGTCGACCACGCCCGCCTCGGCGACGAGCACGACATGTTCGTTCCCATCGAAGCAATCAGGCCGGACGTGATCACCATCGGCTTCAACCAGCATTTCGATCTGGAGAAACTCAAATCCATGCTTCGGGAACGCGGAATCAGGTCTGAAGTCACCAGGATCGGCGCCTACCAGGGGGACGGGTACTGCAGCTCCCGCGCCATCATGGAGACCATCATCAAAAAACGCTGTATTGAGGGTAAACCGCAAGAATAAACCCTGAATGCATCTTTGAACCATCGTTCTGTTTTTGCCTTGCAGGAAAGAATGTTACTTGAAGAATACAGTACAACGTGAAAAGGTGAGGATTCATTCATGACCGAGGAAGAAACGGTTTACGGGGAAGAGGTGTGCTGCCACTGCGGCGGGCTCGGCTGCAGGTACTGCGACGGGAAGGGCACGGTGCTGGTGGCGCAACCGGCAAAAAAGTGCCGTCATTGCGGCGGCGAATGCTGCATTTACTGCGGGTATACGGGATGGGAAAGCGTCAAGGGAAAGTACGACTGAACATTCCCGGATTGTTATTTTTTTGAGGCTCTCCTGAAGGCGTAGTGGGCTACAAGCGCGATCCCTGCCGCGATGAAGACCAGCAGGACTATTGACGTGACGCCGATAGGGGAACGCATCAGCAGGCCGAGCGCGTAATCGGCACCGAGGGCGATGGCAAAGCAGCTGACGAATGCGCCGGTGGTGACGAAGGCCAGCACCTCGTATTTCCGCATCCCCATCAACCGGCCGATGATGGAGGCGCTGATCCCGCCCGATCCCTCGAACGGCACCATCACGAAGAGTAAAAGGCCGACGAAATAAAGGCGCTCGAGCCAGGGCCGTGCATCGAAATACTCCCGCCCTCCCCGCATCATCCGCTCGATCCAACCACCCAGCACGGGAATTTGAAGGGCAAGCGTGAAGTTCCACGCCATGAAGAGTCCGCCAGCGAAATCGAAGAAGGCCATGGTGAACGCGACCAGCCACCACGGCAGCCCCACAGCAATACCGAGGGGTATGACCGTCTCCTTGCCGGCAGGAGGCACCAGGTAGGCGATGATCAGGGCGATTATGGCGAGAAAATCCTGCGGGGCGAGGGAGAGAAAGAGCAGGACGAGGTAGCACAGCACCAGGAGAAAGGGGATCGCGACAGGGAGCGCGGCACGGGTTTGTCCGCTCTGGAAAAAGTGCAGTCCTCTCACCCTCGACCTCCCAGTACCCTCACCATGCAACGGCTATTAAGTCCACCCGTCACCCATCAGGGGTGCTCAGACCCGCGCTCTCGATCAGAGATCGCGTAATCCGGCCCATATGGCGTTGCGCTCGATGCGCACCCAGTAGCGCTTCAGCTCTTCCTCGGCACGGCGTGCATCGGGAACGAATGTCTCGAGGAATTGCCAGAAATTACCCGAATGGTTTGGAATCTTCAGGTGTGCGAGCTCATGGAGAACCACGTAATCCCTCAGGTCGCCGGGAAGGGCCATCATGCGCAGGTTGAAGTTCAGGTTTCCCCGCGCGGAGCAGCTCCCCCACCTCGTCCGCTGCATGCGGATGCTCACGCGGCCGTACGCGACGCCAAGACGGGGGGCGTGGTGATCGAGGCGTGCGGCGAGGTCGGTTCTCAGCCAGTCCCTGAGGGCATGGTTCAGGGCCGCGATGTTGGTATACTCCATCTGCTGCGATACTTCGTGGTACGCGCAGCGATCCCCGGCCACAAGAGGGCATGCGCGACCCCCGAAGAGCATGCAATCCGCCTCCCCCTCGTGCCCCGCATTGAGGTCGTCAAGGCGGGACCGCTGCTGCGCGATCCATGCGCCATGCCGGGAGAGCACAGGACCGATGTCCATTCCGGGCGGGGCGGTGACCAGCACGGTGCCGTCGGCAAGCACGCGCAGCGCGACACGCTTCACCCGCCGCCGTCGAACCCTGACCTTCTCCACCATTCATCCCCCTGCAAAAAACAATCGGGCGGAAACGTCAAAAACCCAATCATTTCCCTGCAGGGAATAATACGCACGTATCTTCCGGCATCAGGGAATGCATATCGAAGCCCTCCCAACGACTCTCTCCGGAACACCTCTCCAGGCACGGTTATCTCAAACCAAACGGCCGCATCAGGGGCTTTTGAAGGGCGCAGCGCTATACCATGTAACGGGCCAGGAGCCCTGCCAGGTGGCCGTTGGCCGGGCCCCGGGCTGTCACCTGCGGCCAAAAACCTGCCTATTTAACTACATTCTGACACATCTGGATCATTGCACAGAGCAGGGGAGCCGTCGGAGGGCTGTGACTTTGGCCGCCCAAACGCACTGCTTTCAGGATTCTGGAGGAATATCTGCATGAAAGAGAGGCGCCTGAGAATCAGGGACATCGCTGAGGAGACGGGGATCTCCGAGCAGACCATCCGCACATATGTACAGGAATTCGGCGATCTCCTCCCTTCACACGCGGTGGGAAGAGTGAAACTGTATGGGGAACCTGCAGTACACCTTATCCAGAAAATTGACGCACTCGCCTCGGAGGGGAGCAGTCCGGAGGATATTGCCCGCACACTGCAACGGGGACGCTCGCAGCGGTCCCGCGCCGGTGCGCACCCAGTTACGCGAAGAACGTCCTCCCTGCAACAGGGAGCCGCACAGACGCCTCCCCCCCCGCCCCCCGCACCGGCACCCTCACCTCTCCCGGGTGACCATCTCCGTGCGCTGCGAGATACGATCGCACTTCAGGAACAGCAAATCAAGGCCATCCACAGGCGGCTCGAAGAAATGAACCACGCCGATGAACGTCTCGGCGAGGAGATTGCCGGCATCCGCACACACCTGGATGAGGTGCAGGCCGCCCATGCCCGGCAGGTCGAGATCATCGAGCAGTGGATGACCTACTATGAGCGGCGGCTCGATATGTACGAAACGGCGGCAAAGGCCAGCATGGAACAGACGCGCGCGTGGATCGAGTACCTCGAAGAGGGACTAAAAAGAGCGAATGCGCCGCTCACCACAAAAATTCTGCAAAGGTTGCGGTGAATCCAGCCCTCCATCGGCAAGGATGCACACCGGGCAATATATTTTTAAAAGAATATTAAAAGAAACCTATAAATATCCCTCTTACCCCATAGGCTACTGCCGAATTCGATCGTGTGGGGGGAGATATCAGCAGAACGTATATTCTTCTGAAAAATCCTCCTTAAACTCCGCAGAGGTGCCCCCACTTTTCTGTGCCTTTCGGCGGACGCTCCCCCCGACGTGCCCCCAGAATTCGGCACCCCTCCTGCACCGGACGCCGCAGTGTACCCCATGCATTGCAGCAGGGGCATTCACGAATCATTGAAAAAGGGGGAGATCAGGAGGCCATCTCCGAGGCATTTCCTACCGTCTCGTTTTCAGGGGGAAGCAGCACCGCATCAATGACGTGGATCTCGCCGTTTAAGGCATGGACATCAGCGATGGTGACATTTGCCCCATTTACCGTGAGATTGCCGGCGGTGTAATTGAAGGTCAGGTTCGCTCCCTGCACCGTCTGCAGGGTGGTGATGTTCTCGAAATTGGCAGCAAGATACCATCCCGGCACCACGTGGTAGCGCAGGACGTCTTCCAGCGCAGGAGTGTCGTTGATCTCCAGCACCCCCTCCGGGAGCGCTGCGAATGCCTCATCGGTGGGCGCGAATAAGGTGAACGGGCCCGGCTCGTTGAGCGTGGCGTTCAACCCGGTCAGGTTCAGGGCGGTGGACAACATGGTAAGGTTGCCCGCAGCAGCGGCGGTCTCCGTGATCGTCATATTGGGGACGAATGAGGGCGTGAGCACGCCATCAATGACGTGAATGATTCCGTTGCTGCACTGGATGTCCGCAGTGGTGACATTTGCCTGGTTCACGGTCACGTTGCCGTCGGTGACATTGATGGCCAGGGTTTCGTTCTCCAGGGTAGTCAGGTTGCTGACCTCTGCGAGGTCTGCGGCCGTATAGGTGCCGTTCACCACATGGTAGAGGAGCACCTCCTCAAGAAGGCCCTGTGCCGCTGTGTTGTTCACGAGGAACTCGACCACAGACCCGGGAAGCATTGCAAACGCCTCATCGGTCGGCGCGAACACGGTGACATTGAGCGCGGGGTCGGAGAGCGTCTCGTTCAGGCCGGTCAGTTCGAGCAGGGTCACCAGGGTGGTGAGGTTCCCGTCGGCTGCCGCACAGTCCACCACATTGGGCTCCTCCTCTTCTAAGGGTGGTACGACAACCGGCTCTTCGGTCATCTCCTCAACAGGCTCCTCGGTGGCCTCTTCGGTCACGTTCTCAACAGGTTCCTCGGTGGCCTCTTCGGTCATGTTCTCTGCAGGTTCCTCGGTGGCCTCTTCGGCGACCGGCAGTTCCACGCCCTTCGGGATCATCACCACGTCGATCACCTGGATCACGCCATTGCTCGCCATGGTATCAGCCGCGATCACCTGTGCCCCGTCCACCATCACCGTATCGCCCTCGACCGTGATGGTGAGCGGAACGCCGGAAAGGGTATCGATCGATTCGAGGCCCGCCAGGTCGCCTGAAAGGTACTCACCCTCCACGATGTGGTAGTTGAGGATCGTGGTCAGGTCGCCTTCCGGATCGGCAAGAAGGGCGTCGAGCGTTTCTGCAGGAATGGCGGCAAATGCGCCATCTGTCGGTGCGAAGACCGTATAGGGTCCGCCACTTCCCAGTTCCTCGGCCAGTCCTGCGGCATCAAGCGCTGCCAGCAGTGTGGTGAACTGCCCGGCAGATTCCGCCGTTTCCACAATGGTTCCGATTTCCGCGGAATCATTGACAGCGGCATCATCCGTGACGTTCTGGTCGACATCCGTTGCAGCAGCACCGGTAATGATCACTGCCAGAACAACGAAAAATACCACCAGATAACGTCTTGATTGCATGGTTTTCATCATATAACACTTCCTTTCGTTCGGATGCGGGGGTGCATCCCGTTTCGCATGTTGCATGCGTGAGGCAGCCGGTGCCGGGAACGACACGGCGTCTGCCGGTTACGGCTGCCGGATTGCCCACATCGGTGAAGCGATTGCTGGACTATGTAGAGGCGCTCGGTTTCCTGATGCTGCAGGCAGTGGGGGCATGAGATGTGATCATTAGTCATATGGATTACATGCTGGGAATGGGCGCAATCGTTTCAACGTACTTCCATATCGCGCCTGATTTTTATAATTATCGCACAATAAAATTCAAGCAGTGTGCATCATTCTGGTGCAGAAATCCAGTAAAAACCTCTCATCGCAGGCAAACACGAAATTTGACCAGCTGTCCGGGTATCTTCACGCAGTGTTCCCATGCACACAATATGCCCCTCAGGCAACCCAGAAAGATCTACAACGGTCGCCTCATGAGCGGCATGGTGTATCCTTGAAAAACGGGAAGTTGAACGGATGCCGGAGAATGGGGTACTCCGGCAGTCCCGGCAGGGGATCGATCACAGGGAACTCACGTTCGTCATCTGAACATCGGTCATGGTGACATTCTCACCGGGGGCCTGGGGGATAAACGACGGCAGCAGCACCCCGCTGATCACGTGCAGCACTCCGTTGCTGCACTGGATATCGGCGGTGGTAACGTTCACTCCGTTCACCGTCAGGTTGTCCGTGCGGTTAAATACCAGATTTTCCCCCTGCACCGATTCTATCACCCCGATCTCTTCGAGATTAGAAGCGTTGTAGGAGCCCTCGATCACATGATAGAGCAGCACCTCGGGGAGAAGGATCTCGGATTCGGTGCTGTTTACCAATAGCTCGGTCAGATCAGGCGGCAACTGCGCAAATGCATCGTCGGTGGGTGCAAACACTGTAACATTTTGCGTCTCGTTGGAGAGCGTCTCATTCAATCCGGTGCGTTCAAGAAGCGATACCAGCGTGGTCAGATTCCCTTCGGCGGCAATGCATTCGGCAACCGTCGCTCCTTCAGGTTCCTGGGCGGCGACGGCGCCGGACAGCACTGCCAGCGATACCAGGGCGATCACGCACAGCTGCACATATACCATTCGTTTCATCTCGCTTCACATCCTGGTTCCAGCTCGCTGCGTCGTGTGGTGTGCCAGGACGGATGGCGGAGGACATCCGCTAATTCGGTCTGCCCTGCACGCAATGAGGGAGAGGCCACAAGAGCTATACGGTAACGCCACGGTACCTGCAGGATCATGGCTGAAGAGACACACCATATACCCACAGAACCAGGACCACATCGGTGCGATATGTACGTTCAGCCGGCTGCCGAATGAACCCCCCTTGCATCGGCGCAACTCGCTGTGAAGGGATAGCATGTCATTGAAGATTTTTATAGTTGTTGGCAGATAAAAGAGGGGCGTGCATCAACCTCCAGGAGGGTACAGGGCCAAAGGCCCGTATTGCGCCTCTCTCCCTGCGTACAGGGCGGAAAGGATCACCCCCATCGAACCCCTAGCTCAACACGATCCGGTGCATCAGTTCCATGATGCCCGGCCTTGCACCCCTTCTGCGCCTTGCACGGGACCCGCCCGGACGCATACCGGGGGATTCGTACAGCTCCTTGTTGAGCCGTTCCGTGATCTCGTCGAATATCCTCCTGTACGCAACACAATGGGGATCGACGCCGTGTATTTCACCTCCGGTGGGTGCGATGGCATTGTAGGGGCATCCACCCCGGCAGTAATTGATATGAGCACATCCGCTGCATGCCTGATCGACGTACTCCTTGAACCGGTGCATGAGGTTCCATGCATCGGAACGGGCAAGATCCTCAAGATCGGGACGGTCATAGACGTTGCCCATCACGTACTCCGGCATGCCCACAAACCGATAGCAGGGATAGATGCTCCCGTCGGGGCCCACCGCAAAGGTACTTCCCATGCAGTCCACGAAGGTGCAGACGTTGCCCCTGCGGGTGAAGACGCCCCTGCACAGGTCGTTGATATTCATGACCTCGATCTCCCCCAGATGCTCCAGGGACTGATCGAGGAGGTACACCAGCAGTTCTCCATACTTCTCCGGGGCAAGTGCCCATTTTTCCGGGTTTCTGTCACGCAGAGAGGGCAGTGCAGGATGTAATTTGAGGTCGAATCCGTGCTGGAGGAAAAAATTGAAGATGTCCTCCTTGTACTCCACCGAATGGGACGTAAAGGTACAGATAAATCGCACATTCAGGCCATGGGCACGGGCAATTTCGTAGCCCCGCATGCATTTATCGAAGTACCCGTTTCCCCTCTGGAAGTCGTTGAGCTCCTTGGGGCCATCGATGCTGGAACCGATGGGGACATTGTACTCCGCCAAAATTTCGGCCAGTTCGGGGGTCATCCTCCAGAGGTTGGTCTGCAGGGCAAATTCCGGATTCATGTGCCGCAGCCCCTCGGATAGCAACGGCAGCGCCTGCCGGTAAAAGTCCGCACCGGCAAGGAGCGGCTCCCCCCCGTGGAAGGTGAAGGTGATCCGCTCATGTCGGGAATCTTTGAGCCATTCCACCACCTCATTGATGGTTTCAATGGGCATAATGGGAGAACCTTCCTCCGAACTCCAGCAATAACCGCAATTTGAAGGACAGCCCAGTGTCGGGATGAGCATCACGTGGAAGGCATTTTTCATACCACTGGGTTTCGTCTTCCTGAATGTATACTTTTCCGGTATCCGGCGTTCCACTGCAGAAGATGCGATTATCCCTCACTATGGAGGGCATCCTGCGATATATGGAGAGCGCTGGGCGACCTATACAGGAGAGAAAAACCAGAATATCTGCCTCGAAGCCGTGCCGGTATCGCTATCGAAGCCGAACAGGCTGTCGAGGGCGTAGTCACCCATTCCTTCGATGACCGACTGTGTTGATACCCTCAGGCCCCATCCCCCCGCAGCCGTGCTGAAATGCCACGCTCCGGCAACATTCATCGTGCTTCCCCTGGTGTTGAGCATCCCCTCCACGCCAGTCGCCGAGAAACACACGGGGTTTTTCTATCTCTGCAGGAACCGGATACAGTTCGCGTATTGTGGGCATCGGATGCACCATTCCTCTCCCTTCCATGACACCCCCATATCATGCGATGATATAAACCGATGCAGGAAGGACGGGTGAACGGTTCTCACCGGGGAAACGCGTGCATTTCATATCAGGCATTGCCGAAAAGGATACATATGATGAATGCACGTAGGAGGTTCTGATAGCAGCTCACAAATTCTATTATGGGGGCACCTTCAGGAAATTATGGGCTGCTGTCAGGGAGGATTGACTATGAAATTCTATCATGGTCTGGTGTTACTTACCGTCGTTATTCTTTTCTTCGGCGCTGCGGCGTCGGCTC
The DNA here is from genome assembly GCA_016841665.1 of Methanobacteriota archaeon. Classification (GTDB taxonomy): domain Archaea; phylum Halobacteriota; class Methanomicrobia; order Methanomicrobiales; family Methanomicrobiaceae; genus DSDF01. The sequence goes on from JAENYT010000004.1 coordinate 32,160, forward strand.
AGGAGCCAGCGGGGAATGCGACGGAATCAGACAGTGTGGCCCCTGCTCCTGCATCCATCGGAGCAGATGTACCGTTGACCTATTTCGGCCCTGCTCCATCGACCTTTGATCCCCAGCTCATCGGTCCCAACCAGCTGTTGCGCGCCGGAGAAATCGATCTGGAGGCAGGAACTATCACCATGCCACTGTACGAAGGTCGGATGGAAGACGGCAGGACGGTGTGGTATATCCTCACGGACACCGACGATAAAGGGAATGCAGATGCGTTGGGTCTGAACTGGGCACCCAAGCTGACGTATACGGACGTTGGCAGAGGAGCAAGATCCGCAACACTGGAAGAGAATGCGACATTGACATTCCAGAACGGAACGGTGGATTTCGCGCCTGGGCGAGAGGTGGTGCCCGCGGATGCGCCGAGCGTCTTCCCGCCCGCGAATGCCACGCCCGGATCGGTGGGAGACGAAGAGTACAGCCCTCTGGTCCGCATTGAAAATGCCGGCGGCGCAATCTATAATGCGCCGATGATTGCCTTCGATGTCGCACGCGAGGACCTCAACTTCACCAACAGCACGCCCGATTACTCGATCGTGCATGACAAGGTGGTGAGCATTGATCCTACCGTGAACAATACGGTCACCATCGCACTCACGGAAGGATTCAGCTTTGCCAAGCCTGTGCTCTACCTGAGCACCGACGCCAGCGATCCGCTTGCAGCCGCCCTCGAAGGTGCGACCTATGCACCGGCACTGGGCGACATTCCGGTCGGGGGAGATGACAGTGCCTTCAGTGGCGTGGAGAGGATCTTCGTCTTCATCAACGGGCCGACCGGTGTGGACAATCCACAGCGGCAGGGCCTGAACAGCGCGCTGATTGACGGCCGTTCGCCCCTGAATGTCTTCGGGGGGATCCCATCCGTTGCCCTTGATTACAGTCCCCTGTGGGATATGAACCTGGGCGAATGGACGAATGAGTCCATTGAGAACGGGTACCGGTCCCGGTTGACGGAGGAATTCGAGATCCTGGGATTCGTCGAGGATGGGTGGATCACCGGGCCCGGCGGGGCAGCGTATGGCTCCGTGGGTATCATCGTGAACTGCCCGATCGCGTTCAGGTTCCTCTGAAACAACAACCCTAAATTACTCCTTTTTTCAAAATCCTGCAATACTTCAAATAGATGAAAGTGTAGTATTGAGACGCTTACTATACCTTCGTTGCCTACTTGCCCGGGGGATAGCCTGATGATTGCGGATGTCCTTATCTACGCCGGTTCCTTGATCATTATACTCTGGGGTGCAGCACATATTGCTCCGGTGAAGTCGGTTGTTGCCGGGTTTGGTCCCATATCGGAGGATAACCGGAGATTAATCACCATGGAATGGGTTGCAGAGGGGTTGACACTCATGTTCATCGGCGCTCTTGCAGCGCTCGTAGCCTTTTCGGGCGGAGTGGAGAATCCTGTTTCCATTATCGTATTCCGGTCCTCCGCTGCAATTCTCATCGTGTTCGCGGTGTGGACCTCCCTGACCGGGGCTAAAACACCCATTCTCCCGATGAAAATCTGTCCGATTGTTAAGACAACTGTCGCACTCCTGTTTCTTATCGGGAGTTTCATTGGAATATAGTGCGTGGCAGCGGAATACCGGTGGTTTTACCTTCCGCTGTGAAAAGTTCGTCTACGCCAACTCCCCTGAAAAGCTCTCAAAATGCCTCCTAAAGTATGGCCACGTCAACGCTGTCTATTATGACCGTATTGATTATTTTACTAGCTGTTGTGACGATTACTGGAAACCGATCTGAAGGTACTCGTCCTTCCGAAGGATTAGTCCCTCTTGAGAAGGAATATGCCCACCCATTGCCGCATTGAACCGAACAGGAATTTTAACCCTTCTTCCACGATCGGAAAAGATACCAATCCTTCCAGCGGGTGGCCACCCTGGAAAAGAGGATAAAGATAAAAGATTGTCTTGGTCAACCTTGGTCGGGAATATAACATCGCAGCCAAGTGATATCAAAAGTGAGGGTAGTGAATTTGCAGGATACCTATAAGCCCGCATTGCTTATCATTGCGGGACAGGGGACGTCAGACCTTTGTGATCGACGACAACCACGCCCGAGAACCTTCCGGTCTTATACGGCTCTCAAAGACCGCGGCCTGGATCTCATTGATTCTCCACCCATCAGAAAAGGCAGCCTGTATCTCCGTTTTTGTGATCCTACGGGGACCATACCCCTCCGGCTCAAGATCGCTGAAGGCGAGCATGAAATAGGTCCCTCCCGGTTTCAGGACCTCAGATAAGTTCCGGACGAAACATGAGCGCTCAGGGTCAAAAAGGGTATGAAACAGGCCGGAATCGATAACGGTGTCGAAGGTCCTGCCGATCTCGTGCAGGTTGAGGGTATCCTTTACCAAGAACATTACAGCAAGGCCTCGTTCTTCCGCCTTCCTCCGGGCGATCTCGATCGCTGTCGGTGCCGAATCCACCCCCCAGACATCGTGACCGCGGCTCGCCAGGAAAAGGGCGTTTTCCCCGGTCCCGCATCCTACATCCAGCACATCGCCGGAGATCTTCTCCGATTCCTCGAGGCGCACGAACTCCCGCTGCGGCCTCCCGATATCCTACGGGGGGTTACCATGATAGGGCACCTCAAAAAAATCCATACTGCAGGGTTGATTGCCTGCTTAGGATGAAGACTTTTTTGATGCGGGAAGGACGGACGGGACTATCTTTTTGCCACTAAACCATCTTATTCTCCGGCGCTGTATACTGGTGAAATGAACCCTGTCCGTTATGGCATCGTTGCCGTACTTATCCTGACCCTGGCGATAACGATCCTTGCCTATCCGGCGCTCCCCGACATGATCCCCTCTCACTGGAACGCGGCAGGTGAGGTGGACGCGTACCTCCCCACGATATGGGGAGTGCTGATCATACCGCTGCTGATGGTCCCCCTAACCGCTTTATTCTTCCTGCTGCCGCGAATCGATCCGCTGAAAGAAAATTACGGGAAGTTCCGGTCATATTATGATGGGTTCATTCTCGTGTTCCTGGTCTTTTTCCTCCTGATCCAGGTTCAGATCATCCTCTGGGGGCTCGGCTACCAGATCAGCCCCAACCTCATTATCCCCCCTCTTGCGGGGGCATTGTTCATCTATCTCGGATTTCTGGTAGAGCATGCCGAGCAGAACTGGTTCGTGGGCATCCGCACCCCCTGGACCCTGAGCAGCGAACAGGTCTGGAAGAAGACCCATGCTCTGGGAGGGAAACTCTTCAAGATCGCCGGCATCATCGCCCTGGCCGGAGTATTTTTCGGGGAGTATGCGTTTTGGTTCGTTCTGGTTCCGGTTCTGGTCGTCACCGTTTACACAGTGGCATACTCGTACTTCGAGTACCGGAAAGAATTGAAAGGTGCTGCCGCCGGGGGTACAACGGACTCCCGTTCCTGAAAGTTCCCGGGAAACGCCATCTTTCATCGAGAATGCTGCTATCGGAGATTGGTGATTCGGGGATCTCGTTTTGATTTACTTATGACCTTGACTCACGCATGGTTAGGATATGGCTCTCCGATGGAGTGGTACATTGCTGTGCGCAGCGCGACTTCTCTCGGGTCCTCCAAATAAGCCCCCATTCGGTTTGGGACATACGCATAACCTATCTGAGCGTGGGGGTCAGCAAAACCAAAGGACCCCCCTGTTCCTGGGGCTCCAAAGGAGCTCGGATGAGCAAAGGCATTCTTCGGGCCAGGCTTTGAAAAACCGAGTGAAAACGGGACCTCCACCTTCAGGCATGCATCACGGAATCCGCGAACCGGTGGGACTGCAGGTGCTATGAGCTGCTGGAGTGTTTCCTCACGTAATCCAAGCCCATTTCCCCCGGTCGCAAACACACTGTAGGCCTGAGCCATGGCCCGGGCCGTTCCAACACCTCCTCCAGCAGGCACTTCCAGATTCCGGGCATAAACGTGCTCTTTGTCTCCTTCCGGTAATTCCGACCCCAACAGGCACCTGCGGAAGTTCGAGCGCGGGTTCATTGCGGAGAGCGCAAGTGAGGTAGGCAAGCTGAAGAGCGCTGTTGCTAGGTTAAACCTGTCAAGTATCGCCAGTCTGGAATTCGGGATCTCTCCAGGCAGCCGAATATAGAAATCGAGTCCCAGCGGATCAGCTATCTCCTCCTGGAAGAACTGTCCCAAAGTCCGGTGTCCGGGATCAACCCGACGGAGCAGCTCGCTTTCGTAAAATCCAAGGGTAATGCCATGGTAGGCCTGACGCGTTCCCGGCTCCCAAGCGGGTTTCTGCCGGGCGAGTACGGCCGCCAATCGGTCGGGATCCGCGACGATGCTCCGGTCCAATCGCTCATCCAAGACGAACAACCCGGCTTGGTGCGAAAGCAGCTGCCGGACCGTAATCTCTCCCTTTCCCTGTTGGCCAAACTCCGGCCAGTATCTGCTGACACGCTCATCGTACTCGAACAAGCCCCGTGAGTGGGCAAGCGCCATTGCGAGACCGGCCATGCCCTTTGTCGCAGAGAAAACCAAGACCATGGTATCTTCTTCCCATGGTTCACCTGTAGACTTGTTCCGGATTCCGCCCCAGAGATCAACTACATTTTCTCCGCGATAGTAAATACAACAGGCAGCTCCAAGCTCCTTACGGCGCTGGAAATTCTCTATAAATGCTTCCCGTACCGCCTCAAACCCCGACTTGGCGAACCCTCCCACGGCATTCATTTCCATTTAAGCCTTCACACCATCTTTCGCTCTGTGAGCAACACGTAGTTCTGTTCCCCATATTCCGAGCAAACCACTCGTTGCCATCCCTCTTATCTGGCAGTTCTCTTCACCGTTGCTAATTCAGCTGGATTCCAACAAGAATTCGGTGACCAAACAGACAAAGAGAATCCCGTTGAACATGGCGCGATGGTCGGTTCGCGGACGACCGATATGCGGTTTCTGAGCAGGGAGATGCGGCTCGATGATTGCCCAGAGATCATCGTCGATTTCCCGGAATACCATACATCCTGACTTTTATTTGAGGCCCCATATAATTATAGGATGTCCTCGGGTGTAAGCTGAATCGTAAATCTTTTGACCAGGTTTGGGTCAGAGACCCGGTATCCGCCGCGTAAGTTCAATCCAATCGTTGCCGGTGACTTTTTGAATGACTTCACGTACTTCGGCAAAGACCTGAGGAGGCAGCACCATCTGCCAGATCCGGATAATATTCTCTCGATCCGTCTGCCCGACCATGGATATCCACCACTCCACCATTTCAAGGAATCGTTCCTGCGGGACGCTGGCTGACATGATCCCCAGTGCCTTCTTCTGTTCCGTTAAAGGGATTCGCTCTGCGAAAATACGGTAGAGATGGGCATCTTCTTTCGCCAGATGGATTTTGAGATGGAAATGGAGAGCGGCGCTGGCACGGGCGGTCTGCAGGAGATCCCTATCGGTATACGATCGGTTCAGGTTACCATACGCTTCATCCAGACCGCGGTGATCCCGTTCATACGCCCAGGCAACATCGGGCGCGACCTTCTCAAGTGCAGGAAAGACCCCGGCCTCCTCTCCTTTAGCATGCCAATCAAGCACTTCACTAAAAAACGGCAACCTCGTGAGGACGATTGCAGCACTTGAATTTCCTCGAGCCAGATCCAGGGCTGCGGCATCGATTTGAGCCATATCCTTCCTGAATGCATTATGGATCGACCGTATTGCATCGACCGGTACTACCATGCTCTACCTTCCTGCCTTAAAGTAGACATGATGCCATTTATATAATGCTATCATTATGAAATTTTACTTGTTTGAGTCAGGAACCGCACATCGGTTAAAATCCGATTGGTGTCGGCAACGGGAGTGCGGTATCATGCGGTCGCTACTCCGCTCAATCCTTTTCTGTCGTCGGAGTGCCGCAGAGGACCTCATCCCGGGAAGGGAGGGATATGCGAGTGCAACCGTTGAAAATCACTCGGAAATGAGATACACGAGGCGATCGCCGCCGTTGATCGGGCTCTCCACGAGCTGGCACAGCATGGGGCCAAAGCTTTTTTTATTTCAGGTAATATTAACCGCAGAGGTGAAATTATTTGAGACGTTATATATTACTTGGATTAATACTGGCTCTGTTAATTGGGCCTGCTCTTGCACAGGATGGAGAATTTGGTGACGTGGAGACGTTTCGCCGGGCGTTGGAACAGGATGGCTTCACCGTACAGGAAGGGGATATAGGGTATTTCAATCTCATCAAGTTATATGAAGAAGGAGTGTTGCCTTCTGCATACGGCAACAATCCCGCTACTAAATACCTGGCATTTTTCGTTCCGCCGGCACCGGGATATACGGTAGACGAACGGATCGCAGAGATCACGAGAACGCTCGGATTGAGCGGGAACACGTCCACCTTCTGGAATCTTGGTCCCGATGAAGCCATTGTGTTCGTCGGAAGAACACCCCCTGAGTGCAGATACTTCGGTTTCGATCATATGATAATGAGCAGGACGTATGGAAACGAAACCAGGTGGATCTTTTCCAACTCAGCCGATGCACTGAACAACCTGGTGATCAACACGGAAGGGACCCCGAACGGGTCGCCGGGAGATCCGTACAATCAGACGACGGTGATCGTCTCCACGGCCGACCGGGGCATTGATGAGCGCATCCGGGCTGCCGCCCGATCTGCAGGATATTCCGAGGGGATCATGAACACCCAGGTGATCCCCTCATCCATACTGAACATGGGCCTCGAGAATGACTCCGATACCTTCGGTTTATTCCTTCGCCCCGCTCTGTTCACGGACAAGCAGGCCGGCGACGATTATATCAACAATACCCCGGCAACCGTGTTCCGCGTAACCCCCAATACCACGACGGAACTTGATCCGTATGACTATCCGGAGATACGGCCCCGCGGAACCGGGGAGACGGAGCTCGACCTTAACGATGATCTTGAAGAGCTCAGAGAAGCGATCCTCGAGAGATACAGCAACCTGAATGCAACGGAGCTTCCGACGAGTCAGGGATTCCCGCGGGGAAGCGATGCTATCCAGCGAGGGATCGATGGCGTAGGCCCTACCAACGATGCATCGTATTTATGGAGTGCAAACCAGACGGTATCGTCGCCGACGCCTCCGTTCTTTGACACCACGCAGTACTATAACTTCCTGCGAGATCCACCGATTACGCTGGGCAACGATACCGATGAGTTCATCATCGTCTACGGGGTCAACCACGTAGCCACAGGAAAGGCGACCTACGCAAGCTTCGTCCTCTATGGAGCGGATGTGTGGAATGGTGTCGGATCGATCACCGACGCGGATTTCAATGGAACTGCCGAGGAGTACCTCCCGGACAATCCGAATGCGAAATACCTGTACGTCTATAAGGTCGCCAGGAACTGCGAAGGCGATCCACACTGCTTTGAGGTTCCCTACGATATGGGAGGCTACGGCATAGAACTGGATCAACCGCTTTTCATCATATGGAGGATCTATCTGGAAGAGGCCACAAAAACAGCGCCTTCCTACGCAGAGATCGTGTACGATCGGGCCATCAAGTTCGACCCGGGGAGCGGGGGGTAACGGGGGCTGGATAGCTGAGCCGATCCCGGCTCTCACAGGCATTTAAATGCCCAAATCCTCCCTTTCATGTAATAAATCACAAAAATTGACGGGTTCGCCGGGATTCGAACTCGAAAGTTCGACCCTGTGAAGACCGATCGGTACTAGGATACTCCCTTCGGGTGCAGAAGGGGTCGGGGAATTACTGCTGACCCTTCCTGTTGAGACTCTTCACAGCAGGACCATGGAGAACGTCGCCCAGGGCCGTATACCGCGAGCCATGGCAGGGGCAGTCCCAGCTCTTCTCTGCAGCATTCCACGCGACAAGGCACCCCATGTGCCGGCAGGTGAGATCGAAGGTATGGAGAACCCCATTCAAATCCCGGTAGGCTCCCACCTTCTCCCCCTTCACCTCAACCACCGCACCGGTGCCGGCCACCAGCTGTGACGCCTCTTCGGGAGCTCCCGTGAGCCGGGCACCTGCGAGGCCTTTCGCCGTCTCAGCCACCTGCTCGATGGCGGACGGGACGGGACCGAGTGGCTGGAAGCGTGCCGGATCGTACACCTCCACCCAGGGGTTGGATCGATCCTGGATCATATCCGACAGGACGATCGCGGCCACGGTGCCGGCAGTCATTCCCCATTTTCGGAATCCTGTCGCTACGTAGAGATGATCGTGGCCCGGTGTCTGCCTCCCGATATAGGGAACACGGTCCAGAGGCATGGTGTCCTGGGTGGACCATCGGTAGTCGACGGACTGCACAGAGTAGATGGAGCGAGCCCACTCCTCCAGATGGCGGTAGTGATCGAATGTTGGGTTCCCCTCTCCCGTACGATGTTCATCCCCCGCAACCAGGACAAGTTCCCCACCCTCGGCCGGCTGGGAGCGGAGAGATCGCGCCGGACTCTCCGCATTGATGAACATGCCGCTGGGGAACGTCTCGTTAATCCGCATCGCAAGGGCGTAGGATCGGGATTGGTGCAATCGAGCGAAGTACAGCCCTGGCTTGTCGTGGAATGGCACATGGGTCGCCTGGATCACATCCGTCGCCCGCACGCATCCCCGCCCGGTCTTCACCACCATCGGCTCTCCCTCCTGGATCTCCAGAGCCCGTGTCTCCTCGTAGATGGCACTCCCATCGCCAGGGATCTCCTGGGCCAGACCGTTGAGATATTTCCCGGGATGGAATTGCGCCTGATTGTCGAAACGGATTGCACCGTACGTTGCAAAGGGCAGCGGCACGTCTGCATCGAACGTCGCCGGCAGTCGCAGGCTCCGGGCTGCCTGGACCTCATTCCGTATTCGCTCTTCGGACTGCTCGGTGCCAGCATACACGTATGCAGGGCGGTAGAGCAGATCGCAGTCTATCCTGTGCTGTCGGGAGAGAGCATCGATCCGCTCTATCGCCGCCTGGTTTGAGTCTGCGTACATCTGTGCCCGGTCCCGCCCGAATTGTTTCAGGAGCCAGTCATAGATAAGGTGGTGCTGGGAGGTGACCTTCGCCGTTGTATGCCCACTGACGCCGCGAAAGATTCGGTCGGCCTCAATCACCGCTACGGACAATCCGGCCTCTTTCAGGAGAAGGGCGGAGGTGATACCTACTATTCCTCCCCCGAGGATCGCCACATCCACGCGTATGTCCTCGGAAAGAGGAGGGTGGCGGGTTCCCGGTATCGTCTCGAGCCAATACGACGCTGCCTTACCCGGCAATGTATACGCAGAGTTTGTCCAGTCTCTCATGTTCACTCTTCTCCATTCGGTCTTCTGCTTATCGCGCGTGTCCGGATCTTTTACCTCCTATCCGACCAGTTCGATCTCCTCCACGCTTCCTGTTAGACCGGTTCGAGAATCCTCGAGAGTATATAAAAATGTTGGCACAACTGCGCCTCTGTTGGCCGCCGACCCCAACGACCAGATCCGATATGCTACGATAGGCGTTCAGGATATGATGCCCCAATATGAAATATCCAAATTGCCGGGGGAGCAGCCCTGATTGCAGCCCAGACGATGGATAAACTGCTGGTTGTTTATGACATTTCAGGGGTACCGTTATTCAAGGATTTCCCTACTACGAAGACAGCTCATAGCGAAGCAGCAGGGCAGTGATAGTACCGGGTAAGCACCCACTCACCTTTATTGGTGCATGATGCATGGTAAAATTCAAGTGGAAAAAGTGGAAGTTATGCAATCCCTCTTGTACCTCGCAACACTCGTCTTGCGTGGTAAGAGAACATTCGTCGTGCCCGTTAAAAAAATTCACATTTTCTAACATTCTTCCTTGAACCGTTCAGCCAGTTGTCGAGGTATACGAATCAATGAGCAGTAGTTCCGAATTGTATTTCATGAAAAAGTACGGAATGCTGTCTTCTTCACCACAGTGCCCTGTTTGTGGCAACTACCGCTCAAAGCTTTTCTTTCACGACCTCCATCGCCAATTTCGGTAGTTCGGAGTTGCCTTCGATTAGGGTTGCATTGAACTTCATCCTGTCAACTTTCCATCCCGTTATAGTCCTGACAAGGTGATGTTCGTAATACCCCATCACGAACCATATATCGTTCCCCGCCGGGTTTGGCAGGTGATGGGTCGCTGCGACATAGGAGAGACATTCGGCCTCATCGCCAGCAATCTGGACTCGATGGTTTGTGATTATGTGTTGCGTCATCTGAAATCCAGGCAATAAGGCCTTCCAGCGCAGGATGATTTCCGCTGGTTTCAAGATTTCAGCCGGCGTTCCCATTGAAGAGTAATCAAGCAACACTTCATCCGCGAAGATTTGCGATAATGCAGACCAATTCTGCCGATCAGCTAACATGCCAATTGCATTCACTGTGTTGATGATATCCCTCTCATCAAGCATCTGCCGAAGATCGTTACTCATCTTGAGCACCGAATCCCTTATTACTGGAACGCATATTCAAAATGCAAAGCGGCGATACGCACTGCTTTGCTCACGTAAGGCTCCTGATCATAGTAATCGGTCTGTGAGCCCTGCGACGACCGGTGCAGCTCCTTTGGACCTGCCACCAGCCCATAAAACCGACGGACATTATCGGGCAGCGCACTGTTATCACTGTGGATGAAGAGTGCAGGAACGTGAATTCTCTCAGCAATTCCGTCAATAGCATTGAGGCGCAACCACTCTGACCAGGAAGCAACGGCAAACTGGTTCTTCCATTGTGGAACAGCGCCGCGTTTGGGATTGGCGTAATAATCCAGCTCGAAGAACATGGCGGCATCCGGATTTGCGGGGTCATACGCGGGAACGTAATCCATCTGTCCGCCCTGCGTAAACTTGCTCGCGGCGGCAGTTGCACGATCCTGCCGGCGCTGAACACCCTCTTCTCCCCCGTAAAACAGTGGTGTGGTTTCCGGATGCTGGAACCAGCCGGCGACTGTTGCAAACGCTTTGAAGCGATGATCCTCTGATACTGCCCGTGCCATGTATCCGGCACTGGCACAAACAGCCAGTCCACCGACGCTTTTTTGGTCGATCATCGGCAAGGACTGAAGAAACGTCATTGCATTCTTGAAGTCCTGGGTTTTGGCTGTAGCGGATTCGAGCTGGCGAGGCTCGCCACCGCTCTCGCCAAAGTAGCGGAAATCGAAGGCAAGGGTAGCAAATCCCTGCCTGGCGAGGAGTTTGGCATACAATCCAGCCATCTGTTCCTTGACCGTGATCCATGATCCGCCCACGATCACCCCCTCCTAAGATATTATGCATCTTCTGGAAAATACGGGGAATATGGTCTCACGCGTAACAGGCCGACTCGTATTAAACGTATTTACAGAATCCAGATCCATTAAAGCTTATTTGGCGAAAAATGATGGGCTCGCTGAGATTCGAACTCAGGATCCCCGCCGTGTGAAGGCGATGTCATAACCAGCTAGACCACGAGCCCATTTTTGGTACAATGCATCGACCGGGAATTGAACCCGGGCTATTGGCTTGGAAGGCCAAAGTCATGCCACTAGACCATCGATGCACCGTATTGCCTACATACTTTTGCGTAACAAATAATTAAAATATCCGTGCGGGGAGGGGAGTCTCCTCCCTCAGTACCCGCGGACTTCCACTTCCAATGCTTCGAGGGCTGCGACACGCTTCTCCAGCGGGGGGTGGGTGGAGAAGAGCTCCATCAGGCTCTGCCCCGACAGGGCGGGGATGATGAAGAAGGCGTTTGCGCCCTCCACCTCCTTCTTCTTCTCCGCAGGTACGCGGTCCATCCGCCCGCTGATCTTGTAGAGCGCACTGATCAGCGCCCGTGGATTGCTGGTGATGTAGGCCGACCCGCGGTCGGCGGCGAATTCGCGGTATCGGGAGAGCGTCCTGATCAGCAGCGTGCTCACGACCCATACGATGATCGAGACGATCCACGCAAGCATGATCCCCCCGCTCTCCCGCCGGTTGCCGAACGAGAAGAAGATGGCATAGCGCATGACCAGAAACGCCAGCATGCTGAGAAAACTGGCGATGGTCATGGTGAGCACATCGCGGTTTTTCACATGGCTCAGCTCGTGGGCCAGCACCGCCTCGAGCTCGTCCCGGTCCAAAAGACGCATGATGGAATCGGTCACCGCCACCACCGCCGCCTTCGGGCTCCTGCCGGTGGCAAACGCATTCGGCACGGGCGAGGGCATGACCGCCACCCTCGGTTTGGGAAGATCGGCTTCCGCACTCAGGCGCGCCACCATGGCATGGAGCTCGGGATATTCGTCCTCCCCGACGATGCGGGCACCCGTGCTCCAGAGCACCATTTTATCGGAGAAGTAGTACTGGATGAACGCGAACAGCGCGATGATCAGCACATACCCCTGGATACTGAGCCCCGGAAAGAGCACGAACAGCACGGAGAGAAATATCAGGTATACAATGAGGAGCAAAAACCCTGTGAGCAGCGATCGCAGGGTAAGCCCGAAGTCACGCTTCCATTTCATTCTACCTTAATATCCGATTCTCGGGGTAAATATATTCGCCTGCAGGCATAGCAATCGCAACTGCACACCACCCGCGAGGCTTTCTCCTCCCTCTCCGTTCCAGGAAAACAGCGTCAGGGCACGTCGAAAAGCCTCTCCGATACTCGAACGCAAGATAAAACACTATTAGTTTCCACGTCCATGTAACTTGCGTGACGAAGATGAAACTCGACGAGGTGACGATAACCCGGGCCATTCTCTCCGAGCAGAGCAAGGTCATGCTCGACTATGTGGATATCGATGCGGCAGTGGTGGGCGCGGGGCCCTCCGGTCTTGTCTGTGCGGCTCTCCTTGCCGAAAACGGCGTGAAAGTGGGGGTAATCGAGAAGAAGCTCTCGATAGGCGGCGGGATGTGGGGAGGCGGAATGATGTTTCCCCGCATCGTCGTGCAGGAGGAGGCGCGAAGGCTGCTCGATCACTTCTCCATTGCCTACACCGCCTTTGAGGAGGGATATTACGTGGCAAAGTCCGTCGAGGCCGTGGCGAAACTGTCCGCCGCCGCATGCGACGCGGGCGCGGAATTCTTCAATCTCACCACCGTCGAGGATGTCGTCATCAAGGACGACCGGCGGGTGAGCGGGCTGGTCATCAACTGGACGCCGGTGGAGATGGCGGGGCTCCACGTGGACCCCCTCACCATCGCCTGCCGCTATGCCGTGGATGCCACAGGCCATGATGCTATGGTGGCGCGCATGGTTGCATGCAAGGGAGGCGAGGTGGCGGTGTCCGGCGAGGGCCCGATGTGGGCGGACCGCGCTGAGGCCATGATCATCGGTCATACGAGGGAGATTTTCCCGGGGCTTGTTGTCACCGGCATGGCGGCCAACGCTGTCGCAGGCGAACACCGGATGGGACCGATTTTCGGGGGTATGTTCCTTTCCGGTGAACGCGCGGCCGAACTGATCCGTAAAAGCCTGCGCTGATGCGGGATTTCGCCGGCGGCGGTAACCGCGAAAAAGGCGCCCGTTGCGCCCCGGAACCCAACTATAAGAATCAAAATATTTTTTTGCCGCGTTTTTTAACCTGATAGTATGGAAAACGCCGAAGAGCATGCGCTCGGAGATGTGGCATACGGCCTTTTCGAAATTATGCTGAACAAAGAACTGCAGTCGCGCGGCCACTACCTGTTCAAGCTGGTGGAAGAGGATATCGATTTTCTGCAGGAATTCATGGAGATATTCGCATTATTTCAGGAGGAATACCCGCAGCTCGCCGAGGCGCTTCTTCAGCGCTTCACGCGTGCCGAAGACATCTACGCACAATTGCGCCAGGGAGAAGGCGTCATTCCCACCCGCACCACACAGATGTACTGGATTATCCAGGACGCCCCCGCGTTCATGCCCGAGGAAGTCGACGATGAGAAGGGCGGAAAATGGCTTATCTTTCTCGACGAAGAAGAGGTGGACGCGATGTGGCAGAATATCCGGGACGCCACCTGCAGGGGCAGGCTGGGGATCTCCGCAAAAGTCAGCACCGCAAAACCGAACCCTGATTCACGGGACACGCGGAAAGTGATCTACGTGTATACAGAAAACTGGGAGGACGAAGAGGACGTCATGCGCGTCCGGCGGCAACTCGCCGATCTCGGGGTGGAGCAGCGCATCGGCTACAAGCGCAATATCGAGACCTATCTCGGTGAATACAGCGAGAAAGGAAAAAAGGTGACCTTTTACAGTGCGTAACGGCGCTGAAAAAAAGAGAGTTCGATTATCCTTTCCGCTCTTTTGATTTCTGTCTGAGGTTCTCGTATCCGCATTTTCTGCAGCGGGTCGCACGGGGCGCATTGCGTGCGTTGCATTTCATGCAGATCTTTACATTGAGCAACCGTGCCTCTGCTTCGGGAAATCTTGCCATAGTTCACTTACCCCTCATTTCTGCTCTTATAAGAAGGAACCGCACGCTCTTAAGAGTTTGGATACCATAGGTGCGCGGCTCAGCACTGCTCCCCCGACAGCCACGCCTTCAATGCAGCGAGCGCACGGCCCCGGTGGGAGATGCGTGCCTTCTCCTCGAGCGGGAGTTCTGCCAGCGTCCGGCCTTCCACCTCGAAGATAGGATCGTAGCCAAACCCACCGACTCCCCGCGGATCGACGATCCGGCCGTCGATTCTTCCCCTGAACACGCGGATGCCTTCCTCATCCGCAAGCGCAATCGCGGTTTCAAAATACGCGTTTCTATCCTCTTTCCCTTCCATCAGCCGCAGGATCCCATCGATCCCGATCGTGTCCAGTACGTAGGCCGCATAAGGCCCGGGAAATCCCCCGAGCGCGGCGATGGAAAACCCCGTATCATCCGCGATCAGGGGAACCCGCAGGTGCTCGAAGGCAAACCGCGCCTTCTCCCGGGCGATCTCCCCCACATCATCGTGCCGGAATTCGGGGCACTCCAGCGGAACGTGCTCGACCTCGCAGACACCCTTGAAAAACGCCGCCACTTCACGGGCTTTGTTCGGATTGCTGGTCACCACCACGATCTTCACAGGTATCTTCCCCTCCGTTCGATCTCCCGCTCCCGCTCGATGACCTCAGCCGCCGACCCAAACGAGGCTTCGTACCCCTCAATGAATGCCGCCTTCAGCGCAGGCGCCTCGGCGGACGTGCTCTTCAGAGTCTGGAAAAAGACATGGACATCCACGCCCCGCGCCTCGATCTCCGGCGTCACCTGCGCCAGCCCGAAATCGATCAGCACGCACTGTGAATTGCGGACGATAATGTTGCTCGTGGTCAGGTCCCCGTGCACGATGCCGGCACCATGAAGCCGTCCCACCATGCTTCCTGCTTCGCGCACGGTGCGCTCGCCGAGCACATGTTTGAGCAGACTGCCCTCGATGCATTCCATGGTGATCGTGTCCCGGGTTATATCCCTGAGAACCGGGGTGGGAACGCCCGCGCGACGGGCCATGCCGATGATCCGGGCCTCTGCCCGGGTGCGTTCGGTGATCAGCCTACGATCGAGCGACGGCACGCGGTACCCCTTGCCGAGGCGCCGCTTGGCGACATCGGGGCCCGACCGGCTGACCACCGCCTCCGCACCGCGGGCGCTGCCATTCTCCATCACATCGGCGCGGTGGTAGGCGAATTCGCCTGTATCACGGCGCCATGCCACCTCCACCTCATCGGAGCGATAGCCGGGGTTGACATGGGAGGCCTCGAGCGAGAGGATCTGGTCGGCTTCCAGCATGAGTTTCCCCGTATAGGCAATCATGGCGCCATTATCGCCGAGATATTTCTGTTCGGGCACGAAAAAGGAGGCGCCCCGCTCCCGGCACATCAGCCCGAGCATCTCCTGCAGCCTGGCATTGGCGCCGACCCCTCCCACGAGCATCACCTGATTCTTGCCCGCGTGGGCGAGCGCCCGCTCGGTGACCTCCACACACATCGCGAACGCAGTCTCCTGCAGGCCGGCACAGACGTCCTCGATTGGCTCAGGGCTCTCCTTTGCCGCGCTCACCAGGCCGGAAAACGCGAGATCCATGCCCTTGACCGTGTAGGGCAGGTCAACCGGCGTCCCCTCCCGGGCAAACGCCTCGATGGCGGGGCCGCCCGGGTGCGCGAGCCCCTTGCTCCGGGCGTACTTGTCGAGGGCGTTGCCGAGGCCGATGTCGAGCGTTTCACCAAAAATTCGGTAGCGTTTATGGAGATAGCCCAGGACCTGCGTGTTCGCACCGCTGGCGTAGAGCACGATGGGGTCATCGCAGCCGGTCGCCCAGCGCCCGATCTCCACGTGCGCGACACAGTGGTTCACCCCCACCAGCGGCACGCCCAGCGCCAGCGCGAGTGTTCTTGCCGCAGTGGCGGCCGTGCGCAGACACGGGCCGAGCCCCGGTCCCTGCGAGAAGGCGACGGCAGTGGGACGCGGTCCGCTCTCCAGTACCCGACCGATCACCTCCTTCATCACTGAAGCGTGGTGCTGGGCTGCCTCCCGCGGGTGGATCCCCCCATGCGGGGGAGAATATGGCGAAGAATACAGAGAGAGGAGCCGGTCACCAAAAAGAGCGGCACTGAGGTTCCACGCCGTGCCCTCAATGCCCAGCACTACGTGCCCCTGATCAGGCATCGGAATTATTTCTTAAATTCGGTATATCCGCATTTTCCACACGCGAGGCGGTCCTTGTGTTCCGCAAGGAGGACGCCCGGCCCGCAGCGCGGGCAGTGGCGCTTCTTCATGGTGACGGAATCACCCTCAACCGTGTAATAGCTGCTGCGTTTTACTGCCATATCTTCACGCCTCTTCTTCCTGTGCTTTGGCCTGGCCGCGCTTCATCAGGTACTCGCGCTCGGTCTTATTCAGGGTCTCCGCGTCGTCGTATACCCGTGCAGTGCCGAGGATCTCCTGTTTTCCAAAGGTGGTCTTCAAGGAGTCGAGCACGATAACCTGCTCGTTAATATTCTTCAGGGCACAGAGTTTACCCAAGATCTCCTGCCGTGACGGGGTCGGCCCCTCAAAGGTGAGGACAAAACCAAGTTCTCTCCTTGCAAGGAGCTCATTTCTCTCATCCCTGATAAATTCAAATTCCATCGATATCCCTAAAATATTGTCGAGCGACGTATTTAAAAATTGGCGATCACTCAGGACCGCAGTCCTGATCCCCCGCCATCTCAAAGAGTGCAAAATACTTGTGCGCCTGTTCTTTTGCCGCCGCATCGACAACCCGGATCACCACGCCCTCGCCCGGCTGGCCGTAGACGACCGCGGAATCGAGCGGCGCCTCCATCACCAGCGGGATCACGGCGAGGTCCTCCTCGCCTTCGACAAAGATCAGCACCGGAGGGTGGGCCACCGCATAGCGGATGGCCTCGATGAGCGCATCGGTGATCGTGCCTGCCGGGTTCTCGACCACAAGACGGGGTGCGAGGAGAATAGGGGTTCTGTTGCAGCGTACACGCTGCGTGTACCCGTCGATGATGGCGACATCCGGCGAGATGCCGCGCCGCAGGAGATTGTAGGTGACCACATCTCCCACCGAATAGACATGCCTTCCTTCGAGCATTCCGGAGGCATCGCTGATATCAGGGAAAACCATCCCGAACGGTTCCCGCAATGCGTCCCTGTGCCTGTCAGGAAGCAGGTACATCAGCGAACCTTTAATGCATACCGGCCGGGGAGGTCGATATTCATTTTTTTGGCAATATCCGATCGTTCCGGGTCGATGATGATCAGGTATCCCGCCCAGTCTTCGGAAATATTATTGCTGCCGCAGATCACGCAGGCCTCCCCGTCGACAACCCGGTGGCACTGGCGGCAGACCTTCTGCTGCTTTTTACGCACTACCATGTTCTGCCTGCTCCTTCTCGAAATCTTCCTTGAGCCACGGCTCCGTGCCAAGTCCTGCCTGCCGCATGGTCAGCCCGATCTTGCTCTCCCTGGGCTCACGCTCGTTGAGGCTGAGGGCCACGACCCGTGCACGCACCCCGTCGCCAACCCCGATCTGCCGTTTGGATTCCTGGCATACGAGGCGTCCGTTCTTCTCGTCGTAGTTGATGAAATCGTCGGAGATCTGGCTCACATGCAGCATCGCATCGATGGGGCCGAGGCTGATAAACGCGCCAAAACTGGTGGTCTCCACCACCTCGCCCTCAATGATCTCCTGGAGGGCGAGCCGGAGCACCAGCGCGTCGAACGTCACGTCATAATAGACCGCACCGTCGCCGGGAATCAGGTCGCCCTCCCCGACATTCAGCACCTTTGTCACGGCGATGAAAATGCCGATCTCCTTGTCAATGCTGCCTTCCAGCTGTTCCTGAAGCACGTTGAGAATGACCTTACGGAGGTCTTCGCCAAGCCTGTGGGGCGGAACCCTCACCTTGTCCTTGAGTGTTACCCGATAATACATACCTTCCCTAACTCCGAATCAGTTCTAATTTTTTCTGCTTTCTTATGAATATTACATCTATTCCACGGCTGAGGAGATGGTTCCTGAGCTCCCGGTCGTTGGTGGCCACCATGCACCGGTGCGCTTCGGCGTAGCGAGCAATTTTCGCATCCACAGGGCCGCCTTCAGGCGATGCGGGAACGACCGTACACTTCGCCGCAAGCGACAGCCCGAGGCGGGCAGCGGCCGCATGGCCCCCGCGGCCTCTGGACAGGCCGTACAGCTCTCCCTGTACCTCTTCGAGGACCAGGGGCTCGAACGCCCCCACGAGCTCACCGATCTGCCCGAAGAGATCGATCCCGAACTGCCCGGGCATCATCAACGCGTTCGCGTCCAGCAGGACGGACGTCACATCAGGGTTCCCATGCCAATCAGGCGCCATCGCCCGCCCACCTGGCGGCTGATGGCAATCCTGGTACCGACCGCCGCACAGACAGGCCGTTTGAGCACGACATCGACCACATCCTTTTTAGTATTGACCACCACACCCACCGTGACCGCCGTGCCCACCGAGAGCATCAGCGGTTCCTTGTGGCGGAGAGGCTCGATATTGAGCTCGTCGTCGGAGCCCACCACCCGCTCCATCAGGGTGACTTGAAATGACAGCCGATCCCAGACCGGGGGAAGCCTATCGACATGCCCCGCAACCTGGCCGGCGAGCGCATCGCTCTTGGTAAGGGCGGGGTCAAGTTTGGTTCCCAGTGCGATCAGGCCGCCGGGTGTCGCTTCAACTACCTTCTTCGCACCGGTGTTGATGGAGGTGATCTTCGTCGTTATCGGCTCCCATATTACTCTGTTTTCCACCTGGGTCTGCCTGCCGGGACGAATTTCAATATCGTCTCCCTCCCTCAGTATCCCCTGCGTCAGCGAGCCGCCTATCACGCCGCCCATCACCTCACGCCAGCTGATCCCGGGCTTATTGATGTCGAACGAACGTGCGACCAGCATATGAGGTGGGGCGTCAGGGTCATGTTCAGGTTCGGGAATGTATTCGTCAAGGCCCATGATGAGTGCCCCGATATTGATGCCTTTCTGTGCGGAAACCGGGATAATGGGAGCATTTTCTGCAATGGTTCCCTTGACGAATTTCTTGATCTGATGGTAGTGGTCTATTGCGTCCGCCTGTGAGACCACATCGATCTTATTCTGGACGATCACGATCTTTTCGATGCCCACGAGTTCCAGTGCCATCAGGTGCTCTTTGGTCTGGGGCTGGGGGCAGGGCTCGTTTGCGGCGATGACGAGCATTGCCCCGTCCATGATCGCCGACCCGCTGAGCATGGTCGCCATGAGCGTCTCATGCCCCGGTGCGTCGACAAACGACACCGTTCTGAAGGGCTCTCCCCGGGTGGTGCAATGCGGGCATGTGGGGGAGGTGGAGTACGCATCAGATCCTTCACAATTCGGACAACGGTAGAACGTCGCATCGGCGTAGCCGAGCCTGATCGAGATCCCCCTCTTTACTTCCTCACTGTGCCGATCGGTCCAGATTCCCGTAAGACCGCTCACGAGAGTTGTTTTCCCGTGATCGACATGTCCGACCAATCCGATATTGACGCTGGGTATATCCACATCTCGCACTGTTGCCCAAACCTCCTTATCATTATATGATCGCACTACTTATACATGCGCGGTGGAACAGGACGTTTAACCCTGTTTTCCAGTAAACAGACGGGATGGCTATCATCCATCGTTTATGAAAAACTATGCGAAAAATTGTGAGTAAAAGCATATATTTTAAGTAAGATTTATAACATTATATTGAATTAGTAGACAAATTCCTCCGATGGTGTGTGCGGTGATCTCATGACAACAGAAACAGACCTTTCAAGGATCGGAATTTCCCTTCCCAAGAATTTGCTGGACAAATTTGATGAAATTCTCAAATACCGCGGGTACTCCTCGCGATCTGAGGGAATTCGCGATGCGATCAGGAACTACATCACCTACTATCAGTGGATGTCGGACGTAAGGGGAGAGCGGCAGGGAGTGATCACCATGGTATATGACCATGAGCAGCGTGGCCTCCTCCAGGCGCTCACCGAAGTGCAGCACGAATATATGGATACTATCCAGGCTTCTCTGCACTCACATGTCACCCACGAAAAATGCCTGGAAGTCATTCTCCTCAGGGGAGACGGCAAAGAACTCAAGAGTATTGCGGAACGGTTGATGTCCCAGAAGGGCGTCGAGTCGGTGAAACTGACGACGATACCCATCGGCGAGTGAGTCTGCGCCTGCAGAGGCAGGTCAGGTCCAATCTGCCCGGCCCACCCCTTTTCTCTGCATCAATGCCACCACAGGGGGCGGCGCGATACCTGTCCGCCCGGAATCCGGCATGGGAGGAAATATTGAAACGCCTGTGATGCCAAGATCATGCAAATGGATCCGATCGCCTTACGCCACATCAAAAAGCGTTTTTTCGACGGCACGCACCGCGTCCAGGGCCCTGAGGAGACCTATGCATCGGTGAAACCCCTCATGGAGCAGATCGGGGTGCGTGAAGTCATCAATGTCACCCATCTCGACCGGCTGGGCCTGCCCGTGTTCTGCGCCATCCGCCCACGGGCTGCCCATGGGGCGACAGCATTTCACGCGGGAAAAGGAAAAGAACCCATTCTGGCGGAGATATCGGCGATGATGGAGGCGGTGGAGCGGTTCAGTGCGGAGTATCGGCGTGACCACATGGAACATGCCAGTTACGAGGAGCTGGGCATCAAACGGGCACTCGATCCCCATGACCTGATCCTGCCGCGCCAGGTGGAGGTCGGCGAGAAACTGCACTGGATACCGTCGTGGGATCTCCTGAACGAGGAACCGATCCATGTCCCGAGCAACGCGGTCTTTCATCCCTACGACACATTGGGCATGGTCCAGCCGCTGTTCCGCAGCGACACCAACGGCCTGGCGAGCGGCAATGTGATGGAGGAGGCGATCCTGCACGGCGTACTCGAGGTGGTCGAGCGGGACGCACTCTCACTGGCCGAGCGGGATGGTTCTCTTGGCCGCAGGCTGCTCCTGGAGAACGACGGCCCGGCACGGCAGATGATGGAGATGTTCGAGGACCACGGGATCGATATCCACCTCTGGATTCTGAACGGGAAAACACGCCTTCCCAGCGTTGCAGCGGCTGCAGATGACACGGCGACCAGGGATCCGGCGATGCTGGTCATAGGCTCGGGAACCCACACGAGCCCGGAGATCGCAGCGCTCCGTGCCCTCACGGAGGTGGCACAGAGCAGGGGGAGCTACCTCCAGGGAGGGCGAAACGATCCGGTCAGGGAGCGGTTCCTGAAAAAAGCAGGATACGAACGTTTGAAACGCCTGAATAAGATGTGGTTTGCGGACGCCGACGAGATCGACATCACCGAGGTACCGGACCTGAGCACCAGGTATATCGATGACGACATTACCATATGCCTGAAAGAGATCGAACCCCACTGCGAACGGGTGCTGGTCTGCGATCTCACCCGGACGGTGGTGCCGGTCGTCAGGGTCATCATCCCGGGCTTCGAGATATCCTACATGGACAGTACGCGCAGCCGCCGCAGGACGGCGTAACGGCCCTCTCCCGCGATCAGAGGAGGAGTTTTTTGAGTGTGCCGGCCAAATGGTGGCTGCTCGGGCGGGCATACTCGCAGCTGTGCTCATAGGATCGGTTTTGGAGCGCTTCGAAGATGTGGCCAATGGCTTTTCCGTGGGATGGGCCGTAACCGCCCTCGAGGACGAGTGCGAGCGGCCCTCCGGTGATCTCCCGGACGATGCTGGTGAGAACCCCGTAATCCTGGGGCTCAAGGTCCATGTTTCCCCGCAGATCGTCCGACAGGGAGTCCTGGCCCGCGGAGATGACGATGATGTCCGGGGCAAAACGCTCGATTGCAGGGGAGAAAATCTCCTCGAAGATCAGGGTGTAGTCGTCGATCCCCGCCCCCGCCCGCAGGGGGGCGTTCAGGGTATACCCCTTTCCCTTTCCGCTCCCCACCTCATCGATCCAGCCCGTTCGCGGAAATGCCCCGCACTCGTGGATCGAACAGAACAGTACCCGGTTGTCGCGGTAGAAGATCTTCTGGGTGCCGTTTCCATGGTGAAGGTCCCAGTCGATGATAGCGACACGGTCGACGGTCTTCTGTGCAAGGATCCGGGCTACTGCGACTCCCACGTTATTGAAGAGGCAGAACCCCATCGCACGGTCAGGTTCTGCATGGTGGCCCGGCGGGCGGACCATGGCAAAACACCGTTCGCCGTCAAGGGCGCGTTCGAGGGCGAGTATTGCGGATCCCGCCGCGTAGAGCGCGACATCAAACGACGTGGGGGTGACATAGGTGTTGGGATCGATATAGCGGACGCCCCGGGAGAGCTCCCGCAGGAGGCGCACGTGCTGCCGGTGGTGCACCCTCTCCAGATCCTCGATCGTTGCCCTGACCGGCTTGAGGACCTTCAATCCCTCCGGTACTCCGCTGAGCGCCAGCCGCAGGCGTTCGCCGCACTCCGCATGCGACGGCAGGTCATGGGTCGCGAATACGTCACCGGTAATGACAGAACAGGCCATGGCACTCAATTGACAGCCAATCCGTTCGCCACTGCATCTTCAGGCACCTCGATCGTCTCGCCGGTTGCCGCGATGCGATAGGGGCCCGTCGCCCGCACGTCATACGGATTGTCCTGCGTGGAGTAGGGGACGATGAACCGGCCATCAATGCTCTCCTGCCGGTAGACGAATTCACGTCCCGTGTTGCTCACCAGATCGACCTCGATGATCCCCTCTCCGTTGATGACCGCACCCGGCACGTACTCGAAGACCTTGACGTACTTCAGGTCGATCTTGTCGGTGTTGAAGACGTTGGTCGGCGATTCGTGGATCAGGCGGTAGTGCTGCAGCGCGGCTACATCCTCCACCGGCACCACCGGCAGCTGGCTCACCTGTAAGCCCCTGTACTCGCCGAGCGCCTGCGGCATTCCGGCGCCCGCCTCGACCATCGAACCGTCGAAATTGTGCAGCCGTGCGATCATCGTCTGGAAATATTCGTTTGTGTAGAGGGATACGGTCTGTCCCATCTGGTTTGCAACCCTGAACTCGTAGACTGAGGCTCCCTTTTCCTCATCATACCAGGTGGCCATTGCCCAGAATTTCCCGGTATCCATCTGGATATCGGTGATCACGTAGCGGGTGTTCAGGGTATCGAGGATGGCGGATGAATCCTCTTCCGACTGCTGGATAAAGAATGCCGCAGCCCCGTTCGGGCCGGCAACGCCGTGCTGGAAAGGATTGGCATTCGGGATGCGCTGCGCCACGAAGGTGATCCAGTGGCCGTAGTCCCACCAGGACATGACACCGTAGGACTGCGCGGGATACTCAAAGGTTTCCCGGTCATAGATGGCATAGTAATCGACCCCGGGATCAGGCGTATTGTCCCCCAGCCACTCGAGGACCTCCATCCAGTCGCCTTCCATCCCTCCCCCGATGCTGCTGCCGAGCTCCAGGTCCGCATACAGGGACGAGCTCACAAAGAGGAGGGAGAGGAGAATGCCTGCAGCAAGGAGGATTGCAGGGGCGGGGGAGGATTTGGGGGTGTGGACATTCTTCGGTTGCTCGGATTTGCTCTTTGATTTTCCTTTTTTTCCTTTCTTTTCCTCCGCAACAGTCTCCTGCTTCTGGCGGGAGAGCAGTCCTGCCAGCGCCGGTGAGCCCGCATCGAGGGCAAACCCGACAAATATTGCACCCAGCAGGGCGATATTGGCTGCCAGGTAATATTCGTAGCGTACGTGGCGTATGGTCGAAAAGAGGATGATTACTGACCAAATGAGCACGAAGACCTGGTGCGGATGCTCTTCCCGCCAGTTGCGGTACACGAGCACCGCTATCCCCCCGAGCATGAGGAGGAGACCGTAGTGGAACGTCATCCAGGCCGAGTCGAAATCCCAGGGGCGCGCTTCCTGGATGGTGAGCGTGGTCGCCCGTTCTCCGAAGAAGGAATAAAAATTGCCGATGAGCACATCGAAAAGTGCTCCTGATACCAGGTAGAGCACCAGGGATCCGGCAAGGGCACCGCCAACAAGGGCAAGCGGGTAGAAATATTTTGGTTTATCCTCCAGCACGCGCGAAACCGCATAGAGCACCCCTGTACCCGCGATCACCGCAAGGTAGGCGTAGATATGCCCCATGGAGTAGCGTGAAAGGGAGAGGCCCGGGTGCTTGAGCCCGAATACCAGCAGGCCGACGATCGCCACGGAGAACACGACTGCGTTGATGAGCAGGAGATCCGCGCTGGAGCGTGAACGGTAGAAATCCACGGTAACCTGGATCACGGTGAAGGCCGCAACGATCAGGGCAAACAGGATCATCGTCGGCATCACGTACAGCCCAAGGAGATAGGCGATCCCGGCAATCAGTGAGAGAATAACCGGTTTGGTAAGGGATTCAGGGGTTTTTATGTTCAGGGGATTGGAGCGCGTATAGGTGATGGCAATGATATAGGCAAAGGCAAACAGCGTGGAAAAAAGCGTCTCTGCAATATGGTGGTCGACAAACCCGAAGAGCGAGCGATAGAAAAACTGCCCCGAAACCACGGCGACAAATGCGGCAGCGAGAAGCCCGGTCTTCCAGTCCGCGACCTTATTCCCGATGAAATACATAACCGGAACCATCGCCATTCCCATCAGGGGCGGCACCCAGGAGGCGACATACATGATATCTGCTCTCGCCACCGCACCGGAGAGAAGGCAGAGGGCCCCGATGATGGTGGTGAACAGCGGCCCCCAGTGGACGGTGTTTCCCGACGGGTATTCGGTCATCGGGTCGTACCAGGGATACGCCGGGAAATTGACGAGGCTCGCTTCGAGCTGCCTGAGCGTGTACCAGGGATCATTGCCGAGTAAATTGACCCCGTTTTCCAGAACGATATCGGCCTGGGGAAGAAGGCGGGCCCAGAGAGCGATACCGGAAAATACCAGAATTAACGCTGCAATTAAAATCGTTCGCAATTTTGGATCGTGTAGTACGCGCATCGGTTCTCCCATGATTACATGGCACTGCAACCATATAAATTGTTTAATTCATATACAAAATCCGGAAAAATGAATGATTTAGAGGAAACAGAGCTATCTTCTCAGGATGGAGGTACTCTCCCATACCCGCATATCTCTGCCGATATGCAGCAGGCCACACAGGAGGTAGGCCTGGTTGAGGGAAAATGCCGAAATGAGGTTTTCCTTAAACAGCACCGGACAGGCGGCAGCCAGCGCAAACGCCAGCACCCCGAAGATCGGATGTTCCAAAAAAAGGCCCAGAAAGAGGAGCACTGCTCCGGAAAAAAACATCCCCGGCGTAATGAGATACATAAATATCCGAAGGGGATAGAAATAGCGTGAAAACGGACGCTTTTCACGGAGCAGGTCAAGGTTTGCCAGTGTTGACTCGATAAGCCGGGTTGCCCTCCGGATTTTCTGGCGATACTGGAATTGCAATGTTTCCGGGACGCGTTCGTACACGACGGCAGCCGGTTCATACACGGCGCGGTATCCCTTCCGGATCGCGGCGAATGCGGTGTTCGCATCATCGGCCCCACAACGCTCCTCGATGCATGGAATGACGGATCGTTTGAATGCCACGAGCGGGCCGTTGAAATTGTACGTCGAGTCGATCGCACTTTCCCAGTCGCACATCCTGCCGTAGACATTCCGGTATTCTGCTTCCATCCCCTGCACCCGGTTTTCCGCCCCTCCGCGCAGGGGCCTCTGATCGCCGCAGACGGCGCCGATCCCGGCATTTGAGACCAGGCGGGATACTACGAGCAAGAGCGCGTCCTTCTCGAAAAATTTGTTGGCATCGGTGGTGACGACGATGTCATGGGCAGCCGACCGCATGGCGCGGTTGTACGAACGGTTGGTTCCTGAGCGTGCCTCGTTTGCAAGGATCGTATATTGCACACCCGAACGCGACAGTACCTCCTTTGCGGTTGCGGCGGTGGCATCGGTCGAATCATCATCGACTACGAGTATCTCGTAGCGATCCCGGGGATATGACGAGTCGAGAATGTTGTGCAGGCGTTCCCCGATCACCTGCTCCTCGTTATATGCAGCCATGATAATGCTGATCGGGGGTAAATGCCCAACGCTCACAGGTTTCTGGGATTTTTGTCCGAACATGATGCCTGCAAGGTACACGGCATACGGGATGAGCGCAATCCCTACGAAAACGACACCGGCGATCATGACTGCGTACCCGGATACCATGTTGCTGCCTCAATTGACGCGGATATCGGCGTATCTGACGGCGATTAACCCGGGAATTCCCGGTCCCCGGTACAGATGGGGAGTATGCTGATAAAAAGAATCCTCATTCCACCGTCACACTCTTGGCCAGGTTCCTCGGTTTGTCGATATCCCGCCCCAGCATTCTCGCCGTGTGATACGCGAGCAGCTGCAGCACCACCGAACTCATCAGGATCCCGCCAAAGAGGTGGCATTTCGGCAACCCGACCATGATATCGACGATCTCCTCGAGCTCCCGGTCGCCTTCGATGCCAATGCCGATTATCGGTGCGCCCCTCGCTTTCATCTCCTTGATATTCGAGAGCATCACCCCGTAGCTCTCGCCGGGAAGGCAGAGGGCGATCACCGGGGTCTTTTCTGAGAGCAGTGCGAAGGGGCCGTGTTTCAGCTCCCCGGCAGCATACCCTTCCGCGTGGATGTAGGAGATCTCCTTCATCTTCAGTGCGCCCTCGAGGGCGACCGGGTAATAGGGGCCGCGACCGACGAAAAATACATGATCGGCCCGGCCGCACGCATCGACCGCTCCCTGAAGGTCGATGAGGAGGCTGTCCTCGATCTGGCGGTGGACCATTGCCATCACCTCTTCGCACTGGTTGTCCTGCAGGAGATTGATGATCTGCAGGAACACCGCCAGCTGGGCAATGAACGATTTTGTTGCGGCAACGCTGATCTCGGGGCCCGCACGCGTGTAAATCGTATGATCGGCGATGCGAGTGACCGAACTGTCCAGGACGTTGGTGATCCCCAGTGTCGTGCAATTGAACTGGCGGGCCTTTTTGAGGGCGGCGATGGTGTCCGCAGTCTCCCCAGACTGGGTGACGCCGATAACCATTCCCTGGAGGGGCGGTGTGTAGTACTTGAACTCGGAGGCGAGTTCAACCCTCACGGGGATGGAACAGTACTTCTCCGCGAGATAGCGAAAGATCAACGCCGCATGGTACGAGGTGCCGCAGGAGACCAGGATCATGCTCCCGCACTCCCGCATGGCATCGATGACCGCACCATCTTTGAGCGATGACGCGGTATGGAAGAAGACGTCCGGCTGCTCAAAGATCTCCTTTATCATGAAATGCTCAAAACCGCCCTTTTTCGCACTCTCCACGTCCCACTCGATCATGCTCACCGATCGTTCGACAGGACCGTTCCCGTTCCAGATGATGATCTGCTCAGGGGAGATGGTCGCAATGTCCCCGTCCTCGAGAAAGACGACCTTCCGGGTATGGTCGAGAAGGGGCGTTACATCGGAGGCGGCCAGCAGTTCGCCGTCGCCAATCCCGATTACGAGTGGGCTCGCATTGCGGGCGGCAATGATCCGTGGGTCGTCCTGCGCCATGGCAAGGACGGCGTACGAACCCTCAAGATGCGTGATCGCTTCCCTGACCGCATCGAACAGATCCCCCGCGTAGTGCTCCTCGATCAGGTGGGCGATGACTTCGGTATCGGTTTCCGAGGAAAATGCATGCCCCCGTTCTCGCAATTCCCGTCTGAGCTCCGCGTAATTCTCGATGATCCCGTTGTGCACCACCGCAATGCTCCCCGTGCAATCGGTGTGCGGGTGCGCATTGAGATCATCGGGCTTTCCATGTGTCGCCCAGCGGGTATGGCCGATCCCGACCTTGCCTTCAAGATCGACCGCACAATGCTCGTTCTCGGAGATCCGGCCACACTTCTTCATCGTGACCAGCGTGCTGTTCAGGGTGGCGATGCCGAACGAATCGTACCCGCGGTACTCAAGGCGTTTCAGCCCTTCGACAATGATGGGAGCCGCTTCCCTGATCCCGATGTACCCGACAATCCCGCACACGCTACTTCACCACAACATGATCCGGTATATTGCCTGAGATCGTTCTTCCTTCCTCGATGGATACATAGTTCCCCACAAGGCAATGGTGCAGTACAGTAAAGGGCGCGGATGTCACTCTATCACCAAGAATCGCCCCGAATTTCCCTCCAAACAATTTTCCATCCACTTCGAAGCGGTAATTGCCCGTTCGGATAGTGGTTTGATTGGCAAGTCTCGTCCCCTCTCCCACCACCGCATCAACGCACCGTGAATGGGAGCCGATTCGCACATCGTCCATAAGAATCGAATTTTCAAGGTAGGTGAACGGTTCGATCCGTACCCGCGATCCGATGCTGGTGTTGGGCATAATACAGGTATTGGGGCCGATATCGCAGCTCTCACCGATGATTACCGGGCCGAGAATCGTCGAGTTCGGTCCGATCTCCGTTCCCTCTCCAATCCTGACGATGCCCTGGATCTTCGACATCCCGTTGATTGTCCCGCTCTTCCGTGGAGGAACCGATTTCATGATCCTCGAATTGATGCCGAGGAGGTCCCATGGATAGACTGCATCGTGCCACTGGTCCGCGGGAACCGCCCGAAACCGATATCCGGCACCAATCATCGCCCCTATCGCATCGGGGATCTCTCTCCCGTCCAGATAGTCGAACACATTCCTATCCAGGTGATAGATGCCGGTGCTGACCGTGAAACGAGGTGATTCGGACGGTTTTTCGACGATTTCCTCCACAAACCCGTTTCGAAGCGAAACGACCCCGAAATTTGATGGATAGGGATGCTCCTTGATCAGCAGGGATGAGGGCTCGTTTTTTATTTTGCCGATCGATGCTGCATCGATGTAATTGTCTCCGGGGAGCAGGATGAAATTGCCTGATAGCTCCGCTTCCGCGCACCTGAGAGCGTGGGCCGGGCCGAGCTGCTTCTCCTGCACGACGACGCGTATCGGAATGTCGCACCGGTTGAGGTAGCGGATGACGTGTTCCTTGCGGTACCCGACGACGACGGTGATGTCGCGTATGCCGTTTGCTGCCAGTGCACGGATCACATAATCGATGATCGGCCGGTTTGCCACCGGAATCATCGCCTTCGGCCTGCTCAGGGTGAGCGGCCGAAGGCGCGATCCCTCACCCCCTGCCAGAATTACTGCCTGCATGGTCATTCCCTACTGGATTGTCGTGTTATCCGCGATGGTTCCGCTGACATGCTGGTGCGGGGCCACCTTCACCCCGCTCCCCACCACACAGCCCACGTTGACAGAGCAATTGATGCCAAACTGAACATTGTCGCCAATTACTGCACCAAATTTTTTTCTCCCTGAATTATATCCACCGACTTTAATAATATTGTGGTCGTGCCTGAGATTGGCGATTTTTGTCCCTGCTCCGAAATTGCAGCCGCTTCCGATGACGGAATCCCCGATATAATTAAAATGGGGTATCTTTGTTCCGGGGAGGATGACGGAATTTTTGATCTCCGTGGAATGGCCGATGTGGCAGCCGTCCCCGATGGCCGTCGACCCCCGAAGATACGCATGCGGCCCGATCCGGCAGTCTTCGCCGATCGTGCAGGGCCCTTCGATGTAGGTGCCCGATTTGATGACGCTCCCCTTCCCCAGCGAGATCGGGCCGGAAATGAACACGCCCTCTTCAATCTCGCCCAGAACCGCGTAGGAAAGGTCCTTCATCATCGCCTCGTTTGCATCGAGGAGATTCCACGGGGCGCCGATATCAAGCCAGAACGCAAGCCGGTGCGCAATCAGCCTACCATCCTCGATATACTTGAAGAGGGCGTCGGTGAGCTCATATTCGCCGCGTTCGGAGAGCGTCAGTTCGGAGAGAACAGCGAATATGTCCTCGTCGAAGAGGTACACTCCCGCATTGATGAGGTTGCTCGGCGGTTTCGAGGATTTTTCCACGAGTCCCGTTACCCTGTCCCCGTCCACCGTGACCACCCCGAACTGCTCGGGGCGGCTGCTCGGAAAGATCCCCATACAGGGTGCACCTTTTGCACAGATCGCTTCGATATCCCTGCCTTTCAGGATCATGTCCCCGTTCATGAGCAGGAACCGCTCTCTGATGAGGGGCTCGGCAGCCCGTACGGCGTCCGCTGTGCCGAGCTGCTGGCGCTGGGTGACATAGTGGATGGACACCCCCCGGGAAGAACCGTCGCCGAAGTGTGTCCTGATCTCCTTTTCGCCATATCCCACCACGAGAACAAAATCCGTTATCCCGCATTCCCGTGCCGCGATGATGAGGTACTCGATCATCGGTCTGTTTGCCACGGGAAGCATCACCTTGGGCCTCGATGCGGTCAGCGGCCGCATACGCTTGCCCTCGCCTGCTGCAAGTATCACACACTGCATCGTCGTTCTGCCTCACAGGATTACTGCACTTGTTTCAGCATTTTCTTGCCTATTTCCGCCATTTTTTCTGCGATATCCTTCGTTTTCCCCTCTGCGGTGATACGGACCTTGGGCTCGGTACCGCTCGCCCTGATGAGGCACCAGCCCTCCTCCTCCTCGATGCGGATCCCGTCCGTGGGGACATCCGCCCCCAGGCGGCGGAGGAGGGTGTGCGGATCCGTCACCGGGAAGGATGCACGGACGATCGGGTACCTGGGCATTGCATCAACCTCCTCGGCCACATCCCATTCCGATGCGATCCGGGCGAAGAGTGCTGCGGCGTATATGCCGTCCGGGCACAACGTGTGGTCCGGGAAAATCCAGCTCCCCGAAGGTTCGCCGCCGAAATCACCCCAGGACAGAAGGCGTTCGGAGACGTAGCTGTCTCCCACCGGCGTGCGCTGCACCTCGGCGATCTCATCGATAGCCATCGAAGCATCGACCGTGGTTACCACGCGTTTTGCTCCCAGATAGCGTGCGAAAAGCATGAGCAGGTGGTCGCCGCTGATAAACCGCCCCCGCCCGTCGAACGCCATCATCCGATCGGCATCGCCGTCATGGACGATGCCCGCCCCGGCGTTGCATGTCCGGATCATGTCACCGACGTATCCGAGGTTGGATTCCAGCGGTTCGGAGGGGCGGGCAAATGTCCCGTTGACATTACAATTCAGGCAGAAAACCCTGATTCCCGCCGTCCCGAGCAGCCCGGGGGTGATTGTGCTTCCCGCACCGTTGCCGCAGTCGAGAACCACCGACAGCTCTCCGTCGGGGGCGACGGAGCGAAGAATTGATTCGCGATGCGGTGAGACAAGGTCCGAACAATCGAAGCGCCCCTGGCATTCCCAGTCTCGCCAGTGCTTCTCTCCGACCTCTCGTTCAATAACTCCCTGCTGCTCTCTGGTAAATGCGGATCCGTCGGGATTGACGAGTTTCATCCCGTTATAGGGTTCGGGATTATGAGACGCGGTGATCATGCAGCCGGCCCCCGCATTGCGGGTCGCGAAGGCGACCGTGGGCGTGGGCGCAATATCACCGTAACGCACATCCCCCCCGGAGGAAAGGACGCCCGCAGAAAAGGCATGCGCGAGGAGCGGGCCCGTCGTGCGGGTATCTCTCCCCATGACGACCTGTCCGGCCTGCATGCCGACTGCTGATCCGACCGCAAGCGCAAGATTCACAAGCGACCGATCGTACAGTGCACGTATCCCGGATGAGCCGAAGAGCATAGATGAACATGTCTCAGCAGGCAGAAATAAATGATCCCTGCAAGACCCCTGCATCTCTCTACACACCCGTATTCTCCGGATACCACGAGCCTGCCCGGGAGGGAGGAGGTGGGCGCGACCTCCTTATCAGTGGCGTCCGAAAGGACACCAGTGCTCCATCTCGAGCAGCGATGCGGCCGCAGCCGTCTCCGGCCCGACCAGGATAATCCGGCAGGTTGTGCGGGATCGCTCGAGGATATCGATGCCCTGCCCGGAGAATACCCCGTTCCCGGAGATCAGAATGACATCGGCGTTTTCGGGATCTTCGGCCATTTCGAGGTCGAGCGCATCAACCGCCTCGTGGGGAAACCCCGAACAAAAGACCCGCATCCCCCTGAGTTCATCCTCAAGGTACGACCGGCAAGGGCCGAACGATGCCGGAATGCATGACCGTGCTATCCTCGCAAGGCAGAGAAAATTCATCACCACATTCATGATGGCGGCCGCTGCTGTTCTCTTTTCCGGGCTGTCGAACTTCGCCCCGAACAGAAACGAAACCCTCGTCGCGGCAGAAATCGGGAAATTTGAAACAAGCTGTGCGTTTTTTCCGCCATAGACCGCCTCAATGCAGGCTCCCCGCTGATACTGGCAGGTCGGGGCGTCGGGGCAGCGTTGCAGGAGCACAGTCCCGTGCTCGCATCCGGTGTCGCATACGGATTGTTGAAACACGTCCCGGGCCTCTTCCCACACCGTCATATCTCATCACTCCCTGCGCGAAGCACCACTCGTGCCGGAGCCCCGTCAAGCCCCCTGAGGCGAAGTGGAAGCGCGATCATATAATACTCTCCCTCCTGTACGGCCGAGAGATCAAGCATTTCAATGATGACGGTATCGCATCCGAGGAGAAGGCGGTGGAGGGATCCATCACCCGTAAATGCCTCGATCGAAGGCGTATCGATACCGATCACCGAAATCCCGCGTGATGCCAGATACTCCGCCGCTTCCATCGAGAGATGGGGATATTCGGCAGAAAAGGTCTGGTGTCCCGAAAATGAGGTTTTCACGAGTACCCTCTCCGTTCCCTCAGGGATGGAGGCAAAATGGCGGGGGAGGAATACCGGCCCTTCGCCTGAGAGGTCCGCCACCCATGCATTCCCGATGAGCGAGGAGAACTCGAGTGTATCCACGGTCCGGCCTTGCGGGATGTAGTGGGCGGGCGCATCGATATGCGTCCCTGTATGGGTACCGAGCGAAAGCTCGGTCGTGATATAGCTCCCGTGGTCGATGCTTTCTGTGGAAACCGACCTGTCGCCAGGATAGACAGGCGTGTGTTCCCAGAGGTCGCGGGTAATATCGATATAGTTCATTTCTTTCCACAATCCCCATGCGCGGTCTCCCTGAAGCGGCATAAAACAATCACCCGGCATGTACACCCGGGTAAATGGTGGGGAGCGTACCCTTAAAAACCAGTTTCAGGATGAAGGGACGGGAATTTCCTGGATGGCGACCAGCACGCGGCGGTCTTTCCCGGGATCCTGCTCGAGCTCCCAGCCGTGCAGGCGCATCCTCCGGTTCACGCCATCAACGGTTGAGGTGATATCCACCGCCTTGCACTCGGCCTCCTCGACCAGTATCGCCTCAAGCAGTTCCCTCAGTTCCGGTATATTCCACACACCGTCGCCGATATCGAAAACCACCTCTCCTTTGGCTTCTTCGGCGGTGATCTCAAGCGCCTGGTAAAATGCGCGGTTTGCCATGACCAGCTGCATGGCCTCGTCGACCACGAACAGGGGAATCTGCA
Organism: Methanobacteriota archaeon; assembly: GCA_016841665.1. Classification (GTDB taxonomy): domain Archaea; phylum Halobacteriota; class Methanomicrobia; order Methanomicrobiales; family Methanomicrobiaceae; genus DSDF01. Next base: position 66,043 of record JAENYT010000004.1, read on the forward strand.
ACGTTTCCACGATAGTTTCGGCAAATTCCATCCGTTCCTGGATACCCTTCAGCTGTTCGAGGGTGTTTTTCCGTTCCACGGCGCGCCGGATCTTGTGCATCAACTCCGCAAATTCGGCCTTGGGATCGCCGCCTTTTTTCAGGTAGAAATCAGCACCGCTGTTCAGCGCTTCGATCACCACCCATTCGCGGCCCTTCCCGGTGAAAATTCCGAATGGGATGCTGGGATACCTGGCGCGCACCGCTTTGAGGAAGGTGATCCCGTCCATCTTGGGCATCTCGTAATCGGCAACGATGACGTCGTACGAGACATGGTCAAGTTTTCTCATCGCTTCGGCGGCCGACTGGACGGTGTCTACTTTCATATCACCTGAACGTTCCAGAAATACTTTGGCGACGACGAGCAGCACCTCCTCGTCATCAACCATTAATACATGAATAATCGTGGTCCCTCCAGCGAAAAATCCGCTAAAAAAATATTTCACCCGGGTGATAAATATCCCTTTGCCTCTGCAGCGGCGAGCGGTATCGACGAACACTGACGGATCCGGAGACGGCGCGGTGTCACTCCTTCCATCCCTGGTCACCGATCAGAGGTACGAACATCACCCCTCCATGAGAGGTCCTGATGATCTGTCCGTCTTTTTTCACCACTTTTTCCAGTAGCTGCATCTCTCTGCTTCCTACCGGGATGACGAGCCGTCCCCTCTCAGCAAGCTGATCAATGAGCGGTTCCGGCACTTCGGGCGCTGCCGCGGTGACGATGATTCCCTGGTAGGGCGCACCTTCCGCGTACCCGAGTGTCCCGTTTGCCTCCACGACCGTGACGTTCGACACACCAACCCTCTCCAGGTTCCGGCGCGCGAGCGCGGCGATATCGGGGAGGCGTTCGATGGTGATCACTTCCCTGGCAAGCCGCCCGAGAATTGCCGCCTGGTAGCCGCTCCCCGCCCCGATCTCGAGTACCCGATCATCAGGCCCGATCTCGAGCATATCGGTCATCAGGGCGACGATAAAGGGCTGGGAGATGGTCTGCCCATGCCCGATGGGGAGAGGGCCGTCATCATACGCAGCGGAACGGTAGGTATCCGGCACAAAGAGATGGCGGGGGATCTCCTTCATTGCCCCCAGGATACGCGGATCGGTGATGCCACGCGCCTCGATCTGGCGTTCCACCATCCTCTGGCGGGCCCGGAGGTACTGTTCATCATCCATTGCGCATCAAAACCCGGATTCTGCGGCATCAATCGCGGCGTCGATCTGCTTCTGGAGCATTTCGGGAAGACCTTCGATCTTCACGTCCAGAAACCCGCGGATGATCGTTGCCGTGGCTTCGTCTTCGTCCAGCCCGCGCGACATCAGGTATTCGATCTCCTCGTGGGCGATCTTGCCTACCGCGGCTTCATGGGAGAGCTCGGTGCCGGTCACCCACCCCTCGATCTCCGGGACGGCGTGGATGATCCCGTCCTCAAGGATCAGGCCCTTGCACTCGATGTGGCCTCTGGTATCCTCCACCTCGCCCAGGATGTGGGCGCGTGCGATCACCGTCCCGCCCCGGGTGATGGCGCGTGAGATCAGCTCTGCACTGGTGTTGTTCGCCGAGAGGATTGTCCGCGATCCCAGATCGAGGCAGGATCCCGGCATGGCAACGACCACGCTGTTGAACCTGGCAACCGCATGTTCTCCCACCAGCTCGGCAACGGGATACATCTGCACGTTCTTCACCGGACTCATGGCGACATAATTGGAGAGGAATGTACCGTTCTCCTCGATCTTCGCCGCACTGCGGGGATAGACCTCGATGTTCTCTCCCCACGTGTGGATCATGGTGGTGCTGATCCGGGCATTCTTCCCCACATAAAACTCGGTGACCCCGTAGTGGGCACCGTGTTCCGTGCTCGCGCTGCTCGCACACCCGGTGATCAGATGGAGCTCGGCGCCTTCTTCGGCGATGATGATATTATGGACATGCTGGATCGATTCGTGGGCGAGAAACAGGCAGGTCTGCAGTGGCAGGATATTTTTGCTCCCCTTCTTTGCGATGACCACGTATCCCTTGGGATGCTTCTGGTCCGCGACAAAGCGCGTATATTCATCCTTGTCCTTTTGCACGAGCTTCCAGTAGTACTGCTCCAGCCATTCGTGCTTCGCCAGCGCCCCTTCGAGGGTGAGGACTTCGATACCCTCGTACTCGCATGACATATGGACGATTTCCTGGTCGATCTGGAAGAAGCTGCCGCACCGGTTGAGGGAATCGAGTTCGAGACCGCTGATCGCAAGGCGCTTTCTATCCTCGACGGACAGGGATTCCAGTTCCTCTATATCTTTTTGCATTCAATACACTCCCGGTAGCCCTTTGCCTTGATCAACTGGAGCATCTCCCGTGCGTTCCCATGGCACCGGATCTCCCCGTCACACATCATATGCCCGGCATCAGCCTCGATATAATCGAGGATGTAGCCTGTGTGCGTGATGATAAGGCCGCTTTTATGGCGGCTGACAATGTGGCGGTCTTTTTCAAGGAGTTTTGCGATGGCAGACCCGATGAGGGAGATGTTCTCCAGGTCCACCCCGCTCTCGGGTTCGTCCAGCATCACAAAATCGGGCTGCTGGATCATGAGCTGGAGCACCTCGCTGCGCTTGATCTCGCCTCCTGAAAATCCCGCGTTGATGTCACGTTCGAGAAATTCCGCCATGTTCATGGCTGCGGCGTACTCGGCAACCTCTTCAGGCCTGTTCCCGGACGTGGCGACGAGCATCTTTCCCAGTTTGAGTCCGGCGATCGTCGGGGGGCGCTGGAACATGAGCCCTATCCCATAGCGCGCCCGTTCGTGAATGGGGAGGTTCGTGATGTCCCTGCCCCGGTACACAATGGCTCCCTCGGTGACATGGTAATCAGCGAATCCCATGATCGTCCTGATAAGGGTGGTTTTCCCGGAGCCGTTCGGGCCCATAAGCACGTGGGTCTCACCTTCCCCGATATGGAGATTGATATCGCGGAGCACCTCTCTGTCTCCGATCTCCACGTGAAGATCCTCAATTCGTATCATCTAACCAGCTCACTTCTTGTGTGCAATGGACAAGGGGCGCGGGAGTGCTGCCCCGCCATTCATTCCAAGAAATCCATGATTTATTTTGTAATATCGGATAATAATGGTTCGTTCAGGGCCAGCGTCTGGACGATCGCCCCTGATGATCACTTTCATCCTGCGCACGGGGCAGGGCTTTATATCCGGGTTCCTTCGTTTCAGTGTATGTTCGAGACATTCACCCATCTTGCAGAACGGGCTTCCCGTCACCCCCAGATTATCAGAAACAACCAGATGTCGAAGGAATGCTGCCGCTCGCTGCCGCTGGCCGGCAGGAACACACGTATGCACGGGAACTGACCCGCGTTCCGGGATGGATGCCCGGGTAACAGGAACCGTGAGGTACTACCCGGTTCTGGAACCTCGCCTGTCGATCAGGCATGCTCCCTCACCCACGCATATGTCCCCGCCCGGTCATGCTGGGGGGTGAGAATGTAGTTGTACACCTCAATGTACCGGTTGTATTCGTCCTGGCGCTCAGCAAACTCATCGAGTTGCGCGTTATACTCCTGCACCTGCTGGTTGTAGGTCGGGACAAGGCGGTTGTACTCCCCGATCTTTCCTGACGCCGCAAGCGTATCCATTCTCGTTCTCAGCTGCTCGAGGGCCTCGTAGGATGCTTCCAGCTGCCGGTTGGCGCGCTCGATCTCCGGCGTCATGGATTCGATTGCATCCAGGGCGTTGTGCAGTGCAGCATCGATATATGCAGTCTGGTCGCACTTCCCGTAGCCTTTCGTCCCCTCCCCAACCCTGATCACGATCGGATCCGAGCTGAGCACCACCCCGTTGTCCATCTCGGAAGGGACAACCCCCACGAAACTGACATTGGTGGTCTCGATGAAGGCGTAGCCTGTTGCGCTGTACGAGCACCGGTCAGCCCTCACACCGACCGCCATGTGCTTCTCCGGCTCAAAAAACAGCAGCGCAACGTCGTAGCCTTCCCGGGCGAGCAGTCCTGCAAGGAGAATGCTTTTGTCATCACAGTCGCCCCTTCCGTCCGCGACCGTTTCGATGGGGAACTTGGGATCTCCCGCGACCTCGCTGCTCTCGTAGGGAAGGGATTGCACGAACACTGCCATGAGTTCGAGGTATTCGTCATCGTCCAGGGACCGGGCGGCCCGGACAGACGCAAAGGCATCGCCGAGATCGGCGAAGAAGGCATCGAGATGTGCATCGAACACAAACGCCCGGTAATACCCGGCAAGCCACTCCTCATCCTCAAGATCCTCGTAGAGATGGGCATTTTTATCGGCGTTTCGGGCGCCCTCACAGACGGCCGGGTCGAGGGGGACGGAAAAGGATACCGCGTCTTTCATGAAGGGATACGAAAAGGTTGCAGGCTGCACTGATGCGGCCTGCTCCGCAGGAATGATATGCGGGTACTCGGCCGGCACGCCGGGCCCGAGTACGGCCTCGAGGCATCCTGCCCCGAGGATCAGCGCAAGGAAAAGGATGCATACCGCAACGCGGATGTGTGGTTCCATTTCACGGTTCCCTTTGTATACCAGGTCTTTTTTTTGCAAGATATGGCTTTACCGATATTTTAACGTCTTGGGGCCCCCTGAACCCGGGAGATCACTTTCACCCCCCACGCCCACGATGTATGTGTATCCCGCAGCAGAACTCGGATGAGCATCCATGGGAACCGGGCCCGCATTTACCGCCGTCGCCGACTGCTGGCGGCAGCGTGTCGACAGTCAGCAGGAATACCAGGTCATCAGGGACGGAAACATCTTCGCAACCGGTTTTGCGGATTCCTACCTTTTCAATTCGGAGCACGCACGCGCGGTGCGGCTGAAACAGACCCTCGCCGAGCACCATGCGGGCCGATCACTGGAGGAGGTGTTCTGCGGTGCCGAGATCGAAACCCCCTTCGGCAGCTGTTACCGGATCGCGAGCAGCGAACCGATGAACCTGCAGATCCCAGACCCGCACCTGGTACGCGACCTGCTGTTCGCCGACCTCACCCTTGTCCGCGGGATCGGGCCGAAAACAGAAACCAGCTTGAGGAGGAGGGGCTACCGGACCCTCCATGACCTCTGCAGCCATCATCGGTTTCGTGCCGGCGCACGGGGTGCCCTCTCGGTGTTGAACCGGTCGGACCCCGGCGAGATGATACGCATGCTCACGCACCGGTATCCGTCCTCGCACCCGCGCATCTTCGGGATCTCAAGTCTCCATGCCATCGAGGATTTTCTCTTTTTCGATATCGAGACGCTGGGGCTCTTCTCCCGGCCGATCATCCTGTTCGGTGCGGGAAGGATTGCGGGCGATACGATCGAAGTCTGCCAGTACCTGCTGCGCGATATCGGCGAGGAGGAGGCGGCCATCATCGAGACATGCGCCCATTTCCGGCAGGGCGCCACTGCACTCGTGACCTTCAACGGCCGATCCTTCGACCTCCCGTATTTCAACGACCGCAGGGCCTACTACGGCCATGAAGGGCTCGCCGGCATCCCCCACTACGATCTGCTCCATTTTGCACGGCGGCGCTGGAAACACGAGCTGCCGGACTGCAGGCTCCAGACACTCGAGCAGATGATGAGCGGAAAAAGGCGAACAGATGACGTCCCGTCAGCAATGGTCCCGGAATTTTACGCCTCCTACCTCGAGACCGGCAACCCGGGCCCCCTCATCCCCATCGTCGAACACAACCGGCAGGACGTGGTCACCCTCGCCCGCCTCTTCCAGCGCCTTCACGAGGAATGGTATGGCCATCTGCGATCTCCTGCATGCACTTGAGCAGCACCCAAAAACGCGTCGGCGCATCGCGCACATCGAGGTGCTCCCCGCTAGAGAGGCGGTCTTCGGCACCCTCTCCACGCCCCTCCCCGAACCGCTTGAAGCCTATCTCGCCCGTCGCAGGATACGCCTGTACTCCCACCAGTGCGCCGCCATCGATGCGATCCGTGAGGGCAGAACCGTCATCATGACCACCGCCACCGCTTCGGGAAAGAGCCTCGCCTTCAACCTTCCCGTATTCGAACGACTCGCACAGCACACCGAAGGAACCGCGCTCTATCTCTACCCGACCAAGGCGCTGACCCACGATCAGCTGAAAGGGATCCGGGAGATCGAACAGTATACCGGCATCGATACCCGGTGTGCGGTCTACGACGGCGACATGCCTCGCTCACGGCGGCCCGGGATACGGGAGCACTCGAGGATCGTGCTCTCCAACCCCCACGAGCTCCACCAGATACTCCCCTGGCACGACAAATGGAGGAGGTTCTTTTCCCAGCTTCAGTTCGTGGTCATCGACGAGGCGCACCGGTACCGGGGTGTTCTCGGGTCCCACATGGCGTGTCTTCTGCGCAGATTGCTGCGCATCGCCCACCTCCACGGGAGGGCGCCGCAGTGTGTACTCTCCACGGCCACCGTTGCAAATCCCGGCGAGTTCGCCCATCGCCTGTGCGGGATGCCGGTGACCGTGATCGCAGACGACGGATCGCCGCGGGGAGCAAAGCACGTCCTCCTCTACAACCCGTACTCCGAGGGTCCGGCAGAGGGATCCACCCACCGGGAGACCTGCGATCTTCTCGCCGGGTGCATCAGGCACGATCTGCAGGCACTCTGCTTCACCACCTCAAGAAGACACGCGGAACTGCTTGCCCTCAACACCAGAGAAGCGCTCAGGGCAGCGGGATGCCACGGGGCAGCAGTCGCCGCCTACCGCGCAGGCTACCTCCCGGAGACGAGGCGAGAACTCGAGGCGAACCTGAAAAATGGGCATATCCGAGGCCTTGTGTCGACGAACGCCCTTGAAGTGGGAATCGATGTCGGCTCGCTCGATGCGGTGGTCATCGCCGGGTACCCGGGATCGGTCATGGCCACCTGGCAGCAGGCGGGACGCGCCGGCAGGGGGGCGGATGCATCGCTGGCAGCACTGGTGGCTTTCCACAACCCGCTCGACCAGTATTTCATGCGCCACCCGGGCACGCTGTTCGGGCGCCCTTGTGAGCATGCGATCATCGACCTCGCAAACCCCTATATCGTCGCCGGTCACCTGCTCTGCGCCGCCGCCGAGGCTCCGCTTTCCGCCGCCGACTGTACCCGCTGGTTCGGGAGCGGAACGAAAGCGATCGCCGGCGCGCTGGAAGATCGCCATCTTCTCAACATGAGCCGGGAGCGGTGGATCTATGCAGGAAGGGGCAGGGCCACCGAAGCGGTAGGTATCGGGTCCGGAACCGGAGAGACCTACCGGGTCATGTGCAACGGAAAAGCCCTCGAGACCATGGACCGGTCGCAGGCATTCCGGGAAGCGCACCCGGGCGCGGTGTTCCTGCACCAGGGAGAGACGTACCTGGTCGAAGACCTTGATCCCGAAGCCCGCCGCATACACCTGAGAAAGGAGGAGACCGATCTCTCCACCGAACCCCAAACCACGATCGAGGCGAGGATCATCGCCGAACGGTCCCGCAGGATCTTCGGGGATATCGGGCTCGGTTTCGGGGACGTTGAGGTGGTGGAGCATACGACCTCGTACCGCATCATGCGCTACGACCGGGTAATCGCAACCAATCCGCTCGATCTCCCACCGCTCAGGTTTGCCACAAGGGCGCTCTGGTGCACCATCCCCGAAGCGATATGTGAGCTTCTGGCCGGCGAACACCTGCACCTCGCCGGAGGGCTTCACGGCGCCGAACACGCCCTCATCGGCATCATGCCCCACCACGTGCTCTGCGACCGCCGGGACATCGGGGGATTTTCGACGGCGTGGTTTCCCTCCACCGAACACCCCACTATCCTCATCTACGATGGGGTGGAGGGGGGGATCGGGCTTGCGGAGAAGGGGTTTGCACTCTTCGAGGCGATCGCCGCCTCCGCCCTCGATGTGGTGCGGGAGTGCCCCTGCGACGACGGGTGTCCCGGATGCATCTATTCACCGAAATGCGGCAACGATAACCAGCCTCTGGACAAACAGGCGACAGAAGTGCTGCTGGAGGCGATCGTCGCAAGGTTCCCCGCCGACAGCTGACGGGAAGGCCTCCGCCCACACCAAAAGGCTATGTGGTCATGCACCGCACCCGCATGCGAAGGACGATGGCCCCCACAAACCTGCTCGTCACCGGAACCCCGGGCTCGGGAAAAACGACCCTCATCACGCGCGTTGCGGAAGCGTTTGCAGGGCGATCCTTTGGTGGGTTCTATACCGAAGAGATCAGGGAAGAGGGAAGGCGGGTGGGATTCGCGCTCGTGGGCTTTGACGGAACACGGGCGGTCCTCGCCCACACACGCATCGGGGGTCCCTGCAGGGTAGGGAAGTACGGGGTCGATGAGGGGGCATTCGAGGCATTTCTCGCAAAGCTCCATCTGGATGCCCCGGATTACGAATTCATCATCATCGATGAAATCGGAAAGATGGAATGGTATTCCCCGCGTTTTCGCACGCTCGTCGGCGATCTCCTCGATGCAGAGAAACCGCTCCTCGCCACCATCGCCCTGAAGGGCCCGGCGGAGATCGAGGCCATAAAGGAGCGGGGCGATGTCCTTTTGCGGGTCATGAACAGGGAGAACAGGGACCGCATGCTGCCGGGTATATGCCGTGATCTGGAGAGCATAATCCGCTAGTCGGACGTCCGTCCCTCCGTCAGAGCACACCGGTCATGAGCCCGAACCCGAAGAGAAGCATAATGACGCCGGAGAAGGCGTGGATTGTCCTGATGTTTCGTGTTCGCCATTCCGTGAGCGTATCCAGCCTTCCCAGCCCCAAACCTATCGCAAACGTGATCGCGACCATGGGGAGGATGAACACCGCATTGTAGAGGACCAGGTAGGGAACGGCGGTGAGAAGGCCCATGGGGGAGAGCACGCCGCCGGCGATGATATATGGCCCGATCGTGCAGGGGAGGAGAAAGACGGTGACAAACGCACCGATGAGAAACGCCCCCGGGGTCGATGAAATGGTGGAGACGAGCAGGCTGACCCGGGACCGGAAGCGTTCAGGCATCCCGGTGACCGATCCTCCGCTGCCTGCAGCCTTCGCATCATACACCTGTGCGAGACCGAGGAGGAGGGCGAATGCCCCGAGGACGAGGCCTGCCTCATGCCGCACCCCGGCCACACTCCCGGCAAGCGAAAACAGGCTCATGATGATGAGGCCGTAGACGAGGTACATGACAAACACCGCGGCTGAAAATGCGATCCCCGCCCAGATCACCCTTTGTTGAGCTCCTGCGCCGCTCGTCATGATACTTAGCAGCACGAGCGTCAGCACGGCAAGTGCGCAGGGGTTGACGGCATCAACCATGGCAAGGGCGACAATTTTCGCCAGAGTTACCGGAGTCGACGCAGTTGAACTATCCCTGGGGGGATCGCCGGACGGCGCGAACAGGGCAGGTGTGCCGGGGTCGTCCAGACCAGCCCCCCTCCACTGGAACGTCCACCCTTTCAATCGCACTGCATGGTCAAAGGTAACCTCGCTTCCTGACCGCCGCACGGCACGGGGCTCACAGGGAGAAAATGCTTCTCCCTCGAGGGCGGCACCGATATCGTCGGCAATGAGCAGCTGCCGGAGGAGGTGGTCATCCCCTCCCGCCCCCCAGCGGATGAGGATGCGATCCCTGTACCATATCTTCGGAAAACCATCGAGCTGGGTAACCGGACAGGTGTCGAGGTCCACGATATCTGCATCGTCATCACTTCCGGAGAGCGTACCGTCGAGCATGCGGAATCCCTCCTCGCGGATCTTCCGATCACCCCTCAGTATATGATCGGGGGAGAGGAAGAAGAGTGGTATCCCATATTCGAGGTCATACTGCTCGACAAAGTGGTCATAGACCAGGGAATTTCCTCCCTTTTCATAGATTTCATACTCGATAACGGCGAGGGTCGGATACGTCTCCAGCCAGTTGCCCAGCACCAGCGGATCGATCTCCGCGCAATGGCTGCAACCCACGCCGGTGAAGTACCAGGCGCATACCGGTCCGGACAGGCTTTCTGATGCCGCCGCACCGGATACAACAAAGCAGGACAGACCTGCAAATACTGCAAGGGTCCAGATAGTTCCCATGAATAGCAGGGATTGTTTGCCGCCGGCACGAACAGGTGAGCAGTCGTGTGGGGACGCGGATCGCCCCTGCCGGGATGCACGTTCACACTGCATGTCCCTCAACAGTCCTGCCTGATCCCATGGGGTGCGCACATCGCATTGTTTCACCTTCATAGAATAAAAATTTCAGATATCTTGGCCCGGGTCTGCGGCATGCTTCCACCCTGCAGGTCTTCCTGTGAATGCAGATGATATGTATTTATCAATATAATTGCAAATGGATTAATAATATGGCGACCTAAATTAAGATAATCACCGGAAATTTCCGGTTTTTGAGTTGCCGCCAATGCACCGAATGCTTATCACATCCAACCGTCTTCCAGTGAATCTCATCCAGGATGACGGAAATTTTTCCATTCAGCCAAGTGTCGGGGGGTTATCGACCGGCCTGGGTTCATTTTACAGTGCCTACGACTGCGCCTGGATCGGGTGGCCGGGCATCCCCTCCGAACAGCTCGACGAAGAACAGAAGAAAGCGATCGACGCATCCCTGGAGGACATCGCGTGCTGCCCGGTCCACCTGCCCGAAGACGAGATCGAGCAATACTACGGGCGATTCTGCAATTCGACCATCTGGCCCCTGTTCCACTACTTCCGATCACTGTGCTCCTGGGACACGCGTTCCTGGGAAGCCTACCGTGCGGTGAACAGGAGATTCTGCGATGCGGTCGTTGCGCAGTATCGGGAGGGCGATACCATCTGGGTCCATGACTACCACCTGATGCTCCTTCCCGCGATGATCAGGGAGCAGATTCCAGATGCGACCATCGGCTTTTTCCTGCATATCCCGTTTCCCTCCAACGAACTGTTCCGCATACTCCCCTGGCGGGAGGAGATTCTGCGCGGGCTGCTGGGAGCGGATCTGGTCGGATTTCACACCTATGATTATGTCCGCCATTTCCTCAACAGTGTCCGCCGCCTGGTCGGGTACGAGAATACCTACGGCGAGATCAAGGCAGGGACCCGGATTGTCAGGGCCGATACCTTTCCGATGGGCATCGACTATGCCCGGTTTGCCGAATCGGTGCATGACCCCGAGGTCCGGCAGGAGATCCGCCAGATACGGACAAAATACGCTGACCAGAAAATCCTGCTCTCGTTCGACAGGCTCGACTATACCAAGGGCATCCCCCAGAGACTCAAGGCGTTCGACGCATTTTTAGAAAAGAACCCGGATTGGCTGGGCAGGTTGGCGATGATCGTGGTCGCCGTCCCCTCACGGACCACCGTTACCCAGTACCAGTCACTGAAAAAAGAGGTCGACGAGCTGATCGGCAACATTGTGGGCAAATACGGGACCATGAACTGGACCCCGATTCAGTATTTCTATGACGTGCTCCCGTTTTCAAACCTCGTCGCCCTCTACCATGCCGCCGACATCGCCGTGGTGACACCGCTGCGGGACGGCATGAACCTGATGGCCAAGGAATTCCTTGCTACAAAAGAAGACGGGCGCGGCGTCCTCATCCTGAGTGAAATGGCGGGCGCATCGATGGAGCTGGGTGAGGCGGTAATCATCAATCCCTTTGACGAGGACGGGATCGTACAGGCCATCGAGACCGCACTCGCCATGCCGGAACAGGAGCAGATCGAACGCAACCGGGAGATGCAGCACCGGCTCCAGCGCTATCATGTCCGGCGATGGGCGGAAGATTTCCTCCAGCGTCTCACGACAGTCAGGAAACGCCAGAACGACCTGGAAGCACGCATTCTTTCCCGGAATCTGCGCTTCCGCCTCATCGGGGAGTACCAATCGAGCGATAGAAGGCTGATCCTGCTCGACTACGACGGGACGCTGGTGCCCTTCGCGGCCAGACCCGAAAAAGCGGCCCCTGATAGCGAATTAACAACAATTATGAGAAATCTGACCGCGATTCCTGAAAACGAGGTGGTGATTATCAGCGGGAGGGACAAAGAGACGCTGGAACGGTGGTTCGGCGGGTTCGATGTGGGGCTCATCGCCGAACACGGGGTCTGGATACGCGAGCGGGGCGGTTCCTGGGAGGTAATCGAGGCACTCAATGACGACTGGAAGGAGGAGGTCCTCCCCATACTCGAGAGGTTCGTGGAGCGCACACCGGGCACCTTTGTCGAGATCAAGCACTACTCACTGGTCTGGCATTACCGCAAGGCGGACCCCGACCTCGGTGCCACGCGGGCAATTGAGCTCAAGGTCACCCTGATCGATTTCACCGCCAACCGGGGTATCGATATTCTCGAAGGAAACAAGGTCATCGAAGTTAAGAACGCCAGCATCAACAAGGGACGCGCCGCACACCACTGGATCTCGCGCGCGGACTGGGACTTCATTCTGGCCCTGGGAGACGACTGGACCGACGAATATCTCTTCGAGGCGCTCCCGGCGAGTGCGTATTCCATAAAAGTCGGACTCGAAGCATCAAAGGCGCGGTTCAGTATGGTATCCCTGGATCAGGTACGGCACCTGCTGTCCGAATGCGCCACATACAGCGAGCAGAGGAAGATTCTGCCCGCAACATAGATGCCTCCGACACATTCTTATGGGTGTATCGTTTAAGAGACAGTAACCGCGGCATTCCGGCTTTCCATGCAATGCCGTATTCCGGCAGGAGGAGACGATCCTGAACAGCCTTGACGATTACCGTGGGATCATCAGCGACCAGGAGCTCCACTCTATCCACCGGAATGCAAAAGGGCTTCACGGCAAGCACGTCATAGCCATCAATTCAACCTACCAGGGCGGCGGGGTGGCCGAAATGGTCTCGTCGGTCATTCCCCTCATGAACGACGTCGGTATCGACATGGGATGGAGGATCTTCCACGGCAATCCTGATTTCTTCAGCATCACCAAGAAATTTCACAATTCGCTGCAGGGAGAATCCATCCACTTCACGCCGATGAAGCAGCAGCTCTACGAAGAGGCAAGCATGGATTTTTCCACCTACACGCATATCGACCACGACTGCGTGATCGTGCATGATCCCCAGCCGCTCCCGCTTATCAAATACAAACAAAAGAAGCAGCCATGGATCTGGCGCTGCCACGTGGACCTCACCAACCCCAACAACCGCGTGTGGGACTACCTGAAGGGGTTCATCCTCAGGTATGACATGATGATCGTCTCCAACGAGGCATATCTCCGTGAAGATCTCCCCGTGGAGCAGCGTGTGGTGCTCCCGGCAATCGATCCCCTCTCGCCCAAGAACAAGGAGCTCCCCCAGGATCTCGTCGATAAATACCTCGAAAAATTCGGCATCCCCACCGACAAACCCCTTATCACGCAGATTTCGAGGTTTGACAAGTGGAAAGACCCGAGCGGGGTGATCCGGGTGTACCGGAAGGTCAAGGAGGAGGTCGACTGCCGGCTGGTGCTCTGCGGGAGCATGGCGGCAGACGATCCCGAGGGGTTGCGGATCTTTGATGAGGTCGAGCGGGAGTGCGGAGCGTCGACGCTTATCCGCGGCCAGTTCCCGGATATCGAGAGCGAGGAGAAGGAGGAGGCCGAGTGCGTCATAGCCGGAATGCCCCATGGCGAGGAGGCGGGGGACATCATCCTGATCACCAGCGAAAACAACATTCTGGTCAATACCCTGCAGCAGAGTTCCGACGTCATCATCCAGAAGTCCCTGCGCGAGGGATTCGGACTCACGGTGACGGAGGCGCTCTGGAAGGGGCGGCCGGTCGTCGCCTCCAACGTGGGGGGCATTCCGACCCAGATTACCAATGGAGAGAGCGGATTTCTGGTCGATCCCCACGACGAAGACGGGTTCGTCGACCGCATCATCGAGGTGCTCGATGACCCCGCACTCGGCGAGGAACTGGGACGGCGGGGCCGGCAGACCGTCCGGGAGCGCTTCCTGATCACCCGCCTGATCATGGATTACCTCGACATCCTGAGCTATACCATACGGTGATCGGGATATGCACGCATCAGAACAGGCACCATGACCATCCTCGCAGAGGTGGATACGGTACCGGTCCCCGAATTCTTCAAATAGATCCTGCGCCAAAAGGGCGCATCGAGGAGGGAGGGATGTTCAAGTACATTTTTCTGATGAACCTGACGGATAAAGGAAAGAACGAATTAAAAGACACCATCAAGTGGATTGAGGGGGCGATCCATAATTTCGAGACCTGCACCGGGTGCGAGCTGCTGATCTTTCCTGTCATGGGCGAATTTGATTTTGTTGCCATCGGAGATGCGCCCACGGACCGTTATGCCATGGACTTCATCCTCGGCCTCACGGTGCAGGGATTCGTCAGCATCAGCACCCTCAAGGCCTTCACGCTGGAAGAATTCTCTGACATGATCAATGATCTCCGTCTTGGAAAGACCCCAATGTGAACCACCCGAACGCGTGCCCCCCATACGGGCGGACCGCCTCGCCGTCAGGATCTGCCGTAGAGGGCGCAGAGTTCAGCGAGGCGGTGCGCCGCATCGTGGTTTAGCTGCGAGGGGAGCACCCGCCATACCCAGTTGCCCGAGACGGTGCCAGGAAGGTTCATGCGCCCTTCCGCGCCAAGGCCGATCACATCCTGCAGGGGGATGACCACCCGGTCGGCAACCGACATCAGGGCCAGGCGGACCATCTCCGCGTGCACATCCTCCGGCTTCACTTCCCGGCCGAGATACCGGGAGAGCCGGTTCTTTTCGCCGGGGCCTGCATCCCCTTCGTACCAGCCGCGGGAGGTGTTGTTGTCGTGGGTGCCGGTGTAGAAGACGCAGTTTCGCTCCACATTGTGGGGGATGTGGGGGCTTTCAGGGAGATTGTCACCAAAGGCAAACTGCAGCACTCTCATCCCGGGAAGCCGGAACTCGCGCATGACCTCGCGCACATCAGGAGTGATGTAGCCCAGATCCTCGGCGATGATCGGGAGGCACGGAAAATGCCTCTGCAGGGACCGGAGCAATGCACGCGCCGGAGCGGTAACCCACCTGCCGCAGACGGCTGTCGATTCCTCCGCCTCCACCTCCCAGTAGGCGACAAACCCCCTGAAATGATCGATGCGCACCAGATCGAAGAGCTCAAGGTTGCGGGTCACACGGTCGATCCACCACGAAAACCCCGAATCACGGAGCGTATCCCACCGGTAGACCGGATTTCCCCAGAGCTGTCCGGTCTCGCTGAAGTAATCGGGCGGCACCCCGGCAACAGTGAGAGGGCGCCCGTCCGCGTCCAGGTTGAAGAGCTCCTGGTGGGTCCACACGTCAATGCTGTCATGGTCGATGTAGACCGGCAGGTCGCCGATGACCTGCACCCCCCGGCTGCGGCAATAACGCCTGAGTCCGTCCCACTGGCGCATGAAGATGAACTGGGAACATCGCTCCCGGGCGATCTCGTCTTTCAGCCGGTTCGCCATCTCCGCACAGGCGTCTGGGGTGCGGTTGCGCAGGTCATGGGGCCAGTGCACCCAGCTCTTCCCCCCAAAATGGGATTTGAGGGCAGAAAATAGGGCATACTCATCGAGCCAGCCTGCATTGGCGGCGGCATAGCGCTCGTATTCCCGGGAAAGCACCTCGTTTTCGAGGCACCGCCGACATGCAATGTCGAGGAGTCGGCGCTTGCAGTCCAGAACCGCAGGAAAATCCACCCGGTCCTCGGGAAACGCGGGGCAGCAATCGATTTCATGGCGTTCCAGAAGCCCGTCCTCGTGCAGGCGATCGGGGCTGATGAGAAGTGTATTGCAGGCGAAGGCCGAGGTGGCGTGGTACGGTGACCAGGAACCCCCAGGGTTGACCGGGGTAATGGGCAGGATCTGCCAGTACCCCTGCCCGGCATGGGCCAACCAGTCTACAAAGCGGTGTGCTCCCGGCCCCAGATCGCCGATACCGAACCCTGAGGGCAGGGATGTGATGTGCAGCAAAATGCCACTACCTCTCAATGCCATTGGATTCCTTCCTGATCCATGCAGAGGATCCACACCGTTGATAAACTCTCTCCTACCCGACGCGGAGCCCCAGACGATCGGCGATACGCAGCATTCCGTCCACCCAGGCCTTCGCCTCCGCATCCCCCCGCGACGCCCGCTCTCGCTTGTGTGCGAGGTGCGCGTTGGCGAGTGCAAAGATGATATTCTGGCTTTCCCGGAGATCAGGAGAGAGGCGGAGCCCATCAAGCGCGGCGAAGAGCATGAGAATATCGTCCATCAGTGTCCGGTCCTCCGGATTGCGGGCAAGGGCCGCGCACATCCGGGAGAGCGCCGTGGAAACCGCCCCGTTGAGTGGGGCGCAACCCACCTTATCCGGGATGCGCCGCAACTGTGCGGTGATGGCGGAGAGGTGGGCAAAATCCACCCGATCGGCGAGGAGCATCTGCACCAGCCGGTCACCCATGACCGTGGCAAGCCAGGCTTCATGCAAAGGGGAGAGCCGCACCCGACCCCCCACGATCTCCTGCAGCAGCAGGGTACGGTGGTCGACAACCTCCTTGTTTGCGCAATGGAACGCCTGCAGGGAGGGATCGAGGAGGAGCTGGAAGAGGCGCTGGCGTTCGTCCCGGCGAAGATCTCTCCAGCGGGAGGCGTGGGAGGGGAACAACTCCCCGATCAGGTGCACGAGCGTTTCGGCATCGCCGCCCCGCAGCGCCGCCGACAGCTCCACGGGGATCCCGTCACCGGAGGGGGCGGCCCCGGCAGCGATCCGATGATCTGCACCGAGAAATGCGGCAACCATTAACGTCCCTTCGGCACGCGTGAGGCCGGAACGGAGGCTGATGCTGCCTGTGGCAAGCGTTCCCGCCTCTGAAGAACTCCGCTCAAAGGCTTCGTGAACGATCCGGAAATGGTACCATGCGCCGTTTTCGGGGAGGGAGGGAAAGAGGCGGCGCACCGCAACATGGAGGGCGGCGCAGGGCAGGTCTACGATCGCCGGGCGCACGAACCGGTCGTAGACTTCCGCACCGTTGCCGTATTCACGAAAATTGCTCTCCGCCTGCGCGAGGGTGGCGAGGAACGCCGGTTCGGGATCCTCCGCCCCCGCCTCGCGGAGCAGCTGCATCACCCTGCCCGCGTGTTTGAGCACCTGCACAGTCTCGATGCCGGCGATGTCGTGGAAGAACCAGCCGCAACTCGTCGCCATGAGCATCGCATGCCGGTACAGCTCCATCAGCCCGAGCAGCGCCGTCTGCTCCTCCGGGGGGAGGGGGTGACGCACGTGGGAGGCAAAAAACCGGTCGATGCTCACCGGGGTGCGGTCGAGCAGCACGCCGATGTAGTCCTCCTGTGCCGCCGCGGGATTTTTCACGTAGCGGGGCAGCGCCCCCTCGAGGCAGGATTCGGCCTTTGCCCGCAGCCCGTCGATCGCCGTTCTGAGCGGCGCCCGCCACGCCTGCTGGTAGTGGGGATGGCCTCCCGTCTGGCAGCCGCAGTCGGACCGCCATCGTTCAATGCCATGGCTGCAGCTCCATGACGTCCCCTCCCGCACCTCCACCTCGCAGACGGGCGGGTGACGGTCGAGATACTCGCCGTAAATGGTGATGGTGCCTATGCCATGGTCCTCGATATACCGGAGGCAGTAGGCGAGAGCCATTTCACCGAACCGGTGGTGGTGGCCGAAGGTCTCCCCGTCGGTGGCGACGTGCAGCAGCGGCGCCGATCCGGTGCTGGCGGAAAGACTCCCCGCCAGCCGCTCTGCCAGCCTTCTGCCGCTCTTCAGCAGATCGCCGAAGGCGATGGCGTCGGCAATGCGGCGGTTGAAGAAGAAGAGATCGATGGTGCGTCCGGAGGGGAGCACGCAGCGATAGGGCATCGAGGTGTCGATGTCCCCCCGCTCCACCTCGCGCCATGCATCGTCACCCATGGGGCGTACCCTCGCCGCCTGGTGCGGGGCGAGAATGGTAAACCGGACCCCCTGTTCGGCCATGAAATCGAGGGTTGCCAGGTCCACCGCAGTCTCGGGGAGCCACATTCCCTCAGGCCTTCGGCCGAACCGGTGCATGAAATCACGGCACCCCCAGACCACCTGCATGCGGCGGTCGGGTTCGGTGGCGAGGGGCATGATGAGATGGTTGTAGCACTGGGCAATCGCACTGCCGTGGCCGGAGAACCTTCTTTTGCTTTCCCGGTCGGCACGCAGGACTGCCGCGTAGACCTCAGGGGCATGCTCCTCCATCCACGAGAGCAGCGTTGGCCCGAAATCAAAGCTCATACGGGTATAGTTGCTGATGATATCGACGATTCTCCCCCGGGCATCGAGAATACGCGCCGAATCGTTCGGTGCATAGGCCTCGGCGCAGACCCGCTCGTTCCAGTCATGGTAGGGATACGCGTCGTCCTGCACTTCCACAGCCTCAAGCCACGGATTTTCTCGGGGAGGCTGGTAGAAATGGCCGTGGATGCAGATAAACCGCGCTCCTGCGCCGGGATCGCCCGCGTCAAACCCTTCTGTCATGTCCTCTCACCCGCCGTATGATCTTCCCTGCCCCGTCCATTTCAGCACCAGGATCGCCAGCGGGGGGAGGGTCAGGGCAAGGGAGTGGTCCTGCCCGTGGCAGGCAACCGTTTCGGTCTTGCGCACCCCGCAGTTGACCACACCGCTGCCCCCGAATCGCACTTCATCGCTGTTGAGCGCCTCACTCCACCATCCGGGCAGGGGAACTCCGATCCGGTAGCCGTATCTCGGCACCGGGGTGAAATTGCAGACCACCATCAGCGGATCGGGGTTCGATCTCCCGCGCCGCAGAAAGGCAATGGTGCTCTGTTCCGCATCGGCGCAGTCAATCCAGTCGAACCCTCGCGGTTCGAAATCGCACTCGTGCAGGGCAGGCTCATGCCGGTAGAGCCGGTTCAGCGCTGCAACCCACTCCCAGATTCCGCGATGTGCAGGGGTATCCAGGAGATGCCAGTCGAGGCTCGCCTCGTGGTACCATTCCCGCCACTGCCCGAATTCGCCACCCATAAAGAGCAGCTTTTTGCCGGGATGGGTGTACTGGTAGCCCAGCAGGAGTCGGAGGTTGGCGCGTTGCTGCCATGCATCGCCGGGCATCTTGTTGAGGAGCGACCGCTTTCCATAGACCACCTCGTCGTGGGAGAGGGGGAGCAGAAACTGTTCTTTGAAGGCATACACCCTGCTGAAGGTGAGGTGGTGGTGGACGTGTTTGCGAAAGATCGGATCGTGCGCAAGGTACCAGAGGGTGTCGTGCATCCAGCCCATATTCCACTTCAGATCGAACCCCAGACCGCCGCAGTACGGGCTGCCGGTGACCAGGGGCCAGTCGGTGGACTCTTCGGCGATGCGCAGTGCGCCGGGGCAGCGATCGGCGATGTGCCGGTTGAGGGTGCGCAGGAATCCCACCGCTTCGAGGTGCTCCCGTCCCCCGTGAGGGTTGGGGAGCCACGCTCCGTCATTGCGCGCGTAGTCCAAATAAAGCATCGATGCCACGGCATCGACCCGCAGCCCGTCGGCATGATAGCGATCGAGCCAGAACAGCGCGCTGTTGATCAAAAACTGCCTGACCTCCGTTCTGCCGTAGTTGAAGATATAACTGTTCCACTCCGGATTGAAGCCTCGGCGGCGATCGGGGTGCTCGTAAAGGTGGGTTCCGTCAAAAAAGACCAGTCCGTGGCTGTTGTCCGGAAAGTGTGAGGGGACCCAGTCGAGGATGACCCCGATGCCGCGCCGGTGGAGGGAGTCAACGAGGTGCATGAAATCCTGGGGCGTGCCGTACCTGCTCGTGGGTGCGAAATACCCGCACGTCTGGTAGCCCCATGAGCCGTAAAACGGGTGCTCCATCACCGGGAGAAACTCAACGTGGGTGAACCCTGCATCGGTGACGTATTCCGCCAGAGGTGCCGCCATCTCGCGGTAGGAGAGAGAGCGGTTGCCCTCTTCATGGATCCTCCGCCACGAGCCGAGGTGGACCTCGTAGATAGCGAGGGGGGCGTCGGGGGCGTGGCGCTGTTCCCGCGCGCGCATCCATGCTCCGTCACTCCACTGGTAGGCAAGATCCCACACGACCGAGGCCGTATCCGGGGGAACCTCCCAGTACCATGCAAACGGATCCCCTCTGTCGGAGGCGTAACCGTTCCGCGTGGAGGCGATGTGGTACTTGTACCGGTCTCCCGATCCTGCACCCGGAACAAAACCCTCCCAGATCCCCGAATTGTCGCTGCGGAGCTGCAGAGGGTGCGTGCCCGCGTCCCAGCCGTTGAACTCGCCGATCACCGAGACCCTGGAGGCGGCAGGAGCCCATACGGCAAAATGTGTGCCCTGTTCCCCACGATGGAGGCAGGTGTGGGATCCGAAATGATCGCACAGGCTGGTATGGGTACCGCTCCTGAAACGGTCGATATCCCGGGCTGAAAACCGCGTCGGATCGCACTCTCCGTTTCCTGCAGCACTCCTCATCGACCGCTCACCGCCAGGATCTTATCTGGGAAGTGATGGTGACAGGACCCATATGATGGTTCTGCTGCCCTCATGCAGATAAAGGGTCGCCGGAGAGGATGCCAAGGATGCGTGCCACGGGAAGATGCGTCTTCTGGGCGATCAGTTCTGCGGGGATCCCGAACGCAGCTTCCCGACGCACCACGCACTCGACCTGCTCACCCACCTCGATCAGGTGCGCATCGGGGTCGAAGAACCGCAGGATCCGCTGGCCCCAGGGGTTCTCCGCCACCGGGTGCAGGACTTCGAGTTCGGCCTCGAAGATCTGGTCGGCAATTTGATCAATATCGTCCGTTTCAAAATAGAGCTCAATGGAGGGCGGCGAAAAAACCAGGTTCTGCACCTGTTCCGGCGAATGCCGCCCGTATGCATTCTGCCGGAGGACGAGGCCGGAGGAGAATGCCACATTCGCAGACCCTTCCGCAACGATTTCCTGCTGCAGCACATCCCGGTACAGCGATCTCGCACGCTCGATATCAGCGACGAACAGTACTGTGGAGGTAAATTGCACCCGCACGCCATCACCTCCAGAGGGAGGGGGCACGACGGGGGATAAACCTGCTGGCCGAAGCCATAAGGCAAACGCCGTGGATTTACCACTCCGTCGGGAGCATGATTCCATGAACGAGCGAAAAAAGACGATTCTTTTTATCTGCACTCACAACGCTGCACGATCCCAGATGGCGGAGGGCTACCTGCGCGCCCGCTACGGGGACCGCTTTGATGCGTTCAGTGCGGGAAATAAACCTACAGAAATCCATCCTGCAGCGATTGCAGTAATGGAAGAACTCGGGATCGACATTTCGGCGCAACGGTCAAAAGGGCTCGCGGAGTTTATGGGGCAGGCGATGGACGTGGCGGTGACCGTCTGTGACGCCGAAGGAGGGACGTGCCCCATGTTCCCGTGGGCACGCGAGACCTTCCACGCCGTGTTTCCCGATCCGGCAGCGGTCGAAGGCGGCGAGGGAGAGGTCTTCGGGGCCTTCCAGCATGTGCGCGACGCCATCGTCTCCTGGATCGACTCCTTTTTCAGTGCCGGGGAGGGGGAATAAACCCTCTCACTTCTCCCGCAGTCGTGCGATGGGGAAGCGCACCAGCATCCGCAGGCCCCCGACGGTGGAGAGATTGCGCATCTCTCTCTTCATCTCCACCGCCATTTCCTGCAGGAGGATATGCTCCTTGACGCACCCGGTTTCATTGACCCTTGAGAGACGATAGAGCGAGTACAGACCGATGAGGAAGGCAAAGAAAAAGAAAAAGTCCCAGTGCTGCAAATCCAGCGTTTCGAACGCCACGATCGAGACCGGATCCTTCCAGGTGAGCGTCAGGGAGAGCTCCCGGGCGGCGAAGAAATCGGCGCACATCCCGCCCATGACGGGGGCGATACCCGCGGCGAGCGAGTTGACCACCGTGGAGCTCGCAAGGTAGGAGGTGGCTTTGCCCTGCGGGGCAAGTTTGAGGCTGATATTCCCGCTGGCGAGGGTGACACCGGCAGTGGAGATGCCGATCAGGATGTGAATGCCGATGAGCAGCGGGATGGTGAGGGCGTGGACGTCGGGAAGGGTGGTGAAGGTCCATGCGAGGATGCAGAGCATGAAGAGCGGTCCGCTCACCTTCAGTACCGACTTATTGGAAAACCTGTCGGCAGCACGCCCCCATATGCGGTAGAACCCTGCACTCACCACCTGACTGAGCACCGAGAACGCGATCACCCAGGTGATATCGAGGCCAAGCAGGGTGAGCATGTACACGGTGAAGAAGGGCGCGGCCAGGTTGACGGCAAAGTTCCACGACCCGAGAAAGATCAGCAGATTCTTGAAATTGATATCCTTAATGGGCGCAGCGAGGAGTTTCATAAAATGGTGGCCTTCGGAGGGGAGCATCTTCGGCTCGGGTGTCTTTGAAAGGTAATATACCCCCACAAGCCCGGCGGCGAACCCCGCCATGAACACCGCCGAGTAGCCGGATGCCAGCGCTCCCGGCATACGAAGTTCCCATGCATCGATAAAGGCGGCCGCACAGAGGCTGAGCACGATGGCGAAGATGGTGGAGAGCTTCATCCTCCGGGAAAAGAAGTCACCAAGCCGATCCTGCGGTATGAGGTCCCGCATCCAGGAGTTCCAGCCGCAATGGGAGATCGCTGAGAAGGTTGCGTACACGCACATCGAGGCGATCAGCACGGGGATGGCGAGATCGGGCGGACAGACGAAGGGGATGGCAGCAATGGGGATCCAGAAGCACCTCGCAAGGAACGAGTTGAGGACGACGAGAAAGCGCCGGTTTCTCACCCTCTCGACGATGTAGATCGCCGGGATCTGGAAGAGTTCAGCGAGCGGGGGAATGGCGGCGAGCAGCCCGATAACTGTATAGGATGCTCCCAGCTCGAGCGCAAACGCCACCAGAAAAATCCCTGCGGTGAGGGTGACCATGACCTGCGTGGCAAGGCCGTCCCACAGCACGTAATCGAGGGCTCGTTTCACCTCGATCCCGGCGAGGGCATCCTTTACAGGGAAGGCGGTGGCCCCGTTTTTAAAAATATCAAATATTCTATGGAATCCCTGTTCGATAGCGATCACCCCGACGTAGCTTTTGGTGGTAGAAGGCGATTTAAAAAAGTATGTTTCAGGGATTATCCTATAGGATAATCATTGGATTGCATGAAATAGATCATGACTGCTGTGCATGAAAATCGGTCCCGCCACACGGTTCCCGGGGGAGCCGCGCGGCGGTGGGGGTTCTGGCCCCTTCGGTTCAGGCCAACTCAGAACGGACGGTCATGAAGACGGGGCCCCGCACGTCCACCTTTTTGTTGTTGTCCGTGATATAGCGCATGGTGGACTCCCCGATTTTCACGTTGATATCACCGGGCAGTTTCACCATCTTCACCTGGACCGTTGCTTCGCTTCCGCAGCGTGCAGCCTCCTCGATGCGTGCGGCGGCAAGGCCGGCCGCGGCATCGAGATAGGTAATGCCGGTGGAGACGCCGAGGTCGCGCACCTCCGCCCACTTCTCGGTGTCCGGTACGCCGAGCACCGAGCCGTGATGCACGAAAATTTCATTGAAGCAGGCCGGACCGAGCAGTTTGGTATTCGATTCAGGCTCTTCCACGAACACCCGGAAGGCGACGCACCCGAGGGTCCCCTCCCACACCGCAAAAGAGCAGGGGCCTGGCTCGGCGGCATGCGCCGCGGCGCCCTCGCGGATGGCAAGGGCGAGCAGCCTTCCCGCAACAGTGGCCGGCTCCTCGCGCAAACCCACCGATGCGGCGATGGCGCGATCGGTGAGGGTCCGGGGGAAGAACTGCGGGAAGGTGAGGCGGCGCACATCGTCGGCCTGATAGGCGAGCATGGCCAGCCGCTCCACCCCGAGGCCCAGGTTCATCACCGGCACCTCGATGCCGTACTCGCCCAGCGCCGAAGGGCTATACATCCCGAAGGTCGCCACCTCCACCCAGTCGTGCACCGGGTGGCGGGCGTAGACCTCGGTCTGTGTGTCCGGCATGTAGTACTTGGAGCGTTTTTCGTCAGGGAGGAATTTGAAATCGGTGAACCCGAACGCGGAGAGCAGCGCCTCGCTCACCGCCTTTCCCTCCTCGTTGGTGACATCCTCACCCGCCACCACGCAGGACGCCGAGTGGTAGGTCATGAGACGGGTAGCGCTCTCCTCCTGCTCGCGCCGGAAGCACCGGTCAACCGAAAAGAGCCGCAGCGGCAGGGGGGCATGCTCCCACAGCGCCCCGAGCGTGATAAACCAGCCGCTCGTCATATGGCTGCGCAGGGTGGTCCGTGAAGATTCCGGGGCCAGCTCCTTGAATTCAGGAAAGACCTCGTCGAGGATGCGCAACGCGAGGGCATCGTCGACCTCGAGTACCGAGGCGAGCTCGTGGGTCAGCTCGTCGCCGTCGATGACCGATTTCTTATAGGCGTGGAGGGTCTCCCGCAGCCTTGCCTCGTGCTCGTCGGTGAGCGCATGACCGGTAATGGCACTGATCTGGTCGAGCTGCGCACGTGCAATCCCCACGTTGGGCCGGGGAAGGCCGCCCAGGTAAAACACCCGGTCGAGGACCGCACTCGCTTCCGGCCCGAACTGGCGGTAGACATCCTTCTCCTCGATCATCAGGGGATTATACGCCTCATCGAATCCCATCGACAGGTACACCTGCCGCAGGCGCATGATGGTCTCGCTGATCGGGTGGGGGCTCGCCCGGCGGTAGCGCCTGCGCGGGTAGGTGCCCCCGACACCGGGGGGTGTCAGGACCTCAGGGCCCTTATACCACGCTTTTTCAAAATCTTCCCGTGACAATTTCCTGAATGCTTCGGCATCGAACCTCATTGGATACGCTCCAGACAGACCACGCGTGAGATGGGGCGTTCATCGAGGAGACGATAATCGCAGTGTTTTGCAATCGCCTCTGCAAACGCCCACACATGCTCGTGTTCCGGCATGTTCTCCCGTGAAAGCCTTTTTCGACTGTATCCAAGATACATGTATCCCTTCACCTCCACGAAGTCCGCCCCCGATTCCTGAATCATCCGGGCATAGCCCTCCGGGCAGACGTCATTTTCCCCCTGCACCACGGTCACGCGTATCACCGACCGGCGGGGCCCGAGCAACGAGAGGCTCTCCTGAAGGAATTCCCAATAATCGCCCTTCGGCCGGCAGATCCGCAGGTAGGTCTCTCTGTCGGGCGCATCCAGGGAGACGTAGAGCTGGTATGGCCGGCACCGTTCGAGGACCCAGGGCCTCGTGCCGTTGCTGACCAGAAACGTGGTGTACCCCTCCCCGTTGAACAGGTCGATCAGCTCGGGGAGGCGGGAGTAGCAGGTCGGCTCTCCGGAGAGGGATATGGCCACCATATTGGGATCAAGCGCCTCCGCAAACCGCTCCTGCGTGACGTACTGCGAGACCTTGAACCCTGAGAGCGCCTTTTTCTGGAGCGCCGGGACCCTCGAGACGATCTCCGCAGGATCGATCTCCTCCTCTTCGCGCACCTCGTGCTCCATCGAACGCCAGCAGAAGAGGCACCGCTGGTTGCAGCGGAGTGTGGGTGTCATCTGGACGCAGCGGTGGCTCTCGATGCCGTAGAAGGTGTGCTTGTAGCACATCTCCCCGCCCCGCAGCGTCCGCTTGTTCCACATGCAGGGCTTGAGCGCTGCGGAGGAGCGGTCGTTGAAAAACTGGTAGCCCTGTTTTTTCAGGGCCTTACATGCTTCTGAGCGCATCGATACCGAGTGTTTCCAGGGTCTCCCTGAGGGTGTTCTGTGCCGCCCTGACGAGGGTGAGCCGTGAGTCCCGCACCGCACCCTCGCTCTTCAGTACCGGCTCGTACCGGTAGAACTGGTTGAAGAGGTCAGCCAGTTCACGGGCGTATGTTGCGAGCATATGCGGTTTTCGCTCCTCCACCACCTTTGCAACCAGCGGGGGGAAGAGGGCGATATGCTTGGCGAGGGCGATCTCGTTGTCGGTCGCAAGGTCGCATGTCTCCTCGAATTCCCCCGCCTTGGCGAGAATGCTGCAGGCGCGGGCGTGGGCATACTGGATGTAGGGGGCGCTCTGACGCTCGAAGTTCAGCGCCTCCTTCCAGTCAAAGACGGTGCTTTTGTCGGGCGAGACACGGACGATGTCGTATCTGATGGCGCCCACCGCCACCGAACGGGCGATGGCGAGCCGTGCATCCAGATCGAGCTCGGGGCGGCGGACGGAGACCTCCTCCAGCGCCCGTTCGGTGACCTCGTCGATCAGCTCGTCGGCGGAGACGAAGGTGCCCCTTCTCGTGCTCATGGAGCCTTCGGGAAGGGATACGAACTCGAAATAGACAATTTCAGGCACGTTTTCCCCGAGCAGCCCGAGCGTGGCAGCCAGCTGGGCACCGATCAGCTTGTGATCGGCGCCGAGCACGTCGATGATATCGTCGAAGTTGCTGCCCTTCCAGATATGGTAGGCGAGATCACGGGCCGCGTAGACCGAGGTCCCGTCACTTCTCCGGAGCACGTACCGCTTTTCAAACCCACACTCGGCGAGATCGAGGGAGAGCACCTCATCGTGGATGCACTGTGGCATGCTCGCGATCCGGTCGAGGGTGGTTTCCATCTGCCCGTTGCGGACGAAGTCGCTCTCCCAGATATAGCGGTCATGATGCACGTTGAGCCGCCCCAGCGTCTTTTTTATGCCCTCGGCGCACATCGAGACGACGTGCCTGAATTTCTGGACGGTTTCGGGGTCTCCCTGCTCGATGAGAGCCATTCTCCGGTCGATTTCTGCGGTGATGGAGGGGTCGTCACCGATCGCCCGGTTGGCGGCGACGTAGACGCGGGCGATATAGTGGTCACCCTTCTCCCCCTCGCGGGGCTCGATGGCGAGGGTATCGAAGCCCCAGGAGACGATGGCGATCTGGCGCCCCATGTCGTTGAGGTAGTACTGCACCTCGAGCGGGTGGCCGGCCTTGCGGAATGCCCGCGCCAGGGTGTCGCCGATGATCGAGTTCCTGATATGCCCGACGTGCAGCGGGCCGTTGGGATTTGCGCTGGTGTGCTCGATGCAGACGCTTGCCTGCCGTGCGGGAAGCTGTCCGTAGCCTTCGACGAGCGCCGCTTCCGCCGCACGGCTGGCATACCGGCGCCCGAAGAGGAAGTTGATGTAGGGGCCGATCACCTCGACCGTCACATCCAGGTCATCCAGTGTGCCGGCGATCTCCGAAGCGATATCCTGTGCGATCGCCGCAGGGGCCTTTTTTCGCACTTTTGCCAGCCTGAACGCCACAGTGGAGGCGAGGTCGGCATGTTCGCCGCCATCGATGAGCTGCACATCCTCTACGCCGGTGCTCGCCCGCAGTGCATCCTCTATCGCACGGTAGGTCGCAAGAAACATCAGTATCCCGTCCTGTAGCGGAGTATTGCCGCAATACCGCCAAACGCATTGTAGAGCATGGCGCCCTCCTCGAAATCATCGGAGATTATGCGCACCCCGGTGCTGCTCGCATCCGCAAGCTCGGTGAGCTCATCGATGATGTCGGTCTCGTCGGCGAGGAACAAGGGGGCGGTGCATTTCTCGCAGTTGCCCAGTTCCATGTCTCGGAGGCTCTTTCCTGGCTCCAGCTGGACCGTTCGCTCCTCCGCATAGTCGCAGTTCTGGCACTCGATCCTGACTCTCGCCTTGCGAAGGACCGAGGAGAGAAGCAGGATGTCCACCGCCCCTACCTCGAGGTTGTGGCGCACGCTCTCCTCGCCGTAGGCGGCAAGCCCGTCGTCCTTGACGAGCTCCTTGAAGAAGCGGTCCATCACCTGCTTCTCCTTCATGACCTCCACGCCGCGCAGGGCGTCCTGCGCCGCGTCCACCAGCTCGGCGAGCCCGCTCTCGTTGGTGTAGGAGACGTCGAAGAGGCCGACGATGCGTTTCTGCAGCTCGTGGTGGAGAAAATCGCCGTCCGCGAACTCCTCCTTGGTGGGCGTGGGGCCCCCGATCAGCACCCCCTTGAACCGCTCGAAGAAGTCCTTCTCAGCCATGAAGATTTCGCTCGCCCTGTCGCCGACCTTCTTGTAGAATTCGTTGATGGCGATGAGGCGGAGACGCTGGAAACGCATTGCCGACTGGCCTCCCTTGCGCTGCTTGCCCGGGACCGTGGAGGTGACCCCGGACATGGGCTCGATGCGGTTGCCGCGCAAAAACCCGATGTAGGCTTCCCTGCGGTCGATCACGATCAGCCCGTAGACCACCTTCTCCTCGAGCATCGCCATGAGAGGTTCGAGCTCGAAGTGGGAGCTGCAGCGGTACATGTAGAGGCCGACGGGCTCGGGCGGCTCGATGATAGTGCAGTCGAGGGTGGTGCGGTCCCCCCCGAGCTTGATGGAGCCGCAGAAGATTGCCATGCCGTTCTCCGGCGGCCGGTTATAGTATTTCAGGCGGGAGAGAATGGATGAGATGGCGCTCTGGACGTTGGTCCGTGTCTGTTTGCTTTTGATGTTGGAGCACTGGCCGAATTCGTCGCGCAGCTGTGCGGTGACATCGAAAATCTGCTTGTCGGGCGGGATGTAGATGGTGATCAGTTCGGTCCCGCTCCCCTCCTTTTCCGCCAGCTTTTCGAGAGTCTTTTTGAATTCATACCGTTTTCGTGCGGTATCCAGTTCGGTAACTTCAGCCATTCTCCGTGCTCCAGTAAAGAATCATATATTATTCACGTGCAGGGTGCATTAAAGGTGAGGACGTCTGCAATCACCTTATCGTCGACCTCGCCACAGATACCATGCGTCCCGTTGAAGGCAATGAAATCTTTCGGTTCGCGTGCATGGTTGAAGAGGGCCATCCCCCGGTCGTAGGAGATGACCGCATCAAGGGGCGAGTGGAAGATGCGCACCGGGCGCGGGGAGATCGTACCGATGGCGCAGTCGGGGTCGATGGAGAGGAGAAATGTGCGAAGCGTGCCGGTGTACTGCTCCCCCGCACGGTTGAACCCGGAGGTCGAAATCCCGAAGTAGCCCGCGAAATCCTCGTCGATGGCAGCGGCGATCGCTGCATACCGTCCCCCGTTGCTCGACCCTGCGGCATACACGGGGACGCCGTAGCGATCCTCGAGCATGGTGCGTGCGACCATTAAATCCTGGACGATCAGGTAGTACTGCGGCCACCGGCCCTTTTCAAACGCCTCGTAATCCTTCTCGAGATCCACGGGATAGCCTGCGGTTTCGCCACCGTTGCCGCGGATATCCACCACCATGAAGGCGATGCCCTCCGCCGCATACGCAAACGCACGTTCACGGTGGGCCTCTGTTTTCACCCCTGCGCCCGGCGCATACACGATCGCCGCACATGGCGTTTCCGGCGCGGCGAGCATCGCATACACACGCCCGCCCGGGTTTTCAAAGACGATACGGCTGAGGGATACGCCGTCCTGTGCATCGATCACCGTCTCTGAGAAGTCGGGGGAGGGGGCGGCGATCGCAAGCGTGCCGTTCTCCGCCACGCGGTAAGCAGCCGAATCCCCGGATGTGGTGCACCCCGCGCCGAGCACGGCGATGAGCAGGGCAGCGAGAAGCAATGCAGACCGTCGTTGCAATGTTACCACCCGAAACAGCGGCAGATGAGGCAGATGGTCTTGGCGTCGACGATAGTCCCGTCGCGGATCATCTCCCCAAGAGCATCCCGCGCCACGCGCAGGGGTTCGATCACCTCGTCCTCATCCATGGCGTATTCGCCCGATGGAGAGAGCCCCTGCGCCTCGAACAGGTAGATGATCTCGTCGGTAAACCCCGGCGTGGTGAAGATGTAGCCTCGCGGTATCAGCGTTTCTGCAGCCATCCCCGTCTCCTCGATCAGTTCCCGGCGGGCAGTCTCCTCCGGTGTCTCGCCCTCATCCATCGTTCCCGCCGGCGCCTCCAGGATGAACCGGTCGATTGCGTGGCGGTACTGGCGGATGAGGTGGCAGCAGTCCTCCTCGATGGGGAGGATGGCGACCGCACCGCCAGGCCGCACCACCACCCGCTCCTTTTTCCTCCCTCCCGGAAACGTGACCTCGAACGTCTCGATGCGCAGCCTCTTGCCCCGGTAGATCTCCACTACTCCGCCTCCGCGTACGTGATCGGGTCCCGGACCCTCACCTGCCGGAACGCCTCTAGGCGGTAGTGGCAGGAATCGCAGCGGCCGCATGCGGGGCCGTCGCTGCGGTAGCAGGACCAGGTATGCTCGTAGGGCACCCCCAGGGCGAGCCCTGTGCGCAGGATATCGGCCTTGTTCATGCGGACGAAGGGGGTGATGAGCCGTATATGGGTGTCGTCAGCGGTTCCAAGGTCGATCACACGCTGGAACGCCTCGATGAACTCGGGGCGGCAGTCCGGGTACCCCGCGTAGTCCGATGCCTGGACGCCGATAAAAATGGCATCCGCACCGCGGCTTTCGGCGAACGAGGTGGCGATGGAGAGCAGGTTCGAGTTGCGGAACGGCACGTAGGTCGACGGGATGCCCTTCTCCCCCTCTTCGTGGTCAGCGATCTCCATGCTGCGGTCCACCAGGCTGCTTCCCCCGATGCGGGCGAAGTAGTCGAGGCTGATCTCGAGGAATTCAGGTGCGCCGAGCAATTGCGCAATTTTCCGGGCGCATTCCCGTTCCCGGTTCGCCGTGCGCTGGCCGTAGGTCGCATGGAGGGCGTAGATCTCGTAGCCCATATCTTTTGCAACGTACGCAAGGGTGGACGAATCCATCCCTCCCGAGAGCAGGCAGACTGCCTTCATCATTTCACCCCGATAATTTTGTGCAGCTGCACCTGAAGGCGCACCGGCAGGTCGTGCGCGAGAATATACGCGGCAATCGCGGCAAGGTCGCTGCCCTCGACAGGGGTCACGAGGATCTCGGGCCCGGCGGGGACGCGGCCGATGACGCCCCTTACATACTCCAGGTCCGCGGGCCCGGCCACTACGAACTTCACGCAGTCGCAGGGGGTCAGGTATGCAAGCAGCGCGAGATCGCTTGTCTCACCGGATGATGGGCATTTTACATCCATGCATATGGACGCATACTCCTCGAACGGACGGATGTCGATGGTCCCGTTGGTCTCGATCTCCACATCGTAGCGGTCGGCCCTGAGCCGATCGAGCAGGAGGAGGAGCTCGTCGGCCTGGAGCAGCGGTTCTCCTCCGGTGATGCATACCCTGGTGCCTCCGAGCCGGCCGATCTGCGCGGCCACCTCGTCCACCGTCATCTCGGTGCCCCCTTCGCACGCATACCGGGTATCGCACCAGGCGCAGTCGAGGTTGCATCCGGCGAGGCGGACAAACACGCATATCAGCCCCTGATCGAGGCCTTCGCCCTGAATACTCCTGAACAGTTCACTGATCTTCATAGGTGCACTCTGCATAACAGCTCGTGGATTCCCAGACCCTGATCCGGATCACGCGTGCGTCAAGGTTCTGCCTGCGGCACGCTTCGTTGATCTGCTGTGCGATCAGCGCGGCGAGGAGCTCGCTTGTGGGGTCCCCGTCCGTGGCGATCACCTCCTGGAACCGGGAGAGGCACTCGACCATGGGGTCGTTGGCATTGAGAATCACCTGGTGATCGTATGCCTGGATAACTTCCTTGATACAGTTGTAATCGATGAGAATACGGGTCGTTTCGTCCACCTGGCCCTCCATCCACACCTCAACCCGCCACTGGTGGCCGTGGAGCCGGAAGCATTTGCCAGCATAGTGGAGGAGACGGTGGCTGGCTTCAAAATACGCTTCCTTATATATTCGGGAAATCATTGTACATAGTTCGCCAGCCGGGCATATAAGACATGAGTGTGCACGGACCGGATTCGGGCAAAAATCGATGATTTTCACCGGGACAAACGCAAGCGCAGGCGCCGCGACGCTCACTCCCGCAGGGCTCGGGTGGCGAAGGGAAGGCCACAATATATAAATCATTCCCGAACAAAAATTATTACCTCAAAGAGGTTAGCCCATCTCATTGTGAAATAGAAATCTGAGGGTATATAATGGGAAAAGGAAAATTTGCAGCCAGAGCCTGCAAGCGTGACGCAAAAAAACGCAGATGGCGCGACGTGAACTACTCGCGGCGCCAGCTTGGCCTGGATATCAAGTCGGATCCGCTCGAGGGCGCACCGCAGGCACGCGGGATTGTGCTCGAGAAGGTGGGTGTGGAAGCAAAGCAGCCGAACTCCGCAATCCGCAAGTGCGTTCGTGTGCAGCTGATCAAAAACGGCCGCCAGGTTACCGCCTTCGCCGTGGGCGACGGCGCAATCAATTTCATCGACGAGCACGATGAAGTGACCATCGAGGGCATCGGCGGCAGACTGGGCCGTTCCAAGGGAGATATTCCCGGGGTGCGTTTCCAGGTGACCGCGGTCAACAACGTGTCCCTTCCAGAAATGGTCCTCGGACGCAAGGAGAAACCGCGCAGGTGATGTTCATGACAGACGCAGAACAGACGGTAGACACAGGAGAACAGCAGGAAACGCTGCCGCAGAACCTGCTCTTCAACCGTTGGGATATCAACGAGGTGCAGATCAAGGACCCCGGGCTGGTCAGGTACGTCAACCTCCAGTCGATGATCGTTCCCCACTCCTGCGGAAAGCTTGCAGGAACCCAGTTTGCCAAGAGCGAGATGCTCATCGTCGAGCGCCTCATCAACAAGCTGATGCAGACGGAGCACAATACCGGCAAAAAGGAGCTTACCATCCGCGTGGT
Source organism: Methanobacteriota archaeon (assembly GCA_016841665.1). Taxonomy (GTDB): domain Archaea; phylum Halobacteriota; class Methanomicrobia; order Methanomicrobiales; family Methanomicrobiaceae; genus DSDF01. The sequence continues at coordinate 98,718 of JAENYT010000004.1, forward strand.
GAAGGACGCATTTGAGATCATCCACAAAAAGACCAAGAAGAACCCGATCGAAGTGCTCGTGGACGCCATCTCCAATGCGGGCCCCCGCGAGGAGACCGTGCGCCTGAAATACGGTGGCATCAACGTCCCCAAATCGGTGGACACGGCGCCGCAGCGAAGGGTCGATTCGGCCCTCACCTTCATCAGCCGCGGTGTGCGGAACGCATCCCACAAGTCCAAAAAATCGGTCAGTGCATGCCTCGCGGATGAACTCATTTCTGCGGCAAACGGGGACACCCGCTGCTTCTCGGTGAGCAAAAAAGAAGAACGCGAACGTGTGGCTAAATCAGCCAGATAAGCAATAACATACTCTTTTTCAGGTGGTTTTCAATGACAAGACGGAAAAAGATGGTTGAGCGAGTAACCACGCTGATGGACAAGCCGGAGCATATCCGCAACATCGGCATCGTCGCTCACATTGATCACGGAAAGACGACCCTGTCGGACAACCTGCTCGCAGGGGCGGGCATGATCAGCGAGGAGCTCGCCGGGCGCCAGCTCTTCATGGACTCCGACGAGGAGGAGCAGGCCCGCGGTATCACCATCGATTCGAGCAACGTCTCGATGGTGCACGAATACGGGGGAGAGGAGTACCTCATCAACATGATCGACACCCCGGGCCACGTCGACTTCGGCGGGGACGTGACCCGCGCCATGCGCGCCGTCGACGGTGCCGTGGTGCTCGTGGACGCCGTGGAGGGTACCATGCCCCAGACCGAGACGGTGCTCCGCCAGGCGCTCAAGGAGGGCGTCCGCCCCGTGCTCTTCATCAACAAGGTGGACCGGCTCATCAATGAGCTGAAGGTCGACGAGATGGAGATGCAGATCCGCCTGGGCAAGGTGATCGACAAGGTCAACAAGCTCATCAAGGGCATGAACGAGGAGGCCTACAAGGCCGGCTGGAAACTGGATGCGGTCGAAGGAACGGTGGCATTCGGGTCGGCCCTCTACAACTGGGCGGTATCGGTTCCCTTCATGAAGAAGAGCGGGATCTCGTTCAAGGATGTCTATGAAAAGTGCAAAGCAGAGGACATGAAGTACCTCGCCAAGAACAGCCCGCTGAGCGCGGTCGTGCTCGATATGGTGGTCCGGCACCTGCCCAACCCCACTGATGCGCAGAAGCGGCGTATCAATATCATCTGGCACGGCGACAAGGAGACGAAAGAGGGCAAGGCCATGCTGAACTGCGACCCGAACGGTCCGGTCGGCCTCATGATCACCGACATCTCCTTCGACCCTCATGCCGGCGAAGTGGCCACCGGCCGTCTCTTCTCCGGCAGGCTGCGCCGCGGCACAGAGGTGTACGTGATAGGCGCCGCCAAAAAGTCCAACCGCCTCACCCAGGTGGGTATCTTCATGGGCGCAGAGCGCATCGAGGTCGAGGAACTGCCGGCAGGCAACATTGCCGCGGTCACCGGCCTCAAGGACGCCATCGTCGGATCGACGGTCACCACCCTCATGGAGATGGCCCCGTTCGAGTCCCTCAAGCACTACAGCGAGCCGGTCATGACCGTTGCCGTCGAGGCAAAGAACATGAAGGACCTGCCCAAGCTGGTCACCGTGCTCCGCCAGGTAGCAAAGGAGGACCCCACCGTGGCGGTCACCATCAACGAGGAGACCGGTGAGCACCTCATCTCCGGCATGGGCGAGCTGCACCTTGAGATCATCACCGGCCGTATCAAGCGCGATAAGGGCGTGGAGATCATCACCTCGCCGCCGATCGTGGTCTACCGCGAGACCATCACCGGCACCGCGGGCCCGGTGGAAGGGAAGTCCCCCAACCGCCACAACCGGTTCTACATCGAACTTGAGCCCATGGACCCGAGGATCGTGGAGCTGATCAAGAACGGTGATGTCTCGATGAGAATGCCCCAGCTCGAGCGCAGGGATGCCCTCGTCGAGGCAGGTATGGACAAGGATGAGGCCAAGAACATCAAGGCCATCGAAGCTACCAACATATTCATCGACATGACGAAGGGTATCCAGTACCTCAACGAGACCATGGAACTGGTGCTCGAGGGCTGGCGCGAGGCCCTTGCAGGCGGACCGCTCGCAGACGAACTGGTGCAGAACGTCAAGATCCGTCTTGTCGATGTCAAGCTGCACGAGGATGCCATCCACCGCGGGCCTGCGCAGGTCATCCCCGCCGTCCGTTCTGCGGTCAAAGCAGGCATGCTCTTGGCAAACGACTCGCTCCTCGAGCCCATGCAGAACATCCAGATCACCGTCCCGCAGGATCACATGGGCAGTGCCACCGGCCAGATCCAGGGACGCCGCGGGCAGGTCTATGACATGCAGTCCGAGGGCGACACCGTCACCATCATCGGCAAGGCGCCGGTGGCAGAACTCTTCGGGTTTGCAGGCGACGTGCGCTCGGCGACCGAGGGGCGCGCCATGTGGAGCACCGAGTTCGCCGGTTTCGAAACCGTCCCGCAGAACACCCTCAACGATGTCGTGCGGGAGATCCGCAAACGGAAGGGCCTGAAAGAACAGATCCCCAGGCCGGACGACTATCTGGCCTGAACTTTTCCCACCCACCCTCATTTTTCCCTGCCCGGACGGGCAATATCGTTTTTTCGGCACCCCGCGCAGTATCCGTATCCGGCGACAGCGAGAATTATATATTTCATCAGCTATATGCGCACACACATACCTGCATGGAGGATGCGTATGACAAAATTCAAGGAAAAAATTGAAGCGATGAAGAAGATGTCCGATGAAGAGCGGGCGGCGGCGATGGAAAACCTCAAATCGATGTGTATCTGTCCGACCTGCCCCACCCACACCGAGTGTGCGAAGAACGCGAACGAAAAGGTGTTCTGTATGATGGGAAAGAGCTTCATGTGCATCAACTTTGAGAAGGAATGCCTCTGTCCCCAGTGCCCTGTCAGAGGGGAGCTGGGCTTAAACAACATGTTTTTCTGCACCCGCGGCTCTGAAAAGGCGCAACGGTACGAGCATACCATCTGGGGCGCCGAGATGAAATAACCCCCAATTTTTCACGATTTTGCGCCAAATTGGGCGATATAGAAGAACAAACCCCATGAGAGGAGGAGGGCGGGCGCGGCATAGGCCAGGATGGCCCAGGGCTGCATGCCGTAGTGGAGGCGGAGGGCAAGGGCGAATGCTGCCGCGGCAAGGAGGAAGGCGGCAAAATGCACCGGGCGGCGTTCGATGCGTTTTCCCGTGGAGATCCCCCCGTTGATTTTTGTGTCCCTGAACGGGGCACCCGGGCTGCACCCCGCAACGGTGCAGCAGTCCTCGACAATGTGCAGCACCCCTCCTGCCGCAAGCCCTGCCATGAACAGGAGCGCCACGGGGTCCCACTGGCCGAGCAGCGAGAGTGCAACCCAGATGAAGAGCGAGAGGAGCACCGAGTACACCCCCACACCGAAGAGTGTATGGAGCGATTTGCGGTGGGCGGGGTTGAAGGGATACCCCAATGCGCCGTAGATCGCCCGCATGAGGGGCATGATAAAGGGGCGCATCACGGCCCCGAAGATACGGGAGATGGCGTTCATATGATGGATCTTTGCATCCTTTGCATCGGTGTCGGGCAGGAGCGCCCCGATGGCGACGCCGGCGCAGAGCATGGCAACCTGCACGGCATTATCGGGCAGCCAGGGGGCCAGAACCACGAGCACGGTGGCGATGCTGAGGGAGAGGTGTTCGGTACCCTTCATTCACCATCAGTTTCTCCGGGGGTTTCAAAAATCTCGTGATATGGATCGAGCCCGGGGGCGAGCAGCAGCGGGTGGCCATCGCCCGCGCCCTCGTCAACCGGCCCTCGATTCTCTTCGCCGACGAGCCCTGTGCAAACCTGGACAGCGTCACCTCAAAGAATATCCTCGAGCTCTTCAAGAAGCTCAACGAAGATCTCAACCAGACCACCGTCATGGTATCCCACGAAGACTGGCACATCGAGTATTTCTGCAGGGTGATTTATTTGAAAGACGGCTCTATCGAGCGGATCGAAGAATGAAAAACGGGGAGGGGATGATCACCGCCGCCGGTCATCATCGCGCCTGCGGTCATCGCCGTCATCCGGCTCCGGGGTCGGCTCTGCGGTGGGCTCTTCAGTCGGCTCTTCAGTCGGCTCCTCGGTAGGCTCTAAGGTCGGTTCCTCGGTAGGCTCTAAGGTCGGTTCCTCGGTAGGCTCCGGAGTGGGCTCTTCAGTCGGCTCCAGAGTGGGCTCATCAGGTATCGGGGTCTCGTCGGGCAGCACGGTGATGAAACCGGTCTTCGTTTCCTTATCTACTCCATCTAGCCCCAGCACGGTCAGGATGACCGTGTAGGTGCCGGGCTCGCGGTAACGGTGGCGCGGGTTGGGCCGGGAGGCGGTCCCGCCATCGCCGAACTCCCACGACCAACCCACCACGTCACCCGAAGACCGCTCCTCGAAATTGACGGTGAGAGGTGCGTACCCGGAGGTGACGTCTGCGGTAAAGTCGGCGTCAAGCTCCTCCTCAGCCTCCTCGACGGTGATGTAGCCTGCCCTGGTCTCCACCGAGGTGCCGGAGCCGTCGCCGACCGTCAGGATGACTGTGTAGGTGCCAGGCGTTGCGTACTCGTGGGTCGGATTCCGGTCGGTAGAGCCCCCACCGTCCCCGAACTCCCACGACCACGAGGTGGGATCGCCGACAGAGTGGTCGGTGAACGAGACGGTGAGCGGCGCCTCGCCTTCCGTGACGTCCGCGGAGAAGTCGGCATCAAGTGCCGGCGCAGGCTCCGCCACGGTGATGTATCCTTCCCTGGCTCCGGTGGTGCTCCCGAACTCGTTGCCGGCGGTCAGGGTGACCGTGTAGGTGCCGGGCGAGGTGTACGTATGGGTCGGGTTCTGGTCGGTGGAACGCCCACCGTCCCCGAACTCCCACGACCATGAGGTGGGATCGCCGCCTGAGAGATCGGTGAACGAGACAGCGAGCGGCGCCTCACCTGAGGTGCGATCGGCGCTAAACTCCACATCAGGAGGCGCGGGCGGCTCGGTCACAACGATATAGCCGTTCTTGATCTCCCGGTACTGCTCGTCATCCCCATCCTCGATGGTCAGGTAGACCGAATAGGACCCCGGGCTCATATACTCGTGAGTCGGGTTCTGTTCGTGCGATGAGGCCCCGTCACCGAACTCCCAGAACCACTTCTCGGCAACCGCCGGGGAGGCGTCACTGAACCGGACGCTCAGGGGAGCCTGCCCTTCCCGCACGCTGGCGAAGAAATCGCAGAGCGTTTCGTTCTCATCGTCATCATCATCGCCGGATGATGAAGAGGAGCTTCGCGACGGTGTGGGAGTCGCGGTTGCGGTCGCCGTGGGGGTCGGGGTCTGCGTGACGCCGGCCGATGCCGTCGGAGACGGGGTGGTTCCGGGGTCGTTATCCGGATCCTCCCTCTCCACCGCAGGTTCCACGGTGACATCGACTGTGTCGTTGCGGACATTTCCACTTGCATCGGTGACGGTGAAGGTCACCTCGTATATCCCTTCGTGTGCGTACCGATGATATGGGGTGAGGTTGCCCTGTTCCATGGTACCGTCTCCGAAATCCCATGTATACGAGAGAGTGCCTACAGACTCTGCGTCCGCCAGACACCGTCCGGCAAACCGGACTCCTTCTCCCACATGTGCCGTACAACTCTCTCCAGCGCTGATCGAGGCCAGCATCCCCTCCGGCCCCGTCGTCTCATTCTCCGCAAACAGTCCCCAGTCACCCACCATGCCGGGAATCAGGATCGATACCGCCAGGAGGAGGATCCCGAGAATGAATGCTGCACCCAACATTGCTCGCCTGCTCGACCACATGCTCCTATCCCTCGAACGTGGCAGAGGCTTAGTATAAAGATCCTATTATAATAATATTTCAGCGGGTGGGTCACGCAGATGATGGGCACTGCCGCACTCATTCGAGACGGGCCGAATTCAGGATATACTCGCTGATAATTTGGATCTCCTTCCCTGACAGCCGGCTCTGTCGTGACCCGAGATATGAGGCGATTGTTCTTCTCTCGACCACGGGCACCGCAGGATCCTCGCACCTGATGCGGGCATTCCTGTTGGCGAGCACGACCACGGGATCCGCCTTCACGGCAACGGCACATCCCTCGAGAAATGCATCAAGACGCCGGGCGTTGTCAGTTGCCTGCCTGCTGGGGCTGCGCTCCACCACCTCCCACGTCCCGTTTCTGCAGCGCGCCCACCTGTTCCCGGTGCAGGTTATCTCGCCGGCATAATTCTTGGTCTCAAGCACAAACACGCCGCCGGGGCCTACCACCACGTGGTCGATGTCCCCCCGTGCACCCGGGAGTACCAGGTCGTTGAACACCCGGTGACGGTTGTCCAGCGCCGAAAGCGCGCTTGAGACCGCCTCCTCTCCCCAGATACCATAGCGGTAGCCCCATCGCCGCCAGGAAAAGTACACCGGCACCACCGCCAACATCACCGGAGCCGCCACAAGACAGGGAGGAAGGGCGCACACCATGACCGTGCAGGCCCACAGACCCGCAATCACCGCGATGGCCGCAGTGGAAAGGAGGATGAGAACCGTATACCGGCGCACCATCCGGCGAAGATACCGGCGTTTCCCCCCATACATCCTGGCCATATGTCAGGATATGGGCGTTCAGTCCCCTTCTTTGTTGTGAGCGCGAGCTGCCTTTATCACCTCGGGGCGCTACACGCACCCTGCATGCAGATACCGAGGTGAGCGTGTGACAGGACGATGGGAAGTGATCCTGACCGTGAAAATGAACATCGATGATGTCGGTTCGCGCGAAGAAGCAGTCAACCAGGCACTCGAGGAGATGAAAGAACGGTTTGTGCATGGCCCTGAAATCCCGGTTATGGCACATGCGCGAAAAATGAACACTATCGCCGAGGAAGAGCACCTGTTCGGCGTAAACCGCTACTTCTTTGGGTGAAGGAATGCCGGGGGCGGCGCGCCCGATGCGCCCCTGCGGGCCGGGGGTGCAGCTGCGGCGGATCAGGAGAGGACACGCAGCCCTGTCCGGCCATTACCATATTGCATACCAGGGATGGCAGGCGACCACCCGTATTAATGGATAATCGATAAAGTTAATCGATAAAAATAAACTTTTTATATTTGAATCTTCCAATACACTCACTGTCGGGAGGTGGTGGAGTAAGTCGATCGGCAAGACGTCGGAGTGCTCCAGAAATGGAGCAGGGCAACGGCGGAGAAGGTCGTTCGGGGGAACGTTCTCCGCACAGGCAATTCCCGTGTTCCGATACGGTCATGCATAATCATTCTGTCGGCACCTGCTCGGACGGGGCTGGATATTCCCGAAGGAAACCCGGGGATTGGACGCATTCGGGGAGACGCGCTGGGGAACGTCCCCTAAATGCCTCCTTTCGGGGATCCGGGCATACCACCCATGGAAAAAGGCACCCATCGAGAACATCATCCACGGCCCCTGTTCCGTCCAGAAGAGGCATGTTGTTACCTGCACCCGGTCTCTGCTGCCGAAGCGTTCACGCTCTCAACCCATTGAGGAACAGCCACAACATACATGCCACCGGCCCGGCACCATCTGATCTATATTTTTTTCCACTTTTACGGCCATCATCCAGCCGCCAGGCGGTCAAAGAGCGCCTCCCACTGCGGATATTCCATGGTATAATCCACGCCGCACACCGTCTCGATGCGTAGATCGTTCAAAAGACGGCGGAGCCGTATTCCTCCCTCAAGGGTGTTTTCCCGGGGCCCGTAGGGGTTAAAGATCATCCCTTCGTTTCTGAACAGGACATAATCGCAGACAAAGAGGGTACCCCGGAAGTCATAGACCGCGAACCCGGAGGTGTGCCCCCCGATGTGATGCGCCCGGATCCCATCCCGGGTGAAATCCTCTTCGAATGGCAGATCAAAGGAAAACCCGCAGGTAAGCGGCATTGCAACCTCTTCTCTCCGGATCCAGACCTCCGCAGGAAACTCCACACGGTAGAGGTGGGAAGCCCCGAGGAAATGGTGGTGGGTGAAGGTGATCACCGACGCAGGATCGAGCCTCCGGTCAAAGCAGGAGGGACAGTCTATCCAGTACACCCGGTCCCCCGTATCAATGCGGTAGGCGGCATGTTCGATACCGAGACGGGGCACGGACTGCAGCATTTCCACACCATCCGCCACCGGTGTGCTTCTTACCCGGTAGCGGGCGGAGCACTCCTCGGCGGTGAGAAAGTGTTCCCGGCCGGCCCCGCAGAAAGGGCAGTGCAGGGGATAATATCCGGCCATGTTGTAGCCGCACGAAGTGCAGACGTAACTATCGGTCACGGCAGCGTTCGAAGGCATATCTCCCCCCTTATCCCCGGTACCTGAAAAATGGTTCGTCAGGCAGAGAGGGGAAATGCTCATATTGTTGTGATTGCCCCATACCATTTCAGTGAGCAGGAATGGCGGACGAAGGCGGTAGCTACATCCCCGGTGTCTGCAACATCGGAGAGGCGGAAATACGCCGGAGATTGCGGTTCGGGTGGGCGGGCCTTGCGGCATACGTGCTGCTGGGTGCCCTGCTACTGCTCATCGATGCAGACCGAACGGCACGCCTTCTCGTGTTCGTTCCCGCATTTGCCGCGAGCTTCGGGTTCATGCAGGCGTACCTGCACTTCTGTGCCTACTTCGGGCTTTCCGCACTCTTCAATTTCCAGGAAGCGGGATCATCGCCCGAGGAGATCTGGGAGGAGGAACTTCGCACAGCGGACCGCAGAAGGGCATGGCAGATTATCGGGTACTCAGTGCTCATCGCCATCGCCATGACCGCAGTGGTTTATCTTCTCCCGGCATAGGAAGAACTTCCGAGGGGTACGAGAAACGAGGAGGAAATATGGCGCAATCATGGAAAGAAGCAAAAATCGAGGCCGAGAAAGAGCGGTGCGAACTGGTGTTCCACGATTTTGATCGCGGCAGCTACGGGGCATGCAGGCCGGACAAGCGGCAGGGACACTTTATGTGCGGGCGGTTCGTGGAGCACCACTGCATCAGCATGCCCGCACGCTTCAGCGAAGAGGAACTTGAAGAGAAAGAAAAGAGGTTTCTGGAGGAGAACCCCGACTGGCAAAAAGAGGCTTAACCGATCGGTGGTGCGGGCACGAAACACAGGTATTTCGGCAGCCCGGACCACATGGTATGCAGGAGCGCAGGAACCGATGAACGGGACGAAACACACACTTGCTGAGATGCGGGAATTGATCAGGGCGATGGGCGAACAGGACCCGGAAAAAATGGCAGCCTTCCATACCCTGCTCGTCACCCTTAGAAAGGGGGAGACCCTGGACAGAAAAGTCAAGGAGCTCATTGCGGTTGCACTTGCCGTCTCCTCTCACTGCACGTGGTGCATTGCCTACCATGTCAGGGAAGCGCTCGCCGCAGGCGCCACCGATGAGGAGGTCATGCAGGCCGCATGGATGGCCGTGCTCATGGGAGGCGCCCCCTCGCTCATGTATGCCGGTGTGGCGATGGACGCCCTCGAGGACCTGCGGGGCGAACAGGACCGGTGGCAGGGCTATCCCTGACCCGCTGACCGGCATCCCATCCCATCATTTCTTCAGGCGCAGGGCCACAATCGCCAATGCCACAATGATCCCCCCAACGCATGCAGCCATATCCCTGCCCACCCCGGGCGCCGCCGTCGGTTCCGACACCGCTGTCGCGGTCACCGCCGGTGATGGTGTTGCTTCAGGGGAGGGAGAGGCGGAAGGCTCCGTCGTTTCCGCCGGGCCGGGAAGGAGGGTGAATTGCGCCGTATCGGTTGCATCAGTGCCCACCACCTCCGCGGTCACGAGGTATTCACCAGGGGCGAGGGCCGTAGTGTCCACCACAACCGACCAGCGGTTCTCCCCCTGTTCCTCCACGATTTCGGTGGTCTCCGCATACCCGGTGACCGCGACCGGTTCTGTCTTGTTGGTGGGCGCAAAGGAGAGCGGCTGCACCTCGACGTGCACACGGTTTCCGGAGGAGAAGGTCGTGGTGCCCGAAATGGTGAGGGTGTCGCCGGCCACGATCCCCTCCTCCGGCGAGAGCGTGATCTCCGCAGCCACGGGGGTTGCGAGCAGGATCAGCAGGACGGCAATTCCTGCAATCTTGAGGGTCATACATCATCACCTCACATGGTTGTGTACGTGTCACTCCGGGTCATCAGGGTATGAATACTTTTTGTGCGGCGCGCAATGCATCCCGGCAGGCAGAGGATATTATTGATGAATACCTTTATTCTTCGTTACAGCGTCTTTTCCCCTATGGAGCTGAAGGAACAACTGACCAGCGTGCCCGGTATGCTCAGGCCCTTCAAAAAGTACCTCATGGAATCAGGATTGAACGACGGCGACCAGGTGGTCTTCTACGGCTGCCCGGGAACCTGCACCCCGTTTATCGAGCTTCTCGGATTCGCAGTCCGGGACCTTCCCTTCGAACTGGTGTTCGTCCCGTTCATTGACGAGTCGAAGGCAAAGATCATACGCCCGGTGCCTGATGTCGGGATGCAGGTGTCCGATGAGGCGCCGGCGCTGGACCCGAAGGTGGTCGTGCTCATGGGCGGCCTCTCGATGCCGAATATGCCGGTATCTGCCGAAATGGTCAAAGACATCATATCCGGCTACGAGGCAAGAATTGTCGGCGTGAGTTTCATGGAGATGTTTAAAAAAGCCGGATGGTCTGATGAAATCGAGTTTGACCTGCTCATCGACGCCACCATCGATCCGGTCAGCGTCTGGGGATAACGAAGAGGAACGTAGGGAGACTTCAGGTCCCCCAGTAGGCTTCGAGGATCTGCCCGATAAACCCTCTCCTTTTTTCGTGCATTCTCCACGGACGCATTCCACACCCTTCGGGTCGCCAGGTTTGCGCAGGGCCACCGCTGCCCATGCCGCGGGAATATTGGCTTCCGATGCCTTCGCATAGGGGGCCCGATCAGAGGATCTACTGCCGGCTTGTCTGTGGTACCGGGACCCATCACCAAACCTCCAGCGACTTGGAGATCGGGATCCCTGGATGGTACGCGATCAGCTTCAGCACTGCCGCTGTTCCGATCGACCTGAGTGCCCTGGCAAGCCCTCGCTTTCCTGTCGATGTTTCCGTGCATGAGCATCTCAATCAGGATTTCGACATCCTGCACGGGATGCTCTGCCTCGAACGTTCCTGTGTTCTGATCTCTTGTGGTTCCTTCGCGTTCAGGCATGGTTCGCGCCCTCCCCGGCATACCGGTATGATAGTCGGGGGTTACGGTAATATGCGGGATTGAAGGGCGTGGCACTTCTGGTGGCCATTAGCCCTACATTTGTATTCTGGCCCCCCCATCCCGTTCAACAACATACCTGTCACTGCCGGTGGCGATGCATCACCCCTTCGATCCTGCGGAGACCTCATCACGGGCATTCCGCCGGGATTCGGAGACATCCTCATAGACGATGAACTGCGTCCCGTCACTTATGGTGATGGCCCGAAACAGAATTTCCATCACCGATCCGTTCTTGCAGGTGACCGGAAACGTACGCGGCCTCGGCTCCCCCACCCCAGAATGCAGGAGATCCTCTTTCCACGCCCGAAGAGCCTTTCGGCGGATCCCGGGATCAGGATACGCACGGGAAAACCACGCCCTGCCCGAGGGAATATCCAGGAGCGTGTAGCCGAATGTCTCCACGAATTTCTTGTTCAGGAATACATAATTCCCCGATGCATCGAGAATTGAGATGGGAAAGGGGGCATTTTCGGCGAGGCTGCGGAACCGCTCCTCGCTCTTCATAAGGGAATGTTCCGCCCCCTTCTTATCGGTGATATCTTCCATGGTGATGACGAGACCCCGGTCCCCCTCTTCGAGCACTGTGGGGATGCACCTGACATGGAAATACCTGCGGGACCGCACATCGTCGTACTCCACATCAAACGACTGTTCCTCACCGGCAATGCCGCGCTCCACCGATGCACGCAGATCCGCGTCCGCAAACACCGGTATCAATCCGTTGTACATGGATGCCCCGAGGACATCATTGCGGGTCCTGCCGATGAAACGAAGAAACCGGTCATTGATCTGGATGATGTTTCCCCCCGCGTTGAGAATGACCATGAGGTCCGATGAATAGCTGAGCACGGTGGCCAGGGGAATCCGACGCGACAACGAGTACACTTTTGCATTTCCCACGTTCTCCACCGTAACATGACCGGATACCAGCAGCATCTGGAGATACTTTGACACCGAGTTCCGGTTCATCTTTGTTGCCCGGGAGATCTCCGTGATGGTCATCCCCCGGGCTTTGAACCTGAGAAGATTGAGCAATCTCGTCGTGGGGTCCTGCTCAAGCTGCATCAGTTGACTGTTTATTTGCGTGTATTTATAAATAAGCAATGATTATTTGTGCACATATTCCATGCAGATACATAGCCTCTATTTTCCATTATTTACCCGCAATCAAGAGAACTGCAACAGTATCCGATCTGCTGCCGAAAAACCGGGATACCGGGCAAAAAAAGAGAGATTTAGAGGTAAGAGCGCAGCGCTTTGCCTGACCCGTCCGCCCTCACACCGAAGGTTGCACGCTCATCGACGTGCTTCTGGTTCTTGGTGATCTTGTCGGTTGCCAGCTTGGTAACCAGCTCAAGACCGGGTTTGACCTCTTCGATGGGCTTGGTTTCGAAACATCCGGCGGCCATTGCCTTTGCCCAGATATCATCGCCGTTCTTCGTGCGGACAAAGACCGTGCTCCATCCGTCGGGGCTGCCGACGGATCCGGTGGAGACGTCGGCGAGGTTTGCCACGTAATCCAGGCACACATGGCAGCCGGGCTGCACGAACTTCAGCGTGTGCTTGAGCGGCATCTGCGACACGGCACCGCGTTCGGTGTACACCGAATACTTGCCCTTCCCGATGTCCATCTTGGCCGCAGACTCCAGCTTCACGTTGCAGAAGTCCTCGGTCATTGCCTCAAATCCCTGGTACGGGAAATTCTCCATACAGAAGATTCCGACGGCGAGGGCAATCTTGTCGCCGACATACCGCATGCCGACAGGGTAGAGCTGCGCTTTGCGCACGGCCTGCATCTGGCACGGCGTTCCCACCACTCCGACCTTGTCAAGGCCGTAGGAGCGGGTCGCCTCCTTGAGCAGCGCCATGTTGGGGCAGATGTTGTACCGGGTGCCCTGGGCTGCGAAGAGTTCCTGCTTCGTCGTCGCCACGATCGGCTCGGGCTGCCACGGCTGTTCACCCTGTCCCGCAACGATCGCACCGTCGATGATACCTTCATCGAGGGCGAATGCGAAGAGCTGGGTGACGATGCCGCCGTCCTGTGCGCGTGCCAGGATCGATCTGTCCGTCGCACGTGCGGAAACGCACTGCTTGTAATTGCCGAGTACCATGTTACTCACCTCCCGTTCCCATCGCAGCTGCAACCAGTTCGGTGATGCCCTCAAATTCATTGATGACATCCATGTTCAGGAAGCTGCGCGGGCACTGTGCATAGCATGCACCGCATTTGATGCACAGGCTGGTGTCGATCTGGGGCTTGCCGAAGACCATGTCGATGGCCCGGACAGGGCAGCTGGCCGCACAGAGGCCGCATCCCATGCAGAGGCTCTGGTTGATGACGTCAAACATCAGGTCGCATCCGCATGCCTCGGTACCGCGCTTGGCTAGATCCATGAGCGGCTTGAGGTAGCTCGTTGCCAGCTCCTTCTGCTCATCACTACCTTTCAGCAGCAGGTAGGCCATCACTGCCACGTGCAGGATCTGCTGCGGTGTCGGGGCACATCCGGGAATGTACAGATCGACATCGATCACGTCGCCGATGGGCAAGAACGCTTCGTGTGAGGGCTGGTTCCACTGACCGCCGCGGCCGAAACGTGTAACGTTCCCATAACATGCACAACCGCCGAGGGCGACGACAATCTTCGAGTTCTTTCTCGTTTCCCGAAGCTCTTCGACCGCGAGGTCCTGATTCAGACAGACAGAACCCTCCACGAATGCGACGTCCATTTCCGGCACGTGGCGCACGTCGGCGAGGGTCAGGTCATAGACCCAGTCCACGTAGTCGTCGAGGAGCTTGAATAATCCTTCATAGTTGTCTGCGAGCGACACGAGACACCCGGTACATCCGCTCAGGTGCACGTGTCCCGCTGTAATCTTTTCTGCCACAGGCTTTTCCTCCTTTGTAACTTCCACCTTTTGTTCGATTTTCACATCACCGGGTTTTTCGGCAGGTTTCTCCACCACTTCGGCAACCGGTTGCACCACCGGTTTTTCCTCAGGTTTCGGTGGAGACTTCGTTGTCTCCTGCCCTTCCCCCGTAATGAGTTTCTTGAGGGCCGACAGTAGTCCCATAATCCACTCCTATTTCATCGAGTACGAGATGTACTGCTTTAGGAATGGCCTTTTTTACCGGTTCAGTGACCCAATACTCCGAATCCTGAGATTCATTGGTGATTTGGGAAATCTCGGTATTTTGCGGCTGGCATCCGAATATCACAATGTCCATGCGGTGTTTCAACACCTGGAGCGGTTCCTTCAGACCCCACGAATGCGGATCGGTATAGCTCCCCGGCGGCAGGAAATCCGGCGTAATCCGGGTTATTTGTCCGGGCTCACCTCCAAAGTCGAGGATATCCACGATCACCATCTTTTTCACCGGCGCGTTCGACTGCGCCATCAGGGTGAACAGGTAGTGCGGACCTGCAAGACCCGCATCGATCATCTTCACATTCTCGGGGAGCGTGAGCTTCTTCATATCGGCGATCACCGCAGGGCCGAACCCATCATCGGTCTGCAGGGGGTTCCCGCACCCGATGATCATGTACTCTGCATACCAGTCAGACATACCGGGACACTCACTGAACAAGCTTCTGGGCCACTACCTTCTTTGATTCGTCGACTACGAGCATGTGGGTTGCACAGGACACACACGGGTCGTAAGCACGGACGATGACCTCAGCGAGCTGCCAGGGTGCACCCTCAAGCGCACGGCTGCACGTGGGGAAGTTCCAGGTGG
The DNA here is from genome assembly GCA_016841665.1 of Methanobacteriota archaeon. Taxonomy (GTDB): domain Archaea; phylum Halobacteriota; class Methanomicrobia; order Methanomicrobiales; family Methanomicrobiaceae; genus DSDF01. The sequence goes on from JAENYT010000004.1 coordinate 113,728, forward strand.
TCGGCACGAGCAGGGAATACCACGCAACTTTGCCGTCCTTGACCTTCGCCAGGTGGACGTCGGTTCCGCGGGGGGCCTCGTTGGCGCACCATCCGAGCGAGCCGTCTCCCTGGGGGATCTCGTCTGCAAGCACGCTGCCGGAGGTGTCCAGAGCGTCAATTGCCTCTATCATGGAGTACAGACAGTCGGGGTATTCCATCTGGCGTGCGATCTGCAGGCCCATGGCTCCCTTGTGGTCGTAGTTCCGGAAGATTGACAGACGTGCGCGGGGACCGACCTCGACAGGTACGCCGTCATAGAGCGGCACACCGGTGCAAGCCTCCATCTGGGGCCATGCCATGGCGCCTGCGGGCGTGGTTCCGCCGATGGGGTAGTTCGGGTCGTCCATGGTGATCTCCATCTCGCCCATGTACCAGTCCCAGGGGCGGACCTCGGTCCAGCGTTCGGGGAACCAACGCTGGTCCACGTCGAGGCTGGAGTTTCCATAGAGGGGATCCACGGCCATGTAGCCCTGGTCGTGGTAGCCGAATTTCTCGGTCTTTGCCACTTCGGGGCCGTTTGCCACGGATGCGGCCTCACGGTTCTCCCAGTCCTTGAGGACGGTGATCATGAATTCCATCTGCTCGCGTGCGAGCACGGCGCCCTCCTTTGCCAGGTCATAGAGCTTTGCCTTGGCACGGGGGGTGATGTTCTTGTACATACCGCCCACACGGGGGTTGCTCGGGTGGATGGGCTCTCCGCCGGCGATCTCGCCGACCGTCTGGCCGATCTCACGAAGCTTCTGGATCCGCCTTGCAACGGTCCTGACAGGTTCCTCGGGGGTGAACGGGTTGATGTGCGTATCCGTTCCGGGGAGGTACATGTCGGGGAGCGTGAGGATGTTGTGCAGGGCGTGGCTGTGCAGCCTGTTTGCACACTGCAGGATCACGCGGAGCAGGTATGCATCCTCGGGGATCTCACAGCAGATGGAGGCCTCCATCGCTTCAATGCCCGCAAGGGTGTGCGCAACCGGACAGATCCCACATACACGCGAAGAAATCTTGGGAACCTGGTGCATCGACTTTCCGATGGCGAGCTTCTCAATGCCCCTGACAGGCGTAAGGCTGAGCCAGTCACCGCGCTCGATGATGCCTTCGTCATTGACTTTCAGCACCAGCTTGGTGTGGCCTTCATGCCTTGTGGTTGGGGAAATCTCTACTACTTTCGACACTATTATCGCCTTACCATAGTTTCTGTTCGAACAGCTATACAGGAGTGTTCACACACGTTGCGTGATGTTGCAACACACGTACCGTAAACACGAGTACGTTAAGATTTTATGTCAGTTAAATGGTTAAAAACCCTTTTGATATTCCAGAAGGCTTATTATACGAATGCAGGCGATCGTAGCACCAATTATGTGAGGCAGGCCGCAGCCCGCAAATGAATGCAAAAAAAGAGTTGTTCAGAGACTTTTTCAGGCATATGAGCCGATTTCCGCCCTCAGCTCAGCCATTGTCGCCTTGCGCTCGGCGTACGCATCGTGCTGGTGGATGCTCTCCTCGTTGGTCTGCCTGATGGTGACCAGCGAATCGCCCGGCAGATCGGGGAATTCGTTCACCACCCGCTTCGCCATCTCACGGACGCAGTCCTCCACAAACCGGGCGTTGCGGTGGGCGGAAAATACCACATGGCTCTCGTCTCCGCGTTTGAGGAGTTCGTAGATCTGCGCACTCATGGAGTACTTCACGATGGCGATGATCGTTTCGAGCTCCACCCGCTGGTCATCATCGGTCTCGATGCAGAGATAGCCTTTGCCCCGCTGGTTGTGGGTGGCCATGGGCATCTCGTCGAGGAACGCGCTGATCGTCTCCTGGTCGACGTCAAGTGCATGCAGCTTGCTTGCGGCGAGCTCCTTCATGATATTTTGCGCACAGGGGCAGGCGGTCATTCCCGTCACCTCGGCACCGATGCTCTTTCTCACGATCGGGTTGACCGCGTTGCGCTGCGCAATGGCGCTGGCGACGACCTTGACCACCTCGTGGCACTCGGTCTCCGAGACCGGCGTCTTTCTGCGCAGCATGTAGAGGCTCTTCATGTCCACCTCTGTTCTGTCCGCATACTCGTGGTAATCGAGAAGTTTGCGGGCAACGGCGTTGCACACTTCCTCGATGCCCTTGACCTCGCCTCCGATGGCCTGCTGGAGCACCATATCGATAACCTCGAAATTCCGGGAGAGGTTCGCCCCCTTCAGGCTGCTTGGCAGATCCACGAAGACGTTGAACCTCGAGATCAGGATGATGGGCCGCTTTCCGGGACGTGCGACTTCCACGAGCTTTTGGACATTCTTCACACCAACGCGGGTAAGGTTGATGCGCACTTCGGGCATGGTAGCCTGCGTATCAGGTAATTCCATTGAGAAACCTCAGATCACACCAAATTCACCGTCGACTATTCGAGGGTAAAAGATTGAATGAAGGTTTTAAATTAGTCAATATAATAGTTATGAAGTTGACGAATAATTTCGGGTGACAGACCATGATCAAAAAATACTACGATTCGGATGCGGATCTGGCGAATTTGGACGATAAGTTGATTGCGGTGATCGGCTACGGTTCACAGGGCCGGGGGCAGGCGCTCAACCTGCGCGACAGCGGTCTCAATGTCATTATCGGCCTGCGCCCCGGTACCAGCTGGATGCGTGCGTCTGAAGACGGGTTTGATGTCCACTACGTGGCCGACGCGGTAAAGAAGGCTGATGTGGTGATGATCCTCTTGCCCGACGAGAGCCAGCGGGAGGTGTACGAAACTGAGATTCAACCCTATCTCGTGGAAAACAACTGCCTGATGTTCTCCCACGGGTTCAACATCCACTTCGGCCAGATTGTCCCCCCGCCCCACATCGACGTCGTCATGGTGGCGCCGAAAGGGCCAGGCCATATGGTGCGGCGGACGTACGAGGAGGGCAAGGGGGTCCCGGATCTGATTGCCGTGCACCAGAACTACACCGGCAGGGCCAAGGATATCGCCCTCGCCTATGCCAAGGGTATCGGGGGCACGCGCGCAGTGGTCCTGGAAACTACCTTCCGTGAGGAGACGGAGACCGATCTCTTCGGTGAACAGGCGGTCCTCTGCGGCGGGGTGACCTCGCTGGTCAAGGCCGGGTTCGAAACGCTGGTCGATGCGGGCTATGCCCCCGAGATGGCCTATCTCGAGGTGCTCCACGAACTCAAGCTCATCGTGGATCTCATTTACGAGGGCGGACTGACCAGGATGCGCAACTCCATCTCCAACACCGCCCAGTACGGCGACCTGACCCGCGGGCCGCGGGTGATCGGCACGGAAACCTACCTGGCCATGCAGGAGATCCTCGAGGAGATCCAGAGCGGGGAGTTCGCAAAGGAATGGATGCTTGAAAACATGGTCAAAAGACCGCATTTCAACGCACTGACCAGCGCAGACGAGGAGCACCTCATCGAGAAGGTGGGCAAAGAGGTCAGGGATATGATGCCTCAGTTCAGGGAGCTGCCGAAGGACTAGGCTCCCCCCCTTATTTTTCATTCCGCACACGCCGAAAAGAAAATGAAATCTTTTTAAGATTGCACGGCCCCCTCCACCGTATGACTATTGCCATCATCTATCACAGTGTGAGCGGGCATACGCGGGAGATAGCCGAATACCTCGCCGACACCTGTGATGGCATGCTCATCGAGATCGTCGGCCTGACCCATTACAATGCCGTCACTCGCTATCTTGTCGGGGGAAAAAGGGCATTGAGCGGAGAAAAGGACGATATCGACCCGGCGATGATCGATGTTGCCGACTTCGACGCCATCGTGGTCGGCACCCCCGTCTGGGCGCGCCACCCCACCCCGGCCATCAATGCGACCGTCGACGCACTGCGGGGATGCGAAGGGAAGGAAGCTGCCATCTATGCAACATGCGGGGCCGTGGCAGGGGATACGCTCGAGCTGCTGGGGTCAGCCCTTGAACAGAAAGGGGTGCGGGTGAGGGGCAGGGTCGTGTTTGCCCAGCGGGAACTCCAGAGCGAGGAGAAACGAAACGAACTGGTGAGCCTGCTGGGCACTTCCTGCGCTCAGTAGCTCATCAGTTGGGTGATGGTGGCCCGAGCCCCTTCTATCTCCGCCGTATCGATCACGAACGATTCGCTGCCGCACCGGATGGAGAGCGGGCCGCCACCCACCTCGCCGATGACCTCGTACGCCAGGCCTTTGAGCACTGCAGGATCGCGGCATGCCACCAGGAACCGCCCGCAGGTTTCCGAGAAGAGCTGCTCGTAGGGATTGCCGGCGAGGTGCACGGTCGCCGCAGGCGCTATCTTTGCGAGAGCGGCGATGAGCCCCCCATGCGAGAGATCCGTTGCCGCCTCAACCGAACCCGCCCGGACCAGGTTCCGTACGGGGCCGAGAGGAGCGGGATCCCCTACGGCAGGGGCGGATCCGCCGCACCCGGTGACCGCATCGAGCACGGATCCCCCAAATTCGGGCCGGGTTGATCCCACGAGGGCGAGGATGCACCCCTCGCCGGGGGGCCGATACCGATGTTGCGGCCCTTTGCCGGCCATACCGATGGAGGGAGTAGGATGTATCTGGGTGTCCCACTCGTCGCTCTCGTTGTAGAGGGAGACGTTGCCACCCACCACCGGGATGCCGAGAGTGCGGGCCATATCCCCCATCCCCCGCACGCTCTGCGAGAGCTGCCAGTAGACGGTGGGGTGCACAGGGCTGGCGAAGTTAAGGCAGTTGACGATGCAGAGGGGATCGGCCCCCCGGCAGGCCAGGTTGCTCGCGTTCTCAAGCACCGCATTGGCCGCTCCTTCATAGGGTTTCAGATAGATATGGCGGGGATTGCATCCGCAGGAGAGGACGAGGGCGTCCTCTTCCAGCCGCAGCACCGCGGCGTCGTGGTCGGTGGAGAGGGTGCGTATCTGCACGTGGTGGTCGTACTGCCGGGAGACCCAGGTCTTGTCCGCTATGTTCGGGTGGGAGAGCACCGCAAGGCAGAGGTCCTTGAGGCTGCCTTCGGGCACCGTAAACACCGTCTCGCGGTGATAGGGCTCTTCAGGCCACGGCTCTTCCGGCGCGCCACCCACCAGAAGGTCGATGGGGAGATCGCAGACCATGCTGCCGTTGAACGTCACGACGTAGCGCCGGTCCTCGATGACCTCGCCGATGTCGCTCCAGGCAAGGTCGTACTTCTCCGCGATGGCACCGATGAGGGGAACGTCTCCGGGCGCCACCTCGAGCAGCATGCGTTCCTGCGATTCAGCAAGCATGATCTCCACTTCGTTCATGCCCCGTTCGCGGAGGTGGACGCAGTCCGCCTCGAGGCGTGCGCCGAAGGTGCTGGCCATCTCGCTCGACGCCCCGGCAAGACCCGCCGCCCCGAGATCGCGGCACGAGTGCACTGTTCCGGTCTGCGCCATTTCCAGGATGGCCTCGATGAGCAGTTTCTCCGCAAAGGGGTCTCCGA
>JAENYT010000058.1 GCA_016841665.1 Methanobacteriota archaeon
GGGGATGGATTCGACGACGACGCCGTCGAAGTCGAGGATGAGGGTGGTGAGCATGCTGAATACTCACGTTGACTGCCAGCTACTAGTACCTAACGCTGCCGGTTGAGATGGGGCGCGGCAGGGGCCCTGTTCTCTGCCGGTCACCCTGATGCAGAGAGAGCGTCGTCCAGGTTCCGGTATGTCTGCAGGAGGTTTGCCTCCATCCCGGACCAGTTATACGTCTCAAGAACCGCTCGTCTTCCGTTCGCGCCCATTCTCCGAGCCTCTTCCGGGTTTTCGAAGAGGTAAGCGATTGCGTCGGCGATATCACTCACGCTCGCCGGATCGATAAGAATGCCGCAGTCTGCCTTGCTGACGACGTTGCGGATCTCCGGTAGGTCGCTCGCAATAACCGGGAGCCCGAGGAGCATATAATCGAAGAGCTTGTTCGGAAGGCCGATGGAGATGTTGTAGTATGTCGGTTGGAAGATCAGGAGGCCCGCGGTGCCTTCGTTCATTCTCTCGTACATCTCCCTATAGGGGAGGAATCCGGTTGAAGTGATAAACTCGTTATGGTCGGACTCGTGAATACATTCGTAAAGGTCCTCCCGAACGTTTCCGACGAGCGTGAGAGATACATCGGGATAGCGTTCCCTGACCAGGGATACCGCTTGGATGCATTCGCCGACCCCGTGGAACGACTGCATGTTACCTGCCATGAACATGAGGCTTCGGCCGTCCCTGTTCAGGTTATAGGGGATATCGAGGTCGGCGATCGAGTAATTTGAGAGGATGGTCGGTTCAAGCCCCCTCTCCCTGAATCGCGCGGCAACGCTCTCACTTACGGCAAATGTGCTCTCGGCCCGACGCGCCAGCGCCATCTCCACACCCGAGACGAGCGCGGACAGCGCCCTCTGCATCAGCGTCCCGTTCCGGATTCCGATATCGAACGGGATCTCACTCGGCCAGTGCTCATGGATATCGTAGACGACCCGTTTCCCTTTGAAGAACTTCATAAGGACTCCGATAAGGAGGGCGTCAGGCTCATGACAGTGATAGACATCGGCATCCTGAGCGAGGCATGCCCGGAAGAGTCGGAGAAGCGTGATGGGGTGGAGAGCAGTGGAATCCGGGCGTTTTATGGTGACAATGCGGATGCCGTCAGCGACATCGCTGCCGCTCCCCTCTGAAGGGGCAATGATCGTAACTTCGTGCTCCTTCGCAAGGCTCTTTGCCTCTTTCTGGAATATCCTGCCGTCGCCGGGTCCATGGGTGGATGTAAGCATGCAGATCTTCATAGACGTACCGACCGGATAGGGCCCCTGCTGATCTCGTGATTACGATGATTCAGTGGTTCTGCATAACGATCTGATGCCATAATATATCCTGCTTACCCTCCCCGCCCAGGGGGTCTTCGCGTCGCCCAGGGGGTCTTCGCGTGTGCGATATAATGCTCCGGAGATCTCTTTGCGCACCCCCAGGTGGGCGATCAGGTGCTCGACAGCCTTTCGCCATCTCCGGGCTCCTCCCGGGGTGCGCAAAGATTGATATAGCGAAACGGTACT
>JAENYT010000033.1 GCA_016841665.1 Methanobacteriota archaeon
TCCACGGCCTTACAGTTGACGAACTCGATATCCTCGAGGATGGGAGCGTAGACGTTCGGGTCGTGCAGCAGGAGGAAGACCGCCTGGGTGGTCGCATCGGCGGTCCCCTCGACAGCGAGGACCTTCGCGTGGCTCGCATAGATGGTTATCACGCCGAGCCAGCGGTCGGTCCCGGTCTCCGGATAGCCGGTGCCCCGGACGTGGAAATTGTAGAGCGTGACGCACTCCCGGGTGACATGGAGCCGCCCGTTCCTGCTGAACGAAAGGTTCGTCGCATCCGGCCCCTCCCCGCGAAGCATGGAATTCACGGAGGGGTAGATGCTCCCGGCGCAATTGAACGTGCCTTCCGTCAGGGCGACCGTGCCGCCCGACGATGACAGAGCATCAAACGCCTCCTGGATGTCACGTTGATCATCGGTGCCGTCGCACAGGATGTCGGCCCGGGCTTTCGACGCTGGACTGCTATCGCTTGCCGCGACGATGACCGTCGGTCCGGGCACCTCCGGGGGCACTGCCGGCGTCGTGGGAATCGGGGTGATCGGGGGTGGTGGAGGAGGCGGAGGCACCGGCGGAGGCAGATAAAAGTGCATGACCAGCACAACGGCGATGATCACCGAGAGTATGATCGCGATGGCGATGAGGATGCGTCTGCCTCTGGCTCCCAGATGTGGTCTTGCTGACATGGGACTATGACCTGTCCGTTACTTCTTCGACGTCGTCAGGGTATGGTATGGGACCGTCCGGACACGGGATCGAGAGAGCCCGCAACGCCTTCTGCCCGCCTCATACCCCTATGGCGCAGAAGTACCATTTAAGGATTTACCTGACCCGCTCCCACCGAAGGGTCCGCTTCAGGAGCCGGGGAGGCAACGGCAAGGTTTGCGTCCCTGGACGGGTTAAAATTTCACACATGCTGTTTTTCGGAACCGGGAGACCCCGGAACAGGGGGACCCGGACACCACCGATCGCGATGCACGCCCGGGACCCCTTATGCCGTGCTGTTGGCCGGCAGCACCTCAAGGCCGGTCAGGTCCACACCCCCTGCCCGGGTCCACTCGACCACCACCGGCCGAGCGGCATCGGAGAATACCCTCCCGGAATACGTGACGTTCCTGTTATTCACGATGTACAGCAGCGTCTGTGGCCGGTCTCCCGATGCGGCAAGATCGATGGTCGAGTTGGAGATGCCAGCATCGATCGTCGAGTTCACCGGGAGTTCCATGGGGGAGCACCCCAGTACTGCCCCGATACCATCGATGCCCGCCGGATCGGTCAGGATGAAGTCCCTGATGAGGGCGTTCTCCGTGCCACAGACAAAGAGGCCCCAACCGTTCGAATTAAGACTCCGGCAGTGCTCCATCACGATGGACGGGTTCGCCGAGACCGGCATGGACTGGAGGATACAGTACGAGATGGGTTTTGGGAAGGGGGCGATGGCTGAAGCACGCCCGGTGCCGCTCTCGGTACAATTATACAGGAGCATACCGTCCGGGTTGATGATAAAGAACCCGAACGCACTGTTCCCCTCGGCCCGGCAGCTTATCAGGGATACCTGCCCTCCCGGGAGGTAGAAACCGGACCCGAAGAAGTCCGGGTCGCCCACCAGATAGTCCTCGGGACTGGGTTTCTGCCCGTTGTTCCTGCTCGAGCAGTTGATGAAGACGCAGTCCCGCTTCGTCGGGTTCCACTCGAAGTGGAACCCGGACTCCAGGCTGCCTTCCGCAAGGCAGTCCGTCACCCGGAGGGCCTCGATGTTGTTCTGCTCAGCAAAGTCAAACCCGGTCACCCAGGGGTTGAACGCTCCGTACCTGCCGCAGTTGATCGCGGCGCAGTTCTCGTAGCGGATATTTTGAATCGTTGTGTTCTCCGACCCCCAGGCGTTGTGGAGGAACCCGTACGTCCCGGTGTCCACGGCCCGGCAGTTGACGAACTCAACATCCTCGAGGATGGGGGCGTAGACATTCGGGTTGTGGAGCAGGAGAAAGACTGCCTGGATGCTCGCGTCGGCGGTGCCCGTGACGTTGTGGATCTTCGCGTGGCTCGCATAGACGGTGAGCACGCCCAGCCACTGGGTGAGGTCGAGGGTCGTGTTCGTACTCGCATTCACGTAGCCGGACCCCATGATGTGAAACCCATCCAGGGTAACATGTTCCTCGGAGACGTTGAGCATCCCGTTCCGGCTGAACTCGAGGGACGTTGCTTCCGGACCCTGGCCTTTGAGCGTCGCCCCGGCGGCGGGGGCGATGCTTCCCGAGCAGTTGAACGTGCCGTTGGAGAGAACGACCGTACCGCCGTCCGGCAGTGCGGCGAGCGCCGCCTGGATCTCCACCTGGTCGTCGAGGCCGTCACAGGTGTAGTTTGCCTGTGTCTTTGATACAGGGGTGCTGTCGCCTGCCGCCACAACGAGCGACGCCACCGATACTGCAGCAGCGCTCTGGACGAGCAGAAGGCTGATAGCTACGCCGACCAGAAGACTGATCGAAGGGTACATCCGGGGCACGACCAGACATCATCACTGGATTATAAAAATCGATGGGTGAGAAAAGAGTCATACCCCCCGAGGAGCCAGGTTTCAGATCTCAGGGGCGATGGCCGACAGGGGTTTCGCCTGCACGGCGGGCTCCCGGCGGTATTGCGTCCGCTCCCACGGGGAGAGCCCCCTGATAACTGACCTATGGGCCGGGACGATGCCGGATGCAGGAGGTGGGGGAGAGGAGCCGGGCTGACCGAATGGCGAGGAGATGTGGGTCGCCGGTGGAATTGTATATGATGGAATACAATATTTACTGGAATATATGTCCAGCAAGAAGGAAGTCACCATCGGGATCACCATCAACCTCGAGAACTACGAAAACCTCCGCCTCGAGGTCGAGGGGGATGTAGAGACCCGTGAGGATGTGGACGACCTTATCACGTTCCTCGACGGGATGCTTGCCCGGCTCGGGCGCGGTGATCAGGCAACCGCCGAGCGTGTGGATGCATACCGGCGGCGCGTTCTCGCGGTCAGACCTGCGGAACCGCGAGCACCGGCCGCAAGACCGGTGCCAGAGGAGAAGGCTGCCGGCCCAGAGGCACCGGAGACCCCCGGAACGGAACCAGCACACGGAGAGGAGGAAAGAGCCTGCCCTTCGCCCGACGTCATCGAGGCAGCAATTCCGCCGGCGCCGGAACACCCGGAGCCACCCCGGATCCCCGAACCACCCGCAAAACCGGAGGAGAAGGCTCCGGCACAGCCAGAGGCACCACCGGTGCAGGAACCAGTCGCGGCAAAGCCGCCCGCCGCTCCGGGGGAGGACGTCTGCGAGATGTGCGGAGCTGAAGTGACAAAATCACAGGCAAAGCTCTCTCAACTCTTTATGAGCAAAACACTCTGCAAGAAGTGCATGGAACAGCCTTAAGTCCTGCAGGCTCCGCGCGATGAGGAAATAACAACCTGGAGGATATATATACTACTGTACCCGAGGATTGTATAATGAAGAAGAACCTGCTCATGTGGGACGAGACGCTTTTTCGGGACCCCGAAGTCTTCGAGATCGATTACGTCCCTGAGCAGTTTAATCACCGTGATGCACAGATCCGGGAACTCGCTTTTCAGGTCCGGCCGGGCCTGCGGGGGGGGAGACCCCTCAACACCATCTGCCGGGGCCTTCCGGGAACAGGGAAGACGACAAGCGTCAAAAAGGTCCTCGCCGAGATCGAGGAAGCCACGAAGAAACTTGTTCCCGTCTACATCAACTGCCAGATCGACAACACCAAGTTCGCCATCTTCTCGCAGATCTACCGCCGTGTCACCGGACACCCGCCGCCGGCGTCAGGCACATCGTTCAAGCAGGTCTTCGACGCCATAGCCAGGGTCCTGCAACGGGAGGAGCAGGTGCTCCTTGTGGCGCTCGACGACGCAAACTACCTTCTCTACGAGAACGAGATCAACCAGGTGCTCTATCCACTGCTGCGCTCTCACGAGGCCTATCCGGGCGTCCGGATCGGCGTGATTGCCATCGTCAGCGACATGTCCGTCAGCCTGCAGAACGAGGTTGACGCCCGGGTGGCGTCGGTCTTCAGGCCTACCGAGATATACTTCCCCCCCTACTCGGGGGAGGAGGTCCACGACATCCTCGAGGAGCGGGTCCTGCAGGGCCTCTACCCGAACGTCCTCCGGCCCGAGACGCTGGACCTCGTGGTGGAGCAGACGATGAAGAGCGGCGACCTCCGCGTCGGTATCGACCTTCTCAAACGGGCGGCCCTGAACGCCGAGAAGGAGGCACGCCGTAGTGTCGATCGGGAGGACGTCTGCAAGGCATACGAGGTTTCCCGGTACCTGCACCTTGCGTTCTCGCTCAGGGCGCTCAAGGCCGAGGAGAGGCAGGTGTTAGGCAGGATCGCGGAGATGTCGGCCCGCGACAACCAGGAGATGAACGCCGGCGACGTCTACCGTTTTGTAAAAGAACAGGTGGGAGTCAGTTACACCAAGTACTACGAGATTATCCAGAAATTTGACGCGATGCGGCTCCTAAACCTCCATTACCGCCAGGGGAGGGGGCGGACCCGGCTGATCAGTCTCCGTTACGATCCCGGACGCGTGCTGGAGCACCTGGGGCAGGAGCAGACGATTTGATAATCCTTATCTGTTCCCCCACCGTTTGTATTCTGATGAGGTTTTCCACATGCTCAGCGTGAACGAACTGGCACTGGATATTTTCGAGGAACTCTTCGAATACGCCGAGGAGTTCCATGCCGTCCCGCACGAGCTCGACAACGGCGCACGCATCGTTGACTGCGGCGTCAGCACGACCGGCGGGTACCTGACAGGAAGACGGTTCACCGAGATCTGCATGGGCGGGCTCGGCGAGGTCGACATCACCATGGGCCGGATCCGGGACGTCCCGATCCCGTTCATCGAGGTCAGCACCGATTTCCCATCCATTGCATGCCTCGGCGCCCAGAAGGCGGGCTGGACGGTCAACGTCAACAAGTTCTTCGCCATGGGCAGCGGCCCCGCACGCGCGCTCTCCTTAAAGCCCAAGCACACCTACGAGGTCATCGACTACGAAGACGAGTTCGATTACGCGGTCATCTGCCTCGAGAGCGACCACCTCCCGAACGCCGGCGTGATGGAGAGTATCGCCGAAGCCTGCAACGTGGACGTCGCCAACACCTGCGCGGTCGTCGCTCCCACGGCATCGATCGTCGGCTCGGTCCAGGTCGCCGGCCGCTGTGTCGAGACCGCGATCTACAAGCTGAACGAACTCGGCTTCGACACGAGGAAGATCACCGCGGGTATCGGCCATGCCCCGATCGCCCCCGTCAAGAAGGACGGCACGAAGGCGATGGGCAGCACCAACGACGCCACGATCTACCACGGCAGCATCATGCTGACGATGAACGCGCCGGAGATCAAGGACTACCTGGACAGGATCCCGAGCAACAAGTCCAAGGGGTACGGAAAACCGTTCTACGAGATCTTCAAGGAAGCCAACTTCGACTTCTACCAGATCGACACCTCGCTCTTCTCCCCGGCCGAGGTGGTCATCAACGAGCTCTCCGAGGGTGCCGTCTACCACGTGGGAGCCGTCAACCCCGAAGTGACGCTGAAGTCCTTCGGGTTCATCTAACCACAACTTTTTTCCGCACACACACGATACGCGCCCTGCGTGCGGGGAATCCTGTTCTGGGCGTTTAAGATCCGAGAAATACACCATGGAGATTTCTCCCGGGTGATTTCGCAACCATCATATACGGTGCCGTTAGAGTGCTGTGTAGTGGTATTGTTCGTCAAATCGTGATGGGAGGACTCTCATGAAAGTATCATACGCCGTGGTGCTGGTCTGTCTCTGTGCCGTGCTGGGCGCAGGGGCGGGCGTTGCAGGATGTACCGAACTCGGGGGAGTGACGGAGGGCGAGGCGGTCCACGTCACGGCGATGCTTGAGGTGACGGTGATCGACAGTGCGGGTAAGCCGGTAGCAGGCGTGCCGGTTTCGTTCCACTCCATGAAGACTACGGGGACGAGCGTCAAGGAGGGCAGCGTCTTCTCCTTCTCCCGCTCGACGGAGAGCAACGGAAAGACGACCTTTACCGTGGGCTACAACCTGCATCCGCCCGGCATCGGCTATCCGCCAGCCCCCGACCTCGTCATGATGAGCGTCACCATCCCCCCGGAGATCTCCGAAGGAGCGATGATCACCTACGACGAGGCGAAAGCCCGTGCGGGAGGCACCGGGACCGCGGCGATCACGAAGCAGGTGACGCTCCAGATACCCTACGCGGTGAAGTGAGATTGCCCGATGCTCCGCCCTTTTTTGAGCAGCCCGGAGAAAAACCCCTGCGTCCGCAGGTACAATACATTAAATAGGATACGAAAGAAAAAATTGTAGGCAACCGGGCTTGTGGTCTAGCTGGTTATGACGTCGCCCTTACACGGCGAAGATCGCCGGTTCGAATCCGGCCAGGCCCATTGCAGTACGGCGCTAGCGGCGCAGCGCCGTTCAGTTGGCTTTTTTGATTTCTCGTTCGGTCTTTTGGTAGTCAGAGTTATTTTCACACCGCACGGCGATTTTTTATACCATATAATATCTCATCCTAAATTATGTCACCTAGATGTGGTGAAAAACCAGGAATCGGGAGTTATCGCTGTCAAAAGTGCGGAGAGATCATCCGCTTAGACGACGTTACTGACACCTTACCCCCATGCCCAAGATGCCAACACTGTGAGTGGACAAAACTCTAAACTCTTTTCTTGTAATTTCGCGAAATACAGCCATTTTGAAGTTCTGACTTATATTTATCCCTGCAATTGGGAATATCTCTCAAGAAAATTTATACTTAAGAATGTAATTATAAGGTTGGCCGAAAACCCTCATACAGGAGGGGAGGCCTCCACCCGCTGTGTATCTCCGTTAACAGTCATCAAACTCTTCGGTAGACTCCACGTTCGTATCTTGCAATGTCGAGCAGTTCAAATACACCGCCAATCGTTGTGAAATTGCATGTGCCTTCTCTCATACATGGCTTCATATGTTCATTGAACCACTCTCTGCTGAATGATCCTGTTTCCATTAATTCGTTGAAGGCCAGTTCCCATTCGGAAACCGTAATCCCCTTCTGGTACGGCTTATTGGGGTTTTGGTGATTGGGTATGTAGTAGATCAGAGCGCCTTCTCCACGGCGTTTCCCCCAGCCCTTGATAATGAAGTCTGACTTTGCATCCGGCTTTGGAATAACCATACCGGGTTTCGCTACTAATTTGATCCGACCTGTGACCACAGATGTTCACCCCTCTCAAGACGTCAATTCATCAGATTTTTTACATCTTCATCATGCTGCTTAAACACATTATAGCGCCAACCATCCATTTTTGTTCCTTTGTTGAAGCGCTAAATGAACGAATGGGTTATATAACCGAAGATTGACTTAATGGTATTTAAGGAGCGCGCCTTGTGGAACCGGAAGCCGAAGCACGACAGGAGATCGATAGACTTCTTCGAGCTGCGGGATGGAGCATCCAGGATAACAAGGAGTTAAATCTGGGCGCATCGCTGGGTGTGGCAATCCGCGAATTCCCATTGGAAACAGGTGAGGCAGATTACCTGCTCTTTGTCGATCGCAAGGCTGTTGGCGCGATTGAAGCAAAACCGCAAGGTGTGACACTATCGGGTGTGTCAGAACAGACCGCCGCATATCTGCATGGTCTTCCCGATCGTATTCCTCACTATCACTCCCCATTGTCCTTCAGCTACGAGAGCACTGGCGTGGAAACTTACTCTGCCGACCTGCGCGATCCGGAGTCACGTTCACGCCGCATCTTCGCGTTTCACCGCCCCGAAACACTGCGTAGTTGGGCATTGCAACCGGATACATTGCGTGCCCGCCTTCGCTCCATGCCGGAAGAACATCCATTGGTAACGCATGGTTTGCGTGACTGCCAGGAAGAGGCAATCACCAACCTTGAACAGTCATTCGCAGCAGACCGACCACGCGCGCTCATTCAAATGGCTACCGGCAGCGGCAAGACATATGCGGCAATTTCGTTCATCTATCGATTGATCAAATTTGGTGGGGCACAGCGTGTGGTTTTTCTTGTCGATCGGACTCAGCTGGGGAGACAGGCCCTACAAGAGTTCCAACAGTATGTAACGCCGGACGACGGGAGAAAGTTCACGGAACTCTATAATGTCCAGCACCTCACCTCGAATAAACTCGACCCGGTTGCCCGCGTATGCATCACCACCATCCAGCGACTGTATTCAATGCTGACAGGAAATGACCTCGATCCTGAAGACGAGGAACACTCGTTATTTGATGAATCCGCCCCCAATCAACGACCAAAAGATGTCAGATACAACCCCGAGATTCCCGTCGAGTTTTTCGATTTCATCGTGAGCGATGAGTGCCACAGGTCAATCTACCATCTGTGGCGACAGGTGTTGGAATACTTCGATGCCTATATTATCGGTCTGACAGCCACGCCATCCAAACAGACCCTGGGTTTCTTCAATCAGAATCTGGTGATGGAATACGGTCACGAACGTGCTGTTGCAGACGGCGTGAATGTGGGATTCGACGTTTATCGGATCAAGACGCAGATCAGCGAAGAAGGCAGCACCGTTGATGCGGGATATTACATCGATAAACGTGACAAGGAAACACGGGAGGTCAGGTGGGAACAGCTGGATGAGGATTTCACCTACACTAACAAGCAATTGAACCGTGATGTGGTCTCCCCTAACCAGATTCGCACAATCATCAGGACGTTCCGGGATCACCTTTTCACCGACATCTTCCCCAACCGGAAAGAAGTGCCGAAGACGCTGGTGTTTGCAAAAGACGACTCTCACGCAGAGGATATCGTACAGATCATCCGTGAGGAATTTGGGCGAGGAAACGAGTTCTGCAAAAAGATCACTTATCGCACGACGGGTGAGAAGCCGGAGAATCTCATTGCAAGTTTCCGCACCTCCTACTACCCCCGTATTGCCGTGAGTGTTGATATGATCGCCACAGGTACGGATATCAAGCCGTTGGAGTGCCTGCTCTTCATGCGAGACGTGAGATCACCCGTATACTTCGATCAGATGAAAGGCCGGGGTACCCGCACCCTCTCTCCCACTGACTTGCGATCGGTGACACCTGATGCCACCCACAAGACGCACTTTGTGGTCGTGGATGCAGTGGGCGTCTGCGAGAGCGTGAAAGGAGATACCAGACCATTGGAACGGAAGCGCACGGTGTCGTTCAGGAAACTGATGGATGATGTTGCGCTCGGCGTCCGGGATGTCGATACCCTATCGTCGCTTGCAAACCGCATCGCACGGCTGGAGCAGCAGATCGATGAGAAGGATCACAAGGAGATCGCCTCGGTGTCAGGTGGTCTTACACTGACGGAGATCGCGCGGAACCTCCTTGATGCCGTATCCCCCGACGTACCTATCGATGTAGCAAAGGAGCGGTTTGCCACCGATCGTCCCACCGCGGAACAGGTGCGGCAGGTGGCTGACGAACTGGCAGAAAAGGCCTGTAATGTCTTCGACAGTGTTACTGTGCGCAAGACTCTCGCGGATATCAAGGCACGTTCCGAACAGATCATCGATACCGTGAGCCCGGACACAGTGCTTTTCGCGGGCTTTGATGAGAAAGCACGTGAGCGCGCGGCCACCGTGGTGAAGACTTGGGAGCAGTTCCTAGAGGAGAATCAGGATGAACTCACTGCGCTCCAGATCATCTACAACCAGCCCTATGGCAAGCGTCGCCTGACCTTCAATGAGGTGAAAGAACTCGCGAACGCGATTGAAAAGCCGCCGTATCATCTCACGCAGGAGACGGTCTGGAAGGCCTATGAGCAGCTGGAGAAGGCAAAGGTGAAAGGCGCAGGAACGACAAAACTTCTTACCAATATCATCTCCCTTGTGCGGTTCACCCTGCGTGAGAGCGATGTGCTCACCCCTTTCCCCGAAGATGTGAACCAGCGGTTTGAACGATGGCTGGACCTTCAGGAGGCGGCAGGTCATCGGTTCAACCCCGAGCAGCTGGAGTGGCTGAAGATGATCAAGAACCACATCGCAACCAGCCTCTCCATCGAGGCGGACGACTTCAGTTATGCGCCGTTCTCGCAGAAGGGAGGGATCATGCGGGCATACCGGGTGTTTGGAGGTGATTTCAATAAGATATTGGCAGAATTGAACGAGGCACTGACGGTATGATTGAGAATATATTGAAGGACAAACAACAGCCCAATGTAGTGATACCTAAAGGTAGTGCAGTTGTTACACTGGGGGTTATTATCGAACCTTCAAAAGAAAGAGCCGATCCTAACAATATGGATTGCCCCGTTTATGTGGGTCTTGAACATATCGAAAAGAATACTGGAAAAATACTCTCATATGGGAGTTCTGAAGATATCAAGAGCATAAAATCAAAATTTTATGCAGGGGACCTACTCTACGGTAAATTGCGTCCGAATTTGAATAAAGTCTGGTTCGCTGATTTGGATGGCATATGTTCTACTGATATATTGGTATTCCCATGCAGTAACTTTGTTTCAAACAAATTTTTGTTATATCGCCTCCTCTCTTATAACTTCGTAACATACGCAAGTCAACATGTCAGTGGTGTTGAACTACCAAGAATAAATTTTAAGGCTATCGCGAAATTCCCTATAATCCTTCCTCCCCTCGCCGAGCAGCACCGCATTGTCACCAAGATTGAGGAACTTCTCACGCAATTGGATGCAGGCGTGGCTGCCCTCACCACGGCGCTCGCCCAGTTAAAACGATATCGCCAGTCTGTTTTGAAGGCTGCAATTGAGGGTTCTTTGACGGAGTCATGGCGATCAGACCATCCTGATGTCGAACCTGCGGTTGCATTAGTTCGAAGTATAAAATCGAACCGCTCATCAGAAATGGATCATCTCGAAGACAGTATAGACGACAGCATAAATGATTCATTTTCTATTCCTGATTCATGGAGGTGGGTACAGGTTCAGGATGTTGGTGAAGTGAAGTTGGGTCGGCAGAGAGCACCCCAACACCATCAAGGTAAGCACATGCGACCGTATCTTCGCGTTGCGAACGTCTATGAAGACCGTATCGATACTTCTGATATATTAGAAATGAACTTTTCACCTGAAGAATATGAGACATTTCGCCTACAATATGGGGACATCTTATTAAACGAAGGTCAAAGCAAAGAGTTAGTGGGAAGACCTGCGATGTTCCGTAATGAGGTCCCAGATGTTTGTTTTCAAAACACGCTGGTTCGATTTCGAGCATATGAGGGAATATTGCCGGAATATGCGTTGATCGTATTTCGAGCGTATTTACATACAGGGAAGTTTCTTCGCATAGCCAGATGGACAACAAACATTGCTCATTTGGGAGCTCAAAGATTCGCTCTCATGAAGTTCCCTCTACCCCCATTTGCTGAACAATGCGAAATGGTAAATGAAATCGAGCGTCGTTTCTCCATCATCGATGAGTTGGATAAGACCACTCAAACGTCCCTCAGGCAGGCTCAACGCCTCCGACAGAGCATTTTGAAACGCGCATTTGAGGGAAAACTCGTCCCACAGAACCCAGAAGATGAACCAGCCTCCTTCCTGTTGGAGCGAATCAAGAAGGAGAAAGCAGCACACGAGGCGGCTGTAAATGCACAGACAAAGAAAACGAAACGCTCAGGAAAGAATACATCCACACAGCAGGGGCTGATCTGATGGCAAACGGCACATTGGTGCAAAAACTCTGGAACTATTGTAACGTCCTGCGGGACGATGGCATATCATACGGGGACTACGTGGAGCAGTTGACATACCTCCTCTTCCTGAAGATGGCAGACGAACTGTGCAGGCCGCCGTTCAACAGGCCAGTGATCATCCCGGAAGGCTGCGATTGGAATTCTCTGCGGAAGAAAGATGGCGACGCACTGGAAGTTCAGTATCGCAAGACCCTCGACACCCTCGGGAAGAAGAGCGGGATGCTCGGTGTCATCTTCCGTAAATCGCAGAATAAGATTCAGGACCCAGCAAAACTCCGCCGTCTCGTTGAACTCATCAATGAGGAGACATGGGTCGGGCTGGACGTCGATGTGAAGGGTGAAATTTACGAAGGGTTGCTCCAGAAGAACGCCGAGGATATCAAAAGTGGTGCCGGGCAGTACTTCACTCCCCGTCCGTTGATCAAGGCGATTGTCGAGGTGATGCGGCCCGAGCCCGAGCAGACCATCGTCGACCCCGCCTGTGGTACAGGGGGTTTCTTCCTCTCAGCACATGATCACATCGTTAAGAGATACCCGCTCGACCGTGATCAGAAAGAATTCCTCAGGTCCAGAACCTTCAAGGGGTGGGAGATAGTGGATAGCGCCGCCCGCCTCTGCGTGATGAACCTCTATCTCCACGGGATCGAGAGTAAAGAGAGCCCGATCATTGTGGGAGATTCATTGCTCTCCCAACCGAGCGAGCATTTCGATATAGTGCTTACCAATCCTCCGTTCGGCAAGAAGTCAAGCATCACTATCATGAACGGGGAGGGGAAGGCATCAAAAGAATCGCTCACCTATGAGCGCCCCGACTTCTGGGCAACAACGTCCAATAAACAGCTCAACTTCCTGCAGCATGTGCGGAGCATGCTGAAGATTGACGAGCGTCAGAATTTTGGTGGTCGCGCTGCTATCGTTGTTCCCGACAACGTCCTCTTTGAGGGGGGTGCAGGTGAGACCATCCGCAGGGCCCTTCTCCGTGATTGTGACGTGCATACACTCCTTCGTCTCCCCACCGGGGTTTTCTATGCACAGGGGGTGAAGGCGAACGTCCTCTTCTTCGACCGGAGGCCCGCCAGCAAGGAGCCGTGGACAAAGAACCTGTGGATCTATGACCTGCGGACCAATATGCACTTCACGCTGAAGACGAACCCGCTACGATACGATGATCTGAAAGACTTCATTGCGTGTTACAACCCGGAGAACCGCAACCTACGGGAGGAGAGTGAGCGGTTCAAGTGCTTCGCCTACGATGAGTTGATGAAGCGGGACAAGGTCAATCTGGATATCTTCTGGCTGAGGGACGAGAGTCTGGAGGATGCCGAGAACCTGCCGGACCCGGATGTGATCGCACAGGAGATTACAGAGAATCTGGGAGTGGCATTGGAACAGTTTAGCAGTATCTATGAAGAGTTAAACGACCACTGATGCAGAGATAGCCCATATCCATCCATTCATCTATCACTTTTATTCTCGGCCCGATTAGACCACTTAATGTTGGAAAATGGGATAACTGCAATTTCACCTCGACTAAGTATCTCCACCCACGGATACTTTCACACTGCACAAAGCGACTATATATAGCCAAAAGGAGAAGGAAAATCAATGGCATATGGGGAAGGACTACTCAAATACATCATTTACACCCCTATAACCGTAGTTGGCGCTATTTCAATGTACATCTATGGCGGAGTTTGGTCAGCACTTCTCAATGCATTGCCTCATATCTTTTCTGGCGATTTTGTCGAAGTGTTCATGCAGTACTTCGTTTATTCGGCGCTCCCTCCAACCTCAATTGGGCAAATAATCAGTCAGATACTCATCGGGACCGTCGCAGCAGGAATAAAGTGGTTTGTTGCGATGAATCTTACCAGATAACTTATGGCCTAATTTCTTCAGTTGTTCGGATGCTATGACAGCCTTTCACAGTGAAGACCTCCAGAGTTCGCCTGGAGGGGGTCGGAAATCTGAAAAAGCGCGCTACCTGAACCCCCACCCACGCCCCGGGACCGGTGGACATCCGGAAAAACCATCCCGGACGGCACGGCCCCCCCGCCCTCATTTCACAACAATCTAAACCCGCCCCGGACAAATAACACACCAGGAATACACCACCGGAGGGCGCCCGACAGCCCCTCCCGCGGTGCATTCAGGGCTCAACCATGCCACGCAACAGGTCCAGAGGACATCTCATGTTACTTCTCTTTCTCACAGTTGCAGCAGTGCTGATCGCGCTCTGCACCACGACAGGCGGAACGGACGACAGATCAAGCGTCTCCGTAACAAAGTCCGAAGGCGACACCCATGAGGGCTACATCAACGTCACCGGCGGGCGGGTCTGGTTCCGCATCGTCGGTGCCGACAGCCCCGGCACGCCCCTCCTGGTCCTCCA
>JAENYT010000059.1 GCA_016841665.1 Methanobacteriota archaeon
TCAACGTTTCGATGCGATGTTAAAGATGTGAGGTGATGGTGTTTTCAGCACCATCTTACCCATATCGCTTTACGATGAAAGCAGGCAGAAGGCCCCACCGATGTGGGGGAGCAGTCACAGTAAATCGTTCAGTTCTTCGACGGTCATATCGGCCTGCTTTAGAATGTGTGACAGGGTTGAACGTTTAACCGGTTTATGCATCGGTACCGTCAGTTTCAGTGTTTTATCCGGCAGGTGCTTTTGCAGACGGATATGGCTGCCGCGTTGGCGTACCACAACCCACCCGTCCCTTTGAAGTGCCGCAACGATTCTGTCATAATTCAGAGCAGGCACCTTATTCATACGGCAATCTCAATCTGCTCGGCTTTTTCGCTAAAAACAAGATCATCCTCAACGACTTCAAGATACAGATCGATTGCTTCCCTGATATTTTCCAGTGCTTCTTCCTTCGTGTCGCCTTCACTGATACAGCCGGGGAGGCCTGGTACATAGACAGTATACCCTCCTTCCTCGCTGGGTTCAAGCACTACACGCAGTTTCATACCATAAACTATCAACCAGGGGAATTTATACTTAATTGCCCCGCGATATTCTGTAACAGGTAGGCCTGGTTCCCGAAGATACCCGGCCCCCGGCACGCTGACACGGGAAAACATCTGTCCAAATACCTCGTTCCGGCGGGGTATCCCAAACTGCATCCCAAGACACCCTTTCGTTCAGGACGCCGCACGGCCTGTGCCTCACCCCCCCGGCAACTGATCAACCGTTTTCGATTCTGTGAAGGCACCTAAAACAAGTCCATCTGTCATGCATGCGGCTGCATTGCCGGCACGACGGTCCGGTAATAACCATTAATAGTAACAAGCGCTACGGTCCTCCGGTGGACCTGATGGCTCATGAGAGGCAGGTTTTCACGGTCGGTCTGTGGATCGTGAAACCCGGAAAGGAAGAAATATTTGTGAAAAAATGGCAGGAATTTGCCCGGTGGTCTCTGGATAACCTGGAGGGCAGCCGGTGGGCGTACATGGTGCAGGACCTGGAACAGAAAAATAAGTTCATCTCTTTTGGCCCCTGGGATTCCCTGGAGGCTGTTGCTGCGTGGCGACAGACTCCGGAATTTGCATCGTCCATAGCCGAACTCAGGGAACTGTGCGACGAGGTGACGCCCGGGACGATGAAAGAGGTGGCCCACCTCACGCGATAACCCGTCGAAACGACGTACGGAGCGGGGTGATATCAATGGAGACGATAAGATCGAAAGATGGGACGCGTATCGCCTACGAGCGAAGCGGGACGGGGCCAGCTCTGGTCCTGGTGCACGGCACAACGGCGGATCACACCCGCTGGGCGTCTGTCCTCCCGATGCTGGAGCAAAATTTCACTGTGTATGCCGTCGATCGGCGAGGCCGCGGCCAGAGCGGAGATGCGGCGG
>JAENYT010000005.1 GCA_016841665.1 Methanobacteriota archaeon
GGACCGGCAGGCATGCTCACGGGAGGCGTGCGCCCCATCCGGCGGGCCGAGGGGGGCGTCACCATACCTTGCCGTTGCCGGGTGCGGAAACGAAGGGCGGACGGGCCGCAGCTCCCCCGGGGACCGTCCGCCGTCGTGTCCGCTATTCTTCCGGTGCAGATCCTCGCCCGACCGCCGCGTCGCAGAATCCGGTTCCATATACGTGCGGGGGGTGTATGACCCGCGAATGTCCGCAATGTCCCCGGTGTCCGCCATGTCCGCTGTTTGCCCCGGGGTGCGGCCGGGATCGGCCCTGCCGGTAGTAGTAATAGTATAGCAAATGGCCCGGCCGGAGCGGTGGGCCGCCACCCCGGGCAGGTCCCGCAGGATGCGCCGGACGTGGCGGTCGCTGTAGCCGAGGGCCTCCGCTATCTGCCGGGAACTGAGAAGAGGCGTCCGCTCCAGAAGGGCACGGACGCGGGCGGGGGCTGACACGGCGCCCCCTTCACTGCTGCATCTTCTGTGCGAGGGCGTCCTCGAGACCGCTCACCCGCTGCCGGAGGTTCGCCACCGTCTCCATGAACTCGCGGTGCTGGGCATGGGGCGGGGGTTCCAGGGCCCGCTGGGTAACGCCACGCATCAACCCCTCCTCCGAGAGGCCGCGCAGTGGCAGGCAGCGCAGCAGACGTCGCCGCCGAGGATCGCGGAGAGGTACCTGGCCGCCAGGATCTCCAGCGCACACGCGTCCCCGTCATCGGCGGAGGAATCGAGCAGCCGGGTGCGGCAGGCATCGATGCGGCCGGCGGTCAGTCGGACGAGCAGATCATCGAGGGTGGCAACGAGGTGCGCGGGCAGATCGTCCTCGAGAGGATCGCATCCCTCTTCCACCTCGTCCCCCGAGACCACCACCGCGATGCGTTCGCCGTTGCCCAGGGGGATGGTGGCGATCAGTGCGAACCGCATCTCACACCTCCGCGGAGGCCGCCGACGCCGCCCGGTGTGCCTCGACCTTCTTACGTATAGCATTATACGCTTTCTCCAGCGATCCGGCCGTCACCTGCACCCCCTCGAGGTTGGTGGCCCGGGCCACCCAGCGGCCGGTCCTGGCGTCGAGCCGGAACACCACGCGCACCCCTTTCATGCGGGCCCCTCCAGGTCATGAAAGAGCGGGCGGCACCCATTGTAGTCATCAATGGCCGCATCGATGATGGTCCGCTGCCGGGGCGTCGGTGCTATTATCCCGGTTCCGGTTGTAGTGTGATCGGCAGTCTCCTCGTGTGTGCTGGCCGGCATGACGATGTGTGGGCTGCCCTTCACTGTTCTGCTCGAATGCATTGCGCATCCTCCCGATTCACGATCTTCCAGATACCGATCCGTTCCATCGCATCGCCGATCCGCTCCAGGAACGGCGACTCCCGGACCAGGGCCTCGACCTGATCCGCGTACACAATACGGGGATTCCCCGGCGATGGAACACTCATGAGGAGAACCTCCTCTGCAGTAATCCATGCATGAAAAATGGGTTGATCAGGGTGTCATAAAGAGGTGAACCGAGCATCGTACAATAAACAAACGAGCGTTATAGATAACTACAAAAAGTGTATGGTCGATTTCCAATGGAGAGGGATTAAGAAAAAATGAATTAATGCGTTATTTGAACAATTTTTTATAGCAAGAATAGCAGATCGGCTTCTCATAGCTGCTCTTGTGTGAGGGATCATTCTTCCCACAAGCATGACAGTATTTTTCTTGGTATTTTTTATCACCAAATTTGGCCCAAATTTGATAGCATTTATCACATAAGGGGTGATTTGGATCGAATTTTATCATTTCACCGCAACGGATACAATATCCTTTGTTACTTCCCGTTGCTTCTTCAGTATGCTTTTTTGGAATATTTTTTTGAGGTTCCTTCTTGATTGAAGCCGAATCATCCGTTTTCTTTTTAATTTCAAATTGAAATGGCCTACTGGACGATATTATTGCATTTGCCTCGGCGTATACTTCATCATATAATTCACGTTCTTCCGCTTTATCAATTTTAATGCCCATTTCTTTGTTATTTTGCTGGGAGTACTGATATAAATTCATTGACGTAATAATTGCAGTATCTTCATTCAAGTAGCATTTTGAATGTAAATTCGGACACGCAAAGATATGACTCATCGTTAATTCCTGTAAAAAGAGCATATCATCTGGGTTTATTTTCCCATCTTCCCTGAATATTACTCGGATATCGACATTAGAATTATCCCGATTTTTTATCTGAATTTTAATTTGGTCATTTAATTGAAGATAAGGGCTAATTAACCACAATTTCTCTCTTGAATTTTTAATTAATTGGGTCAATTCGTAAGAAACTCCGGTTGTCTCCAAAAATTTTACCATTTATCGTCTCCAAATAGTGGATTTTATAAGAAAAGTCATAAGTATTTCTTTTTTCTTTCAATAACGTTACATCCTGCTTGGAACAGATTAAGACATGCATTAGAAAATCTCAAATCGTTGGTTTTCCAGCTTTCTCAAGTTTTTCATTAATTTTTTCCTTTTGACTGGCGATTTTCGATGGAAGAACAAAATGAAAATCAAACAAAGATTCAAGGATATCTAGGCACAATTCAGCCTCACCGGGTTCGACCTCAATAATCTCTCCAGTTGATGTATTTTTTTGGGGATGAGCCGAAAAATTACCTACTTGGCGAAGTGCATGTAATAATCCTGCAATATATGATGGATATCTTTCTTTTTCAATCGCTTCATTGATTTCTTTTTCAAGATTATCCTTTTGTACTCCAACTTTTTCACGAAGTAATGATTGCAGGCACCTTCGGCTTAAAGCTGCAGAAGCTTTAGGACTATCTTGAATGACAAGACATGCCTCTTCATACTCTACGCTAAAGATTTCATCAACCTCAAGAGGACATGGTGCCCGAGATATGCCTTTGGGGTAGACTTGTATTGTCTTTTCAATTAAAAATTTATTTTCGGTTAGTGATATGTGTGGATTAGACATCCTCTTTTTATCAACAAAAAGTAGAAAAATCACGGCTTTTTTACAAGAAGGGCAAATTTCAGTTTGATAATACCAATGTCCCTGATTATCAGTGTTAATATATCCGTCTTCTGGGGCAGGATGAAATTCTACTAAACAATGAGGGCATTTCATAATTCTGTGTTAAAGATATTGCTATAATTATCTTACATTTTATCCGAGTAATAAAAATAATCCAACTAAATAGATGTCGCATCATAGTTGCTGGATCGTATTCGATCTTTCATCCCTTTCGGTGTGCTCCGATACTTAATCCCATACTTTTTCGCTTCTTTCGGCGTCAAACTCAGTATAAATTCTTTTAATTCTTCCTGAAGGCCATTCCATCATATGTCTCCCCCCTCCATCTCTTCCCTGCGGTTCGTCGAGAGCATCATCTGCATCGCCTCCGGATGGTCCTTGATATCCCGCTTCAGTTCTCCCATGGTGGCCTCCGCCTCGGGGTTCAGGGCCCGGCCGCAGACCGTGCAGTAGTTGGAGAGCGGGCCGTTGATGGTGTAACACTTCGGGCACTGGCGGGGGGCCATGGCGTTCTCCTGCTTGCGCGGCTTCTGCTTGACGCCCATCACGTTGAGCATCTCCGAATCGATGTCCCGCTCCGAGAGCACCACGTAGGTCTGGAACATCTCGGTGTTCAGGTTGCCCCACATCGCCTCCTTGATCACCGACTCCTGGCAGTTCTGCTGGATCAGGTGGGTGATGCGGGACTTGCGGAAGAGGTGCGGGTGGACACGTTTTGGGATCTCGGCCCGGTCGGCCGTGCGGTGCACAATACGGGAGATGGCATCGTACTCCATCGGCTTCTTCTTCACCGTGAGGAACACGAGCTGCTCGCCCTCCGGGTGCCCGGGGTAGTCGCTCTTCCAGGTGGCCAGGTACTGGGTCGCCGCCCCCAGGCGGTTGTAGCGGGTCTTGCGGGTCTTGGTATCGTTGACGTAGATGCCGCACCCGTAATCGTCGAAGCGCACATCCCGCCACTGCAGGCGGGCCAGCTCCCCGCACCGGCACCCGCTGTCGTAGAGGGTGGCGATGAGCGCCCGGTCGCGGGAGTTGCGGCAGGCCGCCAGCATCATGCGGATCTCGTCGGTGGTCAGGATCTCCTCCGGGGCCGTGGTCTGGTAGTTCTTGGGCGGCCGTTTGATCTTCTGCACCTTCTTCTCGGGCAGCGTTGAGTACTCGTTCTCGATGAGCCAGAGCAGAAAGGGCTTGAGCACCTTCACGTAGTCGTGCTTGGTGTTCTGGGCGAAGGGCGTGCCCTTCTGCGACCGGGCGGACTTCATGGTGTCGATCGCCGCATACACATCGCCGATGCTGCAGGTGCGGTAGGGCCGGGTGAGGAACCGGCGCCAGTTGACCAGGACGTACTGGTTCATGAGGGCCCGGCCCTCGGAGAGATTCCTGTGGGCCCGGGCTTCGGTGACGTACTCCCGGATCAGGTCGGCATCGTCCTGGGTGATGCGGCCCTCGGCCAATCCTTTCTCGATGCTCCGGTCCCCGTACACCCGTCGGACGTTGGCGTGGAACTTATGGTACCGGGTCGTGTCTACCATCTAAAAATGCGTCTGAAAAGAGTCTATATTAACATTTGGTGAGGGATTCGAACATGAATGCTGGATACCCCCGGGCGGATTCGAACCGCCGTTACCGGTTCCAAAGACCGGTATGATTGACCACTACACTACGGGGGTGTTCGGGAAATGACTTCGTTGATTGCAGTGAACAAAATTCAACGGTGCTACCCGGTGGGAAACCCTCGTCTGCATTTTGTTCCATTAGGAGTGGGCGCGTGGAATATTTAATTCAACTTCAGCGGCAAGGATGTCCCGGAGAGAGATGACATGATCACCCAGCTGCATTTCATCACCACGTATATGTGCACGCATACCTGCGATCATTGCTTTGTGTGCAGCAGTCCTGCTGCGGAAGGCACATTCACCCCCGGACAGATTGTCCAGGCGCTCGATCAGGCGCAGGCCATCGGCACCGTGGAGCGGATCTACTTCGAGGGGGGCGAGCCGTTTTTGTTCTATCCGCTCCTCATGGAAGGTATCCGTCAGGCACGGGCGCGGGGTTTTTCTGTGGGAGTGGTAACGAACGGGTACTTTGCCACGTCGGACGAAAATGCCCGCCTTTTTCTGGAGCCTCTGGCGGAATTGGGAATCGCCGGCCTGAGTATCAGCGATGATGTGTTCCACTACGAGAACCGGGTTGACAACCCCGCCCGCCGTGCATTCTCGGCAGCCCGGGAGATGGGGCTCCCCGCATCCGTCCTCACCCTCGATGCCGGGGGTTCGGGACCGGATACTCCGGGCTCCCCCCGTGAAGAAAAAACCGGTGTGGTGACCGGCGGTGGCATCATGTTCAGGGGGCGTGCCGCGGGCAGGCTGAGCAGGTACGCTTCCCCGCGCGACTGGCGGCAGTTCACACGCTGCCCCTACGAAGATCTCGTCAATCCAAAACGCCTTCATGTCGACTCGTTCGGCAATCTCCAGATATGCCAGGGGATTTCGATAGGGAATATCTGGGAACACCCGCTCCGGGAACTCCTCCGCCGGTATTCTGCAGCCAGACATCCCATCTGCGGACCGCTGGTGCGGGGAGGCCCGGTTCAGCTGGCGCGGGACCTGGACTATACGCCCCCACCCACGGTCGCCGATGCCTGCCATCTCTGTTTCCTTGCCAGAAAAGCAAGGAGAGAAAAGTATCCCGAGATCCTGAGCCCCGGGCAGGTGTACTGCGATGATTGAATCGAGGGAGGCGACATCCTGAGAACCTTCAGTGCAGAATCCCGCAAAAAAGTCATGTGCCCGCGCAATCGTCCGGGACCTGTATTGGAGAAGACAATCCCGAGAAAGCGCTGCATTCCGCACCACGTTAAAAGCCGATCACCCAGACTCCCCATTTTACCGGGGTGACCGTGGGTACAAAAAGGGATTGCAAGAAGATGCGGAGAGTCAGGATTGAGATTAACTCAAATACCCGTTCTTCTTCAGCCAGTCCACCTGGGGGCCCCTGTACCTGAAGTGGATGTCGCACTTTTCGTCCTGGAAGTCCCACGGAATGACGATGAGGAGGTCGCCTTCCCGGATCCAGGCCCGCTTTTTGATCTTTCCCTTGATCCGCCCCATGCGGGTGACGCCGTCAAAACAGCGGACGCGGATGTGGTTTGCGCCCAGCATCAGGTCGGCGCGAGCAAACATCTCTCTGTCTCGTTTCCTTGGCAAACGTACGCGAACGATCTCGGTTCCGGTATTGTTATTGGGATTTTTTCTATAAGTCAGCGAATCAGCTCCTGCACACACGATGGCAGAAACCACCGCCTGCAATCAATGATAAATATATAAGTCGTGGGCAGGCTGCATAAAGGTATGTATATAGGGGTTATCCGATGGTGATGGTGCCGATTTCATTGAAACGCTTATAGGAGCGGGCATAGTCCCGGGCATTAAATAACATTATTCGTGGGAAATTCCTCTGAAAAAATTTGGTATCACCTTCCAGAGAGACAAAGCAGGAAACAAATCAGTCTCCGAACATCGATGAGAAAAAAACTCAATGAGAGAAAGCCCCGCCTGTAAAAAAAGGAAAAAATTGGTTGAAATGGGTATTACGCCAATTCAACACTCACATCGTCCAGGAACATGCCAAACGAGTTGGCGGTCCCTGTCTCGACGAACGCCAGTTCAGTGATCAGGCCAGTCGCAGTGACGGTTTGTGTTGAATAGGTCCATTCTTGAGCTGAACCGAAATGGGTGTCAATTTTATAACCATCCCACCACACCTCCATTTCGTCCGTTTCACCCTCATTACCGCGAGGACTCCATGCATAGGCAAGGGTATAGTCCTGGCCCGGGCAGGTGTTGAGATCCTGAGAGATCTTGACGGATGCCTCTTCACCACCACTACTACCAGGCCCGTCCCAATCGGTGTCGAGCTCGGCATACTGGTTGCCTCCATACGCGTCGACGACAGTGCCAGATGTATGGATTTCGAGGTTTGCGATATCTGGCGCTCCGGAATAATCACCAGCCCACTCCACCGTCCAGCCAAGGCCATCAGTACCGCTCTGGAAGATATCCCAGCCCTCCTGAACCACCGGGGCTTCGAAGCCGCCGTTCACAAGGCCCGTATCACCGCAGCAACGCACCGTGTAGGTGAAGTACATGCCCCAGTTGCCCTTCTCAGCGAAGCGCTCACCATCGCCCCAGGCGGTCTCCTCCTGAACGCAGGGCTTCTCAAGGCGCAGCCAGTCCCAGAATGTGCCGTCGCCCTGCGTGTGCCTGATGTATATATCGTAATCGCCGCTTACAAGCGGTTGTACCGGGAGGGTGTTTTCGACCAGCGGATACGTGTCGAGGAACCAGCCATTACCGGACTGCGCCTCGCCAAATGCCGAGAAGGATTGGAGTGAGATCCCATCGCCGGAGAATTGCTTTACTTCTGTTGCACTCTGTCCGGGCGACCAGCTGAAGATCAGCGTTCCACCGAAGGGAAGCTCCCCGTTCCACTGCACATTGATGTAAGTGGCGTATTCCTTGATTTTGTTGGCGTTGTAGGGGAATTCGTCGGTGGGCGTTGTTCCCACAATAAATGGATTGGTAAAAGCTGGTTGATCTATATTAAGATTAGGTCCGGCGGTAAACGGCCCCGCGGGGTAACCCCAGTTGAACTCGTCGGCATAGTTGTTCAGCAATCCGGTGGTCGCGTTGACCTCTTCGACATCGCCGATCTGCCAGACGGTCTCGGTGCATCCCTCGACCAGCTTCACCACCACCGCGTGGGCCGCAATCGCAAGCTCTTGGCCGCAGACATCGTCATTACATGCAGGAATCGGGATCGCCTGGCACCATGTGGTCCTCATCTCGGTCATCGCAAAGGTGTCACCGAATTCATACTGCCCGGGGATCGGGTTTTCCTTACTCGTCTGCGGGATTAGACTTTCGTCGCACTTGGCATCGAGATGTGTCTCGGTCAGGTACCAGCCAGGTGCATCGATCATGTAATAGACATAGAGGTACTCCGCGTCATTCCAAACATAGATGTCACCGACATCCTCAGTCTGCCCCGCAAGGAGATCCGTGTAGGACTCCAGACCGGGAGGGAGCGTGCACTCCTCATTCGCCGCAGCAGTCCCGACCACGCCCGCAGCCACGAGCACGATCAGGATCGCAAATACGTGTTTTTTCATAATTCATCCTCCTCCAATTTTTCAAAGGTGCAGCCTGTCAGGGATACAAAAGGAACGGCATGCTGGATGGCGCTGACTGCGGGATACACTCCCATATACCCTCGCTGACAAACACTGTACGGTATGTGCCTTCGATCCTGACTGCTGATATAGCAGCATAGTTGCCCGAATAAATAAAATGATCCATGATAATATTAAAAGCATAAAATGGATTTATTTCCCCCTAAAAATTACCTGAAAAAATACGGATCGCGGCGGGGTATACCGCCTTACCCTCCACCATCCCATCCTAGCCCCAAATATCTGGACAATTATTGTTTGATGACAATATATCTTCAGGAAATAAGCAGTTGAGAGATCCGGATCCATATCAGGTCCAGAATACCGTACCCTGGGTAATAATTGATGCAGTGAAAACCACACCGAAGGTGGCCACGTGATGCACCCGGTGCGGGTTCTGCGGCTGCAATCCGGAGAGGCGGGACGGTGAGAGAAGAAAATTGGGCCCCGTGATAACCGACATATCCACTTCCCCCAGCAGGTACACAAAGTGGGTGATGACCGCGGCAGGGCCCGCGGAAGAGATCAGAGCAGCTGCTCCTGTGGCCACCATCCACGGGGGTGGGGAGGATCCCTTCTCCTCCCCGGAAGCGTCTTTCAGCTCCTCGCGATATCCCCGATCTCGTCGATCAGCTCCTGGTAGCGCCCGAGGTCACCCTCGGCCAGCGCCTGCTGCGCTTGGTCGTAGAGGTCAGCGATCCGGGCGAGTTTCTGCGCGTCCTCCGCACTGATGGGCGGGGGTGCCTCCTCACCGGGGGGCACCGGGGCCGCTCCCTCGCCAAAGATGACCGCAAGAGCCTCCCCGAGGGTCGGCTGCATGGTCAGGCGGTCGTGGTAGGCGACGATCACCCGCTGCAACTGGGGAAGTGTCCCCCGCTCGGTGGCCTCCAGGTAGAGGGGCTCAACGTAGATGATCGAGTCTTCGATGGGGATGACCAGTGTGTTGCCCCGCAGCACCGCCGATCCTGACTGCGACCAGAGGGTGATGCGCTGGGAGATCTCCGTGTCTTGGTCGATGCGGGCCTCGATCTGCATGGGCCCGTAGGTGAGCTCCTGCTTGGAGAACTGGT
Organism: Methanobacteriota archaeon; assembly: GCA_016841665.1. GTDB lineage: Archaea > Halobacteriota > Methanomicrobia > Methanomicrobiales > Methanomicrobiaceae > DSDF01. The sequence goes on from JAENYT010000005.1 coordinate 9,350, forward strand.
AGACGAGGACCTTGCCGTAGTCGGGCATATCGCAGCGGGCCGCCATCCAGCCAATCATGTTCTCCTTGTCGCGGGGGGTGAAGGGGAGCATGAGGATGAACTCCTCGGTCTCTTCCCCGGGCAGGCTCATGATGATGTAGTAGGGCTCCATCATCTGCCGGGACCCCCGGTAGATCTCGTCAGGGATCACCCACGCGTCCTCCTTGTTGTAGAAGACACGGGGGTCCTTCATGTGGTAGGTGGCATACACGTTCGCCTGTACCACAAAGAGTCCCTGCGGATAGCGGATGTGGGGCTGCAGCTCGGCAGGCATTGCCGAGAAGTCCTCGAATACGTCCGGAAACATCTTGCGGTAGGTCGCAATCAACGGATCCTCGGGCTCCACCACGTAGTAATGCACGTCGCCATCGTAGGCGTCCACCACCACTTTGACGCTGTTCCTGAGGTAATTGAACGCCCGGCCCTGCAGGTACTCGTACCGGAACGGCTCTGAGTAGGGGTAGAGGTCGGAGGTGGTATAGGCATCGATGATCCAGTAGGTCCTGCCCCCGGCGATCACCACGTACGGGTCGGGGTCGTAGAGCAGGAAGGGGGCGATGGTGGCCACCCGGTCTCCGATGTTGCGGTGGAAGAGCAGGCGGCTCTCCGGGGTGAGAGCGCCGGAGATGAGCAGCTCGACCGACCGGAACCGCATGGCGTACACCAGGCGGCGGAGCGTGTCGGAGAGGGGCACGCCCCCGGCCCCGTCATAGCTGCGGTAGATGTTCTGCTCGCCAGCCGGGTAGTCGAACTCCTCGGTGGTGGTGTGGGTCACCACGTAGTTGCCGGTAGCCTCGCCGTAGTAGATCCGCGGCTGGTCGATGGTGAGGTAGTCGGAGGTGGGCGGGATGTCCTTGAGGTAGAAGACGGGGAGTCCCTCTGCGGTGGCCTGGTCGACAGGGTTCATCACCGCCCCGTAGCCGTGGGTGTAGACCAGGTGGGTGTTGACCCAGGTCTGCGCCTGGGCAGGCAGGTTGTCGATATTCATCTCCCGGGCCGAGACGAGCACCTCCTTGTAGCGGCCGTCGAACTGGTAGCGGTCTACGTCAACGTCGTTGAAAAGGTAGTAGGTCCGGAAGAGCTGCAGCTGCTCGTAGGTGGTCTTCAACGGCCGCCAGTCCCAGACGCGGATGTTTTCCACCGTGGCGTTATTCTCCCGGATGTCTTCGGCCGTGAGGGTGTAGTTAACCAGAAAGCCCTGTTCGGAGACATCGCCCAGCCCGTAGGCGGCAAGAGTGTAGCGGATGTTTCTGTCCAGGTACTCCTCTTCGAGCGTGAGCTCGTCCGGCTGGACGATCAATGCCTGCACCACCCCGGCGGCGATGATGCCGAGGAGGGCGATGACCGCGAACGCGGCGATCCCGTAGGTGATAACCTCCATACGCTTGAACTTCTCGTTGACCAGAAAACCGATCCCGATGGTGAAGGTGACGACCGTAAGAATGGTCAGCACAGGAAGGGTGACATGCACGTCGGTGTACCCGGCGCCGTAGACCACGCCTGTCGTGGAGAAGAGCAGGTTGAAGCGGGCGAGCCACAGCCGCACGCTGAGCACGGCGAAGACCAGGAAGAGCAGGAAACTGAGCTGGGGGAGAAACTGACGCAGGTAGAAGCGCCAGTCGATCCGCTCCTCGTAGCCCTCGATGATCACCTGAGGGGTGCCCTCCCCCCGGACGGCGATGCCCAGGATCTGGGAGAAGTAGGCAAATGCGGAGAGGATAACGGTGAAAATGGCCAGGGCCAGCAGGTAATTGACAATGAGCGAGTAGAAGGGAAGGTCGAAGATGTAGAAGCCTGCATCGAGGTCGAAGAGGGGGTCGGTGATGGCGAACGGGGTTTGGTTGAGGTACCGCAGCACGGTCTCCCACGAAGCCGAGAGTGCGAGTGCCGCGAACAGGCTCCCGATCCCGGCGAAGATGGCGGTCAGCTCGAGACGGGGACTGCCCTCTTCCTTTCTGATGCCGGCGGCCTTCCGTGCGGCGATGAGGGCGTTGCCGAAGCTGAATCCAAGAAAGATGACGAACGCGGCGATGAAGAGGACAATCCGTGTCAGCAGGATGGTCAGATAGACCGACTCATAGCCCACCGCAGTGAACCAGTAGAGGTCGGCAAGAATACTCGTGAGGGAGAGAAAGCCGACCACCGCCACGGCGATGATCACCGCCAGGATGCTTGAGCGCTGCATGGGATACACCAGTATATAGACTAATGAGAACCATGGGGTAAAAAGGCATTGCCGCCTCCGCCTCCCCGGAGAAGCGAAGAGGAGCAAAGAAGACGGGCAGAGAAACAGCTCCAGATGGGGGTGACACCGCCGAATTGGAGAATCTGGTCCGGAATACTGCAGATAGAGCAGCAGGAGTTTTTATAGTCAAAAAGATATTTATTCCTGCATTACTCTTGGTGTACTGATCCCTGATGAACATCTATCAACTGCCATGCTGGGTAGTGGTTTTCATACTATCGCTCATTTTCGCCACACACGTATTCCCGGCTTCAGCAGCGACCTACTATGTTGATGCAACCGGCGGCAACGATGCCAATTCGGGACTCAATGAACACGAAGCCTGGGCGACGCTGGAGAGAGTAAATTCATTTCAGTATAAACCCGGCGATTCTGTGGTATTCAAGTGCGGAGAGATGTGGAATGGCACACTCATCCCGCCGGACTCCGGGACTGAGACCGCGTACATCACCTTCGAATCATATGGGAAAGGGCCACTCCCGGTGATCGGGAAGAAAATCGATGTTCCACACGGAAACCGGCCGTCTTCCTGGACTGAAGGAGCACAAGACATCTGGTACGCACCAATTACGAAAAATCCCTATCGCGTGTGGCTCGGGAATACTGAGTATGAATATGCTAAGGACGCAACAGCAGTCAATACCTCATTGCGGTGGTACTGTGATCTGCAAGAAAACCGCCTCTATGTGTATTCTCAGGGAAACCCCGCAGACTATTATTCGACAATCAAATGTCTGGACAATGAATTTGCATTGAATGTCGTGCGAAAGAGCCACCTGGAATTTCAAAATCTCAATTTTTCATTCAGCAGAATGAGCGTTCGAATACTGGGATCGCAGAATATTCGGATGCATGATTGCGAACTGGGCTATGGCTCACTCGTCGGCCTGTATGTATCCGGGGATGCGGCGAGTGGCGAGGAGAGCGTGGATAATGAGTTTTCCGATCTCTCCATCGACAGCGGCTATCGGCTGCCGAACACCTACTACGAGTATCTCTCGGACGGCGTACACTTCGACGCCGGGGTCTATCGCAATTCCATACACGATTTCACCCTGGTGAACTGGGGGCATTCCGCCCTATACTTCCTCTGCACCACACAGACATTCCCTCACGGGTGCAGTTACAACAGGGCCTGGAACTTTGCCATCTCCGCCCCCGATCTCGTATACGGGAGGGGATTGAACACTGATGGTCTGGAAGGGATGACGCAGTACAATGAGATCTTCGACGGAACAGTCACAGATACATGGACCAGAAACCAGCTCAACGGGAATCACAACATCTTCCGCAACATCACCATCGATACGGTGCACAATAGCATACGCCCCTCAAAACCATGGGGCGTCGGAGAGGGGATCGGTTTTGAATGCTACTCTGGTCTGGTATCGCATGGCAACACCATCGAGCAGTGCACCATTATGAACACCGATGAAGCCGGCATCTACGTACAGGGACCAGATACGCACAGCCATGTCATAAAAAATACCATCCTCTACAACTGCGGGCTGGATTCCTGGCACGGTAAAGAGGGTATCGCCTTAAACGTCCTTGACGAGGACGGGATAGGCAACAATACCTTTGTCGACAACGCATTCTACCAGGATACCGGAGAAACACGCGTGATTACCATGTATAACCGTGCCATGAATGTTTCGGAGTTCAACAATGCCAGTGGCATGGACGGCCGTAATGATCGCATTGAGCGCAATTCGTACAGCGTTCCCTTTTCAGGAGAATTACCCGCCGCAATCGAAGGTACCGAACATGGGTGGGTGGGCGCAGTCGACATCCTGCGTGCGATAGGCATGGTGTGTTCCCGCACCAACGGCAAATGGTGAGCGGAGATGGGGGAGGCCTTGAGAACGCCGGGCCACATGCCCCGTGATCGTGCATCCACAATTGGTGCCCGGGGGTGGATCCTTGAGCGCATGTAACGTTCCTCGCCAACATCTGTCAATTCGAGCGTGCAGGATGGTGGAGCGAAGCACCCACCAGACCGATCTCCCGGGTATCGTGCGCCAAAGCCGATTCTGGATATCCAGGCCTGCACAGCCACGGCCGCACACAGGGCAAACGGAGGCATCGTCCCTGCCGGAGAATATACATGGATTTATATAATAATAGATAATATGTGCCAGCAAAGAGGAGAACACACTATGTCTGTTGCGTCCGTTTTTATTGAAATGCAGAGCAGCATTCTCGACGATCCATGCTCCCCGAATGTCCTCTCATGACATCAAGCAAAAGAATCGCAAAAAACACTTTCGTCATATTGGTATCAGAAGCGATAAGCCTACTTTTAAGTTTTATTTTTATTGCTGTTCTCGCCCAATATCTCGGCGTAAAACATTATGGAATTTACACATTTGCGTTTGCATTTGTCGCACTTTTCAAGACATTTTTTGATTTCGGCCTGAATACACTCATCGTTCGTGAAACGGCAAGAAATCAGATCAATACCCAGTATTATCTGGCAAATGCATTCGCGATTGAAGTGCTGTTCAGCGTATTTTTCGTCGTAGCCATCCCGCTGATCGCATATCTCATCGGGTACCCCCTGGAGACGGTTTTTATCGTGTGTATTGCTGCGGCGATCGCGGCCATCGATACCTTCAGCGGACTGAATTATGCCTTTTTCAAAGCCTATGAAATCAGAGAATATGAGGCGTATACTAAAATTGCCGGTAAATTAGTATTTATAACGCTTGGATTTGTCAGTATATATCTTGGTTTTGATCTGCCGCAGATTGTCACCCTGTTCATCATTTCTTCAGTCATATCATTTCTGTTAAGCTATGGATTTATTCATGCACATATTTGCCCGTTAACATTGAACGTGAGGCCGAGACACTGGATAAGCCTCATGAAATTGGCCTTTCCTTTTGCCCTCAGCATTCTCCTCATTGAGATCTACTTCAACATCGACATGACCATGCTTTCCTACCTGCAGGGCGATGAACCGGTGGGACTGTATTCTGTTGCGTATCGGTTTATTACCATTTTTCTCATAATACCCGCAGCATTTACCCTTTCGATATTTCCCGTCTATTCGCGATTGTTTGAACATGCGGGTGACGGACTTCATATCGCGTTTCACAAATCTGTCGAGTATTTACTCGTCCTCAGCATTCCGATATCGATCGGCATCACGATCATCGCGGACAACATCATTCTCGCATTTTTTGGAGAGATGTATTCTGATTCGATCATCGCCCTTCAAATCCTCATCTGGGTGATAGCGTTTCTTTTTGTAAACTACACCTGCAATAGCATACTGCAGTCGATACTCAAACCAAATCTCTGCATATCAAGCTTAATAATCAGTGCAATCTTCAATATAGCGTTAAATGCGTTGCTGATACCGGTGTACAGCTACAAAGGTGCCGCATTTGCCACGGTGGCCACCGAAATACTGCTGCTCTCACTGTACACCTACCACCTGAAGAATAACGGAATACGGTTTAATTTCTTCAAATTCATATCAACGCCAGTTATTGCGGGATTATTCATGGCGCTGAGCATCTATGTTGTGAAATCGCTGATGGCGGCATACCCCGATATCCTTCAGATGCTCATCGTTATCCCGCTGGGCATGCTAGTGTATGTGCTCTCGCTGATAAAAATCCGAAAATTTGACAGGGATGACCTTGCCATTTTCAGGGGAATTCTTGGAGACGAAACATACAATAAAATCTCTTTTCTCTTTAAACGCCAGGAATAATCAGCTTTTTTAATAGGAATTTATGTACATTGTATCAGGCAGGGAGGCCAACCATGGCGTGGTTTTGAATAATTATATTATAATATATAAACCATGGACATCGCAGATTATCAATAGTGATAATCTCAATTAATAAAGTATTAATACCATTTTCTCCAATTTTGATCTGTCTTTTATGGACACGAAATAAGAAAGGTCTAATTTTAAAAGATTTGGAGGAAACGATCTTGGCGAATGGAACGCGAATACTATTATATATCCTCATGGGATTCATTCTCATTGGGCCGGTATCTGCAGCAACCTATTATGTGGATGCCGCGAACGGCAATGATGGGAATACCGGATTGAGCGAGATAAATGCGTGGAAGTCGGTAAATAAAGTGAATTACTTCCCCCTCAAGGCCGGGGACACGGTGTTGTTCAAACGCGGCCAATCATGGAATGAAATGCTTATTCCCACCGTCTCCGGGACCTCTTCGGCCAGGATAACGTTCGGGGCGTATGGAACAGGCGATAACCCGGTTATTGGAGGGAAAAAACCCCATTCGGGATGGACTACGTCATCTTCCTGGACGCAATATTCGAGCAATGTCTGGGTCTGTAACAATGGAGCGACCCCGGGGCGTCTCTGGCTGAACGGTAAAGAGTACGGTTATGCATCGAGCGCCAGTGCAGTGAACAGTGTCAACCGCTGGTATTTTGACGGCAACCTCTATGTCTATTCGGAGGGAAATCCCAGCTCGTACTATCAGAATATCGAATCATTATACAGCAACTGGTGTGCAATGTACCTGAACAACAGGGATTATCTTGAGTTCAGGGATCTCTCATTCGAGTACGGCAAGCAGTGCCTCTACATTTCAGGATCCAGCAATATCATCATTCATTCGTGTGATATCGGGTACGGCGCCACCGTGGGCATGTTTGTGAAGGGGAACCCGTCCACCCTCAAGGAGTGCGTGGACAATGAGTTCTACGACCTTACCATCGACAGCGGGTACCGCCTGCCGAACACCTACTTCTATGCGCTGGACGACGGTGTGCACTTCGACGCCGGGGTCTATCGCAATTCTATACACGATTTCACTCTGGTCGATTGGGGGCATTCCGCGCTGTACCTCCTCTGTACAACCAATGCCTTCCCTCACGGGTGCAGTTACAACAAAGTCTGGAATTTCTATATCACTGCACCGAGCCTGACCTACGGACGCGGCCTGAATACCGACGGGCTTGAAGGGCAAACCCAGTTCAACGAGATATTTGACGGTACGGTCAAAGATACGTGGACCCGAAATCAGTTCAACGGAGATCACAACATCTTCCGCAATATCGTCATCGACACAGTGCACAACAGCCCGCGCAAGTCCTTCGGTATCGGCGAGGGGATCATGTTTGAGTGTTACGGCGGATGTGTGTCACACGACAATCTCGTGGAACTGTGCACGATCATGAATACCGACGAACCGGCGATCTGCGTTTCTGGAGATGTCGTGTACAACAACATCGTCAGGGATAACACCATGATCGACTCCGGACTGGACTCCTGGCACGCAAAGGATGATATCGCATTGTACATACGCGATTGGACCACCACCGGACGAAACACGTATGCAAATAACCAATTCTACCAGTCAAATGGAAATACGAATGTCATTGACTTCTATGGTGCGGTTCTTGACTGTGAAGCGTTCAATTCCTACGATGATTACAAGGGAAGAGGGGACGTCATCGACAACAACCGATTTTCCAGCCCTTCGGCCCTGAGCCCTATTGCCCGGATACAGGCCGCTCCGCAGACAGGGGACGCACCGCTCTCGGTGCAGTTCACCGATGCCAGCGAGAACGGCCCGACCGCATGGCACTGGGAGTTCGGTGACGGAACAACCTCGACAGAGCAAAACCCCGCTCATACCTACGAGAATGCAGGAAGCTACACTGTGACCCTCACGGCCACCAACGCAGACGGGGCCGACACGGCAACCGCAGCCATCGAGGTGACCGAACCGATCCAGCCGCCCGCATCGGAGGGTGTGAGTGTCCTCTTCGCCGACTTCGATGAAGGCGGAGAAGGTGTCGCATACCACGACACCACCCCGACGAACGAGGAATTCTGTGATTACCGCACGACCGCAGTGGACGTCGGCATGAGAGACTGGACACCCTATCCGCTCGTGACCGCTATCGTCGAGGGCGAATGGCTCAGGTACACCATGGATATCCCGGAAGCGGGGACGTATGAGGCACACTTCTCCGTGTACTCACCCGAGCCGGGACGCTCAATCACCATCTCCGTCGATGGCGTCGAGGCGGGTACCGCAGAGATCCCGGAAGGCCCCGACTGGCAGACCCCCACTGAAGCGGTGTGCACGGTGGCATTCGAGACGGCAGGGCAGCACCAGGTAACCCTGCAGTTCAACGGGGGAGACTTCAATGCAGAGTATTTCGAACTGGTTCCTGCGGGAGCAATCGCACCGATCGCCGGATATTCTTCCGACATACAGACAGGCGATGCACCGCTCACCGTGCAGTTCACCGATGTCAGCGAGAACAGCCCTACAGAATGGTACTGGGAGTTCGGTGACGGCACCACCGCAACCGAACAGAATCCCCTCCATACGTATGAGGGAGCCGGCACCTACACGGTTTCTCTGACCGCCACAAATGAAGGAGGCAGCACTACCGAGACAAAGGTCGATTACATCACCGTGCATGCAACGACAACCCCACCGGTCGCAGGCTTTATCACGGACGTGACCGCGGGCGATGCGCCGCTCGCGGTGCAGTTCACCGATGCCAGCGAGAACAGCCCCACAGAATGGCACTGGGATTTCGGTGACGGCACCACCGCAACCGAACAGAATCCTCTCCATACGTATGAGAATGCGGGCAGTTACACCGCAATCCTCACGGTCACCAACGCAGACGGGACCGACACGGCAACCGCAGCCATCGCTGTGACCGAACCGATCCAGCCGCCCACATCGGAGGGCGAAGTCCTGTTCATCGCCGGTGATGCCTCCCTGAAAAAGGGCGATCGGTCCATCCACGACCATCTTGAGGCGCTGGGGCTTGCGGTGACGGTCGTCAACGATGACGCGTGCTCTGCGGCTGATGCCGAAGGAAAAGACCTAGTCTACGTCTCTTCGACCATCGGCTCACACAAGGTCGGTTCAATATACCGTGACCTGGCGGTTCCCTTCATCACCCACGAATCATACCTGTTCGACGATATGAAGATGACAGGCACAGGATTGAACACCGACTACGGCTCTTTCTCGGGAGAAAGCAGTGTCGTTATCGGTGAAGTGTCCCATCCGCTCACCGCCGATCTGAGCGGTACGGTTGCGGTCTATACTGTCGATGAAGCGGTATCGTTCGGCAAACCCGCCGAAAGCGCAGTCCGCGTTGCACGGGATCCCGCTGACAGCACCCGGTGTGTGCTCTTCGGCTACGACGAAGGCGCAGAGATGGTTGGCATGACCGCTCCTGCCAGGCGTGTGGGCCTCTTCCTGACAGATTCTTCCAGTTCCATACTCACCGATGATGGATGGATGCTCTTTGATGCTGCAGTTGCCTGGGCTCTCGAGGAAACCCAGCATACGCCTCCAATCGCACAGTTCTCCTCGAACCCACAGACAGGGGACGCACCGCTCTCGGTGCAGTTCACCGATTCCAGCGAGAACAGCCCCACAGAATGGTACTGGGAGTTCGGTGACGGTACCACCGCAACCGAACAGAACCCCCTCCATATCTACGAGAATGCAGGAAGCTACACCGCAACCCTCACGGCCACCAACGCAGACGGGGCCGACACGGCAACCGCAGCCATCGAGGTGACCGAACCGATCCAGCCGCCCGCATCGGAGGGCGCACTGAGCGTCCTCTTCGCCGACTTCGATGAAGGCGGAGAAGGCGTAGCATACCACGACACCACCCCCACAAACGAGGAATTCTGTGATTATCGCACCACCGCGGTGGATGTCGGTATGAGAGACTGGACACCCTACCCGCTCGTGACCGCCACCGCCGACGGGGAATGGCTCAGGTATACCCTGGATATCCCGGAAGCAGGGGCATATGAGGCGCACTTCTACGTCTATGCACCGGAGCCGGGACGCACAATCACTATCTCCGTTGACGGCGTCGTTGCGGATACTGCGGAGATCCCGCAGGGCACCGACTGGCAGACCCCCACTGAAGCGGTGTGCACGGTGGCATTCGAGACGGCAGGGCAGCACCAGGTAACCCTGCAGTTCAACGGGGGAGACTTCAATGCAGAGTACTTCGAACTGGTTCCATCACCGGGGATCCCGGGCGATTTCAACGAAAATGGGGTCATCGACATGGATGATGTCACAAAAGCCTCATTCATGGCAAATGATCTTATTGAGGATGATCTTTCAGGAGATCTCAATCATAACGGCTATATCGACGATAATGATGTGGCGCAAATGCTTTATCTCTACCTGAAAATCAGCAATGCCTGAAGGCAATACCTATCTTTTTTTGCCGCATGCATGCGGCACCAGAACGCGGGTCTCCTCGAAACGTGCCTGACGCGCATGCACCATGCAGGGGCAAGCCCCTCTGCACCGGCATTGCCTGCACGAACCAAATCGCAAGCCTTCATCCGGGGCAAAGAGCCAGGACCCTGTCCGCGAGGAGCATGCATCGACAGCTCCCGGGATATCGTGCCGCACTGTATCCGGGCAAAGGGATTCTCGATTGCTCTCTATTCAGCGACGATGCCCCTGATTTCAGAATCTCCATTGTCATAGACCTTGTCCCACCTCTTATTCCCAATCACCGCATCCAGGGGATAGTATCGTTTATTCACCGCCATTTGCGCTGGCGGGGTGATGAGCAACTGGTTCTCCTGAAGATTGTACTCGCCCAAAAACACGAAAGAATCACCTGGAGGCCCATTCTCCGTTAAGTGAAGGTATACACTATCGATTCCCATATATCCATGCAACAGCAGACGCCGATATTCATCCGCATAGACATCATGCTGCGAGATGTGATGTGAAATCCACACTGCACACTGCACTTCCTTTTCATTGTATACGGGATAGTCCAGCTGAGCATCGAGGGCAACAGACGAAGAACTCTGGTATGCAATTTCATATAAAAATCCGGAATTGAACAGGAAATATGCGGCCAATAACACAGATATTGCAGCGTATGCATTTTTTTTCGTAAAAACCGACATTTGAGGAATTCTATGCAGAAAAAATGTCACTAGCAATATTCCCCCGACAATGCAGAATGGGGACAGAGAAAACTGTGATATGTGATAGAGTCTCGTTGCATTCAGCTGGTACGCAAAATAGGGGACGACAATGATCATGATGTTCAGCAGAAACGAAAACACTGAGAGAACTAAAAATTCGAGCTTGAAATTCCATTGTTTTCGATACAACACCACGCCGAACAAACCTATCATGATGAACCCCTGAAAAATGAAATGGATATATTTCGAGAGAGAGTGCAGGAGTGTTGCTGACGCGGAAGAGATAATTTTCATTCCCTCCGCCGATTCGGGATTCAATAAGTCGGTGAATACGGTACTGAATATGTGATTGCCAATTTCAAGCGCATTTACCAGGCATGATGATTGCGACACAAAAAAATACCATCCGATCAAGAAGAATGAATAGAATAACACGTAATTTAAACTAATTAATCGATTGTTATGGATGTTGACGCTGTTCGCTCCTTGCAGGGCGATGGACGCATGAATACGTGTTGCGTACCGTGAGATGACTTGCACCACCTCTGTATGCTCGATGATGGCGAGGGTAGCCCATACAGGAAGCAACAACAGCAGGTAAATATAGGAAAGACCGTAGTGCGAGACGATGAGCGAGCCGCTGAATATGGTTAGTAATAGCATCCGTTTCCGAATCTGAATGTTTTCAGACACCAGCAGCACGATGATCAGCATGAAAAACAATTCTGCAATCTGCTGTCGCGCTAACTGTATCAGTTCTCCATAAAAAGCAGAAAATGATATGAAAAAGAAGCACGCCATAAATGCAATTTTTTCATTTGTCTGTGTTTTGTATGCATAATACAGTCCCACGGGAACGAGGGAAAACAGCAGGGGATACACTGCTTTCAACACCCACACCAGATTGATATTGCAAAATTCCGCGATAAATGGACCGATCGACACAACGCTCAGCATTGCGTTGATATTGTGCTGGATTGTCGGGTCCCATACTGCGTTTTGCAGCACAAGATTCGCAAAATAATATTCCTGATGAATGTCCCACCCCGTAATATAGGCGGATATCAATGCCTGGTGCAACACCAACGCCAGTGCCATCGAGGATATTGCAAACGGATAGAGATCGTTTGAGATCGTGTCGCTGGCCACAAAAACGAGAAACACTACCGGTATGGTAAACAACAACAACAGCAGGAGAATGTTGGAATTATATACATTCATGAGATATGTGCCAATTATTGCCAATGAAGGAAATGCCACCATGAGAATGGTTTTTTCGGAGAGATTCCGGGGAGCACGGAGCGTTCTGTCGTTCTGTGAACCCTTGCGCTTGCGCCGGAGCAATATCCCTATCAATGGTAGCATACACAGGCTGAGAACCGCGACTGCCAGCACCGGGGTATCCGGGATCCAAATGCCAAATGATGGCATGAAATAATAATACACGGCTGAAATAAGGAGCAACGCGGAAACACTGAGCCCGGTAAAAAACACGAGCGTTTGAATTGCATCGTGGGGGCGAATATTGAATAATCCCAGCAACACAACGCCCGGAACAATAAGGATATAGCAGAGGCACAGTACCTGCCTGAGGGGAAAGATGGGAAATCCAAGTTCATCAAGGGCTATGACGGCCCACAGAACGGGATGAAGAAGAATCAACCCGTACAACAAGGTACTCGGTGTACATGGGTGTGACAGGAAGAAATGATTCATCCGATGACCTCATTCAGGTTCCGAACAAGATTTTTCGCAATAACTTCCCATCGAAATTCATTCTCGGCCAATAACCGCGACTTTTTTCCCATTTCGGTCAATTCGGCTACGCCTTTATCAGAGAACTCCAGGATGCCCGTTTCAATGTCGTCCACACCATCAACGACAATTCCGTTGTGGTATTCACGAACATAACGGCTTGCATCACCTACATCGGTGGTAAGTATGGGTTTTCCCATAGCGGCATACTCGCCGAATTTCGTGGGAGCGGCGACCGCCGTCGCAGGATGGGCCGGTCGCGGCAAAACAAGGACATCACACAGGGAATAATAGTGAAGAAGCTCGTTTCTGGGGAGCCTGGACACCGAAACCAGATTGCCCTTTCGATAATTCGTCGGCCCGCCCACAAGCAGGAATCCCAATGCATCGGACTGTATGTGTTCTGTAGCCCGGATAAATGCATCAACGCCCTGCCATTTTTGAAAACCCCCGAGGTATCCGAAGACCATTTTGTCCTGTAAACCCAATGTTTCTTTTAATTGTGCCTTATACTCACCACTATATCGGAAAAAGTCTATATCCACTCCGTTGGGGATTACGCACATCTTTTCCGGTGGAACATCGAGATGCTCTGCAAGATAGTCCTTCATGGTTTCTGATACACAAAGCACGAGTTCAGCATCCCTTATTGCCCATTTATCCACCATTTTGAGCATAAGGAACCGGAAGAAATCGGAAATCCCCGTCGAATGAGCGCTCATGATGCACTCCTCAGAAGGCACACCATGACAGTCCACAATCATGGGAATTCGGCAGATCTTTCTCACAAAAATGGAATGGAATCCCGCCCACGACGTATTTGCATAGATGCAGTCATACTTATGTTTCATAAGACAGCGGAGGTATGAGTATTGCGGCAAAAAACTCTTATTTATTGAAATTCTATGAAAATCATCGCTTTCAAGGTTTTTTTCACGAAGGAAGTTCAAGGTAAAATAGGTCAGGTCCGTATGGATCCCATTTTTCTCAAGTAGTTCCCGTATATTCACAATTCTCCAGAGCATGGCGTTATTTTGCAGTGGGGTAAAAGGAAGGTGATAGATTGTGCTGAGAATGTTCATGCGATACTCCGGAAGCAGCAATATTTGAACATATATTCAATATCTATATATATCACTTTTCCAATGTTTAAGGCGGATAAATGTAAGCGATAGTCATTCAACCTCTGTGATACTTCGCAATGGTGAAGAATCCATGAGGCACCTGCTCAGGGGGAGGGGGATTGAGGAGCATTGGCAACATCAAGATACACATGCTCCATTTTTTGGGCGATGCGTTCCCAGGAAAATTCATTCGCATACTCCAAAATCGCCTCACTATCCCAATCCTTCGCCAGACTTTCCAGGATGATCTCCTTCAAGACCTCCGAATCTCCCGGGTTGCACAGTACTCCGTACGTATCCGAGGTGATGACATCAGGTATCCCTCCCACATTGGTGCCGATGAATGGTTTCCCGCATGCCATGGCTTCAAACATCACGGTAGGATTGCCTTCATTCAAACTGGGCAATACAAATAGATCACAGGCATTTATCCAGAGATTTAATTCATCAACGGGTTTATTCCCCCCGGCAAGGAACATGTACTGCTCGAGGTTGTGTTGAGTGATCAACCGCTTCAACGTTGGTTCCAGGGACCCCAGTCCGACAATGTAGGCGGCAACGTCATTTCTCGTTTCAACGATTTTCTTCATGCTTTCAACGAGATATGCATGGCCTTTGTACTCCTCCAGGCAGCCAATCGTCAGGAGAATTTTTATATTCCCGGGAATGTTGAGGTTCTCTCGTGCGATTGCAGGGTTGATAGCATGAAAATTGGATTGGATAAACCCATTGGGGATTGGATAAATCCTCGAACAATTGGTACAGATATGGTTGATTACGGGGATCCACCGTTCGGAGGTAACGACGATCCCGTCAGATTTGCGCAACACAAATGCAATATACTTTTTTATCCATAGACCGCTCTGCTCATAAAAATCCTCGAATTCGGCCCCGTGAATATGGGTGAGTACTTTTCCTTTTGAACCTACGCTCGAAAGGACAATATAGGGGCTGTTGCGGAAAAAACTCATCTTCGACGCAGTATGGATATGAAAGATATCCGACTTCCTGAACTGGAAAGTGGCGAGATACCTGAAAATTTTGACGATCTCCAAGAACATCTGGACGAAATTTGAGGCAGTTTCGTCTTTTTTTCCCGTTCGATAGAATGCCAGAGAAAAGCGATCCTGCAGTCTCTGCTGGGCCATGAGATGCTGAATGTGGGTGGCGACCCCTCCGATAGGAGGGGGATAGGGCCCAATGACCAGCACACGTGGTTTATGTTCTTTCAAACGCCCGTTCAATGTAATCCCTTCCCAATCTATTGATGACAAATCGTTTTTTGAACGCCCCGGTCCGGGGAATCGTGCTCACGATATTGATGTTCAGTTCAAATTCATTTCCAAGCATGGTATCAAAGGCATCTTTAAGGTGCAGACAATCGGTGTTTGAAAAGCCCTCCTGTTTGACGATATTGATTGATATCCTATCGATGTCTTCCTGAATAATTTGTGATTCGGTAACATTTCGCATATTCTTCATCGGGAATGTGAGAAGAGAGGGGGAATATATCATTCCTTTCGGGGAAATAATGAAATCCTCAAGCGATGTATCGACCTTGAATATCGTAGGTAGAGTTCTCCCGCAATCACACGAATCCCCCGCATACCCGGTGAAATCATTGAGCGCATACCTGATAAACGGCATCGCATAATTATGGAGAGAAGTCGTCACGGTAAATCCTTTTTCACCATCACGCACCACCTCTCCGTTCTGCACGATTTCAGTAATCCCATCAATCATGGTCAGATGATACCTGTTCTCAGCACATTCGGTTGCTGAGATGGCTCGCTCGGCCTGCCCATAGAATCCGAAGAGTTTTGTGCGAAATCTCTTTTCAATAAGTCCTCTTTGATGGTCATACATCGGTTCCGAAGAGTAGAACAAAGCATTAAGATCGTAAAAGGTATCCTCAAATTCCAGATATTTCGCCAGAATATACGCCGTTGAGGGATAGGACTGAATGTACTTTACCCGGTGTTTTCGCAATAGTTCGAATATCTTCGGAAAATTGTCAATGCTCAGACAATACGAGGGAAATATCAACCTGTTCATGATATACGATCGTCTGAAAAGATACCGGTCATTGCAATCTTTGACCGGTTTATCCCCCACAAAACGGGCAATAAGTGAATTGCGTATATACCCGCCCCATAGATTTCTCCTGTAGGCAATTGCATAATTCAGTACATCCAGATCCCGGGATACGAGGAATTGCAATGGCGTGCCGGTTGTTCCGCTGGTGTGCATAACCAGCGGGTGCTTCTCATTCGGGGAGATCAATCGGGTATAATTGGAAGAGATATCCGCTTTCGTGATAATCGGCAATTTCTCCAGATCGTCCAAGTTCCTGATCCGATCTATGTCGATCCCGTGGTCATCGTACAGTTTCCGGTAAAAGGGAACATGGCGATAGGCAAAATTGACAATGGTTTGCAGGTGCTTGTTCTGGTATGCCTCGAACAGGTGATTATCCCACCGTTCGGTTTCCTGCAGTAATGCGAAAAAATCAAAAAATTGCTTGCTTCTATGCACAGCCCATGCGTTCAGTTCAAACAGGTTTATTCCCAGTGTCTGAATGCCGTGCGGCATATGATGATAGTACCTGATAAGATGCTCATTCACGTTCATGCACCTCCAGCATCGTTGCCAACGCTCGCATCATCCATGCCTGGGCCCACCGCATATAGGGAATGGTGGTTGAAAACCAGAACCACTTCTGGTGGTTGAAATATCCGCAGGGATTGAGCATTTCAGAGATGGTATAGTCGGCAATCTGGTGTGCGAACTCACGATACTCGTGATTACCGGTCAGGTCGAATAGGTTTGAGAACGTCAGGATTCCCTGCGCCTGATGATGGATATCAACCGGCCATGCCCTCGGCAACCGCCATTTCGACCGTCCATTCTCATCGAATTGCGCATTTTTATAGAAATCCGCTCCCCTCTGGAGGGCATCGTGGAGGGCTGCATCGGCTTGGTCGCCGTATCGGATGACGTCGCAGATCGCGTCAAGAATAAATCCCTGGTGGAAGTCAATTTGCATGCGTTCAGTCTCTGCCGCAGGGTTCTTGCTATAGGCCCAGGATCCATCCTCTTTTTGTTCAGAAATGGAATAATTGAATGAATTTTCTGAAAATTCAATCAGCTTCGCTTCTTTTGTGTAGGAATACACTCTTGCAAGGAAAGCCGCTCCCAGCATATTCGCATTATGGACAATATGGTGATCGATCGGGGTATAGCTGAAGCATATCCCGTTCCTCATTTCTGTGATATTCAAATCATTCAGGATAAAATCGCAGCAATGTTCAGCAATTTGCAGGTAGAACGCATTCCGGGTTACATCATAGAGATCCAGAAATGAATTACCGATATATGCGGTATTGACAACCGTAGGGAGGTTTTCTTCAGAGAATCTCGTGACATCCTGCCATGGGAAGTTGAATCCCCAGCAATAATGCGAATACCCTTTGGACCGTCCAGCTAGTAAGTACTGCACAAGTCTGGTGGATAGTGCATCAAACTCATCCTGTTTGAGAAAACCTGCCCTGGAGAGGTTGCAGTATGCAGATAAAAACAGCCCCAGTGCCTTTGGATTTCTGCCCGGCTTCACACCGAACAATCCACGCAGATCAACAGGCGAGTAGACGAACATCTGGGTCATCAGGATTTTCAGGTACGTACCGGGCAACGACTTCAGGATTGGTGAATTAAGGGCGTCATACGGGTCATACCCACTGAAATCTTCCCTGCGCACGTAGTGATCCAGTGTTGTCACGACGTTTCGTAGTCGGACTGGATCGGGTCTCCTTCTCATACAATCAATCCTCATCAACAATACGAACAAGTTCGGAGAGAACCTCTGCTTTGACACGTTTGCACCGTTGTAAATCCGGTGGTTTTTTGTCAAAGCAGGCACCGGCGATATGGTCGATGATCTCCCCGGCATCTCTGGAATAAAAGATTTTTCCTGCACGGATCAATTCCTGATCCACCGAAAGCAGGTTCTTGCTCGGGAAAAAGGATACTGCAGTTGTTCCCATGCACGCAGCTTCCCGGGCCATCGTTCCCGACCCCGTGAGGACCGCACGGGCATGGTAGCAGAGATCAAGGCCGTTGACAGGGCTGTCCGGGATAAAAACCCCATTATCCTGCCTGAGATAGGCGAAGTCAGCCATTTCACGGGGGAGATACACCACATTCAGGTTTTCCCTCTCTGCGAGGCGCAGGAGATCAGGAACGATGCTTGCTTTATCCTTGACATAAAACGATCCAAGGGCCTCGGGCCGAATTGCGATGAAGTCGCGGAATGGAATGGTTTCAAAAAAGTCGGGATCGGGCTTGAAATCGGCGATATACACATCCTCCTTGTAGCCGTCGTACGAGATGATGGTGTCGGGATCGGCATACAGGGAGAATCGTTCCCGGCACGCCCGTGGTAGGAACAGGTAATCAGCCATGAGTTTGAATTTCATCTCCAGATCCTGAAGAGAAGATGTTTTTTGGTGAAATTTCAAATCGTTGTCGCAGAAAAGGATTGATGTGGCTCCCCTGAGCCGTGCTATCAACGTGCTCATGCCATTCTCGAAGGAAAGTGCATAATCAGGGTTCTTAACCCTGAAAAAGAGCGTAATCGTTCGATACATCATGGCCATGGTCTTTCTCAGCGGATCCCGGTAATCCGTGCCGATGACCTCCCCCGAGAGTCCGAATGAACGGGCGAGGCCCACGGTTTCCGCCCGGTCGCGCAGGGTGATCGTTATCTCATAGTTCTGCAGTTCCGGGAGAAGGGAGGAGAAAAAATGAGAATGTGACGGATTGATGATATCAACCCAGATGGTTGTCATAACGGTATCACCTTGTCATCCATGACAGGGATGGATACTTCTGTGGGTAACTCCTCCAGTCCCTGCGGTTCCGGTTCCCCATTTCCCATAATTTTGATGGTGAACCCGTGTGCCTTCCATCTCTGCGAATCAAGAATATTCCTGGTATCGATGACGTTTTTCCTCCGCATTTGCACCTTTGAGGGGTCAATCTGCTGGAATACCGTATGGTCTGAAATGAGGACAATACAGTCACTGTCCGAGAGAGCGGATGGTAGATCTAATAACGGATAGTCAAATGCGTTCACGAACGGATCATAACATTTTATGGCATACCCCTCGTTTTCGCAGAGCTGAATAAATTTAAGTGCCGGTGATTCCCTCGTGTCACCCACATTTCCTTTATAACTCACCCCGAAAATGGTGACCGTGGGTTCTTTCACCCCTTTCAGGATCCCTCTCAGGATATGGATGACGAAATTCGGCATCGAGTCGTTGATGTCGCGTGATAGGTGAATGATGCCGGTTTTCGTTGAATTTTCCGTTAAAAACCAGGGATCGATCGCGATACAGTGACCCCCGACACCGGGCCCGGGGTTATGGATGGTGCATCGCGGGTGCTTGTTTGCGAGCTTGATGGCATTCCAGATATTAATCCCGGATTCTTCAGCAATCTTCGCCAGCTCGTTGGCGAGCGCAATATTCACGTCACGGTAGGTATTTTCCAGTAATTTGATGAATTCCGCATTCCGCACGTTTGTCAGGAAGATGGATCCCTGCACAAAGGAGGAATACAGTTCTCTGGCGCGCATGCCCGATTCCGGGTTGGTCCCGCCGATAATGCGATCATTGTGTACCATTTCGTGGATGGTGTTCCCCGGTATCGCCCGCTCCGGACAATGCGCATAAAAGAAATCAGATCCGGATAATCCACTTTTTTCAAGAATGGGGATCACAATACGCTCGCTCGCTCCGGGAGGCACTGTCGATTCCAGGACAACAAGATCCTGTTTCTTCAATTTCGTTGCGATCATGGCCGCAGCAGCGCGAACATAGCTCAGATCTGCGATCCTGAGCGATTTATTCAACGGTGTAGGGACCGCGATGATGAACGCATCCGCCTCAGAAATGGTGTTCTGCGCGATGAAATGGTCCTTTGCCTGATCAAATAATTCCTGCAATCCCGCCTCCTCGATATGAATATTCCCTGCATTCAGCGAATCTATGACCTGTTGATTCACATCTACCCCAATGACCTCATGACCGCCCTTTGCAAACAGCAGAGCAGTGGGAAGGCCTATGTACCCGAGTCCCAGAACAGAAATCTTCATGATGCTACCCCGAATGGTCCAGTATGTTTACAATGTTCCTCGCCGCATTTCCATCACCAAAAGGATTCACCCAGTCAGGCTTCCTTTCAAGCATCTCATGTGTTTTTTCTACCATCTCGCCGGATGAACAATCAGACAGAATATTCGCCCCCACGAGCAGGGTTTCGGGTCTTTCTGTGTTCTTTCTGACTGTCACACAGGGTACGCCAAGAATGCAGCTCTCCTCCTGGATCCCTCCGGAATCGGTCAGAATGCACCTTGCATGGGCTTCAAACTGAAGAAACTCAAGATACCCGACCGGATCGATAATGTGGATTGAACCGGGGGATAGTCCCATCGCGGTCATCTGCTTTTTGGTACGGGGGTGCATGGGAAACACAACCGGCATAGAAAACTCATCATAAATGGCATTCAGCCCATTCAGAAGTTCACACAATGTTGCAGGACTGTCCACGTTCTCCGGACGGTGGAATGTGACGAGAAAAAACTCTTTGGATTTCAGCCCGAATTGTTCTAAGACGTCGTAATTTCTGCAGGATATCTGCACATTTTGGTGCACCGCATCGACAATCGTATTCCCGGTAAGATGGATCTTGTTTTGGTCAATACCTTCATTTTTCAGGTTTTTGACCGCCTCCGGGGTTGGAGCAAAGAGATAATCGGAGATATGATCGGTAACCACCCGGTTGATTTCTTCAGGCAGTCTCCTGTCAAAGCACCTGAGTCCCGCCTCAACATGGCCGATTGGCTTGTGCAGCTTCGACGCCGCCAGTGCCGCAGCAAGGACGGTATTGGTATCCCCCTGAACAAGGATGAATTCGGGAGGATTCTCAAGGAGCAACGATTCCACGCCGGCCATAATTTTTCCCGTCTGCGCGGCATGGGAGCCGGATCCTGCATTCAAATTATACTGTGGGCGTGGCAGCCGCAATTCATCAAAAAATGTTTGATCCATTTCAAACGAATAGTGCTGTCCGGAATGGATGAGGTAATAATCGATACTCTGTTGCTCGCATTCTCGAATAATCGGAGCCATTTTGATTATCTCGGGACGGGTCCCCAACGTAATTGCAATCATCGTAAAACCTCAATTACGGACACTTTTCATGATCGCAACAATTGTGTTGAGAATTATGCCTGAAGCGAATAGCAACAATCCCAGTATCACTGCAAATGCTGCAATCACGGTTAATGAGAAGGGAAAGATGTGAGACGCATAGAACTGGGATACTGCGATTGTGGCGATGATTATACCCAGGAACGAGAGAAAGGCTCCGGGAAGCCCAAAAAACAGAAGAGGTCTTTTATACCCGATAAACCCGACGAGATTGACGAGAATATCCACTCCATGGGGAACAGGATGTTGTTTGTGCTTATTCGGAACATCGTAGTTGATTTCTATCGGGACTTCTTTTATCCGTAAATTGCGAGAAGAAAAATGATGTATCATGTCCGACTCGATGTTGTACCCATTTGAGATAAAATCCATATTTTCCAGCGCCGATTTTCCCAGAGCCCTGAAACCGGACTGTGAATCCGTAGTTTTCACCTCAGATCCGGCATTGGTAAAAAAATTCAATGTTTTTTGCCCGAATTTTCGATAAAAGGGTATTTGTGATGAGATATCCAGAAACCGCGATCCTATCACCATATCCGCTTCATCATCGAGGATCGGTTGTGCGATGGATGCAATATCCCCCGGATCGTGCTGTCCGTCACCGTCCAGCGCGATGACCGTGGAGAATCCCAATTCCTTCGCCCTTTGTATCCCGTGCATCAATGCATAGGCCTTTCCATGATTTTCCTTGAGCTGGACAATATCCGCCCCGGCCATCTCGGCAACCTTCGAGGTTCGGTCCGTTGAACCATCGTCCACCACGATAACCGTATCTACATACATTTTTGACCTGAGCACGAGAGTGCCTATCATCATTTCCTCATTGAATGTAGGAATTACCGCAGCGATGTGGGTAGTACCTGATACAAAAGAGGCCATGGAAGGAGAATGTATACCCGGATCCACCTCCAAAGCCCCGCTCGTTTGCCCCCTCATATCGTGACCATTCCGGCGATTAATATAAATAACTATTTATTTATATTTATGGATATATCAAAAATGATAAGAGGAAATACTTTTTGCCAATTTTTTCCCTGATCGACGTGTTGAATCAATGCGAAATTGTTTTCCTTTGAAGCGATACGCCCCAGGAAATCCAGGACTACCTTCATTGAGTCTGAAATAGCTCAAACTGATTCTTGATGCCTGATATCGCTACCGGACACGCACCATGGGCCTGACTGCACCATCGATGTGCCCGTTCAATCCGCAAGGTTCGGGTAAATTATACCTCCGGATTCACTGTGCAAAGGGGGTTGATGTTTTCAAATTCCTGCTGTCCTTGATTCCCTTTAAATAGTATCGCAATTTGGTGAAATCCCTCTGGTATATACCATACAGGAACAGCGTGTACCAGAACTGAAATCCCATCTGGTAGAGTAAAAATTGCCGGTATTTCGCCGCAGCAGTATGTTTTTTGACAAAATATGCCCTATTCCTCGTCATAAAATAGGTATTCAGCCCGCTCCCGCTTGTCGCACCCTCTTTATGCCATATTTTGGCTTTCCACGCGTACATGCTTGCATAGCCTTCCTTCTTCCCCCTCAAACACCAATCCGTCTCCTCCCAGTATGCGAAGAATGTATCATCCCACAACCCGATGGTGTCGATTACCTCCTTTTTGCACAGGATGCACGCGCCTCCGGCATAATCCACCTCATAATTTCGATCGTAATTCCCGGTATCCCGCTTATTCCTGGCGATGCAGGGCGAAATTCCGCGCAATAAATCAATCGACCCCCCGCCGGTATACTGGATGACCCCGTCTTCATGGTAGTAGTAGGCTTTCGGCCCCACAAACCCTATATGCACGTCGCTTTCGGCGACAGCGACCATTTCCCCTAAAAATTCTCTGTCGACAACCACATCGTTGTTCAATAAGAGAATATAGTCTGCATTCAGGCAATTGAGCGCATACCGCATTCCGATATTATTCCCCTCGCTGCATCCGTAATTTTTCCCATTTTTAATGATGCGCAGTTTTCGGTCCGAAGGGATAGCACCGAGCGTATCAACTCCCCCGGATTCAACATTATCTCGGGTGTATTCGACAAGCGCAATGGGTTTGTTCTCCGGTTGATAGGATACAAAATCGGTGGCGACTTCAATATTCCCCTCACAATAGTCCCTGATGTTGCCGAGGGAATTGTCCTCAGATCCATTATCCACGATAACTACCTCGTAGTTGGGATATGTGATTTGATACAGCGATTCCAGGCATTCCAGTGTATCTTTCCAACCATTCCAGTTCAGGATAATTATCGCAACCTTGGGTGCCAGCATGGTAAATCCTCCAGAAAACAGCAGCAATGTAACAGGTCGTATAATAGTTGTTTATTTATAAATCTTTTTCAATATAATAATGACAGGTCTGCATTCCGCGCCGGTCTCTTCAAGGTCGCTGCCGATACGGGGATACAGGAAGGAAATTTTAACCCACCTTCCTATCCTCAGGGGCTCGATACAGAGTATTCCTCCTGCAGGCCTCCCGCACCCGCTGTGTGCAGAGAGGACCTTTTTCAGCAGACCGTTGAATGCTCTCAATCGGGCGAAAAAAACGTCCTCACCGCGGATATAATCCGATGCATTTCATCGCCGTTGAGGTCAGGAAACAACGGAATATCCACAATTTCCTTCCAGATATTCTCCGCAACCGGGACATCGCCGGAGAGTGCGGCATAGATGGGATGATGATGAACCGGCATGAAATGGACACCTGTTGCAATGCCGTGCCGGCTCATATGCGAAATGAATTCATCTCTTTCTTTCATTTTCATCGTGTAAAGCCAATATACGTGGTTTGCCCACGGTTTTTCGACGGGAAGGGAAATGGGTTGAAGGGGAGAAAGCACATGGCCATAATTCCGGGCAATGTTTCTTCGTGCTTCATTCATCGTGTCCAGTTTCTGCAGCTGCACCAGCCCTATCGACGCCTGGATATCATTCATATGGTACTTGTATCCGACCTCGTCGACTTCATAATACCATGAATACCGTTCCGGATTTGCGTTCCGTTTCCACGTATCCAGATTGATGCCGACCCACCGCAGCCGCTGAAGCCTCTCCACGATCTCTCCATGGGAGGTGGTGATCATCCCTCCATCGCCGGTGGTCATATTCTTGGTCGCCTGGAAGCTGAAACATCCGGCATCACCGAGAGATCCGACCTTTTGCCCTTTGTACTCCGCCCCGGCCGCGTTGGCGGCATCCTCGATTACGACCAGGTTGTGGTCCCCGGCAAGCTCGAGAATCGGGTCCATATCACAGGGATGCCCGCCCAGATGCACAGGGATTATCGCCCGGGTTTTTTCTGTGATTTTTTCCTGGAGGTCATCGATATCCATGCAAAGCGTATCTCTGGAGACATCGACGAGCACCGGTGTTACATGGTTGTAGACCGCTGCGTGTGCGGTGGATACAAACGTAATTGCAGGGATGAGGATTTCGCCGGAATTGATATGGAAGGCCTTCAGAGAAAGGTCCA
This sequence comes from Methanobacteriota archaeon, assembly GCA_016841665.1. Taxonomy (GTDB): domain Archaea; phylum Halobacteriota; class Methanomicrobia; order Methanomicrobiales; family Methanomicrobiaceae; genus DSDF01. The sequence goes on from JAENYT010000005.1 coordinate 34,228, forward strand.
GTGCCGCGGTGGCCGAATTGACACCGATTGCATGCGGCGTTCCGATATAGTCGGCAAACCGGTGTTCAAATTCTTTTGTCTTCGGGCCAAGCCCGATCCATCCGGATGCGAAGGTTTCCCTGATTGCGGCTATCTCCTCTTCTCCCAGAGAAGGCTTGAAAACAGGAATCATACCACTGCGTTAAATATACTCCATCAACCTGTTTTGATAAAATGCAACCGTTTTTTCCAATCCTTCCTTCAGGGTAATCGTCGGATGCCATCCCAGGTATTCGGTGATCTTGTCGTTTGCGACATAGTACTTCTGCACATCTATCTTCTCACGCCCTTCGGGATATGGTGTATGCTGCAGTGACCCTTTTCCCACGGCGCTGATAACCTGGTTGGCCATATCAATAAATTTGACCGGTTCTCCACTGCCGATCACAAAATACTCCCCGATGGACTTCGGAGTCTGTGCAGAAAGAAGAAACGCATCACATACATCGTCGACATAGCAATATTCGCGGATCTGCTGGCCGTCTCCATAGATCATGATCGGTTCATCCAGCATTGCACGCCTGATGAAATAGTTCAACACCCCGTATTGTCCGTGCTTCATCTGGTGCCTCGGCCCGTAGGTATTCCCTACGCGAATAATCGACGTGGGCATCCCATAGACATGGGTATACATCAGGTGATATTTCTCTGCCGCCAGTTTGTTGATGCTGTAGATATCGGAGGGGTTGTCCGGGTGGTGCTCGTCGACGGGCAGATACTGCGCGTCGCCCGATTCACTCCGCGTACCTGCAAAGAGGATCACCGCATCGTCATTCAACCGCCTGCAGGCCTCAAGGACGTTCATATTTCCCCGGCAATTAATATCGATATCCATAAATGGCCGTTCCATGGACAGGCTGTGGCTCACCTGCGCAGCAAAATTGAAAATATAGTCTTTATCCGTCACCTGTGTCTTTACCGCTTCAAAATCTCGGGTATCCGCAACAATGACCTCGACATCACGCTCGATTTCTTTGATGTTCGCATAGTTCCACCCGTAGGGATCAAGGCAGGCATCGAATATGACAACATGTGCACCCAACGCTACCAGCCGGTGGGCAAGGTTGCTGCCGATAAAACCGAGCCCGCCGATGATGAGAACATTCGCATCTTCCATTCCTGTACTCGTGTGTGTGTTCATCCTGCTCGCGGCTCCTCAGGTGGCTTTGTGCATGAATGCACTGACCGTATCCATAATGTAGGTGAGATGGTCTTCTGTGAGCCCCGGATATACACCAATAAAAAAGGTATTTTTCATAATTCTGTCGCTATTCTCGAGCTCGCCGACAACCCTGCAGTGTACGTGTTTATATGCGGGCTGACGAATGATGTTGCCAGCGAAGAGTAGCCTTGTCTCAATGTTATGCTGTTCAAGCCACATCACAATATCCTTTCTTGTAAACGGAGCATTGTCTTTGACGGTCAGCGCAAAAGAGAACCAGGCGGGATCCGATCCGGGCAATGCCTCAGGTAGCATGAAATAATCAGAATAGCCTTCAAAGAAGTCTAACAGCTGTGCAAAATTGTTCTTTCTTGCTGCGATAAAACCAGGAAGTTTTTTGAGTTGTTCAAGTCCCATCGCTGCCTGAAACTCGACTGGCTTCAAATTGTATCCGACATTCAGGTATACATATCGCTTGTCATAATCATCGGGCAATGTGTCGGTTTCAAACTGGAATCGCAATGGGCATTGGTAATCCGGGTTGAGGGAAACCTTGCATACGGGACAGACGCATGCCCTGCCCCAATCACGTATGGACCTGAGGATCGGTTCGATCTCCGGATCGCCGGTGACCACCGCACCCCCCTCTCCGAGCGTCATCTGGTGCGCGACATAAAATGAAAATGTCCCGACATCGCCGAAGGTACCCAGATACTTTCCCTGATATTTTGAGCCCAGTGCATCACAACTGTCTTCAACGACCACGAGGTCATGTTCCTCCGCGAAATCCATTATCGCATCCATTTCGTTCGGATTTCCAAGCGTGTGCGGGATCATGATACCCCGGGTGCGGGGTGAAACCGCCTTTTCCAGATCGTCTGCGTTGAGGTTGTAGGTATGGGCATTCACATCCAGCAACACAGGGGTGAGCCCGTTCTGAATCAATGGATTGAACGTCGTGGGGAACGTGACCGCAGGTGAGATGACCTCATCTCCCCTGCTCAGTTGTCCCTGAAATTGATCGGACATGAGTGCGGACACGGCGATCAAATTCGCAGATGAACCCGAATTCACAAGGATTGATTCGTGTGCACCCAGAAACCTTGAAAATTGATTCTCAAATCGGCGGCAGAATTTTCCCACACCAAACCAGCCGTCCAGAATTGCATTGAGCATCGCGATGATCTCTTTCTCGTCGTACTCGGCTCCGGCATACTGGACTTTCGTTCTTCCTTCCGTAAAGTTCTCTTTCGTATCCCGGTAATACTTCCAGTACTCCCTGATATCATCCCAAATTTTTTGTTTTAATACCTCGTCGGCTGAAAGATGAACGGTTCCATTCTCCATAGAGGTTCACATACAAAACGAAGTATTAAATAATTATCTGAATATAAAACCGATATCTCATTTTCTGGTTTAATCAGCCATAGTTCTTTGATACATTAATGTGGATTGGTCAGCGGCTTCCACCACCACTCGTTCCGGACATACCACGAAATGGTCTCGTCGAGCGCCTCTTCAAATTTATACTGCGGTTTCCATCCAAGCAAGTTCATTTCCCTGGCCGATAACGAGTACCGGAAATCATGACCGGGGCGGTCCCCGACAAAGGTGATCAAATCCTCCGGTTTCTTCAGGAATTTGAGGATCATTTTGGCGATCTCGAGATTCGTTTTTTCGTATCCTGACCCGATAGTGTAGATGTTCCCGCAGGATCCCCCGGTCACCACGCGGTCGATTGCGCTGCAGTGGTCCCTGACATAAATCCAGTCCCGAATATTTGTTCCATCCCCATATATCGGCAGGGGTTGATTTTTCAACGCCTTGAGGATCAGGACCGGAATCAATTTTTCCGGGTACTGATACGGCCCGAAATTGTTCGAACACCTCGTGATGAGCACCGGCAGTCCATAGGTTTTGTAATACGCCAGCGCAATGAGATCCGCCCCGGCCTTGCTCGCGGAATAAGGAGACGAGGGATTCAACGGGTCGTTCGCGGTAAATGAGCCCTTATCAATACTCCCGTATACCTCATCCGTACTCACCTGAAGGAACCTATCGACATCGATCGTTCGGGCATATTCAAGGAGCGTGTGTGTGCCAAGAATATCGGTCTTGATAAACAGCCCCGGATCATTGATCGAGCGATCAACGTGGGATTCTGCAGCAAAATTAATAATTACATCGCATTTTCCGGTTTTCTCGACATCCTCCCGTTTGCAGATATCCCCTTTCACAAATTCAATACGAGGGGCAATGTCCTCCAGATTTTCCATTCTCCCTGCGTAGGTCAGCTTGTCAAGGACAACGAACTCGTCATCCAGATACTGGTCCAGCATGAAACGGACAAAGTTGCTCCCGATAAAACCTGCAGCACCTGTAATGAGAAATCGCATACTCACTCCCCCTGAGAGATATTATTTTTCCACTACTATATTAATTACATTAAGAAACTTATTGTATGACCGGATAGGCCCTCAGTTGCCCAATAATTGCATCTGAAGCGCACCGTTCAGAGTTCGATCTCCGAATTGTCCCCGATGACCAATTTCTTCCCTTTGGGCAAGGAACCGTTTCTCGATATTTTCACGTCTTTGCCGATCAAACTCTCGATAATCTTTCCTCCATGGGCAATATTCGAACCGTCCAGAACAATTGAATTCTCAATCTCGGTGTGAATGATCTGGCAATTATTCCCGATGCTCGTGAATGGACCGACATATGCATTGGATATGCTGCAATTGTTTCCAATGATTGCCGGGCCCGCAATCGTTGAATTTTCCCCAATTACTGTATTGTCCCCTACCACGATCCTGCCGCTTACCCTGCTGTTTTCGATGCTCCCCTTATTCTCAGAAAAAATGCCGTCCAATATCAGGCGATTCGCCTCCAGGAGATCTTCAGGCTTGCCGGTGTCTTTCCACCAGCCTTCGACCAGATCATACCGTACCGAATATCCTTTCTCAATGAGCCAGTGAAGCGCATCGGTGATTTCAAATTCGCCCCGCCAGGAGGGTTTGATATTATCGATTGCCTCAAAAATCGAGGGTGTCAGTCCGTAAATCCCCACGATGGAGAGGTTGCTTGGAGGGCGTTTTGGTTTTTCAAGCAGTTGTAATATGACCTTTTTTTGCTCGTCCACCAGGGCGACCCCATATTGTTCCGGATTTTCCACCCTGGTCAGGAGCAGGCTTGCCTCAACCTTGGCATCCACAAAATCCTTTACAAAACCATTAATTCCGCCTTTCAGGAGATTGTCCCCAAGATACATGATGAATTTGTCATCGCTGAGAAAAGGCTCCGAAATTTTCACCGCATGGGCCAGACCACGCGGGGCGTCCTGATAGAAAAATTCGATATTGGCATCCCATTTCGCAGAACGTACGGTATTCATAACCTGCTCTTTGTTCGGGCCGACAACAATGGCAATGTCCTCTATGCCCGCATTGATCAGATCTTCAATACAATAAAATAAAATCGGCTTGTTGGCAACAGGGATGAGTTGCTTTTGTTGCGAATAGGTGATAGGCCGCAGCCGTACTCCATGCCCCCCTGACAGGATCAATCCTTTCATAATCCAACCAGATTTTTATTGCAATATTATTATAAAATCATTTACCTGTTCGCCGGGCCATCGAAACGCACCCCGCATGCAGCGAATAAAACGATATGCTTACAAAAGCCATCCCTGACAGCCCGGGGCGGAAAAACGCAGGGGATCCGAAAGGGGGGTGGGGTGCGGTATCGCCCACCACGCCGTAGCATATCGCATAATATGGTGTATAGTGCATCGCATGTCTCTGCATAGCGTTGTGCCGGCGTATCGGATCCGCTCGCAATCCCTCCTTGCTGTTTGAAAAACCTCTCTGGCCGTGATGCTATAACGAAGAGCGTTTGCCGCCGAACAGGAGATGATAGATACATTCGAAAAACGATATAAATTGCCAAATATTTATCAGGCCCTGTTCTAATAAGGGGGTGATTTTTCGTGATACCACAGAAAGAATCCCCGGTTGAGTGGACGTGCCGAAAAGCCGGCACCTGCGATATCTATTACAATCACAGGACAGGAAAATTCAGCCAGTCCCGTCCATTGAGCGAAAGTACCGGAGATATTATCGAAGTCCCGCATAGTCCGGCCGCACCGCTCAGGGTATATCTGGATCCCACCTATCGCTGCAACCTGTCATGCCGGCATTGCATGACAAATTCATCTGCCTCTCATCACACCCCCGATCAGCTACCCGAAGAGAGGGTCTTATCAATTCTTGCGGAATTGGCGGATATTGGCGTGCTCGAAGTGGCAATAACTGGTGGCGAACCCCTCTGCTACCCCCAGATCGTCCCGCTGGTAAACCATGCAGCACAATTGGGGCTGAATTGCACCATTACTACCAACGGTGTACTCATCAATGAGCACATCGCAGCACAACTGAAACGAGCAGGAATATTTGAAATGAAGGTCAGCTTCGAGGGTGGGCGAGCACAAAACGATTCAATCCGGGGAGTCGGTATATATGACCGGGCTTTAGGGGGATTGCGATGTCTCAAAGACCAGGGGATCAATGCATCGGTCCGCCTCACGTTGCATCGGGGAAGCGAAATCGGCCTTGAAGGGCTCTTTTCCGATCTGGCCGAGGTGAACGTGACCAAGGTGAAAGCTGCGGTGGTAAAACCGGTTGGCCGAGCCGCCCTCCCGGAAAATGGCAATCTTCTCGGTTTTGAGGCATCACAAAAAACAGTGGACCGGATCAGGGATATGGGCCTGCACCATGGTATCACAATACATTTCTCCTCAGATGATTTTCCGTTCCCGCCCGAAGCAATCAATGACGATAAGCTTCGCAGTCAAGAACGGTGCAATTGCGGGGCAGGGTTTGAGACGGCATACATATCGCCTTCCGGGGATGTTATGCCCTGCTCGTCGATTCCGGATGTAATATTGGGAAATATCGCTGAAACGCATTTTTTTGCCATCTGGAACGGGGAACGAACCCGGCAATACCAGCAGGCTGCAGAGCGGTGCACTATGCAGAGACTGTGCTGTTGCCAGGACATTCGAGGAGGCCTAAATCAGTAATTTCCCTGGCTGGATGCGAGTTTGATTCCAGGACCCGTGGAAAGAGGGCCATGTGGGAGTGATGGTCCAATCGGATCCCGTTTCTTTCAGCATCCCGGGACATATAGCATCATACAGTTTACCACAAGGAGAATCCGGGATGGACATCAGGATTTATCATCCCCATTCCCGTTCGAAAGCGGGAAAAAACGCCGGTATACCTCTCTTCGCTCGTCGAGATCGGTATGCAGGTAGATCTCGGTGGTCTTGATGGAACTGTGGCCAAGGTTCTCCTGAACAACACGCAGGTTTCTCGAGCGTTTATACAATTCGGAGGCGTAGCTGTGGCGGATTTTATGCGGGGTGATGCCCTCGGGGGCGTAACATTTGAAGATATGCTGGACGGTGCGGGGCGAGATGGCGTTGCCCAGCTGGCCCTCGAACAGCGGCCCGGAGATTCTCTCGCCGATAAACGCCTCGATTTCCTCGAGGGTGTCCTCGTCGATGAATACAATCCGAATTTTACCGCCTTTTCCCCGGATACGGATGGTATGCTCCTCGAAATCGATGTCATCGATCCTGATGCCGCACAGCTCGGACACCCGCACTCCGGTGGCATAAATCGTCCGAAAAATGAGCCGATCACGGGGATTCTCGATAGAATCGATGAGTTTTACGACCTGACTGTGCTTCAGGCAGCGTATCTCCGTCTCCTTGACCCGGGGACGGTCCACGCTGACCATGGGGTTGAGATCGACGACGCCCTGGGTGGCGAGATACCGGTAAAAAGAGCTCAGCGTCGAGATTACTCTGTGCAGCGTGGCTGGTTTGTACTCCCGCATCGAGATCAAAAAGGAGAGAAAGTCGTTGATCATTACGGGAGTGGCGTCCACCTCCGTGTCCAGGCGGGCCCGGTCGAGGTCCTTCCAGTAAAATACCAGCTTTGTGGGGTCGATATGCCGCCTGAGCCACATATAGTAGGCGAATTTCTTAATCACCCGCTCGTAGCTCTGGATGGTACGGGGCGAATAATTTCTCATTCTCAGGTGGTGGCTGAACCGGGAGACCCACTCGGAGAAATAATCGCCCTCCATGCTTAGATCTTTCATAGCTCCACATAATAAAGTTTTGCGCAGAATGCCCATTCTGCGCAATATCACCCCGGACGGGCGATCCGCCCTTCCCGGCGAATCGGCAGTGCAGAAAAAGAGAGGGATCCAGCTCCATCCAGGTGCACCGAATGTCGGTATGTGGATTGGTGGGGTGTTCGCACCTGGATGGAAATGCTTCGTTTTCCGGTTCGAAGTGCGTTCTGGAGGTTTGTAGGGTTTTGAATTTTCGAACCCGGTTGGGTTCACTACAGAGGTCTCCCTTGCCCCATTTAACGAAAAACCGTGCGGGGAGAAAGTGAACCGCCCACCCGGAGGAAACCATGCGCCTTCTCCATTCCTGCCTTCAACCCCTCATAGTTTGCCTCTAAATAGGGCCCTTCGGGCAGGAAAAACAACGTGGGCCTACCCATGACCCTTTGCAATAGGAAATCCGGCCGGAAATCACCGGTATGAGGGCCTTTTATATATGCGTCGGCTCTGCAGGTTGCCCAGCCCCTCCCGCAGAAAAACCCGGGCCACCGGCACATGTCCCTACAGGCGGATCATGGTACGGCCGGGCAGGAGGGGTATTGCACGCCACCCTAATCGCCCCGAAACAGGGCACCCGAAGAGCCCCGATCCGGCTGCAGCACCTGGAAAGTGTCCCGAAGGGTGCGCTTCGGCCTGGAGCGTTTTCCGGGGAATAAACCGTATGATGCTATACCCACAGGGAGCGAGGAGAATGGAGAGATCACGGGGGTTGCCCGTGCAGGATGCTTCCCAAAAATCCGGCTGAATCGCAGCGAACAGCGACGTCCGGAACTCACACGGCATGAATGAATACGCTGCGAAAAGCAGGAAGGCGCTCATGCCCATTCGAGATGACCGCCGCACCCATATCCCGGCCCATGCGGTGAGGAGCGTTTGCATTGCAAGCGCCCCTGTCCGGCAGACCTACCCGACGGATCATCTCGGTACAAGATCAGCAATGATCCCGGCAGAGGCCCCTGTCCGGCATGCGGCGAGGGATCACACCAACCCTTCATCATGCCCGTATTCCCGTCGTTCGGGGAATCCGGCGCCAGATCGCAGGAGGGATTATGGGAAGAGCGCTGCATGGCCACCGCACCATATACCATATCATGCTCTATGGAAGGCCCGGGCACGACTGGGCACCTGAACGACCAGTAATGTTCAATTGATCTTCTCTCGAAGTATACCTAAATGGACGAGCCAGATCGCGGCGGAGCACAGGAATCCATCCCCCCGGATCCCGAACGGGAGGAGCAGCACGCAGACGACCTTGCGGTGCAGGAAGCAGGGGAAACTGCACAGGATGTAGCGGCAGAACTCCCCGAACCCCCGGGCGAAGCGCGGAGAGAGAAAGCCGCTCCGACCGCCGAACAGCGGGAACGCATCAACAAATACCGCAAATTCAAGAAGGTGGACGGAGCAACCTACCATCGCGTCAACCAGTTCCTCCGCAAGCACACCCACATTACGGCGAGGGAATGGGCCATCGCCCGCCTCTGCGCAGACTTCTCCACGCGGAGCGGGGCGGAGATGACCTTTATCGGGGAGAATCTCCCCGGTCTCGTGCCGTTTATGACCGACACCTACACCCCCCAGGCGGTCAACCAGGCCCGAAACTCGTTTAAGAAGAAGGTGCGGAAAGCAGGAGCAACGTTTTTTTACGGGGCGTTGTGCGGATTTTTCACCGCGGAAGAGCTCGACGACATCCTCTTTGAAGCGAGCGAGGTGGCGCGTTTCCTTCTCGAGGTCGAGGAAACCTCCATCGACATCGACGACGAACTGGATATCGAGGACCGCATCACCGAAGTGATGCGCAGCGTTGCCGAAGCTGCCCAGATGATCCGGCAGCCAAAGCCGGAAGAGGAAGAACAGGAGATGGATGAAGAATGAAAGTGATTCAGGTAACAGGTCTTTCGAATACCGGGAAGACGACCTTTGTCGGGCAGCTTATCGAGCGCCTCGGAGCCGTGGGAACGGTCGCCGCGGTCAAACACCTCGGCGGCCACCCGTATACGCTCGAAGAAGGCAAGGATACGACCCTCTTCTATGAGAAAGGCGCGGCGTTCTCCGTTGGGATCGATGAGGATAAAGCAGTGGCTGCGATACGTAACCCCGACCTCGAGGCAAACTTGCGCATGCTCTGCGATGCGGGGGTGGACTTTGCGGTCGTCGAGGGGTTCAAACAGCACTCGTTTGCCAAGGTCGTCATGGGCGACCTCGACGCAGAACGCTGCGTTCTGCGCAATCCCACCGTCGAGGAGGTCATGGCGTCGCTCGACCGTTTCGACGACTTCGTCACCATGCAGGGGCTTGTGCGCGACCTCAAGAATACCTGCGATCTCACCAGGGCGGGGGCGCTCATGACCTTCAATGGCATCGTGCGTGAATGGACGGGGGAGACCCACACCCCGTACCTCGACTTCGACCAGGACTTCGAGGCGCTACTGTCGAGCATACGGCGCGAGATGGAACAGGTTCCGGGGATCCTCGGGGTGCGCTTCCACCACCAGAAAGGCAGGCTCTATGCAGGCGAGGATATCACCTATATTGCGATACTCTCGGAGCGCCGGTACGAGGCCTTCAACGCACTCAGCAATGCCATCGACCGCCTGAAGCAGGAACTCCATGACGTGGGAAGGGATATCGTCGAGGTGTAGCCACATGGCAGAAAAAGCAGAAAAGCAATTATTTGGCACCAACGGGGTGCGGGGCATCGTGGGCAGGGATATGACGCCCGATCTCGTCATGCGCATCGGGATGGCACTCGCATCCATGCGGAAAGGGACGATCGCCGTGGGCAGAGATACGCGCACCTCCGGGCCTGCACTCTGCAGCGCCGCCAAGGCAGGAATCCTCGCCTGCGGGTGCGATGTGGTCGATGTGGGTGTGCTCCCCACCCCTGCGCTCCAGTACCTGGTCAAGCACCATTTCGACGCCGGCGCGATGATCACCGCGTCCCACAATCCACCCGAGTATAACGGGGTCAAGATCATCGATGCCGACGGGACCGAGATGGGGGACGAAGAGACCATCAAACTCGAACAGCGGATATTCTCAGAGGCATTTGAGGTGCAGGGATGGAAATCGGTAGGATCGGAAGTCTACGCCCCCCACCTCATCGATGAGTATATCGATGCAATTGTCCGGAGTTTCCCCGCACATGTAGGAGAAGGGATGACCGTCGTCGTCGATCCCGGCTCGGGCCCCGCCTCGCACAGCACGCCCACCATCCTCTCCAGAATGGGGTGCAGGGTGCACACCGTCAATGCGAATATGGACGGGACGTTTCCAGGAAGGCTTCCCGAACCGTCGCCCGAAGGCCTCGCCGCGCTCGCAGAGATGGTGGTGAAAACCGGCGCTGCGTTCGGGGTTGCCCATGACGGCGATGCGGACAGGGCGGTGTTCATCGACGAAACGGGCACCTATGTCGAGGAAAATGTGGAATTCGCACTCATGCAGCGCTACGTGTGCCGGAACAGGACAGGCTTCGTGGTCACCCCGGTGAGCACCTCGCGGCGGGTGGAGGACGTCTGTGCCGAACATGGGTGCCAGGTGGCCTACACACCGGTGGGCAGCATTTACGTCGCCCGCACCATGCTGGATCTGGCCGCATCAGGCAGGACCGTGCTCTTCGGCGGAGAGGGCAACGGGGGCCTGATTTTCCCCGATCACCAGCACTGCAGGGACGGGGGCATGACCGCGGCTGCAATGGTGGGCCTTCTTGCGGCAGAACAGTCAAGCCTCTCCTCGCTCGTCGGAGACCTTCCTGACTACTTCATGATCAAGGAGAAGATCTTCACCGGCAAACCCGCGTCGGTCGTCGACCTGGTAAAGGCGCGGTTTTCCGAGGAACGGCTCGATGCGACCGACGGCATCCGGATCAACCGCGATCACGCCTGGGCGCTCCTGCGGCCTTCGGGGACCGAGCCCTTTATGCGTCTTCTGGTGGAGGCGCGGGACCGCCAGTTAGCAGAGGCGCTGTACGGTGAGATCACCGACGCCATCGGCTCTGCGGATCAGGCATGAGCCCTCCTCCGGGACGCAGGGGATGCGCCGCAGGTTGCCGGAGGGGTAAGTACTTACCATTCCTGCAACAACCTTGATGCAGGTGACACCGAATACGTCTGGAACCGCGGGATTTTCCCAAAAAGACGCAACAATAACGATAGAGATAGAGATCTCAGGTTATGTCCAGAATGTCGGGTTCCGTGCATGTGCCAGGAAAATCGCCACGCACCTGGGTGTCATGGGCGAGGTCATGAACCTTGAGTGCGGTGCCGTGCTCATCACCGCGAGCGGGGAGACCTTCGTCCTCGAAAAATTCATCTCCATGCTCTACGGATGCCCCCGGGCGGTGATACGGGGCATCAGGACAAAAGAGGTGGAACCAAGGATTTTTTCTGAATTCTCGGTGAGAAGAGGTCTTTTTTAGTATATAAGGTGCAGTTCCTTGGTTCCCATGATGTACTCAAGGTAGTGGGCGCAGTTTGCATTGAGCGTTTCCTGGTCGATTGTTTCATGAAGCCTGGCGATGAGACGCCCTACCAGATCCTCGGACAGGTGGCAGCGTTCGCCGCTCACCTCGTAATCGGCATCGCAAATCCCCCCGGCCGCCACGGAAAAGACGACCTCATCGACCATCCGCGGCTTCTGAGGGTCGATGAGGTCATTGACCAGGGCACATTCACCCTGGTGGAGGGCGCCGATGCCGGGATGCAATCCGGCTCCGATGACCGACACACAGCAGTTCCCGAAGAGCAGCGCATACCCGAGGGAGAGCATCGCGTTGACGGGATCACGGTGGGGCCTTGATGCCCGCCGGTGAAACCCGAGTTCGGGAGGGAGAGTGCGGGCCATGATCTCGTAGTACATGTCGAGGGTGAGCCTGTGCATGCGCCGCAATTCGTCCAGTTTGATCAGGAACTCGAGCTGGTCCAGCGACTCGTGCAGGAACTCTTCCTCCCCCTGGTAGAACAGGCTGCGCCGCAGGGCCTCCCCCCGCTTTTCAATGCTCATGAGGCGGGCTTTAAGCGAATTTTGTGCCGCGAGCACGGCGGCGGAGTACGCGGGCGTATGCTTCTGCCGCTCATGGATCTCCGCCTCCCCGTCATCGCCGAAACCACGCAGGATGGCGGTCGGCGTCCCGTCCGCATCGAAAAAGGTGATTGCGGCGCCGGATTTGAGCAGATGGGTGATCACCGAGGTGTGCATGGTATGCCCCCCCACCACGAGCAGGTGGCGAAGCCTGGAGATGGGGTACTCACGGACCTCCCCGCGGTGTCGGATGGTGAGCGTGGTGGGCGTGGACCTGATATGGCTCCCGAACCCTGCGACAACAAGCCAGGGATAGTTGGACTGTGACATTGCAAGCGCCTGTGTTCTTCGAAGAGATATGGCATCCGCCCCCTATAGGTTCTTTTGGTATCATTGCAATGCGGCAGGCTCAGGATCGAAATCGCCATGAAGCATCGCAGTGTACAGCACCATGAGAACGATGCAGTGTTGTGCGCGGGCAGAATGGGAGCCCCTCAGGGAGGTCATGGTGCATGAACCGGGGATCGAAGTATTCTTTGCACTCCTTTCCCCTTCAGCGCATCTCTACGAACGTTTTTTCAGCCTCAGCGATGCACAGAGAGAGCATCGCGATCTCTGCACCCTGCTGCGTGAATCCTTCGGGGTGAAGGTCGTCCCGCTCTGCGATGCCCTCATCACGCGTGCCCGCGACGATCCTGCATTCCACCGGGAACTTGCCGCACTCGCCGCATCCCGCCTCGGGCGGCGGTGCGAGGACGCGGGATGCGAGCTCCCGCCGGGCCTGCAGAGGGAGCGTGAAGCGCCGCTGCCTCTCGACGCGAGGGATGCCGCCCACCTGCTGGATATCATCCGGCTCGATCCCACGCTGGTCCACACCGCCACGGGCATTCGTGTGGAGCTGAACCGCCCCCTCCATAACCTCTATTTTTTACGCGACCAGCAGGCATGCACCGACCGGGGGATGGTGCTCGGCCGTATGGCGCGCCGGGAACGGGAGGGGGAGAGGGACCTGACCGGGCTTGCTCTTGCAGCGATCGACGCCGCCCCGATCATGCGCATCGGCGAAGGAATCCTTGAGGGAGGCGATGTGATGCCCGCGGGTGCGTGTGCCCTCGTCGGCTACGGATCGCGCACCAACCGCCGGGGCGCGGAGGAGCTGATGGCAAAAGGGCTCGGGTTCGATGAGGTGGCACTCGTCCGCCAGCCCTGCCATCCCCTCGTGGAGGGGCGGGACCCAATGCTGGCGATGCACCTGGACACCTATTTCAACATCCCCGCACAGGGAGTGTGCGTGGGAAACCGGACCCTCCTGCACGGCGCGGAGGTCGAGGTCTTCCACCGCACATCCGAAGGCTACGTGCCCGCGGGGCCGTCTTCACATCTTGATGCCTATCTGATTGACCGGGGGTTTGAGATTATCGAGATAACGACGCTCGAACAGCTCTGTTACGCCTCCAACTTTCTCTGCATCAGGAACGGCGAGTGCATCGTTCCCGATACGGTTCGCATCGCCCCTGCGGTTCTCGCGCGTCTGGCGGAGAGAGCGCACCGGAACCCGCAGAAATACGGGGCACTGTTCAGCCAGGCAGAGCACGATTACGCCAGATTACGGGCCGATGCCGAGTTTTTCCCGCATAAGCAGGAGGTGTACGCCCACGGCCTCGAGATGACCCCGCTGCTGCTCACCAATGCCACCGGCGGCTACGGCGGTGCGCACTGCATGACCTGCGTGCTGCGGCGAGGGTGAGGGGCACCCGCAATCAGATGCGTCCTGGTGCCCACGCTGCGGCATTCTTCTGGTAATGCTGGATTCTCGAATCGACGTCGGAAAAAAGGGCGATCAGGGTTTCCGTGTTCTGGGAGATCTCTTCGAGGGTGGTTTTTCGGGAGAGAAGCGCCCCGTGTGCGTTGGCGAGCTTCCGGATCTCGTGGAGGGGGGCGTGCATCACCGCATGAAGCCGTGCGATCTCGCTGATATCTTCGTGTATCGCCTTGAACTCGCTTTTGATAATGTTTTGCATCATCTCCGAGGTTTTCTCCTCGTAGACATCGTGGACGATGACCACGATATGGCGCACATCAGGGCCTGAAAACGTGGGTATCCTATCGATGGCGATAAAAATGCTCTTTTCCTGCGATTTGAGGATTTTTTCCGTCTTTTTCGGCGTTCCCGTGGAAAACACCTCGCGGTACTCCTCCTCAGAGCCGACAATGGACTCGGGGAGGAGATCGTGAAGATGCCGGCCCGGACGGACGGGGGTCTTTCCCAGCATTCCGCAGAGGGAGGAGAATGCCCGGTTGTGCAGGATGAGCTGCAGGTTGCGATCCACGATGAAGATGGGGTCTTTGAGGGCGTCGAGCACTTCCTGTCCGAACGCTGCATTTTCCAGGCCACAATCGCCCTTTCCTGCCGGATTGTGCACCGCAGGCTCCCCGGATGCCACGCGGGCCTCCATCTTTTTCCTGATAGTGTGCTTGTGGATGGCTATCTCGATGTTGCTGTACAGGGCTCGTTCATCGACCGGTTTGACCAGGTAGCCTGCCGGCGTGGTGTCGATGGCTTTGCGGAGCGTCTCATTGTCGGAATGGGCGGTCAGGTAGATCACGGGCACATCGTAGAGGGAGAGGAGCCGTTCCGCAGTCTCGATGCCGTCCATATCCCCGCGTATCCGGATGTCCATGAGCACCACGTCCGGCTGCAGCCTTCCGGCCTTCTTGATGGCGTCATACCCGTTGTCGACGGTTGCAACCACGGTATAGCCCAGTTTTTTGAGCGTTTCCTTTAATTCGAGCGCGACGATCATCTCGTCTTCCACAATAAGGACTCTTCGTTCCGTCATCGTCTCTCCTCAGATCCCGATCAATTGCGCGTTGCAGGGAAGGTGATGGCAAATTTGGTTCCCCCGTTTCCATCCATCACAATGGTCCCTCCCAGCTGGGCCACCAGATTGTTGACCAGTTGCATGCCCAGCGATTCGGTGTTCTCGAAATCCACGGTCTCCGGAAAGCCCACGCCATTGTCCCGGACCACCAGCTCGTAGGTTCCTCCGTCCTTTTTCCCGAATACAATGGTGATGAGCCCGGATTTTCTCGAGGTAAAAGCGTATTTCAGCGCATTGGTGATCAGTTCGTCGATAATGAGGCCGCAGGGGATCCCGGTGTCGATATCAAGGGTGACATCGTCGTCGCATTCGACCACGAGCGATATCTCGGGGGTAATCGAGAGGAATTCATAGATCAGGTGATCGCCCAGGTGTTTGATGTATTCGGCGATATTGATCCGCGAGAGATTCTCCGAACGGTAGAGCTCCTCGTGGATCATTGCGATGGAAAAGACGCGGTTCCTGCAGTCCCGAAGGGCATTGAGGGCCATCTGATCATCGAGCCGCATGGACTGCAGTTTGAGAATGCTGGCGATGACCTGCAGGTTGTTCTTCACCCGGTGGTGGATCTCCTTGATCAGGGTCTCCTTGATCCTCAGCGACTCCAGCATCTGCTGTTGCTTGGTGATCCGCTCGCTGATATCATTGTAAATGGCAATGATCTCTTCGGAGGGGAGAATGTAGATATAGTATTCACGCCATTGCTGCGTTCCTCTCTTTTCGAACCCCATCAGGGGAACAGAACGCGGTTTGCCGGTTTTCCAGACAAACGACATGGCATCGTGAAGTTGCTGGCCTGCGGCGCAGGAGTAGACCTCGGAGATGCTTTTGCCGACGATGCTGGCCTTCTTCTCCCCCTCGATCACCTCACCGGCATAGTTGATGTCCATAACGACGAAGTCTCTGCCCCCCTGGATCGCCCGAAATATCGTGCCCCCGCAGTTCATGCGGTAAAAGAGCGTCCTGAACTGCGCTTCCCTTCCTTTGAGCAGCTTCTCCCTGCGTACCTTTTCGGTGATGTCCTGGTAGACGCCCGTCATCTTGACCGCAGTCCCGTCATCATCCCGCTCGATCACCTTCCCCCGGATTTCGATCCATATCCACTGAGCATCCCGCCAGCGAAGCCGGCACTCGGTGTCGAGGCAGGCGGTTTTCCCGGCCGCATGATCCGCGGACTCTTTCAGGAGCTGCGGGAGGTCCTCGGGGTGAATGAAATCGTACCACGTACCTGAAACAAGATTGCTCATCCGGGCCTCTTCGCTTTCGTCCCCGCGAACGCGGGTGCTGTAGGTCACGGTGCCGTCTGCCATGTCCCAGTCCCAGACAAAGAGATTCGCACTCGCGATCGCCAGGGTGAGCCTCTCTTCACTCTCCTGCAGTGCCCGTTCGGCTTCCCGCCGTTTGCTGATGTCGACCGCAATCCCCCGCAGCCCGACCGCTTCCCCGTCGTGAAGGATCGGGCGGGTGAAGACATCCATGGGAAAGGTGGTGCCGTCCCTGCGAAGCGCCGTGTACTCGTTGTCCCCCATTTTGATGTCGCGGAGGCTCCACCAGCTATTCTCCTTCGCCCGTTCCCTGTCCCGGGAGGCGACGAGAGAAAACGCGTTCATACCGCTCGCAAGATCATCTGCGGTAAGCCCGAATACCTCAAGGCCGGTTTCATTGACATAGATCAGGTTGCCCTCCCTGTCCATTTCAAAGACCGGCTGGGGCATCAGGTCGGCAAGTTCACGATACCGCGCCTCACTGTCCAGAACGCTCTGGAATTTCTGCGTTCTTTTATACCACCGGTGGATGTGGCGCAGGAGATCGGGGAACCGTGCCGTGGGATCGCGCCCTCTCAACAGAAAGGCATTCGCTCCCCCGTTGAGA
This sequence comes from Methanobacteriota archaeon, assembly GCA_016841665.1. GTDB lineage: Archaea > Halobacteriota > Methanomicrobia > Methanomicrobiales > Methanomicrobiaceae > DSDF01. The sequence goes on from JAENYT010000005.1 coordinate 51,400, forward strand.
GCTTCGAGCAGCGATCCTTCGCCTCCTATCGAGGCAAAGAAGATGAACGGCAGGTCGGGATCCTGTTCACGGATGGCTTTCAGGAGAACGAGACCCTCCATTTCCTGCATGGCATACTCTGAGACGACCGCATCATAGTGCCGGGTAGCAAGGAAATCGAGGGCTTTTGCAGGAGAACTGAGCGGTTCCACGGAGATATCACCTGCTTCTTCAAGAAATGCCCTGGACAATTCCAGAAACCTGGGATCTTCATCCACCATAAGCACGTGTATCATCAGCCGTTCCCCGAATTCCGCCGATCAGGCCGCCTGTACAGCCTTTGAGAATGATGTAATCTCAATTCATAAAATATCGTCGTTTTTATCCTCGAACGTGGCAATCCGATGCGAAACACGCGCAGGCGGGAGGCAAGGAGCCGGGTTCAGCGAATAATTCTCGTCCCCACCGTTCCCTCAAGTGCCTGGTCTACCAGATCGAGCGAGGTGATGATCGCCTTCTGCCCGCCGCCCTCCACAAACCGCATGCACGCCCGCATTTTGGGGGCCATGCTTCCTTCGGCAAACCGGTCTTCTGCGAGCCATGTGCACACATCCTGCACCGTGACGTCGGCAAGAAGCCGCTGCTCGGGGGTGCGGTAGTGGAGGTACACGCCCGGCACATCGGTGAGAATGAGCAGGATATCTGCCCCGATTCCTGTCGCGAGCTTTTCTGCGGCGAGATCCTTGTCCACCACCGCTTCGATGCCCCGAAGAGCCCCCTCTGCAGTCCTGTATACCGGAATACCTCCCCCTCCGGCCGCGATGACAATGAACCCCTCATCGGAGAGCGCACCGATGGAGGAGTGTTCGATGATGTCCAGCGGTTCGGGGGAGGGGACGACACGGCGAAACCGCGCATCACCGCCCCCTGTCTCGTGCATGCTCCACCCCTGCTCGCGGACGTGGGCGTCTGCCTCTTCCCGGGTAAAAAACGGTCCGATCGGTTTGGAAGGGTGTGAAAACGCGGGATCGAGGGGATTGACGCGGGTCTGGGTAATGATGGAGATCACCGACCGTTCGATCCCCCGTGCCCGCAGAGCGTTCTCCATGCACTGCTGCAGCATGTACCCGATCATGCCCTGGCTCTCGGCGCCGCAGACATCAAGCGGCATGCGGGGAAGCGTCTCTGCCGCACATTCGTTCTTGAGAAGGATGTCTCCCACCTGGGGACCGTTTCCATGGGTGATAAGGATTGTCTCCCCCCGGGACACCAGGTCCACCAGCCGGGCCACGGCGGATGTCACGTGGGCGAACTGCTCCTCTGCCGAACCTTCTTCCCCCCGCTGGAGAATGGCGTTGCCCCCGAGAGCAACGACGATCTTCATGCATTCCTTTACCCCCGCCGACCTCTTGAAGCCACCTGATTGCATAACAATTATGCCATGCCATGGCGTACCATAGAATAGAATGTTCTGGAACAACCATATCGAGACCCTTTCCGATGACGAACTCGCCGCACTCCAGCTCAAACGGCTGAAGTGGACGATTCGCCAGGCGGAGAAGGTCCCGTTTTATCGCACGCAATTACGGGAAGCGGGCCTGCATGCCGACGACATCCGGTCGCTCGACGATGCCGGGCGCCTTCCCTTCACCCGCAAGCAGGACCTGCGGGAAGGGTACCCGTTCGGGTTTTTTGCCGTACCCCTCAAGCAGATCGTGCGCATCCACACCACCTCGGGCACCACGGGAAAGCCTACCGTGGTCGGGTACACCCGGCAGGATCTGGACAACTGGGCGGAGATGATGGCAAGGGACCTGACCATGGTCGGGCTGTCTGATGATGATGTATTCCAGAATGCACTCGGGTACGGGCTGTTCACCGGCGGGCTCGGCTTTCATTACGGTGCGGAGAAGATCGGGATGACCGTGATCCCGAGCGCCACAGGCAACACAAAGCGCCAGATCGAGATGATCATGGATTTCGGGGTGACTGCCATCAACAGCACCCCGAGCTACGGCATGCGGCTCGCAGAGGTGGCGGAGGAGATGGGCGTCGAGCTGGATACCCTCCGGGTGGGCATCTTCGGGGCCGAACCCTGGTCGGACAACATGCGAAAGGAACTCGAAGAACGCCTGGGCATCACCGCCTATGACTCCTACGGCATGAGCGAGATGTACGGGCCCGGCGCATCGTTCGAGTGCGAGGAACGTAACGGGCTGCATTTCTGGCACGACTCCTACCTCGTCGAGATCATCGACCCCGAGACCGGGGAGGTGCTGGGCCCCGGTGAGAGGGGCGAACTGGTGGTCACCCCGCTCGTCAAGGAGGCGATGCCCCTGATCCGCTACCGCACCGGCGATATCACCATGCTCATGGAGGACCGCTGCCCGTGCGGGAGAGGCCAGAAGATCGCCCGCATCATGGGGCGCAGCGATGACATGCTCGTGATCAGGGGGGTGAATGTCTTTCCCTCCCAGATCGAGCACGTCCTGCTCTCCCTGCCCGAGGTGGGGGAACAATTTATGGTTTATATAGACAGGATGCACCATCTTGATGAGATGAACATCGAGGTCGAGATCAACCGCGAGTGCTTCAGCGGGGAACTCAAGGATCTCGCAAAATTACAGAAACGGGTTGCCGGTGCGCTCCGGGACACGCTCGGCCTGCGCACCAGTGTCACTCTCGTCGAACCGGGGACTCTGCCGCGGTTCGAGGGAAAAGCAAAACGCGTAATCGACAGGAGAGGTGAAGTCTGGTGAAGACATGGGATCCCCGGATCGAGCAGATGCCGCAGGAAGAACTCAAAAAACTGCAGTACAGACTGCTCAAAACCCTTGTATACAGGTTGTACAGTTTTTCCGCGTTCTACCATGATCGCATGAAAGAGGAGGGGGTCCACCCCGACGATATTCGGAGCCTGGAAGACGCCAGGAAACTGCCGTTCATGACAAAAAGCGACCTCCGTGACAATTATCCCGACCGCATCTTCACCGCGTCGAAGGACGAACTCGTCCGCTACCATGTCTCCTCGGGAACGACCGGCAAACCGACCGTCGTGGGCTACACCTCGCACGACCTCGAACTGTGGACGACTTCACTGGCGCGGTCCCTCACCGCATGCGGGCTCGGCAGGGGCGATGTCATTCAGGTCTCTTACGGATACGGCCTCTTTACCGGCGGGCTCGGCATGCACTACGGTGCGGAGCGCATCGGGGCGACCGTGGTACCCACCAGCGTAGGAAACACCGAGCGCCAGATCGAGCTGATGCAGGATTTGGGCGTCACGGCCATCGCCTGCACCCCCTCCTACCTCATCCACATGGGTGAGGTCGCTGCGAAGATGGGGGTCTCCATCAAGGACGATACCTCCCTGCGGGTGGGCATTCTCGGAGCGGAACCCTGGTCCGAGCAGATGCGGGATCGCATCTCCGATCAGCTCGGGATCCGGGCCTATGACATCTACGGCACGAGCGAACTCTCCGGGCCGATGTTCTGCGAGTGCACCGAGCAGCAGGGCATCCACATCTGGGGCGATATCGCATTCACCGAAATCGTCGACCCGGACACCGGGGAATCCCTTGATGCGGGAGAGAAGGGCGAGCTCGTCTTTACCATCCTCCAGAAGGAAGCGCTCCCCATGATCCGGTACCGGACCGGGGACATCACCTCGCTGAAGGAGGAGACCTGCGCCTGTGGGCGTACGCACCCGCGTATCGGAAGGATCCAGGGCAGGGTGGATGACATGCTCATCATCCGGGGTATCAATGTCTTTCCCTCGCAGATCGAGCATGCACTGCTGACCATTCCGGAAGTGGGGCAGCATTTCCAGATCGTGGTCGACCGGAAGGGTGCGCTCGACACATTGCTCGTCCGCGTTGAGGTGAGCAGGGACGCCTTTTCGGACAAGATCACCGACCTGATGGGCATCAAGGAGACGGTGGCCCACAGGCTGAAGAACACCCTGAACGTGAACGTGGGGGTGGAACTGGTCGAACCGGGCTCTCTGCCGCGTTTTGAAGGCAAAGCAAAGAGAGTGGTCGACAGGAGAGTGCTTTAAGATGGAGTATAAAAGCGAGTATGTCATCAAACAGATCTCCGTGTTCTCGGAGAACCGCCCCGGACGACTGGCGGCAATCGCAGAGGCACTCAGGGAGAAGAACATCAACATCTTCGCCTTTTCCATTGCCGAAGCAAACGGCTTCGGAGTGGTCAGGGCGCTGGTGAATAACCCTGAGCAGGCGCATGAAACACTGACGGAAATGGGGTTTATGGTCTCGTTTACCGACGTGATCGCGGTGAAAATGCGGGATGAGCCCGGCGGGCTGTACGAGACGGCCCGCATTCTCGGCGATGCAGGCGTCAATATCGAGTACAGCTATGCGTACAGCGGAAAGGATGCTGCGGTGCTCGTATTGCGGGTCGACCAGGCGGAAGAGGCGATCGAGCAGATCATCAAGCACGGCGGGAACCTGCTCAGCAGATCGCTCTTCTCATAGCGCTATTTTTTTTCCCATTTCAAGAGCTCGGTAACGGCGGAGAGGGTGCTGCCGCGCCGGATCTCCTCCCTGATGCGCTCCTCGGTCTTCTTTACCTCAAGTGCCCGCCGGGCGATCTCGTAGGCACGCTCTTTCGGGATGACCACCACGCCGTTTTCATCGCCCACGATCCAGTCCCGGGCCCGGACCGCGCAGCCGCAGCAGGTGATCTCCGCATTGATCTCGCCAAACCCTTTCGGCTCCCCCGCGTTGGGAACCACGGCCTTCGCAAAGACAGGGTAGCCCAGTTTTCTGATATCGTCCACGTCACGCGCCGCGCCGTCGATCACCACCCCGGCGATCCCCTTGTTGATGCAGCTCCTGGTGGCGAGCTCACCCCAGGGGGCAACGTGGGTGGCCCCGTCGTTGTTGATGACAAGGACATCCCCCCGGTCCGCCACATCGATCGCCTCCACCGGCTTTGCCCAGTCGCCGGCGATGGTATGCACCGTTACCGCCCTCCCCACCGCCTTCACATCGCCGCAGAGGGAAACAATGTCACGCATCGCCCCTTTCCGGTGCATGGCGTCCGAGATGTTCGGGGTTGAGACGTCCTCGAGGATCGACCTGATCTCCTCCTCGATGCTCTCGCCGGACGGTGGTGTGAGCGCCGGGCTGTCGATGGCGTTCCTGATGGTTTCTGCCGAGCGGCTTACCTCGGCGGACCGCACGATCCATCCCCCCACGATCACAATGCTCGCCCCGTGGAGAACAGCCTCTGCCGCCGTATTGGCATCCAGACCTCCCGCCACGGCGACCGGAACCGACAATTTTGCCGCAATGCGGTCGAGCAGGTCGATCGAACGTTTGCCGATCATCTGCTGGTCGATCCCTACATGGGCGTTGATGATATCGACCCCCAGGCGTTCCAGTTCCACAGCACGGGTGATGGGATCGGCGACATTGATCAGGTCCGCCATGATCCTCACCCCGTAGAGCTGGCCTGCACGCACCGCTTCACTGATCACCGCATCATCGGCATCCCCGAGGATGCACACGATATGGGCGCCGGCTTTTGCCGCCATTTCCACCTCGATCGTGCCGGTATCAGCGACCTTCATGTCGGCAACGATCGGGTGATCGGGAAACCGTGCACGGAGGGTGCGGACCGCGTCCATCCCCTCGCTCTTGATCAGCGGCGTTCCGGCCTCGATCCAGTCGGCACCGCCGGCAACCGCCTCCTCCGCGATCTGCACCGCACGGGGAAGCTCGAGGACGTCCAGCGCAACCTGGAGAATGGGGGATTTCATACTCTCAGATACGGGAGATACAGGATTAAGATTTTGCCGCACCGGGGATTGCAGCGTTCAGTGAAAAAGAAAGAATGAAGCCCGGATTTATTCCTTTGCCGGGCCCCAGCGGTTGGTAAACGAGATATCTTCCAGCGGTTTCTTGGGGACCAGTTTCATGTCCTCAGGATATCCGGCAGGAATCAGGGAGACGAGCGTGTACTCGGGGGGCACCTGCAGGAGATCCCGGACCTCCCCGGCATAGTCCTTCTTGTCCCCGGCCACCCAGCAGGATCCGACCCCGTGCGCCCAGAGGCCGAGCATCAGCTGCTCGGTGGCGGCGCAACAGTCCTCGAGATAGTAGGTCCAGTCCCGCTCGCCGAACACGGCGAAGCATATCGGCGCGTCGGCGATAAATTTGCCGTGATCGGTAAGATCGGCAATGGATTTCAGGAGATTTTTCTCGGTAATCACGCCGAACAGCCAGTTCTGCCCGTTTTTGGCGGTGGGTGCATTGCGGGCACATTCGAGGGCGTCCGAGATGACATCCCCCGAGACCGGGGTATCCTTGTACTGGCGGACGCTCCGCCGCGATTTGATAATGGTTATCCCGAGATTCATGCAAGGCATGGCACGGGTGGAGAATTAAATATTTTGCATACTCGGGGCAGCGAGAGGGGGATTAGAAGGGGAGGAGGGACTGGACGAACGCGATAAGGTTGGTGATGCCCTCCATGATCACCACCCCGGGATCGATCCCCAGAAACGGGAAAATGAAGAGGAAGTAGGCGAATGTGCCGATGGTGCTCCCGATGTTCGCCAGCGCCGCGACGAGAACTACCCTGAAGAGGGGGATCTTTCTCATCGCATCGAAGGTGTCTGCCTCAATAATTGCACGGAAATCCGCGCTGGTGGGCTTTCGTATCTTCGCCTCGGTGACGGCGGCAAACCAGCCTGCGGCAATCAGCGGATTGAGGGAGGTGAGCCATGATACGCCGAACGCGGTCAGGGCGGAGAGGGGATGGCCGCCGGCAATGAGGGTGAATGCCGCGCTGAGCACCCCGTTGATAAGCACCCAGTAGAGGAGGGCGAGGAGCAGCACCTCGAGCCCCACGCTTGAAAAGGCGATGGCTGTGATCAGAAAGGCGAAGAGCACCAGCACGACGATGCCCAGGATCTTCGCGTAGGGGAGCTTTTTTGGTTCTTCGACCAGCCGGGACATGGGAGGGAGGTCCGCAGGAGCGGCAATGTAGCGGTTGATGCCCCCCACATGGCCCGCGCCCACGACCCCGAGCACCCGCTCGTGCCGGTGGGCAAGGGCGAGGAACTGGTGGGCGAGATAGGCATCGCGCTCATCGATCAGTGCCTGCGCACCGTGCGGCGCATATTTCCTGAACTCCTCGAGGGCGGCCGAGATGACGTCCTGGTTGGTGAGCGCATCGACATCGATCTCCTCCCCGCCAACTCCCAGCAGGGACGCAGCCAGCGCCGCGAGCATCTTTCCCTTTTCCCAGAGGGTCATCGTGCGCCAGAACCGCATGAGCGTGATACGGATGTCGCGATCCGCAAGGGCGACCGGGATGCCGTGCCGCTCCGCCTCCTCGATGGCGGTGAGCATCTCGGCACCGGGCTCCACGCCCACGTCCATGCCGATGCGCCGCTGGAGGTAGGCGAGCATCCACTGCACGAGCAGCTGGGAAAAGTTCCCTCCCTTGAGCACATCGCTGACCGCAGGGGCCTGTGCCTCCTTCCGGAGCGCGGCATACCGTCCGCGGTCAAGTTCCACCGCCACGATATCGGGTGCAAACTCCTCAATCGCCGAGGTTACGTCCTGTATGCTTTTTCGGGAGACATGCGCCGTCCCCACAATCCTGATTTCAGCCATGGATGGGTTTTTCCCCTTCGCTGTCGATGACCAGCGTTCTGCCGCCTGAAGGTTTCATGTTCATGAAATGCATTTTCACTGCTGCGTATTCCTCGTCCTCGGCGCGCGTTCGTGCGAGAAGGTTGCGGGCAATGGCAACCGCATCCTTATCGGCGATGTCCCTGCCCAGTCCAGGACACTCGAACACCATCAGTCCCTCCTCGCCCAGCATGAAGGGATAGGTGCGGCATATCCACGGCCGGTGATCATACACGGCGCAATGATCGTGTTCAAGAAACATGCACCGGTCCTCCGTTCGTTTGAGACACCAGCCGAAGGTGTACCGTGTCCCCTGCCCGTCCTCGATGAACTCGGGATAGGGCTCTGCAATCTCCCGCCAGGCGCGCCCGGTGGCAGTGCATATGCGCCGTATCTCGGGCGGGCCCACCATGACGAGGTTGGACTCCCTCGCCACGCGGCGGCAGCAGTCTCCGCATCGCTGGCACTGGAATCCAATAGCCTTGATCCGGGCTGCCAGGGCGGTTTCAGGTTCCATGAGCATGCAGCGTTCGTCAACGCGAGGCCAATTCTCTGCAGATGGCATCGAAGTTTTCATAGACGCGTCGGCCATCCTCGGTGTGGCTTACTTCGGGATGCCACTGGATGCCGTAGATACGGTGCGCCGGGTCGGCGATGGCTTCGGCCCCGCATATCGATGACCGCGCCAGAAGTGAAAAGCCCTCGGGCACCACCGACACCTCATCCGCGTGGCTTGCCCAGACATTGATGCTGTCCGGATACCCGGCGAGAATGTCGTCGTGGTCGATGATCTCCACCCGTACGGCCCCGTACCCGCCGCTGGCCCCTTTCGTGACGGTGCCGCCCTTTGTGGCGGCGATCACATGCAGCCCAAGGCAGATCCCGAGCACGGGGAGGTCCAGATCCAGGTACTGCGGAGCATTGTTCACCCTGCTGATATCCGGCCCCCCTCCGAGAATGATGCCGCGGCACTCCTCGGCCACCTGTTCCGGGGGAGTCGTATTCGGGATCATCTTCGCATCGATCTCCAGATCCCGCAGCATCCGGAGGATGAGATGATTGAACTGCCCGAAATTATTGACCACGTACAGAGGACGCATTTTATCAATATGGGAAGTCCGAGAGTATAGCGTTTTGTGAGGGGGCCAACGAACCTCCGGGTGCGCATCACCTTCACAAGAAAAAATGGGTAAACAGGGGTGGATAATTCACCCTTCAATCATAGCTGTCGACAAACCGGAGAATGCTACCGGTGATCTCTTCCGGCGTATATCCCATAATGCGGGCGAGGAGCATGGCTCCCCCGGCCCCCATTCCCTCCTTCACCTCACCGATGCAGTACCGGGCGAGCCCCCCGTGCCCGAGATCGCCAAACGCGGGATCGACGTAATACGCAGTCGTGCCCACCTCCTCGACGGTCGCCGCAAAGCTTGCACTCGGGTCGTCACGGAGATAGACCGTGGTGGCGAGCGGGGGCATCGCCTCCCCCATTGTCCCCAGCAGCGCTGCGACTGCGAGCATCTGCGTCCCGCCGGCAAGCACCAGTGTCCCCTCGTACGCGGTCGCAATGCCGGCCGCCACCGCCATCATGGGGTCGCCTGCGTAGCGGATGATGTCGAGGGGATCCGTTATCCCGTCGTACCGGATACGGTGCAGGGCCAGTTCTGCCACTTCGTCCTTGAGCCCGTGGGGGTTCTCGACAAAACTGCTGCTCACGCGGGCATCGTACCCGAGGGCACGGAGCACGCAGAGCGCGGTGGTGGTCCCGCCGGGGACGCACTCACCGAGCACCAGAAGATCGCTGATCGAATTGTAGATTGAGGCGATATACTGCCCTTTTTCAAAAAGCCCTGCCACACCGGGGACGGCCTCGCCGTAGCGGGGATCTTCTCCGGGCGTCCCGTAGACATCAAGGCAGGGGACCGTGGGGGAATACCTGAGCCCCGCATTGATGAAGAGGGGCGCAAGCCCGGTCAGCTCGACCATCGAGCGGGTGATCGTTGCGGGGGTGGGGCACCCGGTGGGCGTGTTGGGTTTTTCCGACATGCTCGTGATCGATCCGCGGGCCACGAGTTCCGCGTCGAGAATGGGGGTGTAGAGAGTTTTTTCCGGGGAGGGACCTGCTCCCGAGATACCGGGAACCGTACTGAGCATGGTGTTGCCGAGTATCAGGCTCAGGATGGGTCGTGTGAACGTGAAGGACGGTGGTTCCGAGAGAAAAACCATACCCATCAATAGTGCGCTCCTCGTAGTAAAAAGTGCGGGATTTCCCGCCGTGGAGAAGAAGGCAATGCCGGGAACAAGGGAAAGAAAAGTGCGATGCACAACGTTTCAAGACTTGAGACGCTTGCGCAGCTTGAAGAGTATGCCGTCTTCCGCCTCTTGCTTCAATTTATCCATCGTTTCGACCGCGCTCAAGCCTGCAGTGCGCACATGCGTCCCTTCATTCCCGGGGAGCGTACCTTCCCGCTGGGAATTATTCACCATTTCAAGGGCGTTTTTCAGCGCGGCCTGCATCCGCGCCTTTTCCGAGCTGGTCACCCTGACCTCCTTGTAGAAACGGTGTACCTGCTCCATCGATACCTTCGGGATTTCGGCCCCTAAATGCCCGTTTTCACCCGCGGAGGGAGCGGGAGGAGCGTGTCCCGGGGAAGCATCAGCCTTCGTCATGGCCGGCTCACCGGGTTCGGGCACGGCCGGTCCCTGAACGGGAACGCCGGCAATGTTGTTCAACCCCGCACCGGGCATGATGCGCTCCAGAAGATCGTCGGGAATGTCGATCTCACCTTCGTTTCTTTCCGTTGCTGCAGGTGACTCGGGGGCTGTTTCGCCGTGGAACCGGTTTTTATCGAAATTCGCCGTTTCGGTTTCTTTCTTGAGGAGGTTCACCTGACCGAGGGAGTACTTGAGGGCATCCTGCAGTTTCTCCCTCTCGGCATGCGTGGTTTGAAGTTCGGCCTTCAAACGGTTGATCTGGTCGAGAAGATGCTCCATTTCCCTGGTCGCATCGATGAATACCTCCTGCATTTCAGCCTTTTCCGCCTTTAAGCCCTTCACCTCACCTCTCAGCTGCTCAAGCTCTTCAAGCGCATTGTCGAGCGCAATCTGCACACCCACCTCGTCGGCAATATCGGGCTTCTGCCGGATGCGATCGAGTTCCTCCCGCACCTCCAGGAATTCGGCTTCCAGCTCATCATTCCGGGCGGCAGCCAATTCCATCATCCCCTGTTGTTGGCTGACCAGTTCAAGCGCATCGTTGAGGGCCGTCTGGATCCCACTTCTTTCTGTCCTGAGCGCGACGGTTTCACGCTCAAGCTCCGCAACCCGGGTATCTGCCGCATGGTCAGGATGGTCATTGTCGGCGGTGGATGCCTCGAACGCATTGCGAAGCTGCAGCACCTCATCCTGCGATGCGGCGAGGGCGAGGGCCAGATCATTTCTCCTGCTGCGGATATCCGCAACCATACGATCGAGGTCCTCCACGCGGGCATCGGCACGCGCAAGGGCAGCCGAGAGTTCAGTGTTGCGGGCCGAGACTTCACGGGCATCGGCATGCAGCTGCTCGTGTTCAGCCCGGACCGCGAAGAGAGAGGCCTCGAGACCCGCCTTTTCCCTGCCCGCCGACGCAAGCGCTTCCTCCAGCGCCGCAGCGCGTGCCGTGAGTGCCTCCACCTCTCCATCCAGGCGGGATTTTTCCGCGTGCGCTTCAGAAAAGGCACAGTTGAGCGCTTCGTTCTCCTGCCGGAACGCGTCAATCCTTCTCAGGAGGTCAGCCCTCTCCTGGTGCATCCCTGACCACTCGAACTCCAGCATGCCGATACGCTCCTTTGCCTTTCCCAGGGCATCGCCGAGATCCGCCTTTTCAGCCTCGATCCCCGCGCTCTTTGCATAGAGATCCTCGAGTTCGCTTCGTGCGGCCAGTAGATCGGAAAGGATCCGGGATTTTTCAGAGGTGACTCCCTCAAACGCGTCCTGGAGCGCTTCCACACGGGAATCGGCGTTCTCAAGCGCTTCGGTAAGGTTCGCGTGCTCCTGCTCAGCGGTTGCAATTGCGTTCTTCAGGGATTCGATCTCGCTATTGGCAGCCTTGAGGGAGGATTCGATCTCGGTCTTCTCCGCATTGACCGAAATCGCCTCATTCCGCCACCGGCCGGTTTCATCCCGCGCGTCCGCAAGGGCTTGCTCGCGTTCACGCCCCGCGCCCTTGAGTTCCTGCACGGTCTGGTTGAGCTCGTAGATACGCACGCGTGAGAGATGGAGCTCATCTCGATATGCGTCCCGTTCATCGCTCGCACGCTCGTATTCGGTCAGCAGCTCCTCGAGCTCATTCTGAACCCCGCGCAGCTGTTCAGCCTGTGCCCCACGCTCGCCCTCAATGCGTGCGGTCTCCTCTTGTAATCCGTCGATCCGCTCCAGCGCATCGCTGAGCGCCGACTCGGTCTCGCGGTTTTTCTCCGATAGGGCGTACATTGCCTGCTTCAGCCGGTCACCCTCGGCAGCTGTCTCCTCGAGGATCGCGTTGAGCTGCTCTTTTTCGTCCTGGAGCGTTGTGATCTCTTCATTGAACCGTTGCAGTTCTTCCAGCGTTTCATGCAGCTGATTCTGCATGCGCACCTTTTCCCTCTGCGAAACCAGGACTTCCCCGTTGTAGCGTTCGACCTGCGTCAGCGACTGCTCGACCTGGCGGAGCGCCTCTCTCAGTGCCGCCTGCATGCGGGCATTTTCCTGTTCCGCCTGCAGTGTCTCTCTGTTCACATGGTCGACCTGAAGCAGGGCATTGTTCAGTGCGCGCTGGATGCGGGTATTTTCCTCCTCCACCCGTGCGGCTTCCCGTTCCAGCACAGCCACCCGTTTTAGTGCCGACCGGGCATTTCGCACCGCACCGTCACGCTCCTCTTCGGCGGACTGCACCTTTGATTGCAGGGTTTTGATCTGCGTGACATGCGAGTCCAGTTCGGCACGAAGGCGGCTCTTTTCGGCATCCGCCTTCCTGCTCTCCTCACGAAGGGTCCCGACCTCGTCAAGGGAGCCCTCCACCCGGTTGAGCGCATGCTTGAGTGCCTCCTGCATCTGCTGTTTTTCTTGCCGGGCCTGCGCTGCCTCACTTTTGAAGTGGTCCAGCAGCTCGAGGATATTCATCAGGGAGGTCTGCATGCGCGTAGTGATCGCGTCATCCCGCTCGATGGTATGGGTGACATGGTTGACGCTCTCGACACTCTCTCTCAGTATATGGTGGATCCTGGAAAACTGGGATTCTTCCTCGTCTTGCTTCTGGAAAAACGTCCTGATCATATTGGATGCGTGCTGCGCACGGGATGTATTCGCGATTTCGGCATCGCTATCGATTTTTTTGAGTATATCCTCCGGTAATTTTACTGTGATGGTCGGCATGCCTCACTCCCCGTAAATAGTGTGCATAATTTCCTCATATATATATCTCTTTCATTTTCGACAGAAGAGTGAATGCCTTGAAATAACCAGATATTGAGGTTAAATACTCAATAGATGCCTCTATTGGATCATGTATCACTGCAGGGAAAAATGCAGGAGCGCGCACAGCAGAGATAACTGAAAATGCATCAGGAATACATCTGATGCATACAACGATAGGCATGCATTCAAACAAGAATACGTTAATACAATATTTCTTTATAGACTAATGGATGTTCGAAATTCTGGAGAGGCTGGAGCACCGGTGCGTGGTGCTCTCCGACATCGTCGATGCAGCGATGGTGCTCTATGTCCCCCATGGCATCGAAGCGGCGGAGGCGGGATCGCGGCTTGAAGAGAAGATCCTCGCCGCACTCACGGACCCCAACGTATGCTCCCTCCTTATTGCCGCGATTCTCCTCGAAGACGACCTGGTGAATAACAGAGACCACTCGGAGCTGGGCAATGATCCGGTCTTCCTCCTCGCCGACGAGATCATCGGCATGGCGATCGCCGAGGTGATCGGGGGTACCTATGCACGGTTTGAATTCACCCGGTACGACCAGCAGAAACCCGGCATTCTCTCGCGTCTCGGCCCTTTCCTCGACGATGCCGTCGCGGGCCTCATCGCCGGGTGCACGTCACGTCTTTACAGTGAGTCAGGATGAACGCCATCATCGCCCTCCTCCAGTTCTGCACCATCCTGCCTCTCGGGAAACCTGCGGAATTTGACGCATTCGCACGCAACTCGTACCTCTACCCGCTGGCAGGATGGGTCATCGGCGCGCTTGCCGCCATTCCCGCCATCTTCATCCCCGGGGATGCCATTGCCGCGGCCGCCGCCCTCGCCTTCGTGCTGATCCTTTCTGGGTGCAACCATCTCGACGGACTGCTCGATTTTGGCGACGGCCTGATGGCGCACGGGAGCAGGGAAAAGCGGGTCAATGCAATGACCGATCGCCAGATAGGGACCGGAGGCGTAGCTGCAGCCTTCATCGTGATCCTGCTCGCATTCTCCGGCCTCCTCTCGGTGCCGTCCATCCCCATTGCAATCATTATTGCGGAAGTCTGCGCAAAGGCCGCGATGGCACTCCTCACCGTGACAGGGCCACCGTGCAAAGAAGGTCTGCACAGCTACCTCCACGCCCGCACCCGTCCCTGGTTTCCCCTCGCGACAGCATTGCTCTGTCTACCGCTCTTTCTTTTACCCGGATCCGCTGTCGGCACGGCCGCCGCCCTGCTCACGGCCTTCCTCGTCGTCGTCGCCGTGCGTGTTGTGGCGATGCGGTTGTTCGGCGGGGTGAACGGTGATGTCGTAGGGGCATCGAGCGAGATCACCCGCGCGCTCGCTCTGGTCGCACTTGCCCTCGCCGGGTAGGGCGCAGGGCGGCATCGCCATGCAGCCACAGGAGTATTTAACGTCATGCGCGTGTAACTCTGCTTCGATGATCAGGGAGTACGGCATCCACCTCAAAGGTGGAATCATCGCCCAGAGAGATGCCGATTACTGTACACTCAGGCTGCGGATGCCGGCAGGAGTTCTCGACACCACGCGCATGCGCGGGATTGCGGAAATCGCAGATACCTACGGCAATGGCACCGTGCATCTCACCACCCGGCAGACCATCGAGGTTCCGGATATCCATAATCTCAAACTGGAAGAGGTTTTCGAAGCACTCCGGGCGAACGGGACCCCCGTGGGGGCGGAGGCCGACGAAATAGTCAATATCATCGCCTGTCCCGGGACCGCACGGTGTAAATACGCGAATATCGATTCCATCGCCCTTGCCCAGCGGGTGGATAAAAGCCTCTTCGGCAAGCAGGTGCCGGTGAAGGTGCGCATATCCGTCTCTGCGTGCCCTTACGCCTGCACGAGCCCCCTGTTCAATGAAATCGGGGTGATCGGGCGTATCGAGCCGCTGAGGGAACCCGGACTCTGTACGGGGTGCGGAACCTGCGCGGAGTACTGCAAGGAATGTGCCATCAGCATTAAAAACGGTGTATCGGCGCTCAATGATGACAAATGCATCATGTGCGGCGTGTGCATCCATTCGTGCCCTTTCGAGCTGCTCAAATCAAAGCACCGACATTACCTGATCACGGTCGGCGGACGGCGGGGGAGACATCCGCAGATGGGCCGCGAACTGGTTGCAGTGGAGACCGAAGACGAGGCGGTCGAGGTGATCGAGCGCATCGTGAACTGGGTGAGGCGACGCGCATGGAGCGGACGGCTCCTCTCCGATCAGCTCGATGACCTGCAGTTCGAACAATTCAAAGCAGAGGTCATCAGTGACATGGAAAAATAGGGCCGAAAGGGCCCTCTTCCAGCATTAAATGCGGTACATCGATTTGAACCCTGCGCCTGCGTCATCGTCGCACTCGATGGCATCTCCATCGCGAACGAGGGTATTGAACATCAGCGCAGCGTTCAGGAGATCCTCATCGGAGGCGGCACCTCGTTTTACCCCCTCCATCTTCTGCCGCTGGGGCGAGGGGAGCACGCGTTTGCCCACCCGCACGCCTGCACAGTGTGCGCAGTAGGCACAGTTCCGGTACACCGAGAGCCATCCGTCTGCACATTCCACGAGTACGTCATTCTTTGATTCTTCCCGCTTGAAAGGCAGCGTTTTCATAAGAATATACATGCACCTCAAAGCCATAATAGGATGTCGATCAGCAGAGAAGGGCGCATTCTGGTGGGTTTTGGAAAGAGAAATCCTTTATATACATTGCTTTCCAATATATGATACTCGTATCAATACGATCGGGCGAATATGACCGCTCCACGTTTTGGAGGTTTTTAATTATGGCAGGTGAGAAACCCCACATAAATCTGGCAGTTATTGGTCACATTGACCATGGAAAGTCAACTACCGTCGGACGTCTGCTCTTCGAGACGGGAGCAGTACCTCCCCACATCATCGAGGGGTACCGGAAGGAGGCCGAGTCCAAGGGTAAGGGTTCATTCGAGTTCGCATGGGTTATGGACAACCTTAAGGAGGAGCGCGAGCGCGGTATCACCATCGATATCGCTCACAAGCGGTTCGACACCGACAAGTACTACTTCACCATCGTGGACTGCCCGGGCCACCGTGACTTCGTCAAGAACATGATCACCGGTGCGTCCCAGGCCGATGCCGCACTCCTCGTCGTTGCCGCGCCGGACGGCGTGATGGAGCAGACCAAAGAGCACGTCTTCCTCTCCAGAACGCTCGGCATCAATCAGCTTATCATCGGCATCAACAAGATGGACGCCGCCAAGTACGACGAAAAGCGTTTCAACGAGGTCAAGGAGCAGCTCTCCCAGCTCATCAAGATGGTCGGCTACAACCCCGCAAACATCACATTCATCCCGATGAGCGCATTTATGGGCGACAACATCTCCAAGAAGAGCGAGAACACGCCGTGGTACACCGGCCCGACGCTCCTCGAGTCCCTCGACATGCTGACCGAACCCGAAAAGCCCATCGAGCTGCCCCTGCGTCTCCCCATCCAGGACGTCTACTCCATCTCCGGTATCGGGACCGTGCCCGTGGGCCGTGTCGAGACCGGGGTAATGAAGAAAGGAATGAAGGTCTCCTTCATGCCCGCAAACAAAGAAGGCGAGGTTAAGAGCATCGAGATGCACCACGAAGAGCAGCCTCAGGCACTCCCCGGTGACAACGTCGGGTTCAATGTCCGCGGTATCGGCAAGAACGATATTCGCCGCGGCGACGTCTGCGGTCCCGCAGATGTGCCCCCGACGGTGGCCGACGAATTCGTCGCGCAGATCGTGGTCCTTCACCACCCCAGCGCCCTGACCGTCGGCTACACGCCGGTATTCCACGCCCACACCGCACAGGTCGCCTGCACCTTTATTGAGCTGCAGAAGAAACTCGACCCCCGTACAGGCCAGGTCAAGGAGGAGAATCCGACGTTCCTCAAGACCGGCGATGCGGCCATCGTCAAGATCAAGCCGACACGCCCCATGGTCATCGAGAAGGTCAAGGAGATCCCGCAGCTGGGCAGATTCGCGATCCGTGATATGGGTTCCACCATCGCTGCCGGAATGGTCATCGATATCGAGGCCAAGCAGTATAGATAACCACCCACCATTTTTGGAGATATATTATGCAGAAAGCCAGAATACGCCTCACTGGAACCGATTTCCAGAAAGTTGAGATGGTCTGTGGCCGAATTAAGGAAATAGCCGAGAGAACGGGCGTGAATCTGGCAGGCCCCATCCCGCTTCCCACCAAACGGATGGTTGTTCCGATCCGGAAGAGTCCGGACGGAGAGGGGACTGCTACCTGGGACCGCTGGCAGATGCGGGTGCACAAGCGCCTGATCGACATGGATGCCGACGAGCGTGCCCTCAGGCAGTTGATGCGCATCCAGGTTCCGAAGGATATCGGCATCGAGATCGTACTGGAAAGCTGAGGGAGCGGCGTGAAAGCCGCGGACATACCCTCAGTGGTTCGCACCCATCTCTCTTTCGAGAGAGTTCTTCTTCTCCTCTTTCTCGCAGCACTCCTCGTTCGTCTCTACCACCTCGACCTGAAACTCTTTCACCACGACGAGGCAGTGCACGCGTGGTTCTCCTACCGCCTTCTCACCCAGGGAACGTACTCCTACAACCCCGTCTATCACGGCCCTCTGCTCTACTATACCACCGCCGCAATGTTCGGGGTGTTCGGAGCATCCGATCTTGTGGCGCGGGTGGTGCCGGCGGTGCTCGGTGCACTGCTCGTCCCGCTGCTCTATCCCCTCAGGCGGCTGGGGTACCTCTCTTCCCGCCAGGCACTCGTTGCCGCCCTCTTTATCGTCGTCTCGCCAGAGATGATATACTTCTCGAGGTTTTTGAGAAACGACATCTTTGTGGTATTTTTCACCCTGCTCCTGCTCGTCGCACTGCTCCTCTACCTCGAACGTGAAAAGCCGGGGTACCTGGTGGTCGCAGCCGCAGCCGCAGCGCTCGGCATGTCGGCGAAGGAGAACATGCCTATCGTCCTCCTCATCTTCGGCGCTTACGGCGTGTACGCACTCCGGCGCGGTGCCATCCGGCTGCCTGCACGATGGAGGCGCGATATCCTCGTCGCCTCTCTGGTCGCCATCGGCATCATGGCCCTCTTCTACTCTTCGTTCGGGCAGCACCCGGAGGTGCTCATGGACGGATGGCTGCAGGCGATCGAACACTGGACCGCCATGCACCAGCAGGAACGGCTCGGCGGCCCCCCCTACTTCTACCTGATGCTCCTGCTGCTCTATGACCTGCCCATCCTGGTTCTGGCAGTCTTCGCTACAGGCCAGTTTTTGAAAGCGGCCCCCCGAACCGATCAGGATACGGGAGGGTTTGAGGAGAAGGAAGGGTGGCCTGCACGGCTCCGGCATGCGACACAATCGTTGTTCGAGAAAAAGAGGCCGGCTGAGGGCGCATACGGCACCGAAGACAAAAACAGGGAGTTTACCAGGTTCTGCATCGTCTGGATGATCGCCTCCCTCGCCGTATACGCCTATATCGGGGAGAAGGTACCCTGGCTGGTCATCCATCAGCTCCTCCCCCTGATATTCGTGGCCGTCTACCGCATGAGTGACAGAAAGACCGTGATTGCAGTTCTCTCAGTGGTATTCCTGGTCGGCATGACCTGGCATGTGGCGTTCACGCCGGCGGATATCAACGAGCCCATCGTACAGGTGCAGAACTCTGAGGAGATGCGCGAGGTGATGGCGCTCATCGATGCTTCAGACAGGGTGGCAGTGATCACCGACCACTACTGGCCGCTTCCCTGGTACTACCGGGGAGAGGCAGGGGAGAAGATCTCCTATCTGACGAAAAACCGTACCATCAACTACCTGACCGGCCAGAACTTCGACCTGATCATCGCCCACGATCAGGAATCGTTTACCTCCATTTCCGGCTATCAGAAAGAGACATACATCCACAGTTACTGGTTTTCCACCGCCGAACAGCGCGAGCGTGCTCTGGAGTACTACATCTCCCGTGACGGGGAGCCCGGCACTCTCAATTGGGACGTGTTCATCAAGGCCGGACATCCCGCTTCGGCCTCCTGAGAACAGCCACCGTGCATGACGGGACACCAGACCTTTTTTTACCGATGCCGAACTCACGCATGCGTGTCTCGAACAAACAGATCCCTTCTATCCTGCGAAGTCCCGGGGCTCACGACATCCACATCACCGGATGGTTGCTGGCGGGAGTACGGAGGGAATGTAAGTACAACAGGTAAATCTTTAAAAAAAGGATGGATTAGCCGAGTTCATCCCATTTGGTGTGCCGCCGGTAGAGGACGATCCCTCCCACCACCAGGACGATGAGCACCGCACCGATGATGAGGTAGGTGCTGATCCCGGAGGGATTAAAACTCAGCCCCTCACCGATCTCCTCTTTCAGGGCATTTGCGTCATCAAGTGCAACGCTTGCCTTTTCCTCTGCGTTCGCAGCTTGAACGGAGGCCTGCGTATAGTCCTTTGAGGTCTGCTTGTCTTTGGCAAGGGTGAGCAGGGTCTGGGCATTGTCCAGCTGCGTCTCGATCGCCACCACACGGGCATCGCGGCCCATACTGCGGTTATCCTTGAAATACGTGATCATCCCTTCGACCTCGTCGATGCGTTCCTGTGCATCGGCAATGGCCATGGTGGCCTCCGCTTCACCGAGGAGCGTTTCAGCCTCGTTGATCAGGGTTCCCGCTTTTTCCAGCTGGGTCTGGGCAGTGGTGTAGGAGGAGGTCCGTGCGGAATTGATGGCCGCTTCAGCCTCGTCGTACTTCGCCTCTGCCTTCGACGTATCCACCCCTTCGGCAGCCTTGTTGTCGATTGCGGTCCGCAGCGCGCCGAGTTCCGTCTCACGAACCTGGATGGCGGTCGTCTTGTCCTCGGTGTTTACGATGGTGATGGTTTTAACATACTCGCTGTTTTTAATCGGATCCCTGTCGTCGTCGAGCTGCTGGACCTTGAACACATCGGCTTCCTCGGTGCTGCTCCTCTGCGGAGCTTTTCCGGTGAGCATCACATCCACGGTCACGTCATTGGGATAGGACAGCTCCCATCCGGGCAAAATTGCCCTCATGCTGTTCTTTACCGGCTGGGGTTGCTGATCGACGGTGCCGATCGTGTAGTAATACTCCCACCTGGGTTCGGACAGTTCGGTGGTCAGCTCGAGTGAATCATCAGTTGGAAAGGGATCGTCTTCCTTTGATACCTGGATGATGGCATGCACCGTCACCGCGTCTCCTGCCACAATGTCCCCTGTAGAAGGAGTGATCTCGATCTTCTCGACATCATAGTCTGCAGCCGATACGGCCTGAACCAGGCACAATCCCAAAAATAGACAGATTATAAGGTTAATCGCTGATTTCATACACCACCTCAGTCAAATAATGGCTCAATGCCCTCATCGAACATGCTTGAGCGCCTTTCTTTTGATTTAATGACATCTTCCTTGGTTTCCTTGGCGATTTCCAGGAGCTCCCTGATGCGGGGAGCATCACCAACGGTTGCCAGAACCACCACTGCCGCGACCTTGGTGCTATCGAGCGGATAATCACCGCCGCGGACCTCCACGCCCACGATGTTCTCCTCCACCCAGCTCTTGGACTTCTCCACGCCTTTGCGGTCCATCTCTTCGGCCGGGCCGGCCATCAGCACGAGTGCCCGCTCGGCAGTGCTGTAATCACAGGGCAGGGTGAGACGCCCGAGCATCGCCCTGCGTACGAGGGCGATGATCTTTGCCGATTTGTCCTCGCCGATCAGCACCTCTTCGGCGCCCTCCTTCTTCTTCAAGGAGCCCTTCAGGCCCCCGAAGAAGCCCTGTTTCTGCTTGGTGCGAGGACTGATCACATCGCTGGTGGCATACCCGATCGAGGTGATGCCGCCTCCCCGGAGGGTGTTGATGATTTCGCTGGAGTCGACAACCATTTCCCCCACACCGCTCTTTCCGACCTCGCCCGCACGGAACAGGACCCCGAACCTGCGGACGATTTCGTCGTTGAGGCGCTCGTATGCGGAACGGACGCTCTCCCCCTCATTTTTCCAGGCGCTGTTGTCGAAGATGAAGGTGTTATCTGCCTCGTTGACAAGCGTACTCAGGCTCCTCGCTGCGTTGTACGAATAGAGCCGTCCTTCCTCGGGCGCGGGAATGATGCCGAGGGCATAGACGGGCTCACGGTAGATGCGTTTCAGGTGGCGGGTGAGCACGGGAGACCCCCCCGAACCGGTACCCCCGCCAAGACCGGCAATGATCACAAAGGCATCGACGTCGTGGGTGCCGCGTGTATCGATGGCATTGATGATGCTGTCAATCTCGTCGGCAGTGATCTTTGCACCCATGACGTTGTCGGTTCCCACCCCGTGGCCCTTGACCACGGTCTGGCCGATCAGGATCCGGTCTTTTAACTCAATATGTTTGAGACCCATCAGGTCGGTGCGGGCTGTATTTACCGCAATTCCGCGAAAATTTTGAGTCCCGCTTCGCCGATCCTGTTCAATAAACATATCGACGATTTTACCCCCCGCTTGCCCAAAACCTATGAAAAACACTCTCATCGACAACACCATCCAGTGGATAATTAGAGTATCGGTATTTATTGTCCTTAAAAATATTGGAATTCATAGAGTCAAAAACTTTCTTATGCGCAGAATATCGATATTTATAGAGAATGAAATTATGCATAATTGGCAGTGGATTGACCGGACTTGCGGCGGCATATCACCTGTCTGACACTGCCGATGTGGAAATCCTCGAGAGATCTCCTGAGCTCGGCGGATGCCTCTCCTCCTACGCTCTGGGTCCGAAAACCACCATCGAAAAATTCTACCATCATTGTTTCTCCAGTGACAAAAATCTTTTCCAGCTTCTGGAGGAACTCGGCATCAACGACCGGCTGGAATGGCTGAAGGGATCGACCGGCTACTACGTGGACGGCACCATCCACCCCCTCACCACGCCGGTCGAAATTCTCCGCTACCCGCACCTCACCCTGATCGATAAAATCCGTCTCGGCCTGCTCGTAGTGGGTTCAAGGAACGTCGATGCTGAAACCCTCGATGATATCCCTGCACGGGACTTCGTGATCCGGTGGTGCGGGGAGCATGCCTATGCATCATTCTTCGAACCCCTCCTCCGCAGCAAATTCGGGGACATGCACGACCAGGTCTCGGCTGCATGGCTGATGAGCAGGGTTTCCATCCGCTCGAATCGCGGGGTGGAAGGGGAGCGGCTCGGCTACCTGAACGGCGGTTTTCAACTGCTCATCGACCGCCTCGAAGCACACCTCCAGGCCCGAGGCTGCGCCATCCGCCGCGAGACCGGTGCGACCGCACTCGAGCGGACAGACCGCGGGTGGCAGGTCAACGGCACCCCGTATGACGCGGTGATCTCCACGGTATCCCCGGCGACACTGCAGGCAATGGGGGGGCCGGAGCTCCCCCCCGTACCCTACCAGGGCGCCGCCTGCATGATCCTCGGCCTTGAACGGGAGGTCACGGACGGGATCTACTGGGTGAACATGAAGGGCGATGCCCCCTACGGGGCGGTGATCGGCCATACCAACTTCGTGACCGACGGGCGCTACGGCGAGCAGATCGTGTACCTCGCCTCCTACTACCGGGGATCGGTCCCCGAAAACCTGGAAGCGCGGATGCTTGCCGATTTCCGCACCCGGTTCGGCGTGGCAAACACAGATATCCACTGGCACCGAATGGCAATCGAAGATGCGGCAGGACCGGTGTACACCACAGGATACCGCCACCTGATACAGCCTTATGTGAAGGGCGGGCTCTATCTTGCAGGAATGTTCTCCGCCCCCAACTATCCGGAACGGAGTATGGAGGGATCGATCATCGCCGGCAGGGCTGTGGCTCAGGAAGTTCTGGGGAAGATCACATGAACCACATTGAAGTGAGTGCGGTGATTCCCGTCTTCAACGACCGCAACGCACTGGAACGGGCGATCCCGGCATCTCTTGAAGTGCTCGGAGAGACCACGGATCGCTTCGAGCTGATCATTGCGGAGGACGGGAGCACCGACGGGAGCCCGGAACTCGTGCGGGAATGGGAGACCCGCGATCCCCGCGTACGCCTGTTTCACAGTGACGAACGCCTGGGACGGGGCAAGGCGCTCAACAGGGCTTTTTCATCGGCGCACGGGGAGATCGTCTGCTACTACGATGTCGATCTCGCCACCGATATGCGGCACCTGCCCGAACTCATCGATGCTATCCGCGAAGGAGCGGACGCCTCCACCGGGTCGCGCCTCATGGAGGGATCGGATGTGGCGCGGACCGCGGAACGCGATATCGCCAGCAGGGGCTACAACACGCTGGTGAGGCTGGTGCTGGGAAGCAGGCTCCGCGACCACCAGTGCGGGTTCAAGGGATTCCGAAAACAAAGCCTGATGACGCTTCTTCCGAACGTCCAGGCCGAACACTGGTTCTGGGACACGGAGGTGCTGGTGCGGGCGCAGAGGGCGGGATACACAATCTGCGAATTCCCGGTCCGCTGGAGGCCGGGGCAGGGGACGACGGTGAAATCGCGCGACGTCTGGGAGATGGGATCAGACATCTTCCGGCTCTGGTGGCAGCTCCATGTGGAAAAAAGTTAGTGCGGTGGTCATCCCCACTCTCATCGCCGCGGCCATCATCGTCTTCATGCTGGCGAGGGTCTGGAGCGACCTGCTGGTGGCACTGGAAAATGCCGAATTCATCTTTCTGGCAGCAGCCGTGGTCATCTGCCTCGCGGCATGGGTGATCCGCGGAGGCCGGTACCAGTATATCCTCCAGGGCCTCGAGGTGGCCGTCGGGACGTGGTTTTCCACCGCCTGCATCTTCGTCTCCCAGACAGCCAACCTCATCGTCCCGGCGCGGCTGGGCGACCTGGTGCGGATGGTGATCCTCAAGCATGAAAAAGAGACCACCTATTCACGGGGGCTCTCGTCGCTGGTGGTGGAACGCGTCTTCGATATCACCATGGTGGCCGTGCTCGGGCTGATCGCACTGCCGGCCATGCTCAACGTCCCCGACTGGTTTGTCACGATCATCGCCGTCCCCCTCGTCGGCGGCGCGGTGTTCGTGGGCTTCATGCTCTATTCGGGCAACCTGTCGTCCCACAACCGCTATCTCGCCATGCTCCTCAACCTCTTCGACGAGATCAGGCAGGCATCGCTCCACCCGAGGGCGTTTCTGGTGCTCGGGGTCTCGTCCATCGTCATCTGGCTGCTCGACGTGGCCGTCTGCTACGTGGTGGCCCTGATGTTTTCGGAGACGATCCCCATCATGGTCGTCGTCCTCGCCATCGTGATCGGCAACCTGGTCAAGGCCGTCCCCATCACCCCGGGAGGCGTGGGCACCTATGAACTCTCCCTCGCCCTTACCTTCGAGCTCGCCGGCGTCGCACCGGTCAGTGCAACGCTCATCGCGGTCACCGATCACCTGATCAAGAACCTGGTGACCCTTGCGGGAGGGGTTGCATCCATCTACCTCTTCGGGGACTGGTCCCTGCACCTGATCGAGGCCGTGGCTACCCGGTCGATCACCAGAGAGGAACTCGATGAGCCCTGACGCAACGCTGATCCTCATCGTCAGCTGGATCGCCGTCCTCAAACTGCTGCAGATGGCGCTCTGGCCTCAACTTCGCAGGGGGTTTGGGGATCTCGCGTATCCTGCGGCGTATCCCGCATCGGTCCTTCTCTTCACCCTCGCATCATGGTACCTGGGGTTCGCCCATCTCCCCGTGCACCTGGCCCTCCTGCCGTTTGTCCTGCTGCTCGGCTACCATGCGGTAACGAAACGGTACTCACGGGAAGAGGTGCTGCACAACCTGAAATGGGATGCAATCTTTGCAGTCTGCTTCCTGTTTCTGCTGGAAGTGCGTTTCATAAACCCGTCCATCTCGTTCGCGGAGAAGTTCATGGACCACACCTTCCTGGCTTCAATCATGCGTTCACCGACAATTCCGCCGCTCGATCCCTGGTTTGCAGGCGGATCGCTGAATGTCTACTACTACCTCGGCCACTGGATGATGGGGGCACTGGGCCTGGCCAGCGGCGTGCCCTCGCCGGTGGCATTCAACCTGGTGCTCCCGACAGTGCTCGCCCTCGCCGCAGTGAGCCTCGCCGCTGCGGGCCATATCCTCTGCAGGCGGTTCTTCTGGCTCCCTGTGCTCACCCTGTTCGCCGTGAACCCCTCGTTTGTGGTCCACGCACTTGCCGGAGATTCTATGAGCACTGTTCTGTGGGAGAGCACCCGAACCATCACCAACACCATCACGGAGTTCCCGCTCTTCTCCATGCTGTGGGGCGATCCGCACGCCCATGTCATCGCCCTCTTCAACCAGGCGTTCTTCCTCTTGATCCTTACCGTCGCGGCGACCTCGTGGACGCGGCTTTCGGTGCGCGGAAAAGCAATGGTCTGCGGTTGCGCGGCACTCAGCTTGGGGTCCATGCCGCTCATCAATGCATGGGATGTGCTCATCTATGCACCCGTAACCCTGCTCTTCGGCACATACCTCTGGTGGCAGTCGAGAAGCCGGGACCCTGCGGACCGCTCCGCACTCGCCTTTCTCTTCGGGGTGCCGGCGTGCGCGGTGGCCCTTTACCTCCCCTACTACCTGCAGCTGGACAGCCAGGGGATCGGCGGGATCGGGATTGTGGCCTCTCCCTCCGACCCACTCGCGTTTCTGCTCGTTTACGGGTTCTTCCTCCTGGTCTTCTACGCAGTCTGCATCGATGATGTGCGCACAAAACCGTACCTGCTCGCCAGCGCCCTCCCCTTCCTTCTGGCAGGCTACCATGCCGCGGCCATCGCCACCATTCCGCTTGTATATCTCCTCGCACGGCGGCGCTTCCTCCCCCGGGAGGTGTTCGCAATCCTGGGCCTGGTCATTCTTGTCCTCATCGAAATCCTCTATCTGGAGGACAACATGGGAGAGACCTACTACCGGATGAACACCGTCTTCAAGCTCTCCATGGTGGCCTGGATGATGATGGGGACCGCCGCATTCGCCTTCATCGGGAGGTGGGCCGAACACCGCGGGATATCTCGGGACCTCCGGAGCGGGCGGTACTGGCCGGCGCTCGCTGCGGCAGTGGTGATCATCCTCATCCTGCCGTTCACCCTCCCCGACCTGAGCTACGGGCGCGGGGGCATGACGCTCGACGGTCTCGCCTATCTTGAGGGGGAGTGTCCCGGGGACGCGGCGGCAATTGCATTTTTGCGCACTCTTGAGGGCGACATCACCATTGTGGAGGCAGAAGGGGGGGACTATTCCTACTACTCCCGCGTATCCTCGTGTACAGGGATCCCCACGGTGATCGGGATGCCGTTCCATGAACAGATGTGGCGGGGAGGCGAGGGAAATGTCAGTGCACGGATGGCCGATGTGCGGGCAATCTACGAACAGCCGGCAAAGACCGTCACCCTCATGGAAAAGTACGGGGCGACCCATCTCTACGTGGGACGGGCCGAGCGGGAGCGTTACGAGGTGGCAATTCCCAAGAATGCACTCGAAGTGGTATATGACGCCGGAGGAGTGCAGATCTATTGCCTGCCGGCCGAAGCTGGGGACATCGCATGAGCTTTCAGGCGGCGGATTTTGCCCGATTCACAAACCTTTATCCGTCCGCCTGAAGAACTAATATGGCTACATCAATCACTGACTGATGAGTGATGAGGGAGACGCTACTCCTGAATGAGGTGAGTTATGTCAAAGGTCTACGTAAAATTTGAAGTGCCGGATGAACTCCAGAACAAGGCACTTGAGGCACTCGAAATTGCCAGAGATACAGGCAAAATCAAGAAAGGTTCCAACGAAGCAACCAAAGCCGTCGAACGGGGAATCGCCCAGCTCGTCCTCGTCGGCGCTGATGTGGAGCCCGAGGAGATTGTGATGCACCTTCCGCCCCTCTGCGACGAGAAGCAGGCAGCATACGTGATCATCAACAAGCAGAGCGACATCGGTGCGGCGAGCGGTCTTGATGTCGGATCCGCTGCTGCAGCCATCGTCAAACCCGGAAAGGCAAAAGATCTCATCGACGAAGTGGTCAAGCAGATCACCGAACTCAAGGGATGAATGAACCATGGCAGAAGGAACGCCCGCTGAAGTCATCGAGGTGATCGGCAGCACCGGTATGCACGGAGAGGCAATGCAGGTGAAATGCCGCATCCTCGAAGGGAGCAACAAGGGCCGCATCATCACCCGCAATACCGTCGGCCCCATTCGCGAGGGGGACGTCCTCATGCTCCTGGAAACAGAGCGAGAGGCCAAGAAACTCTCAAGACGGTGAGGTGGATCATATGGTAACTACACATGCCTGCAGCTTCTGCGGAGAGAAGATCGAATCCGGCACAGGGAAGATGTACGTTCGCAAAGACGGCACGATATTCTATTTCTGCAGCTCCAAATGCCAGAACAACTATCGGTTGGGGCGTGTCCCCCGGCGCGTGGTCTGGACGAAGGCCGGCAGAAAGGCCCTCGGCAAGGAGTGAAAACTGAATGGACCGGACATTTGTGATGGTCAAGCCGGACGGCGTGGCCCGCGGCCTCGTCGGCGATATCATCTCCCGCATGGAGAGAAAAGGCCTCAAACTGGTGGCTGCAAAACTGGAACTCCTGCCCGAGAACAGGGTCGGTGAGCAGTACAAAGAGCACCTGGAAAAACCGTTCTTCCCCGGCCTGAAGCGCTACATCATGAGCGGGCCCTGCATGCTCATGGTATGGGAAGGATACGGTGTGGTCGGCATCGCCCGCACCCTGATCGGGGCAACCAACCCGACAGAAGCGGCACCGGGGACCATCCGCGGGGATCTGGCGCTCGACATCGGCAGAAACGTGATCCACGGGTCCGATTCGCCCGAGAGCGCCATGCGAGAGATCGGCATCCATTTCTCTTCGCAGGAACTGGTCGAATACACCCGCATCGACGAATCGCTTCTCTACGAGTGAGCAAGTCCGGGTGAACCCCACCCGGTCCTGCACAGTTTCGGAACAATATTAAGCGCAAAAAGCGACCACCTAGAAACATGGTGGGAGAACTCCTGAGTTTTGCGCTGCTCAGCTTCTCTTCGGTGTTTATTCTCGTCAATCCTCTCGGAGCCACGCTGATCTACGTGGCACTGACCGAAGATATGGAGTACCCCGCGAAGATCACGGTCGCCAAAGAGTCGTGCAGGATCGCACTCCTCGTCCTTCTGGTCTTTGTCCTCGCCGGAACCTGGATTCTGACGCTCTTCGGCATCACCCTCGAGGCTTTCAGGATCGCCGGGGGCATCCTGCTCTTCGGCATCGCCATGGAGATGGTCTATGCGAAGCATTCGAGGACCAAGATGACCGCGACTGAAAAATATGAGAGTATCGAAGCATCCGATGTAGCGATCATGCCGATGGCAATCCCCATGATCGCAGGGCCCGGAGCGATCACCACCGTGGTGGTGCTCTCCAACGAGGCGTTGACCCACTCGATCCCCACCATGGGGGTGGTGATCGCCGCGGTGGCGGTCACGATCCTCATCACCTACCTGCTGCTGGTGAATGCGGACACCATCGTTGCCCGTATTGGCCAGCGTGAATACCGGGTCATCAACCGCCTGATGGGTATCCTGTTGATGGCCATCGCCGTGCAGTTCGTCCTCAACGGACTCTCCTCGGCATTTCCCCTCTTGATTGGAGCATAACAATGTCTGATACGCTGTCATTCTCCGGTGAGGTGATGGTTGCAGCAAGCCTGATTCTCATCGGCCTCGTCATCGGGGCCCAAATACTTGGGTTTGCCGTGCCGTATTCCGGATTTTTTCTCGTGGCTGCCACAGTGTTCGTGGTCACCGGGATTGGCCTCATGATCTACACGCTGGTTGCGGAGGAATAAAAACGGGCATGACCATTCGCATCTGCGCCGCCCAGATGGCCTGCATCTGGGGAAAACCGGCCGAGACACTGGAGCATGCGGCAGAAGCGATCGAAACCGCGGCAGTGCAGGGTACAGCTCTCATTGCATTCCCCGAGCAGTTCCCCATCGGCTGGGATCCCTTCGCACGGTTCAGGATCGAGGATCTCGAGGGCCCGACGGTGAGCGCGTTGCGCGATCTCGCCCGCCGCAATGCCATCGCCGTCGTGGCAGGCTTCCGTGAACACCACGACCCCCTTCCCCGCAACACCGCAGTGGCCATAGGGCCCCGGGGCGAGATCCTGGCTGCTTACGCAAAAGTCCACCTTTTCTCCCCTGCAGGGGAACACGAGCAGTTTTCCGCCGGCGACAATCTCGGGATCTTTTCCCTCGAGGGCATGACCTTTGGCATCGCCCTCTGCTACGACCTGCGGTTTCCTGATCTCTTTTCCCTCTATGCCGCCGCAGGGGCGGAATGCCTCATCGTACCCGCCGCGTGGCCGTGCCGGCGGGTGGAGCACTGGGAGCTCTTCATCCGGGCACGGGCACTCGAGAACCAGTATTTCATTGCCGGGATCAATACGATCGGTACCACCCCGGTCGACCGGTACTGCGGGCATTCCATGGTCGCAGGCCCGGCAGGAGAGGTGCTCGCACACGCGAAGGACGGAGAGGAACTCCTCTTCGCCGATCTCTCCACCGCCCATGTCCGCGAGGCGCGGGCCAACATCCCGTTACATTCGGACCGCAGGGATGACCTTTACATGAAGCTGCGAAGATACGTGTAATTCAGACAATGCGGGGAGAACAGCATGCGCTGATCGGCATCCTGAGTGCGGGACTCGCCCTCGCTCCGTGGATGGAGACACTCGCCCCCGAACTTGTCCTCATCGCCTTTGGAGGCATATTTCTCGGTTCTCTCGCTCCGGATGCGGATTCACCCGATGCAGCCATCATGCACGGATTGAGGAGCAGGAAAGGGTATTTCCGGCGGCTCAAACGGCATACCGCCCCCATTCTCCCGGTAATCGGCACATTCATCCGTTATTTCATTTATTTTCCCCTCTCCGCCATCCTGCTGGTGGCGAGCATCGGCAAGGTCCGCCCCCACCACCGGGGCGTGCTGCATTCCCTTCCCGGCATCAGCCTGACCACGGTCACCCTCACCGTCTACATCTGGCTGACCGCATCGATCTTCGGGGATCCCGATCCCATCCCCCTGGCCGTCTTCGGAGCGGCGTTCTTTGCAGGGTGTTTCCTGCACCTCCTGGCCGATTCCACCACCCGTAGCGGCATCGCCTGGCTGCTCCCCTTCAGCAGGCGCAAACTATGGGGCACGGTATCCCCCGGCAGCCGCCTTGAGAAGCGGCCTGAACTGCTGGGCGCTGTACTGGGCGCTTCGACCTTCATCTGCCTCATCGCCGAACCGCTGCTGCTGGTCCCCGAAACCACCGTGAAAATGTTGTCCGGATTGCTCGCGGCGGGCGTCTGGGCACTCTTCCTCGTCTCTGCGGGTGTCCGCATCCATTAAGCCAGGGCATAGACAACCGGCACCGGCACAAGGATATCAGGGCGGTTTTGAGGTTCCGCGTCCGCTATTATTACGTATTACCAGCATCAAGGTACTTACCATGTACCGTATCGTCTGCGTGAATTGCGGTGCCGAATACGCTCCAGAGGAGATACTATACCGGTGTACACGGTGCGATCACCTGCTCTGTGTCGAATATGACCTGGATTCGATTGCAATCGACCGGGCAGCATGGATGCGCCGCCCCCTGAGCGTGTGGCGGTACAGGGAACTGCTCCCGGTTTCCGGCGAGCCGGTCTCCCTCCAGGAGGGGGGGACGCCACTCTACCACCTGAAAAGGATCGGGGAGGAACTGGGCTTGCCTGAGCTCTACGCAAAGCATGAGGGCATGAACCCCACCGGGTCATTCAAGGACCGCGGCATGACCGTGGGGGTGAGCATGGCCATGCAGCTGGGCATGAAGAGCGTCGCCTGCGCGAGCACCGGCAACACCTCCGCAAGCCTTGCCGCTTACGCCGCAAAAGGGGGCATCCCGGCCGTCGTCATCCTCCCGGCAGGGAAGGTCGCCCTCGGCAAGGTGGCGCAGGCGCTGATGCATGGGGCAAAGGTCATCGCCATCCGGGACAATTTCGACAAAGCGCTGGAGATGGTGTACTCCCTCTGCCTCTCACACGGCCTCTACCTGCTCAACTCGGTCAACCCCTACCGGCTTGAGGGCCAGAAAACCATCGGCCTGGAGACGATCGACCAGCTCGGCGGCGTTCCTGACCGGATGGTCCTGCCCGTCGGCAACGCAGGCAATATCTCGGCGGTCCACAAGGGGCTTCGTGAACTCCGGCACCTGGGGTTCATCGAGGACCTGCCTATGATGACCGGCATCCAGGCGGCGGGATCGCGCCCGGTGGTGGACGCCGTCGAGCAGAACTTCCCCGAGGTCGTCCCCTGTGCCGATCCGGAGACGATCGCCACTGCAATCAGGATTGGCGCACCCGTGAATGCGGAAAAGGCGCTGGCCGCGATCAGGCAGACCGGCGGGACCGCCGCCTCGGTGACCGACGAAGAGATCCTGGCCATGCAGCGGGACCTCGCCCGAAAAGAGGGGATCGGGGTGGAGCCTGCGTCCGCGGCGTCGGTTGCGGGCGTGAAGAAACTGGCAGAAGCCGGCGTCATCGACCGCAGCGAGAGGATCGTCTGTGTGGTGACCGGACACCTGCTCAAAGACCCGGAGACCGTGGTGAAGCAATGCGAACCTCCCATCGAAATCGATGCCACGCAGGAATCGCTGCTCTCTGTCTTGTACTCCTGATCGGGTGCATCCCGGCGGCTGCCCTGAACGCGACGTTCACGGTCGCCGCCGACGGCGCGGCGTATAATGCCTCGATCGAGGTCGAGGACGCAGACGAATATGCGTTCATCGAGCGGGGGCTGCTCGGCGAACGCGTTCCCCAGAATGTCGATGCGGTCCGGGTCCTCGGCCCGGAAGGGGAGGTAACGTTCGAGGATGCAGGATCCGGGCGCATTACCTTTCCCGAGGGGAACTACACCATCACCTACCGGGGGTTTATCCGGGATGACAGCATGCAGGCGGAGTTCGATCAGCCCTACATGGTGGACGTGGTGCTCCCCGCAGGCTTTGACGTGCGCAACCCCTTCCTCGGGGTCATCAGCCCCGGAGGCGAGGTGAATGAGGCGGAGGATGCCGTCATCGTCTCGTGGGAGGACACGAGATTCATCGAGGTCCGGTTCTATGATGGCCTGCGGGAGCATGCCCTCCTGATCTTTGGCAGCTTCTGGATCATCCTCTGCGCCATCTTCATCCTCCCCTATGTCTTCCTCCGGCAGAGGGAGCGGTGATGAGAGGACACACCATTCACGATTTCTTTTCGCCCGGAAGACCCCGTGCACAGGCCTGAACGAATAACTGCAGGGAGACCGGATACTCCGGGCTGAACCGGGGCCGAATCTAAAAAAAGAAAGTGGGGTGGCCGCTATTCTTTCGGCTTGATGTCGATGCCGTACTTTGCCGCGTTCGCATCGGCGATCGCCTGGATCTTGGCGATCTCCTCTTCATTGCGAGCCGGCTTGAAAAGGTGGCGGAACCGTTTCTGCGCCATCAGGTACTCGTCGACCGGTTTGCGTACCACTTTTTTGGCCTTGGCGATCTCGCCGTCAACCATCTCGAAGTTCACCCATAACCCCGTCTGGATGGCGAGTTTGCCGATCTCCATGGTTTTTCCACCTTCAAAACCCCAGCCTGTGCTGCAGGGGGCGTGAATCTGGAGGTAACAGGGGCCCGGGGTGTTGACAGCGCGCTCCACCTTCTGCATGAGATCGTTGGGGTAGGCAACGGATGCTGTGGCCACATAAGGTGCACCGTGGGCAACGAGGATCTGCGGCATGTCCTTTTTAGGGCGTTTGTTCCCGAAGGACTCCTTTCCCGCAGGGCTCGTGGTGGTGCTGGCATCGTAGGGCGTGGCGCCCGAACGCTGCACGCCGGTGTTCATGTACGCCTCGTTGTCGTAGCAGATGTAGGTGATATCGTGGCCGCGCTCGAACGCACCGCTGATGCAGAGCATGCCGATGTCGAAGGTCGCACCGTCGCCGCAGATGCAGAGCACGTGTTCCGAGCGGCCCTGGCGTTTGAGCGACGCTTCTATCCCTGAGGCAACCGCCGAGGCGTTTTCAAAGAGCGAGTGGATCCAGGGCACCTGCCATGCCGTTTCCGGGTAGGGAGTGGAGAATACCTCCATGCACCCCGTCGAGGCCGCAACGATGGAGTTCTCCCCGGCGCCCTTGAGGATGAGGCGCGCGGCGAGCGCCGGCCCGCAGCCACCGCACGCACGGTGCCCGCAACCAAAGAGTTCGAGTGATGTGTCAACCATTCAGATCAGCTCCTCGCGCAGTCCGTAGAACATGTCGCCCCTGCCCCGTTCGGCCAGATCGACAACCGCGGCAATGTCCTTTTTCCGCACGTCCCTGCCGCCGAGGCCGATGACGTAGGAGTAGACATCGATCCCCGTTTTCCAGAGCGCATCTTTGACCTCGAGGCCGACGGCGCCTTTCATGGCCGATCCGGGGGAGATGTTCTTTTCGAGCACCGCCACCTGCGAGACTCCGTCGAGTGCTTTCGCCACCTCTTCCTTCGGGAAGGGGCGGAAACTCCGCAGTTTCAGGAGCCCCACCTTGCGTCCCGCATCACGCATCTCGTCCACCGCATCCTTCACCGTGCCGCAGATGGATCCCAGAGCCACGAGCGCCGTATCTGCATCGTCCATACGGTATTCCTCGACCAGCGATCCGTAACTCCTGCCGAACTGCTCGCCGAAGGCCTGTCCTGCATCCTTGATGGCCCGGGAAGCCCGCTCCATCGCCCGGTCGAGCTCGTACCTGAACTCCATGTAGTAGTCGGGCGTGGCGTACATGCCCATACTGATGGGATCTGTGGCATCGAGCTTCTGGTAGGGGTTGAAGGGGGGCAGGTAGGCATCGACCTCCTCCTGATCGGGGATGTCGACGGGTTCGTAGGTGTGGGAGAGGATGAAGCCGTCGAAGCAGACAAACGCAGGAAGGAGGATGTTGTGGTCCTCGGCAACCCGGAAGGAGAGGAAGTGATAGTCGACGAGCTCCTGCACATCCTCGGCATACAGCTGGAACCAGCCGGAATCACGCAGGGCAATGGAATCCTGCTGGTCGTTCCAGATGGAAAGCGGTGCGCCCAGCGCCCGGTTGGCAATCGACATCACGATGGGCAGGCGCATACCGGAGGCGTTGAAGCAGACTTCGGCCATAAGGATGAGCCCCTGCGAGGAGGTGGAGGAGTAGACCCTTGATCCCGCCGCCGATGCCCCCACGCACGCGGAGAGGGCGGAAAATTCACTATCCACGGTGAGGTAATCGCTTTCCATCTCACCATCGGCGACAAACTCGGCAAGCCGCTCCACGATATGCGTCTGCGGGGTGATGGGATAGGCGGATACGACCTCAGGCCGGCATCGTTTGACGGCTTCGGCAACCGCGTGGGATCCTTCCATGATTTCCATCATCTATTTTTCCTCCTGTTCCATCTCAATCGCCTCCGCGGGGCACTCCTCGGCGCACAGCCCGCAGCCCTTGCAGTACTCGTAGTCCACCCGAGGGTACTCGTCATCCTCACTGATACAGCCCTCAGGACAGATGAGCAGGCAGAGCCCGCACTTCTTACACTTTTCGGCGTCCAGTACCGGCCGGAACACCCGCCATGAACCGGTTTTGTTGTCGCGTGCCCTGCCGGGTCGTGCGGCACATCCAACATTGAGTGCCATCAGGTTTCCCCTCCGACTGCGGCAAATGCACGGCGTGCCGCCTCAATGTTCTTCTCGGCGAGGGCTCCGGTGAAGCGCTCGCCAAGGGCTTCAGCGAGTGCGGGGAACTGTATCTCGCCGGTTGCCGCGGCAAATGCACCCATCAGCGAGGTATTGGTGATGGGAAGGCCCAGCACTTCGAGCGCGATACGGGTCGCATCGAGGGTGATCACCCGAACTCCCGCGGGCACGTCAAACGCGTCTGCGCCCTTTTCGGTATTGATTATCGCAACGCTGCCTTCTGTGAGGCCTGCAAAGACATCGACGTCCTTGATCAGGCTACTGTCCTGCACAATGATATAGTCAGGCTCGTAGACCTGACTCCTGAGGCGAATCTTGCTGTCACTGAACCGCACGAATGCCTGAACCGGAGCACCCCGCCTCTCCACGCCAAAAGCGGGAAATGCCTGCGAAAATACGCCGCTTTTAAATGCAGCGACCGCTATCAGTTCGGCAGCAGTGACAGAGCCCTGTCCACCTCGTCCATGGATACGTAGCTCTCTCAAAAAAATCCCCGTATAATTTTACATGATTAATAGATATAAATTCTCTGCTGCCGGCCCACGAATGTGGTATTAATTAATTATTTTCAAAAAATAAGCCTCATTTTTAGTTTTTCCAGGTGTACAACCATCACCGCGGGGAGTGATGCATCAGGGGGTGCCAGGCGCACGCGATCGGGATGCTCCCATTCAACCAATTGCAGATGGTTCCCGTCTGGATGAATCATGAACGGGTGATGCGGCACCTGCAGAACCGGCACCGGCAATGCGGCGATCGAGGGTCAGATATCGACATCGAGTCCGAGGATCGTTCGAGCTCCGCCGAACACATCCCGGGCGATTTTGACCAATCCCCGTGCCGCACACCACTCATCGAACACATGCAAAGGCCTCTTTAGCAGCGTTTCCACCTCCGCGGCAATGTACGGTCCGCAGGATCCGGCGAGGGCGAGTTTTGCCTCCGGGTTGAGCACGGAGAGGGCGGCAATCTCCATCGCTGCAAAGAGGGCAAGCGTTCGCTCCTTGTCTGCTTCGGGCATGGTGTGGTTCACGCCGGCATGGAGGAAGGCCTCGTTTGCGGTCTCCTCACCCCAATCGATCCGCCGTATGGCAGCCACATCGAGCGCACCGTGCTGCGTGCCGGGTGCGAAGATGCAGGCATCGAGGGCGCCGCGGATCTTCCCTTCCTTGATGAGCAGCGTCACCGTGTTGGAGCTCACATCCGAAACGACCACGTCGCCCCCCAGGGCGGAAAAGACCTCGTAGGCGATGCCGATCTTTTCCGGGCTCGCCTGGTGCGAATAGGCCTTGAACCGTGCATCGGTCGGAGAGCCCCGGTGCAGCCCGGGGATGACCACGGCGGGTAGATCGCTTTTTGCGATCTCGTCAAAGACACGGGTGCCGCCGCCGATGTGCTCGCCCGCCCCTTCGCGGGTGATCACGCCCCGGTTTGCTACCTTCCGGATATCGGTGATCGCGGCGATGGCATCCCCCATGGAGTAGCAGACCGCGATTCCCTCGATCTCGTCCAGTGGACAGAGGGTTTCTAAGTCCTGGTAGCGAAAATCACGGGCATCCGTTCTCGACAGTTTGAACACAGCTTCCTGCCCCGCAAACCGCATGGCGGTCGTCCCGTGATCGATCCCTATGTACATAACAGTAATCCTTTTGCATGGAACGCATATTAGTGTATGATGTTCGATATCGTGACCGGGGGCGCCGGATTCATCGGATCCCATCTCGTGGATGCGCTCGTCGGCGGGGGCGACGAGGTGCTCGTCATCGATAACCTCGCGTCGGGTGACGAGGCGAACCTCGCAGGACACCTCGAGGAGGAGAGGATACGGTTTCTCAAGGCTGATCTCCTCGACGACGGCTGGCAGGAGCAGCTGAAGGGGGCAGACCGGATCTACCATCTCGCCGCAGACCCCGATGTCAGGGGGAGCGTCCGCACGCCGGCCATGATGTTTGCCAACAACGTAGTGGCGACCGAGCGGGTGCTGGAGGCGATGCGGGCGCAGGACGTCCCGGAGATCGTCTTCACCTCGACCTCCACGGTCTACGGGGAGGCATCGGTCATCCCTACCCCGGAAACCTACGCGCCCATGGAACCCATCTCGATCTACGGGGCGAGCAAGCTGGCGGGAGAGGCACTCATCTCCGCCTACTGCGCCTCGTTTGCCATGCGGGCGTGGGTATTCCGGTTCGCCAACATCATCGGGGAACGGAGCAACCACGGGGTCATCTGGGACTTTGTGCACAAATTGCGGGCGAATCCCGGAGAGCTCGAAATTCTCGGCGACGGACGGCAGACCAAATCGTATCTCGACGTACAGTCCTGCGTCGCGGCCATGCTCTTTGCCGCAACCCACGCGAAAGAAGCCTACAATGTATTCAATATCGGCTCCGAGGACTGGGTGGACGTGAAAACCATCGCCGACATCATCGTCGAGGAGATGGAACTCACCCCCGTGCAGTACCGGTTCACAGGCGGCGACCGGGGATGGGTCGGCGACGTGCCCAGAATGCAGCTCGCGGTCGCACGGCTGAAAGCTCTCGGGTGGAACCCTGAAACCGAATCTGCGGAATCCGTGCGCCGGGCGGTCCGTGCGCTTCTCGTATCGGTTTGACGCATGGATACTGGTGCCGCGATTCTCGTACTGGTGCTGAGCGCAACGCCCGGCTTCGAGGCGCGCTACGCGATACCGCTGGCCATCAACACACTCGGGTTTACTCCGGTCGAGGCATTCGCCCTCGGTCTTGTCGGCAACCTCATCCCGGTGGTGGCCCTGCTGGTGCTCCTCGAACCGGTGTCCGACTACTTAAGCTGCCATGTCCCGTTCTTCAACCGGTTCTTCACCTGGCTCTTCGACCGGACACGACGGCACAGCGAGCGGTTCGAGCGCTGGGGCGCGCTCGCCCTGATCCCCTTCGTGGCGGTGCCCCTTCCCGTCACGGGCGCATGGACGGCATGCGCCGCAGCGTTTGTCTTCGGCATCAGGTTCAGGTACGCCCTCCCCACCATCTTCGCGGGCATGGTCATCGCCGCACTGGCCACCACGCTCGGCGTCACCACCCTGCAGGCTCTGATCCCATTAATGGGAGGAATGACATGAAAGCGATTGTAATCCTTGGAGACGGCATGGCAGATGAGCCTCTGCCAGAGCTGGGCGGAAAAACCCCCCTTGCATACGCAGATACGCCGAATATGGACACCATCGCCCGGGCTGGGAGGTGCGGCCTTCTGAGGACCGTTCCGGCGGGGTTCGAACCGGGAAGCGATATCGCCAACCTCTCGGTGCTGGGCTACGACCCGCGGGAGTACTACACCGGAAGAGGGCCCCTGGAAGCGGTGAACATGGGCGTTGACCTCGATCCCGAGGATATCGCCTACCGCTGCAACCTGGTGACGGTCCGCGATGGCGTGATGGAGGACTTCTCCGCCGGCCATATCTCCAGCGAGGAGGGAGAGGAGCTCATCAGCGCTCTCGATGCGCGGCTGGATGGGGTGACGCTCGTTTCGGGGATCAGCTACCGCAACCTGCTGGTAGTGCGCGGGGGCGAGGGCGCGGTCACCACGCCGCCTCACGACATCGTCGGCCAGGAGATCGCGGATTTCCTCCCCGAGGGCATCGACGCGGGACTGCTTCGCCGCTGCATGGAGGAGAGCAGGGAGGTGCTCGATGCCCACCCCCTCAACACCCGCCGCATCGCCGAAGGAGGGCTCCCGGCGACAATGATCTGGCCGTGGAGTGGTGGGAGGAAACCCGCACTCCCCGATTTCGCAGAAAAATATGGCTGCTCGGGGGGGATGATCTCGGCCGTCGACCTCCTCAACGGGATCGCCCGCTGCGCGGGAATGCAGGTGATCGACGTGCCGGGCGCAACCGGCTTCCTGGACACCGATTACGAGGCAAAGGCTCGTTATGCCATCGAAGCACTGGAGACGCTCGAATTCGTGTACATGCATGTCGAGGCCCCCGACGAGGCCGGCCACATGGGGAGCATCGAGGAGAAGGTACGTGCCATCGAGCGCCTCGATGCCGTGACGGGGATGATCCTCGAGGAGGTGGAGGGGACCATCGCCGTGCTCCCCGACCACTACACCCCCATCCGCCTTCGCACCCATACCGCGGATCCGGTCCCCTTTGCGGTGCTCGGCAAGGGCATCGACTCGACCGGATCATATTCTGAAAAAGAGGCTGCGAAGGGGTCGTTCGGGACTATGGAGGGGACAGAGTTTCTCTCCATGCTCCTCTCATAACGCATGGAATGCCGGCATCAGGCCCCTGCTTCATCACGGTCGGGTCAGTGGGGGTAACTCTCATCATCTGCCATACAATGGCCGGACATTCTGTCCGTTCTTTTTCCCTATCCCTATCATTATAATGTTATTTGGTTAATAATTTGGTACGGGAACACCGGACTGATGCACCATGCACATCGCCGAAAAAATGAAAGAGATCGAAAGAGAGGTCGGAACGCTATCCCCTGTTCACAAAATGCTTCTCGGAACCGACGGCTCGGTCACCCGGCTGCTCGAGATCATCACCGGTCACGCCGTCACCGTCGTCACCAGGTCGCAGGAAGTGGTGCACGCCGACAAAACCACGGCAGATCTGCTCGCTATCGAGGAGGGGGACCGGATCAACCATCGGGTGGTCGAGCTCAGGGATGCAGAAACCAATGGAGTGCTGGTTTATGCGGTATCTGATACGCCGATTTCGCGCCTCTCAAAACAATTCAAGGACGACCTGATGAAGGCGGATGTGCCGATCGGCACGATCATGCAGAACCACCGGATAGAGGCCCGGCGTGAGATCCTGGACGCACAGGTTCTCACCGCGGATCCCGCACTCAGCGCCGTCTTTGACATCTATCGCCATGAACCGCTCCTGAACAGGCGCTACCAGATTATTCACCGGGAACTGCCTCTCATCACCATCGAAGAGACGTTTCCCTACCACCTCTTCGAGGACGAGCAGAAGATCATCGTCACCGCACCGTCGCGCATTCACCTCGGCCTGATCGATATGAACGGATCCCTGGGGAGGATCGATGGAGGGGTCGGAATTGCTCTGAAAGACCCTGGAATCATGATCGAGGTAAAAAGAGGCGATGGAATCGAGATCCATGGCGGGGATGATGAGTGCAGGAATGCGGTTCGGAAGGCGGCGGAGAGAATGCATGAAGCGATGCATATCCCCGAAGGCGCCGACATCACCCTGCGCCGGACCTACCCCCGGCACGTCGGGCTCGGAAGCGGGACACAGCTCGCACTCGCTACGGCATCCGCCATCGCAGAACTTCACGGACAGCACCTGCCCGCCGGTGCCCTGGCACGCATCGTGGGGCGGGGCGGCACCTCGGGCATCGGCACTGCCGCCTTCGAACGCGGCGGTTTCATCCTCGACGGGGGGCATACCTTTGGATCACAGGGAGAAAAGGCGCATTTCAGCCCATCATCAGCCTCCCGGGGGCTGCGGCCCGCACCGGTGATAGTACAACAGTCCTTCCCCGAGGACTGGCGCATCCTGCTCGCCATCCCGCACCTCCCCCCAGGCGCAAACGCTGCAACGGAGGTGGATATCTTCAGGCAATACTGCCCGGTACCCATCGAAGAAGTCCGTGCACTTGCCCACGAGATTCTCATGCGCATGCTCCCCGCCCTGGTTGAGCGCGACCTTGACGCCTTCGGTACGGCAATCAATCATCTCCAGTCTCTCGGATTCAAACGGGTCGAGCTTGCCCTGCAGCCGCCGGCAGTGCACGACCTCCTCGGAGTAATGCGTGACGCGGGGGCGGCAGGAGCCGGGATGAGCTCGTTCGGCCCGGCCCTCTATGCGGTCGGAGATACCGGGATGAGCGAGGTGGAACGCGCCGCGCGGGAATGCCTTGAAGCGATGGGCGGTGGAGAAACACTGATTACGACAGCAAATAATGCTGGAGCAGAACAGAGGCTCACATAGTTACAGCAATGGAGGATGAAACGATGGTATCAAAGAAAACACTCAGTATCGGAATCACGGTCAATCTGGAGAATTACGAGAATCTCCGCCTTGAGGTGGACGGCGAGGTGGCTACCCCGGAGGATGCGAAGGCCCTGGTCGCCTACCTCGATGATGTGCTGGCAGGGATGGGACGGAGCGATCCGGCGACAGCCAGAAAGATCGACAGTTACCGCAGCCGCGTGCTCAGCATCCCCGGGATCAGCAGGGAACTGGAAATGGCTGAGATCGTCGAGGAGGAGGTGGCGATCTCCGCAGAAAAAGAGAGGGAAGTGCTCATTGCCGAGCAGCCGGTCATAGAAGCGGTCCAAGGGGGCGATCTGACCGAATCGCTCTACCATACCCCTGCCGATGCCGCGTGTGTCGGCGAGAACTCTAACCATGCAGGGGAGCGGATTGCCGCCGACGTCCCGGGGATGGCGGAAGAGCTGTTGGAGATCTGTGAGTGCGCCGCCCAGCCCGAGGTATCACCCGCCAAAGAGGCGCCCGCGAAGGGCGAAGAAGTACTTGTCTGCAGCATCTGCGGTGCGACCATCTCCCGGGCGCAGGAGCAACTCTCCCAGCTCTTCATCGGCAAGGCGCTGTGCAAAAAGTGTATGGATGCCAGGGATTGAGCGCGGGGCGGAAGTGAAAAGCTGCCAATCTTAAATACTCCTCTATTGAGATTTGTATAATGAAAAAGAATCTGCTGATGTGGGACGAGACGCTTTTTCGCGATCCAGAGGTCTTTGAGATCGACTATGTCCCCGAGCAGTTCAACTACCGAGAGACCCAGATGAGGGAGCTCGCCTTCCAGATACGGCCCGGCCTTCGAGGGGGGCGCCCCCTCAACACCATCTGCAGGGGGCTTCCCGGCACCGGCAAGACGACCTGCATACGCAAACTCTTTTCCGAAATAGAGGAAACGACAAAGAAGCTCATCCCGGTCTACATCAACTGCCAGATCGACAACACCAAATTCGCCATATTCTCCCAGATCTACCGGAAACTCTCCGGCCACCTCCCTCCCGCTTCGGGCACCTCGTTCAAGCAGGTGTTCGACGCCGTCGGCCGCCTGCTGGCGAAAGAGAACACCGTGCTTATCGTCTGCCTCGACGATGCCAATTACCTGCTCTACGAAAATGAGATCAA
This sequence comes from Methanobacteriota archaeon, assembly GCA_016841665.1. Lineage (GTDB taxonomy): Archaea > Halobacteriota > Methanomicrobia > Methanomicrobiales > Methanomicrobiaceae > DSDF01. Next base: position 93,359 of record JAENYT010000005.1, read on the forward strand.
CCGGGTGCTCTATACCCTCCTCCGCGCCCACGAATCGTATCCCGGCACCAGGATCGGGGTCATCACCGTCATCAGCGACATGAACGTCGATCTCCTGAGAGAGGTGGATGCCAGGGTGGCCTCGGTCTTCCGGCCCACCGAGATCTACTTTCCGCCCTACAGCGAGGCGGAAGCGCGTGACATCCTGGCCGAGCGCGTCCTGCAGGGCCTCTATCCGGGGGTTCTCTCCGAAGAGCTGCTCGATCTGGTGACAGAGCAGACCATGAAGAGCGGAGACCTTCGCGTCGGCATCGATCTCATCAAGCGGGCGGCACTGAACGCAGAACATGATGCCCGCCGTTTCATCGAAAAGGATGATGTATGCCGCGCTTATGAGATTTCAAAGTACCTGCACCTCACGTTCACGGTCCGGACGCTGAAGCAGGAGGAACAGCAGGTGCTCCGCCGTATTGCCGAAATGAGCATATCGGAGCAGGAAATGGCGTCAGGCAAGGTCTTTTCCGCGGTCAAAGAGGATGCGGCGATCGGGTATACCCGCTTTTACGAGATCGTCAAGAAGCTGGACTCCATGCGGCTCATCAACCTTCACTACCGGCAGGGGCGAGGCAGAACCCGCCTGATCACCCTTCGCTATGACCCTGAGAGGGTCATCGAACTCCTGATGTAGGAGCTTCCAAGCCATTTGACAATCCTTATTAATTCTGCACCACTATTCTGGTTCACCAATTGTAATATGGGGGACAAGTATTTTGATCAGTGTAAATGAACTCGCGTTGGAGATTTTTGAGGACCTTGCGGAGTACCCGGAGGAGTTTAACGCAGCATTCCACCAGCTGGACAATGGTGCACGGATCGTTGACTGCGGGGTGAGCACCCGCGGCGGATACCTCGCAGGAAAGCGGTTCACCGAGATCTGTATGGGTGGGCTCGGGGAGGTCAACTTCCGGATGGGGCATATCAGGGACATTCCCCTCCCGTTCATCGATGTGAACACGGACTTCCCGTCCATTTCCTGCCTTGGTGCGCAGAAGGCAGGATGGACGGTCAAGGTGGGCAATTTCTTTGCCATGGGGAGCGGTCCTGCCCGTGCACTCTCCCTCAAGCCCAAGCACACCTATGAGGTCATCGACTACGAGGACGACTCCGACTACGCCGTGATCGCACTGGAGAGCGACACGCTGCCCAACGGGGAAGTGATGGAGAAGATCGCCGATGAGTGCAACGTGGACGTCGCAAACACCTGTGCGGTGGTGGCGCCGACGGCATCTCCCGTGGGCTCCATCCAGGTTGCGGGAAGGTGCGTGGAGACGGCGATCTACAAGCTCAACGAACTGGGCTTCGATACCAGAAAGATCGTCTCCGCAATCGGCACCGCGCCGCTCCCGCCGGTCAAGAAAGACTCCACCCGGGCGATGGGCTGCACCAATGATGCCACCATCTACCACGGGCGGATCTACCTGACCATGAATGCACCCGAGATCAAGGACTACCTGGAAAAGATCCCCAGCCTGAAGTCCTCTTCCTATGGAAAGCCCTTCTATGACACCTTCAAGGAGGCGGAGTTCGACTTCTACAAGATCGATACCGGCCTCTTCTCTCCGGCAGAAGTGATCATCAACGAGCTCTCCGAGGGTGCCGTCTACCATGTCGGCACCGTGAACGAGGAAGTCACGCTCCAGTCTTTCGGCCTCCTCTAACCAATATTTTTTTTGCAGAGTCCGACACAAGGGTGCCGGCAGGCTGTAACCATTTTTCGGGGCGGCATCGGTGCAGCCCGGCGTCGAGCATGCCGCGATCAGGAGAGGTTTTTGGACATGGAGGCGCACGGCGATGCCGGTACCGCACGGCGGGGATGCAGGGATGAGTGATGCACGACGCATACCCCGGGAAGCATGGGTGGCGGCGGGCCTTGGCCTTGTGCTGCTCGCAGCAGCGCTTTTCGTCCACACCATGGTTCTGCATCCCGCTGACCGCAGTCCCGTCACGCCGGAATCGCCCGAAGAACTGGGAGAAAAGCCCGTGTCTGCAGCAGACGGCGGACGCCCCGCGTCTGGCCCGTCCTTCTCCCTCTCGGTGTCCCCGGCGCATACAACGGCGAAAGCGGGCGACACCGTCCGCTACCTGATGACCATACGGCCCGAGGGGGGCTTCGACGCCCCCATCTCCCTCTCTCTTGCCGCCACCGCCCTCTACGGAACGGTCGCACAGACGAGGGATCTGGGCGTCATCGAACCGCCCTACGATCCGATCACCTATGATTTCGTCGCACCCGACCTCCCCTTCCCGGTGTCAGAGACGACCATCGAGGCCACCGTCACGGCAACGGGCGGCGGGCTGACCAGGACACAAGCGCTGACCCTGCGAGTGACGCGGTAGGCGCCCCGATCAAAATGGCGGTTTTTATTGCCTGATGAGGCCGAAGCCCAGACAGGCGGTGCAGGCGCCGCGGTGATCACCAGGACGGTCATCATGCAGGTGCCCTACGAGGTGCAGCAGTAGGATGCAGCCGCGCCCGGGGGGGGGCGGTGGCCGGAAGACCGCTGCTTACAACACCTTTAATACAAAACACACGCAATTTTGTAGGCTATAGGGCTTGTGGTCTAGCTGGTTATGACGTCGCCCTTACACGGCGAAGATCTCCGGTTCGAATCCGGACAGGCCCATCGTTCGATTTTTCCGATTTAAAGAGCAATTCGACCTTAGATTCTAATTCAGCTATCCTCTTTTCAAGACGTGTTTCTGCCTTTGGTTTTATAACTTCATTATTCAATTCTGAGACTTCTTTGAGAGTTATAAGGAAGGCTCTCTCCCCTTCATGTTCTGTTTCGTAAATATGCGCTGTCTTGCCTATGATATCTGCTTGGTCTTGAGGCATCCGAATTAGGGGATAAATTATGCCCTGTTTAGGACTCAATTTACTTATTTTTGATTTTCCGATAAGGTTCATTTTGCCCACTAGTTTTTTAATTGGTTTTATAACGCTATAATGATGGCGCAACCGTGCTACTGATTACACGTTCGCTATTAATTCCTCTTGGTGTTCCATGGAAGTGGAAATATAAGCACGGCATCCATCTTCAGAGCTAATTTTTCGATAGGTGATATAATTGAGTGAATATTATTCCCAACTACAAAAAAGGATTATTTTAATAATTCAATGAATTCACAAATATCTATGTCAAGTATTGAAGACATGTTACTTGAAATTGCTTGGAAAAATTATGATTTCAACTTTGAATCAAAAAGGGATCTGGATAACAAAACAAATATGATCCTTGTTGCAAATGGCGTCTTGCTAGGGTTAATCTTCAATGGACTAGAAAAACTACAATTCCATCTCGGCTTAATATCCGTGGTTTTAATCGTTTTATCAGCAATATGGTGCGTTCAAGTTCTGCGTTTGGAGCCATATAAGACAGTAGATGTGTTAAAAACGTGGCACGCATTAAAAGAGAGAGAGATTCTCGATAAGCCAATACCAGCAAAGAAAAACATGTTTGCAACAGTTGATAAGGCCGTTAAAGAAAATATGGAAAAATATTCGATATTGGTAAAAGATTATAGATATGCCATATCCTTTTTCAGATTCGCATTGATATTCTTAGGATTCGCAATACTAATTCCAATTATTGCTCCTTATATAACATTATTTTAAAATTGGTCATTTTCTAATTATTTCATCTAATTGTCTCATACGCTTTTTTGGTGGGAAGGATTTTTCAATAACCTCATAAACCTCAGTCATCACTTCTGGTTCCTCATACGACACTTCAACCGTACTCTCTTCATCACCATTTGACATGTTAACCACCTTTAATCAGAATCTCTGCGATCATCGAAAAATCCTTTTTGTGTTTTCGGATTAAACTGGTTTAGGATTTCTGCATATACCCCTTCCAGAACCTCCGGTTCTTCATAGATATCTTCAGTTTTTGATTCGCTTTCTTCGCCCATTATACCAAAGTTATTATTATAGTTGTAATAATCTTTGTTCTCTGCAGGGTGAAAATGAATTGATTCAATGCATGATCATCCCATTACTCTTTCTCATTAACGTTCCCTTTTAAGAGGTTTTCTCGTCTGAACTAAATGCATATTTTTCCATTCAAAGCCAATTCCTTGCTTTTTAGAGAACCAGAACACATTTTTGGATACTTGGGTTATGTCAATGGTGATTTGTTTTTTTAACGAGCTCAATTTGAGCAGATTTCATCCCGATTTGAAAATAGAAAGTTTTAATATGTATTAAGACCAATATATTATGAGTATAAAGGATTATGTACTTTTCTTCTGCTATCAAGATTGTAGCACTTACAACTTTTTGAGAAATCTTTGTTTACAGGCTATTTTCGATATTCGCAGAATATTTAATAAAATTTGAGTGGTGAAAAGAAAAATGAAAACAGATACGAGTAGCGTTAGCTACGAAAAAAATTCCACTTTTTGGAATACTGTATCGTTATGTGAACATTACTATTCGCAATTCCAGCATAGGAATATCTTCGACATTCGGCATACTGGATGCGGAAAAACTACAGCTGCAATTGAATACATTCATCATGAGGTGAGGAATGGGCGAAACGTCATCGTTGTAATGCGTTCCTACGAAAATCTTGAGGAATGTAAGAATAAACTTGATTCAGATGTATATGAGAGAGCACTCATTTTTAGGGGAAAGACACAGCCGGGAATGTGTTATCAGGGAGAACAAAGGATTACTTCGTTAGATTACATTAGGCCAATTAACACATGTACTTTCTGTCCAGCTGAAGAATATTGTGAATACAATAAGCAAATTGCCGAATTATCAAATTTGAAGGATGATGGTGTCGTTGTTTTCGTAGTAAAGGAAATGCTCCCTTTTGTGTTAAACCTACTTTCTTGGGAAGGTATCACAACAATCATCGATGATGTTCCACTTGCAGACATAATGATGCCTACTTATTCAACATCGCTTAGCAATCTCGAAGAAATTGAATCTTTCATAAGTCGGCATATTGGCTCAAACGGTGCCATCAATAACGCCATAGGATTATTAAAAAATCAGGAGAAGGATGTGATTATCAGTTATATTAGGGAGAATCAGCTTGAAATCGTATCACAGCTTCACGAAATTGAAGAAATCGTGAGCGATCACCTAAACCCATCATCACAATCCAAATTTCAGGATGACGAGAAGATTCCTGATTTTAAGATAATTTATCCCCTTATTGATGCCGTGAGGCAAGATGGTGAGATTAAAATATACAATAGTCTCAATGGGCCAATCTCGAATGTTAGAATTGTAGAAAATCGTTTATCCAAATTGAAGTCTATTCGGGTTTTTTACCTGAATGCAACCCCTGGTGGTAGAGATGAATACTGCATGGATCAACTTGGTGATTATGGAGATCCTATTCGATCCGATGCCGAACTGAATGACAACTTCACTGTGATTCATGTCAGTGATCATAGATATCCAGCCACAGGGATCCTCCAAAGTCCAGATGCCATTATAGGACACATAGAGGCAGTGAATAAAGAATTAATTGGGGCACTAGAATGTCTTGATGAATCATTTGTGTTGTTCTCTCATGGAGAAGTATATTTTTCTGTTTTTCAAGATTTAGAGACATTTGAAGGAAATCACATGCCTGTGAAATTCTTCGGAAGTTTGGTTTCAAGCACAAATGAATTCCGGGGTGTAAAGATTTCTATTATTGTTGGAACACCCTCCCTTCCACCTGAAGCATTCTTTCATCCTGCATATGATGAGTGGATGATACCGGTAGAGGAGAGAGAATCAAATTATCCTGTACCACGGTTGATTTCCAACATTGAATCGAAGAATCAGATTATTCAGATGATTGGGCGGATAATGAGAAAGGATGAGCGAAATCCTGAGGCAAAGAAGATATGCATCGTTTTTAGCGACATAGACTTGGCTGATGGCGAATATATGCCCCAGAATGGTGCAAAGATTGAGAGACATTCAATTAGAAGTGCAGCAGGTAGAGATACGCTATTGAGCAGGATGCATAGGCTATCACGGGAAGCACTCGAAGAATCAATTATTGAAAAAATGTTTTCCGAAATTGATCTCGAGCTTGAACTTGGAAAGAGAATTCTGCTCAACCAATATGCGGAAAAGGTTGCAAATCAGGTAAAACTTATTTCTGCAAGTAAAATTAAAGGCATTCTATCAAATCAATACAAAGTCGAGAGAATCCCCCATGGTAAATTCAATCGGCAAACTCATTTCATCACAGAAAAACTGAGCTCATAGTGGCTTTATATTAGTCAATATTGTCCGAATCTTGCTTCGTTGGCACATATTTGAATCAATCACTCTATAATTAATTATAGAGTGGAATGATTGAAAAGTTGCTATCTGGGCTCATTGGCCCTTCATTTATTTATTTTAGGGTTCACATAAGCTCAGTTTTTTATTTTGGCTAAAAATTGGTTTGATGTCTTTTCTTGATCCTTCAAAGCACCTGTTTAGATAAAATTTCGTTCTTACAGGAAAATACCCTCTATCCAAATAGATATTAGTTACATGCTCAATAATTGCTATCTGAATTGATGAAAATTGTAATCATTTGTTCATCGAATTAAACGCATTTTCCTCTATTTCTAAATCGATAGGGAGTGTTTTGATAATCCCATCGATAGTAACAAAAGTTAATGCAAGCAAATAGATTTTTACCTCATTAAATGATGTAATCGCGTAAACATATGTGACAATTAGAAACATTATGAGAATAACAACGAATACTTCTCTAATAGCTAAATTCTCATAATATCGGGCTATTACTAAATTGATGAGTAACAAACCGATAGATGTTACAATTAGCGCTATTGCAATTTCGAAAAGAATATCAAAATATTCAGTCCTGAAAGGAGAACTCTGGTCATAACAATATACCGATAGGTAAAATAATACTCCTATTAAAAAAAATTGGAATAATGCAAATGGTATTGAACTGAACATTAACTTAGTTTCATTTTTTGATTTGTTTTTTCGGTACTCTACGTAATTGGATCCAAGTATATTTGATTTTTTATCATACACATATTGCCAGGCACGATAGTAAGTATAAGAATTTTTTACTATGATGCATAAAATTAGAATCGAGATTAGATTACTAAATATTGCTGCTAACAAGAGCTTATTGTCGCTTTGATCTGTTAAACTATACAAAAATGCTGTTAGTGCAATAAAAACCCCAAACAAAGTAATATTTATGTTATTTTTCTCTAAAAACGATTCTAATCCGATACCAATGAATATATGCCCACAATTCTCACAGATGACGTAATTACTGCTCTCAGTACCGCAATGAGGACATTTCATCGAAAAAAAGTTATATTTAGTTGAGATTAATTTTCCTATTCTCTTTTTAAAATTACCCTCATCAATTTATTGAACTATTCTTCAAATTCTCAGGCAAGAATTCCTGATTAGAACTCCAAATTAGACAAAATGTAAGTTAATTAGAAATTATAAATCTCTTTAATTTTGTTTTAACAAACTGATTATGTAGCCAACGATAGTGCCAGTAACAAAAGCAAAGGTTTCACCACCAACTTTATCCAAATAAGTTAAATACGCCATAGAAATAAAAATCAGCCCAATTAGCGATGCGACCATAAATGTAATATTTTGGCGTCTCTTTTCTGAGTACTGCTTAACAGAATCAATGAGATTATTTGCTATGTCAGAATATATTGCAGTTTTCTCTTTTTCGACATCTGCAAGATATTTTTGGACTTCGGCCCATTTTTCGGGATCTGCATATAACTGAGGATATTGATCTTCTTCCACTATATTCTGATCTTCTTCCACCATATTATTCACATCATGTGATTATAATGATAAGATTATTTAAAGATCTTGAATTTGTGGACTATTCCTCCAATACTCTAAATACCTCTTATACACATTCTCCGGTAAGAACTGCTTATATGAACTCCAATTAATGCTCGAAACTCCATGACTCATGATGAAATTCTTATTAGCATCGGTAAAACCGATTTCATCCGATTTTTGCTCGAAGAATTTTCTGAGGTCTTTCAATTCCAATTTTCCATTCGTCCTTGATAGTTGTACAGGGTTCTCCCTTAACCATCTCATCAGTCTTTGATACTGGAACATTGGCTCATCATCTCTTCTTCGTTGAACCAGATCGCTGAGGTATGGGATAAGAACAGGGTGAAGCGGAACATAGTGCTGTAATCTGATTTTATCCTGATGTGCTTCTACAGTGAGAACAGGTGGATCTTGTTTCAATGCCTCCCTGAACTGGCCCACGGTAAGTCTTGATGTGGTAACGGGCCGTTGTCCAGAGTATGCCAGAAAGAGCACAGTGGCTTTATAATGGAGTTTCTTCTTTGTGTCTAGAGTTGACTTATCGATGGCCTTGATACACGCTCTGACATCTTCTGTGGTGATTATGCGCGCTGTGAGTAACTTCACTTCCCTGATGGATTTCGGCATCTCAAGAAAGGCTTCGAACTTTCGATATTCCTGATTGAAGTGGATCTTGGAGAGATGACGCAAGAAGGCAATTGTAAAGTTGAACACTTTACCCCATGAATCCTTGCTCTGAAACGTATTCAGGACATGATCACGCAGATGAGAGATTGTGGTAACCGAAATTGTGCCTTCAGTGATCGAATAAAAGATATCTCGGGCCTTTCTGATCCATCGCGCAGACTGATCCGCCAATCCTTTTGTCCTCTGTTCAGTGTAGCTATTCAGTTCGCTTGTCGTATAGTAGTGAACTTCTTCAGAAAACTTTTCTGGCATATTTGGGTTGCAATCAGAAATTCCAGCCCTTACACGGCGAAGATCTCCGGTTCGAATCCGGACAGGCCCATCAACCGCCCTCTTTTCACAAAAAAAATATCGCAGTGGACAGACTTCCGACCACCGTCTCTTCACCCGGCAGCACAAATCTTCATGATAAATAATTATAAATACAGGCGGGAGTGAATACCTCCCTGTGGTGACCATGCCACGCTATGACACGTCATGCCCGTATTGCTCAAATACGGAACGCGTCAGGATCCGGAGGATTGACGGCAGTCTTGGCCTCTACTGTCCGAGTTGCAAATATATCGAGCATATTGCATCCCCGGTGTACTTCGAATCGGAGCCCAAGGGGCCCATTGCCTGATTGCCACTATCACTCCCGCTGCCGGCACGCAAAAATGGCACGAAGAAGCCACGCTTTTGCACATCCATTGCCCAACGCGGCCTTCCCCATCCGGCCCACCGCCACCGTATAACCTATGGTTTACGGCGCACAACATATACTCCATCATGCCCGACCACCAGCCCGTAAAGCCCGAAGGCCGCACCTACAGCACCGTCGGCCTTGCCCTCGCCGTCATTTCGCTCTTCGTCATCCCGATCGTGTTCGCCCCGCTGGCCGTCATCTTCGGCATCATCGGCGTGCTCAAGCACGACCGGACCATGGGGGCTGCCGCCGTGGCGGTCGGCATCCTGGCGATCGTGGTCTCCGTGGCCTTCAACACCATGTGAGAAGGGAGGGCGCCTCCCCGCCCGGGAATTCGTTGCCGCATCCATCTCATCAACACCACGCTTTTTCACCGCACTGCCGTTCCCTCAAAATCGCGAGTGGGTGCTGAATTTTATCCATCAGAATATATCCTGATAGGGCATATTTCCGGCATTTGTAGATAATCCATGAGAATATAAAGATCGTAAAAATACAGGACTTTATACTCCCGGATCCATCTGATCTTGAATGGCAAGGGATCGATCCGCAGGATATCAAATCGGATTGCTCTTTCTCGGCGCCCTTCTCACCCTCGCAAGTTCCTATATTTTCTGGTGCGCCCAGATGGATGCGGACAAACAACACATCGCCTATGCACTGTACAACGAGATCGACACGCTCGAAGAGACCGTGGTGCCCCTCGCGTACGCGATGAACAATAGTTCCCGGCAGGGAATGGAAGGCGACCAGATCCCGCAGATTATCTACAGCCCGAACGGGGCTTACTACGACTACCGAAAAGAGGTATCCTCGCTGGACAAGGACCTCGCCCATAATATCTCCCGGTTCTACAATACCCTGATCGCCGCCGAGAATGACCGGCAGGTGATGATGGACATCTACATCAAGGTCAACAACAACACCCCCGAGGAAAAGCGGGAAGAACTGGACGAGGCATCCGCACAGATCTCGCAGAGGTTGGAGGACTCGCTGACCAGCTCGGCCGGACTCCTCCCCTCACTCAAAGAGGAACTCGAGGAATACCTGGAAATCGATGCCGAAGGGCAGGCTGCATCCTCGCCGGCCCTTTTTGCCGGCATCCCTGTACCACCTGACATCGATTAGGGAGCACCCGGGGAGACTCAATCGATCTCTATAGGTTGATCAGAGCCACCTATAACCCTTTCATTTCCACTGGAGATTTTCTATAGATGCCGGCGCAGGTGTACCAGTGGTGCGGAACGCCACCTCACTATCTATCACGGATGGATGACGCCGGCACGTCATGTGGTAGAGAGGCGCGCCCCCTCTTTCCATACGATTGGGATCGATGCTATGCGCCGATCGCAGCAGCATGCCTGAAAACATGAGATTCGGGCATCTCGGGGCAGAACAGCGCCGCACCGGCCCCCTCATGGCTCCAGCCGCACCACAAGTCCATAGTTGTACGGCCGGGTGATATCGAGGGGATCGGCGCCAGGGACGGCTCCCGGTTCGATGCGGTCCCTGTACACCGTCCGGTAGAGTCCGATCCGCGAGGATTTGTAGGGGATGCCGGCATCAATGATGTCCTGATAGGATTGGGGGTTGAAATCGGCAGGCACACTCTCGTAGTTGTAGGCGAACGCCGTCAGTATGAGGTTAAGACGTTCGCCGGGGGCACCCACCATTCCCTTCGAATTGTCGAGGGTGTAGCCGATGATGATGTTGTTGCTGGATTTTCCACCCTCGGTGGCTTCAAACATGACCGCCAGCCCCTCGAGCTGCGGGTCGAGGATGAGGATTTTATCGGTGACCAGGGGAGTGGGCTCGGTGGTCGGGGTGGCGGTTTCCGTCAGCGTGGGTGGTGCTCCGTCGGGTGATGGTGCGGTGCACCCGGCAGCACACAGCAGTCCGGCAGCAAGCACAAGAAGCACGATGGCACATCTGCTCTGATTCATATCCGGTATTCAACCGCCGTTAAAAAAGGCATTCCCATGCACCCCCCTGCGCTGTATATTGTGCGGAGAGGGGCGGTGCTGCGCCTGTGGCCTGCTTTGATAGGTTTATGTAAGTGTTTTTCCCATGTACTCATAGTTCACATGTCCGATACCGAGTACCCCACTGCAAAGGTCCAGGGAAAGGATGTCCCCTATGACCCCGAGCAGCTGAGAAAAATCAGGGAACACCCCTGCTATAGCGAAAAAGCCTGCCACGCCTTTGGACGCTGCCACCTCCCGGTCGCCCCGAAGTGCAACATCCAGTGCAACTACTGCATCAGGGACTTTGACTGCGTCAATGAGAGCCGCCCCGGCGTGACCAGCAGGGTGCTCTCCCCCGAAGAGGCGATCGAGCTGGTGCGCAGGGTGGTCAAACAGTTCACGTATGTCAAGGTCGTCGGCATTGCAGGGCCGGGCGAACCCCTCGCCAACGAGGAGACCTTCGAAACCCTCCGCCTGCTCAAACCCGAATTCCCCAACCTGATCAAGTGTCTCTCCACCAACGGGCTGATGCTCCCCGCATCCATCGATCGCCTCCACGAGTACGGGGTGGGCAACCTCACCGTCACCCTCAACGCCATCGATCCCGCCATCGGCGAGCAGATCTACTCATGGGTCGAGTGGGAGGGCGAGAAACTCCACGGGCGCGAGGCTGCTGAGAAACTGCTAGAAAACCAGTTGAAAGGAATAGAGATGGCGATCGAGCGCCATATGCTCGTCAAGATCAACACGGTTTACATCCCGGGCGTCAACGACGAGCACATCCCCGAAATCGCCAAAAGAATGGGCGAGATGGGCGTCTACACCTTCAACGTCATCCCCCTGATCCCGCAGTACAAATTCGCCGATATCACTCCTCCCACCATGGCGGAAAAGCGGGCGATGCAGGACCGCTGCGAGCCCTTCATCAGGCAGATGCGCCACTGCCAGCGGTGCAGGGCGGACGCCATCGGCCTTCTCGGACAGGACATCCAGAGCTGCCTCTACGGCGAGGATATGGCCAAAAAAGTCGATAAAGACAAAAAATAATCTTTTTTTGACGGGTCCTCCCGTCGCATTTCAGATAAATCTCGGTTTGGCGGAGAGCTTCTGGGGGGTATAGAGGGGACGGAAGGGTTTTCCTGCCGTCTCCTCCTGCACCCGGCCGATGAGATCCTCAGGAGAAAGGTTCTCCTTGTACGGTTTTTTCGGCATGGACTGCTTTCGGATGGTCACCGCCATGCTGCCGGATTCCACCTCGCGGTCACCGATGACCGCCACATACGGGACCCAGTCCATGCCCGCCTCCCTGACCTTCCGGTTGACGCTCTCCTCGCGGTCATCGATGTCCGCACGGATGCCAGCATTGGTAAGAAGGTTGCAGACCTCCAGGGCGAAGGGCAGGTGGCGGTCGGCAACCGACACCAGCCTGACCTGCGAGGGGGAGAGCCAGGTCGGCAGCATCGGCACTGCCTGCTGGGCGGTACCCTCGAGGAGGGCACAGATGACCCGCTCGATACTCCCCGTGGGCGAGAAGTGGAGGATGGGGGGGTGCACCTCTTCGCCGTCGCTGTGGTATTTGATGTCGAAGCGCTGAGCGCTCTCCACATCGATCTGCACGGTGGGGTTCTCGATGGGGCGCCCCTGGCCGTCGATTGCGGCGAGGTCGACCTTGGCGACCCAGTAGTGAACACGCTCGGAAAGCACCTCGATCAGGACGGGCTGGCCGGAGATTGCCACCAGGTGCTTCACCCAGTTTTCGTGGGCCTCGTAAAAGTCCCGTGTACACCGGAAGACCGCAAAAAGCGGCGTTTCCAGGTCCTTCCCGGTCTTCCACCCGATGAGCATCTGCTCCTCGAAACAGGTGAGGGTCTGGTCCATGTCGCGGCAGAGGGTGTGCATGTCGGGCATGGTGAACGCCCGCAGACGTTTCAACCCGATGCATTCGCCCTTCTGCTCGTGGCGGAAGGAGTAGGTGGAGAGCTCGTACATCTTGAGAGGGAGGGTGTTAGGAGAGATGTACATGTCCTTCATGATGGAGAACATGCCGAAACAGGCGGCGAACCGGAGCATCATGTCCCGGTTGCCACTCTTGAACCGGTACTGCCGCTCCCCGAACTTGCCGGCATGCTCTTTGATGGCCGCATCCCCGAGATCGTACATCACCGGCGTCTCCACGGGCATGCCCCCGTAGTCGAGCACCAGGCCGAGCACGTAGTCAGCGAGGAGGTCGCGGATCAGCTTGCCGCGGGGCATCCAGCGGTGCTGGCCCACATCGGAGAGCGGCTCGTAGTCGACCAGCTCCTTGGCGCGCATCAGTTCGACGTGGAGGGGTTCGCCGCCGGCCGGGGTCTGGATCCCGACCTCCTTTTTGATCAGCGCCCCGAAGCCGCCCCCGTCGAGAAACTCCTGATACTCGCGCCGCTCTCCGCCGGGGGTGAGCACGAAGAACTCGCGGGTAATCTCCTTCTTTTTTGCCGGCTCTTCACCGCCCGGGGTGATGGTGCGGGAGAGCTCGGAGAGGGGGTGTCCCTTGCAGGCGAGGGTGAAGGATTTGTACCACCCGAAGGGAGCGCGTTTTACGGTGAGGGTCCCCTCCTCGATAAGCCCGGCTTCGATCTTTTTCAGCGCTTCCACGGCGGCGTTCGGGGAGGAGAGGTCACTGGAGAGGTGGGCGTACGGGTAGAGCATGACCGCATTCACATCAAGGTTGGCGGCCGTGTCGGCGATCTCGCGGACCGCCCTGTCCACCACGCCATCGATGTCCTCCTCATCAGCCGATTCAACCGCACAGAACACCGCAAGAGCCTCATCGAGAGCATCGCGCGGGGTAATGTCCTCTTCTGCCACGGGGGTCTTCTTTCGTGCCTCATATTCGATATGGTCGGAATGTATCAACAGAAGTCGCATATACAAGTCTCCTGATCGCAAGTTGTAGCAATTCTCAGATCATGGTTTTCTGGGATTTTCATGGTACCGGGAGAGGGTCGCCTGCCGCTGCCCCATGTACTTCGCATCATCCTTGGCATCGTAGGGGCACTCCGCACACTCGGTTGTGTAGAAGACGAGCTGGCCGATGGGCATGCCGGCATAGAGCCTGACCGGGCGCTGGTTGACGTTGCACATCTCCAGCGTGATCGAGCCGTGGAACCCCGCGTCGATCCATCCTCCGGTCTGGTGCAGCTCGACGCCCAGCCGGGCGATGCTGCTCTTGCCCTCGATGCTCGCCACGATATTGTTCGGCAGGCGGATGATCTCGAGGGTCTCCGCAAGCATGAATCTTCCCGGTGGGAGGAGCATCTCGGGCGTGCGGATCTCCTCGACGCCGGTGGTGACGGTCTCTTTGTCGAAGGGGTCGATCACCTCGTCCCCCTCAATATACCAGACAAAATGGTCCCCCAATCGTATGTCCAGCGAATTCGGCTGGATGAGTTTCGGATCAAAGGGGTCGATGCCGATGTGCCCCCGCCGGATCCGGTCAAGAATCTCCCAATCGACAAGAATCATTGGATCAATATCTCCCCCTGATGCCTTACCTCTTATTGTTCAGGTGCCACTCCGTGCGCCTGAGCAGCCCGTGGAGGATGCTCACCTCCCGGGGGGTGAGAACGGTCCGCCCGAAGATGCGCCGCATCATGATCATGGTGTTGTCCCGCTTGTAGGCCGGATGATCGATCCGGTCGAGGAACCGCTCCAGGTGCGCGTAGAAACTCTCCATTTCCACCCTGTTCGCCACCCGCCAGGTGCCGCGGGGGATGTGGGCGAGCTCGTAGGCCACCACACCCACCGCGTGGGAGATGTTGATGATAGGATAGAGACGGGAGGTAGGGATGGTGCAGATGATGTCGCACCGGCGGATCTCCTCGTTGGAGAGTCCCCAGTTCTCCCGCCCGAAGAGGATCGACACTCTCCCCTCAACATCCTCGAGCATTTCCCGCAGTTCGGTGGGGGAGAAGTAGGGCATGCGCATGGAGGTGCAGATCGACTTGCTCACCTCCCCGGTGGTGGCGATGAGGATGTGGCTGCGGTCGATAACCTCCTCGAGTGTGCAGTGCTCGGCGTGCTCCAGCACGTCCCGGGCATGGGACGCACGGGCCACCGCCTCGTCCCCGAGCGCGGGCGGGTTGATGAGCACCAGGCGGGAAAAACCGAAATTTTTCATTACGCGGGCACAGAACCCGACATTTCCCTCGTAGAGCGGATCGACAAGGACAAAATCGATTTCCGGCATGGTGAACGGGTTATTTCACTGCCCGGACCGTGGCCTTCAGGGCACCGGGGCCCTCCTCATAAACGGCGTTGCCCACCACGATGGTATCGGCGTACTGCGCCATCTCGGCGGCGCGCTCAGCAGAATTGATGCCGCCGCCGTAGTAGAGCATGGCCTCCTCCACGGCTTCCGAGGCGGCGCGTACCACCGCGGGATCGCCAAAGGTCCCGGAATATTCAATGTAGACGATGGGGAAGCGGAAATATTTGTCCGCGACCACGGCATAGGCCGCCACATCGTCGGCTGCGATGTCGCAGAATGCCCCGGTCACCCTTCCCACCGCCGAGTCGGGGTTGAGGACGATGTAGGCCTCGGCAACAACCTTCTCCCATTCCACGGCATGGTGCCGGACCCACTGGTGATGTTTGCCCACGATCCAGCGCGCGTCGGCGGTGTTGAGAACGCTGGGCACGAAGAGGCCGTCCACCCCGTCGAAGAGCACGGCTTCCGGCCCGGCCGGCTCCACCACAAGGGGGAGAGCATACCGCTCAACCTGCTCGCGCAGCACTTCCAGGTTTTCACGCGTCACGTTGAGCGTCCCCGAGAGCATCAGGGCATCGGTACCGCTGGTTGCAATCTCCTCGATGGACGCGGGATCGATCTCCTTGTCGGGATCGAGCTTTGTCACGTGCACCCAGTCCTTCCACGAATATCTCACGCCACAATCACTCCAGCTGTCGCCCGGGGCGCCGCTTTATGCAGCCCGGGCTGCTTCTTTATATGCATTGATTTTTTCAGATGATAATCCACTCTTTTTTGCCACGGTTTCGGTGTCGCACGCAAGGAGGGTGGCAATATCCACGATGCCCGCCATATAAAGCCTCTCAAGTGTCGATTCGCCGATCCCGGGGAGGGAGAGAAGGTTTTTTCGCCCCTCTTCGAACGCTTTTTTGCTCACCTTCTCGGGGGGTTCGATCCCCATCCCCGCACAGACATGTACCACGTGCCGGTATACCGTATCGATGGAAAGCCCGGTCCTCGTGCTGAGGTATGCCGGGTGGAGCGTGCAGAACTCCTCCGGTGCCGTAATGCCGGCTTCATGGTATTTTTTGAGGCTGACCGGGGGGATGCCGAATTCCCGCAATTTCGCCTCGTCCGCGACGTTGCGCGCCTCGCTGAGCAGGAGGGCGGCCTCCTTCTCCCCGACATGCATGGAACCGAGCATTCGTGCCGGGGTTGCCGCCAGGTCCTCAATGGTGTTGATGCCTGCCGCAAACATGGCGTTGAGGACCTTGCCGTGGCTTCTGCCCCGGCGGGGAGGGAGATGTTTTCTGACGAATTTTCGCAGTTCGGTGCGTTTGCGGAGGATCTGGAGGACCGATTCGGCTTCTTTCTGCAGCCGCGCCGCCTCCGCATCGCTCACGCCGAGCATCCGGGCGAGGGCACCGGTATCGCGCTGGGCGATCTCGGAGACCGAATAGGCGTGGTGGGCGTGGAGGCGCTCGATCAGGGCGTCGTTCATGGAGGGCATCATGCGCAACGTTTCCACGTTTGATTCAATATGGGTGCAGAGCGGGCAGCCGATATCCCAGGGCCGCGCGCCTTTCCGCACGAGCCGCACGAAATGGAGATTGTGCTTCTCGCAGACAGTGTCCGTGCGCAATGCCCGCCCCCACTGTGCGCCGGGGAGGCCGATGTTGAAGGTGCACTCCGGGTACCCCGTGCAGCCGATGAACTGCCTCATCCCCCGGGTGTACCGGATAGCGAGGTCTTTGCCGCAGACCGGACAGGGGCCCACGATGCGCTCCTGGTCGGTGCGCTCCATGATCTCCTCTCCAATCTCCTCTTCGTGCTCCTCGAGGGCGTCGAAGACCTCGTGCAGCATCTCCTGCGACTCGGCCACCACATTCTCCTTGGACCGGCTGCCTTTCTTGATCTCCTCCATGTGGGACTCGAGGGTGCGGGTCATGTCCGGCTTGGTGATCAGTTCGACGTGGTTTTCCAGCGACTCCGTGACCGCACGCCCGACGAGGGTGGGGCGCATCGGCGTGCCTTCCACGTACCGGCGGGCCATGAGCTTGGCGATCACCTCGTGGCGCGTGCTCTTCGTGCCGAGGCCCAGCTCCTCCATCCGCTGGATGAGCTTGCTCTGGGAATACCGTGCAGGCGGTTGGGTCTCTTTTTCCTCGAGCAGCACCTCGTGGATAGGCAGGTGCTCGCCTGCGGCGATATCGGGGAGGAAATACTCCTTGGCGTCAGTGTACGGATAGACGTGCCGGTAGCCCTCCTCCACCAGCCGCTGCCCGGTCGCCGTATACGGCTCGCCCCTGGCCTCGAAGAGGTACTTCAGCGTCTTCCACTTCGCATCGGGGGAGAGGGTGGCGAGGAACCTGCGGACGACCAGTTCGTAGATCTTCCACTGGTCGTCGGCGAGCGCACCCCGTTTCACCGCCCCGGTGGGGTGGATGGGCGGGTGGTCGGTGCTCGACTTCTTCCCCCGGGTGGGCCGGTCGCGGAGGTGCTCGCGCACCCACGCAGCCTCTGCGGCGAACGCCGATGCGCCGAGCATGGAGAGCACCCCCGAGAGATCGAGGGAGGCGGGGTAGACGGTATTGTCGGTGCGGGGGTAGGAGATGTGACCGTTCATGTAGAGGTCTTCTGCGATCCGCATCGCATTCGCCGCGGAAAAGCCAAGCCGGGCCGCGGCGACGATGAACGATGTGGTATCGAGCGGCGACGGGGGTTTGCTGATCTTTTCCCCGGTGCGGACCTCGGTCGCCTTCAATGGCTCTTTCGAGCGGTCCCGCGCCCCCTCGACCTCTTCTTTGTCCCAGAACCGGCCGTGGGTGTGGCGTACCTCGAAATAATGCCCCCCCTTGTGCGTCTCTAAGGAGAGCGTCCAGTAGGGCCGGGGTTCGAACGATTCGATCTCTTCTTCCCGGTCCACGATCATCGCAAGGGTCGGGCTCTGGACCCTGCCCACACTGAGAATATTACTGCCGCCCCTGCGCGCGGCGATGCTGATGAACCGGGTGAGCGAAGCCCCCCACATCAGGTCCACGTGCTGCCTCGACTCGCCTGCCGCCGCAAGGTCGAAATCGATCTCCACGGGGTGTGCAAAGGCATTGTGGATCTCTTCCGCGGTGATGGCCGAAAACCGGGCTCTGCGCACCGGGACCTTTGTATTTTTCTGCCGCACCAGCTCGTAGGCCTCCTTGCCGATCAGCTCCCCCTCGGTATCGAAATCGGTGGCGATGGTGACCAGATCCGCCGATCGTGCCAGTTTGTGAATCAGGGCGACGATCTTCTTCTCGGTCGGTTTTTTCACCGTCGCAGCGTCGATGAGGCTCCGGGGGGTGTAGACGTCGCTTCGCCAGTTGGAGTAGCCGGGCTCGAAGTCCACCTCGACCACGTGCCCGCGCAGCCCCGTCACCACCACGTCGTCGAAGCGGTAGGTGTTGACGCCCCCTTCCTTTGAGGTGCTGATCTTCTCCTTTCCCGCAAGAATCTGCGCGATGCGCTGCGCCGCGATGTTTTTCTCTGCGATTATCAGGTGCAAGGCCTTTTATGCCTCCTTTCTGTCGAGCAGTTCTTTGATGCGCCGCCCGAGGTCTTTCGCGTCGGCGCGTCCCCGCGTCTCCCGCATCGCCTGGCCCACCAGGAAGTTCAGCGCACCGCCTTTGCCGCGGTGGTAGTCGGCAACAGCCCCCGGGTGCGCCTCGACCACTTTTGCCACCACCTCGTCGAACTCATCGCCAGCAGCTTTCCGCAGCCCGAGCCGGTCCACGATGACCGAGGGCATCTCCATCTCCCCGCCGCCTGCATGCGCATCGAGCATGGTGCGGAGCACATCCACGCCCGCCCGGTCGGTGATAGCATCCGCTTTCAACAGCGCGAGCAGGTCGGCGAAGCGGGCGCCGGGCACCTGGTCGATCTTCATGTCGCGGTAGTTGAGCTCGCCGAGCAGGGTATCGGCCACCCACGTGGCTGCGAGCACCGGGTCGTCGCCGGCGATCTCCTCGTAAAAGTTCGCAAGTTTCATGTCGCCGGTGAGCGTGCGGGCATGGTTGACGGAGATGCCGTACTGCTCCACAAAGCGCACTTTGCGGGCGTCGGGCAGTTCGGGCAGGGTGATGGCGTCCAGCCAGTCCCTCACGTGGAGGGGCCGCAGGTCGGGTTCAGGGAAGTAGCGGTAATCGGTCTCCTCCTCCTTGCTGCGTGAAGACATGGTGATACCCCGCCCTTCATTGAAATGGCGTGTCTCCCGCGCGATCTCGTGGCCCCGGGTGATCTGGTTTTTCTGGCGGGTGATCTCGAAGGTGAGGGCTTTTTCCACCCCCTTGTAGGAGGAGATGTTCTTGCACTCCACCCGGTTGTGGCCCTCGAGGGAGATGTTGGCATCCACGCGGATGGCGCCCTCGCGCTCACCGTCGAAGACCTCAAGGTACTCGAGGGTGGCCCGCAGCTTGTTGAGGAACCGCCGCGCCTCTTTGGGCGAGCGCAGGTCGGGCTCGGTCACGATCTCGATGAGGGGGATGCCGCTGCGGTTGTAGTCCACGAGCGAGTACCCGGCGCGGTCGCGACCGCTCTTGTGGACCAGCCGGCCGGGGTCCTCCTCCATGTGGACGCGCGTGATCCGCACATCCTTCGGGGTGCCGTCATCGGCCTCGATCTCGATGATCCCCCGCTCGGCGAGGGGGCGGTCGTACTGGGTGATCTGGTAGCCCTTGGGGAGGTCCGGGTAGAAGTAGTTCTTCCGTGAAAATTCGGACGCATCCGCCACCTCCAGGTTGAGGGCTTTTGCCACCCGGAGGGCGTACTCCACCGCCTTTCTGTTGACGCGGGGAAGGGCGCCCGGAAGACCCAGGCAGACCGGACAGACGTGGGTGTTGGGCGGGTCGTCGCGGTAGTCGGTGGAACAGCCGCAGAACAGCTTGGTATTCGTATTCAGCTGGCAGTGGATCTCCAGCCCAATGATCACCTTCATGCCGATCCCTCCTGTTCGAATGCATATGCCGCATCCACCACCACCTCGTCCTCGAAGTGGCGGCCGATGATCTGCAGGCCGACCGGCATTCCCTCCACCCGGCCGCAAGGCACCGAGATGGCAGGAACCCCGGCAAGGTTCGCGGGGACGGTGAGGACATCGGAGAGGTACATGGAGAGGGGATCCGACTTCTCGCCGAGCCTGAACGCCACGGTGGGCATGGTGGGGCCGGCGATCACGTCCACGGATTTGAGCACCCGCTCAAATTCCCGGCGCACGTTTTCCTTTGCCATCTGCGCCTTGGCGTAGTACTTCCCGTAGTAGCCCGCGGAGAGGGCGAAGGTGCCGAGCATGATGCGCCGCTGCACCTCGCGCCCGAAATGCTCACCCCGGAACTCCTGGAACTCGTCGTGCCAGGATCGTTTCGTCTCGACTGCGGGGCCGTAGCGGACGCCGTCAAACCGTGCGAGGTTCGAACTGGCTTCGCTGGTGCAGGTCACGTAGTAGGCGGCGAGGGCGTACTCCATGCTCGGGATGCTGCACTCCTCGATGACCGCCCCCGCACCCTCCAGGGTGGCGATGGCGTCGCGCACGCATTCCGCCACCGGGGGGTCGACCCCTTCTCCGAAGTACTCCACGGGGATGCCGATCTTCATCCCCCTGATCTCGCCGGAGGGTGCATGCGCATACGGGCGGTCGTAGGAGGTCGAATCGCGCGCATCATACCGGCAGAGGATTTCCATGAGCGTCGAGACGTCGGCGGCGTTCCGGGCCATCGGCCCGATTTGCTCGAGCGAATTCGAATAGGCGATGAGGCCGTACCGTGACACGCGCCCATAGGTCGGCTTGAGGCCCACGATACCGCAGAATGCCGCGGGACAGCG
>JAENYT010000060.1 GCA_016841665.1 Methanobacteriota archaeon
TGATCCCCACTTCGTCACAAATACATACTCCTCCGCCGCCGCAACCGGCGCTGCCAGCACGGCGACGGCAAGAAGCAGCAGGAGCGCTCCTGCCATCACATGCACTTTCATGCTTCATACCTCCTTCAATCGAGCCGCCTGACGGAGCCTCCGGTCGTGAGGCTTCGTGCATCCTCTTATTCCCGGGAAAACGGCGACGCGAAGGGGGAGCCTGGCGGCACTGCGCCGGGTTCCGTTATCCCTCACGCCGACCGAATACCTCCGGGGGAGTTCCCACATCCTGCGGGCCTGCTCCTCAGACAGCCATATTCATCCGCGTTTCATGTCTCGTCGAGCGGACGGAGTGCAGGCGGGCAGCAGCGGTGCGGCTGCGGTCCAAGATCAGGAAGCCGTGGAGAAACTGGCGCGAGCACGGTGGTGGAGCCAAATAGTGTAGTGGCACCACCTGCTGTGGCAGAGGGCTGGTGAAAAGAACGAAAATTTGACTATATTCACGATCGATCCCCGCTTGACCTATCCGTCCCATCAGAGGACAGAGGTGGAAATTATGTGTCCAATTATATATTTGTTTGCATATCTGATTGTGTTTAATGTATATTATAATAAAAATAAAAATCCTCTGGCTTATTTTGCTGATATGGGTGGATTCGCTTTTGTAGATGATCTATCCCACACGAAAGGGGAGTTGAAAATTCCGATATGGCTTGAATCGCGTTCGAGGAACCAGATATTGGCTGACATGGTGTAGCAAAGCGATACCAGATGCAGCGGGGTTTCACCACATCCGCATTGTGGACCCGGGCCAGCGGCAGGGCCGGATAGTGCCCCATGAGGGGTAGTGGAACAAACGGGTTAAACGAGTGCCGCTTTATGCACCCTGACATGTTATCGTCACAGGGGCGAAATTCACGGCTAAAAAAGAGGTTTTTTAAATATCGTTGCCATGACCGACTTAAAAGTCGGTCATTATCCTGAACTGGTCGATCTCTTCGGTGCTCAGTCCCTCGAGGAACTCTTCGGCCGCGTGCTGGATGTTCTTGCTCGCGGTGATGGCGCGGCCGACGACCAGGATGTCGGCGCCCGCCTTGAGCGCGTCCTTCACGACGTCCTGCCTGATGCCGCCCGCTGTTGCAACGAGCAGCCGCTCGCCGCCCGCCTTCTTGATCGCGGGGATGTCGCCCCAGGCGTATGCGGTCTCCTCGACATCGATGCCCCGGTGCAGCTCCACGACGTCCGGCTTCACCTTGAGCTGCTTGACGACGGCGACGGGGTCTTTGACGTTGAGCATGTCGACCACGGTGTAGATGCCGGTCTTCCGGGTGTCCTCGATCGCCTTCTCGATGGTGGTGAGGGGCGCAAGACCGGAGATCACGACGGCATCGGCGCCGGCGTCGGCGGTCATC
>JAENYT010000061.1 GCA_016841665.1 Methanobacteriota archaeon
CTTGCCGCAACGATGATCGAGTCCGGCATCGAGAGCATCATCACGGAGGATGCACATCTCCGGCGCATCCCCGGGATCACGGTCGTCAACCCGTACCGGTGATGGGGCCTGCACCCCTTCCGCGTTCCCCCGGAGCAGTAGCACCCTGTAACGACACCAGTCTCAATCGCTCTCCCGGTCCGGCGCACCCTTGCCCCACGCACCCCGGGTTTTTTCATCCGGGGTTGCTGCCGATTCGCCGTACGCGTGAAAAGTGGATCTATCAGCAGGCGGGGACAACCCGGCGGATCAGAGTGCCTTATCAAGCAGTATCCACGACTCGGCATCATCAGACGTCCCGACGATAACAACCCGCATCGCATCCAGGATGTTGGATGTACTGGTCGCTCAGGTCAAGACGTTCAGCGTGAAGTTCCCGTTTGCCTCCCCGACCGCGTCGCCGTAACCATGATGGCCTTCGCCCCTTCCGGCATCTCCGCCCAAAACACCATCACTCCCGCAATCCCCGCAACGGCGACCGCGACCGCCACCATGAGAAAGGCGCTCACCACCTCCCGAATACTTTTATTTGAACAGACGGTTACTACTACTCATGACTCCGGCTGTCACCATCGATGACCTCTATCTTGAAATCAAAAAGATACAGGAGACTATGGTCCGGCGGGAAGATCTTGACGCCCTTCTCGATACCGTTGAGAGTCTCAGCAATCCCGAAACTATGGCGCAGATACAAAAGAGCGAAGAAGACATCGCAGCCGGACGATTCCGGGAGATATCTTCAATAGACGACCTGCTCAGCGAGCTGTCCTGATGGAATGGGCGATCCGGGCGGCTGGCTTTCGGGTGCATTGCATGGGAAGAAAGCAACCCGGATTGCAAAGCGTTATCGACTGATATTCCTTCCCGATGAAAGAGAAAGAACGGTGTACCTGATAGCAATTGATCATCGTCAGCACGTCTACAGGTTGCGGTGAACACCTGCGG
The DNA here is from genome assembly GCA_016841665.1 of Methanobacteriota archaeon. Lineage (GTDB taxonomy): Archaea > Halobacteriota > Methanomicrobia > Methanomicrobiales > Methanomicrobiaceae > DSDF01. The sequence goes on from JAENYT010000061.1 coordinate 985, forward strand.
CATCGCGGACATGCTCCATACGGTCGTCAGGCGCCCTGCCCCAAGTAGGATATCCCTGCTCCCCTCCGGTCAGTCGCGAGTCGAAGACCTTCGGTCTTCTCCCGCTCCCGCCGCTCGCAAGCGAGCGCCAGTCGCGCAGATAAAGACCGCCCGACGCATTAAACCGTCTTATCAAACAATATCCACGACTCGTTCCCGACGAACCTCCCCACGACCACGATCCGCGCCGCATCCGGAACGATGCGCGTCTCAAACGCCCCGGCACGGACATCGAGCGTGAAGTTCTCGTCCCCCGGACCCGTCCCGCCGATCCAGCACCGGATCTC
>JAENYT010000006.1 GCA_016841665.1 Methanobacteriota archaeon
GGGTGCGCCTCGCCTGCCTGGGGCTCAATTTCGGCCTGGAGCGCCGGGCGCAGTGGCAGGGCGCGCCGTCTGAGGATGCGATGGCCATGGTCGCCCACCTGGCTGGCTTCCGCTTGCGCTCGAAGGCCGGCACCCGTATCGGGGGACGCATGGGCCGCCCCGGAAAGTCCAAGCCCCGGGAGATGCGCCCCCCGCCCCACGGGCTCTTCCCGGTGGGCGATGCCGGCGGTTCCCGACGCTCGGTCCAGGAGGCAAGCCACCACAGCGCGGGGAGCAACGGCAGGACCGGGGTGATCACGGTCGAGGTGGGCAAACGGCGGTGCACCGCCTGCGGCGCCGTCACCTTCAAGAACGCCTGCGACGAGTGCGGCGCCCACACGGTGCCGGTCTTCAACTGCCCCCGCTGCGGCCGGAAAACGAAGGGCGAGGAGTGCCCGGGCTGCGGGGCGGGGTCGGTCTGCGCCCAGGTGATCCCCCTCGATATCAAGCAGGAGTACGCACGGGCGCTCCAGCATCTGGGGATGCGGGAGTCGGAGTTCAAGCTGGTCAAGGGAGTCAAGGGGCTGATGTCGAGAGAGCGGACGGTGGAGGCGATGGAGAAGGCCGTCCTGCGGGCCGCCCGCAACCTCTATGTCTTCAAGGACGGCACCATTCGCTACGACATGATCGATCTTCCCCTCACCCACATCCGCCCCCGGGAGATCGGGGTGAGCCCGGAGAAGCTGCGGGAGCTGGGGTATGCCCGCGATATCCATGGGGTGCCCCTCACCGATGAGGACCAGGTGCTGGAGCTCAAAGCACAGGACATCCTGGTCTCCCGGGGCTGCGGCGACCACCTCGTCCAGGTGGCGGGGTTCATCGACGACATGCTGGCAAAGCTCTACGGGCTCGAGTCCTACTACGGGGTGAAGACCCGCGACGATATGGTGGGCCACCTGCTAATGGGGCTCGCCCCCCACACGAGCGCCGGGGTGCTGGCACGCCTGATAGGCTTCTCGGAGGCCAACGTGGGGTACGCCCACCCCTTCTTCCACGCCGCGAAACGGCGCAACTGCTTCCACGGCGACACCGAGATCCCGGTCTTTGACGGTACGGTCTGGAAGAGGCGATCCATCCGCGAGTTCGTGCTGGAGAATTTCGACGTCAACCGCCCCGGGCTCGACCGAGTGGGCACCTATTACTCCGACCCTGCAAAGCCCTGCTCGGTGCACAGCATCGATACGCATGGCAACATCCATATCAAGCGCATCACCTCGGTCTCGGTGCACCGGGCGCCGAAAGCCCTCATCCACTTCGAGACAAGGCGGGGCCGCAGCCTCACCGTCACCCCGGAGCACGCCATGATCCTCTGCGACCTCACCTACTTGCGCAAGATCAAGGCCATGGAGGTCAAAATCAACGACTGCGTCCCCCTCTTCGAGGGCGGAGTGATGATCACCGACACCATCACTCAGGCCGAGATCGTGCCGGCCACCGAGGAGTTCGTCTACTGCCTGACGGTGGCCGACGACCACTCCCTGGTGGCAAACGGCATCTTCACGGGCCAGTGCGACGGCGACGAAGACTGCGTCATGCTTCTTTTAGACGGGCTGATCAATTTCTCCAGAGCCTTTCTGCCGGAAACAAGGGGCGGGTCGATGGACGCGCCGCTGGTGCTCACCGAGCGGATCGACCCTTCCGAGATCGACAAGGAGAGCCACAACGTCGACGCCTGCGCCGCCTACCCCCTCGACCTCTACCTCAAGGGCCTTGAGTACGCCCACCCCAAGGAGCTGGAGAAGGTCATCGACCACGTGGAGCTGCGGCTGGGCACCCCCGCACAGTACGAGGGGATCATGTTCACCCACGACACGAGCGACATCTCCGCCGGCCCGGCCGAGTCCACCTACACCCTGCTGGCCACCATGATCGAGAAGCTGGATGCCGAGCTCAATTTAGCCCGCATCATCAGGGCGGTGGACGAAGACGATGTGGCCGAGCGGGTGCTCAACACCCACTTTATCCGCGACCTGATGGGCAACCTCAACGCCTTCTCCCGGCAGAAGCTCCGCTGCACCCGGTGCAACGCCAAGTACCGGCGGATGCCCATGACCGGCAAGTGCACCCGCTGCGGGGGCAACGTCATCCAGACGGTCCACGAGGGCTCGGTGAAGAAGTACCTGGAGATGTCCCGCAAGATGTGCGAGGACTTCGCCGTCCGGGAGTACACCCGGCAGCGGATCGAGGTGCTGGAAATGGCCATCGAGTCCACCTTCGGCAAAGACAACGAAAAGCAGCTGGGCCTCGCCGACTTCATGTGAGCCGGGACATCCCAAAAAAAACGATTTTTTTTATCCCGGCCTGCACCGGGCCCAAAAAACGATTTTTTTATTCCGGCATGCACCTGGCCGAAAAAACGGAGTGGTGCGGTTTACGGCAACGCTCTCCCAAGGAGCCGCGCCTCAATCGTAGGCGAGCCGGGTCTTCTCGTCGCTGAGCGTCGGAGCGATCAGGTCCTTCCAGGCTTCCCCGTCCCAGGTGCCGAGGGCCTCGTGGGTGGTGAGGTAGTTCTCCGGGATCGGGTGGGTGCCGACCACCACGTCCATGCCGTATTTCTCCCTGATGAACCGCTCGAAGGTGCGGATGCGGGGGCAGGGAGGATAGCCCACCACCATGCCGGTGGCGAGGTGGATGACCTCTGCACCGTTCTTCTTCATCTCCGCCGGCACGTACTCGATGTTCCCCCCCGGGCACCCGTTGCAGGTCGCAAACCCGACCAGCTCCACATCCTTCCCCGCATACCGAGCAAACGCCCCCTCCCGGTTGCGCAATGCCCGCAGGCACTTGCCCCCGGCACACGTCCGATACCGGTCGCAGATGATAATTCCCAGCTTCACCGTGTTGTGTATGTCGCTCATCGTGATCTCTCCCGATCGAAGAGTTCCGGGTGCGAACCCGATCACCCCCCGGAACATGTTCCCGGGACTTATCCCCAGGAACTATCCTGATCTCAATGGATCTGGAGAGACGAAAAAAATCGCGCTGTTACCTGCCTTTCGAAGAGAAACTGCCGAAGAGAACAAACGGTAATTACGACCCCCACCCACAATACCAAACCAGCCCCGAACCAACCGCTTGGTGCAGGGCTCTGTCCACCGCAATCCGGACAGCCATGCCCCCGGGCGTCCCCGCAATCACCGGCCCGTGCGGCTCTGGACCCGGACCCGGACCCGGACCCGCGGCTCTCATATCCCATTGGTTCCCCACCATTCTTCGATCGATCAGCCCTTCTTGAACCGCACCGTGTAGTTCCAGAGCCCGCCCTCCGCCGCATCGAGCATGAACCCCCCCTCCTCGCCCATCCGGATCGTCTTCCGCTTCAGGGGATAGTCGGGATCGATCAGCATCTCGGTGACCCCCAAAATCCCGCCGTGCCGTAGCACCCGCTTGCACTCGAGCAACGCTTTGTGCGGGTCCGGGATCTCCTGTAGCACCGTGACCATGTAGACGGCATCGAAGTTTTCGTCGCAGAACGGCAGGCAGCGGGCATCACCCCGCACCAGGTCGAGATTGCGGAGATCCGACCACTCCGGCCGGTCCAGCTTCCGGGTAATCTGGGCGAGCATCTCCTGCTGGACATCGTAGCCCACCACCAGCCCTGCAGGGCCCACCCTTCGTGCGGCAAACGGCGTGAAGCACCCGCTCCCGGCCCCCACCTCTAAAACCCGCATCCCGCTGCCCGCCGCAATCCCGCTCCGCGAGAGCACCAGCTCGGGCGGCTGGATCCGCCGCCGGTAATCCGAGTCGAGCACCCGGCCCATGAAGGCCGGGGCCGGGAAGTGCCAGAACCGCCGGACGATCCGGATCACCACCTGCCAGACAAAGAAGAGCACGACAAGCCAGATCAGGATCTCAAGGGGGGACATGGGGGCACCTTAGGAAGTCTGGGGGTTAGGAGAGAGACGACCGGGGCCTTCTCAGAGGACTGTTCGCTGCCACCGATGATGGAGGTTTCCCCACGACACCCGCCCCCGACACCCCGGCGCCACCCACAGGAACGGCAGCCGACAGCCTGCCGGACATCAACCTAATAACCATGGGTGCCCTATATCATAGGCGAGCGAGGGTAGCCAAGTGGCCAACGGCGGTGGACTCAAGATCCACTCTCGCAGGAGTTCGCGGGTTCGAATCCCTCCCCTCGCATCTCGAATTTTACTGAAGCACAATTTTCTCATTTATTAATATTGGTCAGTCCTCCATCAATCGCCGGTGGCGATACTCGATTGCAGGAACGGATGATGAAGGTGATGAGAAAAACCAATAATTTTTAGTCTTTCTCATTATCTGATAATAATATGGATAATTTCCAGCACATCACCAGTTTTATTTGGAATGTTGCAGACGATGTCCTCCGCGGTGATTTTAAGCGCTCGAAGCGGAGATCCTCGCGATGGTGAAGGAGATGATGGGATGACGGTGGCGCCCTACGCACCGGAATCCTTACCCCCGGCCGGGATCGAGTGGGAACGCCATATCACGCAGATTGCGGCGGCGAACCGCGCTCTCGCCCGGTACGACGGGATCCTGCAGGCGATCCCGAACCCCGAGATCCTGCTCTCCCCGCTCCTGACACAGGAGGCGGTGCTGTCGTCGCGGATAGAGGGGACGCAGGCGTCGCTCGAGGACGTCCTGCGGTTCGAGGCGAACCCGAAGGAACGGATCAGCGATGCGGCCCGTGAAGACATTCAGGAGATCATCAACTACCGAAAAGCCCTGCACGCTGCGGTGGATGCTCTCAAGACCCGCCAGCTGGATGTTGCGCTGATCTGCGACCTGCACCGGATCCTGCTGACAGACAGCAGGGGGATGGACCGGGAGCCGGGGTGCATCAGGGAGATCCAGAACTTCATCGGGCGGGATACGAATATCGAGCACGCGATCTTCGTCCCCCCGGCGCCGGAGCAGGTTCCCGGGGCCCTCGAGGAATGGGCGGCGTACCTGCAGGGCGAGGAGAAGGACGTCCTCGTCCAGCTCTCCGTCCTGAAGGCGCAATTCGAACTCATCCACCCGTTCTGCGATGGAAACGGGCGTATCGGGCGAATGCTCGTCCCCCTGATCCTGTTCGAGAAGGGGCTGATTGGAAGCCCGATGTTCTACATCAGCGCCTACCTGGAGCGGCACCGGCCTGAGTACTACGAGCGCCTGCTCGCGGTCTCGCAGGCCCGGGACTGGAACGGCTGGATCGCGTTCTTCCTCCGTTCCATCGAGGCGCAGGCGGAAGAGAACGGCCAGAAGGCGAAGGCGATTCTTGCCCTGTACGACGAGATGAAACAGACGGTGCCGGAGATCACGCGGTCGCAGTATGCCATCGCCGCGATCGATGCGATCTTCCGGACACCTATATTCAGTTCGTCCGAGTTTTACGACCTGTCGGGGATGCCAAGGAGAGCAGCAGAGCGGATCCTTCAGCAGTTGCGTGAGTGTGATGTCATTGCCGTCCTTGCTGAGGGCGGCGGGCGACGTCCCACGACGTACGTCTTTCCCCGCCTGATCGCCATCACCGAGGAGGACCGGTTGTGAATATTCTCGTACCGGCAAACCCGTTTGTGTGTATCAAAATCCCCATCTGACGTACACAAAGCGCCTTGTGTGGAGCAGAAGAGATACAAACCGGATCCTGAAGAGCAGTTGTGCGACACATGTGACACACAAAGGGATTTGTGCGACATTAAATACAATATATGTCGCACAAACTATGTCGTGCGACACCGGCGAGGGACAACGATCGGAGAGCGGCGGTGACGGCATGAGCATCGGAGTGGACGAGGCCTTTACCAGACCCTTCAAGGGATATATGCTCAGTCGCATCTCATGAATATTTTTCCCAGATTTCACCAAATGAACGTAGAGGGGATCTTCCCTCTATCGTGCCATCGGTCTGCATTTCTTTCCCTCGCTTTCGTTCGTAATCAGCCTGGCTTTCCCTTCTGCAATCCATCGCTCCCAGACGATCTTGGCGGTGGGATCAGGCATGTGGTCGAGAACTTCCTGATGGATTTCTTTCATGGAGTCGCTCCCGTGCGGGTTCACGCGTATGGAGGAAAATGAAAGGTTTTAGGGCGCCGATCCCCCGCACATAAAGAGGTGCGGGCGAGGAACTTTAGCCGGTTCTGCCCTTGTAAGTTATCCTCTTGCTGAACCCAACCCCAAATCCCGAGTCACCCCCCTTCACCCGTTATAATGATGCCTGTCGAAGGTCTGGCGGAGGAATTCCTGCTTGCGATGCCGACTCCCCTTCACCGGCGGTTTCAAATAGCCCATCTCCGGGGTCTGGAGGGCCGGGCAGAAGGGGCAGAGGGCGGAATCGACATCGTTTGCCTTCTCCCTGACAGGGCAGTAATAGATCCCGTCGATGATCGCGACCCTGTCCCCGCCGGGAAACGGCATGCCGACCGGGTGGCCGGGGAGTTCCTGCACGAACATGCAGAACCCGGAGAGAAGGAATTTCAGGAACCTCAACCTGACCTTTTCCGCATCGTCCGGAGAACACTGGACTGCCACCATCTTCCAGTATGCACCCGCATCCTTCGCAAGAGGTTCACGCATGCGGGCAAAATTCCTCTGCTGGTTCATAAGCCGGAGCGCCTGGTACGTCCCGTGCAGGTGCGCCGTGATCGTCTCTTCAAGTTTTTTCCGCAGTTCGGGGTTGATGTCCTTGATTGCACCGGAGAAATTCCAGCGCATCCGCTCAAGATCGCCCGGGGAGTACGAGAGCACGATCCCTGCAATCGCCTGCCCGAGCTCGCCGCGAGTTTTCAGTGATCCGAGTCGCGAGCATATTCCTGCAATTTCATCATGATTCATGGTGAGGGGGCTCCTCAGCTTCTACTGGCCGATATGGCTCCGGCAGCTCCAATCAGCCCGATACCCAAGATACCGATCAATGCGGCGACTCCGGACTCAATGATACCAAAAAACAGGAGGGCAGCCGCCGATAATGCGATACACAACCCAACAATAAACAGTAGTTTGTTCATGTGTGTAGCTTCTCAAATTCATTAAACGTCTTTTATCATTTTAAGGCAACTGATTTCGCAGAAACAGGATCAAACTGAACGAGCCTCCCCCCTCTCAGGGTGGCCGGGACCCGGACACCATCCAGACTCTTTACCGCACTTCCTCTCCCATGCATCCCGGTTTTGGGGTTATCGGTACATCAGAATCGATGCATCTCATTGAGTGCTTTGAACATCCCTCCTCCGTTTGATTCCCTCCCCCAGAATCATCGCCGTGACGGCAGAGAGAGCGAGGAGCACGCTCATCGTCGGGTCGGCCGTACCGATGACCACAACCAGAAGAATGGCGGTCAGGGGTGCTCCCAGTGCGAGCGCGAAGGCTGCCGCCTCGATGCACAGGACGCAGATCGAGACCGGCACGGCGGGGAAGACCAGGTTGATGGCAAGCCCGATCATGGTGCAGGAGAAGAGGAGGGGAAAGACAGGACCGCCGATAAACCCGCTCCGGAATGAAAGCGCGAGCAAGAGGATCTTTGCGACCGCCATGCCGAGGAGCATCGCCGCCCCGAACGCGACCGGATCGGCGATGATCGTATGGATCTGGTCCTGGCCCGAGAAGAGCAGGTCCGGGACGAAGTAGCCGACGAATGCAATGACAACTCCTGCAGCAAGGATGGGCAGGATTATCTGGTCCTTGAACGTCCTATCCACAATCCTCCCCATCGCCTGCATGGAGAGACCGGTAAAAACAGCAAGCAGTGCCCCGATTATGCCAAAAACGATCGCATACAGGACATATCCTAAATGCAGCTCGCCGATCGGCGGAAAGAGGATGCTGTGGGCGAATGGGGGGAGGCCGAGAAGCAGGAAAAAGAGATAGCCGATGGAGCCTGCGAGCAGGTTCCAGGTCAGGAACTTCAGCGCGCCCCGCTTCCCGCCCACCTGGAACTCTGTCGCAAAAACCCCGGTGAACAGCACGCTGCCGATGATGCCGTTGTATGCCGACGCGAGGGCGGCGACGTTAAATCCAAGCGTTTCATCCGCAGATTCTCGTGCGATCCTGAACTTCTCCTGAATAAAGGATGTAATGTCGCTGACGAGGATCGAGATCGCCCCTTCCGGGCCGACGCTCGCCCCGGAGAGAAGCGAGAGGAGGGAAGAGAGCAGTGCGGCGGGGAAGGTCCGGTAATCGACCTTCTTTCCGCTGCCCTTCATCGATTCGACGAATCCGCCGTCGATCATGGTAGGAGCGTGCAGGTATTTCCGGCAGAGACCGACCAGCAGCGAAAAGATCATCACCCCTGCCGGGATCAGCCAGCGGTTGGCCCCCGTGTAGTCGTTGTCGAACCAGACAGCATTGATCAGCAGCTCGTAGAAAACGATATATCCGGCCGTAAACGCGATTGCGATGAGTGCGATGAAGATGATATGCACTATCTTCGGTTCTTCCGACTCGCCCGACCGTGCTGGATCTTCTGCGGTCCCGGTCATACCGATATCCAATCGAGCCCTCCGATGTGGCCCGTCCCCTATGCAGTCCCGGAAGTTGTTCCTGCATAAATAGATAACTCGACAACCGGAGAGGAGCAACCAGGCTCATGGTGGATGGCCAGGGATGGAAATTGATCCCCGCAGGAGCATCGGCAGGGGTCATTCCGCCGCCCGCTGAAAACGACGAGAGGCCGGCCGGTATACCAGTACGTTTATGGTGGCGGGAGGCATCTCTCCCCTATAGGAGCAGGCGATGACGGCAATCGAGGTGCACCCCGTCAGATTGGGAATCGCAAACGCCTATATCGTCCGGCAGGAGGGCACGATCCTTGTGGACACGGGTGCTCCGGGGAACGAGACAGCCATCCTCGAAGCGGCGAAGGGACTGGGCATTGCCCCGGAGGATATCCGGCTGATCCTTCTTACCCACGGGCACGGGGACCATGCCGGGTCGGCACGGCGGCTCCGGGAGAAAACGGGATCAAAGGTCGCGGTCCACCGGGATGATGCGGAGAAGCTTCGCCACGGCAACCAGGGGAAGTTGCGGGCGGCCGGTCTCACCGGCAGGCTCCTGGGGCCGTTCTTTAGGGGAAAGAAGGCCCTGTACCCGCCGCTCGAGCCGGACATCATCATTGGGGACTCGTTCGATCTCCGTACGTTCGGGGTTGACGGCACGGTGGTCCCGACGCCGGGGCATACCCCCGGTTCGGTCTCGGTATTTCTCGCAAACGGCGATGCGCTTGTGGGCGATCTGATCTTCCCGTCCATCCCCTCGGAAAAGCCCTGCCTGCCCTTCTGGGCGGACAACCCTGATGAGGTGAAACGAAGTATCGGCATCGTCCTGGCATGGCGGGCCGTTTTCGGGAGAAGATATTGAGAAGATGGAGGGGTGACCCGGGGAGTTGTATGTGCAGGATGTATCGCTCCCGTTGGGGATATGAGATCCCTGGATACGTGAGAAATCGAAAATCGGGGATATTTCTTTCAATTTGAAAATGATGCCCGAACAGTAAGAAGTCATATGAACGGCAGGTATAGGCTCCACTAGAACGACAGGTTTCCTGTTTTCAGGCTATATTACATGCCATTCGGAATTTCGTTACCTTTCATCATTTTCAGGATTATACAGCGGGCAGAACCAATACCGGTGACAGTCACTGACACAGTGGGACTGGTAATATTCCTCATAGGGGCACCAGAAATCGAGAATTTCTGTGCTTTTCTCTTCTGAGGATTTCTCTGGTATTGGTTCAAGAAGCCACTCTGGATGGTGAGAGCGCTTTTGGTCCCTTTCTGGTTGATTCATGCAACCTCACCCCACAAAATGGATGGAAAGCAATAGCTTTCTATCTCATTTAAAGTTTTAGTTTAGGGCAATTTTACTCGATAATATTACTGCTCCCGCTCCCCCCGCTCCTTACAGGTACCGGCGATCGGACGCATCACGGAGGTTCCTTAGCGTGCTCGAACAGCCGTCCTGCAGAGCACCGGAGATGCGACGAGTGAGGGCGTCACCGATGACCACCAACCGGAAAAACCAATAAGGAGTTGCGAAATACCGGAATCCATTCCTGGGTTCCGGCTTCGAGCATGAACAGAGTTCGTGCGAAGCGAGCGGAGGCCTGCCACAGCGAGCGAACAAGTCCGCCCGATCGCAAAAAACAGGGCAGGATCATTCCTCCGCCCCGATCAGGACGCCCCCTGCCCGTTCGAAAATCTACGATTGTCTCACGCCATTCCGTGTCCCTTCGGTACACGCACAGTAGCTATGCCGCATGCCCCACGCGAGGAACTTAATTCCCCTGCAATCCAAATGTACGACACAGATGACACCGCCCATGAAAAAACCATCCTTACCGTCGTCGGGAAGGATACCATCGGCATCATCGCGAAGGTATGCACCTACCGGGTGTATAACCAGGTAAATATCGAGGATATTTCCCAGACCATCATGCAGTCCTATTTTGCCATGACAATGATCGCCGACACCAGCAGGTCGTCCAAGTCGTTCGGAGAGATGGTGCGGGAGCTCGAGGAGTTCGGCGATGAGATCGGAGTCAAGATCCTGTGCCATCATGAAGATATTTTCACCAAAATGCACCGATCGAGGGGATTGCCGATTCATAAAAACACCTCAATCCGGCCGTTTTTAATGGAGTCTTAAATCTGGGTGCATGTATGAAGAGGATAGGAGAAACATCCACAGATAGCGCGGGAGAAATCGAAGAATATTCAAAATATATGGATCTTATCGGTCGTCTTGGTACGGTAATGAGGATTCATAAAAGTAAATATTATATATGCCATAAAATATAACACCCTTTCAATTCAGAGGAGACGATCAAATGCAGCCCGTTCAAAATCCCTGCCATTTCGATTTCTCTGACACGCTGGCCCGAACATCTGCTGAAAAGGATCTTCCAGTAATTAAGAGACTGCAACTGGCGAAATCGCATATGATACTCTTTGTCAAGAGAAAATCCCCATCTACCATAAATATGGTTAAGAAGATAACAGGAAAAAAGTCCTTACCGTCTGAATCTCATGAAGTTTTTGAGGACCTGAACCTGGAACCTGGAGATCTGGTTGTCGTCAAATCCATGGAGGAAGTCCAGAAAACTCTGGATAGCCGTGGAAAAACCCTGGGGCTCTATTTCATGTCGAATATGGAGCAATTCTGTGGCAAGGAGTTCCGTGTATTGAAAAAGGTCAAAAAGATCATGCTAGAATCGACCGGAGAGATGCGGTATATCCGGTCACCCACCGTGTTTTTGGAAGGCGTATACTGCGACGGCGTATCTTACCAGGGATGTGACCGTTCCTGCCTGCATTTCTGGAGGGAGGCATGGTTGAAGCGCGCCAAAACGGATTCAGGGAGAATTTCTCGATCCGATTGACCACGGATGAAAAGAGAAACTCACCTTAATTTTTACTCGATTCTTTCTTATTTAAGGAAAAATAATCAGTGGAAAGAATGCAATGCTGCTTCAAGGATATGCCTTATTTCTCCCGGCATCTGAATTATCCTTATTGATTGTAACCACCCTGCATCCCGAATAGTTTTAGGGTGTAATCATATCATCTGTTGACTCAAACTGCATTTTTGTCAATATGTCAGCACTATAGACAACCGGATTCCTTTTGACCGATCGGTGCTATGGTAACAGCATCAAGAATGATAGAGAAGAGAAAAATTCGAAATACAGAGATCATTTGAAAGGGGTGGAGACATTGAAAACATTATTGGATAAAACCAAAATAGGTCAGCTGACGCTTAAAAACCGATTTATCCGTGCAGCCACCGGCGATTCTACAGAGAGCGGGCATCTGAACGAAAAAATTTTGCGGAAGTATGAAACGCTTGCCAAAGGGGGGGTGGGGACAATTATCACGGGATTTACCCTAGTAGATGAGGCGGAAAAATCGTTTCCGATACCAGCAATATACGACGACCAGTTTATTGAGGAATATAGAAAATTAACGGATATCGTTCATTCTCACGGTACCAATATCATCCTTCAACTGGTGTATGTTGGTTCTTCCGTGAGGGGGAAAATTGGCAGACGAATCGTATTGGGACCGAGCGCGGTAGCAAACCTCACTACACGGGTTATCCCAAAAGAGATGAATATCGGAGAGATACATTCGGTGCAAACGAAATTTGCAGAGGCAGCGTTGAGGGCAAAAAGAGGAGGATTCGATGGAGTTGAGATCCATGCCGCCCACGGATTCCTGCTGAGCCAGTTTATGACGCCGTATTACAACCGGCGAAGCGATATGTATGGTGGGTCTATCGAAAACAGGGCGAGGATGCTGCTTGAAACCTACTCTGCAATCAGAAAAGCTGTTGGCGAGGAATTCCAGGTATGGGTGAAGGTGAACAGTACCGATGGATTTGAAGGCGGATTGACCCTTGATGATTGCCGCTATGTATGCAAGGAACTGGCGAGGGTGGGTATCAATGCAATCGAGGTAAGTGGAAACTGGATGATGCTATCGGACAAGAAAGAAATTTATTTCAAAGAGGAGGCAGCGATAATCGCCAAAGAAAATCCTGTCGCCGTCATCGTGACCGGTGGCAATCGTGACTTTGCCGAGATGGAACTTGTGCTGAATACCTCAGACATCGGATATTTTGGAATGGCAAGACCCTTTATTTCTGAACCTGATCTTGTCAATCGCTATGAAAAAAGAGCGTCCCGCACGGGCTAAAATGCACCAACTGTAATGCATGTCTTGACCCCAAATACGATAGATCGCCCTTAAAGTATCCTGTCAATTTCCAGAGCAAAAAAAAATTAAAAATGAGTGAATGGGCTATTTGTATAATTTTTATTTATGGCATAAGAAGCAGATCGGCTTTTTGTAGCTTCTCTTGTTTGAGGGTTCATCCTCCACACGCATGACAGAATTTTTCGATATAAACCCGCATTTCTGTGCACTGATATGGGTGATACTTAATTTTCAAAAATCTTGCTTCATAATTTTGATCTGCTCCAAAAAAAGAGGGCCAATAAGAATATCGAGCCTGTGGTGGTCACGATCCACGGCGAACCCAGAAGCAGCAATGTCGTGGAAAAATCCGGGTAAAAATATACGAAGGCAATCAGAGGCGTGACCAGAGCATTGGCCAGGAAAAACCACCGGAGCCACTTCTGTAGCCCCTGGTTCGCGAATATGGGTACGGCAAATAATGTGGCAAACCCCAGTGCGATGTAGCCCAGTGCATCCGCAGTCCAGAAAAGCGAGTGAGGGGTTTGTATAAGGACTGGTTCGGGGTCGGTAAAAGGAAGTACCGCCGTCAATTGCACGACGTAATTGAAACTGACAAATATGGCGTACATGACGGCAAAGAGAACCGCCGCATGGCTCCAAAACCGCTTCTCTTCCGGTGTGATGTAGTGAAGGGCAAGCAACGAGAGCATAAATGGCGTTGCGATGAAAAGGGAAAATCCATAGATGAGAATCTCATCCCATGGATACCGGAGCATCCCGATAATCTGCAGAATCTGGGCGATATCGAATCCCACTACTGCAACAAATGCCACAAACGCTGCCCAGAAACCGATTTGATACAATGGTTTCTCCATGAAAAACCCCTTTTTCATCTCTACCCGCAATTTTTTTATCGATGAATCGATCCCCTTGTTTCCCCGGGATTAAAATAGCTTTTGGGCAGCATGATGGGTTACTTCGACCATAACCGGTCTGCAGGCATACCTGATTTCAGAGAATGTCTTTCAATCTGCACTCAACCGTTTAGCCCTGGAATACGGCAGAGCCGGGATCTTCTGCATAAGGTCCAGCGTATCTGGATACACCTGGGCCTGCGTCACGCAGAAGGCCCGGGTGTTTGTTGTTAAGACGGAGCTCATGCTAATATTGGCCGGTTTCTGGTGTGAGATACGTGTGAATGGAGGGAGAGGGAAGGGAGAAGGTTGTGTGTGGTGTGAGAAATCACCGCGGGTGTGCGTTCATGCCATAGGTTAATGTGTCACGGCGAATTCGAATCCGTATGAAGATCCTGGTCATCATGGGCAGTCCCCGGAAGGGAAATACGTTTCATGCAGCGGAAAGGATCCGGGAGATCCTGCAGCAGACGCTTGCGGTGGAATGGGAATACGTCATGCTCAGGGATGTCGATCTTGAACAGTGCCGGGGCTGCTATACCTGTTTTGCCAGGGGGGAAGAATTCTGCCCCATCAAGGACGATGCGTCCAATCTGGAGCAGAAGATGCTGGACGCGGATGGGGTGATCTTTGCCACGCCGGTTTATGGATTGCAGGTCTCGGGGCTGATGAAAGTATTTATCGACCGCCATTCCTACCTCTTTCACCGCCCCCGTTTCTTCCGGCAGAAGGCCCTGATCCTCACCACCGCCGGGGCCGTGGGGATCAAGGAGGTGCTGAACTACCTCGATCTGGTAGCCCGGATCTGGGGGTTCGATGTGGCCGCCCGGGTGGGGATCCTGTCCTCTGCCACCATGGAGCCTCTTCCTGCCCACCGGGAACAGGAGAACGAACGAAGGCTCCAGAAGGCTGCAGCGGCCTTTCTGGAAGCTCTCCAGCGGGGAACGAGATCGAGGCCCGGGTTGATGGATGTGATCTTCTTCCACGTCGGACGGGCCCCTTCAGCTGAGCTGGGGGAACGTGCTCCCGCCGATCACCACTACTGGGCCGACCAGGGATGGCTGGAGAAGGGAAGGCGCTATTATGTGGACGTGCCGGTCAATCCCCTCTACCATTTCCTCGGGCAAATCGTGGAGTGGTATCTCCGGCGGCAGATTCGAAAGGATATGCTCAGTGCACGATAGGGTTCATAAAAATGCTTTCGGGCCCGGAGGTTCCGTGGCGTCCGTTCATTGTGCACAGTTCTTCCGCATATGAACTTCGATATGGCAATTCACGGAAAAACGCGATTATTCGATACAAGGCGTAGAAAGGTGCGGAATGAACTCAGGGGTCGGATTGCGGGAGATGATGAGCCTGGCGAACCGGTCCGGGTGCTGCGGCGGAGGAACCCAGACAGGAGGAATGGCAGACAAATTCCTCAGTTCGCACCCATCTGGGCATGCGGTCTCCTTCTCCATCGCCGTGCAGGCCTCAAAATACTCACTAAAATCCATTGTTTCAGAAATCGACATCTGATGTTATGGGATTTTTGGTATTGTGAGGAGCACGTTGAAAAATTCGTCCCCCCCCACGCCTGGAGATCGGGAACCGAGCTGATTAGCCTCCCCCTCGAAAATCAGAGATTTTCTCAAAAAATATTTGTCCCTTCGGGCTATGCACAGTGCACCGCAACGAATACTTCTCCGTCCTGATGAAATCCTGCGCATCCATCGCATCCCGCTCGATCAGATTGAGAACCGCAAGATCGATCAGGAACCGGAAGAGCTCCTGGAGGTCATAGGCCAGGCTGTTTTTCCCCGGAGCCATCTCGTGTAGGAACCCCACATGCGCGTCCAGCCCGACGCTGGGCGCGATAACCTTCGGTCCCTCGGCACTCGGCGGGTTTGACGATTTTATCCCAGGATCTTCTTCTTCGCGGCCGCGAACTCTTCGTCGGTCAGGGCGCCTGACTGGTGCAGCTCGGAGAGTTTCTCGATCTGTGCGGTGACGTCCTCCGTGGGCGGCGCTGCCGCCTGCGCGGTCTGCTGCGCTCCCTGTTGCCCGTATGCCTCTGCCTGTGCCGTCTGCTCCTCCGCCCGCCGCTGTCCCATCCTGTACCCTGCAGCGAGCGCCAACCCTCTTCCTCTCATCCTCAGGCCCCTCCTACTGCGATCATTGCTCCTTCAACTTTCGCAATCGTCTCCGATGGAATCCTTCCCATCTCGACCAGTTCGACATCCGCGTCGATCAGCGCCTCCTTGAACCGGATGGCCCAGAGGTTCTCGAAGAGCAGGAGTAGGCCCGAGCTGTTCTTTGGGAGATCCTCCGCGAAGGCCTCGATATCGTCCTTGGTGAACCATTCGTCCGTGCGACGGGCCACCTCGCGGTAGGCGGCGCCCACCTCTCCTTCCAGATCATTGGCCTCGACATTCACTAGCTTCCCCGTCTCGTCCTTCATGATGAAGACGAGGTCCATCACGCGTATGATACCGTTCTGTTCCAGGCGGGCGATCTCCGGGGCAATTTTCCCGCTGAATTTGTTCCCGGGAAACCGCACGATCAGGTAGTCCACGGGACCCATGACACTGCCAGGTTTTTCTGCCATACTCATCACCCTTCTTAAGGTTATGGGGGATATCATGCTCATTGATATATATAAAGGCTTGGAACCCCTGATCTGATGCCAGATAGATGTATCTTGACCCGGAAGGCATGACGACCAACGCCTCAAAGGTGCCCATGCCTCCGGCTGCTGGAGGATGCCCGTCACGCGATCTACCGCACCGACTAGGACGGGACCAGCACGGTCTCGACGGATGGGTCCACCTACTCGGTGACTACTGCCATAAGTACTGCTATGAGGATTCGAACCCCAGTCTTCGGCGTGAAAGGCTGAAGTGATTAGCCCGATAGAAATGATATAGTGAGTCATGCAGCCTCCCACTCTGCCAACCGTTCTCTTACATGCTTGTTCAGTGTGAACGGCTTCTCACTCGCGGCATTCTGTTTCAGATAGTGCAGCGTTCCTTTTGAGAATCCCATCTCCTTCCACTCGGTATAAGAGATACTCAAAATCTTCTGCCGCATCTCATCGGCATCGATGCGATCGAGGGAATATTCCGGTTTGCAGGATGGAGGGGTTCATTTCAATGCCCCAGCCTTCGACTCGATAGTGGCTTCCTTATCCCTTCTATCATCTATCTTTATCTCTGTAACGACCCTCATTAAGCCCAAGTCGAAAAGAGAATTATGCGCTTTTTCAACTGCTTTAAATATATCCCCCAGATTTTCAGCCTCGATTACCGTCCCCATGGCTTCGGGTTTAGCCCTGATATTGCCTTGTTTTTCCAATTCCTTTAACGCAGCTTTTACGTATTTGCCGACCGCAGTGGTTTTTGTCCCAATAGGGATTATGCTAAATTCCGCGATGATCATTTTTCCCACCTTTTTTTATCCCCTTCTCTTCCAGGCATCACACCAGATTATCCCGGAAGCTTTTCGGATATCTTGAGGAGAAATCCTCCACATCTATCTCGACAAAAGAATATATGTAGATTTCACAGTATTTGTTGCGAAGCGAGAAAAGGCCTGCCGGCGTACCAGTATGTTTATGATGGCGGGAGGCATCTCTCCCCTATAGGAGCAGGCGATGACGGCAATCGAGGTGCACCCCGTCAGATTGGGAATCGCAAACGCCTATATCGTCCGGCAGGAGGGCACGATCCTTGTGGACACGGGTGCTCCGGGGAACGAGACAGCCATCCTCGAAGCGGCGAAGGGACTGGGCATTGCCCCGGAGGATATCCGGCTGATCCTTCTTACCCACGGGCACGGGGACCATGCCGGGTCGGCACGGCGGCTCCGGGAGAGAACGGGATCAAAGGTCGCGGTCCACCGGGATGATGTCGAGAAGCTTCGCCACGGCAACCAGGGAACGTTGCGGGCGACCTGTCTCACCGGCAGGCTCCTGGGGCCGTTCTTTGGGGGAAAGAAGGCCCTGTACCCGCCGCTCGAACCTGAAATCGTCATCGGGGACTCGTTCGACCTCCGTCCGTTCGGGGTCGACGGCACAGTGGTGCCGACGCCGGGGCATACCCCCGGTTCGGTCTCGATATTTCTCGCAAACGGCGAAGCGCTTGTGGGCGATCTGATCTTCCCGTCCATCCCCTCGGAAAAGCCCTGCCTGCCCTTCTGGGCAGACGACCCTGATGAGGTGAAACGAAGCATCGGCATCATCCGGGCACGGCGGCCGGGGAAGGTCTATACCGGGCATGGTGGCCCGTTTTCGGGAGAAGATATTGAGAAGATGGGGTGTTGAACCGAAGGGCACTGCCGCCTCACGGGTTTCCGTTGACGCAGAATCCCTGCATCAGATTTTTCAGAACGGCGGAGGTGCCGGATACCAGCTCATCTCAGCGATACAATTGCCCCACGCGAGGAACTTAATCCCCAAAGAATCCAAATGTACGACACAGATGACACCGCCCACAAACAAAACCATCATTACGGTCGTCGGGAAGGATACCATCGGCATTATCGCTAGGGTGTGCACCTACCTGGCGGACAACCAGGTGAATGTCGAAGATATTTCCCAGACGATCGTGCAGTCCTATTTTACCATGATGATGATCGCCGATACCAGCAGGTCGCAAAAGCCGTTCGGAGAGATGGTGCGGGAGTTAGAAGAGCTCGGCGACGAGATCGGGGTCAGGATCAGGTGCCAGCATGAGGATATTTTCACGAAAATGCACCGCATCTAGGGGGTTTATCGATGATCACCATGTTTGAGGTCGGTGAGACCAACCAGATGATCGAGCAGGAGCAGCTCGACGTCCGCACGATCACGATGGGCATCAGCCTCCTGGACTGCTGCGATGCCGACCTGGATACCCTCAACCAGAACATCTACGAGAAAATCACCCGCACGGCACGGGACCTCGTTGCCGTGGGGAGGGAGATCGAGCTCGAATACGGCATCCCTATCGTCAACAACCGTATATCCGTCACCCCCATCGCCCTCGTCGGGGGAGGGGCCTGCACCTGCCCGGAGGACTTCGTCACGATTGCAAAGACCCTCGACGAGGCCGCCCGGGCGACGGGAGTGAATTTTCTGGGGGGGTACTCGGCGCTCGTCTCCAAAGGGATGACGCCTGCCGACGAGCACCTCATTGCGTCCATTCCCGCGGCACTCGCGTCGACGGAAAGAGTCTGCAGTTCGGTCAATATCGGCTCGACCAGGACCGGCATCAACATGGACGCCGTCAAGCGGATGGGGGAGATCGTGAAGGCGACGGCGGAGGCGACCGCTGATGCGGGCTCGGCGGGCTGTGCGAAACTGGTGGTCTTCTGCAACGCCCCGGACGACAATCCATTCATGGCCGGCGCATTCCACGGCGTCACCGAAGCCGATGCGGTGATTCACGTGGGGGTCAGCGGCCCGGGCGTGATCAAGCGTGCCCTCGAGGAGGTGCGGGGCGAGAACTTCGAAGTGCTCTGCGAGACGGTGAAGAAGACGGCGTTCAAGGTGACCCGTGCCGGCCAGCTGGTGGCGCAGGAAGCCTCCCGGCGGCTGGGGGTGCCGTTCGGTATCGTGGACCTCTCGCTCGCACCGACGCCCTCCGTGGGCGACAGCGTCGCCGAGATCCTCGAGGAGATGGGCCTCGAGTCGGTGGGCGCCCCGGGGACGACGGCCGCCCTCGCACTCCTGAACGACCAGGTCAAGAAGGGCGGGGTGATGGCCAGCTCCTTCGTGGGGGGCTTGAGCGGTGCTTTCATCCCGGTGAGCGAGGACCAGGGGATGATCGATGCGGTAAACCGCGGCGCCCTGACGATAGAAAAACTGGAGGCGATGACCTGCGTCTGCTCGGTCGGCCTCGATATGATTGCCGTCCCCGGCACCACATCCGCCGCCACGATCGCCGGCATCATTGCCGACGAGGCGGCCATCGGGATGATCAACCAGAAGACGACCGCCGTCCGCCTGATCCCGGTCATCGGGAAGGATGTCGGGGATACGGTGGAGTTCGGCGGCCTTTTGGGCCATGCACCGGTCCAGCAGGTCAATACCTTCGGCTGCGAGGACTTCATCAACCGCGGCGGAAGAATTCCGGCACCGATTCACAGTTTTAAGAACTAGAGGGACGGGGATTGTGCCGTCTGCTTCACGCAGGCGGGGTGCCGAACATTCACACGTTCCGGTACACACTCCCCCTCTGCCCGACCTCAATCACATGGATAACCATCACATCGTCCAGAATCGACATTATCGCCCGGTACTGCCCGATGCGAAAGGAGAAAAACGGCGGATCTCCCGAACCCCGGAGCCGTTTCACACGGCGTCGCGGATCATCGTCTTCTTCTGCGATGTCCTGGAATGCGGCGACAAATTTCAGGGCCACTTCCCGTGGAAGTTTCTTGAGGGCGTGCCGGGCGGACGATGAATACCGGAGCTGGTGCTTCATCGGGAATCCTTCTCTGATTTCCCTGATGGTTTGGATGTTCCCGCGTTCTCCGGCTCCTCGGCCATACCCAAGTCTGCGAGGATCTCTTCATGGGTATAGTAGATACCCTCCCGGTATTCCTTCAGCGACTGCTCGATGGCCTCGAGCGTCTCTTCGCTGAGCGGTTCGTCATCGACGCTCGCCTCGATAAGCCGGGAAATGACATCGTCGAATGATTCGCGGGGATATTGTTTGAGCCGCTCAAGATGATTGCGGGTCGTTTTCCGGATCCGGATCGATGTCGATTGCATACACACTACTGCAGCTGCATACGCATTCAATGTTTGGATGATGCGCCGCCATCAACTCTTCACCTCGTCCCGCACCGTCATTCACCTACTCAAGCAGGACCAGCCCGATGGAGGTGATGTTGCCGTGCACAATCTTTCCGTATTCCATGTCCTTGCAGGGAATCGTGGAGAGTTCCCAGCCGCAATTGCGGGCCGTCGCAAACACGTCCATGCCGGCCGCCTCCATGGAGGGACGAACCAAATCAAGATGCCGGCACATTCGCCGTATGCTCTCGTCCACGGGCCCCTCCTGTTCCTCTGCGACGCAATGCTGGTGTTCGCAGTAGATGCAGGGGTAGGCACCGAACCCGAAGGCCTTGTAGAACCCGTCGTAGAATGCGGTTTTTTCGAGAAAGTGCACCGTCCCGTTCACCCAGAGGATCAGGTCACGAA
Source organism: Methanobacteriota archaeon (assembly GCA_016841665.1). GTDB lineage: Archaea > Halobacteriota > Methanomicrobia > Methanomicrobiales > Methanomicrobiaceae > DSDF01. Next base: position 20,781 of record JAENYT010000006.1, read on the forward strand.
AGAACGGGTGGAAGTCGAGCGGGATCTCCTCAGGGGTGATATCCGGGTGGCCGGGAATCCCGTCGAACCTGAGGAGGATTCCCGTGTTATACTCGGAGATCATCCTCCGGGTCTCCTCGACGGTCGGAGCGTACGGAGGGCAGCTCAAGTGTTTTCCATACCCCTTGCAGCCGAACCGGCATTTAAACCGGACCCATTGCGACACCACAATGTCGGCCGGAGAGACGAGCGTGATTCCGGCATCCCGCTCTCCCGCCAGCCGGCTGAGTTTTTCGATCTCCGCTTTGAGGTCGTCCCGCATCAATCGCATAGCAACACCATCTGCAACGTCCCCCGGGATAATACCAGCGATGGAGTATGGGGGTTTGCAGCCGGCCAGGATTTCTGGAGAGAAAACCTATCGGCTCCCATGCAAAAATACGGGGGTGATGATGCCGGACTACCTCTGGGAACTGGAGCACTGCACCCTCTGCGAGTGGCGGTGCGGTGTCGACCGGCTGGTCGGAGAGCGGGGGGTCTGCGGGATCGGCATACCCGAGGTCGCCGCCGCCATGCTACATCCTGCACCGCCGGCGAGCTACACGATCTTCCTTGCCGGCTGCAACTTTCGGTGCCTCAATTGCCAGAACTGGGAGATCGCCCACTATCCCGATACCCATGAGCCCGTCAGGGGGTTCGTGGATCCCGGGAGCATGGCAGAGGAAGCCCTGGCCGCCATCCGGTCGCTGAGGGGGAGGCTGATCGGTGCCGACCGGATATTCTTCAGCGGGGGATCACCCGATCCCTCGCTGCCCTACGTGGAAGAGGTGGTGAGGGAGGCCCGGAAACGGGACAGCAGGGTGAAGGTCAACTACGATACCAACGGATTCATGACCGAAGCATCCCTCGCACGGGTGCTCGCGATTTCCACCTCCATAACCTACGACATCAAGGCGTACCACGACGACGTCCACCGGGCGTTGACCGGCGCTCCCGTCGCTCCGGTGCTGAGAAACGCAGCCGCTATCGCACGGAATGCTCGGGAGTTACTCTGGGAGTTCCGGTTCCTCGTCATCCCCGGTATCACGGTGGATGAAGTTCGACCGGTGGCGGCGTTCATTGCCGATATCGACGAGGCACTCCCCTTCAACCTCCTTGCATTCCGGCCGAACTTCGTCCTCGAGCACCACCCTCGTGCCATCCAGTACATGATGGAGGAGGCGGTGCGGGAGGCACGGGCGGCCGGCCTCGTGAACGTCAGGGTGCACGGGCACCGGGCGGTTGCCGGTGAGCGCCCAAAAGAGCGTCCACCGCCGGCGAGGGAGGGGGGAGGCGGACTCGCCCGGAGGATTGCAGAACGTGCCGGATGCCCCGCCGATGTCCGCGACTGCGGCACATGCGGGTTGCAGCAGCGCTGCCCGATCAAGCGATACCGGGCGAGGAGATCGGCGTAAGCAGGCGTAGTGCAGGCACTGCCGGCACTGGTTCCGCCGGAAGGGTGGATCGCCTCCCTCCGTCCCATCGATAAGGGCGAGTACGTGGAGGGAAACGGCATGGCCGGGACTGTGCAGGCGGTGCGGATCCTGCGAGGACAATGTTTATCAGGTATGGTCCTGATTCCTGTCCTGGGATGCGGCAATGATCGAGAAACTGCCAGAAAGTTCCGGAAACATTCTCGGATTTCGGCTCGGCGGGAAGCTGAGTGAAGCCGATTATCGCGACCTCCTTGTTCCAGAGATGGAGAAAGCCATGAAGGAATACCCGAAGATCAGGGTAGTATGGGTCATGGAGGGGTTCGAGGGCTGGACGGTCGGAGGGGCCTGGGAGGACTTCCTTCTCGGGTTAAAGTTCTCGACAGTCGAAAAGATGGCGACGGTCATCGACGAGAGTTGGGATGAATGGATGACCCTGCTGTTCAAGACCTTCACCACCCTGACCCGGACCGAACTCCGGTTTTTCAAAAAGGAGCGGCTCGCCGAAGCCTGGGAATGGATACGGGCTTGAAACCCTGGCTCACGTTTAACGGATATGGGTGTCATAGATCCGGATACGGTTCCCGTGGAACAATTCATCGATAGTGGGAGTACCTTCTTCCTTTTCTAATGGAATTATTCGAGAGATTTGAGATAACAAAAAAGTCTTCATCCTGGGCAGGCAATCAACCATAAAGTATGGATTTTTTTGAGGAGGCTTACCGTGGTACCCCACCGTGGGATATCGGGAGGCCGCAGCGGGAGATCGTGCACCTCGAGGAAGCGGGGAAGATCTCCGGCGACGTGCTGGATGTGGGGTGCGGGACCGGGGAAAATGCCCTTTTCCTGTCGAGCCGCGGTCACGATGTCTGGGGGGTGGATTCGGCACCGGCAGCGATCGAGATCGCCCGGAAGAATGCGGAAGAACGAGGCCTTGCTGCAACATTCCTGGTAAAGGATACTTTCAACCTGCACGAGATCGGCAGGACTTTCGACACTGTTATCGATTCCGGCCTGTTTCATACCCTATCTGACCCGGAGCGCTTATGTTTTGTCCGGAACTTATCTGAGGTCCTGAAACCGGGAGGGACCTATTTCATGCTTGCTTTCAGCGAGCTTGAGCCGGGGGGGTACGGTCCCCGTCGGATCACCAAAAAGGAGATACAGGCTGCCTTTTCTGATGGGTGGAGAATCAATAAGATCCAGTCCGCGGTCTTTGAGAGCCGCACAAGACCGGAAGGTTCTCGGGCGTGGTTGTCGTCGATCACAAAGCTCTGACGGTTCCTGGGTAGATTTTCGAGATGGAGAGTATCATAAAATCGAGAGAAATCTTCGGTTATGGGATTTGAATTTCAGTTTACCGGCATATGGATGGCATATCTGTTGAGGGTCTGATATATCACCGCCCGGCTGATGCGGACCGCTCGCTTTCTTCGGGGGATATGGAGTGCATTGAGGGAAGAGCCTCTCGTATTCGTACCAGGGTGCCAGGTTCAATCACGGCGCTGGTTGTTTCAGCAGGATCCTGATAGTATCGATATTCTCGACAGCGAAAATATTAATGCCATCCAGACCACTGAAGATTTACGAGGTGAACAGTGAGGGAGGAGTGAATCCTCGTCAAATAAAAGAGTGAGGACATTTCTTTGTGAGAGAAATGTGTGCGATGATTACCATTTCATGATACGATCCCTGTAGATGAATGAAGCCATATTTTCATTTTCATGATAACAAAGTGACGAATTCTCCTACCGCAGGCGATGGCTTCGACCTTCGTACCTTCTGGCGCATCCTGCGGATCGAGGGGCTCATTCCTTTTACCGGGTGTGCAATTCTCATCGGGTTTGCAGTGACACTCTGGGAAGTCGGGTTTTTGGGCGCGGACTGGCGCTTATTCGTTATCGCGGTTGTCGCAGCGCTTCTCGTCCACATCGATGCCCACATCTGGAATGATATCATGGATTTAGAGGTCGACCGGCATGAGAAGAGCAAGGAAACGAAGCGTGACCGGCCCCTCGTATATGGGTGGGCTACTGTTGGCGATTACAGGAAGATGTCCGCGATTATCACGATCCTGGTGGTGGTCCTTGCCGCGTACCTCACGATGCAGCGGATTTTAATTCCATTCCTGTTTATCATTGGCTTTTTTTTCGATTATGGCTATAATCATCCCCGCATCGCGCTGGGTTACCAGCCATTTACCGAATGGTACATTTTTCCCTGGCTGGTGGTTGGCGTGACGGTGACAATCGTGTATGCTGCGACCGGTATATTGTCTCTCCTGGCCCTCATCCTGTCGCTATTGCATGGTCTGACGGTGACCTGTTTCGCGGTGTCGATGATGCGCCGTGACATAAATTCCGACCGGTTGGGGGGGAAACACACCTCTTCTGTACTGCATCCGGAGCTCCCGCACTCGACGATATATGGGATCGTGACTCTGCTCGTAGCTGTCCTGATGCTCTACCCCCTTATGTTCATTCTTGGAAGTATGGAACTCGCATATATTCTTGTCCTTACCACGGCCTTTATCGCAGGGATCAATACAGTGTTCGGGGCAAGAATTGATCAGCTCTGCACCCGTGCTTTATACTCCATCTTTCCTGATTTCGAGTTGAAAGCCAACAAACTCATGTTGCAGCAGGTGGGAGCAGCGATGGTACATGCAGTGGCGATTACCGGCATTTTACTGGTGGGGAAGATTGTATGAAGGTTGCGATTGCAGGTGCCGGGATCGCCGGGGGGTACCTGGCGGGGCTTCTCGAACAGAGAGGAATCTCGGCGGATGTATATGATGAGGGGGATTATGCCACCTCCTGTAACTGTCGCTCGTGCGGGTGGGGTGTGCCGACAGGAATCAACACATATCTCAATGATGTCGGCCTTGACCTGAACGACTACCTCATCGAACCCATGTCCTCCATGAATTTTGATGGCCTTGTGGCCAGGACGCCCCTCTGCACCGTAGATAAACCCCGGCTTCTCCAGGATTTCACAAGAGCTGCCAGATTGAAGCGACAGAACCTGGGGCCGGAGAAGGCAGAGGAGTATGATATCGTGGTGGATGCGACCGGGATCGTCCGAGCGCTCCTTCCTCCCTGCAGGTCTGATCTGACGCTGCCGACGCTGCAGCACAGGGTAGCCGTGGAATCCAACGGGAGCGAGCGCCTTGGAGCGGGGGTGTACGGGAACCAGATACCCGGACTCGGGTACCTGTGGATCTTTCCTGTCGGTAACAATCACTATCATATTGGTATTGGCGGTATCGGCCTTATCCAGCCCAATAGCCTGTTAGAACGGTTTTACCGGAATTTGTCCGGGCGGTATTCATTCACCAGACAATGCGGCTGTCACGGCTCCGTCCGGGTCGCTTCCCCGTACTATTCGACGCCCTTGTATGTCAGAAAGAAGCGGAATGATGACACAACCCAGTTGATCATTGGCGTGGGTGAATCGATCGGGACCGTATCGCCATTCACAGGCGAAGGTATTGTGTATTCTCTGGAATGTGCAAAAATGTTAGCAGATTCCTGGCCGAACCCAGAGGAGTATACCAGATCGGTGCTGGCCCGATTCGCCTGGATGAAAAAAGAGCGGGAAACACTCGATTATCTTCTCTCACCTGAAGGAAAGGGTGGGCCGAGGCTGCAGGATCGATGGAGATTTTTTTGCAATGCTCGCCGTTCGGGTATCGGGCTCCCCATGCTGGAGGCGTTCAAGCGGATGGGCAGTCTTTCGCAGTGGGTGGAGAACCCGGATAGCTAATCCATACCTGTTCAGGGAAGAACTCGATCATCTCGATAGCCTGATCTCTGGTTCTTCGGGACGCGCCGTGCAGACGCTGGAGATGGCTGCAATGTTACAATAAATCTCTCCGGTCAATGGTTTCCGGTACATATCGGTAGACGATAAGCGCCCCTGCCAATGCCATAATGCCCCCGATGATAAAGGGCAGGGGAAAGAACGGGGCGATTAAAATGCCTGCAATGAGCGGGCCGAGAGCGATCCCCAATCCAAACCCCATGCTCAGGATCGCGAGCTGTTGACCCTCACTTCCCTTTTTCGAGAGATCGGCGGCCAGGGCAAATACCGGCGCCGCAATTCCGGCAGAAGCAATTCCTTGGATAATGCGAAGCCCGATCAGTTGCAGGGAGGTCATCGTGTATCCTATAAGAGCCGTTGCGGGGGCGATAACAATCAGTCCGGCAATTATCAGTGGTTTTCTTCCCACCCGATCAGAGAGCCTGCCAAGAGGAATCTGGAGAATCAACCGGGATACCATCAGTGAGCTGAAGGCAATACTGAACGTAAACGCCGATTGATTGAGGCGCTGGTTAATCTGGGGTTCAAGGGTAGTGAGCATGGAGAATGCACTGGCCATTACAAATGTTGCAAAGGCAAGGCCAATGATCCCTGCCGTAAGAACTGACATGTTGAAGAAACTACTGAGACCTCTCCCTTCCGGCGGTATTTCACATTCCACGTCCTTTATCCATGCCTGGACCAGGATGATGGCCAGAATAATGAATCCTGTCCCTGCATAGAATGCCGGATCGAAACCGTAGGCATCATAGAGGAATCCCCCGATCAGGGGACCAATGGCAAAACCAACCATCCTTGAAGCGGTATAGACCCCCATAGAGCCTCCACGCGTCTCTTTCCGGGTTGCAACGGTCATAATGGCCAGGGACGCAGGAATCGTAAGCGCCACCCTCCATCCTCCCGCACGACCAACATTTCATTCCATATCCTCGGGATGTACGTTCTGCGAAACCTTCATGTGGGAGGTGTGACGTAAGGGGATGATGGAGGAATGGAAATGACAGGAGTGGATGACCCCACCGTGGCAAAAGTCATCGAGTTGATCGGCAGTTCCCCGAAAGGGTGGGATGATGCCGCAGCCAATGCCGTGAAGGAAGCAGCGAAAACCGTCAACAACATCAAAGGAGTCTACCTGAAGGAATGTACGGCGAAGGTTGAAAACGACAGAATTGTGGAATATCGTGCCATTGTAAAAATTTCGTTTGTCGTGGAACGGGTAAGCTGACCCTTCCACAAACATTCTCTCCTCAGGGAAAGAGAATCGCCTGATCGATGCACATGCGTATCAGTGTTCCTCATCCGCTGGCATATCGGCTGAGAGACGGATCAGGTTCTCGCGTCCTTTCTTTATCTTGACGATCAGGCCGCGTGCATGAATGTCATTGAGCACGGTGCTCACCGTGGACCGGGGAAGGGCGGTCATCCTCACGATATCAGACTGGAAGAGTTCACCGCCCTGGGACCTGAGCAGGTGCACAATCCGGTCATCGAGGCTCTTGAGCTCGGCCTCGGCACGGGGAGCTGGGTCCGGGGATTTAATGGGGGCAATTCTGCGCCCGCGGAAGAACACAGAACTGGCAATGACGATGACGATCAGCAGCGCGAGGCCGGCTGCGGCAAAAGACAGCGGAAACGCCTGCGGTTCGAGCACCACCCGCGGCTCGCCGGCACCAAACGTTCGCGGACCGGACCAGACCAGACCGTCGCGTGTGGTGTCAGGTGCGGGTACGACCTGAGCGACCGTATACTCCTCAGGGATTCGGATGACCAGCGTGTTGTCTCTCTCAAGGTACATCCCGCCGGTGAACGCATCGCCGATGGCGATTGTGCTCGCAGGCCTGGCAAACCCATCCCAGAGAGCCGTGTATACCACAACTCCGTACCTCCCTGTCGGCGATTCCTGGATGACCGCATTGCCGGTGACACCTCCAATCTCCATGTGCCGCCCGGTCGCCGCTGCGGCCTGTGCAGCCGACCGCTCCATCAGCCCCCGGAACTCAGGTAGGTACACCTCCGAAAGGTCGGCGGCATAAATCTCAAAATCCGCCACATCCGCAACAGTGAGAAGAAGCGTGCGATACTCAACGTGCCAGAGCGCCGACCCGTCATCCGCAACCGTGACCGTGTATGCGATCGAGTAGTCCGGGATCTCTGCCGCGGCTGCCATGCCGGTCAGGGCTGCGGGCAGCAAGAGAACGAGAAGCACCAGTATTGCCTGCCGCAGCACACGTCTCAATCGTTCGCCTCCGTCGGATATAAGGAATTTTGTACCTGTGGAAGGTGAAAAAATTTAGGAAATTGTCTCAGGGGCAGAATTGCCGCAGATTTTCTTCCCATTGGCCAGCTTATGTGGTATTTCCGTTTTTCCCACTCTTTACCGTCCCCTGGGTCCCTTTGGTCCCCGCAGCCGGTGTCTGCCCGGTTTTGTTGGCGTTGTCTGCGCCCGCTTTTACCGGGACGTTTTTGGTTTCCTGAACCTGGAGGGTCTGGTTCCCCTTATTTTCGGTTCTCTCCTGCTGCTTGATTTCAAGCCTGACCGCCTTCATGAATGTTGCCTGGTTCTTCTCCGCGAGGCGTTCAAAGCGTACCTGCGTCTTCTCCTGGAACTTCTGCTCAAGAGCAAGGCTGTTATTGTACGCCCGCGCAAGGCCGGTGCTGTTGGGGTGCGTTGCAAGAAGGTTTTCAAGGACGAGCTGGTGCTTCAGTACCATCTCCTGTGCATGCAGGAGACCGGTTTCATTCGAAGCTGTCAACCGCAGCCGGGTGGCGTTTGTCGAGTGCATGTAGAGGGCAAGGGCGCGTTCTGCAGCCTCCGTATTGTTCTGCTGCAGCTCTTTGCGCACCTCGGAGAGCCGTAGCCGGCTGTGTTTCAGCTGTTTGTTGATGTACTCAGTCTCGTTCGCCGTGAAGGTGAGGTCGAGATCCTCAAACGCAATCTTGAGGCCGTACAGCGGGTTACCCGGGCCGATCGGCCCATTATACGGCTGCACATCATCGACTATCTCAGTCCCGTTCTCCTCCTGTGCTGCCGCCGCCCCTGCCATACAGAGAAGGGCGAGCATGCAGAGACAGGCCATCCATCCGATTCGTTTTCTCATGATTTCTTCCTCCTTGTTTCAGCGCCTTAACGCTGAAAGAGTGGTGGAATCCGGGTGGTATAAGCCCGGCGACCGTTCACACGCAACCGGATCGGCCGAGGTTGTTCAGGTGCGGAAAAGACTGTTCAGGATTGTTCAGATGAGAGATCGGGGCCCGGATTGCGGGTATTGAAGATGCCGAGGAATCGGGCGGCAGATAGTGGGATTTTTATCCGGGAACGATGCGGGCGCGCGGAAACCTGTTGCTGTCCGGGAAGCCGGGGGATCGCAAACCTGGTTTTCCCTCCTGCAATCCACCCCCCGGACCATTTCTGCGAACAGATCTCAGGCAGGTATCTTATTATTGCGATGAGCACTATCGGATAATGAGTATGCCAATCCACGAATCGCCCCATGTCCAGGGAGGGGGTCAGCATCGCCTGTAAATGCTGTCAGTGCGGCAACTGCTGCTGCCACATGCAGGACGTCCACAGGATAATCGAAGAGTGTGGCGACTATACCTTCGTCGTCCACAACCACTACACGGGGGATGTGGATACAGTGCGGGTCGACCAGGACAAGATCGCCCTCTTCGAAGACAAAAGCAGCCTCGAGGGACTGCCGGACGCATGCCGTTTCCTGAGATTTGACACGGAGACCGGGAAGGCATGGTGCACGGTCCACCTGACACGCCCCGACATCTGCCGTGAGTACTGCTGCTGGCGCCTCCTCATCCTTGATTCAGAGGGAAAGCGGGCCGGACGTGTGATGTATCAGACAACGTTCCTCCCGGACAATGACTCCCTCAGCCAGCTCTGGGAACGGGTGCAACCGACATTGGAAGGGCTGAGCGATACGGAATGGGATGACAAAGTGATCGGGATTCTCACCGCATCCGGGTACCGTGTTCGCCGGTAGCGTCCGTGAGAGGGAAGTGCCTGGCACTTTCGCATAGCCACAGCTCGTGCCCACGCACGCTCGCCGAGTCCTTCGGGAGAGCCCGGATAGCCTCCTCAATCTTCGCCCCCCGCCCTCAGCTTTTTGTGATCGCACGTGCAACACCCATCCGATGTCTCCTTCCCGGTGCATCAACAGCCTCAGTGGATGTGTCCTCCTCAGGGATACCACCGAGCAGGCGATCGATGAGTACGTGAGGGAGCACTGCCCGGAGTACTACGAGATCGCCCCGGATTTTGAGTTCCGGGACGTCGAGATTTCCCTGAATCAGCCGATGCTCCTGGGCTTCGATCTCGGGGAGAAGAAGATACTGCTCCCGTGTGTGAAACGCTGCGCCGGCCCGATGCTCGTCGAACTGGATGCCAATGAGGGTGATTATGAGGAACTCCGAACGAAACTCGGGAAGTGAAGGGGGATATCTTCTGAGCAACTATCCTGCCGGAAACCGGGTTCATGTTGACTGAGCGCCCGGCCCACCGGGGGGTTTAAGTGCCTTGATGTCGGCCAAAGTACCCTCGATCGGATTCACAATGAGGGTGTATGATGAACCATGACATACCGTACCGGGAACTCGGCAGGACAGGGGAAAAGGTATCGATTGTCGGGGTGGGCGGGTTTCATCTCGGGTTGCCGGACAACCCCGCCGATGCCGTAGCGATGGTGCGTGAAGCCATCGATGCCGGCATCACCTTCATGGACAACAGCTGGGACTATCATTCCGGCGAGAGCGAGCGACGCATGGGTGAGGCGTTGAAAGACGGCTACCGGGAGCGGGCATTCGTCATGACCAAGGTCGACGGGCGCACGAAAGAGGCGGCGAGCGCACAGCTCGACCAGAGCCTGCAGCGCCTGCAGGTCGACTACATCGATCTGTGGCAGCTGCACGAGGTGATCAGGTTCGAGGATGTCAACCGTGCGTTTGCTCCCGGAGGCGCGATTGAAGCGATGGTTGAGGCGCGTGACGAGGGCAAAGTCCGCTTTATCGGATTTACCGGCCACAAAGACCCGGACGTTCACCGCAGGATGCTCGCACAGGACTTCGAGTGGGACACCGTACAGATGCCCCTTAATGTCCTGGATGCGCACTACCGCAGCTTCGAGCACGAGGTGTTGCCGGTTCTGGTTGAGCGGAACATCGGCGTCATCGGGATGAAGCCGTTGTGCGCCGGCAGGCTGTTTGAGACGAACACGGTAACGGCCATCGAAGCGCTCCACTACGCGATGAACCTGCCGACCGATGTGGTGGTGACGGGGATGGCGTCGCGGGCCGACCTTGCACAGGCAATCGACGCGGCGACTTCGTTCCGCCCGTTGCGCAAGGACGAAGTGGCCTCCATCCTGGCCCGCACCGCCGAGAAGGCACAGGGCGGTACGTTCGAGCGCTACAAGACCACGCAGCACCACGACTCCACGGCGATGCATCCCGGGTGGCTTGAATAAGCGTAACAAAGCAGGATGGCCATGGAGTGGAGGAAATCCTGAACCCCACCCTCTTCCCGTCCCACAGAAACGGTGGTAAAAGGATCCCCGGAATTCGGAACGGCGATCTGAAAGGAAGACAGATGAAGAGCGAAGAAAACCCCAATACGGGAATGTCCTGGCATGCACTGCCCATTGAGGAGGTCTACCGGAAGCTCGACTCAGGTCCATCCGGTCTCGGTGACGAAGAAGCCGGCCGCAGGCTTGGCCAGTACGGCCCGAACACCCTTCCTGTACGGGAACCGCCGGGAATCCTGATCATTTTACTCCACCAGTTCAAAAGCCCGCTCATCTATATCCTCCTCGTCGCCGCAATCATCTCGTTTGCCCTGCAGGATGTCAAGGACGGGATCTTCATCATGGCAGTGGTGCTCCTGAATGCCGTGATCGGGCTGGTCCAGGAATGGAGAGCCGAGCAGAGTGCAAGCCGGCTCCAGCGCCTGCTCACCACTACTGCTCACCTGAGGCGGGGCGGAAAGGACCTTACCGCCGATGCTGCAGGCATCGTACCCGGAGATATCGTCCTCCTTGAATCCGGCACCCGTGTCCCGGCGGATCTCCGCCTGATCCATGACGCCAACCTCGCGATCGATGAATCCCTGCTCACCGGTGAATCGGTTGCCGTAGAAAAAAGTCTGGGGCTGGTCAGAGAAGACGCACCGGTCGGGGACCGTACGAACATGGCCTTCGCAGGAAGCACGGTCATGACGGGGCGAGGCGTGGGGATGGTGACCGCAACGGGACTGAAGACGGAAGTGGGACTCATTGCCAGAGCGGTGGCGACGACCGAAGCCTCCAAACCACCACTCCTGATCAGGATGGAACGCTTTTCACGCAATATCGGGCTCCTTGTCATCGGGGCAAGTATCCTGATGGCCGTCGTCTCCCTCGCCCGGGGAATGCCATACGCGGAGGTATTCTTCCTTGCGGTTGCCCTCGCCGTCTCGGCCATACCCGAGGGACTGCCGGTGGCCATCACGGTCGCCCTTTCCATCGGTTCCTCGCGCATGGCGAAACGGAATGTCATCGTCCGACGCCTCGCTGCCGTGGAAAGCCTGGGCAGTTGCACCATGATCGCCACGGATAAAACCGGGACGCTCACGGTAAACCAGCAGACCGTCAAGAAGATCATCCTGCCGCAGGGATCATCCTATGACGTCACGGGCGCAGGCTATGATGGCGACGGTGAGGTGAGGGGATCCGATGGTACGGCGCCCGGCCCTGCCCCCCTTCGTCACCTGAAAACGCTCGGGTACACCGCGGTGATCTGCAATGAGGGAAGCCTCTACCGGGAAGACAGGGGATGGGTGCACTATGGGGACGCCATGGATGTGGCCCTGCTGTCGCTGGCCATAAAGATGGGAATCGATCCCGATCCGGTGAAAAGCGATATTCGGATCACCGGAAGCGTCCCGTTCGAGCCCGCGCTGAGGTATGCTGCGGTCTATTACCAGGATCAGAGGGGAAAGAATCAGGTTGCGGTAAAGGGGGCCATGGAGACGCTCCTCCCCTTCTGCCAATTCATGGAAACGGAGGACGGGCCCGTGCCATTGGACCACTCTCGTGTGGAGGCTCAGCTCAGAGAGCTCACCGGCCAGGGATACCGGGTGCTTGCGATAGCAGGAGGGGCGGTCGATGCCGTCCCGGCCGGCCCCCTGGGCCTGGCAGACGTCCGGCCTCCGCTGATCCTGCTGGGCCTGGCAGGATTCATCGATCCGATACGATCGAGTGTCCCGGACGCCATCGCCAGATGCAGGAACGCGGGCGTGGAGGTTGCCATGATCACCGGGGACCACCCCAGCACGGCCCTTGCCATCGGGAGGCAACTTGGCCTTGCTGCAGATGAATCGCAGGTGGTGACCGGTCCGGAGCTCGAGGCCATCGGATTCCCGGACCTCCCGGAAGATTTCGATCAGGTCCTTTCGAGGCGCATCTTTGCCCGCGTAAGCCCGGTTCAGAAGCTCGAAATCGTCGATACCCTGGTCCGCAAGGGCCATTTCGTGGCGGTAACAGGGGACGGGGTGAATGATGCCCCGGCACTGCGGCGGGCAAATATCGGCGTGGCAATGGGATCGGGGACCGACGTGGCCAAGGACACCGCTTCGATGATCATCACCGACGACGATTTCTCGTCCATCGTGGCCGGCATCGAGGAGGGGCGGTATGCCTATGAAAATATCCGGAAGGTGACCTACCTGCTCATCTCCACTGGATTTGCCGAAATCGTGCTGTTCATCCTCGCCCTGGTCATCGGATTTCCACTCCCCCTGCTTGCCGTGCAGCTCCTGTGGCTCAACCTGGTCACCAACGGAATCCAGGATGTCACCCTGGCCTTCGAGGCAGGGGAACCCGGGGCCATGCAACGCCGGCCACGCAAACCGGAAGAAGGGATCTTCAACCCCCTGATGATCCAGGAAACGCTCATCTCAGGGTTCCTAATGGGGTGTATTGCCTTTGGAGCCTATTTCTGGCTCGTATCCTCAGGCACGGACGAGTTCACCGCTCGGAGTATTCTCGTGCTCCTGATGGTGCTCCTTGAAAACTTCCATGCCCTGAACTGCCGGTCCGAGTACCGTTCCCTCTTCCGGGTACCCCTGAAGAACAACTACTACCTGATCGTCGGGATCCTGGTGGCCCAGGGGGTCCATATCGCCGCCATGATGACCCCGGTCATGCAGAGCCTGCTCGGAATCGGCCCGGTGGGCATTGCAACCTGGATCGCCCTCCTGACCCTTGCCTCCATGGTGGTGGTCGGCATGGAGATCTTCAAATGGGTAAAATTCAGAGGTGTCTTCTTCGAACCGAAGCAGCGCAGCATTGCCTGAGGGATTCCGGCAAAGGTACACACGGGGAGCCCTCCTCGAACCCTAAGCCACTCCTATGCCCCGGAGCCACCCCAGCACCACCTCGCACGCCAGCCCGACGTTCCCGATCTGGCAGTGGTTCTGCGCCTGCTCCTCCCGGGCGAATATCCTCCCGGTCACCGAGCGGGCATGACTGAGCGCCTGCATGGTTTTTTCGTGCATTTTGATGGGGATGAAGTGGTCCTCCTGCGAGGAGAGGACGAGCACGTCCTGGGTGATCCTCTCGGGGTGCATGTTGCCTCTGGTCATCTCCAGCATCGTCGTCATCGCATCGAGGGGTCGTTCAATGCCTGTGATGTACATGGAGTTTTCAATCAACCAGCGCTGGTAGAGGTCTTTTTTCATCTGTTTTTCCATCTGCTTGGTTGAAAAATTCTCAAAGTGCAGAAACACCTTCATCAGCCACTGCGCAACCCTCGGGGGGATCTCCCCGTAATCCACCGCCCCGCCCGAGGAGACCACCCGCTTAATCCTCGGCTCGAAGGCCGCGGCCCGCAGGCAGAGATAGCCGCCCATGGAGATGCCGTAGAGCGTGGCATCGTCGCGGGCAAAGTAATCGAGCACCGCCCCGGTGGGCTTCTCCCATTCCTGGTCCCAGAAAAGATGGAAGTCCTTCCGCGTCCCCCCCTGCCCCGGCCCCTCGAAGGCGATCACCTCGTAACCGTGATCGGCAAACACCCGCATCATGGCATAGAACTCCTCCACCCAGGAGTCGAACCCCCCGTGCATCAGGACGGTGCCTTTCGCCGCATCGGCATCCGCCGGCACGGTGAGGGCGTAGAGCGACGAGCCCCGGTAGGGCACCCGGTGCCGCTCGATGCCGTCGTCCCGAAACAGGGCATAGAAGAGATCGATGAACCGGTCGTAGCAGCGGTCCCTGTCGGGATCGTCCGTCATCATGTAGAATGCCGCGCCGCGGTAGTAGATCGCGGCGTTCCTGAGCCGCCCTTCCGACTCGGCCTCCTCGGCAAGCCGCAGCATTTCTGTTTTCCAGTCAGAAAAGTCACGGATGCTCCGGCCGGCCCGTTCCATGTCCTCGAAGCGGGCGAATCCCAGCGAGTGCCAGCGGTTCAGCTGGAAGTTGAACATCTGGTTCTCGTGGAAGCGATGGTAGCCGACGGGCAGGTCGAAGCGGGATGTGTGCGCACCCATGATTGCTCTACTGATAATCAGGCGCGGGGTATATGGAGGTGCTGGAAGGGGAGGATGACAGATGGTTCAATGGTGCAGCTCATTCAGAACCGAAAACTAAAATTTCCATCGCGCCGTGGGCAGGCGTGCCCTGCATCCCAGACACCAGGCCGCAAACCGAAAACCTGCCGCCGCGTCAGTACACACCCTCGCCGGTGATGAGAACGCCCTTCACCGGATAGGTGTCGCTGCATTCACCGATAAACTCATGACGCACTCTCTCCCGGTACGAGTTCAACCGCCAGCCCAGGACCCACCACTGGTTGATCCCCTGGAATTCGGTCGAGATGGTGAGGACGTTCTCGTCATCGGCATCGTATGAGAGGATAAACGGCACCTCCACGACAAATCCTGAGGACCCGGGGCTTACATAGTAGCCTTCCCCCATGAATCCGTCGGAACTGCTGAAATTGCTCACAATCCGGTAGGGCATGAACAGGGGCTCATTTCCTATCGGCATTCGGGTAGCGATCTCGTGGCCGGGATCGTTGTTATACATATGAAGCTCCATTTCGACGAGCACCGGCGTCTCTTCCGAATATCTGTCGGAGTAGATGTGAGTCGGTTGGGGCAGATCCGACTCGTTTTCTCCCGGCATGATCGCGATCGGTTCGATACGGTTTTTATAGAGGGGATCGATCCGGTCGGCCGAGATATTCAGCATGGGAACACCGTTGACCTTCTCAATCCTTGCAGATATATTGTCGCTGTCGAAATGAGTGAAACCGACAAGGGACATATTGAGGACCGTCTCATTTGTTCCTGAATCCGGATTGTAATAGGAAGGAACAGGAATCAGGAGGACTGCATTTTCAAGGGGCCCTGTCGTGGAAAGCTTCAATTCGTAGATATATACCGACTCGGAATTCTCAGCTGCGGATTGACCCAGAAATCCTATGAAAACTGCGATGGATACGAATAGCAGTACCACCAGAATCACCATCGCGATGAGTACTTTCCTGAGAATTTTCAATAGATTCCCCATAATCACTCAGGTATCAGAGAGTGGATGGTATTATAGTCACCTATTTCGGGACACCCATTCAATGCACTTCGAACCCTGATAACGGTGGTTCCCTCACCGGGGGATATCCAATCAGGAGAATTCGCCTTTGAACGGATTTTGCCGGAGAATCAATCACTGCTTTGATCTCCCCGGGAGAATATGGCAATGCCGACAATGGCACTGGCGGTAAGTGTAGCTCCCAAAAACGTCGCATATATTCCAGGATATTCGCTCCCCAGAAGTAACCCCAGTCCGACTCCTCCGGAAATCGCAATTCCGTATCCAATTCTCTCATGATGTACCATGTGCTCCACCCCGTCCGCGCCAATGCAGACCATTGTCATGTAGAATAGAAGGGCTACGCCACACCATATGAGATCTCCTGTTTTGTCCGGCGGGCGAGCTTCATTGCTCCTGCTTGCCCACGTTCGCCGCGGCTTCCCGTCTGCCGTCGGCGGATCACCCGATGGGTGCTGATCTTCAATTCCGGAACCCGGGCGACGTGGCGGTTACGGGTGCGGCCGCAGGGTAGGCATCTCCCTTCAGCCCGCGTTCGCACGAGCCTTGCCATTGCGTTCGGCATCTCAAAGCACCCGTTGGCGGATCCGGTAGTCCCGCACAAATCCGATGATCACGTTTATTTCACCAGGGTATGATCTCCTGATACCATGAACAGGAGTACATTCGCGATTGCAGGGTTCATATTGATCGCCGCCCTCCTCGGCATAGCGCTCGTCACCACGGCACCGGTGCCGGGCGACACGGAGACGGTGTTCCAGGTTTCCACGATCGACGCGCTTCTCGCGGGCGTGTACGAGGGGAGCAGTACCGTTGCGGAGGTAAAGGAGCACGGCGACCTCGGGCTGGGCACCCTCGATGCACTCGACGGAGAGATGATTGTGGTGGATGGAACCGTGTACCAGGTGAAGGATGACGGGTCGGTCGCCGTCGTGACCGACACCATGACGACGCCCTTCGTGGTGGTGACATGGTTTTCACCCGATATCACCAGCGAGATCACCGGGCCGCTGAACCTCACCGAACTCGAAGCACAGCTCAACAGCACGTTCCCCTTGCAAAACCTCTTCTATGCGATCCGTATCGACGGTTCATTCTCCTCGGTGACCGCCAGGAGCGTGCCGGCACAGGAAAAGCCCTACCCGCCTCTCGTTGAGGCGGTAAAAAACCAGTCTGTCTTCGAATATACCGATATGCAGGGCACGATTGTCGGGTTCTGGTCACCGGCGTTCGTGGAGGGTATCAATGTTCCCGGGTACCATTTCCACGTGATCTCGGATGACCGCACAAAAGGAGGCCACCTCCTCGACTGCTCGATCGACCACGCGGTGGTACAGATCGACACCACCCCGAATTTCTTCCTCAATCTCCCTCCCGAGGGTGACTTCCATGCTCTGGATCTCGGCAGCGATAGGGGAGACGAAGTGGAGCAGGTCGAGCGGTGAGGGGAATATCCAGCACAGCGAGCCGCAGGCGGCGGTAGCGCCCCCGGATCTCTCTCTTCACGCCCTGCGGGATGTCCTCGACTCCTGGTGTGAGCATCCCTGGAAGTAGTGGTGATATCCCCGGTATGGGGGGAGGACCTGACCCCGCACCACCCTCTCACCATCACTGCTTATAATACCGGGCTCACTGTATAGATCTTTCAGGCATGCGGGGAGGGAAACAGTGAGCCGGAGGGAGTATGTCCACGGGTATTCGAAACGTGAATCGGATCGGCTCAGCGACCAGGCGGAGACTCTGACCGGGATCCTCCACCACGACACCCGGTACCCGGCGGGATCGCGGGTACTCGAAGCAGGCTGCGGCATCGGGGCCCAGACCGTCATCCTGGCACGGAACAGCCCGGACGCGCAGATCACGTCGGTGGATATATCCGAAATCTCGCTGGATCAGGCAAAACAACGGGTGGCAAAAGAGGGCATCACGAACGTCACGTTCGAGACCGGCGATTTATACAACCTGCGATACGGTCCGGAGAGCTTTGACCACATCTTTGTCTGCTTCGTCCTTGAACACCTTACAGAGCCCCACCGTGCGCTTGAAGGCTTCCGCCCGCTGCTCAGAGGAGGCGGTACGATAACGGTGATCGAGGGTGATCACGGCTCGGCGTTCTTCCACCCGGACAGCGGGTGTGCCCGCCGGGCCATCGGGTGCCTGGTCGACCTCCAGCGGGAGATGGGCGGCAATGCCCTGATCGGAAGGGAACTCTACCCTATCGTCACCGGTGCAGGGTTCCGTGATGTCCATGTTTCTCCGCGGATGGTGTACGTGGATGCGTCCCGGCCCGAACTCATTGAGGGGTTCACGAAACAGACCTTTACCGCGATGGTCGAAGGCATCGAAAACGACGTGGTAAGCCGGGGCATGATGAGCCGGGAGGACTGGGAGCAGGGGATACGCGACCTCTACCGCACCTGCGAGCCGGACGGGGTGTTCTGCTACACGTTCTTCAAGGCGACGGGTAGCAAATAACCGGTCCAGGACGCCACCACGGTTCCGGCGTCGTGCGTCCATACCACCCCCTGGATCATCCGGCATGCAGGAGATGCAGGCACCAGCACCCCACCGCGGTATCAAGATGAAGCATCCTCGCTTCGCAGAATTCCCAGCACCCCTGCAGCGAGCGCCAGCACCGGGCCGAGGAGAAGCCCGGACCATGCAAAAAGGCCGAGGAGACTGATGACGATCATGAGAACACCACCCTTCCGAGAGGCGTGCCCGTTCCGGTGAAGCCCTGTCCTGATGGCGAACGTTCCCAGGATGACCGCAATAAGCACATAGATGAGAGGAAGCACGGCGACGGACTCGAGGCCAGTCTTTTCGAGGGCGACCGCAGTCTGGAGGAGCAGCATCAGACCGCTCCCGAGGTAGAGGAGACCCGCACTGATGGCAAGCCAGCCGAAGAGACCGCCAAGGGAGATCTCGTTCCTCCGCAGTCCGAGCACGAGCAGCCCGTATCCCACGATGAGGGTGAGGACCATCGGGGCGAGGATGAAGGCGAGTGGCTGGCCTTCCCATCGATGGATGCCGATCACATCGAGGGGCACTCGCAGAAACTCTGTCGGGGAAAAATCCTCACGAAATCCGACGACGAGCCCGAATGCACCTCCCGTATCCGGCTCGAAGACCGCAACATGGTAGGTCCCGGCGGCAGGGACTTCCACGGAGTATGCGGCCCCGGGGTAGATGGCCGCGGGGGTGAAGGGCTCGAACTCGGCCATTTCCGGCACCTGTCCCAGGATCACCGCCGCTCCCACACCTTCCGGCACCTCGACGAAGGGCGGCACTGTTCCGGAAGGTGCGATGCCGGGGCCCATCACCACCATGCCGGGAGAGAAAGAGGATCGTTCCGGGGTGAAGACGCTGAGCCGGAGCTCTTCACCCTCTTCCATCTCGAACCGGTAATACTTCGCCGTCCCACCGGCATCGAGGCGGTCGTAGACGACCCATGATTTCGTCGGGTCTTCCACCGCGAGCGCATGGTCAAGGTGATCGTTTTCCCCGCCCGAGAGCGGCACATGGGCGTATGCTGCGGCAAACAGCGCCACAATGAGAAGGACTGTCAGCCATCCCTTCACGGTTCATCACTTCCCACCGGATCGGCCTATCCGAATCCGGCACAAATCCAACCAATGAACTTTTCAGCTACGTCCGCACATATAATCCTTCTCCCCTGCCTGCTCACTCAGCAGCGGCATCTCATCCCGCGAAATAGGCCATCATCCACGGGGATTGTGAGGTGCTATGCTTCCCGCAAAGGGGCAGGATCAGGGTACTTCTTCTTGCACCACGCAGATGAGCGAGAAAAGGAGACATCCTATCGGCCAGGAACAAAAGACACCTTCCGGCAATCTGCCGCGGGAATCAACGGAAAAAAGAGAGATTACTCCGATACCACATCTTCGTCGCCGGCAGGGGGTTCCTTCACCAAAAAAGAGATGATGACGGCGAGGACGGGGATGGTGATCACGATGCCCCACCCGACGAGGTTCGCAAAGCCGGGGTAGCCACCGTAGGGATTGGTGATGCCGTCGACCACATTGATGAGGAGGGCGATGGCGAGAAAGCCGGGCACGATGAGCATGATGCAGTAGTCCCACCACCTGCCGATCCGCCAGTCCGAGAACTGGTTGACAAACGCCCGCAGCTTCGGCGGACCGTAGACATAGCCGATGAATACCGTCTCGGACAGACCGACAAGGATGAGCAGGAAGTACATGATGTAGTGGTCGACAATATCCAGCCAGTAGAGGCCTGAACTGGTCATATAGAAGGTACCGACCACGAACGCCACGACGCAGATCACCCCGTTGATCAGCCATTCAGGCTTGCGTATATAATCCTGTATCGCGGCGCTCGTCGCCTCCACCAGCGAAAACGCCGAGTCGATGCCGAGCGTGACCAGCATGATGAAGAAGAGCACTCCGAAGAACTCCGGTGCCACCGGCAGGGCGCTGATGGCGGCCGGGTAGGTGACAAAGACCAGCTCGATGCCGCTCCTCACCACCTCGGTGACCGCGACCCCGTTGACATGCGCCAGGTACCCGAGCGTGGAGAAGACGGCGAGCCCGGCGAAGATGGAGGTGAAACTGTTGGCGAAGGCGATGATGATCCCGTTCTTCACCACATCCTGCTCCTCCCCGAGGAACCGTGAATAGGCGATGATGATGGCCATGCCCAGCGAGAGCGAGTAAAAGATCTGGCCATACGCAGCGATCCACACGTCGATGTTCAGCAGGGCGCCGAAATCGGGGGTGAGGTAGTAGGCGATGCCGTCCATTGCCCCTGGCAGGGTGACCCCGCGTATGACGAAGACGATGATGAGCAGCCACGGCAACACCACGGTAATCCAGACCATCTTTTCGACGGAACGCACGCCCTTGAAGATGGAGAAATAGATCCAGAGCCAGGCGACGACCGCCCCGGCCAAAATGAGCATATTGATGGTGCCGAACGTGGAAACCCCCTCGGAAAGGCCGAGGAACGAGCCGTAGAAGAATGCGCCGGGGTCCGATCCCCAAGCGAGATCGAGCGAGAAGAACGCATAATCGACGCTCCATGCGATGATCACCGCATAGTAGGTGACGATGAGGAACGCAATAAGCGCCGCGATCCATCCGGCGATATCATATCTCCCGCCCAGGAGCTTTCTGAACGCAAGGGGAGCACCGGCACGGGTTTTGTAGCCGACCCCCATCTCCAGGATCAGGAGCGGGATGCCGGCAGTGAGGAGCGCAATCAGGTAGGGAATAAGAAATGCACCACCGCCATTTGCATAGGCAATGTAGGGGAACCGCCAGAGATTGCCGAGGCCGACGGCGGACCCTACCACGGCGAGGATAAACGTTGTCCGTGAACTCCAAAATTGCTGCTCTGCCATATGCAACCCCGATGCGCACTACACCGAATGTCGTGAAAAATGTATCTTATATTCTCATCACCCGTATTCAATCGATGCTCCGCAGGGACCTTCACCAGGCCGACCCTCTGGCGATCTCACCGCACCGGCTCCACAGGGCTGTTCCGGCTGATCATTTTGCCAGGGGAGCGGGGGGATGATACTCCCGCGTCCAGAACATTATGCATCAGCCTCATGGCGTAAAATCCACATTCATGACCGAATCGGGCAAGATTTAAAAAACAGATCGAATTTTGCATGCCATACGGGTATTCCACGCAGGACAGGATAAATAAACCAAATTGAAGGTATTTTTGCGAATTAAGCCCTAATTATTCGTTTTTTACGAACACATATATAGCGTGAACTCGGTACTGTACCTGCAAAGGATTGTTCTTGATGCCCATTTATTCAGCCACGCAGCAGCAGATTGCAGAAAAAATTGAACACGGATCAGAGATCTCTAACTGGAAAGACTGGCGGTGGCACATCCGCCATACCATTCAGGATATCAGTACGGTCGAGAAACTGTTGGGGATCGAATTTCCCGAGGAGAAAAGGAAACGGCTGCAAGAGACGGTGGAGCGGTTTCCTCTCCGTATCACCCCTTACTATCTCTCATTGATCCAGGCCGACGACTATGAAAATGACCCGGTCTTCATGCAGGCCTTCCCCTCTGAAGAGGAGCTCATCGTGGAGAGCTATGACATGGAGGACCCCCTCGCCGAGGATACGGACAGCCCCGCAGCCTGTATCACGCACCGTTACCCGGACCGGGTGCTCTTCCTCGTGAGTAATGTCTGTGCCATGTACTGCCGGCACTGCACCAGGAAGCGGAAAGTCGGCGATGTCGACTCGGTTCCCGACGACCGGGAGATACGGGAGGCTATTGCGTACATCGCGAACCACCCCCAGATCCGTGACGTGCTCCTCTCGGGAGGCGACCCGCTCATGCTCCCCGACGACCGCCTCGACTGGATCCTCACCGAGCTGGAAGCCATTGCGCACGTGGAGGTGATACGTATCGGGACCAGAACCCCGGTCGTCCTCCCCTACCGCATTACCGATGAACTGGCAGCAATGCTCGCCCGCCATCACCCCGTCTGGATCAACACTCATTTCAACCACCCCCGGGAGATCACCACCTCTTCAAGGCAGGCGCTGGCACGGCTGGCCGACGCCGGCATCCCCCTCGGCAACCAGACGGTCCTCCTCGCAGGAGTGAATGACTGCCCCCGGATCATGAAGAGACTGGTACATAAACTGGTCCAGAACCGGGTGCGGCCGTACTACATGTACCAGTGCGACCTCTCGGA
This sequence comes from Methanobacteriota archaeon, assembly GCA_016841665.1. GTDB lineage: Archaea > Halobacteriota > Methanomicrobia > Methanomicrobiales > Methanomicrobiaceae > DSDF01. The sequence continues at coordinate 43,363 of JAENYT010000006.1, forward strand.
AGGCCTCGCCCATTTCAGGACGCCGGTGGGCAAGGGGATCGAGATCATCGAGAGCCTTATCGGGCATACCAGTGGATTTGCGGTTCCCACCTACGTCATCGACGCACCGGGAGGCGCAGGCAAAATCCCCATCATGCCTAACTACCTCATCTCGTGGTCCACGAACAAGGTGGTGCTCAGGAACTACGAGGGCGTGATCTCCACCTACCGGGAGCCCGACTGCTACCAGGCGGTCTATTGCGACCGCAACTGCGACGAATGTTCGCTGCAGCTCAAACTGGACGACGCCGACGAATCAAAAGCGGTGGGCATAGAGAAACTCCTCTCCGATTACGACGAGACGATCACGCTGGTGCCTCAGGATACCGACCGGATAGATCGAAGGAATGACAACTGACACAATCATCGCCAAAGAGGGGACGGTCATCCAGCACGGGCCGCTGAACGACCGGGTGTACCTGATGAAACTGGGGCCGGGGATTGTGCAGTTCACCCTCGAGAAGGCGGAGGCGCTGGCCAGAGAACACGGCTATTCCAAGATCTTCGCGAAAGTACCCGCATCGGCGAGAGAGGCATTTGTGGAGCGGGGGTATACGGTGGAAGCGTTTGTGCCCGGCTTCCTCAATGGGCGGGAAGACGGGTATTTTTTTGCCAAATATCTCGACCCCGGACGGCGCGAACCCGCTGATGCGGACATCATCGAGGACGTACTCGCAGCAGCCCTCGCCCGCAGCGACGCGTGCCGGTCATGCTCTCTCCCGCCGGGATTTACCATCCGGCCCGCGGGCACCGAAGACGCCCCGGCACTCGCGGCCCTGTACGGATCGGTCTTTGAGACCTACCCCTTTCCCATCCATGATCCCGGCTACATCAGGGAGACGATGCAGTCGCATATCCACTACTACTGCGCCGTCAGGGAGGGCCGAATCATCGCCGCTTCGTCGGCGGAGACGGACCGAGGCTCGCAGAGCGTGGAGATGACCGATTTTGCCACACATCCCTCCTACCGGGGCATGGGGCTGTGTGCCGCCCTCCTCGCAACGATGGAGAGGGACATGCAGGATGCGGGCATGCGCACAGCCTACACCATCGCCAGGGCGGCCATGTACCCCATCAATATCACCTTTGCCCGTGCAGGCTATGAGTTCGGAGGGACCCTGCGCAACAATACCAACATCTGCGGCGCATTCGAGAGCATGAACGTTTGGTACAAAAGGATCAGGTAGGGGATCATGACAGCCCGCTTTCGGGGCATTATGGGTATCGAAATGTCGGCTCCGGGGGGCACGACGGCCCTCATTTCTCCAGCCACGGCCGCAGCCCGTCGAGCGGCCGGGTGTTGATCACGTCGCCGGCCTCCAGCCACCCCCGCCGGGCCACCGCCACCCTGAGATCCTGAAACCGGACATGATCGATGTCGTGGGCATCGGTGCTGATCCCGAGCATGGCCCCGCGTCATGCGCCCTGCGGCAGTGGACATCGGAGAGGTCGAGCCGGGTGGGAAACGCGTTGATCTCCAGCAGGACGCCTGCGGACGCCGCCTCTTCGAAGACCGTGTCCAGATCAAGGGCATAGGGTTCCCGCATCTTCTTCTTCTTCGTCGCGCTGGGGTAGGCGCGCGGTTTGTATTCCACCCCCCCTTGCGCTCGAGGAGAACGGCGATCTCGTGCAGGATAGCGGCAATTTTCGCGTTGGATACCTTCTTTTCAGCCATCCCGTCTATCCGCTCCCCTGCTGGCCGTACATCTGGGCGATCTCCTCCGCGCTGGTGGCCTGTTCGGGGCTTTTTTCCGGCCTCCAGCGGATGAAGCGGGGAAAACGGAGGGCGAATCCCCGTTTTTCCTCCTCATTCCAGTTGCAGGTATGGGCGGGGCTCTGCGTGATCTCCGATCCGAGCACCTCGATGACGTACTCCGGCGAGAACCAGAAGTCCGGCTCAGATCGTTTCCGAACCTGACACCGGGATGGCTTTTTTTCTCGTCTCGTTGCCTCCAGCTTCTCCGGGAGCGCTTCCAGCTCTTCATCCGAAAACCCCGTGCCCACACCGCACACCGTCTGGAATACGTCCTCCTCCTCGTTGTAGGCGGCACAGAGCACCGAGCCGAAACCGCCGCTCCGCTTTCCCTTCCCGGCCGCAGCACCGATGATCACGAGGTCGAGGGTGTCGGTGAGTTCGGTCTCGTACTCCTTCTTCCACTTGATCCACTGCCAGGACCGGTTTCCCGGTTCATAGACCGAATCGCTCGCACAGGATTTGCAGATCACGCCCTCCAGCCCCCTCTTCAGGTTTGACGAGAACGCGTCATGGATCTCCTCAACCGAGGTGCAGACCTTCATGCCTGAGAGGGTGAGGAACTCGGAGGGTGTCAGGATCTCCTTGAGAAGTGCCCGCCGCTCAGGGTAGGGAGCACTCATCCTCGAATCCCCTTCCAGATAGAGAAGGTCGAATACCACATACCGCACCGGGACTTCGGCCACATACTTCTCCACGTGGTACTTTCTCCGCCGGTGCATCAGTTGCTGGAAAGGCTGAAAGATTCCTTCCCCGGCATCATAGGCCACCACCTCGCCGTCGAGGATGGCGGTTTGTGCAGCAATGCCCGATCTCACCCCTTCAACCACATCGGGGAACTGATCGGTGATATCGGAGAGGCGCCGGGAGAAGAGGCGGACCTCGTCGCCGTCCTTATGCGCCTCGATCCGCTCGCCGTCGTACTTCTCCTCCGCCGCAATCCGCGCAGACGAGATCTTCTCCATGATCTCCTCCAGTTTCCCCACACGCTGGGTGAGCATGGGACGGATGGGCCTGTTGAGGGATACCCGGATCCGTTTTACGCCGGAAAGACCGCTTTGTTTGAGGATTTTCGCCACATGGCCGATATCCGAACAGGTGTAGTAGGCATGTTCGAGCACGGGCCTCAGTTCCTTTGAACCGGATACCGCATGCGACATGCCGTCGAGGAGCGTCCGGTCCCCCGCGCCGAGCCGCATGGTTCCGGTGGCCAGCCGCGTGATGTAGGAGCGTTCCTTCTCATCTGCCGCTGCCAGCATGGCGGCAAGGATGGTCTTCTTTTTCTTCATGGATCCCGATCCGGACGCGGTCGCGATCTGCATGAGGCCATCGTGGACGTCCTCTACACGCAGCCCGTTATCCACGGCAATATAGTCGCGGAACTCCTCTTTCCACGGGATCTCGAGATCCGCGGCCAGGGCGCTCAGCGTCCCCTCGTCCCGCACCCACCGGGACACCTCCTCCTCGTCACGCCCCGAGGCGAGGGCGAGGGCGGAGATCACTGTTTTTTCGCCGAGCCCCAGGTCCACCTCAGCGTATCCGGGCGCAATATCCCCAAGCACGAAGTAACAGACGGTATCGATATCATCCTCAGAAGCCTCCATGAAGAGTTCTGCGAGGATCTCGGTCATCTCAATCTGGGATGCAGTCGCCTGAAGGCGTTCAAAGAACGAGACGAGCGTGGAAAACTTCATGGGGGGCACTCTCCGTGTCAGGAGGCAACCTCAAGGTATTTATGGGTTGGTGCATCCCGGAGGCGGCGCGCTGGATGAACCGGCGGGGGCCATGCGTCTGCACTTCTTTGCTCCGCATACCAGCGCCAGCCCTGGCTACCGCTCCCGAAGGCCCGCAAGGCTCCCCGCACAAACACTTATGCCAGATAGGGGGAATACTCCGGCGGTGAACACCATGCGTGGCATTCGCTATGGAGAAGGAAGAAGGCGGCGCGGGATTCCGCCGGTGCGGTGCGTCTGCCCACAGTGCGGGTATACCGTCATAAAAACCGCCGCAATGCCCTGCCGGAGCCTGAGATGTCCCCAGTGCGGCATGTACCTGGTGGGGGAGTGAACGCCGGGCATTCATAGCACAACGGATCTGGTCTGAATATAATCTGCAACAGGCGACATCTGGCTGATTTCGGTCATGGCGAGGGAAGGACGCAAAAGAGTGGCGATGCGCCGGAAAGGGATCTGATATGAACGGGCAGGGGCACGCATCCCACCACGAGATGATGATCGAGGACTTCAAGCGGCGCTTTCTCGTATCCTTCGCCCTGACCATCCCCATCCTGATCCTCTCTCCGCAGATCCAGGAGTGGGTCGGGCTCGGGGATTCCCTCAGGTTCCCCGGCGATCTCGTCCTGCTCTTCCTCCTCTCATCGATCGTGTTCTTCTATGGAGGGTACCCGTTTTACCGGGGCCTCTATAACGAACTGAAGGCACGCCGGCCGGGAATGATGACCCTGATCGGTGTGGCGATTATCAACGCCTACGCGTACTCGACCATCGTGGTCTTCGAATTGTTCGGGATCTCGGGCAAGATCTTCTACTGGGAGCTCGCCACCCTGATCGACGTGATGCTGCTCGGGCACTGGATGGAGATGCGGTCGGTTATAGGGGCCTCGAAAGCGCTGGAGGAGCTGGCGCAGCTGATGCCCTCCATCGCCCACAAGGTGATGCCGGACGGTGATCTTGCCGATGTCCCGCTCGAGGAGATCGCACGCGGCGACCGCGTCGTCGTCAAACCCGGCGAACGGGTCCCCGCGGACGGGCAGGTCGTGGAAGGCGCCTCCTCGGTGGACGAGTCGATGGTCACCGGTGAGTCACGCCCCGTTGCCAAGGAGCCGGAGGATGAGGTGATCGGCGGATCGTTGAACGGGGAAGGATCGATCACCGTTGAAGTGCAGAAGACGGGAAAGGATTCGTTTATCTCGCAGGTGATCGAGCTCGTGGACGAGGCGCAGGCGGCGAAGTCGCAGACGCAGAATCTGGCGGACCGTGCCGCATTCTGGCTCACCATCATCGCCCTCAGCGCGGGGCTGATCACCCTGATCGTATGGTATGCGGCGGTGGGGAGCGAGTTTGTCTTCGCACTGGAGCGCAGCGTGACGGTGATGGTCATCACCTGCCCGCATGCACTCGGGCTTGCCATCCCGCTCGTCGTCACGGTTTCGACCGCACTTGCCGCACAGCAGGGGTTTTTGATCCGCAACCGCACCTCGTTTGAGAACGCCAGGAACCTCCAGGCGGTGGTCTTTGACAAGACCGGGACGCTCACCGAAGGGCAGTTCGGGGTGACCGACACGGTGAAGCTGGCCGGCGAGTGCGACGAGGAGCGGCTGCTCATGTATGCCGGATCGCTGGAGCAGTTCTCGGAGCACCCGATCGCGAAGGCAATCGCGGAGGCTGCATCTGACCATCTCGCGGTCGATGGGTTCGAGTCGATCCCCGGCAAAGGGGTGCGGGGGACAATCGATGGTGCGGAGGTTCTCGTGGTGAGTCCGGGGTACCTCCGGGAGCAGGGGCTGGATGCCGGGGATGAACGGGTTTCCCGCCTCTCATCGCAGGGCAAGACGGTGGTCTACGTGCTCATCGACAGGGAGGTCTGCGGAGCCGTCGCACTCGCCGATGTGATCCGTGAGGAATCGCGCCAGGCGATCGACACCCTGAAGGAGAGCGGGATCCGCTGCATGATGCTCACGGGTGACAAGCAGGAGGTGGCGGCATGGGTCTCGGAGGAACTCGCGCTGGACGAGTATTTCGCCGAGGTGCTCCCCCAGGAGAAGGCAGAGAAGATCAAGGAGATCCAGTCGCGGGGTTTTGTGGTGGCCATGGTGGGCGACGGGGTGAACGATGCCCCGGCACTTGCCCAGGCGGACGTGGGCATCGCCATCGGGGCCGGAACCGATGTGGCGCTGGAGGCGGCCGACATTATCCTGGTGAAAAACAACCCGAACGACGTGGCCTCGGTGATCGGGCTGGGGAGGGCGACCTACAAAAAGATGGTGCAGAACCTGCTGTGGGCGACCGGGTACAACGCAGTGGCAATCCCGCTCGCCGCGGGGGTCCTCTACGGGGCAGGAATCTTGCTCACGCCTGCGGTGGGGGCGTTCCTGATGTCCCTCTCCACCGTGATCGTGGCCGTGAACGCACAACTCCTCAGGGTGTGATCCCTGTTCCCGGGTGCATACGGACGCCACCGCATAGTCTCGTTTTTTTTCGGCGCCGAGAGGGGCCATCCGGCAGCATGCCCTGTGCGCTCGCGGTGTGGAAACCCTGTGCCGCTAGCATCCGGGGCGGGTGTTCCGGCCTGCGCAATCGGTGCATGCACGTGCATCGCCGGCGATCCGCGGGCTGGATTGTCGCCGTACCCGTCGGCCTGAAATGCCCCGAATTCGTCCTCCGCACACCCGAAAACCGCGTCTGCTCGTCTCCCGGAGCGTGCGGGAGCATACGCGCATGGTGGCGCGAATCTGCCTGAGAGCAGGGCCCCCACTCACCAGTATACCGGGGATCCCACCCTTCGGTGCAGGGGTATTCCTGATTCTTAAATAGATCCTGGATCTAAGGTGTATAGTCATGAACAGCGAGATTCTGTCATCAATCGAGTTCCAGATGGCTCTCCTTCTCTTCATTGCGCTCGCCGGGTACCTCCTTGCCACCCGGATCAACCAGTCCGCGGTTGTCGGGGAAATTCTCGTCGGCCTCATTATCGGCCCGAGCATACTCGGATGGATCACCTACACCGACTTCGTCCAGACGCTCGCGGGCTTGGGAGCCGTAATACTCCTTTTCGTCATAGGATTTGAGTTCAAAATCGAGGAACTCCTGAATTATAAATATGCAATCATCGGGCTTATCGGCATCATCATTCCCTGGATAGGGGGCTATTTTACCGCCCTTTTTTTTGGTTTTGATGCGTCAAGTTCAATTTTTGTGGGGACTGCCCTCACCGCAACGAGTATTGCGATCACCGCGAACGTCCTCAAGGAAATCGGAGTGCTGCAGAGTGAGGTTGCCACTGCGATCATCGCCACCGCAGTGATTGACGACGTGCTCAGCCTGATGGCACTCTCGATCACGACCGATGTGGTGGCCGGCAGTCTCAGTGTCCTCAGCGTGGGACTGATCCTCATCAAGGAGATCGGATTCCTTGTCATTGCCGGGGCGATCGGGATACGGTTCATTGCACCCCTCCTCGAAAAAGTTGATAAGACCGCGATTGCCGTGCAATATCCCGAAGTACCTTTTATTTTCGCAATGATGGTAGCGTTCCTCTACGCGGTGATTGCGGAATTAATGGGGATTTCCGGTATCATCGGGGCATTTGTTGCCGGGGTGTCTCTGGGCAGCGTGAAACTGGTTCACAGCAGGAGCATCTACGAAAGTGCGGAGTCACTGTACATCATCTTTGCATCGATTTTCTTCATCTCATTGGGAATCCTTGTCGATATCCATGCGATTTCGGAGCAAACGGTAGTCTTTCTCATAGTTCTGACCGCAATCGCCATCATCACGAAAGTCATTGGATGCGGCCTTCCTGCAAAAATCATGGGAATGAACTGGAGGGATTCAATGATTCTCGGATTCGGCATGTCGCCCCGGGGTGAAGTGGCAATGATTGTCGCACTCCTCGGCCTCAACATGAACCTCATCGGACAGGACATTTTCGCCACCATCGTGATGATGAGCTTGCTCACGACCGTCTTTACCCCGATTATCTACCGAAACTGGTTCTATAAGAATGCCGTTACGTGATACGGCAAATTATCTCTTTTTCGGTAAATCATCCATATTCCCGACCCATGGCAGCCGGTCCCGCCCGGGCATGGTCGCCGGCGTGTCCCGCCGGCAGCACCGGCCTGTTCCGGATCACCCCTCCCCCACTGGGCCGGACGTCCGATGCGCACGAACGAAGGGAGCCACCCGTTCACCATTCCCTGATGTATGGGCACTCTTTTTTGCACTATTCAGGGAACCACCAGGGTTGCGACCTTGCTGTGCTGCACTGCATAGGAGCTCACGCTCCCGAGCAGCAACAGCGCGATCCCCCCTCTGCCGCGTGAGCCCATGACGATGAGATCGGCATCGATGATCCCTGCAAACCGTAAAATCTCTTCCCGTGGATCTCCGATCTTTTGATGCGTGCGCACCGGCATGGAAAACTCCGCGGCAATATCGGCGATCCGTTTCTCCATCTTTGCACTCTCTTCTTTGATGGTGCGGGCAAACGTCTCCAGTGCGGGATCTTCCCTGACGCCCAGGCGCGAGACTCCAGAGGAGATTCCGGGGAAATCCCCGGGTTTAAAGACGTATATCGCATGAATCTCTATATTCAGTGCTTTTCCTATCTCGAGCGCGGTCCTCAGGGCACGTTCCGAGGGTTCCGAACCATCAAATGCGGCGAGAATTTTCGACACCATAGCTCTCGGCACTGAAGATAGGGAAGAGGCACATTAAAACTTCCCCCCGGAGTGGCCGGGTATCGGTTGATCGCCCGGCACCCCCGGTCGCCGGGAGCGGAGGAAACCTCATCCCGTGCCCCATCGGCACTCCGATACCTTTAATTATCACATAGCTGGTGTAAAGCTCTTAAGTGCCCGGGATCGCATGAATCTGTATTCACTCCAGAAAGAGGACATTCTTTCACGTCTCAACACCTCTGAATCCGGACTCGAGGAGCAGGAGGTCGAACGACGACTGTTTGAGGTTGGCCTGAACGAAATCGAGAAACGGAAGAAGAAAAACTATCTCAAAGAATATGTTCTGCAGTACACCCAGTTTTTCGCGATCCTCCTCGAAGTAGCCGCAGTCCTCTCGTTTATTGCCGATTACTACGCTCCAGGCGAAGGGTTTGATATCCTCGGCTACGCCATCCTCGGGGCTGTCATCATCAACGCGACCTTCGCGTTCTGGCAGGAGTACAAAGCGGACAAAACGGTGGAGGCTCTCCTCAAGCTGATCCCCACCCTTGTTAAAGTGCGGCGGGATGGTGAGACACGGGAGGTGAATGCCAGGATTATTGTACCGGGCGATGTGCTCATCATCGAGGAAGGGGACAGGATTGCCGCGGATGCGGTGATTCTTGAGGCAAATTCACTCTACGTGAATAATGCAACTCTCACCGGCGAGGCACGGCCGGCCAGGCGCATTGATGAGCGGGATATGAGCGAATCCATCCTCGATGCACGGAATGTCATTTTCGCGGGGACCACGGTCACCTCGGGCAACGGCCTGGCGGTCGTGTATGCCACAGGAACAGAGACGGAGTTCGGGAAGATCGCTTCGCTCACCAGAGAGGTGGAAAAGAGGCGCACTCCCATGCAGATAGAGATCATCCGCATCACCCGCATCCTCACCTTTGCCGCACTCCTGATGGGCGTGGTCTTTTTCATTCTCGGTTATCTCTCTGGTCAGGGGTTTCTCGTCGCGGCGATATTTGCGCTTTCGCTGATCGTTGCCAACGTGCCTGAGGGGATGCTCCCTACCATTACCCTTTCACTTTCTCTCGCAAGTCGCAATATGGCGCGAAGAAACGCCCTGATAAAAAACCTGGACTCGGTCCAGACCCTCGGCAGCGCCACGGTCATCTGCACCGACAAGACGGGAACAATCACCCGCAATGAGATGACTCTCAAGGAAATCTATCTCTCGAGCGGAGAGGAGATCTCGGTTTCCGGCGAGGGCTACTACCAGAGCGGAGAATTCACCATTCAAAATGAAACACCGGCATCTATGGAGAGGTTGCGGTTTTTTCTCACCGCAGGCATGCTAAACTGCCGGGCCGCCATTCAGGAATATCAGGTATTTGGCGATCCGACAGAACTCTCCATCGTTGCGGCAGCAAGGAAAGCGGATATCGATACGAGCGGCTACACCAAATGCAGGGAGATCCCGTTTTCCAGTGAACGCAAAATGATGTCCACCTTATACGAAAAGGATGGAAAATCCTTCATTTTTTCCAAAGGTGCGGTTGAAGTTCTGGTTCCGCTCTCGGACTTCTATATCAACGAAGACGGGGAGGCAAGGCCCTTCCGCGAGAAGGAGAAGGAAGAGTTCGTTGCCCGGGCCGAAGTGTTCGAGCGGGAAGCCTATCGCGTCCTCGCCGTCGCCTACGGATCGGAGCAGGAGGAACGCGGCCTGACCATGCTGGGCCTCATTGCCATCATGGATCTCCCGAGGGAAGAGGTCTACGATGCGGTGAAAAAATGTCACAGGGCGGGCATCCGTGTGCTCATGCTCACCGGAGACAATCCCCTCACCGCGGAGGCAATTGCACAAAAGATCGGGCTTGATGTGGATGTGGTGCTCACCGGCGACGATACGCGGAAGATGCCCGATGAAGACCTGCAGGAACTTCTCACCGCACAAAATGTGCTCTTCGCGAGGATGAGGTCTGAGCATAAGCTGCGGATCGCCATGCTCCTCCAGAACATCGGGGAGGTGGTGGCCATGACCGGGGACGGGGTGAATGACGCCCCTGCCCTCCGGAAGTCCGATATCGGGATATCGATGGGGATCAAGGGAACGGAGGTGGCAAAGGAGGCGGCGGACATGATCCTCCTTGACGACAACTTCGCCTCCATCGTCGCGGCAATCGAGGAGGGACGGACGGTCTACTTCAACATCAAGAAATTCGTCACCTATATCCTCTCCTCCAACGTTCCGGAAATCGTCCCCTACATTCTGTTTTTCTTCCTTCGCATCCCGCTCCCCCTCTCCGTCATCCAGATCCTGACCATCGATCTCGGTTCCGACATGGTGCCCGGACTCGCCCTCGGGAGCGAGGCGCCGGAGGAGGATATCATGCGGCGGCCTCCGGTGGGAAAACACGAGCGCATTCTGGACAGGGAAGTGTTTAAACGAGGATATGCCTTTCTTGGCGCAATTGAGGGGACCGCAGCGATGTTCGCTTTCCTCGGGTTTCTCTTCCTGAACGGGTGGCAATACGGCGACCTCTCCATCACCAATACCGAATTTCATCGCCAGGCGATGACCATGACGCTCCTCGGAGCGATCAGCTGCCAGCTCTTCAATGCATGGACCCTGCGGTCGTGGGAATTCTCTGCGTTCAGCAGGGGATTGCTGAAAAACAAATTATTGATCCTGGCGATCGTGCTCGAGCTCATCTGGATCTATACCCTCCTCAACGTGGGAGCCGTACAATTCATCTTCAATACCGCCCATGTGCCGTCGATATATCTCCTGCTGCTGGTCCCGTTCCCCATTCTGCTTTTTGCAAGCCATGAACTGTACAAGTACCGAATCCGGCAGAGAAGAACGCAGGGGGACGGGTCTGTGCCGGATTGAGAATGGTGAGACGGGGGTTCACGATGACCGGCTCAGAGCCTTCGGTATGCAGGACAGGCCAGTTCGCAGACCCGGCAATGGCTGACAGTACCTTTCTTGCCGCTTTTTTCCGCCTCCATACGGGACATGCAGCGGGTTCGTGAATACCTTCCCCCTTCCAGCGCGTGCTGGGGGCACTGCGTCTCGCAGGGGTGATCGCAGGTCTCGCAGGGGGATTCGATGGCGGGGCGGACGGGTGGTTCCGAGTCCATGTCAACCCACAGCGCCCTGAACCGGAGACGCGGCCCGAACTCGGGGGTGATCACCAGGTTGTTCCTCCCGATGCAGCCGAGACCGGCAAGCACCGCGGCATCCTTGAGGTAGATCCCGCCTTCGTCCACCTGGTAGGGGATGTCCCGGGCTTCGATGCCGTGTGTTTCCCCCAACCAGGCCACAAGCTCCCGGTTGATCCGCCTGAGCATGCGGTTGCCCGGGGTGCTCCGCCCCTCCTCCCACAAGTCCATCTCCGGCTTTTGCGGATCATGGTACAGCCCGAGCACGACGATGGTGCCGGAGAAGGTCGAAAATCCCTGCGGCCCTGCCGCCCGTGCGGAGGGGCAGTCCTTGAGGGCTGCTGCGGGAACGTAACCCGCCACGCTCGCGCCCAGCTCGAGCGCCTTGTTCAGGGTATCGGCGAGGATCTGTGGTGCACGGCTCATGCTATCACGCATCCCAGGCACAGGACCGCGAGTATGCCGTAGAGAGGTTTCGGACTCATCATGCAGCACCGCATACCGTTTCGGATAGCAAATCCATGGGGGGAAGGCCCCAAATACATTTCGCAGCGGAGAGACGAAGGTGAGGGCTGCAACAGGAACGGTCGAATACCATGCCGGAGAACCCACGCAACAAAACCAATGGTTCTATTAATCCCCGCCCGAAAACCTTCCCGTGTTCCATGCCCGACGCCACAATTCCGTTTGACCGGAGAGCCGCCTACGCCGTCATCCTGCTCTTCGGGGTGGTGAGCCTCTTCGGCGATGTCATCTACGAGGGGGCGAGGAGCGTCACCGGCCCCTACCTCTACCTTCTGGGGGGGACGGCGCTGGTGGTGGGGATCGTGGCAGGGCTGGGGGAGTTTCTCGGCTATGCCCTCCGGCTGGTATCCGGGTACGTGGCCGACACGACCCACCGCTACTGGGCGCTCACCTTTCTCGGCTACGGGATGCTGATCGCCGTCCCCCTGATCGCCCTCGCCGGTTCCTGGGAGATCGCGGCCCTCCTCTTTATCATCGAACGGATGGGCAAGGGCATCCGGGCACCGGCGAAGGACGCCATCCTCTCAAACGTGACCGCCCGCGTGGGGAGGGGCTGGGGATTCGGCATCCATGAATGCCTCGACCAGATCGGGGCTGTCATCGGACCGCTCATCTTCTCTGCCGCCTTTTTCCTCCGGGGCGACTACCGGGTGGGGTTCGCCCTGCTCCTCATCCCCTTCGTGCTGATGATGGCGGCCCTTGTCGTCACCCGACGCAGGGTCCCTGCTCCCCCTGAGCTCGAGGCGGCCATCAAAGCTCCCCGGCAAATCCCGCCCGCAGAGGCCCTCATCCCCTACGGCGTGTTCACCGCCCTCACCATGGCCGGCTTCGTGGCCTTCCCCCTCATCGCCTTCCACTATACCGCCACCGGGGTGGTGCCGGAGGCCCAGATCCCCCTCCTCTACGCCGTGGCCATGGGCGTGGATGCGGTGGTGGCGCTCGCTGCAGGGCGGGCCTACGACCGCTTCGGCCTTGCCACCCTCGCCGCCGCCCCGGTGATCAGCATGGCCATCCCCTTCTTCGCCTTCGGCTCTTCCTTCGGACCCGCCCTCATCGGAGCGGTGCTCTGGGGCGCGGTGATGGGGATCCAGGAGACCATTCTCCGGGCCGCGGTGGCCGACTATACCCACCTCTCCAAACGCGGGCGTGCCTACGGGATCTTCAATACGGTGTACGGGGCGGCATGGTTTGCAGGAAGCGTGGTGCTCGGCTGGGCCTACGGCGTCTCGATATCGCTGATTCTCGCCTTTGTGGTGGGAATGCAGGCGCTGGCGCTGCTGGTGTTTTTGTATGCGAAACAACGGATGGAGCGGGCGGAAGCGGCGACCGCAGGATGAACCGCAGGGTACAGGCCTTCGGTGAGAATCCCCCGAACACCACATTTTTCTGCTCTCCCGCCCATCCCCTGTGCGAATTGCATGGAGCTCTTTGTCCTGGTTGACAACGCCACCTTCATCGACCGCTATTTCCGGGGCGAGCCCGCACTTTCCCTCTTCCTCAGGGACGGGTATGCGAGCATCCTCTTCGATACCGGGTATTCCGACCTCTTCCTCGATAATGCCCACAGAATGGGGGTTGAGCCCCTCGAAGCGGACTGGATCGTGCTCTCCCATGGCCATAGCGACCATACCGGCGGGCTGGAGCCGCTGGTCAAGCGCACCATTGAGGCCTCGATCGAGGGCAGGGAGGTGGCATCGCCCTCGTTCCTGGCCCATCCCGGCCTGTTTGCCCCGAAACGGGACGATGAGGGGAGGGATATCGGGTGCTTCATCGCCCGTGACACCCTTGCCTCCATCGGCGAGATCCGGCTGAGTCCGAACCCGGTCTGGATCACCGACCGTATCGTGTTCCTCGGGGAGATCGCACGAAGGCATGAGTTCGAGGGGAGGCAGGCGGTAGGAGAGGTCCTGCGGGACGGGCGCTGGGTGCCTGATGTGGTCACCGACGATACAGGGATTGCGTGCCTGACGGAGAAAGGGCTGGTGGTCATCGCCGGGTGCGCCCATTCGGGGATCTGCAACATCATCGAGCAGGCGCGCGAGGTTACCGGGGAGAGGCGCGTGGCCGACGTCATCGGGGGCTTCCACCTCCTGGTCGCGCCGGAGGAACAGGTCCGGGCCACATGCCACTACTTCGAGAGGCTGCAGCCTGCGGCGGTCCACGCCTGCCACTGCACCGGATTCCGGGCCACCTGTGCACTGGCAGAGGTCGCCCCCCTGCACGAGGTCGGCGTCGGCCTGCAGCTCCGGTTCGACTGAGACGGCCGGAAAGGACGGCCAAAAGAAGTCATCGGAGGGTTTGCAGCAGTGTTTCCTGATCACCGGTCCATCCTGCACCGGCCGCTTCTTCCCTCGGCGATGTCGCACCCTATTTCGAAAATGGGGCATTTCATGGGAGCGCCCCGCGCGTCATCTTGGCGATCACGATCCAGAACCCCTCGCCCCGTAGATAATGTCGAACGAGGGAACGCCGATCTCCTCCAGCATGGTGCGAAGAGGCGCCTCGTGCCCGGGCAGGTTGATCCGGCTGGTGCTCATCCCGCCGCGGGGTGCATGCGGGTCCTGCTTATGGTGAAGATCGTAACGCGACCCTGCGGCACGATACGGCCACCCCCGACGTTGCGCGGATGCGCGACATCCCTGCGCATGCCCCGGTATCCCTATCCCTTCGAATGCCTAGGGTACAGGGGGTAAATGCGTCGCATTTATGCCCTAAATTGCGCCCAAATTCCTTAAAACAAGATCACAGTGTTTTTATGAGCTTACAATAATATTTGCACTGATCTATGGATCCCATCCGCGTACTGGTCGTCGATGATGAGCCGGCCATGGCCATGGTCACCAAACTCTATCTCGAGGATCGCAACGGGTATGCCTGCGATGTGTGCGCATCCGCACCTGAAGCGCTGCACAAACTCGAGGCATCACCCTTTGACATCATCGTATCCGACTACCAGATGCCCGGCATGGACGGGATCGCATTCCTCAAAGCGGTACGTGCACGGTTCGAGTACATTCCCTTCATTCTCTTCACCGGACGCAGCAGAGAGGATGTGGTCATTGAAGCGCTCAACAACGGCGCCGATTTTTACCTGCAGAAAGGGGTGGATCCGGAAGCCCAGTTCGCCGAACTCGCCCACAAGATCCGCCACGCCTTCGAGCGACGGCGCTCGAATGAGGCGCTTTTGGAGTCGGAATCTCTCAAACGCATCATCCTGGACAACGTGACAGAAGACGTGGTCTTCCAGGACGCAGAGTGCAGGATCATCTGGGCAAACCGGGCCGCGCACTATTCCACAGGCAGGCTGGGGGAAGAGATCGCCGGGAGGTATTGCTACGAGGTCTGGCAGAAGCGCTCGCAGCCATGCGAAAACTGCCCGGTGCTGATGGCGATTCACACCGGCGAGCCGCATGCAGGGCTCACCACCGTGCCCGGAGGCGGGGAATGGATCGTGCAGGGCATTCCGGTGCGGGATGCAAAGGGCGATATCATCGGTGCCGTGAGAACCGGCCTCGAAGTCACCGCGTTGAAGGCCGTTGAAGACGAGCGCATGCAGAGCAAAGAACAGCTGGATCTCGCCATAGAAGCAGCGAACCTTGCCGTCTGGGACTGGTACCCCGCAGAACGAAGGGTTCTCTACAGCGATGTATACGCGGCGATGCTCGGCTATGGACCGGATGACCTTGCGCTGCACGATGGCACGTTTGCCCACATGGTGCACCCGGACGACCTCCCGGCAACGGTACGCGCCATCCACGAACATTTCGAGGGGAATACGCCCATTGCAAAGGCCGAGTTCCGGATGCGCTGCAGGGACGGGGCGTGGAAATGGATCTATGCCTGCGGCAGAGCGGTCGAGCGGGATAACGACGGAACTCCCCTGCGCGTGGTGGGGGTGCACCAGGACATCAACGAGTGCAAGGCGATGGAACAAACGCTGCGTGAGAGCGAACAGCGCTTGAAAACCGCCATCGAAGGGGCCGGAATCTGTGTCTGGGAAAAGGATCTCAGATCCGCGAGGGTAATAAATACTGACAATATCGCTGGGATTCTCGGCTACGCCCCCGAAGAGCTGGAGACTGCCGATAAAGACCCGCAGGCATGGGTGCACCCTGCGGATCTCGCCGGTGTGCAGGCAGCGCTCGCTGGAAATCTCTCCGGCATAGCAGAATTCGCAGAGGCAACATTCAGGCTCAAAAGCGGGGACGGCACGTGGAAATGGTTTACCACACGGGGCAGGACGGTCGAGTGGGATGCACAGGGAACCCCGATCCGGAGACTGGGCATCCTGCAGGATATCACCACGAACAAGAATCTGGAGTCGCAGATCATCGCGGGAAGGGATCTCGCCTTCGGCCTCGCCGGGGCGTCGTCGCCTGAGAAAGCATTTTCCCTGTGCATCTCATTTGCGATGGATGTCTCGGGCATGGACTGCGGAGGACTGTTTCTCTACGATGAGGAGTCCGGTGAGATGATACTCGTCCATGCGGTGGGATTATCCGATGGATTCGTTAAAAAAGAGGCCGAAAAAAAGAGATCCCCCGGGAGAATTCGGGAAGTTCTTGAGGGGGGGCCGCGGTATCCAGGACTGGCCGATCTCGACGACTATCACCGGCAGCTGCTCGGAGAGGAAGGAATCCGGGCCGTGGCGGTTCTCCCTGTCCTCTTCGAAGGAAGGCCCATCGGGTGCATCAACATCGCCTCCCATACGCAGGACGAGATCCCGGAAGAGTCCCGCAAAGCACTGGAGGCCATGACCGCAGAGATCGGGAGCGCCATCGCCCGCATCCAGGCGAGGGAGGGATTGAAAAAGAGCAATGAAGCCCTGAAATCGGCAAATCATGTCCTCAACCTGCTCTCCAGCGTCACCAGACATGACATCCTCAACCAGGTGAGTGCATTGAAGGCATATCTCATCCTTATCGAGGAGGATGGGCTTGAAAGCCCCTGCACACGAGATTTCTGCAGGCGGATGAAAGCTATCACCGATACCATCCGCCGCCAGATCACCTTCACCGGCGATTACCAGAATATGGGAGAGAGAGACCCCGAATGGCAGCATGTGGTGTCGGTGATGGAGCGGGCGGCGGCTGCCGCCGTCATGAACGGTATTCACCTGGATGTGGCTGCGGGCTCGCTGGAGGTCTTTGCCGATCCCATGCTGGAAAAGGTATTTTTCAATCTCCTCGAGAATGCGGTCAGCCACGGGCAGTGCGTATCGAGAATCAGTGTTGCGGTTCGTGAGGTGGACGGGCACGCCCTCCTGATCGTTGAGGACGACGGGGTGGGCATTCCCGGAGATATGAAGCAGCATATCTTCGAAAAAGGCGTGGGGGCAAACACTGGGTACGGCCTGTTTCTGGTGAGAGAGATCCTCGAGATCACCGGAATGACCATCCAGGAGACCGGCGAGGAAGGAGAGGGGGCACGGTTCGAGATCCATATCCCGGAAGGGAGATGGCGTACCGGCACCTCATATGAATAAGCAGGTGTCGCTGGCACCGGTCTGCGGGGAAACCCCTGCAAAGAGCAACCTTATATCCCTTATTTTAGGCAATAAGCCAAAATTCTGAGAGATATATAGGAAAGCATTTATATCGGCAGGAATAATCCTTTCCCAGCATATAACTGCTTCTTTCGTTGATCGGGGGTGCCGGTGATGACTCGCGTGCTGATCGTTGGTGATGATGCCTTTCTTCTGGCGTATGCGAAAACCCGTCTCGAACAGGACTGCGGGATCCATGTCACCACCACCCCGTCGACACCCGCCGCATTGTCGCAGCTGAAATGCCAGACATTCGATGTCATCGTGGTCGATCACGCCAGGCCGGCCATGCAGCGGTTGCCGTTTCTTGACAGGATCGAGGAGGCGAACCGGGACGTGCCGGTGATCTTCTGCAGCAGGCAGAACCGCAGGGATATCACAGACGGGTTCTCCTTCAAGGGAAAGAAAATCCTGCTCCACAAATCCGACGATATGGACCTTTTCTGTGATGACCTCGGCGAGATTCTTCACTGCATCAGGGGCGAGTATGGGGCAGATGAACGATACTCCCCCCCCGTTTCGGCCTCCAGCTGGATCGAGAGGATTTTTTTGGTATAAAAAAGGAGAGGCCGCCTTCATTCGGCGCCGGTCACGCCGCAAACGACGCCGTCCACCCGGGCCGTGCGGGAGGACTCGCATCGAGCATTGCGCGCCACTGCTCATCGGTCAGGCGTTCTGCCATCGGCTGCGTAAATTCGTGATAGGTCATCACCGGCCCGACGCCGCAGAGGATCCGCCCGTCCGGCAGCCGGTAGGCGACCACGATCATGTCCACGTAGCCCACACCCTCTTCCAGCACCATCCTGCTGTTGGCGTCGGTGTGGACGTCAGCGACGATCGTGGTCTTCTTCGCCTGATCGTCCACATCCTCGATGACCCCCTCGAGCGCATCGCCGAAATCCCTGATGAATGCGTAGTCGTCTTCGGAGAGCTCCTCGTGTTCGAGTTCTCGGATTGAGATGTCCTCCAGGCGCTCAAGGACCGCTTCAAGCCGGTCAAGCCTCGCCTTTGATGCGCTGTCCAGCACCTCCATCTCCTCCAGCCCGGCGTTGGTCATCCGGGTGAGGGCAAGCAGGCGGTGATAGAACTCTGGGACCGGCTCGACATAGCCCACCACCGGTTGTTCTTCGGGCGGCATGGCGGTAGCCTCCATGGTATAGCTCTGTTTGGCGTAGAGGATGGTGTCGTGGCGCAGCTCCGTCCACGAGGCGAGGGCGCAATTCAGCTGCTTGTCCTGCCATGCCTCGCCCTGCATGAAAGTGGGATACCCGGGCCCGTAGTCGGCAAGGAGCGGTTTGAGAGAGTAGAGCCAGCTCCAGTAGAGGTTCCTGTTCCAGTCCGCAACCGTGAAGTTTCCAAACTCCGACTCCAGTTCTGCATACCGGGCGGCATAGAGGGAGTACTCGTCGTTACCCGTCTCGTCGAGGATCGCCTTGGCACGATCCGATCCCAGCAGCGCCATCACGTCGAGGCCCATCGGAAATCCCCGTATCGATCCCACCAGAGTGAAGGGCTGCCGGGTGCCCGTATAGGTACCGGTGTACGGCCCTACCAGGCGGGAGAACAGGTAGGAGTCGGGGATGAACCGCTGGCCCATCAGCCGGAAGCCCTTGGTGCTCTCCAGGCACTGGTCCGCCTGCTCCGGCGAGTAGGGGGGCGGGATCTGGCAGTTGCCCGTGCCGCCGTAGATCTGCGGTGAACGGTAAGCGGCAAGTTCCGCTTTGAGCGCCGCCACCTCATCCTCGCTCACCGCTGCCGGATCGAACGTCCCGCCGAACACCTCGCGCATGGCCTCGAGGTACTCGTAGCAGCCAAGGTCGTCGGAGAAGCCCACATAGAAGGCCGTCACGGTATACATCCTGTCCCAGAGCGCCTGTGTTGCCGGATCCGCGGCGATCGCCGCGGTGATCTGCGCCGCACCGGTGGTCTGGATCCTGGCATCCTCGGCGGAGACGAGGGCATCGGGAGTGCCCCCTTTCAGGAGGAAGCTCATCCTGCCGTACCACATCATCGCCTTGAAGTAGTTCTTGAGCTTCTCGGAGCGGGTGTAGTGGCCGCGGGGCACGTACTGGGAGTAGTCCTCGTCGTAGTGGAAGATCGGAGAGGTCGCAAATCCCTCATGGCCCTCGATCAGGGCAAGTTCCGCCTCCACTTCGTCGCGCACCGCCGCGGGGACGCTGACGCGGTAGCGGTCCGCCTCCTCACGGGAAAAATGCGTCTCCTCGTAACGCCACGCTTCCTCCTCCGGGATGATCTGGTCGGGCTGGGGGGCGAGCAGACTCAACCCCACGGCGAAAAATGCGGCGTTTCGCCGGGCTGCTTCCTTCGTCTCTCCCTCGGCACTGGCGTGAACGGCAAGCGACTCCTGGAGAAGATGGTCGCTCACCTGCCAGATGCCGTCATAGAATTCACGCTCCTCGATCCGGCGGAGGGTCTCATCAAACTGGATGTGGTAGAGGTGGAGGAGCGAGTCGCTCGTGATAAAGATAGGCAACTGGCGCTCCTTCAGGATCTCATAGGGCCTGGTAATGTCCTCCTCCTGCGGG
The DNA here is from genome assembly GCA_016841665.1 of Methanobacteriota archaeon. GTDB lineage: Archaea > Halobacteriota > Methanomicrobia > Methanomicrobiales > Methanomicrobiaceae > DSDF01. The sequence continues at coordinate 63,351 of JAENYT010000006.1, forward strand.
TTGAAGGGGTTGGCGATCACCACGAACCCGTGCTCTGCAAGCAGGGATTCGGCGTGTGTGTCGAGGGGGACCTTCAAGACAACATCGCCATAGTTCGAGATATCTTCCGGCGCAAGCGGGAGATCGTAGGCCGGCACCCGGGCGTCGATCTCGAGCGCCGGGCTTGCATAGTACTGCGCAAAGCTCGCTGCCGTGGTGTTTGCCCCGGAGAGGTTCACCGCCTCCACGGTGAGGGGCTGGAGATGTGCCGGCTGCTCCGTCTGCACGCAGGCAGCAGTGATGACCGCGGCGCAGACCGCGGCCAGAAAGAGTATGGTCCGTGCATTCATTCTGTCACCAGTGAACCATGGGAAGTTAAGCAAAAATACCTATGGTACACTTCGAAAATCTTCGAAGTATCCCGGCGGGCATTAAACAACTCCAATTGATAAAAAGGATTTTATAATCTACCATATATTTTGGTGAGATACTATGACCGGAAAGCACAGTATCCTGTGTGTGGGGGCATTGGTCATGGTTCTGCTGGTAGCTGGGATCGTATCTGTATCCGCTATGCTGCCGACAGAAAATGAGACCGCCCCTGCACCCGGCACCGCATCCTGCGCATCGCTGTCGATGGAATGGGGGTGCCGGCAGTCGAAATATAAGGATAAACTCTCATCGCAATCATCCATTTACACCCTCATCTTACCATATCTGCACCGAAATGACACAAAAATCGAATCATAACCTAATTATCCTGCTCCGACGCAGTAACCAGTACGAATGGGTGTCGCATCAGCTTTCGGTTCGATTAATCGGCACACAGTACTCGATCACCTTATCCTCGTGATCATTTTCTTCACCATCCTGTTCGCCGAAGTCACCATCTATATCCTCTCCGGAGGGGCAAGTTTCCTCCTCGCCCACCTGCTCTACTTCCCTGTTCTCTTTGTCGCCTATGAGTATCCCCGGCGCGGCATTCTGCTCTCCACCCTGATCGGGTTTTGCTATATCATCATCTCCTACACCGTGCTGTACCCGGCAATGCTCGAGCTCATCCCGGCCACCATGCAGTTCTATGCCTACGTAAGCATCGCAGTGGCGGCATCATACATCTCCGGCGAGCTGAAGATGAACGAGCTGAAATACCGCAACATATTTGCCAACAGCGGGATCGGCATCTGCCTGGTGAACCTGAGAACCCGTACCATTGTGGAGGCAAACCCCCAGTGCCCCCTTTTCCTGAAACAGGACACGTCCTGTCATCGCATTGATGAAATCTGGCAGGAAGGCAGCGACTGTGAGGAGTTCTTTGCGCTGCTTGAGGTCCGCGGCACTATCCGTGACTACGAATTGCGCACCGTGCAGGCCGACGGCACCCACCAGGATCTTCTCATCTCCGCGGGGGTTCTGCCCAATGATCTGGCCGTATTCGCCCTTACCGATATCACGGGGCGGCAGCAAGAACTTGATTCACTGCGCAGGAGCGAGCAGAGGTTCCGTGAGCTGACCGATTCCCTGCCCCACCCGATTTTCGAGATCAACAGCGCATTGCAGGTGACCTATGCCAACCGGACTGCGCTCGAAATCTACCTGTTTACCCCCGAAGATCTCCGTCAGGGGCTTGATGTGGAGGAGACGGTTGCCCCGGAGGGGCGGGATCAGGCCCATCTCTACCTGGAGAATGCCCTGCAGGGGGGTACTCCCGAACCCGTTGAGTACCTGGCATGCCGGAAGGACGGCACAGTCTTTCCGGCCCTCATATTCATCCGGCCTATCATTTGCGACCACCACATCACCGGCATCCGGGGAAGCATCATCGATATCACCGACCGCAAACAGGCAGAGGAGCGGCAGGCGGAGAACATCAGGAACCTGGAGTTCCTCTCCGGGACGGCCACGGACTTCGTGGATTTTCCCTCCGACCTTGATCTCTACCAGTATATCTGCGATCGCCTCGCCGAGATCGTGCCCGGTGCCATCACGTTCATCTCCGAGGTGGATAGCTCGCACGCAATGGTAACGGTGCGGGCACGCTGCCTTTCCGACACACAACATGAAATCTTCACCAGGGACCTTGGATGTGATCTGATTGGCCTCTCCTTCTCCCTGCCTCATGAGGCAGCAGAGATTATGAAAATGGGCACGCTGGTGGAGATACCTGATGGGTTGAACGGTGTCACCTTCGGGCAGTATCCTGAAGATGAATGCGAGCGCGTCGAGAAAGAATGCGCAATCGTCAGGATCTTCGGGACAGGGATTTCCTGGCAGGATCATCTCTTCGGCTGTGCACTCATCATGCTTCCAGAAGGCTGTGAATTGGAAAACCGGGACCTCGTCGAGGCATTTCTCCACCAGGCGACGGTCGCCCTTCGGCGAAAATTCACCGAGGACGACCTTCATGAGAGCGAAGCAACGTACCGTACCCTCTTCGAGAGTTCGAACGACGCCATCTTTCTTCTCAGCGATACGATCATCGACTGCAACGAACAGCTCAGCCGCCTGTTCGGCCACCCAAAAGAGGAGATCATTGGGCGGAGGCCGGAAGAATTTTCCCCAGAAAAACAGCCCGACGGGAGAGATTCTGCCGATGCTGCACGGGAAATGATAGAGGCAGCGCTCTCGGGAGAATCGCTGTTTTCCGCATGGCAGCACCGGCACCGGGACGGGAACCTCATCTACACCGAGATCCTGCTCAAGCGGATCATGCTCCACGGTCAGGCGGTGCTGCTCGCCACTGTCCATGACGTGACCGAACGGGTGCGGTCAGAGGAGGCACTCCGTGATGCGAACAGGAAACTCGGCCTGCTCTCCAGCATCACCCGCCATGACATCCTCAACCAGGTGACTGCGGCCCGTCTCTACTACGAAATGCTCGACGATCCCTCGTTCGGGCTCTGGGAGCGCGATCGCGCCCTCTCCCAGATCAGAGCTGCCATCTACAATATCCAGGATATTGTCGAATTCGCGAGCATCTATGAGAATATAGGGGTTAAAGAACCCCGGTGGCAGAGGGTGGGATATACCGCCCTGCAGGCGGCGGGAGCGTTCGATATGCAGCAGATCGCCATTCATGTCGATGCCGGCAACCTTGAGATCTACGCCGATCCCCTGCTGGAGAAAGTCTTTTTCAATCTCTTCGACAATGCCGTGCGGCACGCTGATGCGGTGTCCGCGATTCAGGTCACCTTCCGCACGAAGGGAAGCGATGCGATCGTTTCCGTGGAGGATGACGGGCCGGGTATTCCTGCCGGCCAGAAGGAAGAGATTTTCAAGCAGGGTGTGGGGAAAAATACCGGAAAAGGGTTGTTCCTGGGCAGGGAGATTCTTGCCATCACCGGAATCACCATCCGGGAGACCGGCGGGGAAGAGGAGGGGGCGCGGTTTGAAATCCATATCCCTGAGGAAAAATGGCGGATCGGCGAATAATTTTTGCGTTCCTCACCGGCCGTTCAGACATCAGCTGAAACGCTCGAAGAGAGGGGCACCGGATTCTCATTCGGTCCGGGTGCCCGGATATGCGGTCTGAAACGTACTGTGTCCCGAATATCTCGCCTCTCCCCCCGGATGATGCGTCGTGATCGTTTCCCCGAACCCTCCCATCGCACGGCCTTCGATCCCCGACCAGCCGAAGCGGGGTGAGGCGCCCGCAACGGGAAGTAATACAAAAATTGATTTTTGTATGAATCCTATACTCCTCCATCTGCGTTCATCATAAAGGAGTACGACCATGCACACACCAGAGATCCAGCCACATTCACGCGAGATAGTCCTGCGCCCTGTGGGCGTGATTCGCAACACGATTGCGGAACCCTTCCTGGTTGCAGGTGACGACGGGCTTGCCATGCGCGGAGAAATGGCCACTGCGATGGCAGAGATTCGCGAAAAACGGGAGGAGATTTCCGAGATTATCATCGATGAGGGGCTGGCCGACATTCTCGACGGCATCGAGGAGTATTCCCACGTAACCGTGCTCTACTGGGCCCACCAGGTGCCGGACCAGGGACGGAGGCTCAGCAAGGTGCATCCCATGGGCAGGAAGGACTACCCCCTGGTCGGGATCTACTCCACCTGCAGCCCTGCCCGGCCAAACCCGGTGCTCCTCACCGTCGGTTCCCTGCGCAGTCGGCGCGGGAACGTGCTGGAGGTTGCGGGCATGGACGCCGTCGACGGGAGCCCTGTCATCGATATCAAACCCTACGTTGCGGACTTTTTTCCCCGGGAAGGTGTGCGCATCCCCGCATGGATGCAGCGGATCCAGCGGGAGGTGGAGGAGGGCACCCGGGGATGAACCCCTGCCTGACTACCAGAACACATGCGGGGAACCATCATAGATGTCACAGAAATCAAGGAGAGAGATGAAACCATGGAACCAAACAGCACAGGAACGGCTGCAGCAGCCGACGATAGCGCACGAATCGCACAGCTGAAGGAAAAACCCCGGCATGAGTTTTTCCAGGCGATACTGGACGACGACAGGGTTCGATGCCTCGTCAAGACCGGAGAGATCCACGGCCACTACTGCCCGGGGAGCGCCCTCGGCGTCATGGCCGCACTCTACGGGCTCCGGCAAATGGGGGAGGAGGCCGTGCGGGCCGAAGGCATCAACGAGAACCTCATGGCCGTCGTCGAGATCAATTCCTGCTTTGTGGATGGGATACAGGCGGTATCGGGCTGCACTCTGGGCAACAATGCACTGGTGTATCGTGATCTGGGGCGGACGGCGGTGACCTTTGCCATCCGCGGGACAGAAACGGGAATACGCATCCGTGCCAGGCCGGAATTCCGCTCCCTGATCGATAAGGCCGTGCCGGAGTTCTCCCTGCTCATGGAAAAGGTGATAATGAAGCGGGCGGGGAGTGCGGAGGAACGGACGGCGTTCAGGGAAAAAGCGCGTGAAGCCGCGTTCGCCCTTCTTGAGATGCCCTACGAGGATCTCCTGATCGCTGAAATGGTCCGCCCGGACCTGCCTGCAAGAGCCCCGATCACGGAGAGCGTCGTCTGTCCCGGCTGCGGCGAAGTGGTGATGGCCACGAAAGTGGTGCCCGAGGGAGAGGAACAGGGCCTCTGTTTCATGTGCGCAGGCCGCTATCGCGAGGTCGAAGGACAGGGGATCGTCGATAAAGTGCAGAACTAAGACGAAAATTTTTTGCACGGGGCGGTCTGCGTGGGATCCCCATGCCGCAGAAGGTGGCATCTCCCGAACCGGGCAACGAATTCATCGAATTTATGGCGCAGAAGAAGGAAGGATCCCCAGCGAGAGTTCTGAAACATAGCTATCATACAAGGGCACAGAACATTCGCAGAATCCTGATACTATCGGCGCTCTTCGAGGCGGAAGATGAGTTCCCTGGATTCTTCACGCCACACCGATGAAAGAAGTCAGTATGAGCAGAGAATTAACCATCCGAACCGCGTGCACCACGCAACCCGCAAGGCGAACAAGGCCATCGTGAAAGAGGTAGAATACCTCACGACAGCTCCATTAAAACGATAATTCTCTCATGAGTGGCGGGGCGTATCAGCATGGGCGGAAAGCCCTCTCCGATGATGTTTGGCATCTGTCCATCGCCGATCCTGCCTTGCTTCGATCGCTTTAAGCCTTTTTTTCAGTTTTTCCAGATTTTCCTCCTTGTTGTAGAACCGCTCGATGGTTTCCAGGCATTCAATATTCATTTTGGTAATATGGACGAGCTCCTGCCTGCCCACATCGATGCTGAAAAACTCCACCATTCTGTCCCATTCCTCAGTCCCGAAGGGGATGATCCGGTCGATCACCGTAATCACGTGTTGAGGGGAGATATTCAGCTCCCAGTTTTTTTCATAGAGATCAACCACGTTGATGATACCGTTCTTGAAATCGAGATCGGTTATCATGCCAAAGAGCGTCTCGTACTCGTCTCGTTCAATCCGAAGCCCATATTCGATAATATCGCCGATTGACGGCGTACGTGTGGAAAACACAAGAATGTCTCCGGGGAGATAAATATCTGCCCAGAGCGTATCGGCGATGGTTACCCCGGTGAAATGTCGTCCCGATATGTCAGCATATGCGGATTTAACAAACCATCGCCGCATTCCCGGCTGCAACTCCTCCATGATCCGGAAGAGTGTCTCCATAGGATGTGGTTGTCTGAGGATTTTTTCTGCCAGTGTTTTGGCATCCGTACCCCAGAGGAAGGGACGCATGTATTATCATTAAAGAATATTTAATATAATATATAATATATCCGTCATATGGTGCTTCGCAATCCCCCGGGGTGGCAACCGCAGCGCAAAGCAGACATCGAATCTGCATGGTATATGTCTTTTCTGTCGGCCGGATGATTGCACCGGAGGATTTGGTCAACGAATCTCAGCGATTATTCTGAATACTCAGGTGCTTCCACCCCTGAGATGCTGGTATTTCGCCTTTCCACAGAAGCAATAGCAATTTTTTCGTCATTGCTCACGTCCGAAATGTCCACGCACGCCATCAAAATCTTTTTAGTGTGATTTGGAGGGGAAAGGGCAGGGAAACATGAAATCAGAGGGTCATTGTGGGTTTTGGCAGAATTAGAGGGAGAGAAACAGACCATAGTTAAAAAAAAGCAGCTTTGTCATCTGGAATCAGAATCGAGCCACAAATAGGAATAATATAACATAAGTATAATATATTCAAAATTAAAAACGCTTTTATTCCCTCTTTTTTTAAATAATAGCATAATCTACCAGGCGTTCTGGTGTGTGAGAACCGATGTATACCCTACTTCTCGTGGATGACGAACCGATCCTGCTCAAAGCGGCGAAGAAGTTCCTCGAAAAACATGCAGATTTCAGATGTGACACATGTACGTCAGGATCGGAAGCGCTCGAACGGATCCAGGCTGCATCCTACGATGCCGTGGTCAGCGACTACGAGATGCCGGTGATGAACGGCATTGATCTTTTGAAAACGATCAGGGAACGGCAACCTGATCTTCCGTTCATCCTGTTCACGGGACGGGGGAGGGAGGAGGTGGCAATCGAGGCGCTCAACAGCGGTGCAGACTTCTACGTCCAGAAGGGAGGGGATATCAAGGCCCAGTTCGCCGATCTGTCTCACAAGATCCGTCATGCCGCAGAGAAGGCGCAGAGCGCCAGGCGGCTCCGGGACCTCAACCAGGCGCTCGAAGGGGAAAAAGAGCGCCTCCGGGTGACCCTGCGATCGATCGGCGACGGCGTTATCGTCACCGATACCGAAGGGGTGGTGGTCTCGCTCAACCGCGTGGCCGAGGAGCTCTGCGGCTGGAAGAGCAAGGCGGCGGCAGGACACCCCCTCACCGACGTGTTTCACATCATCAACGAAAAGACCGGGGCGGTGTGCACCAACCCGGTGCAGAAGGTGCTGGAGAGCGGGCATATCGTCGGCCTCGCCAACCACACCGCCCTCATCAGCCGCGATGGCACCAGAAGAGCGATCGCCGACAGCGCCGCACCCATCCGCGATGCCGGGGATGCGGTCATCGGGGTGGTGCTCGTCTTCCGCGATGTGACTGCGGAGAAGGAGGCGGAACGCACACACCTCCGGCTGTCGGCTGTCGCCGGATCCTCCGTCGATGCGATCTATACCGTCACGCCCGAGGGCATCATTGCCACCTGGAACAGGGGGGCGGAGCAAATTTACGGCTATACCGCTGAAGAGGTCGTCGGCCGGCACGTCTCGGTGGTGGCGCCTCCCGATCTTGGCAATGAATCCTCCGAACTGATGGCGCGGGTGAAGGCTGGAGACCTGGTCGAGCAATACGAAACATACCGCTACCGGAAGGGCGGAAAGAAAATCCACATAACCCTGGCCGTGTCCCCGCTTGTCGATGCCGAAGGGGAGTTCCTTGGTTTTTCCGGCATTTCACGGGATATCACGGAGAGGAAACGGTATGAGCAGAGGATCGAGCACCTCAACCGCGTGCTCCTCTCCATCCGCAACATGAACCAGATTATCGTGGAAGAAACCGATACGGAGCGGCTGCTCCAGAGGATCTGCGATTCGCTCACCGAAAGCGGGGGGTATCACCATGCGTGGATCGCACTCTACGATGATACAGGGCGCCTTGCGGTGCGTGCCGGGTCCGGGCTCGAAGAGCGGCTGCATGTCCTCAACGACCAGTTCTGCGGCGGTCGGATTGCCGGATGCGCCAGAAAAGCGCTTGATTCACCGTTGAGCATCATCACCAGAGATCCCGCATCCTCCTGCACCGATTGCCCGCTGGTGCCGATGTATGAAGGACGGGGAGCAATGACCGTCCGCATCAAGCGCGGGGATACCATCTACGGCCTGATCTCCCTCTCGATGCCCCGCGCGCTGATCGATGATGAGGAGGAGCTAAACCTGTTCCAGGAGGTTGCTGCGGACATCGGCATTGCCCTGCACGGCATCGGCCTGGAACAGGAGCGGGTAGCAGCGGTACGGGCGCTCGCAGAGGAAAAAGAGCGCCTCCGCGTAACCCTGCGATCGATCGGCGACGGCGTTATCGTCACCGATACCGAAGGTCTGGTGGTCTTTCTCAACCCCGTTGCCGAGGAACTCTGCGGCTGGAAGAGCAGGGAGGCGGCAGGACACCCGCTCACCGATGTGTTCCACATCATCAACGAAAAAACCCGCAGGGTCTGCACCAACCCGGTGCAGAAGGTGCTGGAGAGCGGGCATATCGTCGGCCTCGCCAACCACACCGCCCTCATCAGCCGCAGCGGCGAAGAGCGGATCATTGCCGACAGCGCCGCACCCATCCACGACGCCGGGGATGCGGTCATCGGGGTGGTGCTCGTCTTCCGCGACGTGACCGCAGAGAAGCGGGCCGAGATGGAGCGTCTCCGGCTGACCGCCATTGCCGAATCCTCCGAGAATGCCATCTTCAACGCATCGCCCGACGGCATTATTCTCGGCTGGAATGCGGGTGCGGAGCGGATGACCGGGTATGCGGCCGCGGAGATCATCGGGTCGCACATCTCCACGCTGGCACCGCCGGGTAGAAAGAAGGAATCCAGGAAGAACGTCGAGCGGATGAGGAATGATAGGTGCGTCCTCCAGCTGGAGACGGTGCAGGCGAGAAAGGACGGGAGTCTCATCGATATCGCCGCCACCATCCTGCCCCTCCTCGATGAAGACGGCGATTATGTGGGCTTCTCGGGGATCATTCGCGACATCACCGGGAAAAAAGAGGCAGAGAAGCGGATGGAGCATATCAACCGTGTGCTTTTCGCTATCCGCAATGTCAACCAGCTCATCACCCAGGTCAGGGATGAGGAAACCCTGCTCAAAAAGGTGTGCGACACGCTCATCGAGACGCGAGGCTTTTACAGTGCCTGGATCGCCCTTTTCGGCGAAGCGGGCACCTTCACCAGGGCTGTGGAAGCGGGCCTGGGTGACGGGTTCCTGCCCATGGCCGAACGTCTCTCCCGGGGCGAATTGACGCGGTGCGGGCGCAGGGCGCTTGAGAATCCGGGCGTCATCGTCACGAAGAACCCTGCGTCCTCCTGCCGGGACTGCCCGGTTGCCTCCCGCTCCCGCGGCAGGGCTGCTATGACCAGACGGCTCGAATGGGAAGACCGGGTGTACGGTCTGCTCTCCCTCTCCATCCCCCCCGAGATGGCAGACGACGAGGAGGAACAGGCGCTGTTCGAGGAGGTTGCCTCGGACATCGGGTTCGCCCTGCACACCTACGAGATCGATCGGGATCGCACACGGGCGGAAGAGGCGCTCTTTGAGGCGAACACCAAACTGAACCTGCTCTCCAGCATCACCCGCCACGATCTCATCAACCAGACGACCGGGATCTCGGCGATGATGCTCCTGCTCGCGGAAGATCTCGAGGGGAACCCGGCCGCGCAGGAGTACTGCGAGTATGTGCAGGAGGCCCTCGACACCATCAACCGGCAGATCTCCTTCACCCGCGACTACGAGAACATGGGGGTGAACCGGCCGGAGTGGCAGCAGGTTGCGGCGGTGATCGAGCGGGCGGCCGAAACCACGCTCGCCAATGGCATATCCCTCGAGAACCAAACCGGATCTCTTGAAATCTACGCCGATCCCATGGTGGAGCGGGTCTTTTTCAACCTGCTGGACAATGCCGCCCGCCACGGCAATCAGGTCAGCGTAATACGGGTACTGTCGGCCACGGAAGACGGTCAGTGCAGGATCACCGTGGAAGACGACGGAGACGGCATCCCCGCATCCGAGAAAGAGACAATCTTCGAGAGGGGTTTCGGTAAAAATACAGGATACGGCCTGTTTTTGGCACGCGCCATTCTCGACATCACCGGGATATCGATCCGCGAGACCGGCGAGGAGGGGAAGGGCGCCCGGTTCGAGATCGTGGTCCCCAACGGCCAGTGGCGTGCAGCGTAACCACCGCGTACTCCCCCGGATTCACTCACTCATTATTATGGTATATTATTTATATTTTATAATATATGTTATACCGATGCTCTATGGCAGTTGAACAATCCGTATCCACGGTTACGCAATCCGTAACCAGCATTGGCGATGCCATCATGCAGATGTTCTCGTCGGTCATCCTTTACCTTCCGAACATCATCGCCGCGATCATCATCCTGCTCATCGGCTGGATTGCCGGCCGTATCATCGGCGGGATCGTGGCAAAATTCCTGGACAGGATCGGTGTCGACGACGCACTGCGCAAGACCTCGGTCGGAAAGGCTATCGAACAATCGGGAACGAACGTGGTGGTGTTCTTTGACCTGATCGTCAGGTGGTTTATCTACCTGATCGCTATTCTCGCTGCGGCAAACGTCCTGCAGCTGGAATTCCTGACCGTGCTCATCTCCTCCATCGTGGCATACCTGCCCAATATCGCCGCATTCCTGATCATCCTCATCGCGGGATTCATCCTCATCGACTACTTCGCCGACTTCATGATCGGCTGGGGCGAGACCCAGAAGGTCGAGTACATCAGGCCCATCACCATGCTCCTGCGGGTCTTCTTCTACTTCGTCGTGGTCATGCTCGCCCTGACCCAGCTCCTCCTCGACCTGACCATCATCTATATCTTCATCACCCCCCTCGCCTGGGGTATCGGCATCGGTATCGGCGCGGCTATCGCCATCATCGTGGGGCTCGGCCTCAAGGACCGGGCGCCCGAGATCATGGACTCCCTGATGAGCGAAGTGAAAAAAGAATAATCTCTTTTTTTTACACACTGTGATGTGTCAGAAGACGCCGGCAGTGTTCCGGGTATGAAAATCCCGGTGACGAGGCGGCCTGGAAACGCGTGTGGAAGTGTCCAGACACCCTGGTCTCGACCTTTGCCCCTTTCACGGCGCCGATGACCGTCGCGAAGAGGGGGAAGGAATTTGAGATCCGCAGGAGGCTGGATGAATGGTGGCATTGTCATGCAGGAACATGTCATTCCTCTATAACCGGAGCAAGGGTGAACCGTATGGCGAGACCTTCATCAGGCCGGCCGGGTATACGATCCTCCGCCCATATTCTGCCGCAGTAGCGCTCAACAAGCATGCGGGCGATTATCAGGCCAAGATTCCTTTTTGCGTCTTCATGCGAGAGAGCACGGGGGTGTGCGAACAGCTCCGGTTTATCTTCATCGGGAATGCCCGGGCCTGAGTCCTCCACCGAAACCCGGAGCATCCCATCCTTGTCTTCTCCTACGTCGATGCTGATGTGCACATCTTTCTTTCTGGACAGTATCCTGTTCCTGATAATATGGGCAAACAGTTCCGCAAGGAGATCGTCTGCAAGCACGGTCAGGCCCGTATTTTGGACCGAGATGGTGGCGTAGGGAAATCGCTCCCTCATTGATCCGAATATGCCGTCCAGTTCGACTTCATCAAATTCATCCGGTGAATCGGTCAATCTGCGGATGGTGGAGATATCATTCGTGATCTCGACCACTTCACGGATATCTTCATTCAGTTTTTCCGCATAGCACCCCGCGGCGCCATGCAGCAGTTCGGTGACGATTCTGGTGTGCTCCATCATGGAGTGCTCCAGGGATTTCATGTCCTGCCCAAGAAGATCGAAATAGCATTGCTCCTCCAGATAGGCCTCCTCGAGCTGTTCCTGCAGCATTCCCCTGAGAATCGTACCGCCGATCTCCCTGCCGATCGATTCCAGGATTGTTTTCTCCCTCTCCGAGAAATGATGCCCTGTCCTCTGTCCGATGTAGAGCGCTCCCACCACGATTGAATCCGAAACGAGGGGAATCCCGGCGAAAGACAACGCATCGACCTCTTCAAGGATACGGGTATCGAGCATCCCCGGGGGGCATTCCGGCAGGTTTTCTACATACCGGGGCTGGCATGCACAGAATACGAGGTTGTACGGCCAGTCACGAATGAATATCGAGGATTTTTCTTCGATAAATGATGCCGGGACGCCATAATTGGCCTTCATCGTTGCCGTTCGCCCGTCAGGCGATTTCAGGTAGATCCACCCCATATCACAATCCAGCAGATTGAGGGTGATTTTCAGGATCATCTCCAGCATTTCACCAAGAATGAGGGATGAATTCGCCACGCGGATGATCTCGTTGATAATTGAGAGCTGGTTATGCTGTTCGATAATTTCCTTCTGCGCCCTCCGCTGCTCCACCGCAAGCCTGATCTTATACGAAAGATCGGCAAATTGCGCTTCGGTATCCGTGCCCTTCCGGATATAGTAGTCAATACCGTTGTCCAGGGCCTCAATAACCACCTCTTCCCGCCCCTTCCCGGTGAAAAGAATGAAGGGGAAGGTGGGATCGAGGGCGCGAACCCCCTTGAGAAACTCGATCCCATCCATCCCGGGGATTTTGTAGTCGGAAACGACGGCATCATACTGCGCCGATGCTAATGTTTCCAGCGCTTCTACGGCTGATTCAACCGTATCGACCTCGAACTCACCAGTCTTTTCGAGAAAAATTTTAGATACATCCAAGATCGATGGTTCGTCATCTACTATCAGAACACGAATCATTGTATCCTCCGGAGAGGGATTATTCCCCGTACATTTTTGATAGAGTCAGCATTATAATTGTTGCACCAATGACTGCAACCACTACAATTCCATGCACCGAATGAAAGGGATCTCCGAATCATTCTCAGGATGTGGCGCTGCAACGCACCGTTTTGTGCAGGAATAAAAACACATTGTCATGCAGGACACTTCTCCTCGAACGCGCTGCACCGCGCACCAGACCCCGGCGTTTGCCTTTGATCGTCCGGCATCACCAGGTGCCGGGTGCGCGAAAATCTCTCACCACCCCCATCGATCTTCGTACATAGTTCACCGTCAGGACAACCACGATGTACATTGCAATACTGCACCAAATACGGGATTACAGCAGGAATAACAGTTCGTGTACCGGTGCTTCAACAGGCAGGAACTCCAGTACCACCATCACGATTCCGAGAGTGAGGAGCAATACATGCAGGCCAACTGCGATTCTTCTACAATCATCTGATTTCATTCATATGCGTGGGATAGAGCGATATAAAAATATTATTCGGTTATTTATATATTATTTGCAGAAACACTCCATCACGCACCGAATCCGCGCCGCCCCCGCGCATACGCACCCGGAGATGAGACGACGCGTGGCTTTTAATGAGAACACGGGGCAGGAGCCGCGGCACCGGTGGGTTGATGACGACAGGTAAAACACACCCGAAATGGCAACTATTATCACGATCTTTTAAAAAATGATGCCTATGGTACCGGTGCCCCGCGTGGTATTGAAGAAGTATCTCGTCGACGTGGGGCTGGGCATCTCGTTTTTCCTCTGCTTTTTCACCGGGATCCTCAAGCTCCCCGGATTGGTCCAGTTCTTCCATCGGGCTTCGATCGACCTGCCTTCAGTCCAGATCACCCAGATCCACGACGCAAGCGGCGTGATATTCGGGGTCTTTGCACTGGTGCACCTCGCCCTAAACCGGAAATGGCTGGTATCCGTCACCCGGAAACTGCTCGGGCGGGAGTGAGCGGCGCACCCCTGCCTGCGCCCTCTTCCGGGCGGTGACACACGGCGCCCGTCTTTCGGTTGTGCTCTCTTTTCCGAATTATTTTTGGGCGAATCCAATACAACCGAGAAAGATTCGGGGCCGGTTCATTAGCACCGAATTGCAAATCAATTGTACAGAACACCAACATGCACCTCACAGAGTTGTCTTCGGGAGAGGCCGCCCGGATCATTGCCATCGAGGGCGGCCAGGGCCTTCGCCAGCAGCTGGCGCTGCGGGGACTCGCCGAAGGGCGGGTGGTTACCAGGATCTCCGGCGCATTCGGCCCGGTGGTCCTCAAAATCGACCACGACATCATCGTCATCGGCCGCGGAATGGCACAGAAAATCCGCATCACAAGGATATGAGCATGCAAAAACGATTATCTGAACTTGAATTTAGCGAATCAGGCACTGTCCGGGATATTTTCGCCTCCCGTCACGAGCTCAACTGCCTGGGTGTCCGGGTACGCAAGCACCTGACCATGATCACCCGCCAGCCCATCAAGGGGCCAGTGGTCGTGGCGGTGGACGACATGGAGGTGGCGATGGGGCTGGAGACAGCACGATGCGTGATCGTCGAGGTCGACCGTCCCTAGGGAGGAAGCAATCGTGGCAGCACACAACCACCGGTATACCATCCTGATGATGGGCAACCCCAACGTCGGGAAAAGCGCCCTCTTCAACCGGCTCACCGGAGCAAACGCCGTCGTGTCCAACTACCCCGGGACCACCGTCGACGTGACGAGGGGATTTTTGCGTAAAGAAAGGCTTGAGTACGAGATCATCGACGTTCCCGGCGCCTACTCGCTGGAAGCACGGGACGCCGCCGAGGAGGTTGCAGTCCGCATCCTTGGCGGCCACCCCGATGCGGTGGTCATGGTGGTCCTCGATGCAACAAGGGTCGAGCGGGGACTCTACCTGGCGCTGGAGGTGATGGAACACGGCAATCCGCTGTTCGTCGCCCTCAACATGATCGACGCTGCCCGGGAGCGGGAGGTTTCCGTGGATGTGGCAACCCTGCAGGAGATCCTCGGCGTCCCCGTGGTACCGACATCGGCCGTCCGCGGCGAGGGAATGCTCGACCTGGTGGAGGCGGTGCACCGGGCGCAGCCGCCCGATATCGCCGCCATCGAGGCGCGGGCGTTCGGTGAGGTGAAATGCCCGGCGGGAGAAAGGCCCCTCAGCATTGCCGGAACCGCCGGAGGGGTGCCCGAATGAGTATTTCCCCATCCCGGCGCTGGGAGCTCGTCGACTGCATCGCCCGCCGGACAGTCAGCGCCGGCGCCTGCCGCCCGACCCTCGGCGGGGTGCTCGGCGAGCTCACCGTAAAACCGCTCACCGGCATTCCCACCGCACTGGCGGTGCTCTACGCCTTCTGGAGCGTCTTCGGATCCTTTGCCGGCGCCCTCGTCACCGACGGGTTCATGGTCAGGATTTTTGACGGCTACTGGCTCCCCTGGATGCAGGCGGTCTGGCCTGACCCGGGGAGCGTGCACTACTTTCTCTTTGTGGGCGATCCGGCGGCAGAGACCTGCTTCGAGGCCTTCGGCATGCTGACCTCCGGGCTGTTCGTCTCCTTCGGCGTGGTGCTGCCGGCGATCCTTGTCTTCTACCTGATGATGACGTTGCTCGAGGACTCCGGCTACCTCCCCCGCCTCGCGGTGCTGATGGATACCCTGCTGCACAAGATCGGGCTGCACGGCTATGCGATCGTCCCGGCGATTCTGGGGCTGGGCTGCAACGTGCCCGCGGTGACGGCCACCCGCACCCTGGAGACCAGAAAGCAGCGGTTTATCATGATGACATTGCTCGCCCTCTTCATCCCCTGCGGTGCACAGCTGGGCATCATGCTGCAGGCGGTCCCCGATACGGTGGGATGGGTGCTCCTCTACCTGCTGATCGGGTTCGTGGTCTTCGGGTTCGCGTTGAGCAGGGTGATCCCGGGGAGCAACCCGGAGATTTTGATCGACGTCCCGCCCTACCGCTGGCCGCAGCGAACGAACGTGGCGAAAAAACTCTGGAACAAGACAAGGGGCTTTCTCACCAATGCCGTACCCTTCGTGATGCTCGGCATTCTCATCGTCAACGTCCTCTACCTGACCGGGTTCATCGGATGGCTCGCCGACCTCGCAGCGCCGCTCTTCGTCACCTGGTTCGGGGTGCCCAAAGAGACGGTGGGCCCGCTTCTCGCCGCATTCCTGCGAAAAGACCTCGCCGTGGCCCAGCTCTCCACCATTCCCATGACCCCTTACCAGATGATCACCGCCGTGGTGCTCATCTCCATCTACTTCCCCTGCGTGGCGACCTTCGCCATGATGGTGCGGGAGGGGCCCCGGCAGCTGCTGGCGGCGATGGGGGTGCTGGCGGTGGTGGTGATGATCTACGGCGGCCTGATCCATGCCGTCGGCATCCTGCTAGGGGTGGCCTGAATGAAGACGTGCGGCAGGGGAGCGGAGATCTTCGCCACGGCCCTGGGGGTGGTGGCGATGGCATGCGGCGCGGCGAACATCCTGGTATGGGCCGGGCTATACGACGGCATCGAAATCGGGATCCTGGCCATCGGCGGCACCGATTTCTTCCGCTGGGTGTGGGGCAGCCTGGTCGTGGCCTTCGGCGGCGTCATGATGCTCAGCGGAGCACGGAACATGCACACCGTTTCGAGTTACGGAAAAGTGCTCCTCGGGACCGTCATGGTCTGGATCGTTGCGGTGACCGACATCCTCGCCCTCATCTGCGAGAGCATTCCCGCGGGGGACGGGCCGCAGTTCTTCAACTCGGCCGCCGGGTTCATCGGGGCCTTCGCACCGCCCTACCCGCCGGCGGTAGTCCTGCTGCCGTTCACGCTGGCGATCGCCTGCTTCCTCTACGCCGGGAGGGGGTTGACGAAGGTTTATGAGGAAACCGGTCAGGCAGGCGATGCGAACCACTTTTGATGGACCATGCACAACGGATATGCAGTGAACGAACTCAGCAGAACCGCGGAAGACTACCTCGAGGCCATCCTCAACATCACGCAGCAAAAGGGATATGCCCGCACCAAGGACGTGGCATGCGAACTCGACCTGTCCCCCTCGAGCGTCGTCGAGATGTTTCGCAAACTTGACAGGATGGGGCTCATCGAGTACCGGCGGTACGAGGGCGTGATCCTCAAACCGGCGGGCCGCGAGATCGCCGAGGCCATCAAGTTCCGCCACGACACCCTGAAGGAGTTTTTGCTCAGGATCAGGGTTCCCGAAGAGATCGCGGACAATGATGCGTGCTTTATGGAGCACGAGCTCCACCCGGAGACCGTCCGGCAGATCAGGGTGCTGATCGAGGTGCTGCGAAACGATCCGGACCTCTGCGACAGGATCCAGAAGAGCATGGCCACCAAGAACCAGGAGAACACCATCCCAAAGGCCTGAGACAGGCACAACCACCACAGCAGCGCACCTTCTGGTGCACCAGCAATCACGGAGCCGGAACGACAGGGCATATCGTGATCAGGAGGGTACGTTTAAATAAGGTCAGCTACCTTTCTCGTTCAGATTCATCCGGATATCGGCCATGAGCACTGCCCGGCGTCATGCACCCATAAAGCCACCAGCCATCTGTTGCAGTATGAGCGTACCACCATTCAATCTCGAAATATTCCGGATGTTTCTGGAATTTTCAGGAGTGGAGAAAAAATGGTGCAAAACGCGATGAGAGCGTACCTCACCGAGCTGATCGGGACGTTCGCCCTGGTGCTGATCGGGGTCGGGAGTGCTGTGCTCGCCGGGGATGCGATGGGAGATCTGGGGATCGCACTGGCCTTCGGCCTGGTGCAGCTGGCGATGGTCTACGCCATCGGGGCGATTTCGGGCAGCCATATAAATCCGGCGGTCAGCGTGGGAATGCTCGTCTCGGGACGGATAGGGGGCAGAGACGCCCTCGCCTACATCATCGTCCAGTGCATCGGGGCGATCCTCGCCGCCGGGGTGATCCTCGCCATTGCCACCGGCAACCCAGCCTACTCGCTTGCGGCGGACGGGCTGGGCCAGAACGGATTCGGTGCCGCGTCACCGGCCGGGTTTTCGATGCAGGCGGCTTTCATCTCCGAAGTGGTGATGACCGCTCTGTTCGTCTTTGTGATACTGGCCGCCACTGGCAGGGAGGCGCAAAAAGGGTTTGCCGGTCTTGCCATCGGGCTGACGCTGGGGATGATCCACATCGCCACGATCCCGGTGGACGGCACCTCGGTCAACCCCGCGCGGAGCCTCGGCCCGGCGGTGTTTGCGGGAGGTGAGGCACTCTCCCAGCTCTGGCTCTTCTGGGCTGCCCCGATCCTCGGGGCCATCCTGGGGGCCATCATCTGGCGCTACCTGCTCGAAGTCCCGCAGGTTGAGCCGGCGGAGGCGAGAGAGAGGGCAGCCGCCCACGCCTGAATATTCAAAAACATCATCTTTTTTCAGGATTGGCTCCGTCAGGAAGCGTGAGAGTCCACCGGATTGCGATCAATACCTTTTTCATACTAAACACACAAATATGAATTGTTTGATTAATATGAAACGGGGCCGATCATGTTCTCTGACCAGCACCAGAGGACCGCACGCACGACCGGGGCAGGTGAACGTATGCCCGGTATCTGTTTCCGGATGATGTCGGCAATGTTCTGGCTCCGTGACCGCATCAGGCCTCCCGACCTGATCCTCAACAGCATGGGGATTCACGAAGGGATGACCGTCGTGGACTACGGTTGCGGCCCGGGGAGCTACCTCAAGAGGGCATCGGAGCTCGTCGGTGATGCCGGCACGGTCTATGCGGTGGACATCCACGAGCTCGCCATCGCCTCGGTCTCAAAGCGCATCAGCAGGGAGGAACTCGGGAATGTCATCCCCGTCCTTGCGAGGGGCTACGAATCCGGCCTTGGGGCCGAGACGGCCGATCTCGTCTATGCCCTCGACATGTTCCATATGGTCGAGGATCCCCATGCGTTCCTGACAGAACTCCGGCGGATTGCAAAGCCGGATGCCACCCTGATTATCGACGACGGGCACCAGCCGCGGGAGAGGACACGCAGCCTCATCCAGCGATCGACATGTTGGGTGATCGAGGAGGAGAAGCCTGAGTTCCTGCGCTGCCGGCCCGCACAGGGAAACTCCCCTGAAAAGTGCCCGGCTGTATCGTCGGAATAACGGAAATCGCGCATTGCAGTCGAACAAACCATTACATGAATGAGGTAACCCACGTATGTTCCATAACCACCACCCCCATGACGAGAAAAAGCACATCTTCGGCACCGTCAAGGTCGGCGAACGCGGCCAGATCGTCATCCCCAAAGACGCCAGAGAACTCTTCGATATCAAACCGGGCGACACGCTGATGGTCCTCGGTGACGAAAATCACGGCATCGCCATCGTCAAAGCGGACAAGTTTCGCCAGATCGCTATGAAAATGCTGCAGATGTTCGAACAGGCGCCGGAGGAACCGCCGGAGGAGTGAGATCATGGGGGCATACCGGTGCGCACTTCCCGCCCGGAACGCCACCGCGGATTCCTCGCCGCACTCGACCATCCACAGTCCACACAATACTCAAGGAATACTACCTATGCCCGCAATATCTGCAGAGAACCTGACAAAGAACTTCGACGATTTCGTCGCCGTGGACAGCATCTCCTTCGCGATCGACGAAGGGGAGATCTTCGGCCTGCTCGGCCCCAACGGGGCGGGCAAGACGACCACCATCTCCATGCTCTCCACCATGCTCAAACCCACCGCCGGGAAGGCGACAGTCAACGGATGCGACATCCTCGACCAGGAGGACGGGGTGCGCAAATCCATCGGCATCGTCTTCCAGGACCAGAGCCTGGACGAAGAACTGACCGCCTACGAGAACATGGACTTCCATGGCCGCCTCTACCGCATCCCCGGCGAGCAGCGGAAGGAGAAGATCGGCGAACTGCTCGCCCTCGTGGGGCTTGAAGACCGCCGGCACGACCTGGTGAAGACCTACTCCGGGGGAATGCGGCGTCGCCTGGAGATCGCCCGGGGGCTGCTCCACGAGCCAAAAGTGCTCTTCCTGGACGAGCCCACGCTCGGCCTCGATCCGCAGACCAGAAACCACCTCTGGGAGTACATCGAGCGGCTGAACAGGGAGAAGGGCATCACCATCATCCTCACCACCCACTATATGGACGAGGCCGACCGCCTCTGCGACCGGGTGGCGATCATCGACCACGGCACCATCATCGCTATGGACACCTCGCAGGCGCTCAAAAACCAGATCGGCGGTGACGTGGTTATTGTCGAATCACCCGACCCCGATGCGGCCGCCGATGTCCTCAACGCCCCGTGGGTCGCGAACATCGAGCGCCGGGACGGGTCGGTCGTCCTCTCCATGCAGGACGCCGAGCACCACATCCCGGAAATCGTGACCGATCTTCACCGGCACGACATCGCCATCACTTCTCTCTCCGTCCACAATCCGACGCTCGAAGATGTATTCCTGCACTTCACCGGCCGGTCCATCCGGGAGGAGACGGCCTCGGGAATGGAGACGATGCGGATGTTCCACCAGCGGATGAGGCGGTAGGCGTGGACATCATCTATACCATCTGGCTGCGCAACATCAAGCGCTACCTGCGGTCGAAGAGCAGGATCGTGGGCAGTCTCGGCATGCCCCTCTTCTTCATGCTGGTCTTAGGCTTCGGGCTGAATTCGGTGGTGCAGATCCCTGATACCGGGCAGGGCTACTTCGAGTTCATCATCCCCGGCATCGTGGCCATGAGCGTGCTCTTCACCTCGGTCTTCTCGGGGATCCAGATTATCTGGGACAAACAGTTCGGGTTCCTCAAAGAGACGCTGGTCGCTCCCGTCTCCCGGCTGGAGATCATGCTCGGCCAGACCTTCGGGGGGGCGAGCACGGCGTTCATCCAGGGGCTGATCATTCTGGTCCTCTCCCTGTTCATCGGGCTTTCCCTCTCCAGCGCAGCCGGGTTCGTCATCGCCTTCCTCTTCATGGTGCTGATCGGCATCGCTTTCACCGCCTTCGGCATTGCCATCGCCTCGAGGATGGAGGATATGCACGGCTTCCAGCTGATCATGAACTTCGTCATCTTCCCCATCTTCGGGCTCTCCGGGGCGCTCTTTCCCATCAGCAGCCTGCCCGCGTGGGTCCAGCCCCTGACCCTGCTCGACCCCCTCACCTACGGGGTGGAGGGGATCCGCTACGGGCTCACCGGAGCATCGCAGATCAATCCGGTGGTGAGTTTCATCGTGCTGACGGCATTTTCCGGCCTCATGACGGTTGCGGGGGCATGGCTCTTCCGGAAAATGAGCATCTGATGCCTCCGCATCCCCTGCAATTCTCCTCCGGGGCGGTGGTGCGAGTGCACCCCACGCCCTGCTCACCGCACCTCCACCACTGCCTCTTCATCGAACGGGTTGGTCCGCATGGCCAGCGAGAAGAGGTAGGGGTAGACGCCCTTGAGATAATGCATGTATCCCAGCCACTGGCGGATCAGGTGTCCGTAGACCCGCTCGATGTCACCCCCGATATGGGCACGATCGGTCTCCGAGACCGCGGTCAGGTCTTTTCGCCGCATCAGTTCCTCGGTCATGTGAAAGGTGGCGCGGAGGAGTTCGGTGAATGACTCATGCTCCAAAAGCACCGGATTTTCAAGCAGCCTGAGCAGGAAATCTTCTTTGTGGGAGAGAAAATCCCTGAGCGCAGGGAGATCCAGCTCCTCGACGGCTATGTGCGTCGGATGGCCGGCAAGATAGGCCCGAACACGGGAGAATTCCTCCTCCGTCCAGTCGCCGGTGACGACCATATACTCCTTGATGGTGGGGAGATCGGGATCGTGGTCTGAAAAGAGCGCGAGCAGGTGGGTGCCTACGGCGCTGAAAAAGGTCCCGATCACCATATTCAGCTTCTCGAGCTTCTGCCGGCGGTCCCGCTGTTCAAGGAGCCGGTGGATCACGAGGGTGACCAGGAGAACCTCGACCGGCACAAAGGCGATATCCCCCATAAGGTAGATGCCGATATGGTGAAGATCCTCGAAGATCAGGAAATGGACGAAATACAGGATGGCTGATGCCGCAACAAGAGCAATGGCAAAGGAGATCTCCCATCGTCTGTCATTCATAGGCTGCCGTCCTTTGCAGGTAGGATGTCGTCTTTGACCAGATAAAATGAGTGCCAGACACATTGGCATCCGGATCCGCAGGTCCCCTTCTGTCTTTTGCTGCCGGCACCCTGACGCACCCGCGGGTGAACCGGACGCACACAATGGAGATGAATCATAGAACGTTCTAAGAACAGCATCCCCGGAGGGAACGCTGCATGGAACCCGGGGGGATCAGGATCGTTAGGTCAATCCTCGTGGACTTGCCGTATACGCATCACCGAGATGCCTTCTGGCACACATGACGTGTTCGTTCCGGCAGGCACCGCGAGAATGTGTTCGAGAATTGCCACGTTCTGGCCGGAGAGGATATCCATATAATGATGAATCCGCTTCACATGGTCCTCGGTGATCATTTTCGCCACCTCGACGGCACAGGAACTGCGTTCAATTCTGCCACCGGTTGTCTTTTCTATCAGGAAGTCAGGCTGAATGCCATGCACCTCATTTCGTGCATAGATTTTCCAGCCTCGTTGTTCCGGGTACCACTGCTGCAGTTGTTTTCGGACATGGGGGTACATGTCTTCTTTACTGATGGACATTGAGGCCCAAAAAATAGTATATTCTTTCAACATTATATATATACATATTGGCTGTGTGGTTTTCCCGGCACCATTCAGTGTTTGAAGAGGCGGTACTGCCCGGAGAGGGGATGAAATTCCCTTCACCTCACAAACTCACTCTTCCTCACGCCAACCCCCAGCGTTTGCAGCGCCCGCTCGATGGGCGACGTACCCTCCTGATACGTCGTCCTGGCGATGTAGTCGAGGATGGCGCTCTCGGTTTCCTGCTCCCAGCCTTCAGTCATCTTCGCCCCTGGCGACCACATGCACTCGAAGTCGTCCCGTGTCAACGCTTTTACGAGCGGGTCGATGGCCCGGGGATCGCCGATCTCTCCCAGTGCCCAGGCGGCAATCCAGGCAAAATCGGTGCACTCGTTGTCGAGCGCCTGTACCAGCGGCCCGACCGCCCTTGAGTCCCCGATCCTGCCCAGAGCCCATGCACCCACCATATTCAGTGTGAACTCGCCCTCTCCCACCACGAAGCCGCGGGAAAAATTCAGGCACCCGATCAGCGGCTCGACGGCACGGGCATCCCCCACATGGCCGAGCGCCCAGGCGGCCTTCCAGTGTCTGGCGATATCATCGGCATCGAGGGCCTCGATCAGCGCCGGCACCGGATCATCGGGCAGACCGGAAAACTCCTCCTCCCAGTTCCAGACAGACGCGGATCCCTCATTATTCCTTTCATCCATTCCCTGCATTTTGCGCCTCCTGTCCCCCTGTTCACCGCGCCGACATATATACTCTCGCTCGCATAGCACACCGGTACACAACCTCCAAAGTGATTAATCATGACCGAATTCACGATCAAAGAGATCGGCGAGCGATTCTCCACGGCATTCCACCTCCGCACATCCCCCCTCGCCGTCTATGGTGCGGACGCAGTGCCGGAGGGAGCGGTGCATCTGTCTTCCATCCACCGCTGCATCGCCGTTACCATGTACCGTATGGCATCAGGGCAGGTCGATGCAGATGCTGTCTGGCTGGGCGGGGAGCATACAGCAGGGTGCTGCCCGGGGGGCCTCTCCCACACGGGTTTTATGGAGCGGTCCGACGATATCGCGTGGTTTGTCTCCACCGGACGGAAAGATGTCAGGGGCGGGGCGGCAGAATACCTCAAGGCTGGGCCCCAACTGGTGGAGAAGTGCTTCCAGGCAGCAGGCCCGATCACGCCGCCGGGACGGTACCTGGTGATCGAGCGCGCATCGTCGGTCCCCAAAGGGAAGGCGGACGTGCGATCCCTCTGCATGTTCGGCGATGCAGAAACCATCCGCAACATTGCCGCGCTCGTGCATTTCGACCGGGATGAGCCGTTCTTCCCGGTGCTCGTCCCTTGGGGGCCGGCCTGCGCCACGTTCGTCACCTACCCGGCCGAACTGGCGGCACGGGCGCCAAACGATTCGGTGTTCATGGGCCCGCAGGATCCCACGGTCAACTGGTCCCTCCCGCCAGATCTCATGGGCATCGGCATTCCTCTCCGCATCGCACGGCGGATGGCGGATAACATCGACCGTTCGTTTGTGGTGAGGCGCCCCGGCGTTGCATTTCCCGGCCACGAAAGGTGTGGCGAAGGGAGGGGAGGGGATCAGGATCACCCTGCATCCTCAACATCTTTGCCTTCAAACGCCCCATAGAACTACTATGGCATTATTTCGCCGCTGCCCCGAATGCGGAACCGAGTTCCAGGTTCCCACATCGTGCTGCTCATGCACCTCCTGCCACGGCACCTACCTGTGCCCCCATTGCGGGCTGGTGCTCCGCGATCCTGTCCGGGTGGTGCTCTCCCATAGATGGGACGATGAATGAGGTGGGTAGAGCTCTCCCGAACAGGGTGCCCACCCCTCAATGCACGCTGGCCGTCACCCACGATCGGACCCTGAGGCGTTGCCCTCCACCAGCTCTCCGAGATAGACGTCCCAGGATCCCTCCCGGCCGTCATGCCAGGCAAGCGTGTCTTCAAAGAGCGCGGGTGCCTGCGGGTCCGTGCCCCCGACGGGGATTGGCATCACCTCACCGGTGGAACGGTTGCAGGAGGCAAGCGAGACCGTCGCGTTGTCGACCACTTCCCAGACGAGACGGTCACCGGAGATGGCAGGCGACCCCTGCGTCCCGGGGATGATGCAGACCTCCCGCTCCTCGCCGGTGGACACATCGTAGAGGAAGATGTCCCAGTCATCGTAACGGTTGTCGGCGAAGACTATCACATCGTGCCAGAGTGCAGGCTCCATCTGGTCGGCCGGATGGTCCGTGATCCGGACAGTTTCCCCTGTTGGGAGGTCGTACGAGAAAAGGTCGTAATTTCCCGTGCGGTTCTCCGCCCACACGATCCGGTCACCCCAGATGGCGGGATCGCGTTCCTCGCCGGCATCGCTGGTGATCTGTGCCTCTTCTCCGGTGGTCAGGTTGTAGAGATAGATATCCGCATTCCCGTTTCGGTAGTCCTCCCACACCAGGCGGTCTGCGTAGAGGGAGGGATACATGCGATCCGCCGCATCATCGGTGACCCGGCGCACCTCCCCCGTCGACCTGTCCAGGAGCATGATATCGAAGGTCTCGTTGTCCAGCTCCTGGTAGACCAGCAAATCGCCGTACAGCGCCGGTTCGCTCTGATCGAGCGCACCCACTGCCGCCGGCATTTCGTTCTCGATAGCATACCCACCTGCTGCGGAAGCCACCGCCATACAGGCCACTACCATCATCAGCACCACACCTCTCATGCTATCCACCATGGACGGAGCGAATAGTGTGCGGCGTATATATATGCGTTCGCGCGTGGTGCGGCGGTCAGCCCAGGTCCCCGCGGATCAACCTGTCGATATCCGCCCGCTCCGCCGTCTGCAGCAGTTCAAACTCAATGCTCACCGATGCCGTCTCCCTGCCTGCCTTCTCCATGGCACGCTCGATGATCCGGGCCGCCTGCGCGAGCCCACCGTTCTTCCAGTGCTCCTTGATGACCGCATTGGTGATTTTTTTGGCTATTTCACTGCCGAATACCACAAACGCGCTCCCCTCGCCCTGCTGGGTAACGGTGCCCTCCCCGCCCTCGAACTCCACGATAGCATACCTCCCGGCGGAGGCATAGAGCCGACGTTTGCGCACCCTGCCTCCCTCGCTCGAGGTCACTTCTCCGACCAGCACTCTGTCGCGTATCGTCACCTTGCACCGGTCATCGTAGACAAACAACCGGACGCCAAGCGCTTCCGCACGACGATGCAGCTCCTCGTCGACGACGATACGGCCCGAATAGAGCTCCCGCTCCAGGCGTTCAACGCTCGCATCGTCCCCGAGAAAAAAGACCGATCTCCTGTCGCCGGCCATCACGGCGCCATTCCTTCCCACAAAGGCAATCACCAGGCTCATATCGCATTTCTCCTGTTGCAGTGCGGTGCATGTCATGCAACCGCAATGACGTCGATTACGCGTTTCTCTCCATTCACGTGGGCGGGATCATCGATATCGCTGTCGGGTGGGGCATCGGTCCCGCGGCTCAGCCGTGCCGGTGGCGGTGGTGGATGTCGGGGTGGTGGTGGTGCTCGTGGACGGTTGCCTCGTGGGCGTGGAGGTGGGAGTGGCCTCCCCGACGGTCGAGCGGCGGGTCGCCGGAAGTATGCCCATGGTCGTGGTGCAGATCATCGTGGTGGTGGCGGTGTTCGTGCACCTCTGCGGGATGGTGGTGCACATGGCAGTGCCGCTCGGAGAGCATCAGGAAGAGTCCTCCCGCCATCAGGGGAAGCGCGAGGATCACGGCCGCACCCGGGATCTCCCGAAAGACCAGGAATGAGATAATAACGCCGAATAGTGGATTGATCCCGAATATCGCCCCGGCTCTTGCCGCGCCGAGGCCGCGCAGCGCTTTGAGGTAGCAGATGACCACCAGTCCGCCGAAGGAGAGAAATCCCACCACCATCGCTGCGATGACCGTGTGATGCGCGGGGAGCGATTCTCCCAGCAGCACGGCAACCCCCATCATGATCACCCCTGCCGCCCATCCCTTGATGACCACGATGCGCACAGGATCCCTGCCGGCGAGTGTGCGGTTGATGTTGACTTCGATCCCCCAGAAGACGCAGGTGAGCAGCACGCCGAGAGCCCCGAGGGAAAACCCGAGCGCCGAGCCGGGGCTGTAGGTGAGCGCCATACAGGCGAGGGTGATGATGGCGAGAGCGGCCCAGACACGCTTTCCTACAGGCTCCCTGAACATGGCAGACGCAACAAACGTGGTGACCACCGCTTCAAAACTCAGGAGCAGCGAGGCGGTGATTGCGGGGGTGCACGCGAGGCTCATCATCAGGACGACCGTGGGCAGGATCGACCCGAGGACGAGAGAGAGCGCAAGCAGAGGGTAGTCTTCCCGCACCAGCGGTGCTTCGACGCTCTTCCGCCCGTTGCTCCGCCATGCGGTGAGTACAAAATAGCCGCTCATGCCCAGGCCTGCGCCGAGAAAGAGCAGCCCGCTGAGCGTCAGCGGCGCAACGCCCTGCACCAGCAGTTTGGAGAGCGGAGCCCCGGCTCCGAAGCACACCGCGGCGGCAAGGGCGGATGCGATGGAAACACGGGCATCACGGGACATCGGCTATCCATATCATATGGGCTATTCTCCGGATGAAATGATGCCGAGGGGCCGTCAGCCTGAAATTGCAGCAAATGAAGATGCGAGCGCATCAAGACGGACGGTATCGAGGTCCTCAGCAAGCAGCCCGAACAGCAGGCGGTCGTGGAAGCCGCCCCGTGCGTGCCAGTACTTCCGCTGGCAGCCTTCGGCAACAAAGCCGCATTTCTCCATCACCCGCCTCGATCCGGCATGGCCGGCGGCACAATCCCCGTTCAGGCGGTACGCTCCTGCCACAAGGAAGGCGTAATACACGAGAAACCCGCACGCTTCGGTGCCGTAGCCCCGGTTCCAGTGCGGCTCGTCGATCTGGTAGCCGATGAGGTAGGCACCCGAGCTGAAATCGATACCCAGCAGGGCGCACTGGCCGACGAACCGCCCGCTAGCCTTTGTCCTGAGGGTAAACACCGGATTTTCGGGCAGTGATCCGCGTGCGAGTGCCTCCCCGATACTCTCCACGAGCGGGGCGAAGTAGCTTTTCGTCACCTCAACCGGGTTGGGCCCGAAAAAGAGCCATTCGCAGACGGAATCCTTTGCAAGCATCCGGCAGATGTCGGGGAGATCACCCTCTTCGATGTACCGGAACGCGAGGTTCTCTCCCGTCCAGCCCGCCGGCACCGGCACGTCGCCTCCCGCACCTGCCATCAGCGGTCCTCCAGTGCATAGTCCACCGCGGCGAGAGCGTGGATCCGCGTCGTGTCATAGACCGGGAGGGAGACGTCCTCCGCCCCGATGAGCAGCGGGATCTCAGTGCAGCCAAGAATCACCGCTTCCGCGCCCTGATCGGCGAGCCTGCCGATGATCGCAGCCATCGCCGCACGGGAGGAAGCGTCGATCAGGCCGCGGCAGAGCTCATCGAAGATGATCCTGTCGACGATCTCCCGGTCGCCGGCACCAGGCACGATCACCTCAAGCCCGAATCGCTCCTCCAGCCTTCGCCGGTAAAACGAACCCTCCATGGTGTACCGCGTGCCCAGCAGACCGACGGTTGCATGCCCGTCTGCGGCGATCCGCCCTCCGGTAGCATCGGCGATGTGGATGAGGGGGACGGAGGAGGCATCTGCGATGCGATCTGCGAGGGCGTGCATGGTGTTGGTGCAGATGACCAGGCACCCCGCACCGCCCCTTTCAAGCGTGCGGGCGGCGCTCCTGAGCAGATCAGCGAGCGTATCCCACTCCCCCGCGTGCATCAGCTCTGCAATTTTTGCAAAATCAAAGGAGTAGAGGATGCATGGCGCCGAATGGAGGCCTCCCAACCTGCGGCTCACCTCCTCATTGATGATGCGGTAGTATACCAGGGATGACTCCCAGCTCATCCCTCCGATAAGGCCGATCGTCTTCATCGTCTCACGTCTTCACGAGAGGATGGGATAGCATGGGTATTAGGGGTTGGGATACCCGAAAACCTGCGTTCGTGCGCAGCGTTGTGAGAAAAAAGAGATGTACCACGGGGACGATGCCGGCCGGATGCGGAAAAGTGGTGAGTTCAGGGTCTGCCTCCGATGCTCTCCACATCGAGGTCGACTTCGATGCCACCCTGGACAGCAAACACGAGATTGTAGACGATGGCTGCAATGGCACCGCCGACGAACCCCCCGATGGCCCAGACGATCATGGCAAGGATAATGCCGCCGATGCCTGCGCCGATTGCGGCGATAATTCCAAGGTCAAATGCCGGAACGACCGCAATAACCCCGAGAATCCCGGCGACGAGCCCATACAGCGCACTCAGGACTGCAAAGAACAGTGCTACCGACCACACTCCAAGATGCTTAACCCGTACTTTCTCTTTCGTCAAACGCTTCACCCCCTCAGGGACGCTACGACATAGAATAGCCAAAAAGATATTAAAATATTGCTATTGTTATAAAAATCCCCGATCAGCAGGCCACGTGCCGCAAAGGAGCCATTCCATACCTTCCTGAGAGAATTGGGGTATCATTGCCCCGTTTGTCTCCACCCCCTATCGGGTGCCCTTCAGGGATGCGCGGCCTGCGGGATTAATCAGCCATCACCGTATGAACATACCATACATGCCGCAACGAAGGCAAATACCGATAAGAATGGAGTATATGCCTCATTTTCCACCGGAGCATATGAAATGTCATGAACAATTCCGGCAAATGTTGATGTAGCCGGAAATAAAAATATATGAATATGAGTGCGGACACCACCACGTTCGCCTACCATTTCATCATGGGGGCAATCATCACCCAGGTCCTTCTTCTGGCAATTTCATCACAATGCGGACCGCTGGGCACCGCCGGGACGATCCAGGACCCCGGCGCCGTCTGGGAATGCATAGCCGGCCAGCTGACCGCCACCCGTCTTCTCCTGTTCGGGCTGTTCGACTGCGTCGGAGGGATCGGGTTCAGCGCCCTTGTGAATGGAAGGATGAACCGTCTGTTCACGCATTCCTGAACATTTCTGTCCCGGTTCCGGCCAGCATAACCCTTTTTCTGCACACCTGCAAATAGATCAGGGCACATTTTCCACCGCATCGCAGGCACTCATTCCATGACCACAGATCCCACCAGCACTCCGGAGACCACAACCAGAGGCGTCCATATCCTCACCGGCGACCCGAAGAAGGCCATCATCGAACTTGCATGGCCCATGATCGTCGCCATGGTCCTGCTCTCCGTCTACCAGATCGTCGACGCCGCGTGGGTCGCCGGCCTCGGATCGGACGCACTCGCCGCCGTGGGGTTCGCGGGTCCGGTCTTCATGGTGCTCATCGGGCTGGGCGTGGGGCTCGGGGCGGGCGTGACTTCGGCTGTGGCAAGGCGCATCGGGGCCGGAAACCGGGCAGGCGCAGACAACGTGGCCCTCCATGCGGTCCTTCTCTCGGTGCTCATCTCCGCGGTGCTCACCGTCCCGCTGGTCATCCTTGCAGAACCGATCTTCGTGACTCTCGGGGCAGGCGAGGTGGCAGGGCTCGCCGCGGAGTATGGTGCAATCGTCTTCGGCGGCGCCGTCTTCGTCATCTTCAGCAATATCGCCTACGCCATTCTCAGGGGCGAGGGCGATACCCGGCGGACGATGTATGCCATGGGGCTTTCGTCGGTGCTCAATATGATCCTCGATCCCCTCCTCATCTACCAGGCCGGGCTCGGCATCGCCGGGGCCGCATGGGCGACCGTCATATCCATCGCCGCCGTATCGGCACTGCTGCTCTACTGGTTTTTTATCAAGCGCGACACCTACGTCTCGCTCTCTCCTGTGGAGTTCGCCTACGACCGGGATGCCGTGGCCGATATCCTGACGGTGGGGTTTCCGGCGAGCCTGGAATTTTTACTCATGGCCTCGGTCACCATCATCCTCAACGTCATTCTGGTCGGCGTCGCCGGGACGGACGCGGTCGCCGTGTACACCACCGGGTGGCGGATGGTGATGTTCGCCATCATCCCCATCATCGGCCTCGGCACGGCGGTGGTCTCTGTGGCGGGTGCGGCGTACGGAGCCCGTCGCTTTGAGCGCATGGAGATGGTGCACGGTTATGCGACCACACTTGGCGTGGGGATCGGGATCGCCACGAGCGCCATCACCTGGATGCTCGCCCCCTTCATTGCAGCACTGTTCACCTATTCGCCGGAGAGCGCCCACCTTGCCGCCCCTCTGGTGGCCTTCCTCAGGACAATGTGCTTCTTTTATCCCTTCGTGCCTCCCGGCGCGATCTCCAGCTCAATCTTCCAGGGAACGGGCAAGGGATTCACCTCGCTGTTCCTCAACGTGCTGCGGTCGTTTATCTTCATCGCCGTATTCGCCTACCTCCTCGCATTGGTGTTCGGGTGGGGCGCCGAGGGCGTCTGGTGGGGCATCGTACTCGGCGATATCATCGGCGGCATCGCAGCCTACGGGTGGGCGCGGCTGTACCTCTCCAGGCTGCGGGCGATACGGGGTGAACCCGCGCATTCCGACTAAACGGACAACGTAGGGTAAGAACCAATCCATTTATCCGTTTTCGTGCCCGATTATCACCCAGAATGGCTGCCTATCGCAAAGGCGACGTGATACAGGCGAACGTCCGTATCGACGGAAGAGGAGAGGCAAAGGTCCGGCCGGTGGTGGTGATCGAGCAGGAGGGGGAGGAAACGCTCCGCGTCCTTCCCATGACCTCCAGTCTCCCTGCCGACACTCCCCACATCCCCGTCGATCTCCTCGATTTCGTCGAGGGAGGACTCGATATGCACAAGATCAGCTACGTACTTACCGCCAGCGAGTGCAGGGTGCATACCTCGGAGGTCAGGGGCAGGAAGGGCAGGCTTGCACGGGAGCCGATGGAAACGATCGTCGCCGCGATCCCCACCGGGCCGAAACGATCCGGGACTGGATGAGGGCGATCGCAGGGTTCGGGACGGCACCCGCGCGGCGGAAGGAAAGACCCATCGTTCCCGGAGAAGGGTTTGCAGGGAACAGCACCTCTTTTTAAGGGGCATCTTTTTTATTGTAGCAGTGCATAGTAAAAGAAAATCAGTTATCTTTCATGGAGTGAGACACCTGGCCAACAATACGCGGAAAAATAAACCGGGCGGGGGGGGAGAGCCGGCGATCATACGAGTGCGCCTCCCGAACAAACGGAACAATGAGATGTTCGCTATGGCCGACCTGATGCTTGGCGCAAACCACATCCGGGTCAAGTGCTTCGACGGCGTCACGCGTGTCGGGAGGATCAAGGGCAAGATCAAGAAGCGTGTCTGGATTCGCGAGGGCGACGTGCTCATCGTCGTGCCCTGGAGTTTCCAGGACGAAAAATGCGACATCATCTACCGTTATACCGGGCCACAGGTGGAGTGGCTGCGGAGAAACGGGTATCTCTGAAGGGCCTGTCCACGCATCCCGGCGTGATGCGTCGGTGTTTGCTAGAATGAGGGGAACGAAAGATCACTCCCCAAGTATTATTTTTTAAAAAAGAGTTCAGATATTGGTGATGGTAATATTGTACTGTTTGACGATCACCTGATCGATGCCCTCGATAACGTAATAATCCCCCTGTATGTCCAAGCCACCCTGTATGATTGAAGATCCGGTGAAGTAGTTATGCCATGCCTGCGAATAATCATTTGATCCATCCGGCGTGTATTTCACCCTTAAATCCGTATTCCCCACCGAGGAAGAGAGTTCATGTACTTTCGGCTCTTCCAGCCGGCTCATCTGGAGGTTGCCGATGCCGTTGAGGGAAAGATCGCGGTTGTTTTTGGTTTTGAGAGCGGTGAGGAATATTACCACCGTTTTCTTATGCGTTATCTCATTATCATCATAGAACCACCGCGGTTCAGCGAGCATGACCGATCCAGACGCGTCCTGCTGCCGTCTTACCACCGCACCGTTTTCAAATGAGATCACCGCCGTTCCCTGGTCGGAGACATAGCGCAGTTCGCCGGGGGAAAAGTGCAGATCGTTCCAGGTTCCGTTGTCCAACCATTCGAACTCAAAATCCTGGTTTGTGTCCGCCGTTTCATACACGCTCATCGCCCCGCCGGAGACCCGCAGCGCGGTGTCCTTGTAGGGCACGTTGCTGTAGCTGAGCAGTTTCATGTCGTTCTGGATCGTGATCATCGTCTGCTCCATGGTGCGTTCGTCCGCCCCGATCTGGTGCTGGAGCAGCATCGGGTACCCGTAGAGGGAGACAAGGCCAATGCCGGCGATCACGATAGAGAAGATGATGATAAACCCGATCGATTCGGAAACTGCGCATTCATCCATTCGAAAATTCCCGTGTTTGCTCATGAATATCCACTCGAGTTATAGGAGATCATGTTCAGTCCTTTTCCGCTCGTCTCTCCGGTCACCGGCCGGGTCGCTCCGATACCTCCCAGTGCAATCGTACTGCGGAGGTTGTAGTCGGTCACCATGATCCGCTGTGCCGCGCCCGTTTTGCCCGGTTCGAGCTGCACCCAGTAGTCCTGGTTCGCCACATCGTTGGGAAGGTCGAACTTCGTGGTGATCGTCCCGTTTCCGGGGGCGATTACGTAGAGATCCACGATGCGCACGCTAACCCCGTTGCCGATGTCAGTGAACTTGTGGTACTTGAGGGTGTCCGAGGGGCCCTGGATGAAGGCGGCGTTGACCGCGAACATGATGATGACCAGGAGCACCACCAGTACGCCGGAGACGGAGAGGTACTCGAGCAGGCTGGAAAGCCCCTCTTCCTCATGGAATCGGTTGTGATAACGGTTGTGATAACAGGAACGTCTCATCATATTCGGTCACCCCGTTGTTGTAATGGATAATGATCCGGGTATAGCTATAGTACGAGTCATTAACCGCCCCCGGCGTGATGGAGCACTCAACCACGGCGTTTTTTCGGGCCATGGAGATGACTTTGAGGTCATCCATCAAATTTGTCCTTTTAGCGGTAGTGTAAGTTTCCCAATCCTTGGCGATATCAATGATTTCACTGCGGGTATCCTGGATCTCGGTCTTGGGAAATTCCAGCACCGCCTCCGATGTGGTCTGCCCCACCACCGTGGACTGGGTGATGATGAGAGCCAAAAAGAAGATGCCGACACAGACCATGAAACCCATCAGCACGATCCACTGGCCCTCGTCGTTCAGCCTCTCCATAGCAACACCTCCACGAGTAAAAGCTGAGGATCACGCTGGTCGGCCGCTGGAATCCCCGGAATATTCGCAGTGTCCGCATCCACCGATACCCAACGCGTTACCCGAACCGCCGGCTCCCTGCTCACCAAGTCGCTCCTTATCGAAGAGGAGAGGGGATAACTTGCCACCTCGCCCGAGTCAGTGCGGTAATAGACCGAAGCGTTGTACTGGAGATCATTAACGCAGGTATCTGTCGACTCCGTTATCCTTTTGAGAGATTCAGTAAAATTGGCATAGAACCACGCGTGAGAATAGCTTTGACCCAGAATGATATTCTCAAGCTTGCTCGTATCACCGTAGTAATCGGGCGTGTCCATCATGGCCAGTGCATCGCTGCCCAGCTGTTCGAGCTGCATATCCGCGATGTGCACGTCGCCGGGCGTATACACCGTCGTGGTCCCAAGCACAAGGTAGGCGGT
Source organism: Methanobacteriota archaeon (assembly GCA_016841665.1). Lineage (GTDB taxonomy): Archaea > Halobacteriota > Methanomicrobia > Methanomicrobiales > Methanomicrobiaceae > DSDF01. The sequence continues at coordinate 97,647 of JAENYT010000006.1, forward strand.
GATCAGCATGAGCACGCCGGCGGCGAATCCTTCGAGGGTATACATCTGCGCCTGATCGTTTACCATACGGACACCTCCAGGACACCCGGCGTGAGGGTGGGCAGGTTCATCGGGCTGTTGGCGGACGTATCATACGTATAGTAGATTGTTCCGTCCATATAATCCTTCGATGTATTCCACTGACCTTCTTCGTAGTAATACCTGAGACTCATATTCACCATAAGCACGGTATCGGTCTCATAGGCAAATGGCAGAGGCGGGTTAAGTTTCAGATATATGTCATCCACATTCTTAATTGAGAAATTATAATCCAGGGGCTTGGCGGTGCCGTTGACTTTATAGATATAACTCTCGTTGTCAAAATCATCATAGGCGAAGGGAATCTCACCCAAGACGCCTTCTTTGTAAAACCTGATGTTGTTGATAAAAACATCAAGAACGTCGGTAGTGTTCAGATTGGATTTGAAATTGTGTATGGTAACTTCCATCGGCTCTGTTCTCATATCCATGCGATATTCGTCGCCAATCGATTTGTCGTAGAGCTCGGTGTAATTCAGGAGGATAGTGAAGTAAGTATTGGTTACAGATGTATTCTCCGAAACGGTTTTGTGATAGATGGAGTTATTACAATCGACGTCTGCGGAATGCAGTCCCTTCACCTTGACCAGGCGGCGGATGTAGCCGTAACTTCGTTCGGGGACCGGATCGCCCAGTGGAGTATGATCTACTGGATCACCCTCAATTCTCAGCGCGATGTTGTAGGCATAGGGTGCATAGGGCATATCGGCAAAGATTACCTTCTGCCCGTATTCCTCTTCGGTGAAGAAGGAAGTATTGAAAAATCGTTCAATTTTCGACCGGGAGAGCACATTGGGGGTATTGTCGGAGACCGCGAGGCCCAGGCGGGCGATATCGTCTTTGTGGTACTCGTCCTCGAGCTCCCAGGGCGGGTTGGCGGGCCAGCCGGGGTCTTCCACGAGGATGACCGCCGTGCGGTAGGCGACCGCATCATAATCGATATTCTGGCTTTCCAGGCCGATCATGATGCCCGGAACCATGTTGATCACCATGATGAGGGCGAGAATAAAGATGGTAAACCCGGCAAGAAAATCCACGGAAAGCATTCCCCGGTCATTCATCACTCTGATACGATCAACTCCCCTGAATCAGCATTGAAGGCAAGATCACTCAATCGGTTCCCATTCTTGGCGTAGACCCTGTACACACCATCGATCAGCTCGAGGCTGATCTCCGTAGCATTGGAGATCTCGAGCTTTTCCTGTATGGTATCGCCCTGCATCGCGAAGAGATCGGTCGGGCTGAGAATCGTCTCCGTATCGATGGTGGAAGTGGTATAATGCTCCGGCCACGAGAGCGATCTCCACGTGAACCTGTTGTAGACAAGGATTGCAGTCGTATTGTCCTGCGTGGTGACGCCGAGGATCCAGGTGGATGCATCCCCGGAGAGATCCATACCATCGCCGTTGATCCGGTGGATGGTCATATTCTCGGTGTTCGGGATGCTCTCCAGGTCGGCAATGACAAGATCCTCCAGGGCATACGCAAGGCTCACCCGGTCTGCCTCCGCCGGAAGGGTAATATCAGTGATGCCCACCCCCTCAAGTGTACTCTCGGCCGCCGGGGCCGTTATGCAGCCACAGATAAAGCAGAGCGCAATGATTATAAGTACCAGGAAACTGCGATAATCCATGTTGCGTATCCTTGATCAATTCTTACATGTAAGGTGTAACCATATAAACGTTGGCAAATGGCGCTGTACCCGGGGTGATGGGGCGCCATTCCCACGATTCAGGCATATTTTGCCGGGGCGCGGGGGAAGGCCTAGCCCCCCCTCCTTAGCGCACAATCTTGGTAATGGGAATTTCCAGGATGTCCTCCGCACCCGCCTCCTGCAACTGCGGAATGAGGGCGTTGACCTCTCCCTTGGTGACCACCGTCTGCACGCTGAAATACTCGATCCCGTGCAGCCTGCTCACCGTCGGCTTCTTCATGGCAGGGAGTCGGTCAATCACCGCTTCCAGCTGTCCGGAAGGGACGTTGAGAGAGAGGAGCACCTGGTGGCGGGCATCGATCACCCCCATAAGGAGGGTGCGAATCTCCTCCATCGCCTTTCGCTTTCCGGGATCCTCCCAGCTCTCCCTGTTGGCGAGAACCGCGGTGTGGGATTCCATGATCTGGCCGATGATTTTGAGCCCGTTTTTCCGCAGGGTGCTGCCGGTCTCGGTGAGGTCGACGACCACGTCCATCAGATCCGGCACCTTCGCCTCCGAGGCCCCGTAGGAGGGAAAGAGCTGCACGTCGATCCCGAGGCCCTCGAAAAACCGCTGCGTGATCCGGGGATACTCCGTGGTCACCCGGCTGCCGGGGCGGATCCGGTGCACCTCATCGATGTCCTCGCTGTTGTGCACGGCAACCACGATGCGGACGTTTCCCTCGCCCGTTTTGCTGTAGGAGAGGTTCGCGATCTCCACCACATCGGTCGCTCCCGATTCCTCCACCCAGTCGATACCGGCGATCCCGAGATCAAAGTAGCCCTTCTGGACAAAAGAGGGAATCTCCTGGGGGCGGAGGATCTTCACCTTCCCGATCCGGGCATCCCTGATAACGGGGTTGTAGTCGCGATCCGTCCTTTTCACTTCGAGATCCGCTTCCTTGAAGAGCTGGAGCGTCTGTGCTTCGAGGCTTCCCTTGGGCAGGGCGATGCTGATCATGATCAACTACTCTGCAAAAAATGGTTGAAAAGACTTCCTTTCCGCGTCTCCACGGGGAAAGCCAAAAAAAAGGATATTCAGTCCAGGGTACGGAGCACGAGCCCGCTGAGGAGCTTTGGCTCGAACCATGTGGACTTCGGGGGCATCACGCCGCCCTCGTCTGCGATCGCCAGCACTGTTTCGATGTGCACCGGCTGGATGGAGAAGGCAAGGATGTATTCGCCGGCATCCACCCGCTCCTCGAGGTCGGCGAGCGGGCGGTTGCCACCCAGGTACTGGAGGCGGGGATCGCTTCGAGGGTCTTTGATGCCAAGCATTCCTTCGAGCACCTCGCGCTGCAGGATCGACACGTCGAGGGAGCCGATGGGATCCTCGGCATTGCGGACGGGGCAGCTGAGCTCGTACCAGCGCCCCTGCAGGTACATATGGATGACATGGGCCGGGGCGTCGAATTCCTGGAGCGGCGGGATGCAGAAGACCGTGTCATCGATCTCGCCGTAGGGAGTGACCGTGAACGTCGAGGACAATCCTTCGAGGAACGCTTCGGGCGTATACGATCCGATATCGCGGACAAGGCGGCTGTAGCCGTGAATCTTCACCCTTTTTTCGGCAAAGAGCACGCCGATAAACCGTTCAGCTTCAGGGGTGAGCGTGCCTGCCTCCCGGCGGCGTTCTGCCACATTGACCGCCGACTTCGCACGGTGGTGGCCGTCGGCGATATAGAGGCTGTCCACCCCGGAAAACATTCCCTCGAGGGCGGCGAGGGCGTCAGGGTCGGCGATCCGGAAGATCTCGTGGACTTCGCCCTTCGCCGTCTTTACGGTCGTATCCGGCTCCCGGTGCTGGATGAGCGCTGCGATAGCGGCGAAGATCGCCCCGGTATCCCGGTAGAGCAGGACGACGAGCCCCGTGTTGGCGTTGGTGGTATCGATATGCCGGGTGCGGTCCTCCTCCTTGTCGTAGCGGGTATGCTCATGACGCTTGATGCGGTTCTCCGCGTAGTCCTCCGTCTCCAGGCATGCCACAAGGCCGGTATAGATATTGCCGCCCTCCTTGACCCGGTAGACGTAGAGGGAATGAGCATCGTCCCGCAGGAACTGCCCGCTTTCGATCATGGCATCCAGGTTCTCCTTCGCCCGGGCATAGATCAGGTCGTCGTCCGGTACGGTACCGGCCAGCTCCGCATCGGAACGGATCACCCGCAAGAAGCTCCGTGGATTCTGCTCGATGAGCTCCTGCGCCTCCCCGGTGGTCACCACGTCGTAGGGGACCGAGGCGATCAGGGCTGCTTCATCCTCGCGGGGCCGTAATGCTGAAAAACTATGTATTCGAACCATGGATATCCTGCCGTAACTACTTTCAAAATGGCGTACTAATGTAAGGCGAGAACCATAATAGGAGTATCCCGGACGAGGCGATGACTGCACATCACGTTCATATCAGGAGGGCCCGCCCCGATGATCTCGAAGAGATCACATCCATTGAGCGGGCATCGTTTCCCGACCCCTGGGAGGAGGGGACGCTGGCCGAGAGCCTCCGGTTCTACCCGAGGACGTTCTTCGTGGCGGAAAACGAATCCCATATTGCCGGGTTCGTTGCCGCCGGGATGGAGGATACCGGCGAGGAGATCTACGGCCATATCCTGAACCTTGCCGTCGGCCCCTCCTTCCGATCCCGCGGGATAGGACGGATGCTCGTCCAGCGGTTGGAGCTGGAGTGCCTGTTGCTCGGGGCGTCGGGCATCCAGCTCGAGGTCAGGATGTCAAACGAGCGCGCCCGCCGGTTCTATGAGCAGATCGGGTACGAGCAGGTGTTCGTCCTTGCCGACTACTACGCGAACGGCGAGCACGCCATCGTGATGATGAAGTGGTTCATCTATTGAGAAAAAAGGAGGCTATCCCCGGCCCAACGACTTGTGCGCCCGCGCTAGGTGGCCGGCGGCAAGCGCCCCCAGCAGGGAGAGTTCGCCTGCGAGGACACCTGCGGCAACGATCTCTGCAAGTGCCCGTGCATGGGTGCCCGGCGGATCGCCGCCCCCGGCCACCCCGAGCAGGGAGAGGCACTCCCGCTGGGTGTCGATCCCCGTGCCGCCGCCCACGGTGCCCACCTGC
>JAENYT010000001.1:0-224215 GCA_016841665.1 Methanobacteriota archaeon
GGGGCAGGAGTTCGGGCAGGGAGACGGTGGCCCGGGTTGCTGCAGGCGCAGTGGCGATGAAGATCCTCGCGCGTACAGGGATTGCCATCTCCTCCCGCATCGCAGAGATCCGCGGGGAGACTGATCCTGCCCGCATGGAGGAGGAGATCCGTGCCGCGCGTGATGCAGGGGATTCCGTGGGTGGGGTGGTCGAGGTCACCGCAACCGGCTGCCCCGCAGGCCTGGGCGATCCTGTCTTCGGCAGGCTCGATGCGGGGGTGGCAGCCGCCATGATGGGAATCGGCGCGGTGAAAGGTGTGGAAATCGGTGACGGGTTCGCCGCTGCCCGCCTCTATGGGAGCGAACACAATGACCCGCAGGACCGCGCCGGCTACCTGAGCAATCATGCCGGGGGCATCCTCGGGGGAATGAGCAACGGCAACGACATCGTGGTCCGGATTGCAGTCAAGCCGACCCCCTCCATCCGGAAAGCGCAACGGACGCTCACGCATGCGGGGGAGGAGACCGAGATCCTGATCGAGGGAAGGCACGACCCCTGCATCGCGCCACGCATCCTTCCCGTCGCCGAGTGCATGCTCGCCCTGGTGCTCGTCGATGCCTATCTGGAAAATGAAAAATACCGCAGATTTCGCACGCGTGGACATTGATGGACGTACTGAAGAATAGAACAATCTACGTGGAGTCCTACGGCTGCACCTATAACCACTGCGACACGCGGAAGCTGATCGCGCTCGCGGAGGCGCAGGGGTGCCGGCAGGTGTCCGCGGATGAAGCCGAGGTCTACGTCATCAACACCTGTACGGTCGTCGCGAAGACCGAGCGGCAGATGCTTCGCCGCATGGAGGCATTCCGGGACCGGGAGATCGTGGTGACCGGGTGCATGCCGGTGGTGCAGCAGGACACAATACGGGAGGTGTGCGATGCGCATATCATCCTCCCGGAAGAGCTGCAGCGCCTCTCCGGGCGTGCCGGAGGGCTGATCGCCCCGGGCATCGGTGCCGTCCAGGTGGGGTCAGGGTGTCTCGGATGTTGCGCCTACTGCATCACGCGGTGTGCGCGGGGAACTCTGCGCAGCTTTCCCGAGGATCTGATCCTCTCGGAGATAGCAACGCTCGTTGCCGGAGGAGCGCACGAGATCCAGCTGACCGGACAGGACGTGAGCGCCTACGGGCTGGATGGGAACACCACCCTTGCCGATCTGCTTCACCGGATCGGGGAGATCCCCGGAGACTTCCGGGTTCGGGTGGGCATGATGAATCCCGCCACCGCATGCCGCATCATGGATAACCTCGTGCAGGCGTTTTTGCAGGATAAGGTATTCGATTTTGTTCACCTCCCGGTGCAGTCGGGATCGGACCGCGTGCTTTCGGCGATGCGCCGGGGGTATGCGGCTGCCGACTTCACCCGTCTTGTAGAGGCGTTCCGGGAAGAGCTGCCCGGCGTGCGCATCTCCACCGATCTGATCGCGGGGTTTCCCACCGAGACGGACGCGGACTTCATGCGTACCCTCGATCTCCTGAACGCGGTTCGGCCGACAAAGGTCAACATCACCCGTTTTTCCCCACGCCTGGGCACCGAGGCGGCCGGGTTCGGCGACATGCCCGACTGGATCAAAAAGGAACGGTCCCGTGCGCTCACCCGGGCGGCGAACGCCATCTATGACGACCACAACCGCACCTTCATCGGAAAAGAGCTCGAGGTGATGGTCACCGAGCAGAGAATGGCGGGATCTGTTGTCGCCCGCGATCATGCGTATCACAATATTGTCATCAGGGAGGTGCTCCCCCTCGGCGCATGGGTTCGGGTGAAGATCGCAGGCCACAAACGGCACTATCTTATGGGCGAGCCTGTGCGGTGATGCTTTCGCCGGACATAGAGGGTGGAAGCGGCGTAGCAGGCGGCGCTGATCAGGATGATGCTTGCCCCCGAGGGAACTGAGAGGAGATAGGAGAGCCACATCCCGGCAAAGGTGAAGAGAATCCCGAGGACGATAGCGATTCCCATGATGCGGAGCAGGCGCGTGCTGTGCTGGCGGCCGATGGCGGCGGGAAGCGTGAGCAGGGCGATGACGAGGATCACCCCCACCGCCCTGATAAGCATGACCACCGTGAGCGCGGTGAGGCAGAGCAGGAGAAGGGAGATGCGCTGCACGGGGATGTTCATGATCGAAGCGAATTCCTCGTCGAAGGTGACCGCCAGCAGTTCGTTGTAGAAGAGGTACACCACGCCGATGATCAGCAGATCGAGGGCGAGCATCAGCAGCAGATCGGATTCCGGGATGAAGAGGATGTTGCCGAAGAGGTAGGTGAAGAGATCGGGGGCATATCCCGGTGCGAGCGAGACAAACAGGATCCCGAGCGCCATCCCCGTCGCCCACATGGTGGCGATGAGCGTGTCCTCGTGCTCTCCACCCTTGCGGCTTGCCACCCCTATGGCCAGTGCCGAGGCGAGGGAGAAGACCAATGCCCCGAGAATGGGGTCGAACCCGAACAGGTAGCCGAGCCCGATACCCCCGAATGCGGAATGGGATATCCCCCCGCTGATCAGGGCGATCTTTTTTACCACTACGTAGGCGCCGATGATCCCGCAGGCAACACTGATCAGGACCCCGGCAACGAGGGCGTGCTGGAAGAACGCAAACTGGAGGATGTCGATCACGGGCTCTCCTCCCTGTCATGCTCTTTTAACACCCGGTGGGGGACGCCGTGGGCGATCAGCTCCACCGGGCACTGGTAGGTCTCGGCGAGCACATCTTCTGTAATCTCGCCCGAATCGTGGACAAAGAGCCTCCTGTTCAGGCAGGCAATACGGTCCACATAGACGGAAACTGCACCGATATCGTGGGTGACCAGTACAATGGCCATGTCCTCGTGAAGCTGGCGTAAGATCTCGAAGAAGTGCACCTCAGTTCGCACGTCCACCTGGTTGGTCGGCTCGTCGAGGAGGAGCACGCGGGGTTCGGTGGCGAGCGCCCGTGCGAGGATCACCTTCTGCTGCTGCCCTCCCGAGAGCTGGTCCACCTGGCGATCGGCGATGTCCGCGATGTCCATCATGGCCAGACATTCCTCTGCGATCTTCCGGTCTTCGAGGCTGTACTTCCTGAACGGGCTGTGGATGTGGCCGAGACGCCCCATGAGCACCACCTCGATCACACTGATAGGGTAGCCGAAATCGAAGGTCCTGTACTGGGGGACGTAGCCGATATCGGTGCGGTGCCGTTCGGGGGGTTCCCCCATGATGCGGATCATTCCGCGGTCCGGCGCAAGAAGCCCGAGGATCAGTTTCAGGAGTGTGGTTTTTCCTCCCCCGTTGGGGCCGATGATGCCTAAAAAGTCACGCTCGTAGATATCAAGCGACACTCCCTCAAGTGCGGGTGTGCCATTGAAGGAAAACCAGACATCCTCGAGGTGAATGATTGGATCAGTCATGCTGCCCCTTCCGCGGCGATGTGTTCGGCGAAGTCTCTCAGGTTTTGGGTGTAGTTTGCTGCGAGGGGATCGGCGGGAACAAGGGTCGCGCCGATCTGTGCTGCGATGACCTCCGCGCTCTCCGTGTTCATCTGCGGGTTGACAAATATCACCGAGATATTCTCTTCTTCTGCCCGCTGGATGAGGGCGGCGAGTTCGCCCGGGCTCGGTTCTTTGCCCTCGACTTCGATGGGGATCTGCTCGAGGTCGTATTCCCGAGCAAAGTAGCCCCATGCGGGGTGAAAGACCATGAAGCTCTCTCCCTCCATCCCCTTGAGCGTGCCCCTGATTCCTGCGTCCAGCTCGGCCAGCTCGGCGAGGTAGGCATCCCTGTTCTGCAGGTACGTGTCCTGATAGGCAGGATCGGTTGCGGCAAGGGCATCTGCAATGTGGTCGACCATGATCATCGCGTTCGGGGGTGCAGTCCATGTATGGGGATCATGTTCCACGATCTCTATCCCTTCGCCCGAGTCGACCATCGACATGGAAGGGTTCGCCTCGACGAGGCGGGGGAGGTAGACGCGCTCGAAGGGAAGGTCTGATCCGATTTTCACGTACATATCCGCCGAAGCGAGCGCCACCAGCTTGTCGGTGGTGGGCTCGTACGTGGCAGGGCTCGCACCCGGCGGCACCATGATCAGCACGTCGACGCGCGTTCCCCCCACCGCCTCCACAAATGTTTTCTGGGGGAGAATGGAGACCGCCACGGTGACGGCATCATTCTCCCCGCTACCCGACGAATCGGAAAGACAACCGGCCGCGTGTACGAATAAAACGCATATCACCAGCAAAAGAGAAATTCGGCCGCGCATATTACTCAATTGCATACGTATTCGAGAAAATAAATACTTGTCCCTCCACTGCATGGTGCCGCCGCCCTTCGTAAAAATGGCTCTGTGCGCCCGCGTTCGCATTCAAGGGGGCATTTAAACCTTGAAGACAAATATGCCCCTGTGAGCGTGCATCCGGCACGAAGGAATTGATGGCTATGGACACAATTGAAAAGGGTTTTTCCGAGATTCTCGAAAAAATTGAGATATATAAAAAGAGAAAGGACGAGCTTTCGGGTGAGGTCGCCGAGCAGGATGCGCAGCTGCTGGGCAGGATGGCGCAAGATGCGGCATCCTTCATTCACTCGATAGGCCTGAATATGCTGGAAAGGGGCAAGAAAGATCCAAAGGGTGAGATCTACGACGCCATGTACTTCCCCGAACGGATGTTCGTGCTCGGTAAGACCGATCCGGTCCCCTATCGGCCCGATGCCCCTGAAAAAACGGTGGACAGCCAGTACTGCGTTCTTTCAGAAGACGGGACGTTCTACGAGCTCATGTACAGCTCCAACGACCTGATCATCGACTCCTACAGAAATCCCATTACCCCGCGGCAGGTTATCGATTTTTACGGGTACGATATCATGTTCATGCTCTACCGCGCCCTCCGTGACTACATGAAGGATGAGGAGGAGCTCATCAAGGCGCTCGAAAAAACCCTGGAATATCTGTCCAGAGAAAAGTGATATTTTTACCGTTTATTTCCACCCGAACATAGGAAACATGGGTTTGAGGAGATCCTCCTCTTCCTTCCCCAGTGCCGAAAGCGGCGAGGAATGGGAGTACTTCCTGCCCTGTTCATCCTGGTAGGCCATCGAGGCTTTCGCCTCATCGATCATGTGGGGCACTGCAATGGTGTAGACCTCGTCCGGTGCGAGCGGAGGGACATCGAATTCAAGATCGAGGGGGACGATCGCCAGATGTATTGAAACCGCTTTTGTATCGCCCTTGTTTTTGATGATCACCGATTTCGCATCTTCTGAGAGGTGGGCGATAAGTTCTGGTATCTTGGGGAACCTCTTGCTGGTGTTGTACATAGCAAAACTCAGGGCGAGTACAACGAGGATGATGGCGCCGACTCCCGCGAGAAAGAAATCGACCGGAATTAGGGCAATGATAATGATGATGCCAAGAACCAGGACAATCTTCTGGTACTTCTCCATATCTTCTCATTGACGAGAGAGGATATAACAGTTATAGTCTCTATCCTGTCGATTTATCGTTAAATGCGACCCTGCTCGAAAAAGCAATGAGCATGAGGCCGTGCAGTCGGAGATTGCCGCGCAGGATGAGGGTGCGGTACTGCATGCTCCAGCGTGCACTCCTGCAGCTTCAAAAGGAAAGTGCTAATATTCCTGTGGATGAGGCATTTTTGGGATTATTATGAGTTTACTCCATGGAATTCTGGGCAATGCATCCGAACAGGACGTCCGCGAGATCGAGGATGAGCTTGCGTTCCTGATGGTCGAAGGCGAAGAGGTGCAGAAGGCCTTCACGCTGATCCGGGACATGGTCATCTTCACCAATAAACGGCTGATAAATGTCGATGTCCAGGGGCTGACGGGAAAAAAGAAAGAATATCACTCGATACCCTACAACAAAATCACGCAGTTTAGCGTAGAGACGGCAGGGCGCCTGGATATGGATGCCGAACTCAGGATCTGGATTTCGGGAATCGGTATCCCGAAAACGATCACCTTTTCCCGGAATGCGAACGTGGAGGATCTCCTGCGGGTGCTCTCTTCACACGTGCTCAACTCCTGAAAAGGCAGATGTCCGGATGGGATTCCATTTTTTATCACCGTAGGTGCTCGCCTGTCTTCCGGCGATCACCGCGGGCATTCATGTATCGGGTGCAACAATTATCCTCTAACCGTGTGCAATGCCGGGAGGATTCCATATTGTCTGCAGGAATATACCATTCACAAAGGAATTCGCCGTCTACACGCCGCAGCCTCAGAGGTGTTACCTCAATTATTTGGGTGATGACCGGTATCGCTCAGTCGGACGATGGTGGATTTACCCGATGAACCTGGTTTCCTGGGTGCAGGAGGAGGACGAAAGATTTGTTAAAGAAAAGAGAGATGGAGGATAGTCACGGTGCCCCGGGTGTTGAGGTGGATGATCGCGAGGCAATCCACTTCAACATCTTCTTGATTCAGTATTCTCCGTTGTTGAATTTGTCCAGAATGGAGGCGTATTCAATAGCAAGCTCTCTATCTTCACTTCCCTTGGGGATATCCAGCATCTCCCGGTAATAGCAGTTGTTCAGAAGGTTGTATCCGTGACAGTAGGCATCGGATACCGTCTGGGATTTACAGACACCGTTTTCCAGGTTCAGTGTTGCGGCGATCCACTGATGGGCGAGGATATAATAAGCATTGCCGTCTTCACCCGGAGTAGTGAGCACCTCATAATAAGTAGAGCCTGTATTGAAAAATTCAGTATCCTCCCCAACACATGCCCAGGTGGCATCGTATGGTGCCGGTCCATTTATTGAATGCGTCTTCCAGTACCCCTGTGTCAGTGGCTCTGCGCAGCACGCTGCTGCTGTCGATACGAGAACACAGGTTGCTATCAACACCATGCATAGCATCATCAGTTTTTTCATTGTCACACCTCAGGTGAATTGTGCCCCTCCTCGGTGTACTGGTAAGGCTGCGAAAGACGAATCGCGTTGAGTACTGAAACTTGATAGTACTGCTTGCTGATTATATTCATTGGGAGCATTCACTGGTCAACATATTAGTATAAAAATATTACTATAATAATATAGGATTAAAGGTAATGCACAATTCAGGGCTCCGCTCCTGAAAAAGAGACGATAAAAGAGAATGATGGGCCCGATGCGATTCGAACGCACGACCTCCCGGTTATCAGCCGGGTGCACCACCAGCTATGCTACGGGCCCAAGAGGATTACCTTACAAGATGGTGCAGGATTGTTTTTATAGGTTATGCATTGCAGGCGATCCATCAGATTAAATGCACATTATTCTGGTACAATATTTGGTCGTATGGTCACGCGGTATATGCTCGGGAACGAGGCTATTGCCCATGCATGCCTCGAAGCAAATATCGATTTTGCTAGCGGATATCCGGGGACGCCCTCATCTGAAGTGATTGATTCGTTGAGAGCCCAGAATGAGCGCCAATTTTACGTGGAGTGGTCGGTCAACGAGAAGGTCGCCTTCGAAAACGCCCTTGCCGCTGCGTGGTGCGGTCTACGCGCACTGGTGACGATGAAACACGTGGGCCTCAATGTGGCCGCGGACCCGCTGATGACGAGTGCATATACAGGGGTGACGGGAGGGTTCGTCGTCCTCTCTGCGGATGACCCCTATGCACACAGTTCGCAGAACGAACAGGACAGCCGGCGTTATGCCCATTTCGCCCGCATCCCCTGCCTGGACCCGTCCACGGTGCAGGAAGCCCATGACATGCTCATCAAAGCGTTCTCCCTCTCCGAGGAGGCGGCGCTCCCTGTGCTGTTCCGGCCCACCACCCGCATATCTCACTCCAAGAGTGATGTGGTGTTCGATCCCGCGGGAAGCGAGCATCGTGAGGGGGTATTCCACCGCGACCCGAAGCAGTACGTGGTGATCCCGGCGCACACGAGGGTGCTGCATAAAAAACTCAACGAGAAGCAGCCCGGCCTTGCAGCGCGCCTCGTGGAGCTGGGTTTCAACAGCTGCGAGGTGAGGGGCAGGACCGCGGTGATCGCAAGCGGCATTGCGGCGGCATACGCCAGTGAGGTCATCCCGGAGGATATCTCCTTTGCGAAGATCGGCGCCTATCCCATTGACGAGGAATGGCTGGCGGCATTTGTCCGGCAGCACGATGCGGTCGTCGTGATCGAGGAGCTCGACCCCGTGGTCGAGGAGGTCGTCCGCCAGGTCTCGGGTGGGGTTCGAGTATTCGGCAAAAAGAACGGCTATGCTCCCTGGGAAGGGGAACTCAATCCGGCAGCGGTGGCCGGTATCCTTGCACGGGCAGGAGTGCTGGCCGAATCCGGCTATCCGGCACCCGAGCCGGTTGCCGATCTTCCGCCCCGCCCCCCCATCCTCTGTGCGGGCTGTATGCACCGGGCTGCGTTCTATGCCATTAAAAAAGCGTTTCCTGACGCCGTCTACCCAAGCGACATCGGCTGCTATACCCTCGGGCTACAGCTCGGTGCCGTGGACACCACCATCTGCATGGGGGCGTCCATCACGGTGGCGAGCGGGATTGCTCACAGCGGAGAGCCCCGTGACGTTGTGTGCACGATAGGAGACTCCACGTTCCTGCACACCGGCATTCAGGGGCTGCTGAACGCGGTGTACAACGGGGCGAACATGACGGTGGTCATCCTCGACAACCGCATCACGGCTATGACCGGCCACCAGCCCAACCCTACGACAGGGTGCACGGCGTGCGGGGTGGAGAGCGCCCCCGTGTCCCTCGATGCGATCTGCCGGGCCTGTGGGGTCTCGTTCGTGGAGACGGTCGATCCGTACGATCTCGTGGGCACGATCGAGTGCCTGAAGGCTGCACGGGGGAAAGAAGGGGTCAAAGTGGTCATCGCCAAACAGCCCTGCGTCATCACCGCCCGTCGTGCAGGGGTGAAGCGCAGGCCCTTTGGTGTCGATCCCGAGGCATGCACAGGGTGCAGGGTATGTGTGCGTTACGGGTGCCCGGCCATCGAGTTCGTGGAAGGAAAGGCGTATATCACCGACCTCTGCAGCGGATGCGGTGTCTGCGCAGAGATCTGCCCTACGGGGGCGATTTCGGTGGAGGTGAAGCAATGAGCGAACCGTTCGATATCCTCATCGTCGGGGTGGGCGGACAGGGCACGATTCTCGCCTCCAACGTCCTCGGCGAGGCGTGCCTCATCGAGCGCCGCCACGTGCTGGGTGCGGAGACGCACGGCATGGCCCAGCGGGGCGGATCGGTGGAGAGCCACATCCGCATCGATGCGGCGGGAGGGCCGCTCATCTCCCCCGGAACGGCCGATCTTCTCATCGCCTTCGATATGCTTGAAGCGCTGCGCTACCGCCACTATCTCGCCGATGGCGGCGTGATGGTGGTCGCCGAGCAGATCATCGTCCCCACGTCGGCCTTCCAGCAGAAGCTCGAGATACCCTCACCGGAAGCGATCGTTGCTCGGCTCGAGGGAATTACGCTCTGCCGCGTGGATGCCGCGGCGCTCGCCGTCGAGGCGGGAAGCATCCTCGCCCAGAATATCGTCATGCTCGGGGCGGCATCCGGATACATGCCTCTCGAGACGGGTTCACTGATCAAAGCGGTGATGCGCTGTGTGCCGCCGAAGACGGTGGACATCAACATTGCGGCGTTTGAAAAAGGTATGGAAGCGGGGGAGACGTGCAGATCAGCGTAGCGGTGTGACCGATGACGGAAAGGAAGGGCCCTTTTTCAGTCGATGATGTTTATCTTGGCGATGCACTCGAGCTGATGCCCGCCGTCCCCTCCGGAAGCATCGATTTAATCGTGACCGATCCACCCTTTGCCATCGATTTCAAGGCCCGCAGGGGAAACTATAACCGCGCGGGCGAGCGGGTGCTGGAAGGATACCGCGAGATCGACAGCAGCGACTACCTCTCGTTTACCACGCAATGGCTGGACGAAGCGTTTCGCATTCTCACCGCTTCGGGCTCACTTTACGTCTTTTCCGGCTGGTCCAATCTCAAGGACATCCTGATCGGGCTGGATGCGGCGGGGTTTACCACGATCAACCACCTCATATGGAAATACCAGTTCGGCGTGTTCACGAAAAAAAAATACGTCACCAGCCACTACCATATCCTCTTTGCCGCCAAGAACCCGAAACACTATACCTTTAATAAAATCGACCACTACCCGGAGGATGTCTGGGAGATCAACCGGGAGTACTGGAAAGGAAGGGTCAAGACCCCCACCAAGCTCCCCGTGAAACTGGTGCAAAAGATCCTCCGGTATTCCAGCAATGAGGGTGATCTGGTCTTTGATCCGTTCCTGGGATCAGGAACGGTTGCCGTGGCGAGCACAATGCTCAACCGCCGCTATCTCGGATTTGAAATCGTCGAGGAATACCTTGCATTCGCAAGAGAACGCCTCGCACATATAAACGACACCATCCCGGCCCGCTGATGTCCGGGAAAAATAGGTGAGTGCCGGATGATATCCGGCAATCAGTGTTTTTCTCCGCTCACCGTGCGGCAGCTGCCGCTTCCCGTGCCCTCGGTTCGCTCCCTGTCACCGTCGGGTTTTCCGGGTACATGGTCCACTCGGTAAACGATCCCTCGTAGATGCGGACGTTCGGAAACTGAAGGTAGAACTTGAAGAGCAGGAACTCGTTGGTCGCTTCCCGTCCTGTACCGCAGGAGCAGTAGACCGTGTGGTCGCGGGTGATGTTGTGGCGCTCGAGAATAGAGTTGATTTCATCGTCCGATTTGAGCAAGGCGGGATTCTCATCTGCCATCAGGCTCCGCCAGGGAAGGCTGATCGCACCGGGAATGTGCCCCGGTTTTCTCCACGGTCCCTGCCCTTCGTAAAAGGCGGGCGGCCGTGCATCGAGGAGAACCACCTCTTCTTTATCCTTGGTTTTCTTGAATTCATCGTAGCCGATCGGGTACTCTCCCCGCACCTCCACGGTGAAATCGGATGGCTCAATTTTTGGGAACTCCTGTTCAACCCTCCTCCGTTCGCTCCTCCATTTATCCAGGCCTCCGTCGAGGACGAAGACATTGTCGTGGCCGAATTTCGCAAGGGCATAGGCCATCATCGTCTGCTCAAGGCCGTCGCCCCATCCCTTGAACGCTCCCTTTGCGGTATAGACCGCCGCCGGCCTGTCCCGCCGGATTCCGATTCTGCGAAAGATATCCTGCAGCGCCATGATTGGGCCGAATGTCGTCGGCATCCCTCTCGCCGCCACCCTGAGCACTCCTTCGTTGAGGTACACCGCACCCGGTATATGCTCAATGAAGTAGTCGTGCACATTGGGCTGGACATCGATAATCGTCATCTCGGGATCGTCGAGGTGGTCTTGCAGCCATTGGGTTGAGACTAGTTTAATCCTGCTCTCTTCCTGTGGAAACGGGCTTGTTCGCTCCATCAGTATACTCCCCTGATCCATGCGCGGATTCCCTTCACCGGGAATGCACGGGGGAGCACTGTACAGCCGCGGTATAAAAGGGTATGCGAGGCGATCGATCCCTCGCGCCACGTGGGCAGGCGCCGTGACATTGCAGGAAAGCGAAATCGTTTCGGCGAAGGAACTCGATGTGGTTCCAGTGAAAAAAGGAACGCTGAGGGGGAGATTTGAACTCCCGAGGGGCCAAACGCCCCACAGGCTTTCCAGGCCTGCGCCCTTCCAGACTAGACGACCTCAGCACGATCGTGTATCATACATGTGTGCGGGGAATTTTTTTAAGGCTATGCCTTCCGGGTGCGATTTCAGGTGATTTCCTGCCCCACTCGGGAAAAAATGAGGGCTCTTTGCGCATCCCATGCCTGCATTTTATTGGTGGTTGTCCCGCTGCCGGTCGCAGCCAGAGCGTGTATGCCAGCATTTTGGGTAAGCTCCGCGCCCCAGAAAGACCGTGCGAGGGGCGATCACGAGCCCCGTGTCTCCCGGCTGAAACGATGAGGACCCCACCAGCGCCTCTCCGAGGCAGACCAGTTCATCTTGCTCCGTCATCACCGCGACCGTCGCCCCTTTCTTGAAGGGATCAACCCTGAGCACCCCGACCCCGGCGAGAACTGCGCCGTGTACGAGTGCATCGACCGCCGTATCCCGGACGACCACCTTGGGCACGTCTTCGAGCACCGATTCCATGGGCCGGATGAGGTCTGCGAGGGCCGAAGGATCGCCCAGTTCGGCCCGCACAGAGGCGTCCTTCAGGTCGAAGAGGGTGCAGGCCTCCGATTCATCGGCGGGTCCGGACCGGGTGCGCCGCAGCTCCTGCATGTGGGCCCCCACGCCGAGCGCCAGACCCATGTGGTGGCACAATGAGCGAATATAGGTGCCTGCATCGCACCGTACCCTGAAGAGTACGAGGCCGTCGCGGTGGTCGAGGATCTCGATCGCGTGGATGGTGCGTATGCGCAGCGCTCTCCGCACGGCACTGCGCCGGGGCGGGCGCTGGTAGATCCGGCCGGTGAACTCCTCCGCAACGGTCATGAGATCCTCGTCGGCGACATCCCCGTGCAGGCGCATCAGGCAGATGTACTCCTTTTCCTGCTTCAGGAGCACGGGGGCGAGGCGCACCGCCTTTCCCACCATCACCACGAGCACGCCAGAGACCTGCGGGTCGAGGGTGCCGCTGTGCCCGACAGGCACCTCGAGCATATCCCTCACCCACGCAGTGACCTGGTGGCTCGAGGGGCCGCGGGGTTTGTCGAGCACGATGATCCCTGATACCGCTCGCTTCTCTGTTCCGGGTTCCATTGCTTCCCTGGTACCTATCGTGATCCCTGCTCTTCAAGGTACGCGTTGAGGCGGCGAAGCGTCCCTTCCAGCGATCCGTCGCCCACGACCGCGGGCTCTACGCCGCCATCCCGCATCGCATCTGCAGTGATCTCGCCGATCGCCATCAGGAGCAGTCCGGGGCGCAGCGTCCATATCGCCTGGCGAAAGGAGTTGGCGCTGGTGAAGAGGAAGGCTTCCGCCCTCGCAAGATCGAGTTCTTTCCCGGTGGGTTCGAGGCCGTACACCCTGATCTCGACCGGTTCGCCGCCCCTCTCCCGGATCGCGTCGAGGAGTGCGGGGTTGGGGACATCTGCCCGCGGGATGCCGATCGTTTTGCCCCTGAGCCATTCACCGAGATGGGGGGCGAAGTCCCGAGAATAGTAGGAGGGGAGCGTCTCACAGGGGATGCCCATATCCTGCAGCGTTTTTGCGGTCTGCGGCCCGATGGCGATGACGCGCGGCCAGCGTTCCAGGAGCGGGGCGATGATCTGGGCGGGAAGGGCGCTGGTAAAGAACAGACAATCATACGCGCCCCGGTGCACTGCCGCCACAAACTCGGTCACCCTCTCCTGATAAATGGTGGCGGAGAGCGGCGAAACAGGATAGCATTCATGCCCCAGACTCCTGCAGCGCGCAGGGTCGCGGCCCCCTTTATCTGCAAGGCGGGTGATGGCGATCATCATCGCCGAACTTTCGGCGGCGGGGCTTATACGTTTGTCTGTTGCCGTTCCGGCACGGGGAATGCGCTGCCTCCCCCGCCCGGCACGTTTTCGTGTGCTTTATTGCGCCTCCCGCAGAGCAGATCTCTGTGCTCGCCGCCATCCTTTTCGGCACCATGGTCGGCATTCTCCTCGGATCGGTCAGCGGCCTGATCCCCGGGATCCATGCCAACACCATGGCCGGCATCCTCCTCGCAGCCCAGGGCCTCCTTCTGGGAGTGCTCGGCCCGGAAGCAGTCGGGGCGGCGCTCTTCGCGGCGCTCGTCACCCACACGTTTCTCGACATCATTCCCAGCACCTTTCTCGGCATTCCCGATGCCGACACCGCGCTCTGCGTGCTCCCCGCCCACGCCCTCTGCCTCGAGGGAAAGGGGGAAGAGGCGGTGCGGCTCTCCGCGCTGGGAAGCGCGCTCTCTGTCGTCGTCGTCCTCCCGCTGGTGGTGATCTTTTTCCTGCTTCTCCCCTCGATCCAGCCTTTTATCGACTGGGGGATCGGCATCATCCTCATCGGCGTCGCCGGACTGCTCATCGTCTATTCCGATTCCCCCGAGTGGTCGCTGGGCATCTTTCTCGTATCAGGCCTCCTCGGGCTCTTTACCTTCCACTATACTTATCTCTCGTGGAACACGTTCGGCAGTTCGTCTGTGCTGATGCCGCTGCTCGCCGGCCTCTTCGGCATTGCCGTCCTCCTCGCCTCCTCCCGCGGCGAGATGCCCGACCAGCAATTTCCGGGCATAACGCTTGAGGGAAGGGCGCTGGCAAAGCATTCCCTGATCGGCGCCTGTGCGGGCGCGATCGTTGGCTGGCTGCCCGGTCTCTCCAACGCGACGGCAAATGCGGTTCTCTCGCTCGGAATGCACCATGAGGATCACGCGCGCGAATACATTGTTGCCACCAGTGCTGCCAACACCGCCAATGCGTTTCTTGGCCTTGCCGCCCTCTACGCCCTGTCGAGAACCCGCAACGGCGTGATGGCGGCGCTCGCCGTGCAGGAGCTGCCTCCCATCCAGTACCTGCTGGTCGCCGGGCTGGTTGCCGCGGCGGTCGTCTACGGTCTCACCATTTACCTCTCGGGCTACGCCCGCTACATCAGCGGGATCAGTATCCGCCCGCTCAGTGCGGCGGTTATCGGGCTCGTAACCATATTTTCCATGGTGCTCTGCGGCCCGTTCGGGCTGGGGGTGCTGGCGCTCGCCACCGCGGTGGGGCTGGTGCCGGGGATCGTCAATGTCCGCCGCGTCGCCTGCATGGGGGCGATCATGCTGCCGGTCATCCTGATGTCCTTCGAGGTCGCAATCTAGGTCTCGGGGAATACACCGACAGCAGGCATGCAGTGACCGGAACCCGGAAAGCCCCGTGCCGACGGACATCCGCAGCGATCGATACTTTCTATAGCATTTTCGGCCATTGTACTGTGCGATGCAGCACTACTGGTTCGGTGATGTGGAAGGCGGCGCCTGCACACCGGCACAAGGAGACCTCGGGGCATTGTCGGACCGCCTTGATACGCTCCGCATAACGATGGAGTCATTCATCCCCCTCTCGTGGGAGGATGCGGTCGCCTGCGGCGTGTGCGCCGATCGGCGAGACTACCTCGATCGCCTCCGCGCCCTCTGCATACGGCGGGCGGAAACAGAGATCAGTGCATACTACCAGCAGAGCGATATCGAACTGCTCCAGATGGTCAGGATGCTCGACGAGATGGACACGGTCATCAATCTCCTCACCGAGCGTGCGACCGAGTGGTATATCGTGCGAAACCCCGGATTTTCCAGAAAGTACAGGGCAATCGGGGCGAAAAAGATGCTCTCCATCATCAAAAAGGACCGCGCATCCCCGCTGGGAAGCCTTGCGGGAGAGATCGAGCGGCTTGCATCGGAGCGGACCCGGCTCATGCGTGAGGTCTCCACGCGGGCGGATGCGGTCGCCCCCAACTGCAGTGCTCTCGTGGGAGGGCTTGTGGCGGCCCGGCTCATCTCCCGCGCCGGGGGCCTTGCCCAGCTCGCCCGCCTTCCCGCATCGACCATTCAGGTACTCGGGGCCGAAAACGCCCTGTTCACGCATCTTCGCTCCGGGACGCCCTCGCCCAAGCACGGGATCATTTTCCAGCACCGGCGGGTGCACAACGCCCCCCGGAGCACCCGGGGCAGGGTGGCACGGGTACTGGCAGCGAAACTGGGGATTGCGGCGCGGATCGACTATTTCCGGGGCGAGATGTCGCCCGAGTTCCTGGAAAAGGCACAACGGCGGATCGATGACGTGGCGGGGATTGCATGATCTGGATTGACGGTGTCCTGGTATCCCCCGGCGAGGGAGGCGTATACGGTGAGCGGATGCTGAAAGACCACCGGGTATGGGACCCCCGCCGCAGCAAGCTGGCGGCCCTGTTTGCAAAGGGAGGGGGGAGGGATCTCGACCCGCAGATGCGGATCCTCTACCTCGGGGCGGCGAACGGCACCACGGTCTCCCATGTCGCCGACTACGTGGAGAGCGTGTACGCGGTCGAGTTTGCCCCGCGGCCCATGCAGGACCTGATCGAGGTCGCCCGCCGGCGCAAAAATGTCGTCCCCATCATGGCCGATGCGACCCATCCTGTTGAATATGCGCCGCTGGTGGAGGAGGTGGACATGGTGATCCAGGATGTCGCCCAGCCCGACCAGGCGGGCATCGTCCTCGCCAACCTCCCCTTCCTGAAACAAGATGGCGTGTATATCCTGATGCTGAAGACGAGGAGTGTCGACGTGCGGGCCGATCCGGACGCTGTCATCACGGCGACGGTGCGTAACCTCGAGGCGGGCGGGCTGAAGGTGCATGCCGCGACCCGGCTGGAGCCATTCCACCGCGACCATGCCGCTCTCGTGTGCACCCGGAAATGATCATGAAGAATGCCTTTTCCCTCCTCAGGGAATGCATCAATTCCCTCCGCCCAAACACTATCAAATAACTGAGTGAACATTCCTGTATGAAGCGGTTCATTTTCAATCCGTTCACCGCCATCGCACTGATTTTCATCATTCTTCTGGTCCTGTTCCTCCTCCCCCTCCTTCTCTTCGGCCTTATCGGGGGAGCGCTGACCAACCTTGGATTTTCCTGGGGACAGGCCGTAGCCATCCTGCTGTTCATCGTCATCGGCAGTTTCATTAATATCCCCATCACAAGGATTGAAAATCGGACCGTCGTGCTTGAGAGAGACTACACATTCTTCGGGTGGCTGTACCGGATCCCCGAGTACTCTCCCTCCACCGTCATTGCCGTCAACGTGGGAGGCGCCCTCATCCCCTCCCTCATTTCGGTCTACCTTCTCTACCGGGCGCTGCAGATGCCCGGCGGAGCATGGATTGTGCTTTCCGCAGCTCTCGGCGTGGCACTCGTCGCCCTCGTCACCAACCGTGTATCACAGCCCGTCCGGGGGCTGGGCATCGCCACCCCGTTCTTCATCCCGCCGTTGTGCGCCCTTGCCTGCGGGCTGGTGCTCTCGTGGGGGACGCCCGTTGCAGCACCGATCATCGCCTATGTCAGCGGCACGCTGGGCACGCTCATCGGCGCCGATATCCTCAACCTCCACCGGATCGGTGAGCTGGGAGCGCCGGTGGCGAGCATCGGCGGTGCCGGGACCTTCGACGGAGTGTTTCTCAGCGGTATCATTGCGGCATTTCTCGCATGAGTGTGGGGTATCACGGTCGGCGCGAACGGGATGATCAGGATCGAGAGGATATTGATAGGATATAGAAACGATACAGATAGGATACTGAGAGACTGCGGATAAGATAAATGATGGATGCCTTCGGATGCATGACACCGTTTCGTATTGAAGAAACAATCTTCCGAGGGGTGTAAGGAAAAATCTTTCAAAAGGAGTGTCAGAAAAATATAGCCCGGAGCAGATTCGAACTGCTGTCGCGAGATCCAGAGTCTCACATGATTGACCGCTACACTACCGGGCTGTTGTGCCTCCTAACGTTGGAGCTTTTCATTAATTAAAGTGACGGACACCAGGTGAGCAGCGGCCCGAGGCCTGCCGCAGGAACATGGCACCGATGAGCAGGTTCAAATCGTTCAAAGTACAACCAGATCTCAATAGTTTCCGCAGAAGCGGGGCAACTCTCGGCCCGTTGCACGTGCCTGCATCTGCGCGTGCGTCAGGCGTCTGACACCCGGCCGATGCGGAAAAAAGCGAAAATGCACGTGTACAGGGGTTCCCGGGTGGTGTTCGATCCTCTCCAAACGGGGTGCAATGGTGAACGATTACAGGTGAAATGGCCTGCAGGACCTGTATTTGAACCAGGTTCGAGGGTGTTGCGTATTCGATCGACAAATACCAAATACCTCGCAGTAATGGGCGTTTTTCTGTTAACCTTTATATATGACAACCTCCGTTCAACCACAAAGGATATATTAAGTGTTCCACAAATAGTGGAGTATATTCCGTTATTCGGAGTATGGAGCGTGGTGAACCCGTTTTCGGCAGATGTCGAATATGACGGGTTTGCCTGTGCCTTAGCAATGAAAGGAGGTTAGTATGAAGAGTATCACAAAAGTAATGGTCGTGACCGTTGCTCTGCTCCTGGCGGCAGCACTGTTTGTTGCCCCTGCAGCAGCAAGGACCGGATCGATCTCTACGATCAGTGACGGCGACACGATCTTCGTTTACGAAGAAGGACTCAACCTGGCTGGGTTCGGTACTGTCACATCACTCAACAAGTATTCTGATGATGATCCTACGAAGGCTCTGCTGAACCAGATTGCCGTCACCACTCCGGGTGACTTCGACCTGCTCGCATCCGCTGTCGGCGGCGAGTACGGTGTCTATTACCCGGATGTCGGCGCAGCACTTACCACAGCGAGTCCCAACGTCGTCATCAGGGAACCCACCGTTGACCTCGATGTTGTGCTCAACGAATCCCGTTCCGATTCCCTCGACGGCAAGACCGTGAGCAAGTCCACCGTGATTGCCTTCGAGATCGAATCGCCCTACGTGGGAGCATACTACAACGTTGGCGGCACTTCCGGCTATGCAACGGTCAACGTAGAGCTGACCACCCCCGGCGGCGGTAAGATCACCCAGCTCAGCGGTCAGTCCCTTGCGGGCATCGCGCTCGATGGAACCCGTGTCTACGCTGAGGGTATTGCACTGACCGGTGCGTCGGCAGGCACCTACACCGCCCAGGCAAAGTGGGCCACCCCGACCGGATTCGCGAACTACGCCACCGACTCCAACACGGTGACCTTCAGCGTGTCCAGCAAGCTGCTCTCCATCGAGTCCAACAAGGACACCGTGGTGCGCAACAACGACTTCGTGGTGACCGTCTCCGGTGAGAGCAAGATCGGCTACCTGCTCTACATCAAGGACGCATCCATCGGAGCTGCTGCATACCCCTCGCTCCTTGAGGGACAGACCGGTGTGCTTATCTATGACAATGCGACCACCGCTGCAGCTGCATTCTCCACCATCTGGGACGATGTTGACACCGAGATCGACACCGACGACATGGACGAGGCAAACATCGTCGCAAAGATTACGACGAACGCAGCGGGCACTCGCTCTGCTGAATTCGCAACCACCGAGGACACCAACGCCAAGACCTACACCATCAAGGTCGTAGACCCCACGGACGCAACCAACTACGACACTGTCAAGGTAAAGGTCGAGAAGGGTGACGTGACTGTCACCGCATCCGGCGACCAGTCCTACTTCCTCGGCGAAGAAGTGACCTTCTCCGGTACCAACACCGACTCCGAGACCGTTTACCTGTTCATCACCGGTCCGAACCTGCCTTCCTCTGGTGGCGACCTTGAGTCCCCGAGGACCGCTGGCAACCAGGAAGTCGATGTCGAGACCGACGACACATGGGAGTACAAGTGGGATACCTCTGAACTTGCCCTTGACGCAGGTACCTACACCATCTACGCGGTGAGCGGACCCGCAACCAAGGACAATGTCAGCGACTACAAGTACCAGACCGTATCCATCGTTGTCAAGAAGCCCTTCATAAGCGCATCTGTCTCTGCATCCACCGTTGCCAAGGGCGACAGCCTCTTCATCACCGGTACCGCAGAGGGCAACCCGTCTCAGGGTGTAGCAATCTGGGTGCTCGGCAAGAACTACTATGTCCGCGACACCGAGAGCGTTGAGGACGACGGTTCCTTCTCGTACGAGTTCGAGACCACCGACGCCCTTGCAAGCGGCCAGTACTTCGTGGTCGTGCAGCACCCGATGTACAACGGGCAGTTCGACGTTGTCGAAGCAGAAGCAGGTGATACTGTTGGAACCGCAACCGTTGGAACCGGCGAGACCTGGGTAGTCGGCGCATCCGACAACTACTTCATCGCTGAAGGAAGCGGCGCACTCCAGGGCTCCGACGCTGCTGAGGCACTCGTCCAGCTCATCAACTCGCCCAACATCGACGATACCTACACCAAGCTCTCCTTCCTCGTGGAGGAAGCCTGGATCCAGATCGACGAGATCGGCGACAAGTACGTTGGTGACACCTTCACCATCACCGGTACGACCAACCTTGCAGCTGACGACGAGCTCCTTGTTGAGGTCGTGTCTTCCTCCTTCCAGCCCACTGAAAAGACCCAGAGCGGTGAATTCAGCGGCGCTTCCGGTACTATCTCCATTACCAAGGGAGACACCTACAACGAGTGGGCATTCGATGTCGACGCCTCGACCTTCAAGCCTGACGAGTACATCGTCAAGGTAGAGTCTGTCGAGTCCGACACCACCGCCACTGCAACCTTCAACGTGCTTGCTGGTGCTCCTCCGACCGAAGCTCCGACCGAGGGCCCGACCGAAGCTCCGACCGGCGCTCCGACCGAGGCACCCACTGAGGCACCGACCACCGCACCCGAGCCCACCCCCGCACCCGGATTTGGTGCGCTGATTGCGCTCGCTGGCCTTGGTGCTGTTGCGGTCCTGGTCCTCAGGAAGCACTAAAACCAAATTTTTTTTCGATTCCTTCAATTGTTCAATTCTGCTCTTCTGTTTGTCTTTTTGCCAGCCCCTACCGCACACTAGCCGCAGGGTTGCGGTAGTCGAATGATCCGAAAAATTCCCCAAAACCGCCATTCGATTCCCTTATCTACCTGCACTGCGACATTCAGGTGAATACAAGGGAGCGTTTTCTTTCCATGAAATTCAACGCCAAAATACGCGATATCTCGAGCCGCGGGGTGATCCTCAACCGCGAAGACGCACGCACACTCGGAGTTCTTGACGGCGACCGCGTGCAGGTCATCAATGAGGTCAATGGTTCGGCGGCCCCTGCATTCGTGGAGACCACCTCCACCCTCATTGAACGGGGGGCGATCGGCATATTCCGGCTCACCAATGAACGGCTCTGCGTACTTGACGGTGCCGCGGTCGAGGTGCGCCCGGCACTGCCCCCCAAATCGATCGGCCATATCAGGAAGAAGATGGACGGGCATAAACTCGGCAAGGATGAGATGCTCGAGATCATGCAGGACGTGGTGAACGACACCATCTCTTCGAACGAGCTCACCGCGTTCGTCACGGCATCGTATATCCACGAGCTGGACATGGAGGAGGTGGAGCACCTTACTCGGGCGATGGTGGACACCGGCGACCGCCTGCAGTTTTCCGGCCATCCGATCGTGGACAAGCATTCCATCGGAGGGGTGCCCGGCAACAAGATCTCCATGCTGGTCGTTCCTATCATCGCGGCGAGCGGTCTGAAAATCCCGAAAACAAGTTCCCGCGCCATCACCGGCGCCGGGGGTACCGCCGATCTCATGGAGGTGCTCGCACCGGTGGCATTTTCCGCCTCAGAGGTGCAGCAGATGACCGAAAAGGTGGGGGGTACCATCGTCTGGGGCGGGGCCACGAATATCGCCCCTGCCGATGATCGGATCATCCTCGTGGAGTACCCCTTCAAGATCGACGCCCGGGGCCAGATGCTCGCCAGCGTCATGGCCAAGAAATTCGCCGTCGGTGCCGACCTCGTGGTCATCGACATCCCGGTGGGGGAGAACACCAAGGTGCACGACATCCAGGACGGCAGGAAACTCGCCCGTGATTTCATCGAACTCGGCGAACGGCTGGGCATGCGCGTGGAGTGCGCCCTGACCTACGGGGAATCTCCGGTCGGCCGCACCATCGGCCCGGTGCTGGAGGTACAGGAGGCACTCACCGTGCTGGAAGGGGCAAATGAGCCAAATTCGCTCGTCCAGAAGAGCACATCGCTTGCAGGAATAGCCCTCGAGATGGCGGGCAAAGCCGCCCGCGGCGCCGGGCAGGAGGTGGCACAGGATCTGCTGAGCAGCGGAAAAGCCCTCGCCAAAATGAAGGAGATCATCGCCATACAGGGGGGCGATCCCGAGGTCAAAGCAGAAGATCTGGTCCCGGGCGACCACAGTTTCGAGGTGCACGCCCCGGATTCCGGCTATATCGTCGGCCTCAACAACCGATCGCTCATCTCGCTGGCCCGGACCGCCGGAGCCCCCCACGACCGCAGGGCCGGGATACGCCTGCACAAAAAGAAGGGCATGCGGGTGCAAAAGGGGGAGCCGATCTTCACCATCTACGCGGAGAAGGGGTGGCGTCTCCAGAGGGCCCTCGAGGAGGGCAGGCGGCTCATGCCGGTGGTCGTCGAAGGGATGCTGCTCGACCGCATCCCCTCCGAGCACTGGGCGTGACGGGGGTCCGGGTGTATTATTTTGACATGCGCAGGCGATTGATTACCGACGCTTCCAGCCGGAGCATATCACCGGCCATTCGATCCTGGTGGCCCACAGATACCGGGGTTCGTTGCAGTATGGAGGGTTTTGAAAGGAGCAAATATTTACTCTCGGGAAATATTCTTTTGATTTTTATCGTTTTTGCAGAGATTTGTTTCCATTTGGCTGAATGGCTCACATTATTTATATAGTATCGAATGCTACCACCTCATTAATTATCAAACGTGATAATCATCCGGGGTAAGGTTTATATGAAAACTATACATGGTATCCTGATACTGCTGGTATTGGGGATACTCGTTCCTGGTTCTGCGGCACTTGATCTAGACGAGATCATTATTACCACCAATCATGGATGGATTACTGCCGGGACTGGAACGGGTATCGATGAAACAGCGACTATAACTGTGGTGATAAACAACGAATCTTTCACTAACGGTTCTGTCACGGTTGATGAGGTGTCGTTTTCCTGCACGAACGAGTTCCTCTATGACGAAGAGGGTAGCAAAATCGGTGATTTATCTCCTTCGATAGACACAACAAGCCCGTATCAGGCGAGCTTTCACACAAAAAAGAGCGGTAATGCCACCATCAATGTGATTGTGAAATATACCGAGGTGGAAGATGGGCCTGTGCTGCAAATGAGCAACAACACCGTACAGAGGGTTGACCACGCACTCCCGTATGCATTTGAGTATCTTGACTATGATACCGAAATCACCGTCAATACGGACACAAACATCACGCTCCAGATGACCGATAAGTATGAGAATGTCATCGACAGTCGGAAAGAGGAATCGGTTGGGGGAGACGCGGAAGGTGTCAGATTCCTGTGTTCCAAAGACACGGATGCTGGGTTCTGGAACGGGGTGAACTATTCAACAAAAGATCTCATAAAACGTGTTGATTCTGAAGGAAATCTCTCTGCCACGTTTAAGGCATCGACATTGGCCGGAGAAAATAATGTTGATTTAATCTGTGTTACCGCAGTTCCCGAGATGCTCATCTCGATTTATGGCGTTGGAGAGTCGATGCCGGCGAGCATGACAACATCGGTGGACCCCTCAACATTGAGTGTGCCCGGGAACGGAGTGGACGATTTTACTATTATTTATGAACTGGTCGACCGGTTTGATAATCCTTCACCGAATTCTCCGATCTTTATCCATACATCCATCGCCGGGGAGGAAATGACTGTCCTAACCAACGAGTACGGATATGCGGTTCTCACCTACGGCCCGAAAACGTCCATCGGGCGCGTGTTGGTTTCAGCTGAGACCGAGAATTCATCGGTAAAGGATGATATTGAACTGCGGTTCACCAGCTCGGACGGCACATGGTTCGAAGCCTACGCCAATCCATCAGACCTTGCCAGCTACGAGGTAAAGCCATTCTCCAATGGTACGATTTTTGCGCAGGTGACCGATGATCTCGGGCGCGGTGTCGAGAATCAACTAATCTCTTTCGAGATTAACGCATCCTCGATTAAGAACAACACTCGCATTGAGGAGTATCCGAAGATCTATGATCCGATGACAGGTTCATGGGGGAATTCCACTACGAGTATCATCACCGATGAGGATGGATACGCAACGGTCCATTTTAAGGCCGGTGAGTTCCCCGATAAAACATCTCCATATTTCAACCCCTATTCCAGAGGCAACTGTACGGTGACGGTAACCTGGGATAGGACGAGTTTGCCCGATGAAACCAGAGAGACGCAGATGATCACATGGAGAAATTATCCGTATCTCCGTGCGGAAACAGAAGTCTCCAGCGCAAATATCCGCCCCGGCGATACATTTGACGTGACCATCCGCCTGATAGGCGACGGGTTCGAACTCACCGAGCATTTGCCGGTGGATGTGGTCCTTCTTCTCGATCGGGGCGAGGATATGCTGCTTTCAGAGAACGGTCAGGATCGTATGGAGATCGCTCGGGAGGCTGCAGAATACCTCCTTGAAGGTGGTGATTATACTGGACTTACACCTGGATACGATCATGTGGCATATATTCCCTACGGGGACAGAACAGATGATCCTCCTTTTACTAATAATACCGCCAATATCTTGAGGACGGCGGATGGAGGCCCTCTGGATACCACGTATCAATGGTCGAAGGATGTGGGGAAGGATGGAAATGGCAATGACGATGCGGAATATATTGACACCTATTGGGGTAATGGTAATAACACCAAATATCTGGACTATGCTGAAGTGAGACTTCCTTACAATCCTTTAATCGGAAGTTGGGCGGATTATCATAACGAACTCTGGAAAACCGTTCCGCTGAAAAAGGATAAAACCGGACAGGCAAGCGCACCGCTCAGGAAGGGACTGTATGAGGCTATCAAGTATATGGGTGCAAATACAGATCATTCTGATCCGGAACGAGTGAAAGTGATCGTGCTCCTGATGCAGAATAATTACCGCTATTTCGGGGATCCGTTTGCTGAAGGTGGTGTGATGACCGTTGCTAACGACAGCAATACGCTTCCGAAAGGAGGGAGTGAATATTATCCGTTTGGTCTCAATCCAGCACACGAGAATATGGTAACCTATGCAATCGCTAACGACATCACCATCTATGCGATATATTACCCCGCAGGCGGGTCGCAATCTGATGAGGAGGTACCCCGCAGGCTTGCAGAAGAGACAGGAGGTGAATACTACTTTGCGGCGGATAAAGATGCCCTCATTGATGCTTTTAACGACATCAGGGAGAAAATTATGATAGAGGCGGGTGTGAACACCGAGATGGATATCAAACTCATCAATAACGTGGAGGCACTCAACTGGACTGCAGATCAGATTCTTACCTATGTCCCGTATAATCCTAATTCTACCAGTATCGACTGGTATAACTGGACATCTGATCCCTACAATTCGGAACTCGGACTACAGCATGAAGGGTATCCCAAATGGGAGAACCGCACATCGGACTGGCTCGATGACAAAAACTTCTACTACGAGGTGGGCAACATCACTATCAAGGAGACATGGGTGACGACGTTTACCATGCGGGTGAACGCCTCGATCTCTGAGACGCTGAACTTCAGTCTCTTCGATGACGATTCGAACATCAGGTTTTCCAACCCGGAGGGGGATATCCTGCTTTCACTCCCCACTCAGCATCTAACCGTGTCGCCGAACCTCACGGCAGATGTCACGGCAGCGGCAATTCTTGAACTCTCGAACCTTCGGGAAATTGTGCAGACACCTGAATACCGTGAATTTGCGTGGGATCTCAACTATACCGGCGAAGGCTATCTCGTCGAGAGGATCGAGTATCGCCCCGAAGACGGTGGGTACATTCTTGCCGGCTGGAACACGGTGCCGTGTTCGACCACATCCGATTCGATCAAAATCATGACCGAGAATCTCCCCCGCATGGATTATTACCTGCGGGTCACCGTGAACTCCGACGATGCAGGAGTGAGGAAAGCGATTCTGTTGTTTAGCCTTGCCGAGCCGGAGAAACCCTATATTAAGATAGAATAATTTTCATCTTTTTTGAAGAATCACTAGCGCAGCAATCGCTGTATACAATCAATGAGCTCAGCAATTGTAGCAAAATATCGACGAGCTCAACAATCTGTGCACAAAACCGGACGGACCCAGCGGGAATCGAACCCGCGTCCTTGGGTCCGAAGCCCAAGAGGATATCCTCTACCCCATGGATCCACCACACATTTCGCATCATAAGATATTAAGCATTTTCCTGCCCTGTATTATACAGGATGATTCTCTCTGCAATTGAAATCACACGAAGGCTGGACGAGGGGGATCTGGTGATCCGGCCCTATGCCGACGAGAGCCAGCAGCCGGCCTCCTACGACCTGCGGGCCGGGAGCGACTATGTGCTCGAGCGGGGAGGCTGCACGCTGGTGCACACCCTCGAGTGGGTGGAGCTTCCCGCCGATGTCGCCGCCACGATGCGGTGCCGCTCCTCGTTCGGGAGACGGGGCGTCCTGCTCGGCGGCGGGTTTGTGGACCCCGGGTTCCGCGGGCAGCTGACTCTCTGCCTGGTCAACATGGGCGACGAGGATGTCCTCCTGTTCCAGGGCGACCGGGTGGTCCAGCTTATCATGCATGAGGTGCGAAACGGGATGCACCTCTATGAAGGACGCTACCAGGACAGCCAGGGGTCGGTGGAAGCACGATGAGTTTTATCAGGTCCGAACGAAAATGGCTGGAGATTTTACGCATCCTCAGCGAGAGCACCGAACCCATGGGGGCGAAGCGTCTTTCCGAACTCATGGCCGAACGCGGCTTTGTGCTCAGTGACCGGGCGGTGCAGTATTACCTGAGCG
This sequence comes from Methanobacteriota archaeon, assembly GCA_016841665.1. Classification (GTDB taxonomy): domain Archaea; phylum Halobacteriota; class Methanomicrobia; order Methanomicrobiales; family Methanomicrobiaceae; genus DSDF01. Next base: position 26,471 of record JAENYT010000001.1, read on the forward strand.
AGCTCGACGACATGGGGTTCACCTACAAGGTGGGCAACAAAGGCAGGCTGCTCACCGCCGAGGGAATGGCCGAGATCGAGTGCGCACTCGTGGAGGAACGGGTGGGGTTCGTGATCTCGAAACTCGAACGGCTTGCGTTTCGGAGCACCTTCAATCCCCGTACGGGAACGGGGGACGTGGCCTATAATCTCTCCGTGGTTGCCGATGCGGATGTGGAAGGGGTTTCGGCGGCATTCGACGAGGTCATCGACAGTGGTATGGGCTTTTTTTCCCGGTACGGCATCATCGACCAGGACCCGCGCATCCCGCCCGGCCATGTCGGATTCATCACCATCTGCAGCATCACTATGGACGGCGTGATCCAGAAGGCGGGCGTCCCCGTGAATATGGCCTACGGGGGACGCCTCGTGATCCAGGACGGTCAGGCTGAGGCGTTCGCCGATCTCATCGGCTACCGGGGGACCACCGTCGATCCCCTGCAGCTCTTCATCTCTGCCGGGCTGACCTCGATCGGCAGTACGGTGTCCACCGGCACCGGTGTTGTGCTGGCGAACGTGCGGCAGGTACCCGCATCCGCGAAGGCGCGCGTGGAAGAGGTAATCTCCCTGATGCGGGATCAGGATTTCGTGTTTCCGGTCACTATGGACACGCAGGTGTTCAACCTCAGGGAAGATCCCTACCGGCTCTCCATCGTTGCCTACAGCGGGATGAACCTCATCGGAAACGCTATCGAGAAGGGCTTCTCCATCAGGACTGAAATCGGGGCGGGCAATATCAGTTACGCGAAGCTGCTGCAATAATAATGGGGGCACCGGGAACCCCTATTTTATCCAGAAGATGAGGTCTTCGTCCTCTTTTTCCTCAGGTTCGGGTTTTTGGGGCTTTTTCGGTGCGAACTCTTCTTCTGCCTCGTAAATGATGTTCAGGCGCCGTTTGGCGAGTTCAGGTTCTTTTGCCTGTGAACTCTTTGAAGAAAGCGTTTTCTCGGCATGCCCGAGCATACCGTCCTTTGCGCCCGATGCGGACCCTTTCAGCCTGATGCCCTCGTCGTCCCTGATCAATTCATGGATCTTTTTCCCCGGCGATTGGATTTTGACCGACTCCCCGTCAATGATCCCTGCAGGCGAGGGGGAGCGCTCCGCGTGGATTACGATTCTCTCCCCGTCGATGATCCCGTCCTTTGGTTTTGGCAGGTCTTTCACCGAGAGGTCGGAATCACTGCGTGCATCCGTCCTCGGCATCCCCATCCCATAGCGGGACTCACGGACCCCCAGTGCCGAGTCTTTCGGGGCCATTCGCGCTCCGCCCGATGTCTGCCTGGTCATATCGAGAATGATCGCGTCCGGCTTTTTGGGGAGAATGATCCGTTCCTCGTCGTCTTCGCTGCCCTCATTTGAGGAGAGCAGGATGGCATCGTCGCGCAGCAGATGTTTATGCCCACTGTCGTCCTTTTTCTTTGACAGCACGGTGATCATTTCATCTTTGAGGGCGGGCTCTTCGGGTGCGGCGGCACGGGATGCGCCGCCGATACGGGAGACGTCATACACGGGGCTTCCCGCAAAACGCCCCCCTGAAACGCGCTCCTCGCCCGGATCGAGCGTGATATCATCGGCGATGAGCAGCTCCTCCTCACGCCTTCGCTCTTCCAGTTCCCGCTCTACCTGGTACCCTTCCCTGATCTCCCTGATCTCCTCGACACGGGGGATGTTTTCCAGCCCCGAGAGCATGATAATGATGCCCACGAAACGGGTGTTTTTCACCGGATAGTCACCGGATCGCATCTCCAGCCCTGCGATGCTACGGTCGATCCATTTGCGCACCGTCTGGAACCCCTTCATGGAGAGCTCTTTAGAAGGTCCAGCAATGAGAACGAGGGCCTTGTCTGCGCTGGTGAGGTCGCAGGGGATGGAGATGTCCTCATAGACCGCCTGTTTGGTCAGCGATACGATACGGGCGGCGCGTACCTGTGCCCCCTCAAAGAAGTACCGGGAGGAGCGCCAGCGATCGAACATCCCCAGCAGGCTTCTGGGGAGGGGTTCTGCTGCATACCCCACTGCCACGAGGCCGTTACCCTTGAGGGTGTTGAGGATCTCTCCGGCGTCGAGCACCACCTCGGAGACTTCCAGCCCCTCCTCGTTGAACTCACCCGCACGGAGGAGCAGTCCTACCTGCCGTGCGATGCGCTCGTTGAGAAGGCGGTAGATGTCGCGGGGGTTTGAGGGAAAGCTTTTTGCAATCTGGGGGAAACGTGTCCTGTTTTCGTGTTCCTCGCCTTCCTCATAGGACTCTTTGATTTTGCGGTACCATGTTTCGTTGTCGAAGAGGATGGCGGCGTCGACACATTCCCTGACCATCTCGATATCATCCGCCGCTTTCGCGGACCGCCTGTTGCCCTCGGCGAGGCAGGGCAGGGTAACCACCCCAAACACCGGCTCGATAAAGGACTTGCGCAGCTCGGGCACGATCAGGGACATGGCATCGACCATCGATCCGCCCAGACCGCAGAAGATCATGATGGCATCGATCTCCACGGTGTCCGTCTTCTGGATGATGGTCATCACCTCCTCGATGTCCACCGTGGATCGTGCGTCGTAGTGCTGGTCGGGATCGATGGGAGGAAAATGCACTTTTGCGGTGTCGGGAAGGTAGCGCAGCTGCAGCAGCGTGTTCACGTCGGTGTCGATGGCAATGGGGCTCAGGCATCCCACCCTGCTGCGCATGTCATGATCGTAGAGGTGATCGACAACCCTGCAGCCCGCACCGCCCAGACCAATTGCAAGAACTCTCATGGGTATCCTTTCGTGTTATCGCAGCTCTAGGTATGATACAAACTATTTCCGTCTATTCCCTGTTCACGATGCAAAATGATCAATAATTACATTTGGTACAGAACGCTATTAAATGATGTTGATAGTGCACCGTAATTCTGCAGCGCCGCCGCCCTCTGCCGGGTATTTCCCTGCAGGTATCATTCCGGCGCCATTCGATCGGGTCCGATCTGGCGTTTTTCCTGACGGAAACGATAATGTTTATAAATCTGGTCGCTTTAATAACTCAATGAGGTGAAATAACCTTGTCTTATGGTATTGAATTTGTGCCAGGTAACATTACCGTCAAGCAGGTAGTGAACTACTGTAAGCTCGCAGAATCAAAGGATATCGATTTTGCGTGGATTACCAACCACTACAACAACCGTCACTGCTACCCGACCCTCGCAGCAATCGCGATGAACACCGACACCCTGAAGATGGGCCCGGGTATCATGAACACCTTCACCGACACCCCCGCAGCCATCGCATCCTTCATAGCAACCCTCAACGAGATCTCCGACGGCCGTGCCGTCCTCGGTATCGGCCCCGGCGACCTCTCTACGCTCCCCAAGCTCGCAATTAAGGGCGAAAAACCTGTTGCACGCCTGAAAGAGGGTGTAATCCAGATCCGGAAACTTCTCGCTGGTGAGGAAGTCAAGAAGACCGGTGAGTTTGAGTTCTTCGACTACGATGGTGCAAAACTGACCGGCGTCCAGCTCCCCGGTAAGAAGGGCATCCCCGTCTACATCGGTGCACAGGGGCCCAAGATGCTCGCACTCGCCGGTGAGATCGGAGACGGATCGCTCATCAACGCGTCCAACCCCAAGGACTTCGAGATCGCCATCCCCATCATCAAGGCAGCCCAGGAGGCAGCCGACCGCAAGAAGCACGATGTCGGTGCCTACACCGCAATCTCCGTCGACCAGGATGTCAAGAAGGCACGCAACGCCGCAAAGATCGTTGCCGCATTCATCGCCGCAGGATCTCCGCCCCCGCTACTGGAGCGCCACGGCCTCGACATGGGCAACGTCGCAAAGATCAAGGAAGCCCTCGCACGCTTCGACTTCAAGACGGTGGGCGGCCTTGTCGGTGACGCAGAGATCGACGCCTTCACCATTGCAGGCACCCCCGAGATGTGCAAGCAGAAGTGCGAAGACCTTATGGCAGCCGGTGTGACCCAGGTCATCTTCGGATCCCCGCTGGGTCCCGACATGGTCAATTCCATCCGCCTGATCGGCAAGTACATTGTCTGAGCGTGTGGAAACCACACCCCGGTATCTTTTTTTCTCTTCGCCCTTAATCTTCACATAGAAAGATGAATACCCTGAGAGCAGTCATTTCTGAGCGTGGAAATGTTTGATATCGAGCAGATCGACGCAGGAAGGGGAATTGTGCAGTACAGGCGCGAGCACCTCACCGGCTTACGGTGCAGGATCAGCCCCGAGCGAATAAAACGGGGTATCGGGCAGTACTATTCGCTCGCCCCCCCTTCCGGTGAATGTCCCTTCTGCCCGGACCGGGTGCGGGAGGAAACACCGGTCTTCGAGGACGGCACGCGCATCGAGATCGGGGAGAGCATCACCTTCCCCAACCTCTACCCCTTTGCCGAGTGCCATACGGTGACGGTGATCTCCCGGGATCACGATGTCGAACGGTTCAGCGTCCGCCAGCTGTCCGATGCCCTTCTCGGCCAGATCGAGTCGCTCAAGAGGCACGGGGGGTATGCGAGCATCAACTGGAACTACCTGCCCTCGGCCGGTGCAAGCATAGCCCATCCCCACCTGCAGGGGATTTCCGATCGCAGCCCCTCTACACTCGCGGAATGCTATCTTGCCGGGAGCTATCGCTACCGTGCCCGGCGCGGCACTATCTACCAGGACGATCTTCTCGCCCATGAGATGGATGCAGGAAGGTACCTTTTCGGCGACGAAATCCCCTGGATCGCCAGCGCCGTCCCGCTGGGAGAACGCGAGGTGCGGGGGCTCCTCCCCATCCGCATCCTCGAGGAGGCCGAATCCTACACCGACTGCATTGCGGAAGGAATGCGGGAAATCATCGAAATCTTCCGGGACACGGGTTCGATGGCGTTCAACGCCTCCATTTTTTTCGAAAAACCGGGTTGCGATTCGGGCTTTCGGGCATTTTGTTCCCTGATCGCAAGGATCAACCCGAACCCCTGGTCAACCAGCGACTCGGCATTTATGGAGCGCCTCCAGCTCGAGCCGGTGATCCTTACGCTGCCTGAGGCATTCGCCGCGTACTGCCGGCGCAGGTAACTGCGTTTCAGTGGTTTCATCCACGGCGATGTCCAGCATCGGTGCAGGATCGAACGGTGCATACAAAGCAAAGATTCCGGCACTGCCGGAAAAAAAGGTTTTTTGTATAGGGTTACTCGGGTTTGCTGATGAGCGTGGTCTTGGAGACGATGGTTCCATCGTTCTTGTGCGGCTTGCGGACAACGCCGTCGACACCCTTCTCGATCTCGCGTGCCTCGTCGCAGAGCGCGGTTGCAGCGCGCATCATCTCGTGAGCGCTTGCAACGATGGGGACATAGTTCTCGAATCCCTTGGTCATGAAGCAGCCTTTGACGTTGACCATCGCGACGGCTGCGGCGATCTCGAATGCGGCGCGTGCCTTTGCGTAGGCATAGGGGTTGGTGAACTCATCCTTGACTGCCTTGTCGGCGGTCATCACGATCTTGGGGAGCTCGATGTCTGCGCCCTTCTTGCCTGCCTTGACCTGGTCGATGACCGCGTCGATGGCGATCTGCATCTTGCGGAATGCGCCGGTGACGGAGAGCACCTTGACCAGGTTGCCGTTGTAGTCAGCCATCTCGATCGGGTCGAGGAACTCGCGGCGTGCGCCGATCATGGAGTCCGCCTTCTGGATAATGTAACCGAACGAGCTCTCCTTGAGGTCTGCCCATTCCTTCTTGGTGGTGACATCGTCGGTGATCACGATCACGGGGATGCCCGCTGCCGCGAGGGCCTCGCGTGCACCCGTAGGTCCGGGGAGAACGCCGTTCGGGGAGACGACGATTGCGAAGTCAGGTCCCCATGCCTTCAGGTTGTCAACAACACGGTCAACATCCTCGGGCTGGAGCTTGGTACCGCTGGTTGCCATGAAGGTGATCATGTCCTCTCTGTCTGCACGCTCGTCGAGCAGCAGCTCAACCATTACACCGCTTGCAATATTGCCTAATTTTGCAACTCCGACTTTAACTACCATGTTTACACCTCTCAAATTTGAGGAACAACACATTATCATCAAGTTGGGTAATAAACGTTTTGAATCAGACTTATTTTGTCCTTTATGGCGATCGGGTGTTAAAGAAAAGTGTTTAAATTTTAATATGCATACATTGATATGATGAAACAGGGTCTCATTACCGATCGGCAGAAAGAAGTGTTGCGGTACAGAAAACAGGGGTTGACACAGCAGCAGATAGCCGATCTCATCCACACATCGAAAGCAAACATCTGCACCATAGAAAAGGCAGCAGTTGAAAATATCCGGAAAGCCAAAGAAACGCTCGAATTTCTGTATACACTCGATGCGACACATATCTATACCATTCGCACCGGTACCGACGTCCTCGATGCTGTAAAGGAGATTTTTACGGAGGCAGAAAAGATCCATATCAAGGTACGGTACGATACCATCAGCCTTGTCAACCGCATGCGCGAGTCGGTTCCGGAGCGGATCAGAGGGCGCTTTGTCCGTGAAAACATAGACGTGTACGTCAACGAAGATGGCGAACTCTACTTCGGGTGACGTGGACACGTTCGGTACACACCCTGCTCTTTTTTGCTTCCACCGCTCCCCGGTATTCCTGTACAGTCCCGGCGGCCACAAGAAGGTTTATATTCAATTCTGGTGAATATTTAGGAAACCGTTATGGGGTTATCTGTTGCGGGGAATGGAGCCGAAACGTTCATATCGTCTTTCGATCGCCATTCCCTCGTCATTCACGGCAGAAACCGCGGACCCCAAACTCAGGGCATACAAGGTGGGCCAGATCGCCCGGGCGGCAGCAGTCTTCCGGGTTGAAGAAATTGCCCTCTACCGGGATCACCGCCATCCTGAATGGCGGGAGATGACGGCCCTCCTGAAGTATGCAGAGACACCGCAGTACCTCAGAAAGTACCTGTTCAGGCACTCTGAACTGCTGCAGTATGCAGGGGTCCTTCCGCCGTTGCGGATGCCTCATCACATGGTTACCTCCTCGATCGAGGAGGGTCAATACCGAGAAGGAGTTGTGCTCAGTCACAACGGGATGATAGACGTAGGATCTGACGAATGCGCCTGGGTGGACGTTGGTGCAACGAGCCCTCTTCCGCTGGACACATGCGTGCCTGCTGGAAGGCGCATCACGGTCAGGATCTATTCGCGAGACGGGGCTTTCTGGTGCACACCAGAAGAATCGCCAGGCTACTGGGGCTACCGCACAACCACGCACACATCGCTCTCCCGTATCATGGCACGGGCCGACCATGCAATCGTCACATCGGTTGACGGCATGGCGGTGACGCACGAAGCCATGGACGACCTGGGGAGGCGCCTGAATGGCAGCGTGGTGGTCGTGTTCGGGGGTCCAGGCCGCAGCGTCCGTTCAATCCTTGCGGATGAGAAGCGCTCAATCTCGGAATTCACCGATGCGGTGTTCAACCTGGTTCCCCATCAGGGGACAGCCACGGTCCGGACAGAAGAGGCGGTCATCGCGTCTCTCGCATTGCTGAATGTGGCGGAATACACGTGAAATCGAAGATTTCGCTGACAGGAAAATACTGAGTATTTCCCGTGACAGGGAAATCCGGAGTATTTTTCCCTGTTCGTCACAATGAGGCCGGCGGCATTCCCGCCTTCCCGAATGAACCGAATATGAATGAGGATTGATTGAACTATGTCATCAACATCGAGACCACGCAGGGGTTCACTTGCCTACAGCCCGCGCAAGCGCGCCAGCAGCCAGGTACCACGCTACAATTCCTGGCCTGAATACGAAGGTGAGCCGGTCCTGCAAGGCTTTGCCGGGTATAAAGTCGGTATGACGCATGTCATCATGGTCGATGACCATAAAAACAGCCCCACCGAGGGCAAGGATATCATGGTTCCGGTCACGGTCGTCGAAATTCCCCCCATGAAAGTGGTGGGTATCCGTGCCTACAACGCTGACACCTATGGCAAGCATGCATGTGCGGAGGCCTGGACAAACCAGTGTGACGAAGCGCTGGGGGGCAGGATTCCTCTCCCCAAGAAAGACAATGCCGAGGATGCGCTTAACCGCATCAGGACCCTCGCCGGGGAGGGCAAGGTCGTCGAGATCTTCGCTCTCATGCACACCCAGCCTGCCAAGCTGACCGGTGTTCCGAAGAAGGTTCCCGATCTCATGGAGGTCCGCGTGGCGGGAGGCAGCATCGCAGACCGCCTCGAATTTGCGGCATCAATGCTCGGGAACGAGGTCAACGTGGACAATGTAGTCAAAAGCGGGCAGTATGTGGACGTCACGGCGGTCACGCGCGGCAAGGGCACGCAGGGACCGGTCAAGCGCTGGGGCATCCAGGTGCGCAAGGGCAAGCACTCCAGGGGCGGAAAAAAGCGCCACATCGGTAACCTCGGCCCGTGGACGCCGCACCATGTCCGCTGGCAGGTCCCCCAGATCGGCCAGACTGGATACCAGCAGCGCACCGAATTCAACAAGCGGATTCTCAAGATCAGCGAAAACGGCGAGGGCATCAACCCCGACGGTGGGTTTCTCCACTACGGGCTGGTGCGGAACCGGTACGTGATGATCAAGGGATCCATTCCCGGACCGAACAAGCGGTTGATCCGCATGCGGCCTGCAATCCGCCAGCGCGAGCACGTGGAACGCACACCGGCGATCGAATATCTGAGCGTCGCAAGCAAGCAGGGGTGAACTGAATGAAGGCACAGGTAAGAGCAATTGACGGAACCGTAACACGCGGGATCGATCTTCCCGCGGTATTCGGAGAGGAATACCGGCCCGATCTCATTAAAAAGGCGGTTCTGGCACTCCAGAGCACCAGGTACCAGCCCCACGGGACCGATCCATTCGCGGGCATGAAGACCTCTGCAGAGTCCTGGGGAAGCGGTCGCGGCGTCGCACAGGTCCCCCGTATCAAAAACGGATCACGGGTCGCACGGATCCCCCAGGCCGTCGGTGGAAGGGCGGCACACCCCCCGAAAGTCGAGAAGATTCTCGTCAAGAGGATCAACAAACAGGAGAAGAGGAAAGCGCTTCGTTCGGCAATCGCTGCCACCTGCAACCTAGAATTGGTGACAGCTCGCGGCCATCTCGTGGACGGCGAGATCCCCGTTATCCTCGAGGACGCGTTCGAGAACATCGCCACCACCGCCGAGATCATCGGGATCCTCAAGGCGATCAACGTCTTCGCTGATGTCGAGCGGGCAAAGAACAGCAAGAAGGTCCGTGCAGGCCGCGGCAAGATGCGCGGGCGCCGCTACAAACAGCGCAAGAGCGTGCTTATCGTGACCGGCGAAACTCCGCTGCGTGCGGCACGCAACCTCGCCGGCGTCGATGCGGTGAGCGTCGGACAGCTGAATACCGAACTGCTTGCGCCGGGAACCCATGCGGGTCGCCTGACCATCTGGACCGAGGGCGCACTGAAAAAGCTGGAGGAACTCTGAATGATTCTCAAGTACCCGTTCGTCACGGAAAAGGCGACCATGATGCTGGAACGAGAGGGAAAACTCCAGTTTCTGGTGCAGCGCGAGGCGAACAAGCAGGATATCAAACGCGTGGTCGAAGATCTGTTCGACAAGGAAGTATCGAGCGTCCGCACGATAATGACCATGAAAGGAGAGAAGAAGGCCATTGTCGGGTTTGTGGATGAAAAGGCAGCCGAGGAGATCCTGAGCAGACTGGGCATCATGTAGGTGAGCACGATGGGAAAACGCATCATAGCACAGAATCGAGGACGGGGCGGCCCCGTCTACCGGGCGCCCTCGCACAAGTACAAGGCGGCGCTCCGTCACCAGGGCGTGGGCGATACGACCGTATTCGGAAAAGTGGTCGATATCGAGCACGATCCCGCACGCCATGCGCCAATCGCGCTGGTGAAGCTGGAAGAAGGAAAGAAAGTCTTCATGCTCGTCACCGAGGGTCTCGGTGTCGGCGACGATGTCGCATGGGGGCCTGAAGCGACCGTGAAGAACGGCAACACGCTCGCCCTGCAGGACATCCCGATCGGCGCCTACGTCTGCAATATCGAAGCGCGGCCCAACGACGGAGGCAAATTCGTGCGGTCGAGCGGCGTGCAGGCCCAGGTCATCGGCAAGTCCGAGGACCGTGTCGGCATAAGGATGCCGAGTGGAAAACACAAGTGGTTCCACAACCTCTGCCGTGCAACGGTCGGTATCGTTGCCGGTGGAGGCAGGGGCGAGAAGCCGTTTGTCAAAGCGGGCAAGAAGTATCACAAGATGAAATCCCAGGCGCAGAAGTATCCGAGGGTCAAGGGTGTCTGCATGAACGTTATCGATCACCCGTTCGGTGGCGGAGGCCACCAGCATGTAGGAAGGCCCAAGACGATCGCACGCGGCACGTCTCCGGGCCGGAAAGTCGGATCCATTGCTGCCCGGCGCACGGGTAAGTGGAAGAAGTAAGGGTGGTTGAACGATGGCGAAAAAGACACAAAAACGACTGCCAAGGCGGAAAGAAGAGTTTACCTATCATGGGTACAAGGTCGAGGATCTCCAGCAGATGGGGATTTCCGAACTGATGCCCATCATGCCTTCGAGAGTCCGCAGAAAGTTCGTACGCGGGCTGTCCCGCGACGAAGAAAAGCTGATCTCCGAGATCAAGGTGGGAAAGGAGCGCATCAGGACGCATCTCCGGGACATGGTTATCCTGCCGGAGATGGTCGGAAAGACCATTGAGATCCACAATGGCAAGGATTTCGTCAGGGTCGAAATCCAGCCCGAGGCGGTGTTCCACTACTTCGGCGAGTTCGCCCTGACGCGAAGGAGAGTTGCCCACGGCAGCGCCGGTATCGGTGCAACCCGGTCGAGTAAATACGTGCCCCTGAAGTGATGGATATGGCAAGGACAGGTTATTCAAGCAAGCTGGAGGGAGAGGGGATCGCGCGCGCCAAAGCGAACGAACTTCCCGTCTCTCCCAAGCACTCGATCGAGATTGCACGCTTCGTGAAAGGAAAGACCACAAAAGAGGCAATCGCCTATCTCGAAGATGTGGTCGCCCTGAAGAAGGCCATTCCCTTCAAGCGGTTCAACCGCAACGTCGCCCACAAGCGCGGCCTTGAGGGCTGGGATGCAGGACGGTATCCGGTCAAGGCATCCGAGGCATTCATCCGGCTGCTCAAGTCGGTGGAGAAGAATGGCGAGTATTCCGGCCTCGACGGTGAAAATCTCAAGATTGTGCACGTTTCTGCAAACAGGGGGCGGGGCTTTCGCGCCTTCTTTCCCCGTGCAATGGGGCGGGCTACCCCGAAACGGCGGGAAACCGTGAACATTGAGATCATCGTACGGGAGGTGGAATAATGGCAAATGAACGGCGGTTTATTGAAGACGGCGTCCGCAAAGCGCGCGTAGAAAAGTTCCTCACCCGTGAGCTCAAACGAGCTGGCTATGGCGGTATGGACATTGTCCGCACCCCTCTCGGGACGCAGGTGACCATCTTTGCTGAAAAGCCCGGCATCGTCATCGGCAAAGGCGGCAAGGTGGTCCGCGAGCTGACGCAGAATCTCGGCACCATGTTCGCGATCGAGTCGCCGCAGGTCGAGGTCCAGCAGGTCGAGAACCCGAACTTCAACGCCCAGATCATGGCAGAGCGCCTTGCGAATTCACTCGAGCGCGGCTGGTACTTCCGTAAAGCGGGCAACAGCGTGATCCGCCGGGTCATGGAGTCGGGAGCGCTTGGCTGCGAAGTCGTTCTCTCGGGAAAACTGACCGGCTCCCGCGCCCGGGTCCAGAAGTTCGTGCAAGGCTATGTCAAGCATTCCGGTGAACCGAGCGAGACCATTGTGGAGAAGGGATTTGCTGTGGCGATCAAGAAGCTGGGCACCATCGGTGTGCAGGTGAAGATCGTGCCGCCCGGCGCCAAGCTCCCCGATCACTTCGAGGTGCTCGAGCCGCAGCCCGAAGAAGCCGAGGAGGAGATCGAACTGACTCCCGAGGCGATCGGCGAAGAGATCGATGCAGAACTCGAAGAGATGGAAGATATCCCCGTCCCCGAGGAGGAGTACTGAATGGCGATCTTTCGTGCACGTGAGGTGGCCCAGTTCTCCGATGTCGAACTCGAAGAGCAGCTGGCCAAGCTGCAGCTCGAGGTCCTGCAGGAGAACGGCAAAGTCAGCGCAGGCGGTGCGATGGAGAACCCGGGGCGCATCCGTGAACTCAGGCGGACCATCGCACGGATCAAAACGGAGCAGTCCTCCAGGCAGATGAAATGATCACCCCGCAGAATGTGATCCGGCATGAGCTGATCGGCCTTCGGGTGCGCGTGGCAGACTCCTCGAATCCCCGCCAGATCGGGATTGAGGGTACCATCGTCGACGAGACCAAAAACATGCTGGTGATCATGACGCGTGAGGGGCAAAAGAGGATCCAGAAACGGTATGCGACATTTGACCTGCGTCTTCCCGATGATACCCGGGTACGGGTTGATGGGTCGATTCTGGTCATGCAGCCTGAAAAGAGAACAGGCATGCGAATCAGGAAGTTGAGGTAACATATGGCAAGAAACATCGGATTGAACGTTTCCATTCCTGAAAAGGAATGTGATGACGTGAACTGTCCATTCCACGGCATTTTACCGGTGCGCGGCCAGGTGATCACCGGTAAAGTCGTGAGTGACAAGATGCAGGGATCGGTCGTGGTCGCACGGGATTACCTGCACTACGTGAAGAAATACAAGCGCTATGAAAAGCGCAGTTCAAAGCTCCACGCTCACAATCCGCCGTGCATAGGCGCCAAAGTCGGCGACAGCGTCAAGATCGCCGAGTGCAGGCCCCTGAGCAAGACGAAGACATTTGTTGTCGTGGAGGTGGCTAAGGAATGAAAGCAAAACAGTCGCGGACCCCGCGTGCGATCGCCACCGGGTCGAGACTGGTGTGTGCAGACAACACGGGCGCCCGCCTCGTCCAGATCGTGTCGGTGGACGGCTACCATGGTGTCCGCCGCCGCCAGCCGAAGCTCGGCCTCGGGGACATGGCAACGGTGACCGTGAAGAAGGGAACGCCCGACATGCGGCGTAAACTCGTCAAAGCAGTCGTCATCCGCCAGAAAAAGGAGATCCGCAGGATCGACGGGCTTCGCCTCTCGTTCGAGGATAACGCCATGGTGGTGACCAACGAGCGCGGCGAGCCTCGCGGCACCGAGATCAAGGGTGCGGTCGCGCGTGAAGTCGCCGAGCGCTTCCCCAAGATCGGGTCGATGGCCACCATCATCGTGTGAGGTGCAGAGACATGGTACGAATGGCAAGCAAACAGCCCAGAAAACAGCGCAAAGCGCGCATTACCGCACCTCTGCACGTTCGCGGCAACTTCCTCCGCGCCCCGCTCTCTTCTGAGCTGCGGGAGAAGTACGGCCGCCGGAATGCCCGGGTCATCCAGGGCGACACGGTGAAAGTGCTCCGCGGCGACTTCGCCGGTGAGGAGGGGATCGTCGATGCGGTGGATACCGGCAAGTACAGGGTGCTGGTGCACGGGGTGTCGCTCACGAAAAGCGACGGAACTGAGGTTCCGCGCCCGGTCGACACCTCGAACCTCCAGATCGTGAAGCTGAATCTCAAAGACAAGCGCCGTGAAGAACACCTGGAGGCGAAGAAATAATGTCCGGACACCAGAAGAGGCTGACAGCCCCGAATGCATGGAGTATCGCCAAGAAGGCCAACACGTTCATCACCAAGACCGCCCCCGGGCCGCATACCAAAGATGCAATGCCTGTTGCGGTCTGGCTGAGGGACCACATGGGCCTTGCCCGCAACATGAAGGAGATCAAGAAGATCCTCTCAAGCCGCGCCGTCATCGTGAACGGCAAACCGGCAAGGGACCCGAAGCTGGGCATCGGGGTCTTCGACATCATCTCGATCCCGGCAATGCAGAAGCACTACCGGATTCTCCTCGACAAACGGGGCAACTTCGTCTCAATCGAGATCACCGAGGAAGCGGCAAAGACACGCCTGTGCAAGATCCGCAACAAGACCGAGGTGAAAGGCGGCAAAGTGCAGCTCAACCTCCGCTATGGGGTCAATATCATCGCCGACCACAGTTACCGCCCGCGCGATTCGGTGGTCCTCTCGCTCGAGGAGTCCAACCATTACGCGATCGTCGATCATTTCCCCTTTTCTGAGGGTAATGTGGCGATGGTCATCGGCGGCCGTCACTCGGGAAAAGTCGGCAGAATCGCCGAAATTATCGACACCGCCGGCAGCATTCCCAACAAGGTGATCCTGGATGAGCTGGAGACCGGCACCAGGTTCGACACCATCGACACCTACGTCTTTATGGTGGGCAGGGAAGAGCCCGCGGTGAAAGAGTGGGGGATTGAAGCATGAGCACAATGCGGGATCCTCTGATCTACAAGGTGGTCGTGCACATGAGCGTCGGCGAGGCCGGTGAGAAGCTCACCAATGCCGAACACATCATGCGGGAGATCACCGGGCAGCAGCCCATTCGCGTGATGGCCAAGCGTACGCAGCCCGCATTCGGCATCCGCAAGGGCCAGCCCATGGGATGCAAGGTCTCCCTGCGAGGAGATGTGGCGGAAACCTTTGTTGCGACCGCACTGGATATCGTCGAACGCCGGCTGAGTGCCACACAGTTCGATAAAAACGGCAATTTCGCCTTCGGAATCGAGGAGCATACCGATTTCCCCGGACAGTCGTACGACCCGTCGATCGGTATCTATGGCATGGACGTCGCGGTGATCCTGGAGCGCCGGGGCAAGCGTATCGCTCGCAGGCTCATCGAACAGAAAAAACTGCCGGAAAAGCAGCGTGTTTCCCGCGAGGATGCAATCGGCTTCCTGCAGGAACGCTACCAGGTGGAGGTGATCTGATGGCACAGAAAACGACAAAGAAGAGCGACCGCTCAACCGCGACCCCATTCGGGCGCGGGGCGCATGAGTGCAAGATGTGCGGACGCAAACAGGGGCTTGTCAGGCGCTACAATATCATGCTGTGCCGGCAGTGCTTCCGTGAATGGGCCTCGAAGATTGGGTTTAAAAAGATGGACTGAGGTGAAGAGAAATGGCAAGACTGAATCCAATCGCAGATGCGATGAGCACCATTAAAAATGCCGCAGATACCGGGAAAGGCGAGTGTATCGTCGAGCCGGCAAGCAAACTGCTGGGTGCGATGCTCGGCATCATGAAAGAGAAAGGCTATATCTCGGACTTCGAGTTCGTCGAAGACGGCCGAGGCGGCCAGTTCCGCATCAGCCTCAGCGGCCGCATCAACAAATGCGGTGCCATCACGACGAGGTACTCGGTGAAGGCCGGCGACATGGAATTCTGGGAGACCCAGTATCTGCCGGGCAAGGATTTCGGAATACTCCTTCTTTCCACCTCAAAGGGCGTGCTCTCCCATGAGGGTGCCAGGAAAGAGGGTGTCGGTGGCGAATTGCTGGGATATGTCTACTGAGGGATAGATCAATGGGAGTCGAAAGGAGAGTTGAGGTTCCCGAGGGCGTGAACGCGGCGTTTGAAGGCAGATTCCTGCGCGTCACCGGCCCGAAGGGGACACTCGAGCGAAACATGCGCTATCCTCAGGTGGAGGTGTCCTGTGACGGGACCGAGTTTGTGGTGTCCACGCAGTCTGACCGGCGAAAAATCACGGCGATGTGCGGGACCTTTGCCGCTCATGCACGCAACATGTTCAAGGGCGTCGTCGACGGCTACGAATACCAGATGAAGGTAGTCTACAGCCACTTCCCGATCCAGCTGAAGATCTCCGGAAACAAGGTGGAAATCACCAATTTCCTCGGCGAGCGCGAGCCCCGGTTTGCAAGGATCGACGAGGGCGTCGATGTCAAACTGGGCAACGACGAGGTCACCATTACCGGCATCGACAAGGAATCGGTGGGAACAACTGCCGCCCGCATCGAGGCAGCCACCCGGGTGCGCCACCGCGACCCGCGGGTGTTCCAGGACGGTATCTATATTGTGGGCAAGGCGTGATGCAGATGGCAGATGAAAAAACGAGACTGATCCGGGAACGCGCTCAGAAGAGGGCCACATTCAGGCGCCAGGGTGCGAGCCGCAAAAAGAAGCTCGAGGACACGTGGAGAAGACCGCGCGGCCTGCAGAGCAAGCAGAGAAGACAGTATCGCGCAAAAGGCCGCCACCCGAGGCCCGGCTACGGTGCACCTGCCGCAGTCCGCGGGTACCACCCCTGCGGGCTTAGGGAGGCGCTCGTATTCAATACCGCCGAGCTCGAAGGGCTGGACCCCGAGATGTTCGCGGTGAGGATCGGCGGCAGCGTGGGGATGAAAAAGCGCTCTGCAATCCAGGCAAAATCCCTGGAATACGGACTGAAAGTGCTGAACCCCAAGGAGATCACGGTCCCCGAACCGGTGGAAGAACCTGAGCCGGAGGTGGAAGAGGATGAGTGATCTTGCAAACCAGAAACGCATCGCTGCAGCCGTCCTGAAATGCGGGGTGAACCGTGTCTGGATGGATGCAGAGCGTGCGTCCGATATCGAGAACGCCATCTCCCGCGACGATGTCAGGACTCTTGTCGAGGAAGGCGCAATTTCCGCCCGGCCCAAGAGGGGAGTCAGCCGCGGGCGGGCCCGCATCAAGGCCGAAAAACGCAGTTACGGCCACTGTAAAGGGTCCGGTCGGAGAAAGGGTGCTGCGGGAGCCCGCAACCCCAGCAAACGGCAGTGGATAAGGAAGATCAGGGCAATGAGGCGCGAACTGCGCACCCTTCGCGATGACGGGACCATCGACAGCCATGTCTATCGGATAATGTACCGCAAAGCTGCGGGAGGCCAGTTCCGCAGTGTGGCGCACATGAAGGCGCAGCTGGAATCCATCACAGGGAGGATGAGCTAACCATGGCATCTGGAGCACGTTATTTCGTCCCGTTCCGCAGGCGGAGAGAGGGGAAAACCGACTATTACAGGCGGATGAAGCTCCTTCTCTCTGACAAGCCGAGATTTGTCGTCCGGAAGACCAACCGACAGATCATCACACAGTTTGTGGAGGCGCACATGGAGGGCGACCGCACACTCATCGCGGCCTATTCCAGTGAGCTCGGCGATTATGGCTACAAGGGATCGACCGCAAACACGCCGGCTGCGTATCTGACCGGCATGCTCTGTGCGGTCAAGGCAATGAATGCAGGATACAGCGAGGGAATTCTCGATATCGGGCTTAACCGCGCAAGTACCGGCGCACGCGTCTTCGCGGCGCTGAAGGGAGCGGTTGAGGCCGGGTTCGAGATCCCGCACGGCGAGAGTATCCTCCCCGAGGACGATCGGGTGAAAGGAGGCCATATTGCCGAGTATGCACCGGAACGAGCGGGTGACCTCGTTGAACACGTTGAATCGGTTGCTGAAGCAATCATGAAGGAGCTGAAGTAACATGGCATGGGAACAGGAAGAATGGGTTCCTCTCACCGGTCTGGGCAGGGAGGTCGCCGCAGGTCAGATCTCGAGCATCGATGAGGTGCTGATCAGTGGACGGCCTATCAAGGAGCCGCAGATCGTGGATTACTTCCTGACCGATCTCGAGGACGAGGTGCTCGACATCAACATGGTGCAGCGGATGACCGACAGTGGTCGGCGCGTGAAATTCCGCTGTGTTGTGGTGGTCGGCAACAAAAACGGCTATATCGGATTCGGTCAGGCGAAGGACAATCAGGTGGGCACGGCGATCGCAAAAGCGATCGGCAACGCAAAGACCAACCTGATCAAGGTGAAGCGCGGCTGTGGCAGCTGGGAATGCGGATGCGGTATGGAGCACTCGATTCCCATGGAAGTGAGTGGCAAATCGGGCAGTGTCAGGGTTACCCTGAAGCCCGCCCCGCAGGGTATCGGGCTTGTTACCGGTGACATCGGCAAAAAAGTGCTCGAACTGGCGGGTATTAAGGATGTGTGGTCGTTTACCAGCGGGCATACCCGGACCACCATCAACTATGCCAAGGCCACCTTTGACGCACTCAAAGAGACGAACAGGATTCGTACCGTCAGGGGAGCTGAGTGATGTACGCGATTGTCCAGGTTCGTGGAACGGTCAATACACGGCGTGAGATCAAAGACACGCTGAAGATGCTCCGCCTGCACCACATCAACCATTGTGTGCTGGTGCCGGACTCCCCTGCCTACCTCGGCATGATCCGAAAGGTCAAAGACTTTGTCGCCTACGGGGAGGTTGATGAGGAGACGCTCGCTCAGATCCTCCGCACGAGGGGCCGACTCACCGGCAACATGCGGCTGACGGACGAGTACATCAGCGAGCACACTGCGTTTGGGGACATCTCCGAGTTTGCCCGCGGCCTTGCGGACGGTTCGGCAAAGATGGCAGATGTACCGGGCTTGAAACCGGTAATCCGCCTTCATCCTCCCCGCAAGGGATACCGGTCGATCAAGCGGACATACCAGCAGGGCGGAGCGCTCGGGTACTATGGGCCCGAGATCAACTCCCTCCTGTATAAAATGAGGTGATGGAGATGCCGACCAACAAACGTTCAAAATATCGTGGTACCCGTACCTGCGGGGGAGGAACACACAAAAATCGCCGCGGTGCAGGAAACCGGGGTGGGAGGGGACGTGCCGGGCAGCAGCAGGGCCGTTTCACCCATTTCCTGCTTCTCGGTGAACTTGCCTATGGAAAACACGGGTTCGTGCGCAAACAGACCGCTCCCAACCGGGTTCTCGACATCGGGCAGCTCGACGAGATGGCGGACGACCTCGTGAACAGGGGCCTGGCGTCCCGCGAAGGGGATGCCGTGGTCATTGATGCGAATCAAATCGGTATTGATAAAATACTTGGGGGCGGAAAAGTAACACAGAAAATGAATATCACAGCCAGTGCATTTTCTGAAAATGCAAGAGTAAAAATCGAAGAAAAAGGCGGTCAAATAGAGACCGTATAAATTTTTTTTTGGTGACATTATGGGAGCAATGCTGGATAGATTAGAACCTCTATTCGCGGCAATGCCTGCTGTCCGTGCGCCCGAAGGGCATGTACATTTTAAAAATAAACTGCTCTGGACACTTGCAATACTGCTGCTGTACTTTGCACTGACCAATATTCCGGTGTTTGGCCTGGATCCGAGTTCACAGGATATTTTTGGATACTACCGGGCGCTCCTCGCAGGGGCACAGGGTTCAATAATGCAACTCGGTATCGGGCCGATCGTCACCGCATCGATCGTACTCCAGCTGCTCAAAGGTGCGGATATTCTCCCCATCGATACCTCTCAGGCACGCGGCCAGATCCAATACATGGGCTTGCAGAAGCTGCTCATCTTTGTCATGATCGTCTTCGAAGCGGCACCGCAGGTCGTGGGTGGATTTTTGCAGCCCGATCCGGCGATTGCAGCCTCATTCTTCGGAGGCAGTCTCGGTGCCGTATCCCTGTTGATATTCCTGCAGATCGTACTGGGGGGCATCCTCATTGTGTTCATGGACGAGGTCGTCACCAAATGGGGCATGGGATCGGGTGTCGGTCTCTTCATCATCGCCGGCGTATCGCAGGGGATCATCAACGGGTTCCTCAACTGGATGCCGGTCAGTGATCCCTATCCGGTGGGATTCTTCCCCCGGCTCGTCGCGATTGTTGCGGACGGGGCGGACTTCCTGCGCTACTTCGGCACCGATCTCCTCGCTTTCGTGACGACGATCGCCATATTCCTGATCATCGTGTACGTGGAATCGACCAGGATCGAGATCCCGCTCGCCCACACCGCAGTCCGTGGTGCACGGGCACGCTTTCCGGTCAAGCTGATCTATGCCAGCGTGCTTCCCATGATTCTTGTCAGGGTGCTCCAGGCGAACGTCCAGATGCTCGGGTTGTTTTTGAACAACGTCGGCATCACCGTCTTCGGCACCTACCAGGGGCAGACCCCGGTGGACGGCCTGATGTGGTTCCTCGCTCCCATCAACGGACCGGAGCAATGGATGTGGTGGGCATACGACCTTGGGCATGCGGCATGGGAGGTTATTATACGGATGGGAATCGATATTTCCATCATGGTGGTCGGCGGTGCGGTGTTCGCCCTCTTCTGGGTGAAAACCGCCGGGCTTGATTCATCGCATGTCGCTCGCCAGATCCAGATGAGTGGCATGCACATCCCGGGATACCGCCGCAACCTTCAGGTCCTGGAAAAGTACCTGGACCGCTACATCCCGCGCATTACGGTGATCGGCGGTGTCTTCATCGGGCTGCTCAGTGTGGCTGCCAACCTCTTCGGCGTGATCGGTGCCGTGGGCGGAACCAGTCTGCTACTGACGGTGAGCATCGTGTACCGCCTCTACGAGGAGATTGCAAGTGAGCAGATCATGGAGATGTATCCGTTCATGCGCGGTTTCTTTGGCAAGGAGTGAATGAGTTTGGGAAAAAAGGTAGTCATTACGGGTGTCCCCGGTGTGGGGAAGACGACGGTTATCAATGGAGCGCTTGAACTCCTGAAAGAAGAGGGAGTTGTCTATCGTTCAATCAATTTCGGCACATTCATGTATGAGGTGGCGTCTGCGGAGGGCCTTGTCAAAGACAGGGACGAGATGCGGACCCTGCCCCAGAATGTCCAGCGACGGCTGCAAAAGACTGCTGCGGAAAAGATTGCTCAGATTGCGGAAAACATCATTGTCGACACCCACTGCACGGTGAAGACGCCGAAAGGTTTTCTTGCGGGTCTTCCCGAGTGGGTGCTGCGTGAGCTGATGCCTGATATCTTCGTGCTTGTGGAAACCGATGAGGACCAGATCCTGCATCGCAGGCTGTCCGATGCAACACGCATCCGCGATATGGAAGGATACCAGGGGATCAAGGACCACCAGCAATTCAACCGCGCCATTGCGGCATCCTATGCGATGCTCACCGGGTGCACCGTGAAGACTGTCCAGAATCCCGACTTCCTGCTCGACAACGCCATCGCCGAGATGGCGGAACTTCTGAGGTAAGGATCGTATGGCGGCGGCACCCAAAGGAGGATCCTTTTCTTTTCTTTTGACGATGATGCTCGCCATCGTCATCTACAGCATCCCGGCACTGAGAAACGGCATCGGGGCGGCAATGGATATGATACTGGGACCGATCGTGGGTGGAGGGGATGTCTCCTGGCTGATCATTATCCTGGTGCTCTCATCCGTCACCGGCCTGTATTCATCGCTCCTGCAGAAGTACACCATCGACTACGAGAAGATGCAGCGTGTCCAGCACAGGATGCGCGACTTCCAGAAGGAATTCAGGGAGGCCCAGCTCTCCGGGGATGAAAAGAAGATCAAGAAGATCAACGAAAAAAGGGATAAGATGATGCAGGAGCAGCTGGAGATGTCGCAGGAACAGTTCAAGCCGATGTCCTACATCATGGTCATTACGGTCCCCATCTTTCTCTGGCTGCTCTACGTGGTCTCAGTGACCAAAGGCGATATGACCGGCCCCTATGCCTATGATATGGGGGCGATCGTGTTTCCCTATCTCGGCATCGTAAATTTTGTTGACGTGGCCTTTCTGCTCCCATCGTGGATCCTCTGGTATATGCTCTGCTCGCTGACGCTCTCGCAGGTAATAAGGAAGACCCTGAATATCGGTGGTCTCTGATGCGGATTACGATCAGCGGTCCGCCAGGAAGCGGGACCACCTCGCTCGCCCGCTACCTTGCGGAGAAGCACAACTATCAACTCATATCCGCGGGCGAGGTCTTCCGCTCGCTCGCTGCGGAACGGGGGATGGACCTCGGTGCGTTCGGCAAACTCGCCGAGCAGGACCCTGCGGTCGATAAGATGATCGATGCGCGGCAGAAGGAGATCGGCGAGGCCAGCGACGATATCGTGATCGAAGGAAGGCTCGCGGGAAGGATGGTCGACAACGCCGACCTGCGCATCTGGGTGGCGGCGTCCATCGCCTGCCGTGCGGAGCGTATCGCCGACCGCGACGGGCTTCCACCTGCCGAGGCCATAGCGCTCACCGAAGAGCGTGAACACAGCGAGGCGCTTCGATACGAGAAGTACTACGGCATCGACATCAACGATCTCTCCGTCTATGACATCGTGCTCAGCTCGGAGAAGTGGGGCCGGGAAGAGCTCGGGGCGATCGTAGACCTCGCTCTGTCGCTGATCAATCTCTGAATATCTGTGGTGCCGTGCAGGCACATTCTGGTTTTTCTATGCTCATGCCGATCCGGGTAGGGCTGACGCTGTACCGATGTGAGACCTCGTGGCATTCTGGTTGCATGAGAGATGATCCGCCCTGCGATGTGCAAAAAAAAGTGAGGACAGGCCGCGGATTTCAGGGGTTCCATTGTCGCGAGATGAGGGCGGCAACTGCGGCAAGTGCACCGATTGTCCCGATCAATCCAAACCCGGGGGATTCCGGTGCGCTGACGGGCGCCGGGGCGCTGTCGGCATACAGTTCGGGATGGATGTCGCGGGCAACGATTTCGAGGGAATCGATAATCCGGGGGCCGCCGCGGTCGATGATATCCGAATCAACGATATAGACCCGCCTGTGTTTCACCGCATCGAGGTTCTTGAGCCGTTCTTCCTGCATGAAGAAGTTATAGATGGCGTTCTCACCGCTATCTCCCATGCCCGACCCCGAATTTACGATGATGATGTCCGGGTTAGCGGTGATGAACTGCTCGAGGGTGACCGTTCCCCACTCCTCGATCTCGCTGAACGCGTTTATCCCGCCGGCAAGGGTGATCTGCTCATCCTGGAATGTTTTCGCACCGCTCACGTAGATGGGGTCGTGCCAGACGACGTGGGCGACGGAGAGACTCATGGAGGCCGCTTCGGTCTTTGCCTGCACTGCCTCCATCCGGGCCCGCATATCTGCCACAAGGGCCTCCGCCTCAGCTTCGGTTCCCGTCACCTGTCCCAGGATCTCGATGTCATGGAGTATCCCTTTGATGTCGGGGGGGTTCAGGGCGATCACCGTCAGGCCCAGGCCTTTGAGGTGGTCGATAACCTCCTCGGTATTCCCGTCGGCGGCCACCACGAGATCGGGGTGTAGGGAGACGACCTTCTCCACATCAACGGAGCTGTAACCGCCGACGGTTTCTTTTTCTGCGACTTCAGGAGGATAATTGCAATAGTCAGTGATGCCCACCACCCGGTTCTCCAGTCCCAGTGCATAGAGAATTTCCGTGTTCGAGGGGGCGAGCGAGATGATGCGCTGCGGGGGTTCGGTGATCTCTACCTTGCAGCCGAAGTCGTCGGTGACGGTCACGGCACCTGCGGCTGATATCGGCAGCATGAGCAGCACGATGCACAGCAGGGAAATGTGTAGTCGGTTCATCGCCATCAATTCCAAAAATTTTGTGTTAATGTAATATTTATGTTGTGAGCACTCAAAAACCTGTTGGAATTCATCGATCGGATGGAGCAGCATTTCCTGCATTGATGTGTTCAAGAAGGCGCATGGCGCTTCATCGGCGCAGTATGGCGGTAGCGTTGGAGAAACCGACGATGATATTCCTGAAGCTGGCGGTCCTGAAATCCGTTGCCTGTCCGGAGTGGGAGGGAGCGCAGGCCCATTGATGAATTATAAGGCGCACTGCGCCCAACTGTGTCTTGCAACGCTGCCCTCTATCACATGCACCCGTGGCGGTGATATGGGGGACGAGGGGATGCAGACTTCCGGGGGATGTGATGGAGGAGCTGGTGAACTTTTCCGTATATGACCACGATATCGATCGCTTTGACGGTGACTGGAGGGCGTTGGAGCGCTTCCTCGCCTCGTTCGGGCTGGATGGGGTGGAGCTGCTCATCGGGTTCGACCCGGTCTCCGACATCCTCCCCCGGCTCGTGCGGGGGGTGCACCTGCCCTCCTTCATGGGCTGGCTCCGGGTGTGGGAGGGCTCTATCCGTTTTCCTGACACGGCCGGGGACCGGGAGATCCGCATGCTCTACGGCGCCCGGACTGCCGGTGAACTGCGGGAGCGGGTGCACACCGTGATCGAGCACGCATCCTGCCTCTCCCCCGGGTACGCCGTATTTCATGCCTGCTACATCGAACCCGCGCAGGTGTTTGCCACCGCACCGCACCGTGACGATGCGCATGTTCTCGGCGTGCTGGCAGACTTTTTCAATCAGGTCTCCGCCGAATTTCCGGGAGGCGAGCCGCCGATGCGGATCCTGTTCGAAAACCTCTGGTGGCCGGGCCTCACCTTCCTGGACGGATCGGTGGCGGAGGGATTTGCGGAACGGCTCGATTTTGACAACTGGGGATTTATGTTCGATACCGGACATATGCTGGCTGCGTTGCGGTCCTGTGCGACCGAGGATGAAGCGGTCGATGCCCTCCTCGCGGTGATCGACGCTCTCCCCGACAACGTGGTGGACCGCATCGAGGGAGTCCACCTGCACTGCAGCCTGCATCCCGGAGAGTGCCCTGCTGCCCTGAGCGTTTCCATGCCCGGGGGATTCGAAGCGCGATCCCTCACGGAGCAGTACCGTGAAGTGATGGGATTGATCGCGGCGATGGACCAGCACCAGCCATTTTCCACGCCCCGCTGCGCCGAGGTGGTGGAGGCGCTCGATCCGGCGTTCTGCACCCATGAGTTCGCCACCCGGTCGCTCGATGAGTTGCGATCCGCAATCGCCCACCAACACGCCGTCCTAAATGGGATCAATGCCCAAACGCACCAGTAATTGCAGGAATTATTATATGTGGTCACAGATAATGGGAAGTTGGTGATACCATGATCTGTATGGGATATGCCAGCCTTTCGCCTGAACAGGTGGAGAAGGTGAAGAACGTCGAGAAGGAGATGGGCATCACGCTCCTCGCCTATGCAAAGCCGACCTACGCAAAACTGAAAGACGCCGACCTGAAGAGGATCAAGGACCTGGAGACCGATCTCGGGCTCTCGCTCGTGGCCTACGAGGTCTAGCCGCATCCACGGCAGAAGGCCCTGTTACCTTCACTATTTTCAAGAACATGTCGCAGTATATACAAATTGACGGGGGGATTTTTTCCAATCCCCCATTTGAGGATAGAAAGAGGTCCCATAAGTCCCGCTCGCCATTGTGGCCGATGCCCACGCTGTGATCGATCTTTCCAGCGAGGAAGCCCCAAAGTCGTGGAAGGCGGCGCTCGAGGCGAAGGGCTATGAGGTCACGGTCGCTTCCCGCGGCCTCGGGGCGCATGAGGTGATTTCATCCATTATTCATCGATCATCTGCGGGAGACGGCGGAGAGTCATGGGTTCCTGCGGTGATATCCGGTTATAATTAAGCGAAAAAAGTTGGGAAGGGTGCGTGTGCTGCGCCCCTTCCCCGGGGCTCCTGTGCTTGGGTTGTGCCCAGGATTGCGTGTTCTGGTCTGGTGTGTTGTTCGTTCCGCGGCGCTCACTGCAGGACGAAGATGCCCGACTGGATTGCCTTGCCGCTCGCCTTCTCGATGACTTTGTACTCGCACTTGGTGTTGAAGTATGCGCCGAATCCTCCATCAGCATCTTCAGGTTTCCAGCTGAGCTGAGTGCCAATTCCATCGATCCTGCAGTTGTCGGCGTAGAGCATGAACTTGTCACCGGCGGTGATGAACCCGTCGCTGTCGCCGACTTCCATCAGGTACTGGGTGATATCGCCGGAGAGACAAGTTTCGTCTTCTGGCCTGAGTGTATCGTCAAGACCAATCGTGACTTTACAATCCACCGTCTGCAGCTGGATATAGATGTCCTGCCAGCGCAAAGGAGTCGCCGCCCTTGTGCTCGAAGAGCAGACCGTTGTTGGCCTCGAAACCAGATGGATTGTCAGCTTCCCAGTTTGTTGTATTCGTATCCTCAACGCCGACGACGATTTCGGTCATGGCGAGCGTCGCCTGTGGTGCCTTGGTCTCGTCGGAGGCGAGCCCGCCGGCGAACCCGGAGACCACGGCGGCGATGATGATGGTCACCACCAGCATGAGCATGACGCCCACCACCGGGGAGACCGCCTCATCGGCCCATCCCGTAGTATTACGTTTTTTCACAATTCATCCCCCTAAATCAAGATTTTCTACCACACCGTAAAACGGAGTGTGACATTTTGATCATAATGTAATACTCAGTATTAAAAGTTACCCGGATACATATTGCGGGTTATCCAACCCGTTCGCACCGGCGTGCAACATCGTACTCGCTCGATCCCGGATCTGTTTTCATCGAAGCTTT
The DNA here is from genome assembly GCA_016841665.1 of Methanobacteriota archaeon. Lineage (GTDB taxonomy): Archaea > Halobacteriota > Methanomicrobia > Methanomicrobiales > Methanomicrobiaceae > DSDF01. The sequence goes on from JAENYT010000001.1 coordinate 52,603, forward strand.
GCCGCGTTACGGAATGCCAGAGGATGCACACGCGTTTTTGTCCATGCATGTGTGCGCACCGGTTTCCCTGTGGACGGAATACGTTTATGAGAAATTTTACTATTCTTCATGATGATATTTGATTATTTTTAGAATATATCACACGATGGAGGTGTGGAGGCGAGGCAGTCCGCCGTCGACCGGTATGGCCGCGGAATGCCACAGGGCCGGTGACGGAAATGCCCCGGTCGGGGGTGGAGTTGCGTGCAGGATAAGTGGTCTGCAGCATTCGGACACATCTCGTGACCATCGTAATAAAAAAGCATATGTATCGTAATTCGTAGAGATATACACTGGATCATTTCACACATCCGGAGGAGAATATGGCTATGCACACCCACACATCAGCCCCCGGCGATTATCCGGGGACGCACGGAACACTGGAGACCGAAGGCTACGACGAGGTCATCGGCGGTGTCGTCCCGCATCATGCCGCGTTCCTCGAAACATTGCTCGAGTACCTGCCGGAAGATGCCTCGAATGTGCTGGAACTGGGGAGCGGGACCGGGATCGTGACGGCGATGATCCACGCCGCCCGGCCCAAGGCAACGATCACCTGCATCGATCTCTCAGAAGAGATGCTCGCCATGGCCCGGCAAAAGCCCAAGCTTGCCGGGGTGCGGCTGGTGCAGGGCGATCTCCGCGACCTGTGGCCCGGGGAGCGGTACGATGCCGTGGTCACCGCCCTCTGCCTGCACCATGTCGGCCCGGACGACCGGGCACAGGTGGCGGCCCGGGCGGCAGGAGCGCTCGCAACCGGCGGCCGCTTCGTCTGTGCCGATGTGTTCCGGCCGGACGAGGAATGGCAGGAGGCGGTGATTCGCGATCACTGGCGGTCGTACATGGCAGTGCATGGCGTCCCGGACGCGGTGGCGGAGGGGATGCTGGCCCAGCGAAACGAGCGGTACCCGGAGATGGACACGGTCGGCAGCTTCGAGAAACGGCTGAAACTGGCCGGTTTTTCCCGTGTGATGACCCCATTTGTGGCCGGATTTCTGGGTGTGGTCGTGGGATTTGCTGAAGAACGCGGGATAGATGCCCGGCGATAATAAAAAATTATTTGAATTTTGTATTACTTTTTGCCACATACTTAGAAATATTTATTACTTATGCATCTCAACGCCTGAGATGAGGATGACACCTCGAAAGTCTCCTCATTTCGACACTACTGCGCCGAGCGGTTGTATATGCCACAACGGGGCCTTAAGGGGAGGGTCCCGGAAATACTGTTTTTGTGAGCCGGCGGCGGGGACCAGCAGCATAAGGAGAAAGGCAAGCCCTATGAAAACGCCTGCGGCGGATACCTCCTCATTGCTCGCGTTCAGCGGAAAAGCCGCGCCTTCGTCCGCAACGAGTGAGGCGAGAAGAACGGAGAAATGATACAAAAGAAAACTTCGGTGTCATGTCGTGACCAACATTCCCTAGACATGGGAACTGTGCTGGGTATCAGTGAACGAGATACCACAACATTTGCAGGTTAGGCCGGCCCGGAGGGGCGGGCATGACGCTCCAGATCCTGGAGTTTGCTCAGCAGATCGCGACGGCTGGCGACCGGTTTCGCCCCGTGCTCCCTGAGAATTGCAAGCAGCCGCTCAGCCTCGCCCCCGGTAAAATCGCGGATAGGTTTGATTTCTTCCGCCTCGCCGCGCCCAAAGAGAAAGATCGGGGTATCGCGAAATCGCTCGAGAATCCTGATATTGTCCAGGTTGCCTTTCCCGACGGGCATGTCGGTCACGATAATGGCTTCCACGCCCCTCAGCACCGCCTCGAGTTCCTGCAGTGAGCCGGGCCCGATCGCGCCGAACGGCGGTTCCCTGATACAGGGGATACCGAGTTCCTTTGCGGTCTCGTAGTCTGAATCATTAATGCCGAGGACGCCGGTGGAGAGGGCATATCCCTTCTGCCGGAGTTCGTACATCAGGTCCGATCCCGTCCCCCCCCCGCAGATGAGATGGATGCGAAGCGTCCCCCTGAGCGTGGCCTCCTCCTCGATGATGGGGATGATATAGGGCTTGCGGGTGAGTGGGCTCGTCCTGATCAGGGCGTTGATGTTGAAGATCCGCTTGAGATGCTCCCTGGTGAGCACCTCCGAGGGACTGCCGATCGCCTGGATCATCCCTTCATCCAGGAGGATCAGCGTGTCGCAGTAGTGGGCGGCGAGGTTGAGGTCGTGGAACACCCCGATGATGGTGACATTTCCCTCGAGATTCCGGAAGATGTTGAGGATCTCGATCTGGTGGTTGATGTCTAAATGGGAGGTGGGCTCATCGAGCAGCAGCACCTTCGGCTCCTGCGCCAGCGCCCGGGCGATGATGACACGCTGGCGCTCCCCGCCGCTGATCTCGTTCACCGACCGGTCGCGGAACTGCTCAGTTCCGGTCATCGCCATTGCTCGCCTGGCAATATTGATATCCTCTTTTGATTCGGACGAGAGCCGGTCGATGTAGGGGTGCCGTCCCATGAGCACCACATCCATCACCGAGAAATCGAAATTGATCGCCGTCTCCTGCGGCACGACCCCGATCGTCCGGGCGAGTTCGCGGCTAGTGATGGCGGCGAGCTCTTTTCCCTCGATGCGCACCACGCCGCCCATGGGCGAGAGGATGCGGCTGATGGTCTTGAGAAGCGTCGTCTTTCCCGAGCCGTTCGGCCCGATTATGCCGATGAATGCCCCTCGCTCGACGGAAAACGAGAGCTGCTCGAGAATCTTTTTTGTGCCGTCGTAACTGACATCAATAGAATCAACGTCGATCATGTCTTCATCCTCGTTCTGAGCAGGTAAACAAAGAAAGGGGCCCCCAGGAATGCAGTGAGGACGCCCACCGGCATCTCGCTGGTGAAGGTGCGTACCAAGGTGTCGGACCAGAGGAGGATCATCCCTCCCGCGAGCATCGACGCGGGGATGAGAATGCGGTGGTCCGGGCCCACGATCAACCGCATGACATGCGGGGTGATCAGCCCGATAAACCCGATGATCCCCGAAATGGAAACGGCGACGGCGGTGATGAACGAGCTGACGAACAGGAGGACCTGCTTGAACCGCTCAACATTCACCCCCAGGTGTGTCGCCTCCTCTTCGCCGAGGGCGAGGACATTGAGGTCGCGGGCGTAGACGAAGATGATCCCGCAGCCGATCAGGATGAGGGAGGCGATCCCCACATCACCCCACGAGGCGAGGGGAAACCCGCCCCAGAGCCACGCAAAGATCTGGTGCACGCTCCTTCCCGCCGTCCACATGATCAGGGTGAGGACGGCCGAGAGCAGCAGCGAGACGGCGATGCCCGACAGAAGAAGTGTCTCCACCGGTGCCCTCCCCCGCTGGCGGGCGATGGTATAGACGAGAAAGGTGGCCAGGGTGGCGCCGATGAACGCCAGCAGGGTCTGCCCTCTCCCTCCCAGAAAGACGAGGGCAAACACCGCTGCAAGGGCGCCTCCCGAGGACGTGCCGATGATGTAGGGGTCCGCCATCGGGTTCTTGAAGAGCCCCTGCATCGCCGTGCCCGCCACGGCGAGGCCGAACCCGACCAGTGTTGCGGCGATGACGCGGGGGAGCCGCAGCTCGAAGACGATGAGTGAAGCGGTCGGATCCTTCAGGATCGTATCGAAGGGAACATTCGTCGAGCCGATATTGACCGTTGTAAGCATACTGAGGAACAGCAGGCCTGTGAGGAGGGCAAGGACCATCCAGTGTCTGCGGGTAATCATTCTGTGCCTGAAAGGTGGGCTATGAAAAAATAAATTGGTTTGCCTAAAATTTTGTTGAATTCGAGGTCGACTGCCGGTCTGCCGACATGCCGGTGCATCGTGGTAGAGGGGCGCCGATTGAGGGAAAGGATGTCGTTGAACGGAATAAACGTGCGCAACCGTACGCGGTAGCGCCGGTGAAAAAAGATAGTGTGGTGTCTCAGTTGACGATGATGAGCGATGGCGTCATTTCCCTGATAATGGCGGTGCAGAGGCTTCTGATCTCGGTTTTCGCAGCCTTGCCGTAGGTTCCCATTACGACCAGATCCTAGTCGCCGGAGTTTGCCTCATTCACGATTGCCTCCTTGCGGTTCCCCTCCACGATCTTCGAGGTGCAGTTGAGATCCATGCTGTTGCGGTGATGGAGCACCCCGACCATCTCTTCATTGAGATTCTTTTTCATGTCCCGCCAGATCTACTTTTCATGGTCCATGATCCGGTCGCACATGTCGCTCTGGACACAGAAATTGAATGCAAGCGCCTTGTCGTCCTCTCGTCGAGTACGAAAAAAAGAGAACATCCGCATTTTTCCGTTTCGCAAGGTTCATCGCGTGGAACGCTACCTCCGCGGGCTCGAGCGTCATTGCAGGGTCCACGAACGGGAATATCGGGTGGAGGATCTGGCCGATGCTGCTGTGCAGGAAGAAGAGGACGATCACGAGAAAGATGGTGATGATCGATTTCTTGAAGAGCGCCGTGTCCTGGATGGCGGCGCGTTCGTCGAGGGTGTCCAGGGTCTTGATCATTGCCTGTCGTTCGTGCCCGTCGACCTTGAGGCCCCTGCCGTAGATGAGGTAGAATATGGCGATGATGATGATCAGATCGACCACTGCGATGGGGCCCATGGTCAGGATGAACTCATTGAAGGTCAGGCCTGACGAGGAGGCGATCATGATGTTCGGGGGGTCGCCGATGAGCGTGCCTGCGCCGCCCACATTGGATGCGAGGATCATCGTCAGCAGGAAGGGGATGGGGTTCAGGTTCATCACCTTTGCGATGTAGAGCAGCATCGGTGTGAGCAGGAGCACGGTGGTCACGTTGTTCAGGAACGCGCTCGTCACAGCGGTTGACGAGTGCGAACAGGATCAGCACCATGATAGGGCTTCCCCGTACCTTCTTTGCCGTCACGATGGCGATGTACTCGAAGAGGCCGCTGTTTCTCGCCGTATTGATGATGATCATCATGCCCATGAGCAGGAAGATGGTGCCAAAGTCGAGATGGAGCAGCAGGCTGTCCCAGGGGACGATCCCGAGAAAGACGACGACTGCTGCACCTGCCATTGCGGCGACGGCACGGTGTATCCGCTCGTCGATGATGAGGACGTACGTGATCAGGAATACTACGACAGCTATGAGAAGGGGGACGTCTACCATTGATGTCAACTCTAGTACAGTATTGTCAGTTTCTTCACGTGCTGGCTGATTCTGAGTGCCAGGGGACTTACCGGGTAATACTCTGTCCGTTCATACCCATAGGATTTTGAGAGGGCGATGAGATCAAAATCCGCGGCCATTTTTTCCACATCCTCTCCCTTGTGGCCGGTAAAGAGGCGCTGGTGCACGGTGAATCCAATCTGCTGCAGTTCTTTCGTGAGGGTGTAGAGCAGATCATGCCCATACTGTTCCTTCTTTTTCAGGAATTCATTCGCAAGTTCGTCGGAGAGCGTCTCCCGGATGATGGTGTACGCCTGCAAGTCGGTGATATAGACGAGCGTGATCTCGCCTTCATAGGCGGAAAGCACGTTGTAAAGGCTTTTGGGGACATATTTCACGAACATATCGAGGGGTATCAGGATTTTTTGGACTTCCGGGACCTGCATGAGTTCTTCAGTGAGGAGAAATTCTCGATATTCCCGGAGCACATCCTGGTACCGGGTTCCCACCGTATCCTTAAATTTTCTTTGAATTAACGAAGAATAATACCCCATTTTGATCGTTCCGCACCGTTTATTCCTGAGGTAATGCATGAGGTCTGGGTTCTTACGTTCTTCCCTGCAAAAAGGATGAAAAGTCTGCGATATGGCTTTGATGGGGAAAATATCCTTGTAATGGAGTTTGATCAGTCCAGAACGGCCTGGAGCCGCGCCCTGCACCCAATGCAGAGATCCTTCTTTTTCCGGTCAAGGTCGTCGAGCGTCTGCGGCATGAACATGATGCACTCAGGATCACTGCAGTGTTCGAGCCCAAAGAGATGGCCGACCTCGTGCGCTCCCTCCTTCACGAGCCGGTCCATCACGTCATCATCGGAATGTTCCCGCCCGTAATACCCGTTGGTCAGACGGGCGGTGGACACAACGCCTGCGTTGATCCGTCGGCGGGCAAGGCCGAAGACAAAATCAAGGCCCGGGATGAACAGGTCGTGCGGCATTACGAGCAGTATGGGGAGGTCGGTGCCGACCTGGCGGGTATAGACGTCCTGGAGAGAATCGAGGATGGTCTGTGCATTGTATTGGTTGCGGCCATGATCAAATCCCCGGAGAAGAAAGGGGCTCGGCTCGACGTCGACGGGGAGGGCGAGAATCTGGGAGAGCATCCGGGCAACGGGAAGCTGCAGCCCCTCCGGCGACTGCGGATCCCAAAACACTTTGATATGCATTTCCCATAATTGTGAGTGATGGGTGACTATAAACATATTGAAGCATTGATCGCCCGTTATATCGCCGCCCGATACCACTGTGTGGTTGAAGTCGGTGTGGGTGCGAATACCGCCGTTGCACGCCATCTTGCCGAAGCAGGGCTGGAAGTGCGCTGCACCGATATCAGGGAGATCCCGCCGGGAGAGGGACTCGTGTGCGTATCTGACGACATCTTCCACCCTTCAATCGATCTCTACCGGGGGGCGGATCTCCTCTATGCCATCCGTCCGGGCGTGGAGATGGTCCCTCCCCTGATCGCCCTCGCCCACCGGTGCGATGCCGACCTGCTGGTCTACCACCTCGGCAATGAGATCTATGGACGCGGGGGCGAACTCATCGACTGCGGCGTCGTCCTGCACCGCTATTTCCGCAGTCAGAACCCGTCGAAAAGGGTTGCCTGATTCTCTCTCGCGGGAGCGGGCTTCTGCTTTTCTTCCTCGTTCACCGGGTCTTCTTCGATCTTTTTTTCCCTGGCAGGTTTTTTTTCCGCATCCTGCTTTTTCTTTGCAATGTCCTTGAGAATCGACTTCGCCCGTTCCTTGTCGTGGAGAAAAAAATTCAGTTCATCCTGGTCCAGGTCGAGATGCTCGACGAAATACTCTGGATTGCCCTCCACCATCAGGGAGATGGGTGTGAGGAAGTCCTCGCGGAGCGTCGTCTGGGGGATGTGCATACGGGAGGAGAGTTTGTTGAGGACCGAGGTCCGGATCATCTTCTGGCGGCGGCCTTTCGCCATCGACTGCCACCGGGAGGGGGGAGCGATCCGCCCTCTCAGCCCCCCCCCTCTTGCGGCGGATGCGGTGCCGATGAGCATCAGTGCGGTGGCATACCGCCACAGCGTATAGTACTGCCTGCGATACGTCAGCCCGACGAACTCGTCGGCTCTGGCAAGCCAGCGGTACGCATCGGCCCTGGCGTCCAGATCCTCGATATGTCCGAGATTCGCACCGATCCACTGCTCCACGGTATCCGGCGTGTCGGAGACCTCCCTTGAGAGTTTCATGAGGTCGGCATCCTGTTTCCCCTTGAAAATGCCGCTGATAAGGTCGAAAATGGTCGATCGCTCGTCTTTCTGGGACGTTGCCACATCCCTGTCCGCAAGCACGGGAGACCCGATCCCCGCCGCACAGAGCATGTTGATCGCCGCCCGCATATCCCCGCTGCTGGCCTCAGCGATGGATGTGAGCACGGCATCGTCGCATTGGATATGTTCTGCGGCACAGATGTGGCGCAGACGGGGGACGATGGATCGTGCCTGCAGTGAGCGGAACTGGACCGGTTCACAGAGCTTTTTCAGCTCCTTGGGGATTCCGTAGATATCGTTGGCGATGAGCAATATGGGCTGGCGGCTGTGCCTGATCAGGTCGATGATCGCGCGCGCCCCGCCGCGGTCGGCCGATCCGTGAAGATTGTCGGCCTCGTCAAGGATGATCAGCTTGCGACTCGCACCGGTCAGACTCGCCGTGGTGCTGCTGCTGCCGGCGATCTTCTCAATGATCGCCTTGGTCCTCTGTTCGCTGGCATTCATCTCCACAACCTCCCATTGCATGTCGTTGGCGAGGGCGTACGCAGCAGTGGTCTTTCCTATGCCTGGCTTTCCGTACAGGATCAGCGGTTTTGCATCCTTTGTCCACGCACGTGCCCACTGCGCCATTTCCCGGACGGCAGTGGTGTTTCCGACGATATCCTGCAGGTGCTGTGGCCTGTACTTCTCAGCCCAGTCCATCATGTATCATTCTCCCCGGAGCCAGAAAAAATGAGTGGTAGCGTGACAGATTCGCTCCATCCCACATCAAATACATTATCTTTCATGCAGGAGAATACCATAGGCAACGACTTAATAGCGGTGTTATTGTGGTGAATGAATGTTCCACCGAGGCGGTTGCAAAGGCTGTCAGGGAATACCCCGGGGTCACGCGCAAACGTGCAATCGGCGATATCATCAGATCCCTGCGCATTGATGTCCCCGACGTCGATGTCGTCGCCTCTTTCGGAGAAGATGCAGCGCTCATCAGGAATAACGACGAAGGCCTTTTACTCGCCGCAGATGGCATCTGGAGCAAACTCATGGAGGCTGACCCCTACTGGGCCGGGTATTGCTCTGTGCTGGTCAATATCCATGATATTGCAGCCATGGGCGGGAAACCCCTCGCCATGGTCGATGTGCTCTCCATCAACAACGAGGCAATCTGCAGGGACGTCTCTCGCGGGATGATCGATGCATCGCGGCAGTTCGGCGTGCCCGTCGTCGGCGGTCACCTCCACCCCGATACGCCGTATAATGTGATCGATGTGGCGATCCTCGGCATTGTGAAAATGGACCATACCATCTTTTCCCACACTGCACGGACAGGCGACCGCATTGTCGCCGCAATCGATCTCGATGGCAGGGTTCATCCTTCGTGCATCCTCAACTGGGACTCGGTCACCATGAAATCTGCCGATGCGGTGCGGTCCCAGATCGCGGTCCTGCAGAGCCTTGGCCGGGACAGCCTCGTCAGTGCCGGCAAGGACATCAGCAATCCCGGCGTCATCGGAACGCTGGGAATGCTCCTCGAGGTGAGCGAAAAAGGGGCGGTAGTAGACCTCGACGAGATCCCCCGGCCGGATCTGGATGCGCTCGGCATCACCTTCGAGCACTGGGTGCGGATGTATCCGGGCATGGGATTTGTCATGACCGCCCGGGAATCGGATGTTGCCGAGGTGTGCAGGCGGTTTGAAGCGGTGGGGATGAGCGCCGCCGATATCGGTGTAGTCGATGATTCCCGGATGCTCAAGGTCCGACGCGACGGGGATCTGGCCTCGGTCTTCGACCTCGAAAAAGAGGGAATCATGCGTATTCGCGCCAAAGGTGAAGAGTGTCGATGAAGATTGGAATCGGTGCAGGATCGCAGGTCCAGAAGGTTGTGGCGAGTATCCGGGGATTGACGGGGGATATCGCCGTCATCTGCTATGCACCATCCGGTACCAGGGACCAGTTCCCGCCAGATGCGTGCGTGGTGGAGCATGATCGGCCGGAACAGGCGCTCGTCTCCGACCTCGCATCGGGAGCGATAGATGCGGCCGTACGCGGCACACTGCCCGCCAGTTCGACGCTCACCCTCTTGAAAAGGGCGATGGGGGTCGAGCGGCTCGAACGCGTGGCACTTCTCGAGACCGGAAACGGGGCCAGATTTCTCCTCGCGCCGGTCGGCGTGGACGAGGGGTGGACGATCTCTGAAAAACTTGCCCTGATAGAGAAATCGAGAACCGTTGCCCGAAGGTTCGATCTTGATGAACGCACGGCGGTCCTTTCCGGGGGAAGGATGGGTGATGTGGGAAGGCATGAGCGGGTCGATACCACACTCGCCGAGGCTGAACTCGTGGCCCGTCTTGCAGGAGCCGATCACGCCGAGATCCTGATCGAGGATGCTGTCCGGGATCATGGCATCATCATCGCACCCGACGGGATCTGCGGGAACCTGATATTTCGGACCCTTGTGTTGCTCGGTGGGGGGGTGGGCCATGGTGCACCCATCGTAAATATCGATAGAATATTTGTGGATACCTCGCGCGCCTCACCAGATTATGCGAATGCGATATTGCTTGCCTCATCTCTGGTTAAATGATAAAAAACGCCATTTTAATCATAAAATCTCAAAATAATTTCTTATAGCCCTTATTATTTGATTAGTGCTGCAATGTGAGCCACACGAGAAAATCTCACTAAAGTTCCCCCCAATGTTACATTTCGCCCACCATTTCGGTGCAAATCCCGAAATGTTTTTATATGTGCCAATCTACTTCTTTTTGAGGTGGAATTGATTATGGCTGATCTACCTATTGCTGCAGTTGTTCGCATTGCAAAGAAGAATGGTGCTGAGAGAGTCGGAAGCGATGCTGCCGAGGCGCTCGTAAAAGCTGCTGAGACGTACATCGCAAACCTGACCAAAGAGGCAAACAAGCTCGCACAGCACGCAGGACGCAAGACGATCAAGGAAGAAGACGTAACCATGGCGGTCTCCGCCTGAATTACTCTTTTTCTTCTACGACCAATCGCCTAGAACACTCCTTTTGTACTGGGAATCTTGTCGCTCCCGGTTTCTCTCGCCACTGCATGCCTGAGTGCAATGCCGAATGCCTTGAACACCGCTTCGATCTGGTGGTGATCGTTTCTTCCCTCGAATGAGATATTGGCGGTAATCCCTGCATTGATGCAGAGGCTGTAGAAAAAGTGTTCAAACAGGTCTCCGGGTATCCCGCCTACCGGATAGTCCGAGAAGGCGCCATTGAATACGAGATATCCCCGGCCGCCGCAATCCAGGGCAACCCTGGCGATCGATTCGTCCATGGGCACTGCCGCATCGGAAAAACGGCAGATGCCCTTTCCTGTACCGATGGCATCCTTCAAGGCCTTCCCCATCACAATGCCTGTATCTTCCACCAGGTGGTGGCAATCGACCTCGAGGTCCCCCACTGCCTCCACCGCAAGGTCTACGTTACCATGCCTGGCAAACGCTCCCAGCATGTGATCGAAAAATGCGATGCCCGTTGCAATTGTTGTGCTCCCCTCGCCGTCGAGATCAAGCGATACCCGAATCGAGGTCTCTTTTGTCTCCCGGCTTACTTCAGCCCTTCTCATATCCCAGATTCCTCCATGCAATTCAGTGTTCCCTATTCTTCTCATCTGTGGTCTCTGCCGCCCGGATTGCCGCCCGGAAGTCGATTTTCCCGCTGTAAAGCGCCGATCCGAGCACGATCCCGTACACGCCCATCCCGGCAAGGATCGAGACATCGTCGGTGCTGCTGATCCCCCCCGCAGCCACGATCGGGATGTGGACACGGTGTACCACGTGCTCGATCGGTTCAGGAGCGATTCCCTGGCAAAGTCCCTCCACGTCGACATTGGTGAAGAGCAGGGACCCTGCTCCGAGGTGCTCGAACCGCTCCGCCCATACAAGATAATCTCCCGCGGATCTCTCCCAGCCCTCGACCACGACCTCGCCGCCCCTGGCGTCAATACTGGCCATTATTGCCCGGCTCCCATGCCGGTCGGCAAGCTCGGTGACGGACTCCGGGTTTCGTGTGGCGAGGGTCCCGAGGATCACCCGCTCGACGCCCAACGTTAGCCATCCTTCAGCATCCTCGATGCTGCGGATGCCCCCGCCCAGCTGGACCTCGACTCCTGTCTCGACAATCACCTCCTTTATCTGTGCAGCATTTGCAGCTGCATCCCCGAAGGCGCCGTTGAGATTGATGATATGAAGGGCGCGGGCTCCCTGATCGATCCAGCGGCGGGCACACTCAAGGGGGCTTCCGTACACGGTCGCCCGGTCCCGTTTGCCCTGTACCAGCTGGACACAGGAGCCGTCCAGCACATCAACCGCAGGATAGACGTTCATGGATTCAACGAATCATTCGTTCGATGGGAACGACGAGAATGTCCCGTGCACCGGCACGTTTCAGCATGCTGATCAGCCGGTAGATCCGCGATTCATTCACCACCGCATGCACCGCCACCAGGTGCTCGCTGGAGGCGACGTCCATCACGGTCGGTCCTGAAAGCCCGGGGAGCACCTCGCGCACCTTCTGGAGTGCGTCGCGGTGTACGTTCATCATGAGATAGCACTGGCCGCGAGCGGAAACGACGCTCTCCAGCGCAAGGCGCAGTTCGTCCACCTTCTCCGTGTGCTGTGCGTATGCCCGGGCATTGACGATCAGCCTGGTGCTCGTGGCGAGGATCTCGTCGATGACCCGCAAGCGGTTGGTCTTCAGCGTCTGCCCCGAGCTCGAGAGGTCGACGATGGCATCGGCGATCCCGAGATAGGGTGTCGCCTCGCAGGCACCGCTCACCTCAACTACCGTCACGTTGATCTCCTTATCCGAGAAGTAGCGCCGGGTAATGTGCGGGAACTCGGTGGCGATATTCGCCCCATCGAGCTGTTCGGGCTCGGCAACGGCCGCATCGTCGGGTACCGCCAGCACGAGGGTTGCCCTGCCGATTCCAAGATCCAGCACCTCTTCGACCCTTGAGCCCCGCTCGAGCACCATGTCGTGGCCGGTGATCCCGAGGTCCGCGGCGCCGTTGGCGACATACTCGGGGATATCGATGGGGCGTGCGTAGAGGATCTCCACCTGGGGGTCGCAGGTCTTTGCGATGAGCCTGCGCTCTCCGCCCGTCTCGATGTGGAGGCCGCTTTTTTCAACGAGCTCGAGGATCGGCCCGGCGATCCTTCCTTTGTTCGGGACGGCAAGCCGCAGGGTATCAGAATGTCTTAATGTCACCTTTGATTACCCTCTCGGTGATGCTCGTGATGTTGGCGAGGCTTTCATCGATGATTGCTTCCATTTCCTTCTCGATCCGGTTCGTATCCGCCCCCCTGGCAGGGACGTACTGGGCGCTCGCCACGAAGGGATGATCGATGGGCTTTCCGATCTGCGAGAGCAGCCTGATATAGAGTTCATCGATACCGTCGATCTGACGCACGCTCTCCTGGGCAACCTGGGTGGCGAGGAGGTTGTAGATCTTCCCGATATGGTTGATGGGGTTCTTCCCGCTCGTCGCTTCCATGCTCATCGGGCGGTGGGGGGTGATAAGCCCGTTTGCCCGGTTGCCCCGTCCTACCGATCCGTCATCCCCCATCTCGGCCGAGGTGCCGGTGACGGTGAGGAACAGGCTGTTGGTGGAATACTCGTCGCCGACATTGATCTCCACGCTGACCTCCCGTTCAGTATACTTTCTGGCAAGCGTGCCGATCTCATCTTTGAGCATTTCCACGGCTTCGATATAGTCCCTGATCCCCGAACAGAACCGGTCGATCATCGCCACGCAGATGGTGAGGGAGATGGAATCATTGTCCCGGAGGCCCATAATCTTGACGTCGGTGCCGATGATGGGATGGCGCGGCCGGATGACGTCATCGAGGTAGTCGCTGACTGTCAGGATGATGTTCTCGAGATCGCTGAACGGTGCGTGGCCTACACCGAATGAGGTGTCGTTCGCGTGGGGTATCGGGTTGTTACCGTTGGCACGAAAGACGTTCTGGAGGTCGGACGATCCCTTTCCCATCCTGCAATCCACAATGACGTCCTGGTCCATGTCCAGGTATTTCAACGTGGATCTGAGGTACTCGCGGGCTGCTTTTACGGCGATGGCATCGGTGGGAATGACCTTTCCTTCAAATTCCTTGGACGCCCTGCCGGTAAGGAGCACGTAGATCGGTCTCGTGACCTTTCCGCCCCCGAAGCAGGGGAGCGATTCCCCGGCGACAATTTCACCCTGGTCGGTGTTGTGATGGAGCACTGCGCCGCATTCTTCGAGATATGCTCTGGAGAGCGCACGGCTGATAGACTCGGCGATGCCGTCGGCAAGGCTGTCCGGGTGCCCGATCCCCTTGCGTTCCGCAAGTTCGATACGCTGCTGGTCTATCGGTACCTGCTGCAGTGTTTCTATACGGATATTGCGCTTCATGTCAGCCCTCAAAAATCCACGGGATAGTACTAGTAAAATTGATGATAATTCATTTAACCGTTTCCTTCGGGGATACTTCCCGAATGAGATACTTTCAAGGCTTTTCGGCTCGATTTGGGGGCAGTGCATCACGTTTGATCGACGCACCCTGCAGATGCAGGATAAGGCGGCAGACAAAAAGGATTATGTGGTATTTTTCAGGCGCACGTCGGACCTGATGGAGAGTTTGCATTCGCCTTCCCGGAACACCCTCAATGTTCCGCCGCTCTCTGATATCGTAATCCCCACCACGGGAAGATCGCTGGTGATGGCCGCAGTCGCCCGGTGCCTCCCGCCGAGGCCGCCGGGAAGCTGGACCGAGCTGGCATTGACATCGAGATACCTCCCCGCAGCGAGAATGCAGCCTTCCGCATCCACCACGAAGACGCCGTCGAGCTGGGCAAACTCCTTGATGCTCTCCCAGTTATCTCTGTTCTTGAGATTGCGGTACTCAGAAGGCTGACCATGATAGGGGTTGAGGATGGCCTGGTGGGACCGGGCGAGGATGGCATTGGCGTTCCCGATGATGAAGGCCGTTCCGATTGGGTGCCCCTCCCTTCCCTCGTGGGCGATCTCCAGCGCTAAGGTGAGTACCGCATGCATAACGTCCCGGGAGGCGATATCCTCGAAATCCTTGACGCTGATGAAATCTTTTCCCTCTTTGATATCGTAGATGAGCAGCGCGTAGGGAAACACGCCTATCACCCGCCCCTCCTCGAACTGCCGTGAGAGGTAGATCTGGACCGCGGCGTCGAGGAGATGGCTCTCGGAGACCTCGAGGATGTCGGACATGGTCAGGTCTTTCAGCACGTCGAGCTGGAGGCCCTGCACCCAGATGATCGGCACCGCCGACTCGATATCATACGGGCTGGTAAATGAGACGATGGCTTTCGCCCCGATTTCCGGGGCGAGTTGCAACGCTGCCTGCATCAGGAGCCGCTCGTTCATAGGAGGTCTCTCACCAGGGAGGGTATCTCAGAGGGTTTTGAGGCGACGGGGACACCGAGCGCCTCGATCCTTTTGATCTTGGAGGCCGCGTCCCCTTCGCCCCCCTCGACGATGGCGCCGGCATGGCCCATCCGTTTCTCCGGCGGGGCTGATTTCCCTGCAATGTATGCGACGATCGGAAGATCGGTGGATGCGGCCCCCTCCTCTTCCAGGTTCCCGCCCACCTCGCCGATCAGCACGACCGCATCGGTCAGGGGGTCCTCTTCAAAGCGCCTGAGTACATCGACAAACGTCTCCCCGATGATGGGATCGCCCCCGATTCCCACCACCGTGCTCTGCCCGATCCCCGCACGGGTCAGTTCGTCGACCACCTCATAGGTCAGCGTCCCGCTCCGTGAGATCACTCCTACGTTCCCCCGGGAGAAGAGCTGGGCGGGCATGATCCCCAGCTTGATCTCTCCTGGAGAGAGGATGCCCGGGCTGTTCGGCCCCACGACGCAGCAGTCGAAGGAGCGGGCATAGGCGATCGCCTTCATGGTGTCCTGGACCGGAATGTGTTCGGTAATGGCGACCACGAGCTCGATGCCCGCTTCGGCCTCTTCCATGATGGAATCGCCAGCTGCCTTCCCGGGAACGAAGAGCACGCACGTGGTGGCATCATGCGCATCAAGCGCTTCCCTGGCACTGTCGTAGATGGGCACACCATGTACCTCCTGGCCACCCTTCCCCGGGGTGACGCCGGCGACCACGCCCTTCCCGCCCACCGTTCGGGCGTACTCGTTCATGAGGTTGAGGTGGAATGCACCCTGTGTGCCCGTGGCACCCTGAACGATGATACCGTCGTCTTTGCTGCCGAAAATCATCGTACCGCCTCCACTGCGGCCCTGACCGCCTCCTCCATCGTATCCAGCATCATGTACCCGTGTTCCCGCAGGATTTTTCGCCCCGCCTCTTCATTAGTTCCCGCAAGCCGGACAATCACCTTCTGGGAGATCCCTGCCTCCACGATTCCCTCTGCCACCTCGTCGCAGCGGGTGATCCCGCCGAGAAGGTTGACCACGATCACCTGCACATCGGGCATGCCCGCCACGAGCCGCACCGCGTGGGTCACCCGTTCCCGGCCTGCCCCTCCCCCCACATCGAGAAAATTGGCCGCGTTGCCCTGGTAGTGCTCGATAAGATCGAGGGTTGCCATGGTCAGCCCCGCCCCGTTGCCGATAACACCGATGCTGCCGGCGAGCTCCACATAGGAGAATCCGTGCCGTTCCGCTTCACGCTCCCGCTCGGTCTGGTCCCGGTTTACATGGATGCCCTGGCGGGCAAGCGCGTTGTCGTCGATGATGAGCTTGGCGTCAGCGGCAAAGACCCCGCCGGGGGTCGTGACCAGCGGGTTGATCTCGGCGAGGAGTGCGTCCTTTTCGCAAACTACATGGTAGAGACGGTTGATGACCGGAGCGATCTCTTTCGGGGCTTTGCCGATGAGGCGGCGAAGGAGGAAGGGGGGGACGTCCGCAAGGAGCGGATTGATCACGGCTTTCCTGACCGCATCGGGCCGCAGGCTCGCAGTCTGCTCGATGTCCACGCCACCTGTCTCCGCAAAGAGAATCAGGTACTGCTTGCTCGCCCGGTCGATGGTGATGCTCAGGTAGTACTCGTGCTCGATGGGAAGGCGCTCCTCCACGAGGATCTTTTCGACCGGCACCCCCTTGATGGTGGCGTCGAAGAGTTGTTTCGCCGTCTCAATCGCCTCTTCGGATTTTGCCATCAGGATCCCCCCGGCTTTCCCGCGTCCGCCTACATCAACCTGGGCCTTCAGCACCACCTCAGGCCCGAGCTTGTGCAGGTGAAGCGCCATCTCCTCCGCCTCGGTGATGATCACCCCGTCAGGTACGGGGATCCCATGATTCACAAACATCTCCTTTGCCTCGTATTCCAGCAGTTTCATCTCGTCTCCACTTCCTTGTCCCCCAGTTCAAATCCTCTTCTGAGGGCTTTCATATTCAGTTCCTCGGTTCCCCTGGGAACACTGTCCAGCACTGCCTTTTCGATCGCCTCTCTGCTCACCACCCCGGTGACCGCAACCACCGCTCCCAGCATGACGATATTGGCCACGATAACCCGCCCGAGCGTATTCTTCGCCTCGGAGGTCGACCGGATCTCATAGTAGGGGCACGAGGGGCGGGAATGCACGAGATCCGCATCGATGAGCATCACCGACCCTGGTGCAGGATCGGTCCCGTATTTCTCGAATCCCTGCTGGGACATGATCACGTAGATACCGGGGTCGGTGACCTCTGGGTAGAGGATCGGCTGATCGGAGATGATCACGGCGCTCATCGAGGCGCCTCCTCGGGCCTCGGGCCCGTACACCTGTGTCTGCACGGCGTAGTTGTGGTCGTAGAGGGCTGCCGCCCGGCCGAGGATCACCGCGGAAAGGATGATCCCCTGTCCTCCGAATCCGGAAAAACGGATCTCATGTTTCATTTCGGCACCCCCATGGCCGGCCTGTTCCTCCGCACGAACTCTCCGACGGGAATTTTCTCTTCAGGCACCGCCTCGCCCCGTTCGAGCATCCGCTGCTTTTTCTGGATCAAAATGACGTTGGTGCGCATATAATTGATCATGTCGGAGACCTGGCGGAGTTTGTTGCGTCTGCCGTAGGCGGTGGGGCACTGGGTGAGCGCTTCGATAAAGGAAAAACCCGGTGTTTCCAGGCCGTCCTTAACGGCTTTCGTCAGCTCCTTGACATGATAGGAGGTCCAGCGGGCCACATAGTTGGCGCCGGCCGTCACCGCCAGCTCGGAGAGGTCGAATACCGGTTCCACCGCACCATAAGGGGTGGTCGTCGAGATGGCGCCCACGGGCGTGCAGGGGCTCCCCTGCCCCCCGGTCATCCCGTAGATCATGTTGTTCATGCAGACGACCGTCAGGTCCACGTTCCTGCGGCAGGCGTGGATGAAATGGTTCCCGCCGATCGCTGCAAGGTCGCCGTCTCCCGTAAAGACCACCACATTCAGGCGTGGATTTGCCAGTTTCACTCCCGTGGCGAAGGCGAGGGCTCTTCCGTGGGTGGTATGGAGCGAATCGGTTTTGATGTAGCCGGGTGCACGTGAGGAGCAGCCTATCCCCGAGATGAAGACCGTATCGTCGACGGCCCATCCCATCTGCTCCACCGCCTCCAGTGTGCAGTTGATCACGGTGCCGTTGCCGCACCCTGTGCAGTAGATGTGCGGGAGGCGGTCCTCCCGGTACCAGTCCATAAACGTCATGGCCGGCCCTCCAGCAGTTTTTGCAACTCATCGGGCGTGTGGAGTTCTCCGCCCAGTTTGGATACCCTGATCACCGGCAGACAGGTGTGGCGCTCGACCTCGCGCACGATCTGTCCCATGTTCATTTCGGGAACGATGAAGGTCTTTGCATTGGTGAAGATCTTCAGGAGGCGTTCGGGAAACGGCCATACGATCCTCAGGTGGAGGTGGCCCACCCGCTCGTCGGGATGATCGTGCATGACCTGCTTCACCGTCCGGGTGGGCGGGCCGTAGGTGACGAACACTGTCTCCGCATCCGGGTTCACCACCTCATAGTCGGCGATATCATGGCGTGCTGATTCCACCTTGGAAACAAGCCGTCGCACGAGGGTTTCATGGATGTGAGGGTCGGTTGCCTCGGGATATCCCCGCTCGTCATGGGTCAGCCCGGTCACATGCACCCCGTGCCCTCTTCCAAATTCGGGGAACCCCGGAACGCCGTCATCGCCCCCATGGAAGGGCAGCGTGCCCTTTTCCAGCGGCCGTCGGGGGACGATCTCCACATGGTCGGGAATGGTGATCCGCTCCCTCGTGTGCCCGATCACCTCGTCGGACATCACAAATACGGGTACCCTGAACCTGTCCGCGAGATTGAAGGCTTTCACGGTGAGATCATACATCTCCTGGACGCTCGAGGGGCAAAGAGCGATGGTGCTGTAATCGCCGTGGGAACCAAACCGGCACTGGAGCATGTCGCCCTGGGCGCCCATGGTCGGCTGGCCGGTACTCGGCCCGCCCCGCTGGATATTGACGATCACGCAGGGTGTCTCGGTCATGACCGCGTAGCCGATGTTCTCCATCATCAGGGAAAACCCGGGCCCGCTCGTGGCGGTCATCGCACGCGCACCGGTCCATGACGCGCCGATCACCGTGGCGATGCTTGCGATCTCATCTTCCATCTGTACGAATACGCCGTCTTTTTTTGGGAGCCTTCGCGCCATGTGTTCTGCGATCTCGGTGGAGGGGGTGATGGGATACCCTCCAAAAAAGTTGCACCCGGCAGCGAGCGCTCCCTCTGCGCATGCCGTGTTGCCCTGCATGAACTCGATTTTACTCAATACTCGATCACCACCTTGTGCTTCTCGTAGGGTTTCTCCTCTTCCCAGCGTATCGCCTGGTCCGGACATATCAGTGCGCAGGCACCGCAGAGCCGTCGCCCGTAGAGCTTCTGGAGACGGCAGTTAGGACAGCGTTCAGGCCGATCGAGCTTGGGAACGATGATCCCCCGTTCGTTCAGGCGATCCCCCTCCTGAAAGATGTGATACGGGCAGACCATCGTGCACAGGTTGCATCCCTTACACCTGCTTTCATCAATGACGAGTTTCATGAGGTAAATCCTGTAAATATATTGGAATCTTATTACTATTAATCATCATGATATCTGCGTGTCCTCATCGATTCCTTCCCGGCCTGCCGCGCAAACCCCGATGTCGGCACGCTGCGCGCCCGAAGCATCGGTCCGTTCCGTAACGAGAAGTCTGACTACAATCCCGCTTTTGGTTGGCGCATCTTGCGGAACCGCATCGAAGCCCTTCGCATCACCCGATCGAAGAGATCGCCGCCGTGGGAATCGATGCCCACCACCAGGGGGAGCTGATCGAGTTCGATCGCCCACACCGCTTCGGCCATCCCAAGGTCCTCGAAATATACTCCCTTCAGCTGCATCCGCGATGCGGCAAGGGCGGCGCACCCGCCAGTAAATGCCAGGTAGACGCCGCGGCCGAAGAGCTGCTCTGCGACCTCCCTCCCCATGCCGCCTTTGCCGATCAGCGCTTTCACACCCCGATCGATCAGGAACTTGCTGCAGGCATTCATGCGGGCGGAGGTGGTGGGGCCGGCCGCAATGATGGTCTGGTTCTGAATCACAGGGCCGCAGTGGTAGATCGCCGCGCCCTTTGGGTCAAAGGGTATCCCCTCCTCTTTCATCCGGAGATGCGCCTCATCGCGCGCCGTATAGACGATGCCGGAGAGGTGGACCCGCTCGCCTGCCCGCAGCTCGAGCACCTCGTTTCCCAGGGGGGTGACAAGATCCATCAGGGCACCTCGATCGTCTCGGTTGCTCTCCTGCAGGCCCAGCACTGCACATTCACGGCCACGGGAAGGGACGCCGTATGGCAGTCCGCTTTTTTCACCTTGACGGCAAGGGCGGTTGTGGTGCCGCCGAGCCCCATCGGCCCGATCTCAAGTCTGTTGACCGCATCGCAGATCGCCTGTTCGAACGGGTCCATCTCATCGATGGGCTGCAGCAATGCCTCTTTTGCGAGCGCCGCAACCCCGTCGAACGTGCTGCCGATCCCCACCCCGAGCACGACCGGGGGGCAGGGTTTTCCACCGGCGAGCAGCATCGTTTCCGCCACAAAACGGATGATCTCATTCTGCTGTGAGGGGAGGAGCATGGCGATTCTGGAGACATTTTCTGATCCGGCCCCTTTGGGGATGATGGTCACCGTCATGCGGTCGCCCGGCTGTACATGGATTGCCGGCATGCCCTGCCCGGTGTTGGTGCCCGTGTTGTGCCGTGCAATCGGGTCGACCACATTGGGGCGAAGGGGGACGTCGACGGTGGCCCGCGCCACACCTTCCGCGATCGCGTCGCTGAGCTGCGCCGAAAAGGGAATTTCGGGCGGGAGGGTGAGGTACACCACCATGACCCCCGTGTCCTGGCAGATGGGGATCTGCCGGCGCTTAGCCTCCTCGATATTTGCGCAGATATTGTGCAGCTCCTGCCTTGCGATCTCATTGCGCTCCGATGCCACGGCGCACCGCAGGCACGCGAGGACATCGGGCGGCATCTCGATCTCTGCCCTCTTGATCGCGGTCGCTGTAGATCTGGCTATTGCCTCAAAGAGCGCGGTACCTGCGGTTTCTGCCATCGCATAGTACTGGCGTGCTGCGAGTACATAATTTCTTCCCACCGGGAATGGATGAGACAAATGTCAGGCGGAGGAATGGGAAAAAAGTATCAGGAGATTGATTTGGCCTTTTCGACGACCACACGGGTCGGCGAGGGGAGTTTATACCCGGCGTGTTTCAGGATGTTTTTGGCCCTCTCCGCATTTGCTTCGCTCGTGTAGACGGTAAAGATCTTCTGCCTGGCCTGCACACGGGCGGCAGTACCCACCGCTTTTCCGAATGCAAGGCGCATACCTTCCGACACACGGTCTGCTCCTGCACCGGTCGCCTGCTTGTTCTCCCTGAGTACATGGTGGGGGAAGACGCGAAGCTTGAAGTGGAAGTTCATTCTCCCGATATCCTTGACGAGTTTCCTGTTTACGTTCACACGGGCGGCTTCGAGCGCGGTGTGGCGGATCTGGCAGGCCTCATCCACGAGAATCGAGATCGCGACCGGGAAATCCTCCCGGAGATTGCCCATATCAAACTGGACAATTTTGCTCCCGGGCACCCCTCCCATGTATTCTCTTCGAGTATATGCCTTTTTGGAGATATTCCTGTACATTTTGGCGGGTTTTCTGACCATCGAAACGAACTCCTCGCGTTTATAACGTGCTTTAAAAAATGGAAGTATAGCTAATTAAACCTTACTGGGAGAGCTGACAGCTGTTCATCAGCCCTAGCACGTACCGCCGCACTCCGGCAAACTCCGGACTTGTCCTCTCCCGCGGGCGGGCGAGATCGACCCTGATGATATCGCAGATCCTTCCTGGCCGCGGGCTCAAGATCACAATCAGGTCCGCCAAAAAGACCGCCTCGTCGACGCTGTGCGTGACAAAGAGAATGGTTTTCTGGGTCTCTTCCCAGATCTCGAGCAGTTCGCGCTGCATGGCATTGCGTGTCTGGGCGTCAAGGGCACCGAACGGCTCATCCATCAGGAGCACATCCGGTTCGTTTGCGAGCGCCCTGGCGATGGCCACGCGCTGCCGCATGCCGCCGGAGAGTTCATATGGGTAGGCCCCCCGAAACTGCGCAAGGCCGACCATATTCAGGTAGGTGTCGGCAGTTGTTTTTTGGTCTGCCTTCGGCACCCCGCGCATCTCCAGGCCGAAGGTGATGTTGTCCTGCACGGTTCTCCAGGGAAAGAGCGAGTACTCCTGAAACACCATGCCCCGCTTCGGATCAGGCCCCCTGATGGGCATATCCATCAGCCTGACCTCCCCCGAGGTCGCCGTATCAAGGCCTGCGATGATGCGCAGTAGCGTAGTCTTCCCGCATCCGGAGGGTCCCACAAAGCAGACAAACTCCTTGTCCTCGATCTCGAGGGAGATGTCGTCGAGGGCTATGGTGACCTCTCCATGGTTCTTTTCAAAGACCTTCGAGACATGATCGATGGAAAGTTTGCTCATCGACTATACCACCTCGCCCGTCCGCCATTTGAGCAGTTTTCCATCGACATACCGCCGGAAGAGCACGTCAATCGCCAGGCCGAGAATGCCCAGAAGAAGCATATAAACCACCACGTTGGACATCTGCTGGAGGCTGTAGGACACCCACAGTTGCCTGCCAAGGCCGTATCGCCCCCCGACGAACAGTTCCGCGGCAACCAGGCACATCCACCCCACCCCCATGGCAATCCTGATTCCCGCGGCAATGGAGGGCATCGCCGCAGGCAATGCGACATACCGGATGAGCCGGGTGGGGCTTGTACAGCCCAGCACCCGTGCAGCCTCGACAAAGAGTTTCGGAACCCCTTTGAACCCGGAATAGGTGTTGACAAGCACAGGAAAGAACGCCCCGACGAACACGATGAATCCGGCGGCAACCGGGGTGAGCCCGAACCAGATGATCGCAAAGGGGATCCACGCCAGTGGCGGGATTGGCCTTAAAATTTCAATGATGGGGTTTGCCGCGGTGTTCATATCCCGGAACCATCCCATGGCCATGCCGAGGGGGATGCCGATGAGAAGAGCTGCACCGACGCCGATGCCGAAATGCATCAGGCTTGTTCCAAAGTCAAAGGCCAGCCTTCCGCTCTCGAGGAGCACGAGAAAAGCACCGAGGACATCGGTGAAGCTTGGGAGGAGATTTCTGTTCTGGACGATGAATTGCGCAACAAGCTGCCAGATGATCACGACAGCGGTGATCGACAGGACGGGAAGCAGTCTATTTCGCAGGGTGTGGGTTCGCTTGGCATCCATGGATTCGTTGTCCCTACCATTTCCTTCACGTGGTTGCCATACCGCAGGATGGTGCGGAGAATGGATCACCATTTTTTCTTCGGCAATCCATTAAAGGTTGCCTTTTGGCAAAAAAGGATGAGGTCAGGATTCTGACGACACCCGGTCATAGAACGATGTGTCGAAGAGATCCTCCGCGGTCAGCGGTTTTTCGATGTACCCGAGCTCGTACTGCACCTGGCTGTAACTCACCACCGAGTCCTCGATGACATGCGGATCGGATATCCATGTGCCGTCCCACTCACTGAGCGATTGTTTGATCACGTTGACATCCTGACCAATCTTAGCGGCAAAGATCTCCGCGGCTTCATCAGGGTGCTCCTTGTTGTATTCCGTGGCCCTGATGTGCGTGCGAACGATCTGATCTACCACGTCGGGGTGGTTTCGGATCAGGTCGCCGCTCGCCACCAGCACGCAGCAGGCGTGGTTGGGGAACATCGCGCCCGACTGGACAACCGTTCTGCCGTTTCCTGCATCCGCAATAATGGTCGGTGAGGGGTGTGGGAGGAAGACGCCATCAACCTGGCCCGCCGAGATGGCGGTGATGGCATCGCCGGGGCCCATACCCCGAATGGTCACGTCCACATCAGGCTGAAGGCCGTTTTGTTTGAGCCAGTCGCGAAGCAGCGTGTCCTGGATTGTCCCGGGCGGGAAGGTGGCAATGGTCAGCCCACGGAGATCCTCTGGGCTGCTATATGGCACTTCGGGTCGCAGCACCAGGTCCGAGCCCTGGGTCTGGGTGCCGGCAATGATCTTTGCATCGAGATCGCTGTTTGCCACCGCAGCCACAAAGGGTGCCGCACCGACGTAGGCGATGTCGAGCTCACCGGCAACCATCGCGCTCATCTCCGGCGCACCGGTGGGAAACTCTCTGTCAGTTACGGTCTGTACGCCGAGCGGTGCCAGGTCTTCCTGCCACCAGCCCTTTTCAAACGCGGTCATGTGTGCCATCTGGTGGGTGCTGGGCTGATACCCGATCCGCAGTTCGGTCAGCGTCTCATCGCCGGAGGGGGGGGCGGAGATGCACCCGCACACAAGCGCCAGTCCCGCAAGGAGGACGGCTACCACGACTATTCCTTGTATCCTGTTCATACACGTTCCTCTCGGAGTTATATGATACATCAAGATTTCGTGCATCGCTATATATCACTATCGCATGTGCCAATAATAATGGCCTTATATTACTATTTATGATTAATAATTGATACAATAAGTATACGAATGTGATACCTTAGGGGAAATCAGTCGGACATGTGCGGTATGGTCCGCGCACGAAGGATACTATACGTCTCCTTTCGCAAAAATCCCTCTCCTGTGCGGGAAAATGCGAGCTATTAATCACTCCCGGCGCAAGTATTTGATCAGGAGACGATAGATATGCCTGGAGATCCCCTTCGCACGGGCCGGCTCGGCGATGCGCGTCCACCGCAGGTGATGGAATTTCTCTCTTCGATGGAGGCGGATCGCTGGATAGCTGACGCGGATATTCTCGTGGATATCGCGCACCTGCTGATGCTGTCCGAACGGGACATCATTGATCCGGGGGCAGCACGGGCGATCATGGCGGTCCTGCTGGAGTTGCTCGATGAGGGCCTTCCCGAGGACGTGTTCGACGATCGCTACGAAGATATCCATGCGGGTATTGAGGCGCATCTCATCGCACGTGTAGGCCAGGAGTATGGTGGCCGTATTCACATGGGACGCTCTCGCAACGATGAAGTGGCGACCTGCCTCCGGATGCGGCTGCGGGAAGAGCTCATCCGCCAGTTGGGTGCGCTGGTGAGGCTTCGCACCCTCCTGATCACGCTGGCGGACCGGCACAAAGAGAGCATCATGCCCGGCTTCACCCACTTCCAGCATGCACAGCCGACGACCCTCGCCCACTATTTCCTTGCCTACGAGCAGGCGTTCGGGCGCGATTTCGATCGCATCCGGGAATGCGTCGCCCGCGTCGACCAATGTCCCCTCGGAGCGGCGGCGTTCGCCTCGACCGGATATCCTATCGGACGGGAGGAGACCGCTGCTTCTCTCGGGTTTGCGAAGATTGCCGAAAACACGATGGATGCGGTATCGGCACGCGACTTTGCGCTGGAAGCGATGAGCGCCTGCACGCTGGCAATGACCACGGTGAGCCGGATGTGCGAGGAGCTGGTGCTCTGGAGCTCTTCGTTTGTCGATTTTGTGCACCTCGCCGATCCCTACTGCTCCACCAGCTCGATTATGCCCCAGAAGAAAAACCCCGATACCGCCGAGATCATGCGGGGAAAAGCCGGTACCGTGAACGGGAATCTTGTGAGTGCGCTCACCATTATGAAGGGGCTGCCCATGAGCTACAATCGGGACATGCAGGAGCTGACTCCGCATCTCTGGCGCAGCGTGGGAGAGACGGGAAGGGCCCTTCTCCTGCTCAAGGACATGCTGGAAACCGCGGAATTCAATACGGAGCGGATGGCACAGGAGGCCGGGAAAGGGTTTTCCACGGCAACCGAGCTCGCCGATGTGATGGTCCGGGAGTTCGGGCTTCCTTTCAGGACCGCCCATGGCATCGTGGGGCGTGCAGTCCGCAAGGGAACGCTCGACCTTGAGTCGCTCGAGGAGGCGGCGAGGGAAATGGCCGGCCTGTCGCTCACGGAACGGGGCCTTACCGACGCACGGATTGCCGCAGCCCTCGATCCCGGATATGGCGTTTCGGTTCGGCGAACACCCGGCGGGCCGGCCCCGGAGGCGACCGCTACAGCGATCGAATCGCGCAGGAAACAGTGTAGCGATGATGAGGAGTGGATCTCCATGGTACGGATACGCATTGACACAGCACAGGCAGCGATGATTGCACAGGCACGGAGGCTGGTAGCATCACCGGAGCACTGAACGCAGGCGATCGCGTAACCTGCCGCTACGGCGGTGCCGAGCTTGAAGGTACGTTCATTACGACACGCGACGGCAGGGCGGTCATCAAACTGGATAGCGGCTACAATATCGGGATCGGGCCCTCATCCATCATTGAAATTCGCAGGCAGCAGCTGCAGCCCCCGGTCACGCCGACGGTGGAGCAGAATCCTGATCTTCCCGAACTTGCCATTCTCTCCACGGGGGGGACCATCGCCAGCAGGATCGATTACCGCACCGGGGCGGTCACCAGCCAGTTCGACGCGGATGACATTCTCCGCGCTATACCCCGGCTTGGCGAGATCGCGCAGTTCAGGGCGCACCAGATCGCCAGCATCCTCTCGGAGAACATGACGCCCTCCCTCTGGATCGATCTGGCGCGCAGCATTTATGCGGAGATCCGGAACGGGGCGAAGGGCGTGATCGTCACCCACGGGACGGATACGATGTCGTTTACGGCCTCTGCGGTCAGTTTCATGCTTGAAACGCCGGTACCGGTGATATTTGTCGGCTCCCAGCGTTCTGCGGACCGGCCGAGCAGTGACAATGTCATGAATGCGCTGTGCAGCGCGAGCGCGGCGCTGAGCGATCTCGGCGAGGTCGCCGTGGTCATGCATGCCAGCACCAACGATGATCGCTGTGCCGTGCACCGTGCGACAAAGGTGCGAAAGATGCACACCTCGCGTCGCGATGCCTTCGCCAGCATAGGCATGCTGCCGCTGGGGTATGTGGACTATCCCTCTCTTGAGGTCAGCCTTGGAGATGATGCCGTTCGGCGGGGCGGCATTGAGGTGGCGCTGCACGATACGATCGAGGAAAAGGTGGGGCTGGTCACCTTCTACCCGGGGATGCCGGCCGATGTCCTGTCACGGTTCGAGGGCTGCCGGGGGCTCGTACTCGCCGGTACCGGGCTTGGCCATGTCTCCACCGCATGCATCGGTGCGCTCCGAGACCTGATCGAGGGAGGGTGCCACGTGGTGATGACCTCGCAATGCCTGCACGGACGGGTCTGCGATCGCGTCTACGATACCGGGCGGGATCTCCTCGCTCTCGGCGTCATCGAGGGAGAGGACATGCTGCCGGAGGTTGCGCTGGTCAAGCTGATGTGGGTGCTGGGGCAGCATGATGATGCGGGCGAGGTGAGGCGGCTGATGCGCACCAATCTCCGCGGAGAGATCAGGAGGTGTTCGTGCAATGGATTTTGAGAAACTCGGGCTAAAGGCCGGCATCGAGATACACCAGCAGCTGAACACGAAGGAAAAGCTCTTCTGCCAATGCCCCACCGCGCTCCGGGATTTCGAGGAGCGGACCGGCGAATTTTTCCGTTATCTCCGGGCTACGGAGAGCGAGATGGGCGAGATCGACCGAGCGGCAAAAGAGGAGATGAAGGTGATGCGCAGGTTCACCTACTACACCTACGATACCACATGCCTCGTCGAAAATGATGAGGAGCCTCCCGCCCCCCTCAACCCAGAAGCCCTCTCCATCGCACTTACCGTTGCAAAGATGACGGGCATGACGCCGGTCGAACAGGTCCATGTGATGCGCAAGCTGGTGATCGACGGGTCGAATACCAGCGGGTTCCAGCGCACGGCGCTCGTTGCCCTGAACGGATCAATACCCGGAGGCGCGAGGATCGAGACAGTCTGCCTGGAGGAAGAGGCCGCCCAGCGGGTGGAGGGGGACACCTTCTCGCTCGACCGCCTGGGTATCCCTCTGGTCGAGATCACGACCGCCCCTGATATGCACACGCCCGAGCAGGTGCAGGAGGTGGCCCGCACCATCGGGATGATTTTACGCTCGACAGGGTGCGTGAAACGGGGTATCGGCACGATACGGCAGGACATCAATATCTCGATCGCCAAAGGCGCGCGGGTGGAGATCAAGGGGGTCCAGGAACTCGACCTGATCGACGAGGTCGTGCGGCGCGAGACTGCCCGTCAGGTAAACCTGCTGGGCATACGGGACGAGCTCCACCGCAGGGACGCTTCCGTGAACCCCGAGCCGGTCGTGGTCACCAGTCTCTTCGCCGATACGAAATCCACGATCCTGAAAAAGGCGAACTTTATTGCAGCAGTCGTGCTCCGCGGGTTCGATGGGCTGGTGGGTCGGGAAATCCAGCCCGGAAGGAGGCTCGGGAGCGAGATGGCCGACTACGCCAAGAAGTGCGGTGTGGGAGGGATCTTCCATACCGATGAACTGCCCGCCTACGGGGTGACGGCAGAGGAGGTGGCGCGTCTGAGGGAGTTCGTGGGTGCCGGGGAGGGTGACTGTGTGGTGCTGGTCGCCGCATCGAAGGACCGCGCCCTGTGTGCGGCAACGCAGGTGATGTGGCGAGCAGCGCTCGCTCTCGAGGGCGTTCCCGAAGAGACGCGCAAAATGCTCGAAGAAGGAAGTACCTCCTACATGCGGCCCCTGCCCGGTGCGGCGAGGATGTATCCTGAAACGGACGTTCTCCCGGTGCCCGTTTCCCCGGAACGCTGGGATGGAATAGAGCTGCCAGAATTTATTTCCGCGAAAGCGGAGCGTTTTGTGGCGGATCTTGGCCTTGATGTAGCGCTTGCCCGCCAGGTGGCATATTCGGAGAAGGCAGGGGCGTTCGAGCGCGCCGTGGAAGGCGGGGTGAAACCGACCCTCACCGCCCGCACCCTGCTGGGGACGCTGCGTGAACTGAGCCGCGAAGGAGTCGACATCGACCGCCTCGATGACGACGCCATCATTGAAGTCCTCACCCGCGCGGAGTCGGGGACCCTTGCAAAGGAGGCGATTCCCGGCGTTCTTTCCGCGATGTGCGGGGGATCGCGTATCGATGACGCGATCAGGCAGGTTGCACCAGCCATGAGCGAAGAGGAACTCGTGGCCCTTATTCGGGATATCCTCTCCACTCGCGCTGAGTTCATACAGGAACGGGGCATGGGCGCACTCGGGCCGCTCATGGGTGTGGTCATGAAGGAGGCAAGGGGCAAAGCGGACGGCAAACTGATCAGTGAACTGCTGAAGCGGGAGCTGCAGCAGATGGTCTGAGCGGGGCCGGGACGCGCCCTGTCATGCCCCGCATGGCAGGATGTTCTGCTCCTGAGGGTATATTTATCAACCTACTTGCTCAAATTCATAGGGAGTTGTTCTATGGGAAAAACAGGTACGACAAAATGGGTACAGGTCAAGGGAGTGAAAGGACAGATCAGGCTTGTCCCCCAGAAGGAGGGAGCCTACAAAAAACCCGGTCCGAACCAGCGGTTCAAGTCCGGATCTACCCTGAAAAAGGCGATGTCGAGTGAAGCGGAAGATCAGGGGCGCGGACGCCGCAGGGGCAGGGGTGCCCGCGGGCGCGGTGGAAGCATGGTCGACAAGCGCGTGCGCAGGCGCATCAAGCGGAGCCGCAAGAGCGTTATGGGCCTGAAGTCGAAATAAGGGCGAAACCGTTTGATACGCGGGGACGGTCCCCCCCGCCCACTTTTATATATGCGCCACCTGTAGTATGAGTATGGAGTCGAAAGACGCATTGCTGCATTATCAGTTCGGCGAACGCGCCAAGTCAGAACTCATCGTCACGTCACAGCTGGTAATGACGCTGACCGATTATAAGGACGCCGAGCTCTTGGGTGCAAGGCGGATGCTGATCTCGCTGATGGACCTTGTGCGCAACGAGATAGAATTCGGTCACCGGGCTACCGGGGCCGCCGAATTTAAAAAATCGATTGATGCACTCAATGAAGCAATCAGCCTTATCGAGAGTGACAGCTGGGGCCCCGCGTCGGTCAAGCTTGGCGAGGCGATCAGCCAGGCCACCACCGTGGCGCAGAACGCATGGGATGTCCTGGAAGCGCGAGGGTTCCTCTGATCGGCCCCGGTTCCCTTATTTTTGCCGGGAGAGGGCATGGAGTACGGCGGCTTCACCATCCCTGAGCGAGGAGAGGGCAGGGGTCCATTACTCGCCTCCCGGATGGCCCGGATGCATGGATGGGGCCGGTGCGTGAAAAGAAACGCCCATATGGGATGCACATATAATGAATGGTACAGCTGGCTTTTGCGATAAATGAGGTAAAAATGCCGGATTATCTTATCACTCTGGAATCAGCGTGGATTATTAAAGACGCCAAGACGCTCGACGATGCCATCGGGATTGCGATCAGCGAGGCGGGAAAGCGGCTTAATCCCAGCGCAAAGTACGTCGAGATTGAAATCGGGCAGCTTGAATGCCCATTTTGTGAAAATGAACTGAATAGCGGACTTCTTGTGGCAAATACCGCACTGGTCGGGCTTCTGCTCGAGATGAAGGTCTTTCGTGCGGATTCACAGGAGCACGCCATCCGGATTGCCAAATCGGTTATCGGAAAGGCGCTGCGCGATGTGCCGCTCAAGGTCCAGGACGTGAAGGAACTATGATCTTTGTGGTGGGGCACACGGCCATTGACCATATCTTCCTTGTCCCCCACCTCCCGAACCGCCACGCGTCCACCTTCGTGCTTGACCACCAGGTCTATTTCGGGGGAGGTGCGGCGAATATCGCTGCAGGAATCTCAATGCTCGGGGAGCAGTGCACGCTGGTAAGCGCCGTGGGCGGGGATTTTGCGGGAAGCGAATATGACCGCTGGATGGACCGTCTGGGCATCACCAGGCAGTTCTTTGTGGAAAAGGACGCCCGCACGGCGACGGCGTACATGTTCAATGACCAGGACGGCGACCAGGTGACCTTTTTCGAGTGGGGCGCATCAAACAGGTTCAAGGATATGGATGCCCCGCGCCTCGATTTCGTGCACATGGCGACCGCGGATCCGGACTTCAATGTCCGTGTGGTGGAGAAGAGCGGGTTCGCATCATTTGATCCGGGCCAGGATCTCATGCGGTATTCCAGAGAGCAACTCGATGCGATCTGCGCCAATATCGACATCCTGTTTGCCAACCAGCACGAGATCCGGGGGATGTGCGAGACGATGGGGGTCCGGCTCGAGGAATTGATCGCCCGTATTCCCCTCGTCGTCTGCACCCTGTCAGGAGAGGGAAGCCTCCTCTATGAACAGGGGGTGCGCCGGTATGTGCCTGCGGTGCCGGTGAATCTCGCCGACCCGACCGGCGCAGGGGACGCGTACAGGGCGGGGTTCCTCTCCGCCTTCCGCAAAGGGTATCCTTCCCTCACCTGCGCAAAAATAGGCACGGTGGCGGCTTCATTTGCGGTCGAACAGGTGGGGTGCCAGACCAACCTTCCTGACTGGCAGCGCATGGAGGATCGCTACCGCGCCCGGTTCGGTGACCTCTCCATGGAGGAATGCTGAGGCAGACCGGAATAGGGGGCGTTATTCGGGCCTGGGTCGAAAGGAACGTGACGGGTTCCACCGATCAGGGACCGGCGATGAACCACGAATGAATGAAGCGGGGATGGACAGGGCATGAGCGACGTCAAAATCGAGAGTCTCTCCAGGTACCTTTTTGCGGCACCTTCCTGGCAGCGTTCGATCGGCATCATTTTGGTCCTCGGTCTGGTTATTGATGGTGCGAGTTTTCGCACCGACCAGTGGCTTCTCTTCTTCGGGACGATGGGCTACATCATCCCCGCACTGGCAGGATTCTTCCTGACCATGCCCCTGGTGCATATCTCGGGCAAGAGCATCAAGAAGAACCGCTCTGCCATGCTGGCGATGTCCTGCATGGTCTTTGGCATCATCATCAGTCTCTCCCCCATCCTTTTCGTTGTGGAGGGGGTTTTCAGCCTGCTCTATTCCATCTCGCTCGGGGTCATCTTTGCCATACGCCTGCTGGTGCTGACGGCGATCGTGGATTACCGGGTGTCAAAGATGGTTCCCGCGGCGCTCACGCAGAGTCTTGTCGCCATGTTCACGGCCAGCTTCTTTTTCGATGCGCCGTTTATCCTGTTCGTGCTCCTGATGCACCTGGTCTTCGGCGGGGCGATCCTGCTCTTTATCTGGCTGGTCGAACGTCCCATGAAGCGCAATTTCAATATCAGCGCCCTCAATTTCATCAACGCGTTCATCGCCCATATCACGGACGGATCAAAGACACTGGATGAATACTTCAGGGAAATCGGGGAGGCGGTCTATGTCCCGCAGGCGAGCCTGTTCTTCAACCGTGACAGAAAGGAGCCCTTCACCTTTACCGTGCCTAACGTTCATCCCGGGCCGATGGGCGATGTTGGCGGGGGAAATCTGCCCAAAATCCTTCACGACGGGATGGGCGGCAACACCCTTGTCGCCCACGGGTGTGCAACCCACGATTTCAATCTGGTCTCGGAGAGCGAGATACCGAAACTCATCGATGCGGTGCGCACATCCTACCGGGATCTCCCCTTCCACACGACGGCCACAAAGTCCCTGCGGTACGAGGTGGAGAGTGTCCAGGTGCTCGCCCAGGTGTTTGGCGATTCCATCCTGATGGTGAGCACCCGCTCCCCGGAAAAGACTGAGGACCTGGACTACTCCATCGGCCTCGCCATCATGTTCGAGGGGCGCCGCCACTTCGAGAATGTGCTGTTTGTCGATGCGCATAACTGCATGGTGGACATCACCGATCCAGTGATGCCCGCCTCCCCCATCGCCTACGAGTACATGCGGGCGTGCGCCATGGCCACGGAGGCGTCAAAGCACGAGGCGCAGCATGCCGCCCGTGTGGGCTTCTCCCACCAGCTGCTCCCCTTTTCACGCGAGGAGGGCTTCGGCGATCTCGGCATCCAGGCGATGGTGGTCAGGGTGGGCGGGCAGTATACCGCATACGTGCTCTTTGACGGAAACAATATGCAGAGCGGGGTGCGAGAAGCGATCCGTGGTCACATCCTTGAGCTGGTGGATGAGTGCGAGATCATGACCACCGATTCCCATGTGGTCAACACGATCAGCGGTAAGAACCCGGTGGGATTCCGGGTGCCGGTAGAACAGATCCTTCCCTTCGTGGAAGAAGCCGTCAGGAACGCCATGGAGGACTGCTCGGCCGCGGAGGTGGCGGGGTCCACGGCATGGTGCGAGGATATCGTGGTCTTCGGATCGCACCGCGTCTCCCAGCTTGCGAGCACCGTCAACGGCATGCTCTCTTTCCTGCTTCCCCTGGCGCTGGGCATCCTGCTCTTCGCCTTTTTACTCTCCTTTGTTGCGTATTTTGCCATCGTATGATCGGGAGACACCCCGGCGCATTCCAGCGCCGCAGGGATAATCTCCCTGAAGGGAGCCAAGGTTTATTTGCGTCCCGATGCGATGTGTACTATCCGGCGAGGGTAGCCAAGTCGGCCAAAGGCGCTGGACTTAAGATATTATCAAGTAAAAAGGCATCGGATCTTGTATGTAATTTTGTGCGAGGGTAGCCAAGTCGGCCAAAGGCGCTGGACTTAAGAGCCAAAAAAGGGTCATAAGCCCGTGACTAAGATATCCAGTCACGAAGGTGTCCGTGGGTTCGAATCCCACCCCTCGCATTTTCTTCAAGGGTTATAGTAATAGACCCTAAAAGCAGGGGTCTATTTCCAGTGGAGAAGTGAGATTTATTCATCGAGTGTGCAAATAAGTGTATTTTATCTCTGTATTAAGTTGATTGTAAATTATTGTCTGAACCACCAAAGATTATACTAGGTGAATTTTCAGATTTTTTCAAAATATCTAGAGCCTCATGATATTTGAGCTTACTACTACTTTTAATAGTTGATGGTTCTTCGTAATTTTCCCAAGCAGTGATAAATTTGTCTTGTAGTTCCTCATTTTTTTCTAAGTCGATTTTATAATTTTCAATGGCATTTTTAAGAACTACGAATAACTCAAGGCTATTTATAAAAATAAGTATTTGTTTACCTTCAATACGGATGTGCGATTGCAACCGATCTTCTACAAAGAAGATATAATTTATTTTATATTCGATCCCCTTGTAATCAAAAGAATAAAAATTTGGTTGGAATGTATGCATGATCCCATTTCTTATGCCATCCCAGAATATTCTTGGAAACTTTTTGGAATCGCCTGGAAAATACTTCTTAACGAACGTTTCCACATTTGCTGTTGCATCATAATTATTTTGTGCCTTATTATCCTTTAATTTTGATTTTCCAGCAAATAAAGAGGATATTAACTCCAAACCTGAACAAATAATCATGGGAACTGCAATATTCCCTCCACCTCTCGGCAGATCATCGCTATAATCTTTTCTTTTATTCCTTTCAATAAAAATATGAATTCCGTCAATATATGTCTGGATATCACCTAAAAAACTTTTTTCAATCCAATCGAACCTTGAATCTATTAACCTTGAATCCGGTTGAGGAGTAAAAATGAAATCATACTTTTCTTGAGTAGTCATATTTTCACAATCGGTCATGAAAACCGTTCAATATATGCGCTTTATATAAATATTTTTTGCTAAAATGAATCTCATACCAGTAAAAATGTGTCTGGGGTTATAGATAGTTCCAAATTGTGATCGACTAATCATAAGAAAAAATTCGATAATTCAACGGATTTTAATGATTTACTCCCTCCAAAATCGTTTTAACTTCTTGTTCGATATCTCTTTTTGCAATTTTTTTAACCCGTTCTGCATCCTCATAATAATGATGTGAATTCCATTTTGAAAATCCGCAATCTGGACATTTTAAAAAATATCCGTATAACAAGGATTTCTTTTGTTCTAATTCGGTCTTGCACTTAGAACATTTCGGGGGAGTTTTAACTAAAATTCTATCCGGTAAATCCCGGTAATATTCACTTTCTGAATACCAACGGGGCACTCTTGGCGCTTGAATTACCCAATTAACATCATTGTATTGATATTCGGAAATATCATCATATCCGTTCGCAGAAATTCCGCATCCAATTAATGCTCTGGGATAATTGCATGTTTTTTCGGCCTTGAAATAAACAATAATTGCAAGAATTACTAGGAAAAATCCCGTCCATATAACGAGAGGAACTTGACTAGACAAAAGGAATACATCACCATTATCGAAATATGAATAGATTCCCGACAAACCAAATATTGTCGTTATTGTCAAAATAAACATGATTATTGTCGAAATATCCGCCAATGCCCTAAAATATGGCAATATTATATCAACCAATGATTTATTCGTCGTAGTAATCCCCCAACATTTTCTTAATTTTTATTTATAAATTAATTACTATATCGTGAGAAATTAATGCGGTTAGGTAACAATAAGGTGTCAAGTCCTTTGTTAAAAATTATAATAAAATCGGAAATTTGCTAATCTCTTAACGAATAAATTTCAAAATCTGCGGTTTTTTCACCCCAATCGCCTCTTCATCGATGTTATTCGCCTCCTTCCCGATATATACAATCCCATCAGCACGAACCTCTTTTCGTCTCAAAAACCCCACATTACCATTAAATTTGTATTCGGGATGCATCACATACTGCAAAATCGTCGAACTTAATGGCTTGAAATACCGCACACCTTCGATAAGCTCGCCCGATTCGTAATCGACGAATGGCTTATGCACAATCTCCTGATAATTGCGAGAGAAGGGGGCCAGCGGCTTGATTATCTTCTTTTTCGCTTTCATCGTGTGGAATCCTACAAGGAAGAAATTGAACGGCTTGATCTGCTCCTTGTAGTCTCTGCCCTTATTCAGGCTCCAGAAGCGGGGCATAATATTCGCCGTGCTCACCGAGAGCTTGGAAATCGCATAGAAGGTTGCGTATTTCCCGATGATCTCTTCATCAGAGAGCGTAAGCAGATCCATCCAGATCTCGCCCTGCCAATCATCAACCTCCGATGAGAACGGGTTCGTGAGGTGGCCGAGACCGTGGAGCTTGTAATCCCTCAACCTGATTTCCCCATCATCATCATAGAGCACATATCGCTTCGAGGAGATCCCGAAAAACCATGCATCCCTCTTCTCCTCTTTCAGGAGCGGAATATCGAGAGCATAGGGATTCAGCGGTTGAAAATACTCGATGATTGCCGGGGCCAATTCGGGAGGCACAAAGATGCTGTCCGTGTCCATGTAGGTATGACGACCGCCCAGCTCCCGCACCTTCGCCTCCGCCATCGCCAGAAAGAGCCGGGAGGCCGAGGTGATCATCACCCCCAACAGTGGATGGAAGAACTCGCCCGGTCTCTCATACCGATGCATTTCAGATGTGAAAAATCAAACATTCTGCCCAGCCCCCCGCCGGAAAACCCAACCCGAATAACCCAACCCCTCCGTCTTGGCGACATTTTCCGCCTCCGACGGAGTCCTTTCCAAAAAGCTCCGCCTGCTCGGCATATTACGCCTTGCAGACTCCGCTTTCCCACCCTTGACCGCCTTTGCCACTTTCAGCGGCTTTCGGCGATCTAGCTTATCCTAAGAAAAATTGCGGCTTTTTCAGAGCCATCCGGCTTATCAAAGCAATTATGCCGGATTATCCCGCTTTGGCGGTATGCGATTTAAATTCAATTCACATCTGCCGCAGGCGGGGGTACGGCAGATGCAAGAACAAAAGCTTTTTTATTTCAATTCGGCTCTTCTTGTGAAAAAATTCTTATTCTTCTGGAGGTGGAGGAAACTTTTACTAAGCGCGTTCTTGATTGTTTATAAATTTTAGTATAAGATTAAATAAAAAAGTGTGTCCGTTTAATAATAAATGTTAGGCACACACTCAAATCCATTTTATTTAGGAGGATGATATGTCAACGAAGACGGTTAGTGAAGAGGCAGCTCATACAGTATCTTCTCGCCAGTGGATCAGATTAGTTGTGGTGTATTTCCTAATCCCGCTGATTTTATTTATATGCGGTGGGGACCTCGGCTGGTGGCAGGCGTGGCTATATTCCATACTGATTTTGGCCGCTAGTATTGGTGGGCGCGTGTGGGCGGAACAACGACATCCCGGATTAACAGCCGAAAGACAAAATATTAAAACTATACAAAACGCAAAGGCTTGGGATAAAGTGCTTGCTCCACTGATGGCGGTGAGTGTCGTGTTCCCTATGGTCATTGTGGCAGGGTTGGACCATCGCTTCAACTGGTCCCCAGAATTTCCGCTATGGCTCAGCATAGTGGGATTCATTTTTATCGCGTTCGGTTATGCCTTCGGTGCATGGGCCTTTGCAGAGAACCGGTTCTTTTCCAGTGTGGTACGTATTCAGACAGATCGAGGGCATTTGGTGTGTGATACTGGTCCGTACCGGTTTGTACGACATCCAGGTTATGCCGGAAGTATGCTTTCACTGTTCGGTATTGTTCTTGCTCTGGGTTCGGTATGGACTCTGATACCTGCGGCAGTAGCAACAATCATCGGGGTGATTAGAACCGCACTTGAAGACCAGACTTTACAGGAAGAGTTGCCGGGTTATCGAGATTATGCACAACGCGTGCGCTATCGGTTGATTCCTGGGATATACTGAGAGACCTAGTGGTAGGTGTCCCAAATCAGAGATTGAGGTCCAACCGAGAGAGTTGCGTACTGCCTAACAAGTGCATAAACGCAGACTTTTTTCGCGCCGCTTCGTTCACTACGCTTTCTGCGCAGCACTAAAAAAGCTGGTTATGCCAGCGTTAGTGAGACCGATGAAGGACAATTTCTTTTCAAAACATTCAGTACGCTCAAAAGAGATATTTTCACTGGTTTTCAGGAATACCTGTACCAGCCAATAGCAGTATACTGAGATTTAGCTTTCTCTAGAAACCTCGGTATAACTTAATTGTCAGGTACCAGTTTCACTACCCAAACTAGGTTCACTAGAAAAGTGCTAACACATCACACACTACCAACCCTAACTACTACCAGAAGTGACACTCAGCACAAGTTAATCAAAAGTAGTTGACGTTAAACAGGGTTGCATTTTAAGAAGTTATGTATTACCCCGCATCTTCTCGTTCTTGGGGGCAATCTTGCGATTTCGCAGTTATTTTACCGTTTTAAGGCATTATGTGTGCCGACACATATTTATAATAATGCGGTGATAAAAAAAATCAAGAGTTTCATGTGCTCCTGACCGATTCAATGCCTTCAAAATTGTTCAGCTCATGAAATGAAGCAGCTCTCAAAAAATTGCTAATCCATGAAGAGATTACGATTTCGAATTTAGGAGGTGAATTGTGTGCAACAGATAAGCATTCCACGAGTGTCGCCCAGACAACATGAACTGGAGCAGTACATTAAAGCTATTTCTGGAGCTCTCCTGTGTTTTCATGATATAAGGATATGGAAACAACTGCAGGATGTCGCGAAAGTTGAGATCCCATATGGGCCAAAACCATTCGAGGAAATGCTGAAAAAAGAGGTTTCAGACGCCCAAAAGCTGTTTGAGATGGAAAAGATTTTGGCGATGCCACAGGCCCCCAATCCCCAGCCGGCTGACCAGCTGAAATGGATACACTCGTTACAGAATGTACTGGAGGACAATCTTGTTTGGTTGGACAATGAAATTGTCTTGCTCGATCGAGAACAGGGAGATTACGCGCGTTTGGAACTATTTCAAGAGAATTTACGTGAAGCATTAAAAGAATTGCAGAAAGCACGGAGATTTGGGGTATTAAAAGACATCACTGAAATTGATATCAAAGGAGGGGCGTTCCCGGAATCCGAGAGATTCACCGACATTCAAAAGGACGCACGGGTCATCACAAAATTCGATCAGCTCACAAGAAAGGTCTTTGATGTACCTCACACCATGCCTGCTCAATGGATGCTATTGATTCATTCATTACATGACGCATTAAAAGATGACATTAAGTGGTTGGAAAGAGAAATTGAGGTGCTTGACAAAGAATTTGTATGAATTAGCCGGAATACGGCAAATACATACATCAATACCAATTATCAATCGATTTTTCTGCAAACCGAAGATAATCTGCTGGTTTTCTAAGGTGCCTTTGATAGGAGGGTGGCAATTCCCGCATTTTGACTTCCCGGCCCCACCAGCCGGGCGACCCCGCTCCTCGCTCCTCTTGTCGCTCCACTGTACAACACTACACCCAATTACCTATAGCACTACGGAGTCAGGGATACATGAAATGGTATCACCCTCTCGCCTCCCCGGTGGCTTTGCTTCTTCTCATCGTATGGGTTGCCAACGGTTTCTCGCTCGTGCAACGATACGTGATACCCTGTGGCGTCCGGTCGCTGACCTATACTATGCAATCATGGCCATTGCCCGTCCTCCCCGCCTTCACCCTGGTTGTGCCTGGGAGTGGTGGGGGATGTCCCCTGCCACTCACCCCGTCACGGATCCGGACGAAGAAACGGCCCGTTGTGCGAGGTCCCGCAAATAGAGCCGTGACCAGACGAAAGCGACGATGCTGCCGAGGACCTGATCGACGACGGTATCCCACCAGACGCCCGCCTCACCCCACCGGAAGGTGACGTCAAGCAGGTAGGCGAAGGCTGCCAGCAGCACGATCTCGCGGCCCAGGGTGAGCGCAAAGGAGGTGAATCCCTTCTCAATTCCCGGTCTGATCGCCGGGATCCTGGTTGCCCAGGGCGTTCATATCGCTGCCATACTGACCCCGGTCACGCACGAACTGCTCGAGATCGGCCCGTTGAGCATTGCCACATGGGGCGCCCTCCTTGCCCTAGCCTCGCTGGTTGTGGTCGGCATGGAGATCTTCAAGTGGGTGAAATTCAGGATATGATCCTGTACGAGGGCCAACCTGTCTTTTTATGCGCAAAACGGCGCATTGTTTCCGTGTGTGCCTGATGCGGCGAGTCGCGTAATCTGTCTCATCTTGCTCTGCAAAAAAAATGGTCTGACATGAAATTGCAGCGCAGGCGAGATCTATTCGGGGTGCAGTCGTCCCGGCATTGTACATGATACTACAACACCGGACGCTTCAATCCATTCTGCCCTGTGGTCTTAAGGGCACCGCCTTCCCTGGAAAGGAAGGAGGAAACCACGCTTCGTAAGATGGCCTGTGCGTGCCAGATGGACGTGGAGAGGCTGAATGTCGAAAAAGAGATCCCTCCCCGGAGAACCTGCACCTCACCGTCGAATCGCCTCCCGCACCGCTGCCGCAAGCCGTTCGATCTCCCCGTAGTGCGGCTCCTCCATTCCACGCTTCTCGATCCCGCAGTCGGTGGCGATCAGGTGCAGGTGCGGATCGATCCCGAGGGCCTGTAGTTTCTTCCTCCCGCAGCAGTCCCCGCACCCGTCCAGCACCAGAATGTTCTCGGCATGCCGGAGGGCGCTCTCGAGCGATGCCGTGGGGCGGGTTGCCGGGATGCATGCCTCGATCATGCCTGCACACCGGCACAGGAGTGTAATCCCGACCAGGGTGGTCAGCTTCCCGGTGCTCGAGACCCCTGAACAGGTGATGATGGTGAACGCCATTCACCGCACCACCAGCACATGGCAGGGTGCGCGGTGGATGACCGTCTCGGTCACGCCCCCGAGGATCGTCTCGGCCACGCCGTGGCGCCCCTTCGCTCCCATGACGATGGTGCTCACCTCCATGGTGCGGGCGATGCCGAGGATCTCGCTGATGGCGTTGCCGCCGGTCAGCTCGGTGATCACGGAAGGGTAGCCCCGGGCGAGGAAGTGCTCCTTCAGCTCCCGCAGGCGGGCGCTGTCCCGCCGGTTGAACTCCTCCATCTGCTCCGGCGATACATAGCCGGGGTGGCGCGTGTCCTGCACGTGGGCGATCACCAGTTCGTCGGGCGCAGCGCCTGCCATCCAGTCCAGGTAGGGAATGCATCTTTCGGCATCCCCGGAGAAGTCGGTGGCGAAGAGGATGCGCCGGAAGAGGCGGTCCGTGGCGAGGGTGCAGGTGTGGGGATCGCCCTCCTCCAGGATCTTCAGCCGGAGGATTAAGACCGGGGCGGTGCTGTGGTGGACGACGTTCTCGGTCGTGCTCCCCAGCAGCATCCGGGATAGCAGCGTGCGCCCGTGGGATCCCATGACCACGAGGGAGGGGTGCCGTGCCTCGATCCGCTCCAGGATCTCGATCCAGGGGATGCCGTTGACCACCTCGGTGCGGACCACCGCCACCCCGCAGGCCTCCAGCCGCTCCCGCCACGCTCCCAGCTGCACCTCATCCTCCGTCTTGAGCGCCTGCATCCCCCCGGTATCCCGAATGTTGACCACGTAGAGCAGATCAGCCTCCGCAACCCCAAGCCGGGCCAGCTCTTCCACCGCCGATGCCATCTTGGGGGCCGCCCCGTAGAGATCGAGCGGCACCAGCATGCGTTCCATCATGATGGTTCACCTCCGAACAATCCTTGCGTGCGCAGGCAGATCTTCACCAGCATGAGCATCACCGGCACCTCGATGAGCACCCCGACGACCGTGGCCAGAGCCGCACCTGAAGTGAGGCCGAAGAGGATGGTGGCGGTGGCGATGGCCACCTCGAAGTGGTTGGACGCCCCGATCATCGCCGAGGGAGCGGCATCTCGGTACTCCAGCTTGAAGACCCGTGCGAGCAGGAAATACCCGAGCGTGAATATAAACGTTGTCTGGATGAAGAGGGGGACGGCGATCCAGAGGATGGTAAGCGGGTTTGCGACGATGACATCATCCTTGAACGAGAAGAGCAGCACCAGCGTTCCCAGCAATGCGGCGATGCTCACGGGGTGAGGTAGTGGAGAAACTTTGTCTCGAACCATGCATACCCCTTTCTCATGATAATCCATTTCCGCGAGAAATACCCGGCGACGAGGGGGAGCGCCACGTATACGCCCACAGAGAGCAGGATGGTCTGCCAGGGGATGGGCATGGCGTTGATGCCGAGGAGGAACCCGCCGAGCGGCGCGTAGAGCACGAGCATGGTAAGCGAGTTGATCGCCACCATGATCAGGGTGAGCCCGTCGTTGCCGCGGGCCAGATAGCTCCACATCAGGACCATCGCCGTGCAGGGGGCGATTCCGAGCAGGATACAGCCGGCCACGTAGCTGCGCCAGAGTTCCACCTCGGCGCCATTCGGCAGGATCTCTGTGCCGGGGATGAAGTTCACGAAGAGCACGCCGAGGAAGATCGTGGCGAAGAAGTACATGGTGAAGGGTTTGATCGCCCAGTTGATGAAGAGGGTGAGGGCGACCGGTTTGGGGGTTTTTGCCGCCCGCACAACTTCTCGAAAGTCGATCTTGACCATGATCGGGTACATCATGAAGAAGAGCGCAATGGCGATCGGGATCGAGACCTGGTACATCGAGAGGGCATCGAGGGCGACCGCGATACCCGGAGCCGCCCGCCCCAGCATGATCCCTCCGATGATGCAGAGGGCGACCCATACGGTGAGGTATTTCTCAAAGGGGGAGAGCCTTCGTTCCTTCGTGGTTGTATCGGTCAGTTTTATCGCCACCCCCCCGACCAATTTCAATACAATTTGAAATAGCTTGGACAGAATACCTTAATAAACATTCTGAATTTACGCAATTTTCACATCCTTTGCTTGTTGACGGATGAAATCCGAACTTTTTTCTTCGACAGTAGGGCTGATATAAGATGGCAGTCTGTGAATGGCATGCGTAGCGAACCGGATACTTCCAGTGTTAATTAATTGATCGATACCATGCAGAAGAAAGGCGCATCGCACGTGGAAGCTCTCCTGCCGCCAGGACGTGCTACCAGTGGTGGGTATGATCAGGGAGAA
This sequence comes from Methanobacteriota archaeon, assembly GCA_016841665.1. Classification (GTDB taxonomy): domain Archaea; phylum Halobacteriota; class Methanomicrobia; order Methanomicrobiales; family Methanomicrobiaceae; genus DSDF01. The sequence continues at coordinate 95,302 of JAENYT010000001.1, forward strand.
GCCGTGCTGAATCCCCCACAGATCGTCCATAACGAATTGGTTTGGTTGCCCAATCCTTTCAGCTAAAAGTCGATGGTGATCCCATTCGCAGGTAAAGAAGAGAGAGGAAACGCACAATCCCCACATCTCTGTCCTGGGCGAGATGATCTCCAGAATACCGAATTCCGATTCGGATGGCCAGGATGCGACAGTCGTTCTTGTGATGCGGATGGATTAAGTGAATCACTGGTAGTTCCTTTCTCGACCTGTCATCGAATAACAACGTCCTGCAACGTATCGGCTTGTGAATGCAGATTATTTACTATTTATTGATATCTATGAAAGAATTTTATAATTTACATGCTGATACTCCTGTTCACATCCCCAAAGGAGGGATTCCTTGATCCACGTGCTCCTTGTTGACGACGAACCTGTCCTTCTGCTCACGACCAAAACCTTTCTGGAAAAGCGCAACCCCGATATCCAGTGCGACACCTGCCAGTCTGCCCCGGAAGCCCTCGACAAGCTTGCTGCCACCACCTATGATGCGATCATTTCTGATTATGAGATGCCGGTCATGGATGGGATCTCCTTTCTCAAAGAGGTTCGTGCCCGGTTCGGTGAGATCCCCTTCATCCTCTTCACCGGAAGGGGCCGGGAAGAGGTGGTCATCGAGGCGCTGAACAACGGTGCTGATTTTTACCTGCAGAAAGGTGTCGAGCCGTCATCGCAGTTTGCTGAGCTCGGGCACAAAGTCCGGCATGCGGTGGCACGGATACGTGCAGAGGAGTCGTTGCGGATATCGGAGGAGATGTTTGGCAAGGCCTTCTATTCCAATCCCCATGTGATGACGATCTCCATCCTTGAAACCGGTGAATATGTCGATGTGAATGAAGCGTTCGAGTCGATCATGGGATACAGCAGGGAGGAGGCGATTGGAAGGACGTCCATCGATCTTGGCTCATGGTGGGACCCTGCGGATCGGCCTCCGATCGTGGAAATACTCAAGAGGGATAATCAAATCAGGGATTACGTGGCGAATTTTAAGAACAGGTCGGGGGATAAACTGACCTGGAAGGTGTCCGGGGACGTCATCGAATTACAGGGCAGGCCCCATGTCATCTGGGCTTTTACCGACATCACCGCACGAAAACAGGCCGAAGAGCGCTTGCGGCTGGCACAGCGTGCGGGCAGAGTCGGCGTGTTTGACTGGAACCTCGAGACCGGTGATGCGGTCTGGACGTCGGAACTGGAAGCGCTGTTCGGCCTGCCGGAGGGATCGTTCGAGGGAACGTACCAGGGGTGGGCCCGGCGGGTGTATCCCGAGGATCTCGAGCAGCTGGCGTCATTTTTCCAGGAATGGATGCACTCCGACCGGTTGGAAGAATCCTGGGAATACCGCTTTTTCCGCGAAGATGGGGAGCTGCGCTGGATGGAGGCGAAAGCCACCATCATTCGTGGCCCGGAGGGGCAGGCTCTGCGCATGATCGGCACCAATCTGGATATTACCGAACGAAAGCAGGCCGAAGAATCCCTCAAGAGGAGTGAAGACCAGTACCGCCAGTTCTTTGAACAGGATTTGACCGGAGATTTGATCACCACCATTGATGGGCGCATCCTCGCGTGCAATCCCGCATTTGTTGAGATATTTGGGTTTAATTCCATCCAAGATACTCTGGATTCCAATATTGTGGAGACCTATCAATCACCGGAGGATCGGAGACGGTTTCTGGAGCGGTTGAAACGTGATAAAAAAATTGTAAATTTCAGCGAAATACGGAAAAGGAAGGATGGTTCCCTCATCTATGTGGTGGAGAACGTGTTTGGAAGGTTTGATGAAAATGGCGAATTGATCGATATTCGGGGCTATTGTTACGACGATTCAGAGCGAACACGTGCGGAAGAAGCCCTGAAAGAGGCGAATAAAAAGCTCAACCTGCTCACCAGCATTACCCGCCACGACATCCTCAACCAGGTGACTGCTCTGAAAGGGTACCTGCACCTTGTAAAGGAGTATCATTTCTCCAACCCTGATGGACTGCAGATGCTCAGGCAGCTTGATACGATCGCGGATACCATCCGGAGCCAGATCACCTTCACCGGTGACTACCAGCATATGGGCGAGCAGGATCCGATGTGGCAGAATGTGGGAAGGATCATAGAAAATGCGTCGGAAAATGTCAGGTTGAACGGGGCGCACCTGAATGTCACCATCAATTCCCTGGAAATTTTTGCCGATCCGATGCTTGAAAAAGTCTTCTTTAACCTCCTTGACAACGCAATAGCACACGGGGGGCGGGTTACAGAAGTCAGGGTAATGTTCCACGCAAACGGCAACGAAGGTGTCATTGTGGTTGAGGATGATGGCCTTGGCATACCTTTGGACATGAAACAGAGAATATTTGATAGGGGCGTCGGCACCGCCACCGGATATGGCCTGTTTCTGGTGAAAGGGATCCTTGGTATCACGGGGATGACCATTCGCGAGAGGGGCGAAGAAGGGAAAGGGGCAAGGTTTGAGATCGAGGTGCCGGCCGGAAAATGGCGAATTACGGAAAATTGATGGTACAAATCTTCTAGTTTTTTAATTTCCATATTTAGCGGATTTCTGTTACACGTGAGCGCCAGGATAATGGCCGTCCGGTTTCAACCGCAAGAAGAAAACGTCTCATTTCCACGACGAATGCTTTATTGCTGGCGGCGTAAGTCTGGATGCCGATACCTCCGTCCGGCGGACTTCTCGCCATTCCGGGTGCATGCAGTGACTGCAGGGCTGATTGACCGCACACCCTCGAGACCGTGAAGACGGATGGTCCCCTCGACGCCGGACGAGCTCGCCCTGTGGATCGCTCAAGCCGCGGGTGTGGGTCTGGAGTGCTGTCGGCTGATGCAGAACATTATTCACCAATGTTCCGGAATATGGTCCTATGGATACCGCACTGCGAGACACCTTTACACAACTCTGGGAGAGATACTTTCCGGGGGCAGAGCTCCCGGTCACGTTCGAGATCGGCGGGAGTGCCGAAGGACTCAAGAGAGCCCCTGCTCCGAAAGGCTGGCGGTGTTTCGTCTGCGATCTCGCAAAGGTGAGAAAAGGAACGAGCCTCGTCTTCGATGAGAATTCGATCGGGTGCCGTGGGGGAAGGTTCTACCTGGGCTATGATGTCGAGCGGTTTCCTGATTTCCGCTACTTCCTCTCCTATGGGAAACCCGGCGTGATCGAGGGAGAACGCTACAAGCGGACGCCGGAGATCGTGGATGAACTCGACCGAACGAACGTCCGGATACCCTCAACGGGAAAGGACATCGTCTTCAAGCGCTGGGACCGCCTGACGGACGCGGACAGTCCGGACGCTGTGGTCTTCTTCGCACGGCCGGAAGTGCTCTCGGGCCTTTTCACACTTGCAAACTTCGACCAGACCGATCCTTACGGCGTGATCTGCCCGTTCGGTGCCGGCTGCAGCTCGATCTTCCACTACCCCTGGCTCGAGCAGCAGAAAGAGAACCCGAAGGCGGTGCTCGGGATGTTCGACCCTTCTGCACGGCCCTGTGTACCCCCTGATATCCTGACGATGGCTGTCCCCATGAAGAAGTTTGAAACCATGATAGGGTTCATGGAAGAGAGTTTCCTCACGACGGGTTCCTGGGAAAAGGTGATGAAGAAGATTGTCCGGAGCAATGCACTCCATTCATCTTAAAATGGCAGATCCACGCCGATAAGATTGAAACAACCGATAGTACGATTGAAAAAAGTGGCTGGATGAGGTGATCAGCCGAGTGTCCGGTTAAAGAATGTCACCATCTCTCCGTAGGCGTCCTGGGCAACGAAACTCTCCGAGAGTTGTCCGTCCTGGACCATGAACCCGTGCGGTTCACCCTGGTAGACTTTGAGCTCGAAGTACTTTCCGGCTGCATCAAGATCAGTTGCATACTGGTAGATATCGGCCACCGGGCTTGCCTGGTCTGCGGTGCCGTGGATGATCAGCATGGGATCTTCGCTCTCACCGATGAAATCTGCCGGTGGTGTCCCGTTTGCCGGCCCGCCTGAGTAGGGGAAGCCGTACCAGGCCACTGCCGAATCGAATTCTTCTATATGGGGCAGGAAGAGCATGGTGTAACGTCCTCCCGCACAGAACCCGGTCAGGCCGAGGCTGCTCGCGTTGACGTCGGAACGGGTTTCGAGGTAGGTGATCGCGTCCCTGATCAGCGCCTCCATCGTGTCATCTTGCGGGGACTGCTCAAAGGTCTGCCACTCGGGGGCGATGACGACAAAGCCTTCCCCTGCAAAGCGGTCCACCATCTCCTCGTATCCGGGTTCAAGGCCGTTGAACGAGTGGATCAGCACTACCGCCGGATACGGTCCGCCTTCAACCGGGGCTGCGGTGTAGGCCGGATAGGTCTGGCCTCCGCTCTCGATATCCACCGTCGTCCCGTTACCCACTCCGCCATCGCTTCCGTCACCGGGGCTGACGCACCCGGCGATAATGAGCAGGGCGACCATCGATGCTACCACTACAATGCTTCTCATATACTCCCCTCCTTTGCGGGATGCGTCCCTATCCTGACTCCCCGCATATAATGATATCCCGGGGCGGACGGGTCTCCCGACAGTGCGGTTCCCCGGAAAAATTCCGTGCACCAGTGCCGCCTGACGAAGTTCGCCCAGGGGTGTTTCGCGCCTTTTTCATCAGCAGGAAGGCACACAGACGCATACGGTAGCCCTGAACCGCCCGCCATCCAACCCGATGGAGGAAGAGCACGGTGATGATCGGATCCTGTACCCCCCCTGCACCGTACGCCACACTCGATGCGTTCCCGGTGCTCGGAAGCACCCGTACCGGGTACCGCCGCCGACAGCACCTGCAGGGGAAGGAGACGGCGGAGTATCCTGTCTTTCGTTTCGCTGGTGTCCCTCCACAGTAGAGAGATCATAGACGTTATCAGGGTCCGATGAAAGAACCAACTCCAATGAGGCTGGCGGGGCTCCTCATCGTTCTTGTAGTGTTCGCATCGGTGAGCTGCGGCTGCTTGGCTGCCCCGGGAGAAACCGTGCCCACCAGATCTCCCGGCGCCCGGTCCAGCCGTATCCGGCCAGGTGCCTTATCTCGATGGCCAGCAGCAGGTTGCGGTCTCGTTCGCCGTCAGGGAAGAGGGTGACGAACAACAGAATACGGAGGCGCAGGAGTGGTTCTACCGGGGCCTTGCACTCAATGCGCAGAACGGCCAGTATGAACCGGCGCTCGAATGTTTTGACCGCGCTCTTGCCCTCGACCCCGCATATGCGGAGGTCTGGCTAGCGAAGGGTATCTGTCTCTTCAATCTGCGGCGATACGATGAATCGCTTGCAGCCCTCGATACGGCACTCGAGATCGACCCCGGGATGGCGGCAGCGTGGCATATGAAGGGGATGGTCTTCAGCACGATTGGTCGGTATGAGGAAGCGCAGGAGTGTTACATGAGCGCCGCAACCCTTGATCCCGGGTATACAGGAGAGTAACGTACAGGCATTCGACGATTGAATGCAGAACGGTGCGGCGGTACCGGTACGCGGAATGCCGGTGGATTCAGGGATTCCAGTGGTTTTTTACATCAATTCTATCCAGCCCGTCGCCGGGATCTGGTCCTCACCGTCCCCTCCCCCGGCACGGTGACGCACCCCGCGTCTCCCGGAGCGTCCGATGTACCCCAGACCACATCGAGGATCTGGCCCTCAAAATCCTTGCCCTGTTGCAGGCATGCTCTTCGCACCTCCTTGAGCCCCGAGCGATCGCCGATCTTCATGAGCGAAGCCGCTGCCATGATCCGGCATTCTTCGTCGTCATCGTGCCGCATCTTCTCGATGAGCAGGTGCACGATGCGGGATTTCTGCCCGTTCGAGAAGATAGAGATGGCGGGGGGCGGCGTGGAACCTTTTTTGCGGTTATTGGCCGGATGATAGAGCGTTGCTTCCGGCTGGAAGAGTGCTCCGAGCGCCATCATTGCCCGCACCCGCAATGCGTGGTCGGCATCCCCCGATGCATCGAGCAATTGTGCAATGCGAGGGACGCCGATTTCCGTGAGGATCTGTGCAGCACGCTTTTTTCTGGTGAAGCTGCCGGAGAACAGCATCGCGATCAATGTCTGGAACGAATCTATGTCTGGTGCGTTCCCGGAATCATGCATGGTCATCACCCAATAAAAAAGCGGCTTCATCGCGGATGCATAATATACCTTTGCCCGTCATTTCCTCGTCGGGAACGGAAGAGGGTAGCTGGGTGGGGGACCGGTCAAATATCAAGCGCTGCAACGAGATTTCGGCGAGGTCCCTGTTCGGTGATGACGGTGATGAATGGTCCGGTAAAAGGAGTGTATTCACATATATGGGCGAGAAATTCCGGTGGAATGTGATATTTTTACGGGAAAAAACTGTGAATTATACAGCGATAACAGACATTCGGGCAATGAAGCCACATGTGATGGAGGCGGTGCCGACGCATGGCCCCTGAAGGGCGGTTCCTGCAACACCATATGGGAGGAGCTCCTCAATACTCCTGCCGGCGTACTCGGTGCCTCTTCAGCGCTCCCCTGTCAAACACGTAAACCGTGACCGCCTCGCCGCGCTCAAATTCCCTCATCTGCTGATCGTACACCTTTCGCACCGGCCTGAGATTGTTCTGTTTGAAAAACGCAAGGCAGAATGTATAGAATGCTATCTCTTTTTCCAAAAAATCCCTCTCATAACTGGTAGTTTCATCGGCGATGCATCTACATTCCTCCTCGCTGAGATGCGCATGGTATTCCCCGTGTTCGTTCAGTCCTGCTATCTGCCGCCAGTCATGCATTCCGTCTTCGCCCCATTCCCGGTGGAGCATGTAGGGGTAGACGCGGCAGATCCTGAACCTCTGTGCGTAGATGCGGCAGCGTTTGTCTTCAAGAAATATGCAGTCCCCGTTCTCCCTGCACCGAAGCGCATACCCGGAGACATAGAAATTCCCGTGCTGGTCGCAGAGCTCAAAATCGGGGGCGGGGATGAGTGCACCGGCATCGACGCGCAGGCACCGCTCCACATCGTCGTCGAGGAGAAAGACATGGCCGTTGAATTCCCTGGTACAGCACCTGCCGCAACAGGTGCAGGAGAACCCGACATCCCTGATGATCCAGATAAATTTTTCTTCTGGAAATCCTGAGAGTTCTTCGAGTTCTCTGGAAAGTTCCTCAATTTTCTGTGGTATCGCACGAAGTGATGTGATAGACGGCACGGCATCACCGGGAATGAAACGGTATTTTTCTTTGGGCGTGGATCTGGTGTGCATGCACCCATGATTCAGGGTGCCCGGGATCGCCTCCGGACGCATTGTATCAACGGCACCGGCAGTGCCTATTCATCGAAATAGATGAAATTGATCTCGTCTTCGGTGTCCAGCTGCTCCTCTTCGTCATAGTCCTTGGGAGCAGAGGAGATCAGGAGAAGTCCCGCACCGGCGATGACGAGCACGACGCCTATCATCGGATTGAACAGGAATGCGAGGATGCCTGTGATCACCAGTGCAACGCCCAGCTTCATCAGTCTCTACCACCGAATGGTATCCAAGACGTCTTCATAGTTTTTCTATGGGCAGATGAACCATCACAGGAGGGCCCCCGCCTCCATGCACCGCGCAACAACAAATAAAACCGGCCGGCACCATGGATCACCAGCGATGTGCGACGACATGGCATGCATTCTTGCCGAAGAAGACCTTCTCCGCCTCTCCCGGAGCATCACGGTTATCGGCGATATCGCCATTCTCTCCCTCCCCTCCGGCATCGATACATCCCTCTGGGATATGGCCGACGCGCTCATTGCACAGAGTAAGAACATACGCACGGTGCTCAATAAGGTCACCGGGCTGGAAGGCGACCACCGGGTTGCCCGGTACCAAATCCTTGCGGGTAGCGGAACCGTCACGGTCCACCGTGAATTCGGGTTTTCCTACGCACTGGACGCGAGGGAGGTTTTTTTCAACCCCCGCCTTGCCTCCGAGAGGAGGAGAGTTGCCGTTCAGGTTTCTCCCGGAGAGGAGGTGCTGGTCCCCTTCGCCGGGGTCGGGCCCTTCGTGGTGCCTGCGGCGGCGAGGGGAGCGCGGGTGGTTGCCGTGGAAAAGAATCCCGCGGCATGCCGTTGGCTCTCCGCAAACTGCCGCACCAATGGCGTGGATGGGCTCGTTTGTGTGCACGAAACCGATGCCGCCTTCCTCCCCGGCCTGTGATCCCCACGCCGTACGGGATGGATGGCATGTTTTCGCGGATAGCACCGATGATCAGGCGGGGAGGTATGATCCATTCCTATACCTTCAAGAAACGCCACCAGATCCCCGGTCTTCTCAGAGGGTTTGAGGAGGAGGGGTACGATGTCCTCACCGCCCGCCGGTGTGGCAACGTGGCGCCGTGTGTGAGCCGCTGGGTGTTCGACCTGAAGAAGGCATGATCGGCAGATTATATCCTCCCCACGGGCATGATGTAGAGCGGCATTTCGTCCGGTGAGAGGTTCAGGAGCCGCTGTACCTTAGCATCTTCAAATGCCCCTATCGATACCGTCCCCAGGTCCAGGGAGACTGCCTGGAGATAGATGTTCTGGGCAGCATGTCCTGCCTCCATGTGTACATAGCGGATCCCGCGGTCACCGTATTTACTCGTCGTGCGGTCCGGTATCGCACAGATCACGATATTGGCCGGAGCATCCCCCACCGCAGGCTGGGAAAGGGCTGCGGTGCGTAACCCGGAAGAGATATCTCCGTCGATAATTCGGTGGATCTCGTGCCCCTCGGGGACATAGCGGTATAAGCCGGGCTCTATGTCGTCCACGCTGCGCACCACCACATACACCTCGAGGGGGTAGAGCGCTCCTGCCGAGGGAGCGGTTCGGTACCCAGCCGGGTCGGTGATTCCCTGCGATGCCCAGAGCAATTGCCCGATTTCCTCAATTTTCAGTGATCCCTCTGAAAAATTGCGCACCGATCTCCTCTCTGTCAGTGCCTCCTCGATTGAGGTCTCACTCTCATTCACCAATTCCGGAAGTTCGAGTACCGTTGCTTCTCTCATCTGGATCTCCTCCTGTGGACGGTCTTCGAGGCATCCCGTGCCGAGGGCGATCGTCACTAGGGCGATGCCTGCGATGGCAAGAACCGGGTTCATTGTCCCACCTCCCGCGCAGTCATGGTCGCGCAACCCAGCAAATGGAATCCAGCTATTTAATGGGATCGCTCTTCCGGTGATGATCTCCACATATGCGGTCTTGTGGCTCTTTTTCACGATTTTGATGCCATATCATCCGAAAACGTTCAAGGTATAGTGCTGCCTTAATACAATGGAATTTATACTTCCCATACAAACCGCTTGAGCGAAGTGAAATGACCTGGAAGGTACCCGCATTCACAAATAATCACTACTTCGCCTTTTTTATCCTCATCATTTCGGTGAATGCCTCAATTGGCTATATGACATGGGAGGCGCAGGGGGTTGAGGTCACCGAGCTGCAGCTTGAGGGAGCGCCGCGGGGCATCGTGTTCATCGCGGATCCACACCTGAAGGCGAGCAATCTGGACCACGTGCATGCGGTTATCGAGGAGATCAATCGTCTGCAGCCTTCGGTAGTGCTGATCGGGGGTGATTTCGTCTACGGTGAAGATCCGGATCTCGGGCTCCAGGAGATCTGGCGCGAGATCGATGCCCCCGTCTATGCCGTGCTGGGCAACCACGACTATAAGGCGGGAATTGATGCATCCACCGGGATAGAAAAGGTATCCGCCCTTTCGGGTGCGAGTCTGTGTCCGGATTGCTATGATGTGCACTGTCTCCGGGACCCTGCGACAGACCTCGCATTCGGCGACGAGGTGGAAGCGGCACTGGAAGAGAACGGGGTGACCGTCCTGCGCAATGAGATCGTGGAGCTCGACCTCGAGGGAGAAAACCTGGTGCTCGTGGGTGTGGACGATGGCTGGGCGGGCGTGGCCGATCCGCCAGAGCTGCAGCCTTCCGACGCCTTCACCATCTACATGATCCATGAACCGGAGTGCCGGGCGAACTGGGACTGCGATCTCATCCTTGCCGGGCATACCCATGGCGGGCAGTTTAATTCACCCGTTATCCAGTTGCTCAATGATGCAGGGCTCCTTGAACTGAGCGGCCAAAAAATGGGTGAGAAATCCCCAACCTTTATCAGCCGCGGCATCGGCACATCCAACTTCGATATGGAACTGCGGTTCTTCTGTTGCCCCGAAATTGTTGTCATCAACCCTCCTTCTCCCGTTCCGTGAGGTTTTGGACATCCTGCAGTGAATATATGTGCCGGGGGCTGAGCGGGGAAAACACCCTTCTGGCATACAATCCGGGGATTCGATGTGCACTTTCGCCCTTCACCGTCGTGCTGTGCGACCCGATCAGCCCTGAATTTTTATATCTCTTCGGCGCATGATGCATGGAGCATGACGACCGCAGGGAAGCGCAGGGTCCATGTGTGGGTGAGCGGACGCGTCCAGGGGGTATACTTCCGCGATGCAACGAGGGATGCGGCGACCCGAACCAAGGTGGCGGGATGGGTCCGGAACCTGCCTGATGGGCGTGTTGAGGCGGTCTTTGAGGGGGAACCGGGTGCGGTGAAGCAAATGGTGCAATTTTGCCACCAGGGTCCGCACCATGCAAGGGTCGAGAGTGTTGAGGTGGTAGAGGAGGAGTTCAGGGGAGAATTTCAGGATTTCGAGATCCGGTACAGATAACTGCATGTAGGATGCGCACTCCCCGACCTGCACTCGTGAATCATGCTGGTTCGGAAAGACAGCCCTGCATCGCCGGTGTCCGGGTGAGCGGTGTGTTTGTGACATAGCTATGCGGATGCCCTCTCTGGAGGCCTTCTGAGGGGGCAATACAGGGGAAGCATTGCACAGAGAGAATAGAAGAGTTGCGGTACGCGGTGATTGCGGGGTATTCGTGGCGGTTACCTTGCAGCCTCCGCCATCCGGGTGTGTTTTTGTAAAAATCGCCTGATATTTTCTGACTCTCTCCATCCAATATCGAGTTTTTGAATCATCTGGTCGATCTCTTCTGCCTGCCGGGTGATCTTTTCCATCGTCTCCCCTCCCTCGAGATCGGCAAACCCGACAATCACCTGAAGTGGATTTCTGATATTATCGTTCATCTGTGCATATTGCTCCACTTTCCCCAGGAAGGTATTGATATTTTTTACCAGGGTCCTGAATTTTTCTTCGCTCTCCATCAACGCCTCGATGCTCCGTTTTCTCTCGGTAATGTCCTCGAGGATAATGGTTATTCCAGGCGTGCCGTCGATAAATGCCGTCGGGATGATTTTCATCTGGAAAAAGAGCTCCTCTTCATCCTTTAAAATGCGAACTTCTTCAACTACGACTCTCCCTTCCAGGGCACGGTCAATCTTTGTCTGTATGCTAAGATCGGGGGAGAGGGGGGTGAGCACATCCATCAGATGCTTGTTCTGAATTTCTTCGAGGTTCTGGTTGAAAAGACTCAAAAATTTGGTATTCGCCTGAATAATTTTTTGATCGCGCCCGAGTACCACCACATAATCCGAGGAAAAATTGAGTAGTGCATTCACCGGCACGCGATGCGTGAGCGTGTAGACTTTGGCCTGGCCGAAGGGGACCATATCCACCTGGCCTGAAATGAGGAGTATGTCCAGGTAGCGGGCAACGGATATTCTGTTCATCCCTATTGCTTCTGCTATCTGTTTTACCGACATACCCTGCGGATTTTCTTTCAGAAGCTCCAAAATTTTTGAAAACTCCTTGTGGTTCGCGACGTTAGTTACCATTTTTATCATATATATAAAACACATTATATATAAATGTTATACATGGATCACAACGTTTGATAACCAGGTTTGTTGTCACAATACCGCATGGCCTGTCAGGAGCATTTCACAACACGGATATTTCACTTCCTTTCAGAGAATGGGAGGATTATTTCGCACAGTTCATGGCGCAGATAGGATAAAGAAGAAGAGCTATGTGCTATTGGCTCTCTGCATCCCAGAATACGGACCCCTGTTAGCGGATGCAGGATGATTATATCCTTTAATTCATGCTTTGCTTGGCAATCACCGGATTGCTGGAAACGCTGTAATGTTTTCGTAAAAATTCCCTGATTTTATCGGCTTCGATACGACCGATATCCAGCTGCGTGATGATCTTGTCGATCTCCTGCGCCTGCTGGTGGATTTTATCGTTCAGCTCGCCCCCCTCGAGATCTGCGATTCCGACGATAGCCTGCAGGGGATTTCTGATATGATCGTGCATCATGGAGTAGCGGTCGACATTGACCAGAAAATCGCCAAGGTTTTCGATCAGAATCCGGTATTTCTTTTCGCTCTCGATCAATGCATTGATCGTCCGCTTGTATTCCGTGATATCTTCCAGAATAATGGTAATTCCCGGTGACCCGTCAAGGAATGCGGTGGGGATGATTTTCATGTGGAAATAGAGTTCCTCTTCATCCTTGATGATGCAAATCTCTTCGAGGAGTTCTTTGCCCTCAAGTGCCTGTTCAATTTTGGTTTTTATGCCGAGTTCCTGCGTCAGGGGGTTGAGGACATCCAGCAATTCTTTCCCCGCGATTTCCTCGATATTCTGGTCCACAAGACTCAGGAAATTTTTATTCGCCTGGGCGATATGCTGGTCTCTTCCTATTACCACGACGAGATCGGAAGAAAAATCCAGGAGAGCCGATACAGAAACCCTGTGGGAGAGATAAAACAGCTTTGCCTGGCCGTAGGGAACCATATCAACCTGGCCGGAGGCGCGAAGGATATCCAGGTATCGTGCGACAGAAATCCTGTTCATTCCAATCGCTTCCGATATCTGCTTCAGTGACATCCCGCGTGGGTTATCCCGTAAAATCTGCAGAATATGCGTGAGTTCCTTATGGTTCTGGACCATTGCTAAAGCGTTTTATCTTGTAGCATATGAACCTTACGTTATAGTGTTTATCATTACTGATAATCACAAATCCAATAATTCTCCTTATATTTTTTGTGCAAGGGCAATTCTTGTATTCTTCCGGTATCCCTGGCGGCGTTCAGAGATCCGGTCTTGTTGTCTCTGGAACAGGGGTATCCAAAAGGGCCTGGCGTTGCATGGTGTGTTTGCGAGTCGCATTTCCGTCTCCGCTCTAATAGCGCAGGTTGTTCGGGGTTGCGTAGTGAGGCACGGAACATGCGACGCATATGCCCTGCCATACCTTCTCCTGTTTGTTATGTAATTTAGTAATTTCTGCATTTGTGCCAAAACATGAACTGAATGCAGTCTGATTATATTTGTGAATGTTTTATATATTATAGTGGGTATAAAAATTTCAGGTAACCCGGTGCAAGTGGAGAAGGTGCATGCCGTCCTCGAAAGCATGACCTGACCCTGTGAATCAAGTGATAAACATGGAAATAACGACAATGCAAACGCTGTACGGCGAATCATGCGGGTGACGTGGTCGATGGATGCCTACCAGATTGAGGAGTTGAATTCCCGCAATGCCGGTGACTGGGAGCATTTCAATGAAACCACGAAGGTCGGCAGTTTTTTCCATTCACTGAAATGGAAACATATCCTCGAGCGCTCCTTCAAGATGAAGCCCCATTACTTCCTCGTATACAGGGGCGACGAGGTTGCAGCCATCTGCCCATTTTTCGAAAACAACCTGAAATACTTCAAAGGGCTTGTATCAATCCCATATTCTGATTTTTGTCATGTTGCCGTCGCCGATGGCCAGATTAACAGTGAAATTATGCGCGAGATTCATGCAGAGTGTATGAACATCACCAGGCAGGAAAAGCTCGCATTTCTCCAGATGTCAGTAAACACACCCCGTATAAGAGACCTGATGATGCAGTACACCGATCTCCCTCCCCTCGTTTCTGGAAACATGGTGCTTAACCTCGAAGAACTCACCCCTGATCATATATGGAACAATGTGTTTTCTGCGAAAGGCGGTCAGAGAAAATTTATCAACCGATTCATTCGCGACGGCTGCACCATCGAGGAGGTGCGGGATCTCAGGGATTTTGAGCTCTTCTACCATTACTACAATGAAAATCTGGAGCAAAAACACGTCAGGACATTAAATCAGATCAGTTTTTTCAACACCATCCGGGACGTTTATTCCACGGCAGATATGCGGATCACCCTTCTTAAAAAGGATGATTTCATATTCGGGGGGGTTTTTGCCTATCTCTATCCGCCGAACAGGACGATCTATCTTGTTCACCTGGCGCTGAACAGAGATATCCCCAATACCTACCACCCTCCCTACTACCTGTTCTGGGACACCATCGAGAAAGCCTACGAGATGGGATACCAGCATATCTGCTTCGGGGGAACTCCATGCAATCCTGAAAATGTTGTGTACAGGCAAAAGAGTGGTTTTGGCTGTGAATATCAATTCAAGTATTCACTATTCATCCCCAACTCACCTATCTTTCGCTACGGATACAATTTTTACTACATCATGAAAAACAGGCTTAAAACTCCTGAAATTTGAGATGCGTCCATAATCGCCGCGTTGTCAGGATGCGATACCATGCATCGACCGGTACGGAATAAAAATACTTATAGTAGTATATAATAATTCCAAATATTATGTCGGGTGGGACTGGTAAAAAAACGAATGAAGGGATACAGAACAAACGAAGTATTGTGCGTGTGGTGGCCGTCCTTGTTCTGGCCTGTGCACTGGTGCTGGCATTCATCGCGTTTTCGGAACCCGAACGCAACGAGCCCTTCACAGAATTTTACCTCCTTGGACAGGAAAGTGCTGCAGGTTCCTTGCCACGGGAATGTGTCCTCCACGAACCGCAGGAACTGATCATTGGTGTGAAAAACCATGAATATAAGGATGAAACGTACGTTCTGGAAATTTTCCTTGTCGAGGAGCTGTTTGATCCAGTCGAAAACACCACGTCCATCGTGTCCATGGATCTGCTGGAACAGCATACCGTGAATCTCTCCCATGATGAGGGGCATGAACTCGCCTACCAGTTCGGGATCGATTCCCCGCAGTACAATAAGATAGAACTCCTCCTCCACAAGGGCGAGGCCCCCTCAGAGGAGATCCGCAACGAGGACCGGATCAATGCCAGCTACCGGGATCTGCATCTCTGGATCGATGTTCGATCCTGAAGGCCAGGAGTACGCCGGGCATGGCGGTCCGATTCTACAATCCCGGTGCTGCAGCAGGCGGGTGCTATGTGATGGAATGATGTTTTCCATCATATGCCCGTTGAGAGTACGATACTTACCGCAAGGAGAAACAGGCCGGTGAGTGCGAGAGGGATGGTGAATTTCCAGAGGACTGTTGCGAGCGGATCTCCGCTTGTTCTCTTCAGCAGCCAGAAGTACGGATCGGTCACATAGGAGAAGACCAGGGTTCCGGCAGCGATCATAAGTACCAGGGGGATCGCCGGTATTTGCAGGGCGATGGCGGATCCGGACAGGAGCGACGATGTTGCGATCGCAGTGACCACACGGGATCCCTGCGCCGTCTGGAAAAGCGCGGCAATAGCGAATGGCACGAGAAGGACGGGAAATCCTCCGTTGACGGCATTGGATATGGTATCGGCGAGTGGGCTTGCGGCGATGACGCTGCCCAGCGCACCCGCACCGCAGAGATCAAACATAATAATTCCCGCGTTTCGTGTTCCTTTGTCGAATGCCTGGAGTCTTGCCGGATGATTGGCGAGCAGGAGGGCGACAGCAGCGCCTGCGAGCAGGGCGATGGAAATGCTGCTGAAAAAATGGGCGGAAGGGAGGATGTTGCCTGCCATGAGGAGGAGGACTGGAACAAGAATGGGTGCCCAGGCCTTCAGCCGACTTGCAGGGAATCCTCCGGTCTTTTCTGCGCCAATCGCTCTGGCTTTTCCCTCCCCCCTCCGGACCGCAGCGAGGAGAAAAACGAGCAATACGGCTGAAAGGGGAAGAACCGTCGCCAGATACTGCCCTGCACTGAATCCGGGAAGGGTGAGGTTGGTGACGACGGCATAACTGACCGGAAGCGGGTAGAGGATGACAAAAGAAAGTACGCTCCCGTATGCTCCGATATAATAGAGGTTTTTTTCGTTGTTGCAGGCGCCTTCCAGGTGCTCGATCACAGGGGTGAGGATGATAAATGCAGTGATGCAGCACATGCACGGGATGGAGAGCAGGTACCCTGCAATACCGGACACTGCTGCCGGCCGATGCAGCAGTCTCACGAGATCTTCTGTAACCTGCTCGATATAGCCGCATCCTCGCATAATTTGCGCTATAAGGGCTCCGCAGTAGATGGGGATGCCCAGGAGCGCAAATACTGCCCCGGCTCCTTCGGCGATGAGGATTGGGATCTCCGTCCCCAGCCCAGTGAGGATGCCGTAGACGAGTGCACCGCCAATAAGTGCAAGAAACGGGGAGAGGAGATTTCGGATTGAGATCACGCTTATCAGCGCGATCACGAGAATAAAGGCGAGCAGTGCATCCATCGGTACCCCTCTGGTAATATCCCGTTCATGTTTTGTGATCAAGAATCGGTCAATGTTTCTGCCTTGAAATCCTGGATCCTCTCCTCCGCCACGGAGCAGTAATAGGAATCGATCTCAAATCCGATATAGCCGACTCCAAGGCGCAGACATGCAATGGCTGTGGTTCCGATACCCATGAACGGATCGAGGACAACCGTGTGCCGATTATACCCGTGCAGCTTGATGCACATCTCTGGCAATTTTTCGGGAAATGTGGTGGGGTGCGCTCTCCTTGACCGGACGGTGGAATACGGGATGAACCAGACATTGCCGCGTTCCCTGAGGTCCCTGGTGGCATGTTTCCACCTGCCGATGTTGCTTTTATCCTGGTATTGTACTCCGATGCTCAGTTTATCGAGCGGCACCGCACCGGATCCGGTGAAATGGAAGATATGCTCGTGGCACTGGCTGAGAAAACGGTTACTGTTGACCGGCTGGTAGTGGCCGACGGCAACATCCGATCGAATGGCGTCATAGTTGCCGGCATCGGCTTTTTCAATGGCGATGGATTTCACCCAGTGAATGACGTTCTGGAGGGTGAAATGGGGCCGGAATTGCTGGATCACGTCAAAAGGTACCCATGGATCACTTGGCTTTCCGCCGAGATTCAGAAAGAAGGATCCTTCGTGCGAGAGGATGCGCCCGGCTTCCTGCGCGATATCGCCCATCCACGCGAGGTAGTGATCGCGGGGAAGCTGGTCATTATGCGTATGGTAGATCTTTCCGATGTTGTAAGGCGGTGATGTCACGATAATGTCGACCGATGCGTCGGGCAACCGGCGCATTCCCTCGAGACAGTCAACCTGAAGGATGACATTGCGGGTTCGTTCAGGTGGTGCCCCGTCCTCTCGCCGTGCCTCTCCTGAATGCATCTCGCTCTCCTCCGCTGCTCTCGTGTGCAAAAAAACCTTCCTTTCAGGAGTATGGTGCAGCAGCGGGTATACGTCTTTTGAATCGGGTACCGTCCCCCATGACAGGCAGGTATGGGAGGTGCCGCCGTTCCCGCGTCCGGCACCTGCGATGTACCGGAGCACAGTGTTTTTCGTCGCTCGTGTCCATGCATTGCTATGGTATCCCTTGCCGACATCAGAGGTGCAGAGGAGCGGATCAGGGATCATGTCCTCGCCACACCACTGGTTTATTCGCCCACGTTCAGCGCCATGATTGGCGCCCGGGTATTCCTGAAACTTGAAAACCTGCAGAAAGCGGGATCGTTCAAGGTGAGGGGGGCGATGAATACCATCCTCTCGCAGAACGCGTCCATCGGGAGCAAGGGGGTGATCGCGGCGTCCGCGGGCAATCATGCACAGGGTGTTGCCGTGGCGGCACAGCTGGCAGGGATTGCCGCGACCATCGTCATGCCCGAATCGGTGTCAATCAGCAAGGAAGAGGCGACGCGGGGATACGGTGCTGAGGTTATCCTCAGGGGAAGTTCCCTTGACGAGAGCCTCTCCTATGCACACGAACGTGCCGCCGAGGGATACACCTTTATTCACCCCTATGACGACCCGGCGGTTATCGCCGGGCAGGGGACGATCGCTCTCGAGATATTCGAAAAACTCCCCGATCCGGATCTCATCGTGGTGCCTGTGGGAGGAGGGGGACTCATTTCCGGGATTGCCACCGTCGCAAAAGCATTGCGTCCCTCTGTCAGAGTGGTGGGCGTCCAGACAGCCGCGTGCCCTTCGGCGGTCGCGGCGAGAAGAGAGGGAGCCCCCGTCAGGGTGGAGGCAGCCCATTCGATAGCCGACGGGATCCTGGTCAACACCCTCGGGTCACTCCCGTTCGCCATCATGGAGCGGTATGTCGATGATGTGGTTACCGTATCAGAGGACCAGATCGCCATGGCGATGGTGCTGTTGCTGGAGCGAAAAAAAGTGCTTGCCGAGGGCGCCGGTGCCGTGCCCCTGGCGGCGCTGTTGAATTCTGGCCTCGAGATCCCGCAGGACGGCACCGTAGTGCTTGTCATCAGCGGAGGGAATGTCGACAGTCCTCTCCTGGGCAGGATCATCCGGAAGGGGATGCTGAAAAAGGGGCGGATTGTGGGCATTTCCGTGGTGGTCGACGATACGCCGGGGACACTTGCACGGCTTCTGGAGGTCATCGCCGGCAACAGGGGAAATATTCTCCATATCCATCACGAACGGTTTGAGCGGGACCTCCCCGTACAGGTGATCCGGGTCGAGCTGGAGATCGAGACCAGGAGCCATGCACACATAGAAGAGATCCTCAACGCCCTTCGGGACCATGGGTATGCTGCAGAGGTGCAATGACCGCAACACCAGGGACCTCCGGTATACGGGCATACTGCCGCCCAATCCTGCGCATTTCGGAGAGCGCAACGTTCATATACACGAGTCGAGGATGGTGGAGCTGTGCTCTTTACCGGTGTTGATATCGGCGGCACCAATACGGATATCGCAATCGTTGATGGCGGTGTTCTCACCAGAAAAGTGCCCAATGACGCAGGACTAAAAAGGGCTCTCGACTCCCTCGAGATCAGGGGCAGGCTCGCGGTGAGCACATCCCAGCCACTCAACCGGCTGGTGACCGGCCGCCCCTCTTCGGTGCATTCTATCACCATTCCGGGACCCGGCCTCCCTTCTCCGGGAAGTGTTGCCGGGATGGTGAACCACCGGGGCGATGTCCTCGAGGAGATCGATCCCGCCGCGATCCGCGCTGTGCTTGAGGAACAGGTATCTGAGTATCTGGCCATATGCGGAAAATTCTCCGTGCGAAATCCCGCCCTCGAAGAACAGGTCAAAGCCATCGCCCTCTCCTACTACCCCCCAGGGCGGGTCGCAACGAGCCACGGGCTTGCGAGGCTCGGGTTTCCTGCGAGGCGTGTCACCACGGAAGTGAATGCCCGGATACTGGAGATCGTTGCCGAAATGACCCGGACGATCTCGCCGTATGCGCGGGACTTTCTGTTTTTCAAGGGGGACGGCGGATTGACATCTGCCGGTGCCGTGCTCCAGAACCCCTCGGTCCTGTTCAATTCCAGCCCGGCGGCAGTGGCGCTGGGTGCCCGCTACCTTTCCGGCCGTTCCGATTGTCTTGTGGTGGATATCGGCGGAACAACCACCGACCTTGTTCCCCTGTACAATGGCGCACCCCGCATGCAGGACATCCGCATCGACGGGAACATTACGTTTATACGAAGCATTCAGGTGGTGAACATCCCGTTTGGAGGCGATTCAGTAATTGAAACAGATCTCTGTCCGCGGAGAGAGGGTAACCCCATGGCCTTTGGGGGCGTGCGCCCGACCCTCACCGATGCGCTCAACTGCTGCGGTGCGTCCATCGGCGATGCGACGCGATCCCGCAGCATGGATCCTGCCATTGCAGAACAGGCTGTTCGCGAGTATATTTCGGGAGTTTCTGAAGAGGTTCATGCATCCGGTGCGGAGATCATTGTCGGCACCGGGTATCTGGCGGGCCATCTCATCCCCGAAATCAGCCGGGAAGCGGGAGTGCGGTGTATCATTCCTGAACATGCTGACTGTGCGAACGCAATCGGGGTTGCGGTATCGAGGGTCAGCCTCTCCCTGTGGGTCCATATGGATACCGGAAAGGGGCGCATGGTGATAAACGGGGATCTAATGCGCATAGATCAGGACATGGACGACGATGAACTCATCGCGTGGTGCAAAGAGGAGGTGCGCCGGAGGGCGGTGGAAATGGGAGCGCCCGAGGAGGACGTGGCTGATGTATCGCTTGAGTATTTTCACGCATATGACGTCGTCCGGTACGGGAGGAGAACAGAGCGCATTGCCGACCTGCAGGTATCCATTGCGCCCGGAATCACCGTTGATGCAGAATGACCACAGGGATTGTGTACCATACCGAATTTCTGGCCCATGAACAGCACCCGCTCCACCCTGAACGCCGTGAACGGCTGGCGTATACCGATGATCAGATTACCGAGGAGGGCCTGTGGGAGGATCCACGCATCGTCCGTCTGGACCCGCGCTACGCATCAAGAGAGGAACTCTCCAGGGTGCACGACGAACACTACCTGGATTTTTTGGAACAATCGAGCAGAACCGGCGGGGTGATCGACCTCGACACTCTTATCCCGCCGGGGCTTTTCACACAGGCACGACTCGCCGCCGGGGGATCACTCGTTGCCGGTGAATCGGTCCTGGCGGGGGTGGTGCGCAATGCATTCGCCATGGTGCGACCGCCCGGCCACCATGCAGGCACCTACTCGGGAGCGGGGTTCTGCTACCTGAACAACATCGCTATCATGGTGCAATCGCTGAAAAACCTTGGCTGCAGGAGAATCCTCATCCTCGACTGGGATGCCCATCATGGAAACGGGACGCAGGAGATTTTTTATGAGGATCCGGATGTACTCTTCACTTCGATTCACCAGAGCCCATTTTATCCGGGCACCGGGGATGTAACCGAGATCGGTGCAGGGGAGGGGAGAGGGTACACCATCAACATGCCGGTTCCTGCGGGAAGTTCTGATGAGGTCTATCAATATCTGCTCTCAGAGGTCATTGTCCCCGTCGCAAAGGAATTCAAACCCGATTTCATCGCCATCTCCGCGGGACAGGACAACCATTTCAGTGATCCCCTGACCGGGCTCGCCCTGACCGCAAAGGGGTATGCGTCGATGATGGCGTCTGCGGTCGGGATCGCCGATCAGGAATGCGCAGGAAGGCTTGCTGCAATCCTTGAAGGGGGCTATAGCGTCGAAGGCGGGCTGCCCTATACGAACATCGGTATCATCGCCGCACTCGCCGGCATGAACCTCTCAAACATCCGCGATCCCTCATCGTATGAGCCGCTGCTGCAGCAGGCACGCGATCCTGCAGCCCTTTCCCGTGTTGAGGCAATGGTGGGTAGGATTCGGGAAACGCATGGTGATGTCTGGAGTTGTCTCTCCTAGCGCATGGGGGATTTCTGTCGCATTTCGCCCAGATACCAGTCCTCATCTCCTTATCGGCATTCGGAGGTGAATTGAATTCCAAGAATTTAAATACGCCATCACCTTAGTCTAAATCAGGAATGAAAATTAGGAACAAGGTAATTTTAATAATACTCTTTTATTTTCTCACGTTAATTTGTGGGATCTACCTTTGTTCCGAAGGAATCCTTTTGGACGGCCTCCAGGGAATTGAAATCGAAACATCCTCAGAAAACTATCAGAGAGTGATACATGCACTCGATTTTCAGCTTGATAAGATATGCACGCTTAACCGTGATTGGGCACAGTGGAACGACACCTATGCGTTCATGGCTACCGCCGACGAAGGGTACATCCGCTCAAACCTGGTGGACGAAACCTATCTCAACGCCGGGGTGAACCTGATCTGTTATGTTGACACCGATGGTGAACCGGTATACGGGAGGGTATTTGACCAGAATGAATGCGTGCAGTTGGCAGTCCCCGAGAGTCTGGCTGAAACGCTCCGCACGGAGGGCGTGATCGGCAACGGTTCAGATGGAAATAGCAATCGCGGCATCATTCGCGGGCCGGAAGGGCCGATGCTCATTTCTGCGGAACCGATTGTGAGAAGCAATGGATCAGGACCTTCGCGAGGCACACTGTTCATGGGGCGGTATATCGCAAACGGTGTGCTCGCAGAGATCGGTGATCTGACCGCTCTTTCAGTGGCGCTCTTTGACTACGGTGATCCCGCCGTTGATGAGGGGCTGGTTCCGATCGATGTATTCCCGGCGGCCATAAAACCTGATGATTTGGAATTCTTCCACTCAACAGATGGAGAGAAGATATCATGTGCCGGGATAATTGATGACATCGCCGGCAATCCTCTGTTGATAGTGCGAATAGATGAAGTCAGACAGACATTTTTGCACGGGATTGTGGCGATACACTATTACCTGGTCCTTCTTGCCGGAATAAGTGTAGGTACGAGTCTTCTCCTTTATGCATTTCTCCGGGGACATATCGTCACCCGCATCGAGGCACTGAGGGACAACATAATGTATATCGGGATCATAGGCGATTATTCGAGCCGCGTTGAAATCGAAGGCGCCGATGAACTATCTGATCTCAGTGTCTCCATGAACACTATGCTTGCTTCACTGGAGCGAGGGCAGCAGCGATTGAGGGAAAGCGAGGAACGGTATCGGCAGATATTCGACAATGCACAGGATGCAATGATCGTCTGCCAGCGTGCGGAACATGAAGAACGAATGCCGGTAATCGTGAACGTGAATGCGGAGACATGCCGTCTGCTTGGCTACGATGAAAGCGATCTCCTGAGTATTTCCCCCTCAGACCTGATCAAACCCGATCTTGCGGGAGGATTTCGCGACTTGCTGAAGACACTGGAAGAACAGAGAACGATCCGGGTGACCGGAACCCTGGTCAGCAGGACGGGATCCAGCATCCCGATTGAGATGAGCGCACACCTCTTTACCATCCGGGAAATCAAGACCTTTATCATCGTCGCCCGGGATATCACGGACCGCAGGGTGTACGAATCCATGAGACAGGAGGCTTTTGAGCAGATAGACCGGAACATGGAACAATTCTCCATTCTGAACGACGAAATTAGAAATCCACTCCAGGTGATCCTCGGGTTTATTCTCATTGACGAATGTGCCCACGAGGAGCAGATACTCAAGCAGATCGAGGAAATCGATCACATTATCACCGAACTGGACCGCGGCTGGATCGAATCGGAAAAGGTGCGAAAATACCTCCGGAAGTATCATGGGGGACAATAGTCCGTCAGAACGTTTGCAGCACACGCAGCCCTGTGTCAGCTTAGCGTCATATCGTGTACGCACAACGTTTCGGTGCAATTGTACCCGCCCGGATTATCATGCAAAATCGGGAGTCCTGTCCCTGGACGTTTGCCAGTGGTTACTACCTGTTCCTGAGACCTGATCGATGGTGCCGTTTCCATTCATGGCGCTCCTGCACCTATAAAAACCGGAATTCCCAGAGATGTCTCCCCCGAATGGTGGTTTCTTCAAGGTGTTCCATCTCATGAGCGATGGTGAACGCCGTCGACCCTTCAAAGTCCATTGTCTCTGCCGGGAGTTCGCAGGTGGAGATCTGCATGGACCGCGGGTTGACGGTCATCTTGATGATCCTCTCGGGCGCAATGCCTACCTTAAACGGGCGCTCGACACGCAGCCGTTCTTCCTCCTCGCCGCATTTTTCCAGCCTGCAGACGGTTCCCTCGCGGGAGACGAGTTCGGGATCGACAAAGAGGAACAGCTCCTCGAGTGTGTACCCTGCTTTGGCCGTATCGTCATACACCGTGGTCTTTTTCATGATCGAAACGGTTCTCAGCGTGGCACTTGCATAGCACCACGCGCCGCCGAACCTCAGGGTAAAGAACAGGGGGAGAAATGCTTCGTTTGGCAGTCCATACCTTTCAGGAAGGTGTTCCTCCGCCTTCAGAAACCGGAGGATGCCTCCAAGATGCGCATCGTCCATCGGTTTTTCCAGTGCGCGGAATGCATATAGGCATTGTGTCCGTGCAGACCCGATTCGCCCGGCGTTGAGCAGGATGCACATCCATGAATCGATCCCGATATGCAGGATGCACACCAGTGGTTTACATGGTTGCGATGAGACTGTTGCACGCACAGGCGGTTATTTAAGACTTTGACCATAACAATCACGACAGGACCATGCATATCGAGCACCTGATCTACTCGGCGGCCCTTGCGATCATCATTGGCATGCTGTACTCCCGAGCCACAGGTCGCGATCCCTCGTGGATCATCATCATCAGTGCATTTGCACCGGATATCGACACGCTTGCCTGCTCGATGAGATCCTGGTTCGGGGTAACCCTCGCCGTCAACGGCCATGTCGTGCACCATGGTGCGTTCCACTCGATCGGCGCACTCTGTGTTTATGCGATCCTTGTGGGAATCATCCTCGTCCCGGTGGGAATCAGGTTCTGGGAGGGACTGCTCTTTGCCGGGATCGGGTTCGGGGCGCATCTCCTCGAGGATGCACTCGTCTATGAAATAAGTTATGCACTTCTGTGGCCATTCTCAAACCGGATCTATGGAATCGGGGTGTGCGACTATGCACTGGATTTCTACGGCATCGCAGATACCCAGGTCCTCATCGTGGGGCTTATCCTTCTTGCCGGGGCAGTCATGCTGCGCAGCCGGCTGGACAGAGAATGGCTCTCATGGAACGCACTACGTCCGCAGAAGTTTCTGCGTTGAACATAACATAAAAAAGGGGGCGGATGCCGGCCACCCGTTCTCACGCCGGAGCTTACGCGCGAGATTCCCGTATCGCGTGGTGGTTTATATCGCCTCTTCCTATTCCCTTGAAGATGCATCCGCGCTCGATAAAGGGTTCGGGATCGAGGATATTTCTGCCGTCGATGATGACCGGGTGCGCCGTATCGCACCATTCCCTGACCAGTGCGGGATCGAGGCTGCGGTACTCATCGTGGTCGGTAAAAACCGCAATCGCATCCGCATTCCTGATCGCGTCCTCCAGCTGCGCTCTGGGATGGAGGGATCCGAAGCGCTTCACGTACGGGTCGTGCACGACAACCTCTGCACCCCCGTCGATGCAGAGCGAATAATACAATTCAGAAGGGGTGTTCCTTGCGTCGTCGGTGTTTTTCAGAAAAGCCCATCCTAAAAGGGCTATTTTGGCTCCTTTTTGTGCTTTTCCCGCCCGTTTAAGGCCTTCAACGGTCAGGGACAGCATATGTTTCGGCATGAAATCATTGATCTGCCTGGCGAGAACGAAGAGCGATTCGCTGTTGTCGGGATAGTCTACCCTTCCCCCGATGACCTTCACCCCCCGTTCGAGATGGTAGGTGTCCTTGGGCAGGCAGTGCCCACCCACTCCTGCTCCCGGGAAGAGCAGCCCCCTGCTCACCCCTTCGCCCTTGAGTGAATCGATGCCTGCGCGAACATCGTACACATTAATCCCCATCGATTCACAGTAGAGGGCCAGCTGGTTGATCGCGGCAATCTGAAGGTCCCGGAATGTGTTTTCGGCGGTCTTGGTGACCTCGGCGGCGGTGGCCGACATCGGGATAACCCTGCCCGAAGTGAGGATCGGTGCATAGAGCGAAACCGCTCTTTCCGTGCTGGGTTCATCGATGCCGCCGACTACACGGTCATGTTCCCTGAGATTGCGCACGAGGCGGCCCACCATAACCCTTTCGGGTGCATGTGCCAGAGCAAAATCTTCTCCTGCTGTCAAGCCCGATTCCCTCTCCAGTATATCCCGTGCAAACCCGTCTGTCGTCCCCGGTGTGACCGTGGACTCCAGCACCACGAGCATCCCCTCGCGGAGGTTGGCACCTACATCCTTCAGGGCGCCTTCGAGCGAACCGAAATCCGGGAGCAGATCCTTTGGATTTCTGAATGGTGTCTGGACTGCGATGGTGACCGCATCGACCTCCGAAATGGTCGAGAAATCAGAGGTGCAGGCGAACTTCTCTGTTTCGACGGCATTCCGGATCAACGCATCGAGCTCAGGTTCTTTGCCCACGAGGGGGCTTTTTCCGGCGTTGAGCATTTCGATTTTGTACCCGGAAGTGGGGGAATCACGCTGGAATCCCCACACAAAATCGAATTCTGGGCAATTGGCAAAGACTGCTGCCGAGGGTATGCCGACATACCCCATACCGATCACGCCGATGCGGGATATCGGCCCCTGTCGTTTGAAGAGTGCTCTGAGGGTTTCCTTCATTGTATGCAACTCTCCCGTATTCGTTCGCAGATTCGCAGGTTTTCTGTAGCCTGTGCAGGCGTGACCGGAAATTTCTTATCTGTATTGATACAGTGCAGGAAGGTGGACAGTTCCACTTTCAGGGGCTCTACCTTGTTTACGAGGACCTTTTCAATGATATTCTCCTGCACATACCGTTCGTTCTCCAGTTTATACTGGTCCGGCTTGCGATGAATATAAATCTCCTGGTTCATGAAGTCGCCTTCAATGGTGACGTTCTCCTCTTCAATGAGGATGGTGCGCATTTTTTTCGAAGATTTCCTGCTGGCCGAAAGATAGACCGGCGTTGAATTGAACTGAAAAAGGGCACCGCAGATATCCTTGCTTCCTGCGCACCGAAGCCGGTAATCGCTGTTGAACAGCTTGTGCACCGCGATGTCGATATCATGTATCATCAGGTCCTCGACCACGGTGCTGTCGTTGATCCGGGCCGATGCGGGATTATGCCGCTTGATCTCGACATACAGGGGGTTGGTAATGATTCTGGCGATTTCATCGATGATCGGGTTGAACCGCTCAATATGCCCGACACCGACGACCATATCGGGCGAAATCAACGACTGCAGCTTCTCCGCCTCTTTTGATGTGGAGCAGATCGGCTTTTCAATGAGGAGGTGAATGCCGGAGTGTGCGGCATTGCTGGCGATTGTGTGCAGCAGCGGTGAATGGTGAGAATTTGAGTTATTCAACGCCGTTTCTGCAATCTGGTAATGAAATTTTGTGGGCACACATATGCTGACCGCTTCGACCATGCCGCAGAGTTCCTCCAATGATTCGGCGAGATGTACATCATTGTTCCGGGCATATTCCCTGGCGTAGTCGGTGTTTGTGTCGAACACGACGAGGTCTTTGACACTTTTAAGTTCTGAATAGACGCGGGCGTGATTTCTCCCCATCATCCCGATGCCGATGACGCCCACATCCATCAGACCACCTCGCTGATCTGGGTGCAGATATACCGGCATTCCTGCTCGGAGATTGAAGGGTGAACCGGCAGGCTGAGTACGCTACAGGCACATGTTTCGGAAACCGGGCACCGTGTGCCGTTGACCGCATGCGCAAAAACAGGTTGCTTGTGGAGGGGAATCGGGTAATGAATGGCTGTTTGGATGCCTCGTTCATGCATCATCCGCATGAAATCATCCTGTGAAACCCCCAATTTTTCTTCAAGCCGTATGACAAACTGGTGATACACGTGGTGCGATTGCGGTGTACAGTATGGTAATACAATTCCCGATGCGGGAAGATGCTGCTGGAGGTATGCTGCATTCTTCTGTCGTCGCTCGTTCATCGCGTCAAGTTTCCCCAGCTGCACCCTGCCTATCGCGGCCTCGATATTCGTCATCCTGAAATTGAATCCTATGAGATCGTGGCGGTATTTGATGTCCTGTCCGTGATCGATGATTTTCCTGAGTTTCATTGCAAGGTGCGGATCATCGGTGGTCACCATGCCGCCCTCGCTCGTGGTCATATTTTTTGTAGGATAGAACGAAAAGCAGCCTGCAGTGCCAAAACTGCCGACCTTCCTGCCCTCGTATCGTGCACCGTGTGCCTGTGCGCAGTCTTCGATGAGGACCAGCCCGTGGTCTTCACAGATTTCTGAGACGGCCCTGACATCGAATGGCTGGCCATAGAGGTGGACGCCGATGACGGCCCTGGTCTTCGGGGTAATATGCTCGAGGATCGCCTCTGGTTGAATATTGTAGCTTTTCTCGTTGATATCCACAAATACAGGAGTTGCTCCGACCATACGAACGCTCGATGCAGTCGCGATGAAGGTGAAATCGGGGACAATCACCTCGTCTCCCTGCGCAATGCCGAGTGCGTACAGTGTCGAGTGGAGTGCGGCAGTTCCTGAATTCATGGCAACCGCACATTTTGTTCCGCAGTATTGAGCGAATTCTTGCTCAAATTGGTCGACGTAGCTTCCGCGAGCAAGCATCCCTGAGGTGATGACCTCCTGCACTGCATTGATTTCTTCCTGCCCGATTATCGGCTGGGCGATAGGAATCATGTGGTCTGCGCCGTAGCCCGGGACGTCTGGTTTGCCAGCACCATGAACGCTCCTGATGCTGTAGGTCCGCCTGGGAAGCCTTGATTCGCCCCTGCGCCGGACTCCTCGTGGGACCGATATCATACGAACGCCACCTTCATTCCCGCGGGAAGTCCTCTCGTCCGTGCAGGCGCCCCGATAGCCATCTGACCGTCCGGAACGTCCCTTGTCACCACGGACCCGGCCGCCACAAGTGATCGCTCCCCGACGGTGATACCGGGGAGTATGGTTGCATTCGCCCCGATGGATGCACCCTGCTTGATATGCGGCCCTTTGAGGTTGTCGCCGCCGTGTGGGGGGTAGAGATCATTGGTGAGGACGGTGTTCGGCCCGATGAATACTTGGTCCTCGACCACGGAATGGGTCGGGATATAGACCATGCTCTGGATGTTTACGCCGTTTCCAATGCGTGTATTACCCTCGATAATGGTAGATGAACCGATGGAGACGCCGTCTCCGATGGTAGTTTTCTCCCGGATCAGCACGTTGTGGCCGGTGGAAAAACCATCTCCGATCACAACATCGCAATAAATAATTGATCCTGAACGAATAACGGCGTGTTTCCCGATCGTTGCACCCTGGAATGATTCCGCATGAAGATGCTCTCGTGAGGGAAATCCTATGATGACCCCCTCGAAAATGTGTGAATCCTCGGCAATGGTATTGACACCATAGTGTTTCATAGTATACGAGTCACCGGATTGAAGTATAATTATAAAAATATAAATATATTTTTATGGCAAATATGAATTGAGGTAAATCATAAGAGTTATCATGTACGGCCTTCACTACAGCAACGTATATATACACTATCTTCGGGACGGATCGACGCGGGCAGGGTGCATAGGGCAATGAATCAGTGCATCGGCTGTGTGCCGTGGACGGTGGGTGGAGTATCGATGAACGGCTTCCTGCCCCCGAGAAGAGAAATGCAGCCGCGGGTGAACCCGTAATAACGCCCCGAAAAATGTGTACGCTAAAGCCTCAGGCGAGATTTGAACTCGCGACCTGCTGATTACAAGTCAGCCGCTATGCCGGGCTAAGCCACTGAGGCGCACCGTAATACTTGGCGCTCTTTCATAAAAAAGGTGCTGAATGCAGGGATCATTTACACTATTCGGGGAGCTGATGCTCGCCCGTTTCCCTGTCCCAGAGCAGTCTTCCCTGATATCGTATCGCGGTTATCCGGTGGTAGGGAATAAAAGATTGCCCTCGCGGGGATTCGATCACCATATAATCCCGGTCCAATTGCGAAATCTCGCGCCCACTGGTGCTCGCGCGGTCGCCCGGGGCCCCGCGGTCGATGTACTCCACCCACACTTCTTCAAACGAGAAGCGTGCGTCATGGTACAGCCTGAGCAGGAGGCGATGACTTGTTCGCATGGCACAACACCTGAATGCGCGGGATTCGGGGGGTGAGGCTGATGCAGCTGTGGTGAGACACCATCTGCAGGGATGGTCGAATACCCCCCCAACAGGAAAGCGATGGTTACCCTTAAGAGTTTTTGTGCCTTACTTGTGGTAGATACCTTGGTTAAGGGGTTCCTTCTGTAAGATTTTTTACCGCGGAGTCCTGTATGATTTCTGTAATAATACCCACGAAAAATGAAGAAGAGCACCTGACCTATTGCCTTCGTTCTCTTCAGACCCAGAATCTGGATCGGAATGACTATGAAATCATTGTGGTGGACGGAAATTCCACCGACACCACGCAAACCATCGCCGAGCGATACGCGGACCGTGTTGTGGTGCAGCAGTATATGGGCATAGGAGGGGCGCGCAAAGACGGCGTCCTTGCATCAAGGGGGGACTTGCTCGTTTTCACCGATGCAGATACGCTTCATCGCGCCGATTGGCTCGATATCATCCAGAAAAACCTGACGACAGGTGACTATGATGTCTGCACGGGGCCCATCCTTTTCTACGACAAAAATCTCAGGGCTGAACTCCTGCAATTATGGCGAAAACAATACAATTTACTCCATCTCTTCAATTTTTACTGGCTTATCGGCTCAAATATGGCGATGAAGAGATCGGTGTATGAAAAGATCAATGGTCACCGTGAAATTTCCATTCTCGACGATTATGACATCTCGGTGCGGATGTTCAAGGAGGGCGACATCAGCTGCCTCTATGATCCCGGTCAGGAGGTCTATACATCTGCACGCCGATTGACGAACCTGCTTACCTATTTCATGATTTTTTTGTATGGCCACTACCATTATCATATCACGCACGATTACCGGCGCCTTCTCACCTACCCGCACTTCAACGAGATGGACCTCAATGTGATGATCGAAGTCCTCGGACTCGGCGAGATGAATAAAAAACTGGCCGATGCGGCTGCAAAATTCGTCAATCCCTTTGAGAAGAAGGAGCCCGGAGTGAAGGATGATGACTGACAGCTGCTGGCATGACAGAGGGGCCTGACTGAACCATGGTGCATTTGACTGTTGATATTGGAGGCCGCCCCGGTATTGATTGCAGGGGATTCTGCTCCTACTGCTACTTCAAGCATGTAAAGGATGTTGAGCCGTTCGGATGCAAAAACTGCCTTCCTTTTGTCAGGGGGTGTGATTATTGCAGTCGCGGTGTCCGGGAGCAGTACAGCGGATTCAAAGTATTGCGAGAGGTCGCAGACGATGTGCTTGCCCAGCTGCAGTTCCTGCAGGGCGATCTGGACCGGATCACCATCAGCGGGGGCGGGGATCCGAGTTGCTATCCCCAGTTCAGGGATCTGGTCGATCTTCTTGGAAGCATGGAAGTACCGCTGCATATCGGCTATACCAGCGGAAAGGGTTTTGATGACCCCGACCTTGGTGATTTCCTTATTGAAAAAGGCCTCACCGAGGTATCGTACACGATTTTTTCCTCGGACCCACGGCTGCGTGCGAAGTACATGCATGATCCCACACCCGAAGCCTCCCTCGCCATTCTGGAGCGTCTTTGCGAAGAGATCGATGTGTATGCGGCAAGTGTAATTATCCCCGGGGTGAATGACGGCGAGAATATTTTCAGGACCTGCGAGTGGCTCGAGAGCAGGGGCGCAAAAGGACTTATTTTAATGCGTTTTGCAAACAGTACCGAACAGGGCCTCATCCTGGGAAATGCTCCCATCATTCCGGGGCAATGTGTGCAGAGCGTGGAGGCGTTTCGGGATCTGGTGACCGAGCTGAACGACACATTCTCCCTGAAAATCAGCGGCACTCCTCTCTGGGATCCCTCGATCGGATCCCCTTTTGCCATTCTTGATGAGCCTGAATTGCTGGCCAAACTTCCGAGAGTTGAAAAGCGTGCCTCGGTCGTGAGCGGATCGGTTGCGGCCCCGTTTATCCAGCGGGTCCTCGACGCCTGTGGGAACCGGGCCCCGGTCATTGGCGTTGCAAAGGAAATCGCCTGTCTGATCACCATTGATGACCTGAAGGCGCTCCATCCCGGCGCTCTCGAGAGGACGGTGATTATCCCGGGACGGGCATTCGTCCACGATGAGGAGGCACGAAATGTGCTCTCGGCGGACGGTACGGATCGGGAGGTGGTTCGCGGCCCGGACACACTGACCGCAGACGCCGAGACGAGTATGGGAATGGAGCGCAACGGCGTCCTTTTAATGGAGATGGAAGGGTTTGGCGAGCTGATTCGCACCATCAACCGGTACGGACGCTAGACTCTCCCCCATCGCAATCATTATTATCCTGCTGCTCATTGAACGCCTCTTGTACATGGAGGAGACGGATCACATCACTCTCGTGCTGAGGCGAGAAACGATCAAGGCCTTTTGTGAAGCAGCACGGCGAGCGGGATCATCCCCTGATGAGATTGTTGAGTCTCTGATGCAGGACTTTCTCAAAAAAGAGGGGGGGATCGCACTTCAATCACGGATTGATCGAGGCGTTGAGGGGAAACCGCTTCGTGAGGTTTTCAAGGTACAGATCGAGTGCGAAGATGAACTCTGCCGTACCCCCCGCATCCGCATGGATACCCGCAGCCTTGCGCAGAAACATGAGCCCGATAAGGGGTGACCGCCGTGCCGCGTCCCCGTACCGCCGGGCGCATTCCGCGTGCGTCGTTCTGAAACGGCGAATCCCTATCGGGGAGGGAGCATGGGTGGAGGAACGGACCTGGGGATCGATGAATACGTCCGCTTCTGCATCATGACTGGTGAGCAAGGATTATCTCGTTGAAGGCTCCAGAAGGCGGAGACAAGTTGATGCAGTTGCAGGAAGAGGTGAATGATGTGGAACGCATTGGCCGGGAATTTATGCGGAAGACCAGGTTTGAATACCTTCAACCGTCGGACCAGATGAGGGGAGTGGCCCAGCCTCCTCTCGAGGCGGCATACACCGGAGAAGGGCCGGTTATCGAACTGGAACCTCCCGGATCGTTCAGGGTGGCCGTGATCCCGTTGCGTGATGCCATCGAGGGGCGGGAGAGTATCCGGAAGTACCGGGATATCCCGCTGGCACTGGATGAGCTCTCCTTTCTTCTCTGGTCAACGCAGGGTGTCAAAAAGACCATGCGCGATCTCTTCACGTTCCGGACTGTGCCATCCGCAGGTGCACGGCACTGCCTGGAGACGTATATCCTGGCAAACAATGTCGAGGGCGTGGATCCAGGGCTCTATCGCTATCTGGCATTGCCGCACCGTCTTGCAGGGGTACATCTGGATCCCCATATTGCCGACAGCGTGGTTGCGGCATGTGTCAACCAGAGGTTTCTGAAGGACAATGCGGTGACGTTCATCTGGACGGCGGATGCCTACCGGATGACATGGCGGTATGGTGAACGTGGATACCGGTACATGCATATCGATGTCGGTCATGTGTGCCAGAATCTCTATCTCGCTGCACAGGCGGTGGGCTGCGGTGTATGCGCGGTGGGTGCATTCCATGACGACGAACTCAATTACCTGCTGGGGATCGATGGAGAAACGCAGTTCGCACTCTACCTTGCAGCAGTGGGAAAAATCGATTGATGTTCAGTGCAACGAGAGGCGGAAAAAATGGTTGTTACTCATCGAGCAGGCATGTGGGCGGTGGTGCAGAGACGAATTCTGCAGCACGCTTCATTCTGCTGACATGCTTCTGGCCCTTGAGGATCATTTCTGCGGGCAGATGAGTGCTTTCCACGATGGTATCCAGCGGCAGACCATGTTCATTGGCATAGAGCAGCTGGTCGAGAACCTCAACCGGCATGCGCCACATAAAATCCTCGTCAGGGGTGTAATGGCTCCATGTATCCGGGCTTGCCGGGCGATCGATGATCCGCTGGTCCACGTTCAGGAAGCGCGCCATCTCGTACACCTGCGTTTTATAGCAGTCCTGGAGAGGTTCTATATCGACCCCGCCGTCACCGTATTTCACATAAAATCCGCACATTGCTTCGGTCTTGTTTGTCGTTCCGCATACGGCGTAATTCATCTGCTCGGCAACCATGTAGAGCACAATCATTCTTGAGCGCTGCTTGACATTCTGCAGTCCTATGAGCTCGAGGTAATCACTCGCGCGGAGACGTTTTTCGTCGACCACGGAGCCGTCATTCACCAGTTTCAGGTAGGGGATGTTGAGCAATGACTGGTCCATGAGATCCTGGGGGAGGGCGAGGGATGTTGCATGTACGTTCGGATCATATTCGGGATAGTACCGCCTGATCAGGTCCAGTTTTTTGTGATAGATATCGAGCCCTTCGAGGATGGGAGTTATCGGTATCTCCGTACAGGCAACGCCGAGCTGTTCGCAGAGCTCTGCGCCGAGCTGACGACTGGAGGGAGATGATTCTATCTCGGGGAGCAACAGTGCCTGGACCCGTTCCCTGCCGATCGATTTCACCAGCAGGTGGAGTGCGACGGCTGAATCAATCCCTCCCGACACTCCCAGAACGGCCCCTTTCTTTTTGAATTGCTCGAACAGTGTATGGCGAATGAATACAGCAATTTTTTCAGCATTTTCATCCGCATTTTTCTTGAGTTCTTGTTCGATCATCATATCTACCGAACAGTAATTATAATATTTAATAAATAAATCTTCCTGCATGCTTTATATTGACTGCGTTCTCTCGAGTAATTCTGATAAACGGCACGAATAAGCATGATGAGGAATGCTGTAATACTCCACAGAGAAGGTATCTTCGTAGAAGAGGTCTTCCGCTGAGGTATATTTTTAGGTTGTTGCTATGGTATGTCGTCGGGGATTTGAGCGGATTATCGCAGCAAATTGCCACTGAGCGTATTAAATCGAGAATATCGGCCTATACAGGATTTAACATGGGTAAAGGGTGGCTATTTTGTATTGTTTTGGGAATATAGTCAATAATTGAACGCATTTTGCGAATATATTCCCATTCGTGTGAAGAATGGACTGTGGAAGGGTGAAGAATACGAGGGGAAATTATATATTATAAAATTTATAATACATCGATCAATACTAACGACCACCACCTACTGGAGCGTATATTTGATGAACGAAGTTACAGACGAATTGATAGAGTTTTTGAGGACAAAGTCCTTGATCGATGAAGCAGTCCTGCTCAATACCACCGATTCACTGACTGAACGGGGGATAATCGATTCCATCGGCCTGATCGAATTTGTCGATTTTATTCAGGACCGCTATGCGATAGAAATTCCAGGTGAGTACCTCACGCCGGAGAATTTCGACACGATTCAGGGGATCACGAATCTCATCTCAAAATTGTCGAAGTGAGCGTATGAATGATACGGTCAACGTATGCAGAAGGTGCGTGCTGAATTCTGCAATGCCCGGTGTGAACATCGATGAAGAGAGCGGGCTATGCCAGTTTTGCAGAAATCATTCGGAAATATTGCCGCAGGAACGCGTCCAGGCACAAAAAGCAATGGATGCATTGTTGCGCAAGACGCGGGGGAGCGGGTCGTTTGACGTGATATATGCACTCTCTGGAGGCAAGGACTCCTCATACGGGCTCTACAGGATCAAGCAGGAATATCCCGATCTCCGGATCCGCGCGATCCTCTTTGATAACGGGTTTATCTCGTCGCAGGCAATAAAAAACGCCCGGACGGTATGCGATGTCGCCGGTGCCGACTTCCTGCGCCTCACCCTGCAGGAGGACCTGTTGAACGAGGCGTTCCGGAGTGCCGCTCAGTCGCTCGATGTCTACCCTGACGCGGCCAAACTCCGTGCAAGTGACATATGCAATACATGCATCAGCATTGTAAAGCAGAAATTGATGGAAGCAGCCATCGTCAGCAGGGCGCCGCATATCATGTTTGCCTTCACCCCGGGACAGACGCAGAGCCCTATCATCCGTCTCTCACCGGGATTCCTGCGATGGTCGAGAAACCTTTTCGAGGGGCAGCTGAAAAAGATGGGGATCGCCGATGAGAATGAAGTCTTCCTGCTGAAAAACGCTGCAGTTGAGCAGGCGGAAGGGGAGGGTGCCAGATACATGCTGCATCCGCTTCTTCTCTGGGACTATGATGAGAAGAACATCCTTCGGGTCCTCGGCGATATCGGCTGGATATCCCCCCATCTTGTGGACAAAAATTCAACGAACTGCCTGTTGAATTCCTTTACCATCTTTAACCATATCCAGAAGTATGGATTTCATCCCTATGCGTGTGAGATTGCGGGGCTGGTTCGATGCGGTACCATGTCCAGAGAGAAGGGCATCGAAAAACTCAATGCCGGGGTTTCGGAGCCGCTGGTAAAAGAAATTGCAGAAAAACTTGCGCTTTCTTTGGACTATTCTCCCTGATCCCCCCATATTAATCTCGGTATCACACACCGCATGCGGTGCGGAGGGCAGGGCTCTTCGGTGACCAGCGACAGGACGATACTGTCGAAAATGATATAACTCCCGGTATATCCTTCCTTTCCGGCCTGCGGGCTTTGCAGCATCTTCCAGAGCGCACTATTCGAGTATTTTGCGTATGCTTCCATTGCCGTCCAGTGCTGAAGAAATGTCGTCCAATCCTGTGGCTCTCCCGGGTCCCCTCCACAGATGGCGCCGACGAGCGAGGGGATATGGCGCAATGCAAGGGGCCGGATATACTCGATATCGATGCCGACCCGCGAGTGTGCGAAGGCCAATGCAAGGAGGTTCTGTGTGTAAGAGACGCAGAGGAACACCGAATCTTCGCCCGCCACACGTATGCCGCCTGTGGGCTCTTTTTCCAGGATAATATCCTCCGGGGAGTTTTCCTGCAGAATGACCGCGAGAAGGAGTTTGGCAAGGGTGCGTGATGCGGCATAGCGGCATCTGGCGTACTGTGTGATGTACCGGCTTTGTTGTGAGCGTTCGAAACGATCAAGAATTTCAGCTTGATCGGAAAGAACGCTTCGACTATCCGCAAGAATTATCAGAATATCGTGCTGTTCCCACAGCCCGAACACCTCGTGCAATGAATCGATGTGGGTCGGGGTAATGGCAGGCATTTCCGCACGGATGGCGGGACGGGATTGTTCGCTCCCCTCTGGGCATGCATCGGCGTTCATCGGCATTCTCAGGCCTTTTGGATGAAGAGATTCTTGCCCTGCTCTCCCTCATTGGATTCAAGCAGCTGTTTGAGCCTTTCCATGTCATATTTAAGCGATGAATTCAGGGGGAATTCATCGAGAAACAAGACTTTTCTGGGTATTTTATAGGAGGGGAGTTCCTGTCCGCACCCCTGGAGTATCGTCTCGTAGAGCACCTTGCTGGAACCGTTTTCCGGCCGGATTACGGCGCCCACGGATTCGCCGAGGAGCTCATCGGTAATGCCCATCACAATACCAAGGCTCACGCCCTCAATACTGTTGATGACACCCTCGACCTCTTTTGGGGATATCCTGAACCCTCCCGATTTAATGATGCTGCTCCGCCTCTCGAGGTAATACACATAGCCCTCTTCGTCGACCGTGGCAATATCACCTGTATAGAGCCTTCCATCGCGTATCTTTTCCCGCGTTGCCTCCGGATCCTTGTAGTACCCCTTCATCACGTTGTCTCCGACCACGGTAATCTCCCCGATCTCGTGTGGCTTTGCCAGGGTTCCATCGGGCTTGATTACTTCCAGCCTGACACCGGGGATGCCTCTTCCAATCGACCCCGTTTTTTCCCGCAGCAGGTGGGGAGGAAGATACGATGCTCTGGCGGTTGCTTCCGTAAGCCCGTACATGGTATAGAACTGCTTGTCCGCGAAGGCCTCTGCAATCATGAGTTTGAATTTTTCCGCAAGATGGCCCCCTGCCTGCTGGAAATACCGGAGAGTCGGGAAGGATCGTTTCAGGAAATCGGTCTTGTGAATCAGGATCTGGTATGTGCTGGGCACTCCCGCAAATCCGGTGCACTCGTACTCATTCATCTCATTCAGGATAGAACCAAGGAAAATCGGATTGCCCAGCACCACGCTGGCTCCCACCCTGAGATGGGTGTTGAGAAGTGATGTGCCAAAGGTGTAGGAGAAGGGCAATACGGCATAGATTCGGTCCGCTTCGGTCAGTTCAAGGTAACTGATGATCGAATCGGTGTTCGCACGGAGATTCTTATGGCTGAGCATGACGCCCTTCTTTTGGCCGGTGCTTCCCGAGGTGAAGAGGATAACCGCCGTGTCATCATTCCCCGAATCAGCCACGGGAGGACTCATTCCCCCGGGGAGCGATTCGAGGAACGATTCGAGGAACGATTCGGTCATCACTTCGTCAGGTGATTGAAATCTTGGCCTGTACCTGTTCTGCACAAAAAAGGCGGAAATCGAGCATCTGTGTAGGATATCCTCCAGATGTGCGTCAGAGATGCGCGTTTCAATGATCACGGCGGTATTCCCGCTCCTGATTATACCAAGGTATGCGATGATAAAAAACGGGCTGTTGTCTGAATTGAGCAATATCTCATTCCCGCATCCAAACCTCTCGTTGAGATATGATGCAAGGGCGTCCACCTTTTCGTGGAGATCCTGATACGTGAGAAGATGTCTGTTCCCGAGTACGAAATCATTTTCATTTTCTCTGGTATTTTCGAGCAGGTATTCAGCGAAATTCATAGGAGGCCTCCATCCGGATCGATAAACGAGGGGACAAATGAGGTGTTATGATCTTTTATAGTATAAATATTATTTTTATCTCCAAATTTATAGAAATACGGTTTTGAAATCCTTCTCCTTGTCCAGATATGCTTTTTTAAGAGCAGCCCCATCGTTTCATTGACCGACCATAGTGATAATGCATCAGCACTCATATCTTTCGCCAGTTGAAACGAATAACCGAGCAGGAGCAGGAGCAGTTGTTCGTCCATATCCGGCACAAACACATCCTTCAGCTGCAGGAGATGTCCGCCGCGTTCATCTGCGCAGAGGGTGTCAAATGCCGCATATCCCAGCAGTTCGCCCGTCTCTTCAAGGTGGCACGCAATGATATGGCGCTTTTCGGCAACGCATTTCGTAAAATAAAGCCAGTTGAGTGTTTCCGCGTCCCGGTACAGCGTCACGTGGTCGGATGTGCGGTGCAATTCCCAGAGATCGGTAAATTGATCGCCGCATTCCCGGCAGAGAGAAAATCTCAGTTCGGTATCCTTTGGTTTTGGCAGACACCAGTCCTTAAAACCCCGAATGACCGGCGATATATGTTTCAAGGGATATTTCATCCTTTTGATTATGTCGCGAAGGGGCTGCGAAGTGAGGTGTTGCCGGTCCAGAAGCGATAGGAACCCATCGTAATTGCGCACATACCAGTATTCCACGCCATCCCGGGGGAGCTGGACACAATTGTAACCATATTTTGGAAACACCTTCTGTGCCGCCTCGTTCGGGGTGTTGTTGATGAGCAATGTGCCATGGTCCTGATTGGTGAATGTTGTTACGAGTCTGAGGCTGCCAAATCCACGGGCAGAGGGTTTTGTGCACCATGATGTGCCGGCGATGGCCGTATCCTTTAATCCGGATACCTGGAATGAAACCGGAATGTTGCCGATGAATCCCAGGATTTCCGCGTTCTCTTCGATGATCCAGCCAAAGGGTATATTGTCGTTATGTACCGGATTTTCTCTCCACCAGCTCGAAAATCTCTGCATCCAGGTTTCCGGGGTATGGTTGTGCCAGAGCGAAAGAAATTCCGCCACGTTCTCAAATTCGTCCTCCTCGACAGTCCGGATGTGTTGCACAGACATGGTTTCAAAATCCTAGGAATCGGCAGATGCATGCTGCATCGAAGCCTGGCGTGTCCCTAAATCAATCTTCGCGTGGAGCAGCGGGCGCTGTCCGTGGTGTGCGCAGCCCGGGATCATCTGTCGCATTGATCTGCACAGACCGTCCTGAGCCGCCAGCATACCTGTGTTCCGAGAGTGTGCCATCATGTACGCACCCATGCCGGACCGGCATGCAACGAGCAGGAGATCAACCAGCCTGCAAGTCGCACCCGGATAATTGTATGGCCGAATATATTAGAATATGTATATTATACTATTGCATCACGGTGTGGTCGGGCCGATGCTTCATACCCTGTGGGCTATACGGACACCCCCCTCGGGGGAAGTGCACGGGAGCGTTTGTGCGGCTTTTCTTCGCACGGTGAGACATCAGGGCTTTTTCACCATATTGGAGTACATGGCCCTTATGCCCTGCCCGACACCCCGGTTTGCGGCCAGTTCATCCACGATGCCTCTGACATACTGTTTATCGTTCGTATCGAGGAAATATACCCAGATCAGGATCGCATTGCCCAGTACGATGATCACTCCCGCGATGATGCTGAAGGGATTGACCAGTATGAACAGCGCCGTGCTCAGGGAAGCGATGCCGCCGAGCCTGGCAAACCACAATAGATCGAGATGTACGTCGGCGATTCTCTGGGCAAAGTACATTACCAGTGCGGTGAGCAATACCAGGGTGATACTTGTTGCAAGGGCCGCACCGATGATGCCGAAGAGAGGAATCAGCATGATATTCAGGATGATGTTGAATATGGCAATACTCGAGAAAATTTTCAGATTCAGTGTGGGCAATCCTATTGCGTAGAGTATTGACCCCACTGGACGCTGGATGATTGCGTTGATGGAACCGCCTACCAGGAGAATGAGCAACGGTATCACGGAGGCCTCAAACCCCTCTCCCATGGTGAGGCTGATGATCTCCTGTGAATAGAATATCACAAAGAGCACCATCGGCGTCAGTATGCATGCGGTATACTGGATGCTCTTGTTTACCACTTCATTGAAGAGCACCTGGTTATTGCGCGCCCAGTACTCGGAGAGTGACGGATAGGTGATACGCTGTACGCTCTGGGGCAGAACCCAGAGCAGCCTCGAGAGAGATGCGGCTACTGCGTAGTACCCCACATCGGAGGCCAGAAGAAAATACCCGACAAAGACGACATCAGCCTGGTAATTAATGGTATTCACCGCATTTGCGACCATGATCTGGGATCCGAAGCTGGTGATCTCCTTTATACGTGCAAAAAAATCAGCAATGCCGGTTTTGATAAACTCCCTGGCATGGTAGACCAGCAGCAGCGAGGTGACGATATAGGAGAGTACTATTGCATATACGGCCCCGATTACCCCGAAATCGAGATAAAGGAACAGGATTGTTGAAAGAACCATGAGGGTTGCCTGCGTGATCTGCCCGAACGCATAACTCCTCATCATGCGGAGCCCGTTCAGCAAGCCGAGCGTGGCGTCATAGATCATCCAGAACGGGAACACGAAGGCGATTACTTTGATGAGGCCTTCCAGCTCGGGCATTCCGAATGTTTCTGCAAATACGCCCGAGAGTGCATAGAATACAGGTACGATTGCCACCCCGATAAGGAGAAGGCTGATCAGGCATGTGGAATATGTGGATTTGATGGAATCTGAATCCTCTTTGTTTTCTGCGATGAACTTGATCATCGCAGCCGGGATTCCTATGCCGACAAAAAGCACGGAAATGTTATAGAGTGAGAGGACCATGCGATACAGCCCGAGGTCGTCCGCACCAAGCAGTCTCCCGAGAAAAATCGTGATCGGGATGGCGGAAAACCTGAGAATGAGTGCTGCGATAAATGTGTAGCTGACGTCGAACGCGAATTTATTAGCGAGCCTCATATCCTCCTCCCGTGCACTACCTGCTCCCATTCATGCGCCCGGACGATCCAGAGCGATATAATCCGACGCACTTTCTGTACACTGCCAGCTCCTGCCTGATGCGGTCGTCCCAGTTTCTTTCCTCGAGAATGGTACGCCGTGCATTCTTTCCGAGATCTTGTCGTAATGCCGGATTTCTGTACAGCAGAGAGAGTGCTTCGGCAAAAGACCCGATATCGGCTGGTTCCACGAGAATGCCGTTCTGGAGATGCCTGACGACACTTCCCGTGCCGCCGCTGTCAAAGACGACAGGAGGTATCTCACATGCCATTGCCTCCTGAATGGACCGGTTCATATTGCTGTAAAGGCTTGATCCGACAATCACGTCAGAAATGGAAAGATACTCCAGCAGGATTTCCGGGGGCTGGTTTCCCACGAAGCGCACGGCATCCTCGATTGCGTGCTCTCGTGCCAGCGCTTCAAGGGCCTCGCGATCTTTTCCCTCGCCTGCAAGAATCAGGTGCGCATCGGACGCGCCGGTGGTTGCAAGAAATGATGCGAATGCCTCGATAGTGCAGTCGATATTCTTCACCGGAAGAAAGGAGCTTGTCGAGAGCACCACGAAATCGGAGCCGGGGATGCCAAGTCCCTCGAGCAGGGAGCATGATTTTTTGCCGGGAGCATATATTTCCGTGTCTATCGCGTGGCGCACAACCGTAATCCTGTCCCCCCACAATCGTTGGTATTTTTCAGGTGCGACCGATCCGTCATCGAGAATGAACGCAAATGCGGGTTTGAACAGCGTTGCCAGAATCGTCTCGTAGATTCCTGATATACGGGAGTTCGCCTGGTTGGTGCCGTGCATCATCCCTATCACAGGAATACTAAATATTTTTCCAACGAACCAGCTAAAACCGATATTGCTAATGTTGTGAGCGTGGATGATATCGATGTCGTCCAGGTTTTTTACCACTCCGGTGACCCGCATCATGTAAATGAGGTTATTGAGGGGAAACACCGGGATGCCGAATTTTTTTTGAAACTGCCCTGCCTTCACCCTGATAATGGGGATATGGTAATGTTCGTCAAATTCTCTGCACATCTCGCCGTGATCGTGGGCGATAATGACTTGCCTGCGTAGGTGCGGATGGATCTTTTCTGCCAGTTCCCTGGTATGAATATTACTGCCGCCCTTGAAAGGGTAGTAATCTACGGCTATTCTCACGACGGAAATGTCACACTCTGGATCCATGGTGCATCACAACAGAAGGTCAGTGCTCAGTTGGTGTGTGCCTGCCTGATAAACGATATTAGGTATATTATATAATTATATTTATTTACCCCTGTTGTCCTTCCGCCGGATATATGCACTCGTCGATATGATTGGGAATGTATGGTAAATCCGTATCATCCCTCATTCTATGCCGCTGCCGCGAATGGGGGTTCAATGCTATCCACCGTGATTAATCGTTATGCCGTACTGCTACGCGGTTCTCAGGGAATCGATTCTGGCATATAAAAAATCCTGTAATCGCTGTATATTCCAGTTTGGAGTTCTTTTTGGTAATTGTTTGCCGTAACTGACAAGATGTTGAGCTTTTGATCGCTTTTCTTTCGTAATCCGAGATATTTGTGCTTTTGAGGCAGATAAATCCCGAACATGCAGGTATCTGGGGTAAGTATTTTATTTGGTTATATAAAATTATAAATAATATAAAATATCACAGATTATCTGCCTGAAATACCTGAGGAGTCGATTTACCT
This sequence comes from Methanobacteriota archaeon, assembly GCA_016841665.1. Lineage (GTDB taxonomy): Archaea > Halobacteriota > Methanomicrobia > Methanomicrobiales > Methanomicrobiaceae > DSDF01. Next base: position 138,349 of record JAENYT010000001.1, read on the forward strand.
GTGAATAGAAAGGATCCCCTGGTGACATTCATTCTGCTGTCTGTGGTTATCGTCGCGTTATCAATGATAATTCTCGGGTTACTGTGGTCTGCTGGTTCTCCATCCCTGTCTGCGGCGGAACAGGATGATGGCACCTCTCCCGGATCTGATTCTGTGTTCGATCCTTTTGGGTTCATTTCGACATTGAAGGAACATCCTCTCATTAAAAAACTCATCGAGTTGTTCGCCCCGCCTGAGGAAGAGCCGGGCGTGGTAACCCCGGGACCCACCGTCCGGCCGACATCGCCCGCAACGCCGCCGCCGACAACGCCCGCCCCTCCTGCGAGTATCATCGTCTCGATTGAGGGAGGCACGGTTTCTGCACGGAATGCAGTAGGCGATCTGATTCAATCGGGCAAGGCGGGAATTGATGATGCATCGGTGATCCAGACTGCGATCGATACCGCACCGGATGGCGGCGTGGTGGAAATCCAGGAAGGCACGTATGCGATCAAATCTAAAATCTCGTCCAGGAATTCGGTGAGCATACGGGGAGCCGGGATGCCCACCCTGGAGAGCAGCGTGAAGGCCAGCGCGCTCTCCTTTTGTGGGCCCAATCCCAAGACCTATAAATTCGGTGGAGACCTGAACGCAGGCGATACTCGCATTACCGTTGCGGGTGCATCGGGAATCTCCCCGGGAGACCTGGTCCTCATCTATGATGACACGATCTGGAACCCGAATGATCCCGGGGGATACCAGAAAATGAGGGCGGGCGAGTTGCATCGCGTGTTAAACGTGAACGGGAATACCGTAATCCTGGAAGATCCTCTCGTCAACAGTTATTCCAGCTCGAAGAATGGCGGTGTGCAGCACATCATCCCGATCACCGTGACGATAGAGGGTATAAAGCTCACCGCACCTGACAGTACCGCTGATTATTCGGGCATAAGCATCGGTTATGCGGCAGATTCCACGATCAAAGATTGTATTATCGAAAATACGGGCATGAGGGCGATATACCTACGGGATTGCTACGGAACCACTGTGGAACACAACCAGATCCGGGGCTGTGAACGGGCAGGATATGGTTATGGAGTCTGTATCCACTCTTCATCGGCATATACCTGGATCATCGATAACGAGATCGATCTCTGCCGCCACACCATCACGCATGGCGCTTTGCCTATCGCGCCGGGAGTTCCCCGGGAAACGCATATCGAGGATAATTTCCTCCGGGCCTCGATAAGCCATACGGTTGATGCCCACCCCTGTACAGAATCGATGTACATTGAACGCAACGAGCTCCTCAACACCAATCCGCAGCACAGTCTCGTGAATAGTGGTGCAAAACTGACGGTTATTCGGGAAAATACATTTTCGGGTGCAAACGGGATTGTGAAACGCGGTGCGGTGGAGGGGTGCACATTTATCATTTCTGGTAATACGTTCGACGACGTCGCCAGTTGCGTGAATCTGGGGCGTGCCGGGAGTATCGCATACCTCGAATTCACTGATAATTCCTGCAATAACGTGGAGTATCATATGTGCAAGGCCCTCAATGCCGAGAAAATTGTGATTACGGGGAATACCTGCGAAGGAGCGAGCAAGGACGGAGCAATTTATGTAGAAAAGGCGAAACAGGGGACGATCGAAAATAATGCCATCAACAACTGCTTTACCTACTGCATTAAGGTGGTGGACAGTTCCGGTATCAAGATTCTCGACAATGTGTGCACAAATGCAAACCGGTGCGGGGATGGCAGCGAGGAGAACGTTCCCATCTGCCTGAATAACAGCCTGAATATTCTCGTCGAAAATAACCACTGCTACGATGACAAATCGGTTGAGTCGGCGTACTGGATCGCCGAAGTGGGTGCATCGAACAACAATATCATCAGGAACAATAAGTTCAGGGGCGAGGCCGTGCAGGGAACTATCCACACGGTCGGGCAGAAAACCATCGTGGAAAACAACCAGATGTCGTGAGGATACGATCCTTTTTTCCGGTGTCTTTCGCAGGAGGCAGCGGTCATTTTCTTCGGTTGCGCTGCATGATTCGCGTACATTAGGCAAACGGGCCCGTGTGAGAGGCACAGGGCGGTACAGATGCATTGCGGTAGAATAATATACATTTTTGAATATTGAGTATTGTGGCGCTGTTACCGAATTGGCGCCAAAATATGCTATATAATGGTATGTAACCTTTTCAGGTTTCCTCTTATAAAGATTATCCTTTCATGCGCAACAGCCGTGCGCGAACTTCTCTCCCCGGATTTTCATTAAAGATGAAAAATAATTCCTTTTTTTGAAAATGGCTTCGTTATGCGCGAATTTTGGCGGGACAATGCCCCGAGTTGGGCAACCTTTTTGAGTTATCACTGTTGTTTATCCATATTGATAATCAAATTTAACAAACTTTATATGCGTGAATCTTGAAACGTTCAGGTAAGCCCTTGAGGTGATGCATATAAAACCGAACGTACTATGGATTCTAACTCTGGGGGCGCTCCTGGTTTTGAGCCAGGTCGCGGCGGTTGCTGCAGCGTCTTCAGCCGAAACAACTTCTTCGACAGCCACATCGTTGTCCGGTGAGGTGCTGTTCGTTGCGGGCAGCACGAACCTGAACGATGCCGATACCGCGATCAAAGCGCGGCTGGAGGGCATGGGCCTTGCCGTCACCGTCGTCGATGACGATGCGTGTTCGATTGCGGATGCAGAGGGTAAAGATCTGGTCTACGTGTCCTCGACCATTGCGTCGAGCAAGGTCGGGTCCAAGTACCGCGACTGTGCGGTGCCCTTTGTCACCCATGAGTCGTTCCTGTTCGATGACATGAAGATGACCGCATCAACGCTTAATGCCGACTTTGGTGCATATTCCGGGGCAAGCAGTATTGCCGTCTCCGCCGAGGGCCACCCGCTTGCGGCCGGTCTGAGTGGTAATGTCGCAGTGTATGCCTCCTCTGGCGTGCTCTCGTTCGGCAAACCCGGTGACGGGTGTGTCCGCGTCGCCTGCAACCCAGCCGATGCCGGCCAGTGCGTGATCTTTGGCTACGAGGAGGGTGCCGGCATGGTGGGTATGGATGCGCCTGCGGCGCGTGTCGGATTCTTCCTCACCGACGCTGACGCGTCCATGCTCACCGCTGAAGGGTGGCAGCTCTTCGATGCCTCGGTGACGTGGGCGCTGGGCGGTAGTTCAGCACCCGCGCCCGCACCGCAGGAAGCGCTGTTCATTGCGGGCAGCACGAACCTGAACGATGCCGACACCGCGATCAAAGCGCGGCTGAAGGGCATGGGCCTTGCCGTCACCGTCGTCGATGACGATGCGTGTTCGATTGCGGATGCAGAGGGTAAAGATCTGGTCTACGTGTCCTCGACCATTGCGTCGAGCAAGGTCGGGTCCAAGTACCGCGACTGTGCGGTGCCCTTTGTCACCCATGAGTCGTTCCTGTTCGATGACATGAAGATGACCGCATCAACGCTTAATGCCGACTTTGGTGCATATTCCGGGGCAAGCAGTATTGCCGTCTCCGCCGAGGGCCACCCGCTTGCGGCCGGTCTGAGTGGTAATGTCGCAGTGTATGCCTCCTCTGGCGTGCTCTCGTTCGGCAAACCCGGTGACGGGTGTGTCCGCGTCGCCTGCAACCCAGCCGATGCCGGCCAGTGCGTGATCTTTGGCTACGAGGAGGGTGCCGGCATGGTGGGTATGGATGCGCCTGCGGCGCGTGTCGGATTCTTCCTCACCGACGCTGACGCGTCCATGCTCACCGCTGAAGGGTGGCAGCTCTTCGATGCCTCGGTGACGTGGGCGCTGGAAGGCGAATCGGTCGGTCCGACACCGACGCCTGAACCGACACCCGAGCCGACCGTCGAACCGACGCCTGAACCGACTGTCGAACCGACACCAGATCCGACTCCTGCACCGGTTCCCGAACCTGAAAATGTACTGTTCGTTGCCGGCAGCAGCACCTATCTCGGAAGCGGCGATGCGGAACTCGTGCGCTATCTTGAGCGCCTTGGCCTGACGGTGAATGTCGTGGACGATGATGCCTGCACGGCTGCGGATGCCGAAGGCATGGACCTGATCTATGTCTCTTCGACCGTTGCGTCGAGCAAGGTCGGGTCCAAGTACCGCGACTGTGCGGTGCCCTTCATCACGCACGAGTCGTTCATCTTCGATGACATGATGATGACCGGCACCGTATCGGGCACCGACTATGGTGCCGTATCGGGTAAAACCGGAGTTGCCATCTCGGCGGCAGACTCTGCGCTCGCCGCTGGCCTGAGCGGCACCGTGGCGGTCTATACAGGTGACGATGCGCTCTCCTTCGGAAAACCGTCGGAAAGCAGCGTGAACGTGGCCTGTGACCCGGCGGATGGATCGAAATCCGTGATCTTTGGTTATGAGAACGGCGCCGCGATGATGGGCATGAACGCACCTGCAAAGCGTGTCGGTTTCTTCCTTGCTGACTCGTCGGCAGCCTCGCTCAGCAATGATGGGTGGGAGCTCTTCCGCAGCACGGTGAACTGGGCGCTGGATGCAAGCCTCGTCCCCGCTCCTGCTCCGACACCGGATCCGACAAACGCTGATGCGATCGTGTGCATCGAAGGCGGCAGCATCGTTGCCCGAAATGCCGCAGGGAGCGTCATAAAGTCCGGATCGAGTGCAGCGACAGTAATCCAGGCTGCGGTGAACGCAGTGCCGGCCGGCGGTGTGGTCGAGATCCAGAAGGGGACCTACACCATCAGCGATTACATCAAGACCTCGAAATCGATCACCATCCGCGGGGTGGGATCTCCTCTGCTCAAGAGCGGGGACACGACCATCATCTATGGGGCCGGTTCCCAGTTCAAAGAGGTGCGGCTTGCCGCCAACCCGAGTGCAGGGGCACGGACGATTTCGGTTGCCGATGCGTCCGGCTTGAAAGCAGGCGATCTCATCATTATCTATGATGACGCGCAGTGGAACCCCTGGGATGCCGGCTGGTATCAGGACGTCAAGACCGGCGAGATGCACCTCGTCGAGAGCGTGAGCGGCACTACCATCACGGTCAAAGATCCGCTTCTCCACGGCTATTCCAGTTCAAGGAATGCCCGCGTGCAGTTCGTCCGGCCGATATCGCTCACCGTCGACGGGATCAGCATCCTTGGCGGCAGCAATAAAGGCAGCTATACGGGCATTTCGATGAGGTACACTGCGGACTCGGTTATCAAGAACTGCCATATCACGAATGCCGGCAACCGCGGCATCATGGTCATGGACTGCTATGAGACACTTATCACGCAGAACACTATCGAAGGGTCCGAAAAAGACGGCTACGGCTACGGTGTGGATGTCCACCAGACCTCCGCGTACACCCGGATCATCGACAACCATATCGAGAGATGCCGCCATGCCATCACGCATGTGTCGTACATCGCCTACCCGGGAGTGCAGCGCGAGACCTATATTGAGGGCAACTACCTCAGTGCCACGGTCAGCCATACGGTTGACGCTCACCCGAACTGTGAATCGATGTACATCTACAACAACGAGATCACCCACGCCTACGCAAACAAGTACCTGATAAACAATGGTGCGCGTTACTGCGAGGTGAAGGGGAACTACATCCATGATGGCTACGGTGCCCGCAAGCGTCAGGATTCCAAGCAGGACTCCTACATCATCAGCGGAAACACCTTCAAAAACGTGAACGACTGCGCCGATTCGACCGACCGTGGATCCTTCAAGTATGTTGAATTCACGAACAACGAATGTAACAACAGCCCTGATTACATGGTCATTATCAAGAACGCCGCATCATTCCGTGTGAGTGGGAATACCTACGACGGTTCACGGGGTTCGAGTGCAATCTATGTCTCGAACCCGTCGGCTGGGATTATTGAGGACAATACCTTCAACTAGTCTCACCGAAAAAGGGCCGGTCCAGTGTCCGATCGAGGGCATTGGATTACGCGGGATTCATTGAAATCCCGCAAGGTATGGGGGCCCGCACTATGGGCTGAGCGGGATCTCTCCCCCAACACCACTATTTTTCATTTACAGGGTGCCCGGGGTATCGTTGCATTTTTGGAAATTTTTGCACCTTCTATTCCCTGAAAAAGGGTAGGAATGCCATTTTATGGAACTGTGGTTTCTGGGGAATATTGCGCGTGTCCCGCAAAAAAGCCTGTATGGTTGGAACAGGAGTATTGTCGATCCAGTAGGATTATCCTTGTGGGTTATCTATGGCAGTAGAGTTTAAATAGAGTGCAGCATAATGTCAATTAATCCTTGAGGTGATTTGTATAACGCCGAAGGTTTTGTTGATAGTATGTGTGGGGGCGCTTCTGGCGCTTGGCCAGGCTGCCGCAGCGGCAGCAGTCGCTCCCAACGAAACGGTGAACGCTACGTCTCCCGTGGCGTGGAACGATTCTTCGAATATAGTCCCTGAAACAAATGCAACAGCAACGGTATCCATCGTGGGTGATGAAATCATTGCCAGGAATGCTGCCGGAGAGGTCATTGAATCCGGATCGAGTGCATCGGCGGTGATCCAGGCAGCGGTGGACGCAGTGCCTGCCGGTGGTGTGGTCGAAATCCAGCAGGGGACATACACCATCAGCGATTCTGTGCTAGCCGAGAAATCGGTTACCCTCAGGGGTATCGGAAATCCTGCACTGAAGAGCGGTGACTCTCTGATTATCTCCGCAACGGGTTCGCAGTTCGACGAGGTGCGGCTTGCCGCCGACCCGGGCGCGGGAACACGCACGATCTCGGTTGCCGATGCGTCCGGCCTCGAAGCGGGCGATCTCATCATTATCTATGATGATACGCAGTGGAACCCCTGGGATGCCGGCTGGTACAGGGATGTCACGACCGGCGAGATGCACCTCGTCGAGAGCGTGAGCGGCACTACCATCACGGTCAAAGATCCGCTCCTCCACGGCTATTCCAGTTCAAAGAATGCCCGCGTGCAGTTTATCCGGCCGGTATCGGTCACTGTCGAGGGGGTTGAAATCATTGGCGGCGACAACAAAGGTGGGTATACCGGCATTTCCCTGAGGTATACCGTTGACTCGGTCGTCAAGAACTGCCATATCGAGAATGCCGGCAACCGCGGCATCATGGTCATGGACTGCTACGAGACACTTATCACGCAGAACACTATCGAGGGGTCCGAAAAGAAAGGCTACGGCTACGGTGTGGATGTCCACCAGACCTCCGCGTACACCCGGATCATCGACAACCATATCGAGAGATGCCGCCATGCCATCACGCATGTGTCGTACATCGCCTACCCGGGAGTGCAGCGCGAGACCTATATTGAGGACAACTACCTCAGTGCCACGGTCAGCCACACGGTCGACGCTCACCCCTGTGCGGAATCGATGTACATCTACAACAACGAGATCACCCATGCCCACGCGAACAAGTACCTGATAAACAACGGTGCGCGCTACTGCGAGGTGAAGGGGAACTATCTTCATGATGGCTACGGGGCGCGCAAACGGCAGGACTCCAAGCAGGACTCCTACATCATCAGCGGAAATACCTTCGAAAATGTAAAAGACTGTGCCGATTCGACGGGTCGGGGATCCTTTGAATCCTTTGAATTTACGGACAATGTCTGCAAGGATTGCCCGGGCGCCATGGTCATCATCAAGAATGCAGAGTCGTTCAAGGTAAGTGGAAACGCCTATGATGGGGCAAAGGGTGCGGATGCGATTTCTGCAACGGGCTCCTCGAATGGAATTGTTGAGGGCAATAGCATTAACTAGTCGATCAAATAGTTCGGGATTTCATGGATACGCCGGTGCGGGGAATGTGCCGTTCGGGTTGTGTCCGGAAGTGCTGGTGTTTCGAAAACGGGGGAGTCGTCCATACATGGATGTGGTACATACTCCTTCTTACACCTTTTTTTCTTGATTTAATGCGGAAATTGTTGTAATTTTCACATGCTTCATTGTTTGTGGCTTTCATTTCATGAATAGTGGGCAAAAATGCTGCCTATAGGGCGACAACTGTCGGTTTGATGCCGGAATTTTTGATTTTTTCTCCTTTGCCTGTGCGCGTCGGTGCGTCCTGAGGTCCGGATTATTAGATCATCCGTACTAATTATCACATAAGATAACCCATATGGGTTATCCGATATGACAAGGTTTAAAAAGGTTCAATTGAAACGTCAATTAAACCCTGGAGGTGATAGCATAATCCCGAAGGTTTTGTTGATAATATGTGTGGGAGCGCTTCTGGCGTTTGGCCAGGCTGCAGCAGCAGCCACGGTTGCTCCCAATGAAACAGCAAATACAACCACTCCCATCATGGAGAATACTACAGAGAATCTCACGAATGAACATGCCACCGCAGTTGTATCTGCCGAAGGTAGCGGATTCGTTGCCAGGAATGCGGCAGGGGAGATCATCGAATCGGGCTCTGAAGCCGCATCGGTCATTCAGTCTGCCGTGGACGATGTTTCTGCAGGTGGCGTGGTGACCATTCAGCAGGGAACCTATACCATCAAGTCCTCGATCAATGTGAAGAAATCCATCACCCTGCGTGGTGAGGGGATGCCGACCTTCAAGAGCGGGACTGAATCATACCTCATCGAGTGCAAGGGCACGCTCCTCAAGAGCGAGCGCCCCGGTGAGGACGTTTCGGCAAACAGCACATCGGTGAGTGTCGAAGACGCATCCGGCCTTGAAGTGGGCGATTTGATTCTCATCTTCGATGAGACGCAGTGGAACCCGTGGGATGCCGGATGGTACCAGCGGATGAAGACGGGAGAGCTGCAGCGTGTCGAACGCGTCGATGGCAATGAGATCGGTTTCAATGATCCGCTGCTCCATGGATACTCCCTCTCCATGAACGCCGAGGTCCAGTACATCCGACCGATCACGGTTTCCATCGAGGGCATCGAGATCCAGGGCGGCAGCAATACCGCCATGTATTCGGGGATAGATATGCGATACACCATCGATTCGTCTATCAAAGGCTGCCATATTGAAAATTGCGGGCTGCGTTCGACCCATATCATGGACTGCTATGAGACCACCATATCCGAATGCACCATCGAGAAAAGCGAGAAAACAGGCTATGGATACGGTGTGGATGTCCACAGTTCGTCGGCATACACTCGCATTGTGAACAATACCATCGACCGATGCCGGCACTGCGTCACCATCGTGGCCCACCCTGGTTCAAGTATCGGTGTGCCCAGAGAGACCTACGTTGAGGACAACTTCCTCAGTGGTTCGATCGGGCATACGATCGACGCCCACCCGTGCGCCGAGTCCTGGTATATCTACAACAACGAGATTACCCACAACGACGGGACCAAATATCTCGTCAACAACGCCGCAAAGTATTGCGAGGTGAAGGGGAACACGTTCCATGACGGATATGGATGCCGCAAGCGTCAGGATATTCGTGATATCACCTTCATCATCGAAAATAACACCTTCGACAATGTGAAGGACTGTGCGGATACGACAGACCGGGGTACGGTGAAGTGCTTCGAGTTCTCCGGCAACGAGTGCAACAACTGTCAGAATTTCATGGTTAAGAGCACGATCGCCGAAGACGTGACCATTACCGGTAACACCTACAACGGCAAGGAGAACGGCGAAGTGATCTTCGTTAAAAATGCCGAGAGCGGTTCGATTGAAGGCAATGTTATCGAAGGTTTGATCAAGAACCGCATAAATGTGCAGGGCAGTGTGAACGTGCTCGTGGAAGGCAACAGCGGCACCGAGGATCCGGTATCGGATGCCTCCGCATCAAACCTGTCCGCTTCCGAGTAACTGGCCGGCGCCTGCAATGCGGTGCGGATCTTCCCGCTCCGGATAAATTATCGCCCGGTATGTGCCGGTGAAACCCCGCCGATTTAGTTGATGGCGGCCCTCTCATCGGGCCGGGAGATCCTCCCGTACCGCACATATCCCGGATCAACCCAACACCTTTTAACGACCTGGCTTTTCTGTGTCGCAATCTCGCCCTGATAAGCGTGAATATCCCTGCAGTTCACGAAAGCTTCAGACAACCGTGATATAATAGACTTCTGTCTCGCCGTTGTCATAGATACGGTTGACACTCCTGTCCGCATTCACCCGGTCGAAGTCTTTATCATCAAATCTTCCCACCGATTCCCAGACGGTACTGTACATGATTCTATCCATTTTGGTCAGCGCCGCATACTGGTTTTCAGCGTAACAGTAGCCAAGTGACGGGTGTTGATCGTAGCCGAAATGATCGGGAATAATGGGATACCTCCATTTCATTATCCGGCTGCTCTGCTCTTTTCCCATAATTGCGTCCGCATATCGCGTGGGGGGGCTGTTGATACATACGAAACCGGTGTCTTTATCCCGGGTGCTCAGTATCCAGTCCATACCGGCCATATCCATCCCCGTGACCTCCCTGTTCGGCTGCAGGATATACGGGGAGGGAAAAATACTGATGATGCTGAGGAGGGATGCGATAAGTATAAGAGCAACGCAGACGCGGGCAATGGAATGGCGCTTTTTTTCAAGCAGGTGGCTGATAACAAACGCGACGGCGAGGGGCGTAAAAAGGACTGCAAATGCCTGAAACCGTACCGGATCGACGCTCTCGAGAAAAGAAAACACATTCAGCAGGTATCCCAGGTACATGATTCCGATCAGGTAGGTGATGATAAGGAATGATGCGAACATTCCCGTTCCTCTGAAGGTTTTTTCTTTGAGATACCGTGCAAAGACCAGTATTGTTGCGAGAACCGTAAAAAGCAAATAAATCGCTTCGCTCCCCATCGTCTTCAGGGTGTAGAGCAGAAAATCGATGGTTCCCATGTTGACTTTCAGCAGTTTTTCTGACATATCTGCCAGTGGATCTGCGGGGATACTGCCTCCGAGAATGATCGTGGTATAGATGCTCATAAGATTGATTTCGAACCGGGAAAACTGCAGTACCCAGAAGATGAAAATGCATGAGAGGAGCAGGACCTCCAGAAATGGAAAATGTTTGAAATGGGTATTCAAACCAGAATTCCGATTCTCCAGGGAGCTGAACAGGATGCCAAGCACACCGATCACCACGAGCATCTCGATGAGCATTACCGTTGAGAGTGGGTGGAAAAACGGATAGGTTACGAGAATCAACAACGTCAGGACCTTGTATTTCAATGAATTTCTTGACCTGAAATACAGGAACAACAAAAAGGGGATCAGGAACATCGACCACCCGTTGGGCATAAGCAGAAGATCATATGAGGAAAAGAATACGCCCCCTGCCGCGGCGAGCGCAAGCAGTTGCATTTTTTTGTTTTGGAATACTGTGGATGCAAGGACGAATAGTGCGATGATGTAGAATACGGAGAAAAATGCGGTGCTGTAGAGTGAGAGGAAGTCGATCGGCAATGCGGTGAGAAGGTGTGTTTCTGCAAGAACGATATGGGTAACCGGATAGTAGTTATTGAGGACACTCCCGGACTCCACGATGTCCTTAATCATGCCCAGGTGGGTGATATGGTCTCCCTGCCACCCGAAATACCCCCTGAAATTCGGAATGTAGAGGAGGCTGAATCGAGCGACAATGATAAGCAGAAATCCCACAAGCCAGAAATGGGGGGTGTCCGTATTGCCGGCAAATACGTGGCGAATCACGATCAATATCCCTGCAAATAGCGCAAATATCACGCAAAGCCAGACAATAATTGGCGTGCTCTCATAGATTGAAATCTCGTAGCCTCTTGCGGGAAAAAAGAGAACGACAATATCCAGTAGAGCGAGAGAGAGGAATCCGAATATTGCGAGAATAGTGTAGGTTGGTCTGGCGGGCATCGATGTCTCGAATAAAAATATTATTATTATTATAAATACCTTAGCATGGATTATCCGTGGTGATATTCTGCGCCAGCGCGCGTCGCCAGATCTCAGGAATATCGTTTGATTTCAATGCTTCTGCGGTTTCCAATGCGTTGATGCGGATTCTGTGCATTCTGTCCTGATTCTGGAGCAATGTTATAATGGACGCGGCAAACGCATCGACGTCTCGATAATCATTGATGAGGATGCCGTTGCAGCCGTCTATGATGACATCTGCAATATCTCCGCAATTCGACGCGATGACCGGAATACCACAAAGCATTGCCTCGATTACCGTATAGGGAAATCCTTCACGTTCTGACGTCAGCACGAAGATTTTACTCTGGTTGAACCATTGCTCCACATCCGGCTGGAATCCGGCGAACATCACATGATCCTCGAGCCCGAGCTCCCTCGTCAGAGCTTGAAGATCCTTTCGGTGTGTTCCGTCCCCGACTATCGCCACCCGAATGCCGGGTATCGATTGCCGTACAATGCGAATCGCCTGGATCAGAACCTCGATATGCTTGACCGGTTCAAGCCTTGCGAGCGTGAGGATGTCGAATGTTTTCTCCCGTTCTCTGGGATGAATGCTGTTTTCAACGATATGTGGCACGACAACGATTTTTTGCGGAGGAATGCCGTGTTCGACCAGAAAATTCCGGGTATAATGTCCGGTGACCGTGATGATATCAAACGTCCTGAGAATCGGCAGAAGGAATGCGCCTGTTTTCGACATCCGTGGAATAACCCCTGTGTACGCAAATGTTTCGACCGCGGGGATTCCCACGTCAAGCACCTCCACGGGTCCTCCGATCAGGGAAACACCCGTGCGTACGCCGGAGATTGTTCCGGCAAGAAATGCCAGAATGCCGTGCGGGTACAATTTGAAGCTCAGGAGAAGGGAAGGCTTCTCCTTGAGTGCGAGGTGTATCAGCATAAATAATTTGATGAAATAGGCCGAGGGCAGAAACTTCAACGTCCAGGACGGCGGGCAGTAGTATTCCACTTTATCGATGGGGGGACCCTCCGTATCGCGCACCACCATGATCCTGTCAATTTCGTCAAGCTTCGAGAGGGGAACGATATGATTCATCATATTCCTCTCCGGAAGCTTCATAATCACCAGCATATTCAACCGATATCACCTCGTTGCATTTTCCTGCAAATGTCGTCTCTCTTTCACGACTCGATGGTTGTTCAGGATCACCCGCATTGTTCGAACAGATCGATCATAAACTGCGTAACATCGATTTTATCCTTCAGAAGCTGTTCGCGCTTGCGTTTTCCTTCCTGTTTTAAGTTTTTATTCTCCAGCAGTTCGATCGCTTTTTGGATTGCTCGCTCCTGAATATTATTGTAATTGAAAAAATTATAGACCAGATCGTATTGCTTCTCCTCTTCCGAAGTGTAGCCGTAACTCAGGGTTGTGATAAGCAACGCATGGGTTCCGAGGATTGCGCTTTCGGATGCCATCGTCGATCCCTCCCCGATATACATCTTTGCGTAATACATCAGATCGTGCATCTTCTCGGGAGGAACCGAGATCATATACTTGTTGAATGCATTCGGCAGTTTTGATTCTGACGTGATGAAGACCTGTCCGTAGTCCTTGAGGATATTGATCAGCTCCATCCTGTTTTCAATCCCATGCTGTCCGCGATCATGCACCGCGTTCCATGAAATAAAGCGCATCACAAAAAAATCATCCTGCTCGTCAAGGCCGATTTCGTGCAGAATTCCCGGGTCAGGCTGGAAATAACGCGGGTGCAGGTATGCAAGTTCGTGGTAACCATTATATCGGATCTGTTTTTTCCCGACATCGTCCCTGTAGCAGGACGGTGTGCAGATGATATCGGCGAAGGGGAAGGTTATCGAATTTGAAAGCACTGCATGTTCCGTATCAGTGAACACGATTGATTTTGCATCGGTGACGCGGGAGATATGTGCCGGGGCGACCCCGCCGATTCCGGTGACAATATGCGGCTTGAAATCCTGCGCAATTGCGTACAGGTGGTAGTCATATTTCAGCTGCTCCGTGATGACATCGAAGCCGTTTTTCTGTCGCACCGGCAGGAGCGTATAGTCAATTCCGTAACTTTGCAGTAAATTCAGGGCAACATCCTTCCTCATTGCGGCAACGCGTATTTCATGCCCCCGTTGTTCCATCTCCCATATGAAATGCTTGAAGAAATGCACATGGGCCGGATGGTTGATGGTTACCAGCACCCTAATCGTCGCCACCCCCTCCATGAATATCGGGCCTTGCACAGTTTGCGGCAGAGAATCGGCCTGTGAGCCAGCGTGATTCTGCGCCGCAGCATGCATTCTGGAAAGGGGGATGCTCGGGGATGGTGTGAACAGTCGCCCATTGGTGTTCAGGCTGTTTTTCTGGGAATAGGTGGATTATCCTGAAATTTCCTGGAACTCTGCGTGATCTCATATGGCAAAACCTCCTGGGGTAATGGAAATTCGTCTTATTATATATATTGCATTATTCTTTTAACGGCTATAAAATTATTGTGGTGTATATAAACACCGGATTTGCATCTCACTCTCATCTCAGGGCACCGTGTCCCCCTGTCTGATTGCATGGGAGAGATCCTTCCTTATGCCACTTGCGCGGCAGCGCTTCCATGGAGCGACTATCCGTTTGTGTGGTGCCGGTGAACATGAATGGCCTGCAGGTGGGAGACGGCCATGCAACGGCCTATTTTGTAAATATTGTCTTTTCATCGGTCATCTGCCGTTTATTCGTTGATTGGACTGCATGTCAAAGAACATGGCAAAAAGGAAGAAGAGTATACCGATGGTGAATATCACAAGAGAAAGTGCTCCCCTTACGAAGAGTATGTTAACATCAAAAAGGGAAGAGTAGAGGGTATACAATCCCCCCATCATCCCGATGACGAGGAAAAGCACTCCGGACGCATAAAACAGCACCAGCGGATGAAATTCAAGCAGCACATATTTTTCCCTCATACGCCACAGAAAATTATTGAGAAGCAGGAGGGAGACGGAGGGAATATAGGCGCTGTACCGAATTTTTGATTTTTCATTTGCATATTTTGCAGGGATGAGTACATCCAGCGCCCGGTACCCATGGATATTCAGCCACACCAGCATACTGTTGCAGTACCCATATCTCGGGTATATCTGGTTGATATCCAGGTGCTCGAGCACTTCTTTGGATGCTGCCGTGTAGCCGTTCTGAGGGTCCATGATGTGCCAGTTTCCTGACGCAATCTTGGTGAGGTAGGTCAGCAAAATATTTCCGAAAGTCCTCCAGGCGCTCATGCCCTGGCGGTATTCGGCGTTGTAAAGCCGGTTACCCTTTGTATAGTCAGCCCGATCATCGATGATCGGATCGAGGAGAGAGGGAAGATACTTCGGTTCCATCTGGTTGTCGCCGGCCATCACGGCAACGACATCCGCGCCGCCTTCAAGGGCCCGGGCATAGCCGGAGCATATCGCAGCGCCCACCCCCCGATTTTTTTCATGATGAATGGCTGCGATACGAGAATCTTTGGCTGAAAATTCTTCGATTAGTTCTCCTGTCCGATCCTGTGATGCATCGTTGACTGCGACAATCAGGTCGATATAGGGGGGGAGCGATTGCAGCGTCTCACCGATGAGCTCCTGTTCATTGTATGCGGGAACCACGACAGCGATAATGTTATTCCGGTACAGGTGAATCACCAGACAAGCATCCTATTACCGGTGCCAATAAATATATATTTTGGTATCGATAAAAAAATTTATATATTATAAATTCTGTGGAAATTCCTTGCACCGGAGACAACCGTTTGAGCCTTGATGAGGGCTTCCGGGATTATTTAAGCGTTACGATCGGGCGATCCGGGAACAGTTTTGATATTGCTGGAATTTTTGAAGGAATCCATCGGATACCCCTGTGTTCCGGGAGAAGGGGGGTGCGGCATGCTCCCCGGATGCAGAGGTGTTTAGGGAAATCATGCAGGATAGATTAATATAATAGATGATTAATAAAACTAATGCAATAGGATTGCCATGAACGCTACACATCACGCCAGAACCCTGTTCCGAAATATCACTAACGATGAGTATTTCTTTGATTTGAAATTCCTGCTGCTGCTGACGGTGGGAGCGCTTATGGTACTATACGTTCCTCTGGTCAGCGACACCGTGTTGAGGGTGCTGTTCACCGTTCCATTAATCCTCTTCATTCCCGGTTATGCCCTCATTTCGTTGCTTTTTCCATCAAGAGAAGATATCAGTTCTCTTGAACGGATCCTTCTCGCGTTTGGTATGAGTTTTGTGCTTGCAGCACTTGTGGGCCTGATGCTTAACTACACGCCGTGGGGCATTCAGCTTGAGACCGTATCGGCAGCATTAATTAGTGTTTCCTGGTTTATCCTCATTTTTGCGTATTACCGTCGTGCTCTGCTCGATCCTGAGGCGCGTTTCGCCGTCTCTTTCCGCCGCCTCGTCCATTGTTTCCAGGTGGTGATCACGCCGGGGCCGGGCCCCGAACAAAGCCGTTTTCTCTCCCGCATGCTTACCTTTTCAATTATCCTTGCCATAGGTACGACGGTGCTGGTAATGGCGATTCCAAAGGATGGTGAAAAGTTTTCAGAATTTTACATCCTTGGGGAAAACGGGGAGGCTGTCCAGTACCCTCAGAAAATCATCGCACAGGAGCCGCAACAGGTGGTCATCGGGATCAGGAATCATGAATATCGCGATGTTTTGTATATGATTGAAGTGTTTGCCGTCGACCAGAATACAGACGTTATTTCAAACAGCACAAAGATCAATTCGATGGAACGTCTGGACCGTTTCTCTCTCTCGCTGAGGCCGGAACAGGAACTCGAGCGGTCGTACACCTACACGGTGGACAGCGAGGATTTCAATCGAATTGAGTTACTCCTCTTTAAGGATGAGGCGCCTTCTGATGATACCTGGGGGTTGGAGAGGATTGCCGCAAGTTATCGCAATCTCCACATCTGGGTCGATGTCACGTCATGAATGAAGAGTCACGTTCATTTTGATGCTCTGTGACTGGTCCTCAAACGCCACGCTGTCGATCGAGGTCGTCTTTCCCAGTCCTCTCGCGATCATGCTCGCGATGAGGCTGCAGACCGGACATGGCGTCATCGAACAGCACCTGGGCGATTCCTGCCTCAGCACCTGACACCCCTGATACAACCGGAAACGGCGAATTTCGATGGTGATGCTGTCACCCGATCTCACCGCGGACACCTTTTCTGCGATCTCGAGAATATCTTCACAGATGCCGGCGATGGCGGCAAAAAGCTCTTCCTCCCGGTGAGGAATGGACACCGCATTGGTTTGCTCAAGTGATTCGAGGAGGTATGAGCCCGAAGGAGGCATGATGACCCCCATCCCGTCGGATTCTGCATAAAATGTATAATCGGTCTTCGGAGTGATAGGGGTGTAGGCCGAGACCGGGTTGAACTGCATGATCGATGCAGGGTACATTTTACTCCCGGGGACAAAGTGCGCATTCCCGCTGATACCAAGATCTGCGATAATGCGTGAAAGCGGAATTGCGGCGGGAAAGTGAAGCAGGCTCACAATTTGGGGCTGCACCGACTCACTGGAAGTGAAACTGAGCATGAATATGCCTGTCACAAAACTCGTGAACCCTACAAGGATGAGTACGGCGGTCGATATGTCTCCTCGATTGGTGAGGAGGACGATGATCAGAAGCACCAGCGCGACCCCGATCAGGATCATCGGGGGCCAGGGTATAGTATTCAACGTTCTGTTACGCATTTGTTCGCTCCGAAATTCTCTTTAAATGTTTTTCATTGAAAAGCACAAAGACCAGTATCGAAAGGATCGCACAGAGGATGACAAACAGGATGAGATAGACATCGTCCAGCACCAACACCACAATCCCCGCAGTGATACCTATGGTGATGCTCACCAGTGCATCGCTGGTCATGCGTTCGCGGGTGTTCAGGGGAAATTGTTCACCGGCGAGCAGCAGCACGATGATCTGTGCGGGCAGGGCCAGCATCATGCTGGATAACCCGACAATGATCACAAGGATCTCCCCTATTGCAAGGCTGGCATAGGCGGTTTCGGCTGATTTTGCTGATTTGATCTGTATTCCCAGAAGTGCGAGCAGCATCAGCGGCCCGGCAAACCATATCGGGGATCCGATCGCAGGCACTACCACTACAAGCGATAACGCAAGCAACAGTGCTCGAGAGAGCGTGGTTTTGGTTCTCATACCATTGTCACCGAATTAAATGGCAATTTTTCGATTTTACTCTCATTTTGTGCTGAATACGCCTCTTTGGGGATAAAAAGGTGTACATGCTTCCCGGTGTTTGCCGCCTGCCGCATAATAATCCTCACGTGACTGTCATCACCCTGAAAGGTGGTAAACAGATTAACTTCGGATTGATTCACTGAATGGAATATCCTGCCCATTTCCTGTTCGAATGGAGTGAATCGCCTGGTTTCGGAAAAAACCTCACGTATCCTGTTCACTGCATACAGGAACGGTGTTTCCTCCAGATAACTGTCGAGATATCTCGTTTTCTTTGTATGGTGTCCGCTATCGAGCGTCCTGTAGAGATGAAAACGCCGGTATTCCGGTTTCAACCGGTTGAGATCGAACATGATCGAATTGAAATTATGCGGCATCGGTGCGGCCGAGATGAGGTTCCCCCCCGAGACCGCAACCAGAAATAAATCGATATTTTCTTTCGTTTCTGCATTGATTGAGCATATCAGGGCTTCTTTGAGCTTGCGGAACGTCGCACCGGTTTCCTGCATTCCGCGGTCAGGAAGATCGATGATAAAAAGCTGCCCTGTAGTGCGGTAATAGGAATATTCCCTGATAAATATCTTCCCGTATTTTGCCGATAATTTCCAGTCAATTGATTTCGGTGCATCACCCACCTGGTATTCGCGGAAATATTGAACCTCGAAGGGATCTGCCATGGGGATGCTGGTTACGCTGTAAACCGAGTAACGTTTCTCGCTTTTTGAATCAAACAATTGAACCGGGTAGACAAGAATTTCCGGGTGGCGATACTGTGCATCGGTGAGGGTGAGGGTTTCGGCAAACAGCGGATCCTTGAGGGTTACATTGAGTCCGCCGAAAAGAATCTCTCCTGTGTGCATGGACCTGAATGCATAGTGAAGTGTGCATACGCCGGGGTTTTGGGCGCTCGCGCACTCTCCGGTCGAGCCCCGGACAATCAGCGCTCCTTCGGGGAGTATGTCGTCAAATGCCAGGTGCATTGCCGGATTGTTGATGAAATGTATCTCGTTCTCCAGGTGGATGTCGGATCCCTGGCGAAAAATGCCGTGTGGTATCTTTCTCTCGACCCGCACTGAAGGAATTATCGTCCGTACTTCGGAGATGAATACGAGATACCGGTAGGATAGAAAGAGAATAAGGCTGAATGCGGCAAAGAGGAATGCCTGTTCGGAAAAAACCAGGCCAAGCACCACGATAGCCATTACGAGTACCGCAATTCCGGATCCCGTTCTCTCCAGCTTCACTTTCAGGGCACCTCTACGGATTCGATGATTTCCTGCATGACCTGGGGGATGGTCACTCCGCTGAATTCGGCTTCCCTTGTGAGAATTATCCTGTGCTGAATTGCATATGGTGCGATTTTCTTTACATCATCGGGAATGATATAGGAACGGTTTTCCAGTGCTGCGTATGCCTTCGCCCCCCGCAACAGGGCAATCGATCCCCGTGAGCTGCTCCCGAGGTAAATATCCCCGTGAAAACGTGTTGCCATGACAATATCCTTGATGTATTCCTGCATGTGCGGCTCTGCATGGACCCTCGTTGTGCTATCAATCAACTGCAGGATCTTATGCCTGGTGAGGATCGGCGAGAGGGCGCCAATGAATTTTTCCGGATTAAGAAACCCTTCTTGTTCGCGCCGTATCAGTTCCCGTTCCTCCTCTCCCTCCAGGTGCCGGGTCTGGATACTGAACATGAAACGATCTCTCTGGGATTCGCTGAGTGGAAAGATGCTCTCCTTTTCAAACGGATTCTGGGTTGCAATCGCAAAGAATGGCTTTGAGATATCAAAGCGTATCCCGTCAACCGTGGCCTGGCATTCGCTCATCGCCTCGAGAAATGCACTCTGGCTTTTTGGTGAGAGCCTGTTGATCTCGTCGATGAGGAAAATATTCGAGAATATCGGCCCTTTCCTCATTCTGAATTCTTTTTTCTCCTGGTCCCATGTATGAATTCCAATAATATCCGCGGGCTGGATATCAACCGCACACTGCATGCGCTTGAACTCGCAATCAGCAAGTGCCGACACGATTTTTGCGCATGTGGTCTTTGCAGTGCCGGGAAATCCCTCAATCAGAATATGCCCTTCGCTCAGCAGTGATATGAACACCAGCTCTACAAGCCTGTCATTTCCCACGATGAATTTACCGATGGTATTCCTGATATCCTCAAATACGGCTGAAATATCCTGTAATTCAGAATCATCAATTCTCCGTTGGGGGGTGCTGTTGGGTACCTCTGTATCCGTCATCGTCGTGCCATCCCTTCATAAGTGATATAGCTATAATAAATATTATAATTAAAATAATTTGCTATAAAATAAATATATGATGCAGGCTATTGAACATACCGTAGCGATAATCTCTAACAATAGCCCTGAATAGGGCAGGTACGCGGTGGAGCCCGCTCCTGCAATCCCCGCACTTCCGCAATGCACCTGATCGATGAGGATCTGTTCAGGAGTTTCCAGGACATTCAGAATGAATCGTGGGTTGTCCTCCGCATCGAGAGACTGCATGCCGTTGATAAAGATGCTTGGATCCGAGAGGATATACACCGTACCGTTGTTCACGGTGTCCCGGGAGAAAATTGCATAATTTGTGAGGTTTTCATCCGCATCCACGACATGATTGCCATTCTTTTCCTCCCACGTGAGAATTGACGTGTTGATGAGTGCTTCTCCTCCAGTAACATATGAGGGCCGGTTCAGGACGACTGCACTTACCCCTTCTGTCATATCGTCGGATCGCTCCGTATATCCGAGTATCGAGTCAGGATGGGTGAACGCACGATCAATGCTCATGAGGCGCGCAGGAACGATGGATACGCTGCAGCCGAGTTGTTCGAGCAGTTTATTGCTGTGACGCCCGTCATCGGCAATGAATATGGTGTTCCCCGCGCCCAGGAAATCACTACATGCCTGGATCTCAGCATCCGCATACTCCTCCCCGGGTGCAATGATCAGCAGCATGGTGCCGGGCTGGTTGGAGAGCAGATCATACTCGAACAGGGAAACGGAGCCATGTCTGTCGGCAGCTCCAAAAAACTGCGACGTGCCGTTCCACTGGTGATTGTTGCGACCGTATTCGGTAGCAGAGGACGAAAAATGGGCCGCAATTGCTACCAGTGAAAGTGCCACAATTGCCACTACAAGGAGTTTGTCACGGTTCATGGTCACTATCTCCCAGTGTGTTCAGAAGCGATTTCCATGAGGCTGCAATCATCTCTGGATCCTGTCTCTCAGGGAGAATCCTCCCATAGTAGATTTTTTCATACGCCTCCATGAATGCCGATAACAATTCAGATTTCTCGTTGTGTTCGAATGCCCTGGAGACTTCCCTGTGGGTGAGGGATCTTCGCCGCGGAAGCAGTCTTTTTGAGATCAATGTCTCTTTGAGCGAGATGTAGAGAACGCGAATGGCATTCAACCAGTCATTGTGCTGCGCATGGGCAAGGTAATCATCGAATGCTATACCCGGTGATACCACCGGGTTCGCAGGCTCCGGTTCCGGCCGGATGGTGTGGTGCGGTTTCATGCTGTCCCGCGGACCTGAACCATCGTCAGCCCCTCTTGATCGCGTAATAGTTCCGGGGAATATCAGGCGAACACTCACTAAAACGATGATAAGCGCCCCTGCAAAAAAGAGGATTCCCTTTAGCAGAGCCATATTGTGGCCCATCTTCACGCTAATTGGATTGCTGCGCGAAGGATCGATGGGAAATCCCCGGAATTGGCCCTGAAACACGGTTTGTACCGTGTTTTCACCTGTGGGGAGGGTGAGCACCGTCTCGTATGATCCATCTTCAGAGGTCGTGAGCAGTGCCTTGCGGGCGTTGTTTACATACAGTTCAACCGGTGCATTCATGACAGGAGTATCCCCGGCACGCAACGTACCTCTACATATGAAATTATTGCTCAGCGGTTCCTCTTCGAGGTCGAGCGTCAATATGCTGCCTGAAGATTCCACTGAAAACAGCTGAATATCCGAGTACGAAGCCCCCGAATAACAGTACACCGCGTGGACACCGGGAGTATTCTTTTCCACGAGGGCGGAAACCTCAAAGGAGCCGGATTCTGACGACGTTGCGGTCGCCCAATTCTGGTTGTCGATGTAGATGTTGATCACCCTGTGTGCAACATCGGTGCCCCTCATTCTCCCTGTGATCTGGATCTGGTCCCCATACCTGCCTTGCTCAGGTGACAGCTGAAAACCGATGCGGATGCGATCTCGGTTCACTTCAATATCCGGAAGGATGCCCGATAATCCCATCTCATCTCCTGCAGCCTGATCGGCCGTCGGGATAACGATCTCCTCCGGTTCCTCCTGCACCTCGCCGGTGAGACTGTAGTATACCTGGCGGAGGTAAGCGTCATAGGACCTGATGGATTCGAGATGAGCCTCATCGTTGATCTGGTAATGTGCAGAAATTGTCGCCAGAGATCGATACACGCCGATTAATTCTCCTTTTTTCTCGGAAAGGGCTTCATAGGTTTTTCTTCTCTCCTCCCTTGCCGCAGCCGCCTTTGCCGTATCCCCCTGTTCTTCGTACATCTCCTCGAGGTTCTGCAATTGTTCCGCACGGATGCTGCCGATAAAAATATCATAGACAATTTCTCTGTTTTGCACGTTTTCATTCGCAAATGTTCCAATATCCGACTGTGACAACCCGAGATTGGTTATCAGGGTATTGAACTGCTGTGTTTTTTCATCGTACTTCTCGTATTCGTGGATTGCAGCGATAAAATCCCTGGCCCTGATAGAATGGATGATCTGCTCGTTTGCATCGAGGAGGTACTGCATATCCGCAAAAAGTTTGTCCGATGTTGTGGTCAGATCCGGTCCGAATACCTCCGGGTTCGTGTGATGAGATGTACGTGCGGATGTCTGGACGTCGTAGAGGATGGGGGAATTTGCGAAAGGTACAATCAGTACGATGAACAGAATGGATGCTGCCAGGACCAGCATTATACCGGATTTCGGCATCATGTAACAATTATCTCCATCATTTTTTTCGCCATGAGAAGGCCGAATATGAATATGCCAGCCACAACGACTTTTTTCAATCGCTGCATGTATGGAGGCTCGGAAAAAGGCGTATCAATCAATTTAAGGATTATCAAAAACCCGAAAAGCCAGAGTATAAAAAATATTTCCAGGTTAACGGTCCCGAGCATGATCATGAAAATCATCACGAGCATAAGCCAGGCAAGAAGTGCAATTGATGCGACGCGACCTTTTTTTGGATTCATAGACCTTTCCTGAATTGTGCGTGTTCACTCATCCTGTACCGGGATAGTTGATTATGCGGGGCCCATTCGAACAGGCACTCATTTTTCATACTACTGTGCCGGCGGTTTACCGCGAGGGGACTGAAAATCCTGACTGGCAGTATTTCGGAAAACGTTTCTTTGAAGTATCTATTGGCCCCTCCCAAATATATAAAATTAATTATAATATTAGGTTTATTGTAAAACGCTTATTAATGATGCAGAGGAAAAACCATTCCTGGGGCCTCTGGCGGGGGGACTTTCTGCACGGTAAAATCCTTCACGTATCGCCGATATTTTTGCCTGGAACGACGTATTTGGCAGTAATACAAAGGGCAGACCCCATGCTTGATGTGCATCGACGTGTTTCATCAAGGATATGCGCTCCCGCCGAACCGTCCAATGCCCTCCAATGAACCCGTGATTGATATAATGTCATGTGATGTCAGTGATCGCCTGAAATTTGATTGCAGCCGGGCTCATGAAATCCGATGAGGTGGATGCCGTCAGAATACAGGCCTGATGCAAGGAATTTGAAGAGACTGTAATTATTGGTCGTGGTAATTCTTCCAAGCCCCAGCAGATCTGAATTGTGGTTGATCTTCGTCGGAAGGGTGGTGACCGCACAGGTGAAATTGTTCTGCTTCAGCAAGCCGATGGTGTCCGCGTTGATGTCGGCGGGTTTGCCGTTCGGATAGGCGAACGTGGTGATCTGTTCTCCGAGTTCCGCTTCTATCCGGTGTTTTGATTGTTCGATTTCGAATTTTGCTTCTTTGAATGTGGCATTCGATAAGATGGGGTGGGTGACCGTGTGCGCACCGAACAATATGCCTCCTTCCCGCATTTTGCGCACCTCCTCCCAGGAGAGCATGATGCCATCTCCGGGATGCTCGGGAATCTCAACCCCGAGCTCGCGTTCCAGATCCTCAAGAAGACGAACTTTTTGCATGTTCGGGATCTTTTTCATAATGTTCTGCTTGATCTCGAACAGTGCGGAAGATTTTTCTTTCCTGCTTTTGATGGGGATTGTGCCCAGCAGGTCGTGTTCAATCGTATCGGCGGCTGTGGTGAGCACGATGTAGTCAAGTGCATCACCCCAGAGCAATTTCCTCTGATCGATGCAGCCTGTGGTCAAAAAAACCGTTGCGGGGACCTGGTATTTTTTCAGGATCGGAAATGCATACAGGTAGTTATCCTTATATCCATCATCAAAGGTGATGACTGCAACATTTCCGCCCGGCTGCTTATTCTCACGGATGAGATCTACGAGCTCTTCCAGGGAAATGATGGTATGGGTAGATTTTAACCACTGAATCTGTTTTTCGAATATATATTCGTTGACTGACCGGTACAGCCAATCATGGAGCTGAGGGCCCACCCTGTGGTATACAAAAATCGAGATCTGAGGTGCGAACAATTTTTTTGAAAATGCGTATGCATCATCGATTCCTATGCTATCCAGGAGTGCTGACAGGGGTTCTACCGTTTTCCTGGCTATTTGATACAGCATGGTGACATACCCTCCTATGATGCCATTAGTATAATAATGTTGATAATATTATTATCAAGTATATTTTACTTGTGCTGGAATGACGGGAAGTGAAAAAGTGGCGTATCCGGGTCGGTCACCATTCTCGGTTAATCTCTCAAAACCTTTCAGGAAAAGCCTGAAATGGTAATTCCGAGAGATCTCCTGACGCCGGAATCCATTGATGCGATCGTTGGCATACCGGAAAAAATTACTGTCGGGATTGCTTCTCTTCGATCATTCTTCGTAACTTGATCAGATCGAATTTGAGCGAAGAATTCAGGGGGAATTCCTCGACAAACTCGAGGGTGCGGGGGACTTTGTGGGAGGGAAACACTGCCATACAGGCGGAAAGTATGGTGTTGCGCAGGTTTTTCGGTGGGGTTTTGGTATCCGTACGAACGATAGCGGCCACCGATTCGCCCAAAAGCTCATCGGCCACGCCGATCACCGCGCAGGCCGAGACTCCGTCGACGCCATTGATCACGGCTTCGATTTCATTGGGGGAGATCCTGAAGCCGCCCGATTTGATGCTGCTGCTCTTTCGTTCGAGAAAATAGAAAATCCGTCTTCATCCACGGTTGCCAGATCCCCGGTATAGAGCCTGCCGTTACGGATAGCCTGCCCGGTGCCTTTGGGGTCCTTGTGGTAGCCCCGCATGATATTGTCTCCCCTCACCACGATCTCCCCGACCTCGCCGCATCCCATAGGTCTACCCTGTTCATCGACGACTTCAAGGTGTACACCGGGAATTCCCCTGCAGATGGATCCGAGTTGTTGCCAGAAGAAGTCGGGCGGAAGGTAGGAGCAGTGCGCCGTCGCCTCGGTGAGGCCGTACATCACAAAAAATTGCTTTTCCGGGAACGCTGTGCCGATAATCTGGAAATAGATTGGGGCGGGAATGCGCACAATATTGAACGGGTCAATGAAGGTTGGTGTCCGGACCGGATGGACTGGTTAATATGCCATTGGTCCGGGGAAAAGCACTCCCAGGGAGTAGCGTTCTTGAGAGGAGTATATAAAAAAGGGAACCGAGAAATGCGAACCTTACGTTACAATGCTGCGGGTGGGATCCGAACCCACGACCTCCAGATGTCTCAGATCAAGCGCACCGTTGACAGTCTCAAACCCTATGAGTCTGGCGCCCTAACCTACTAGGCCACCGCAGCCCGAATTGCATAATGAAAAGGAGGGATATTGAGATAAATCTTGTGATTAGAGGGTTCGGGAGCGCTTTCAACTCCCTTTTTTCTGGTTGTAGACGGTGAGCGCCGCGGCTACCGCCGCAACCTCCTTGCCGTGCCTGAGGGATGCGGCAAGGGTCTTCATCCGTGTCTCCTCCTCGCGCAGGTAGCGGCTGAGACTCCGCTGGATATGCTCTTCTTTCAGGAAGTGGGTGTGGGTATCGCCGTTGATGAAATGGCGGTTGTTCATTAGGGCGTGGTGCAGGGGGATCGTGGTCTTGACCCCGATGATGACGTACTCGTAGATCGCCCGCCGCATGCGCTCGATCGCCTCCTGCCGGGTCCCCCCCCATGCGCAGAGTTTGGAGATCATGGAATCGTAATGGGGCGGGATGGTGTAGCCCATGTGGATGCCGGAATCCACGCGGATACCCGGCCCTCCCGGTGAGCGGTAGCGCACGATTTTCCCCGGGACGGCCTTGAAATCGTTGAGCGGGTCCTCGGCGTTGATGCGGCACTCGATGGCGTGGCCGTGCAGGCCGATATCCTCCTGCTCGAAGGCGAGCGCTTCGCCGGCAGCAATGGCGATCTGGTTGCGCACGATATCGATGCCGGTCGCCATTTCGGTGACGGTATGCTCCACCTGCAGGCGCGTGTTCATCTCCATGAAGTAGTAGTTGCCCTCCGCGTAGAGAAATTCCACGGTGCCGGCGTTGGTGTAATCGGAAACCCGCGCCACCGTGAGGGCGGACTCAGCCATCCGCTCCCGCAATTCCGTCGTCATGATCGGGCAGGGTGCCTCTTCCACCAGTTTCTGGTGTCGGCGCTGGATCGAGCACTCCCGATCATAGAGATGGACGCGGTTGCCGTGGGTGTCGGCGAGAACCTGGAACTCGATATGGCGGGGTTTTACCAGGTACTTTTCGATGAAGACGGTGGCATCCCCGAAGGCAGACGCGGCAATCCGCATGCCCTTCTCGATGGCTTCCTGCAGGGACGACTCGTCCTCCACGATCTGCATGCCGATGCCGCCGCCACCCGAGCTCGCCTTCACGATGACCGGGTAGCCGATCTCTGCTGCGATGCTCTTGGCGTCATCGATGGAGGTGATGCCCTCCGGGGTATAGGGGAGCACCGGTACGCCGGCCTGCTCCATCATGTGCTTGCTGCCCAGTTTTGAGCCCATCTTCTCGATGGTCCTCCATGAAGGGCCGATGAAGACGATCCCTTCCTGGTCGCACCGCTGCGCGAAATGATAATTTTCGGCGAGAAATCCATAGCCGGGATGCACCGCTTCCGCCTCGGATTTCTGGGCGATGTCCATGATGCGGTCCATATTGAGGTAGCTCTTGGAGGGATGCGCTTCACCGACACAGAACGCCTCATCCGCATACTTGACGTGAAGTGCGTTTTTGTCGGGGGCGGAATAGATGGCCACCGTCTCGATCCCCAGCTCCCGGCACGCACGCATCACCCGTATGGCGATCTCGCCACGGTTCGCGATGAGGACTTTATCGAAATAGCTCATTCAATCACCAGAAGCACGTCTCCCGGCTGCACCACGTCGCCTGTATCGACAAATATTTCCGCAACTTTGCCGTCGCGGGGACTGTGGATGGGGTTTTCCATCTTCATCGCCTCGAGCACGACCAGTGCGTCACCCTTCTTTACCTCTGCGCCGCGCCTGACCGCAACATTCAGCACCATCCCCTGCATGTTGCTCTTGATGCCGCCCTCGATATCTTCACGCGGGATTTTCGAGGTGACCACCGCGGAGGGGACAGAGCTTCCCTCTACCGAAAGGATCCGCACCGAAAAGACCTCCCCGTCGACCTCGACCTCCATCAGACCGGGGATCTCCCCGGAAGGTGCCTTGATGGGTTCTTTTTTCGGGATTTCCTCCGCTTTCCGTTCGCCCTTCAAAAACGACGGGGCGATTGCGGGGTAGAGGATATAGGTGAGTACATCTTCCTCCTTTCTGATGAGCCCTGCATTCTCTGCCTGCACCTTCATCTTGTCGTACATCGGCTCAAGCAGATCCGCTGGACGCCCCGTGTAAGGTTGTTCATCGCCGATGATCAGGGTGACGATGCGGTCCGGGATCCTGGCAGGGGGGCGTCCGTAGAGGCCCCTCACATAATCTTTGACCTCTTTGGTGACGTTTTTGTAGCGATCTCCCTCGACAAGCACGTTCAGAACGGCCTGGGTCCCCACGATCTGGCTGGTGGGGGTGACAAGAGGCGGATAGCCGAGATCTTCCCTGACACGGGGAATTTCCCTGAGCACCTCCTCCCTTTTGTCGAGAGCGTCCTGCTCTTTTAACTGCGAGACGAGGTTTGAGATCATACCGCCCGGGAGCTGGTACACGAGCACATCGGAATCCACGCGCTCGGAGATGGGATCGAGGATGCCTCCGTATTTTTCCCGGAGGTTCAAGCAAATGTTTCGCACCTCGCGCAATGGGTCGAGATCGATGCAGGTATCCCTCGGTGTTCCCCTGAGGCTTGCGATGATG
Source organism: Methanobacteriota archaeon (assembly GCA_016841665.1). Taxonomy (GTDB): domain Archaea; phylum Halobacteriota; class Methanomicrobia; order Methanomicrobiales; family Methanomicrobiaceae; genus DSDF01. Next base: position 166,930 of record JAENYT010000001.1, read on the forward strand.
CTTTCCGTGGGGGGCTGCGAGGTTCCCATGGCGAACGGCGACATCGCCGTGTCCAGGATGTCCACGCCCGCTTCAATCGCCGCCTGGTAGCTCATGGGTGAGACACCGCTCGTGGAATGGCTGTGCAGGTCGACGAGAATGTCCATCTCCTGTTTGATTCCGCATATCAGTTCCCGCGCCGCCTCAGGCATGATCAGCCCGGCCATATCCTTGATGCAGATGGAATCGCAGTCCTTTGCATAGAGTTCACGGGCCATCTCGATGAACACCTCCGTGGAATGCACAGGGCTGGTGGTGTAACAGATGGTTCCCTGGAGATGCGCCCCGATATCATTGACCACCTTCATGGCATGCGTCATGTTCCTGATATCGTTGAGGGCATCGAAGACGCGGAAGATGTCTACTCCGTTGTGTCCGGCGGCCACAACAAACCGCTCGACGACATCGTCGGGGTAGTGGCGGTAGCCGACGAGATTCTGCCCCCGGAGCAGCATCTGGATGGGGGTGCGGGTGAGTTCGCGTTTCAGATCACGAAGCCTGTCCCACGGGTCATCATTGAGATATCGTATGCAGCTGTCAAATGTTGCCCCGCCCCATGCCTCGACAGAAAAAAACCCTATGGTATCGATTGCCCTAGCCAGGGGAATCATGTCCTCTGTTTTCATGCGCGTGGCGATAAGCGATTGATGCGCATCCCTCAGCGTGGTATCTGTTATTTTGACGGGATTACTGCTGGTCATGAATACACCTTCATGGCTGAGGAAATAAGAGTACAAAGCCTTTCAAATTTTAATCGTATAACTATAAAAATCTCTCTAATCTGATTATTACGAGTAAAAAGCTCAGAAACGCGATAAAAAAAGTGAAACTATCCCATGTGGTTGTTTTGAATGCGGGATCAAGGCTCCCTCCCCTCCTGTATCCGCGCAGTGCCAGAATATCGGCCTGTTCTGCGGACCGGGCAGCCTGCATGTGCAGGAGATTCTGGCCGATGGGGATCATGGTTGTTACGCTCCAGGAAAGGCCTTTCAGCCTCATTGCCCGTCGCATGCGTTCAAGCTCCTCGCCCATGGCCCCCATCGCCTGGAGGCTTATCTCGGCAATGAGGCCGAGATCAAATCCGGTCTTCGGACCAAAGAGCCATACCCCGGCGTGGAGCAGCTCACCCGGTTCCCGCTCGGAAGAGAGCCATCCTGCGAGCAGGATGATGGGTACCATACGTATGGCATAGGAGAGGCCGTCTCCCCCCTGAAGCTGGTTCATGCCGGCGACTGCGAGAATCATTGCCAGAAATGATACCAGTACCCCCCTGCCGGGGAGCGTCTTTTCCCGTTCGGTAAAGAGCAGCCACCACAGCAGCGTGAATAGCGCGCCGAACACGGAGAGGTACGACGCCGCGGAGAGGCATGCGGCGGTTGCCAGCCTCAGTCGCACGTCCTGCATGCCGCCTCCTGTACGTCTTCGATGCGTATATTCGCAGGGTGGATTCCCCGCGCGACCGCCCACCTGATATGGAGCGGGGCTGTATCACCCCACACCTCCAGCGCGTGGGGGACAGTGCCATGGTTGACGAGCCTTCCCTCCTTCATCTCCCATACGGTGTCAACGGCAGGCAAAATGTATTGCTCATGGGAGAATATGATGGTGATCCCGGCGGTGCGTTCTGCCAGGCGCCTGCATAGCGTTCGTTTCTGGACACAATCGAGTGAACAAAACGGTTCGTCGAGAATGAGCAGTTCGCTCTTCAATGCGAGAATGCATGCGAGCTCCAGCCGTTTCAGTTCACCCCGGCTCAATTCGAGGGGCCGAGTGCCAGCTTTTTCGGCAAGATTGACATCTCTGAGCACCGTTGCAGGTTCAAGTCCCCAGGACCGCACCTCCTCTTCCACGGTCCAACCGGTCACATGAGATTCGGGAAACTGGAGCGACAGCATTGCCGCATTCATCCCGTCCCGCACCACAGATCCCTCATCCGGGGCGATAAGCCCCGCCATGATCAGGGCCAGTGTCGATTTTCCGCTCCCTACTGCACCGGCCACGAAATGGATTCCTCGGCCGAAATCAGCATCGGCCTCAAGCCGCCAGTCATCCCTTGAGAACCGGATGTCAGCCAGCGTCACCTGCATTGATCGAGTCTCCAGAGAGGTGGGTAGAAGCATGTCTTCCGCAACGCAGAGAAGACGGCGTCAGGGGGGCCGTATGCGCAGATCCTGCCTTGTGCGAGATAGAGCACGTGATCTGCCGCGGCGGCGTGGTGCATGTCCTGTGTGCAGTACAGCATATAGGGAGCCTGCACCTCTTCCACGAGGTCGTACGTCCGTGCGGCGGTCGCCGCATCGAGGTGGGAATCCGCTTCGTCGATCACCAGCACCTGCGGGTGCGTGATCGAGGCGGTTGCCAGAGATACCAGTGCCTTTTCCCCGCCGGAGAGATCGCGCGTGCGTCTTTCGAGCAGGTGGGAGATGGCAAGGTGTTCCGAGATGCAGGCGACCCGCTCCCTGATGACCGCCTCCTCCACATGGCGAAACCGGAGGGGCGATGCGATCTCGTCCCCGACACGCTCGAAGAGGAGGTTTCTGTCGGGAAATTCGCAGACCCATCCCACCTCGCAAGAACGGGGCCCTCTCCCGTCGATGAGAACGTTCCCCCGGTGCGGGACTGCAATCCCTGCACAGAGTTCGAGCAATGTGGTCTTCCCGCTGCCGTTCGCGCCGATCACCGCGGTCCTTCCCTTTTCGAGGGAAAGGCGGGGTATGGCGAGGATATGATGGCGGATGCCCTCAAGCTCGATCATTGCAGCCGCCCTGCGATAATGTATGCTGCCGTTGCTTTCAGTGCGTCACCAGCGAGAAACGGAACAAACCCGATCATGAATGCCCCGGGGAGGGTCAGTCCTGGTGACGACACCGCGAGCCAGATCGTTCCAGCGGCAAGAATCATCAGTGCCCCGCATGCCATTCCCGCCCCTCTCCAGATTGCTGAGGTCCGTTCGTAGGCGATTCCCACGATCACTGCGGCGCCCAGGAATCCGAAAATATATCCTCCCGTCGGGCCGAGCAGAACGCCGGGACCGGCGAGGCCGTGGTGAAAGAGGGGGAGGCCGAGCATGCCCAGCAGGATATAGAGGCCGACGGGTATGAACGCGTACCGCTTCAGGACCGCGCCCGAGAGCAGTACGAAGAGGGTCTGCAGCGTGAAGGGCACCGGGAGAAACGGGATGGTGATCGAGAACCATGAACCGATCGCGATCAGGGCGATCTGTTGCGCGGACCGGGAGATGAGGAGGCTGCGCTGTGCATCACCATACATGTCAACCCATATTTTTTGGATGGTTGACAATATAGTATTTGTTCCACGGAGAGCCCCGTCGGGATCAAAAGGGTTTGGGTCGGGCACACGGGGAAGCCTTCCGCTCATGAACCTGATTTACGGCTAGTCGCCGTGTGATCCGGAACGCCGGATCCGCGTAAAAAAGAGATTTGGATCAGATATGGAAACAGTCACCGGCAATGACCCGTTCGATCTTCCCGTTGTCCTTGCGAAGGATGAGGGCGCCGTGCTCGTCGATGTCGATGGCCTCGCCGTCGAAGCTCTTGCGGAGCGTTTTCACGTGCACGCGGTGATCGAGCGTGAGGGAGAGGCTCTTCCATTCCCTGATGATCGTCTCGTACTCCTCGCTCTCAAGCAGGAGATATCGCTGTTCGAATTCCTTTAATACCCGGGCGAGCAGCTTCGGGCGGTTGATCTCATATCCCAGTTCGCTGGAAATCGAGGTGATGGTCCCGCGAAGCGTAGAAGGCATCTCCTCCAGCGAAACATTGGCATCGATCCCGATGCCGAGCAGGCAGTAGTGGACGGTGTCCGCTTCTGCGGAGAGCTCGAGGAGGAGCCCGGACACCTTTTTATCGCCGATGTAGATGTCATTCGGCCATTTGATCAATGCGCCGAGATCATATTCCTTCCGAAGGGCTCTGGCAACCGCGATGGATCCCGCCATGGTGATCATGTGCAGATGCTCGAGGGGGATGTCGGGATTGAGCATGACGGTAATCCAGATGCCGCCGGTCGGGGAGACCCACGCCCTGCCGAGCCTTCCTACCCCCCCTGTCTGCTCTTCGGCGATGATCACTGTTCCGTGGAACGCAGCAATGTCATCAGCCCCATTGAAGAGGTCTTTCCCAAACCACGTCGTGGAAGCGAGCGTGTGGTAGTACCGCATGTCCCTGCCGATGAACTTTGTTTTGAGATACCGGCGCACCTCGTAAGGGAGTATCCTGTTTGTCCGCTCCACAAGCTCGTATCCTTCGGCGCGAGATGAGGAGATGGAATATCCCATTTCACGCAGTTCATTGATGTGTTTCCAGATCGCCGATCGCGTGACCCCGAGCTGGGCGCTCATTGTTTCACCTGAAATTGGCCCATCTGTCCGGTCAAGAATACTGAGTACCTTAAACGCCGCTTCATTCATGGCGATTACCTTTTCGAACTGATTCTTTCTTGGGGAAGGGGGCACGGATCCTGCCCGCACACCTGTTTGAGTATCTCTGACTGGTGCTCCATGAGGGTTGCCAGGTCAAAGATGCCGGTGATATCCACAACTCCGATGGCTCCGAACGCCTCTCCCTCGCGTGTGCGCAGGGGCGCGACAACGACAGGTATGCCCCTGTAGGTTCCTGATTGTGGCGTCGTTTTGATAACAGTATTTTCGGCAATCACCTGTTCGAGGATCGGGCCCGAGTATTCGGTATCGACCACGTTTCCGTCTTCGATCCTGAGGCCCGGATAATCCCTCGATCGGGCGGTGACCGGCAATTTATTCAAAAGCTCATGGAGCGCCATACACACCGAAAAAAGGTCCTCTGCTTTTGAACTTGCCGAGATGATATGCCCTTCCATCTGACATGCCTCACAGTTTCAGTGATTTTTCAATCTAAAATAAGGTTTCCTTATCATGCGAACAGAAAGCCCTGAGAAATGAGCGTGAAGGATATTCGTGCACCGATGTTACAACGATCGTACCCCTGCCCACCTGTTCGTCGAACATGAGCGTTCTTCCCTCGTCCGAGGTGGCGACGGGGGCGCCCTCATAGCGGGTGAAGAAACCGTCGCATTCCACTGCATTGCAGTCAAAATCCTCCAGTATTGATGCAAAGGGGCTTTCGTGGTTGACGTCCACCCGTGCAGTGAAGTATTCGTGGGAATACTCGACATCGATGGGAAGCCAGTCATAAGTCCCCGGCCTGCTGCTCATGGCGCCGCAGACCAAAAGATTGCCGCCGTGTTCCACAAACGATTTGATCCGTGATGCAGACGCGTTCAATGCGGGAAGAAGCCCCGAATAGTTGGGGTTCCCGAATCCTGTCGGAATGACCATGCCCACATACCGTCCCCGGTAGAACGGTGCCGCGATCATGTGGGGGGTCACCGTTTCGCACTGCACACCGCAGTCTTCGATGTAACGGTTGAAGGTGAGCTCGCAATCCCATGCCAGTCCTGCTTTTCGTTTCATCCCTTGATCACTCCAAGCGGCTCAAGCCGCGCGACCACCCTCGACAGCCCGGCCTCATCGACAACCCGCACGACCTCGTCGCTCGGTTTGTAGGCCCCGGGGGCTTCCTCCGCGATCACGGCGTTACTGGCCGCCCTGATTACAATATGCTTTTCAGAGAGCTCCTTTTTCAACGTCGCTCCCTTGAACTGTTTTTTCGCCTTGGTTCTGCTGAGCACGCGTCCCGCACCATGGCAGGTGCTCCCGAAGCTCTTCTCCATTGCAGTCCGGGTGCCCTTGAGAAGATATGACGAGGTGCCCATACTCCCCGGGATGATCACCGGCTGTCCGATTGCGCGGAACTCCCGGGGCACCTCCGGCCGATCCGGCCCGAATGCGCGGGTCGCTCCCTTCCGGTGCACGCAGAGCTCCACCCGTTTTTCATCGACGAGGTGTTCTTCGAATTTGGCAACATTATGGGCGACATCGTAAATGAGTTTCATCTCCTCGTAGTCAATCCCGTAGAGCTCGGTGAACACGTTGCGTGCGTTGTGCATGATCATCTGCCGATTTGCCCATGCATAGTTCGCGGCTGCAGCCATCGCGGCAAAATATGCCTCTCCCTCCTTGCTCTGCAGCGGGGCGCAGGCAAGCTGGCGATCGGGAAGATCGATCTGATACTTTTTCGTCGACGACTCAAGCGTCTTGAGATGATCGGTGCAGACCTGGTGGCCGAGACCGCGCGATCCGCAATGGATCATCATGCAGATCTGCCCCTCAGCGATGCCGAAGGTTTCTGCCGCCTCAGCGTCAAGGATCTCCCGCGCCGCCTGAATCTCCAGAAAATGGTTGCCCGAACCGAGTGTTCCGCACTGGGGTATCCCGCGCTGTATCGCTTTCTCGCTGACGTGAGCGGTATCTGCTTCCTCCATCCTCCCGCCCTGCTCGCAGTGCACAAGGTCCTCCCGCATGCCGTATCCATGCTCCACGGCCCATGATGCGCCTTCGATCAGCACCTTCTCCAGTTCGGAGATGGAGAGTTTATGCGAAGTACGTGCCCCGACCCCGGTCGGAACTGCCCGAAAGAGGCGTTCGATCAATTCCCTGCGATTGTCGAAGTCCTCTTCCCGAAGCGGGGTCGTGACCAGTCTGACCCCGCAATTGATGTCAAATCCCACTCCGCCGGGGGAAATCACCCCGTTGTCGAGGGAAAAGGCCGCAACACCACCGATGGGAAACCCGTATCCCCAGTGGATATCCGGCATTGCGAGCGCGTATTTCACGATACCAGGCATTGTTGCAACGTTTGCCAGCTGCTGGATCGCCCCCTCATCGACCTCGGCCGCAAGGCGATCCGAGAGGAAAAATTTTCCCGGCACTTTCATATGCGGTGTGTAGCCGATGGGTATTTCCCACTCAACACCGCCCAGTTTTCTCAAATCCTCCAGCATCCGCACCTCACCTCACACATCAAAAAGGATTTCCACGCGATAGCGATGGTCCTGGTCTTCCCGTATATGAAGGCCGTAATAAGAGATACCCTTGATTTCAGTGCCTCCCGCATGAACATCCGGATCAAATAGCTCTCCGTATACCGTCGCCTGAAGTGTCGGTCCCGAGATAGAGACCTCAATGTCGGAAAACACAAGGTTGTCGACTTCGGCCATAAAAAGCAGTTCCGAGAGAAAATCATGAAGGAGTGCATCCATGTCCGCAGCTTCCAGCGAGAGTTTGCGCATGACAGATCTCCCCTCTCTTTGCTCGTGCATAAAGGAAAACATCGCGTTTGCTGATTCGGCAAAAAGATGCTCGAGGCTTGATGCGCTCACCCGGACAAGGATATCAGCCGTGTGCTCCAGTTCAGTAAACGGCATAGAATGTCGACCCACCTAATACATACAGAAATGGGGGATCATATCTGCGTGTATTCGATCCAGGAACCGTGCCTGGTATATCGAGACATAGATGGTGCGATCATCAATATATATTTCGGTATCTGTTGATTTCGGCGGTTTTATTGTGGTGGGAAGGAGAATCGGGCCTCCGCAGGAGGTACATACACGGAAATCACATTTCCTCTCGAGAATGTACGACCTGACCTCGTCATCGATGGAGACGGTGTGCGGCGGGGACTTATGTCCGCGGTAGGTATGCATTGCTGTGAATTAATTGAAAAGGAAAGTAAAAAAGAATTTTTGTTCACGGATGTTCACGCGGGATCGACGAGTTTGGTGACGATGTCTTTGTACTGCTCCTTCAGCTCATATTGTGTATTGACATTGTCCTTGTCTTTTCTGACATGTAATATTCCGATTTTTGAGGCGATGATACCCACCATCGATGCGATCGAATGGTAGCTGGTAGTATACCGCCCCTTTAAATTTTCATAGATCTCGGCCACCCTCAGAGATTTTATTTCCAAAAATAACTTCAGCAGCTCATGCCGAATGCCGGTCTTATCCCTGGAGAGATATTTTTTCAGACGGGATTCGATCTCTTTTTTCAGATCTGCCGGCGATCTCATATGTCGCTGTTTCGTAGAATTTTATTTATATTTTTTCATTTATTCCCCAAAAAAACTGTTTTAAGCCATTTGCTGGAGAAAGCGGTTAAAAAAGCCTCCGGTTTGCATCTGCGGGGCCGCATCGGCTCGCGGAACGAAGGCACTTGCGCATTGTGCGGTGCATGGTTGCGTATAACCCGCGCTTTGGGGAATTCATGTCATTTAAGCCAATTTCCGCCATTTTTACCCTGCGGTTACCGATCATTTAAACTGGTGTAGGTGCACCATTAGTACATGGGATTTTTCACCTACGATATCAGTAAATATCCCCCCGCGCACATGGTTGCGCTCCCCATTGTGCTCCTGGGGTTATCTCTCATATTTCTCTCGTTCAACACCCTCACCACCGGGTTGCCGGTCGACCCGGGGATCGATTTTGCCGGAGGTGTCGGGGTAACGGTATTTACCCCGGACAGCAAAGAGGGGATTGAAGAATATTTTGCCGGGTTCCCACTTCTCAGTGTCGGGGAAAGTATAAACGACGGAAAATACCTGGTTTTTGAACAGCTCGACGAAGAGCAGTTCAGGGCATTGACGGCCAGAATAGAGGAGCGATACCCCGATGCAGGAATTGATCAGATCGGCGAAACATTCGGCAAAACGCTCCAGTCACAGGCACTCCTCGCTCTTCTTTTTTCGTTTGCCGGGATGTCTGTGGTAGTATTTGTTGCATTCAGGACGGTAATCCCCTCCATCGCCGTCGTGCTCTCTGCATTCTCGGATATCGTAATTACTGCAGCATTCATGAACGTACTCGGCATCTCCCTCACACTGGGCACTACCGCCGCCCTTCTCATGCTGATAGGCTATTCGGTGGACAGCGATATCCTGCTCACCTCGAAACTCCTGAAACGAAAGGGAAAACTGGATGAAAAACTGGAGGGCGCCTTCAGGACAGGGGTAATCATGACCACCACCACACTTACCGCCGTGGCGGCGATGTTTGTGGTCTCGAGCATCGGGCAGATCATCATCATCAGGGATATATCGGTGGTCCTTCTAATCGGGCTGGTCGTCGACCTCATGAATACCTGGATGCTCAATTCCGGCCTGCTGAAGTGGTACCTGACAGCCTCGAAGGGAGGTGTGAAATGAGCAACAGTACGCTGAGGGCGGTTTTTTCGGACTGGCGTGTCGTCCTGATGACCATCCTTGTAGCCTTCTCCCTGATCAGCATTTATTTTGTGCCGCTCTCCTTTAACCAGGGGGTGACCGGCAACCTGCAGCTGGGGCTTGATCTCGAGGGCGGTGCATGGATCCAGCTGGGATTCAACTCAGAGGTGGTCCGTTTCGATACGGACCGTGATGCATCCTCGTTCGCCGCGGATCTCGGCGGGCGCCTTGATGCGGAAGTTCTCCTCGTCGATGAAGACCGCCTGGAAATACGTAAATACTATACCCAGGAGGAGCTTGAGGCCGCCTTCGAAGAGGCGGGCGGCACGGTGGTCGCCTACGAACGGGGTGTCTCAGAATCGACCGCCGATGATATCAAGCGTATCCTCGAGGACAAGATCAACAGTCTGGGGACGCGCGATGCCAAGGTGAATACCCTGAGCGGCATGTCCGGAGTCACCAAGTACATCAGGATCGAACTCGCCGGAGCAGACATCGCTACGGCCCAGGATGTTGTGGGACAGCAGGGCAAGTTCGAAATCCGCATACAGACCTCCGGGAATGCCACCGAGCACGTGCTCTTCGGCGATGCCATTACCAGTGTCTCCACGCCGAGCAGGGAACCCGGAAGCAATCTCTGGGGGGTGGGGTTCACCCTGAACGATGAGGGGGCTCAGGCGTTCAGAAATGCGGCATTGACCTATGGAGCGGTGGACAATCCCGAAGCGCACGAGCTCGTCATGCTTCTTGACGACAACATCGTGTACAGTGCACCACTCTCCCCCAACCTTGCCGGTGATCTCCGGGTGTCGACGGTGCGGTCGCTCAGCGCATCGACGGGGGTCGGTGATGAGGGGCTGAAAGAGGCGAAAAACCTGGAAATCCACCTGCGTGCCGGCGCGCTCCCCGTCGATGTCTTTATCGCGGGCTCCGGTTATGTTCCCGCAGCGCTGGGAGAGCACTTCAAGACGATGAGTATTCTTGCCGGAATCATCGCCCTGCTCGCGGTGGGTGTGGTGGTCTACTACCGGTACAGGGAGCCGCTTATCGTACTGCCGATGATCGGGACCAATATTGCGGAAATCGTCATCCTTCTCGGTATCGCCCGTTTCATCCAGCAGCTGGATCTCGCCGCCATCGCCGGGATTATCGCCGTCCTCGGAACAGGCATCGACCAGCTTGTGATCATCACCGATGAGGTGCTCTATGAAGGCGGAATTCCCTCGCCCAATCTCTACCAGAAGCGCTTTCTCCGTGCGCTCGGGATCATCGTGGTGGCGGCATCGACGACGGTCATCGCCATGCTACCGCTCGCCCTGATGGATCTCTCCTCTCTTCGCGGGTTTGCCATCGTGACCATACTTGGTGTACTGATCGGCGTGTTCATCACCCGGCCCGCGTACGGAAAGGTAATCATGGCCCTTCTGTCCAGATAATCCTGATAACAATATTTATTTATCTTTTCTGCGACTTCAGTGAAGGGATTGTGCCATGGCAAAACCTGTATTGATAGATTTTTCTGCGGAGTGGTGTGGGCCGTGCAAGCGTCAGAAACCCATCCTCGATGAGCTGAAAGAACGTATGGGAGATACAATCGAGATTCGCATGATTGATGTCGACCAGAATATGGAAGAGGCCGTGAAATACGGTGTGCGGGTTGTTCCGACACTCGTCGTGGAAAAGGATGGTCAGATCGTCAGGACGCTCGAAGGGGTAACCCATGCCGATGAACTGGAGGCCATCCTCTCTCCGCTGGTGGATACATGAAAATCGGCATTGTCGGGGGTACTGGCGGCATCGGTGAGGGAATGGCGCTCCGCCTCGCTCCTTATCATGAGGTCATTATCGGTTCGAGGGATGTGGAGAAGGCCTGTTCGGTGAGTGAGGGCACTGTCGCATACTTACGTGATCAAGGTTCGAAAGGCCACTGCATCGGGCTGTGCAATCAGGATACAGTGGATGAAGGGGATATCATCGTCCTTGCGATACCCTACCGGTTTGTGGAGAGCACATTGCAGGAACTTACCGGGTTTGAGGACAAAATCGTCGTTTCTCCGGTGAATCCCATCGAGAAATCGGATAGTTTTTATTACGCGCCGCCCGATGAGGGATCCGCCGCGCAGCGCATCGCCCGGCTGCTGCCACAGAGTGCAAAGGTTGTCACCGCGTTCAACAACATTGCCGCGAACCGCTGGAAGGATCTGGCTGACGCACTCGATTATTCGGTGGCCGTGTGCGGTGATGACGATCGTGCGAAGGCTGAGGTGATGCAGCTGATCGACACCATCTCGAACCTCCGTGCATTTGATGCAGGACCGCTCAGGATGTCGTCGATCGTGGAGAGCATCACGCCTCTCCTTCTCAACCTCGCCAGGTTCAACCAGATGAAGGATGTGGGAATCCGGTTTGTATAGCCGGTGCGAATGCGCGCGGGCAGGACCGGAGTTTGCGGATGAGCAGCTCCCCTTTGTACATAGCCGGGCTGAGATACGGTGAGTCAGATGCTACAGTCAGAATTCAGTGATATAGGCCTTCGTCTCGTAAGGGAGGGTCTTGTTTCCGGCAATTTCGGAAACCTGAGTGTGCATGTGGAGAACGGCATGTACATCACCTCAGGCGGTTCATTTCTCGATGAAGCAGGCGATCCTGTATTCGTGCCCATCGGCGGTCCGGTGCCGGATAGGGCGTCCAGCGAATACCGTGTGCATCTGGAGGTGTATGGCGCATCTTCCCATATGGCCTGTGTGCATGCCCATCCTCCCTTTTCCGTGGCGGCATCGTTTGTGTTCGACCGAATCGAACCGCTGGACAGCGAGGGATCCATACTCTGCCCCCTTGTTCCCGTGGTGGAAGGGCCGCCGGGAACAAAGAAGCTTGCGCATGCGGTTGCGGAGGGCATCTCCTCTTCACCCGTAGTAATTGCCCGAGGCCACGGCACCTTTGCGTTTGGAAAAACACTGCGCGAGGCGCTCCTCCTCACCTCGGCAGTGGAACATGCCTGTAAAATATTGTATTATTTGGGTGAATTCGGCGGTTTTACGCGATAAATCTCCCGCATCACCTCGCGATGGAAGGTGAGGATCATGTCGCTGATCACCCCGAACATGAAGATGTTGAATCCGAGTACAAGAAGCAGCACGGTGAGGATGGTGAGAGGGATGTGCTCTATCCTGAGGATCCACTCGTAGGTCACGTACACGCCCAGGATACCGCCAATAGCGATCAAAAACAGTCCTATCAGGCCAAAATAAAAGAGAGGATTGCTCATTTTTGCCATGCGATATACGGTCGTTACAATTTTCGTCCCGTCTTTCAAGGGTCTCAATTTTGTCTCGGTCCCGGGGCGCTGGCGGTACTGGACCGGGACGACGACAATATTCTGGTTGTGCCGCACCGCCTCTGCCGCCATCTCCGTTTCTATCTCAAACCCGCTCTCTTTGAGGTGCAGCATCAGCGCGGAGGTGCGGGTGAATGCACGATACCCTGAGAGAATATCATAGAGATAGGCTCCGTGAGCCATTTTAAAGAGGTAGTTGATCACTTCATTGCCAAAGCGATTGAGCCCGGTCAATGCCTCCGCATCGGGGTTCTCGAGGCGGTTGCCGATGACATGATCCGCGCCCTCGAAGAGGGGCTTGAGCATGATTTCTGCCTCCTCCGGTGCATAGGTCCCGTCGCCGTCGAGCATGAGCATATATGGATGCTCGATAAGATCGATTGCCTCGATAATTGCGTTCCCCTTCCCCCGCCCAGTCTGGATCTCAACCCTCGCTCCCTCTTTTCTGGCAATATCCACGGTCCCGTCCGAACTGTGTCCGTCCATGACCAGGATATGCCGGTATCCTCGTTCCCGAAACGTTCGGATCAATGATCCGATGGTCGGGGCCTCGTTGAGCGTGGGGATGAAGATGCAGACATCATCCTTGATGATTCCCATTGGGTATACTATTTAAAATTCATCATCATAAGTGCTTTCATGCACATTGCCAAAAAAGGGCTGAGGGTGCTTGGAATCGCTGAAAGCTTTTCTGGAAGAGAGTATTCAACGTTGTGCGGCATCGTAATGCGCAAGGACCGCATAATTGACGGGGCGGTGTTCGAAAGGATCGCGGTGGGCGGCATGGATGCGACAGATGCCGTGCTGAGGATGGTGAGACACCTCGGGCGGAGCGATATCAATTGCATCATGATCAGCGGATGCGTCATCGCATGGTTCAATATCGTCGACCCGAAAACGATTCTCGAACGGACCGGTTTGCCCGTTATCGCCGTGACGTATGAAGCGTCAGAGGGGATCGAACAGGATATTGCCCATCATTTTCCCGGTGACGAGGAACGGATAGAGGCTTACCGGCGCCTTGGGATGCGTATGGAGATTTCCCTGCACACCGGGCATCACATCTATATCCGGGGATGGGGGATCGAGGACGAGGAAGCAGCGCGTCTCTGCAACGATTTTACCGCAGTCGGAAAAATTCCGGAGCCTCTCCGTGTTGCGCGGCTGATGGCCCGTGCGATGATGCAGCGCGGTGAGGACCTAATGTGTTTCCTCTCCGGAAAAGAATGAATCGTTCGGTACTTATGACATTCAATGATCGATGCCTCTCCGTTTCAGCTCGCGCGATTTTGCGATCGAGCACTCTTCGCACCTGAATTCGGGCTTTTTTTCCCCGCTTTTGTCGTAGTTTTTTGTCCTGACGAGGCGATAGCCCCTGCTGACCCGTCCGCAATCCACGCACACCACATTGTCTTTCACCTCCCACTGGGCGGCAAGCGCCTCCGAGGTGAAAATAAAGCGGTCAACCCAGAAAAAGATCAACCCCCCGATGAGATTGGCGATGACCGCCGAAACCACCTGGCCCATGGAGACAAGGAGGATGCCGACCCCTGCAAGGATCGGGGTGCTCAGCTGCCAGCGAAGAAGGTAGAGGCCGTACCGTTTGAGGTTCACCTGCATATGTGGATTAAGCTCGGGATCCGCCGGATAAATAGGTATGCAAGATTAAAAAAGAATGCAGATGCCTATGCTCCCTGCTCTCCAAGGGCCGAACCCATGCGCCTCATACCACCTCCATAGGCATTGTGCCGGGAGGTCAGAAGATGGGGAGATCCCTCATCGAGAGGAAAAAGATCAGGAGCATGGCAAGGATGATTGCGATGAGGATGTAGTACGCCATCTTCTCCTTTTGTTTCGTGCGATAGAGTGCCTCGCCGCAAAACTGGCAATGGGTTGCCCCATTGGCGATTTCAGATTTGCAGTGCTCGCATGGCATGCGTCGGCTTCTCCTGCTGTGAACTCTGCACAATGACGTTTGAATGTTTCGAAATGCACTTCTGCACAGTGGTTTGGCCTGCTGCCGCAGCTGCACCTGAGCTAGACATTGAGCTGGACATTATTCAGGAGCTTTTCGGGCGAAAGGTCCGTGAAGGGCACCTCTGGGCATCCCGGTCCGGTGCTGTCGGTCCGTTGATTTCACACTCCCCGATTCCTTTGCTATTGGTCCGGAAATACATGCAGTCCTTGCAGGCGGGCATAAGCAAGCATCGGGCGTACAGAAATAAATACGCTTCCCCGCCTTCTCCCTGTGTCAGATAGAGAGGATCCGGCCTTCCCGTGTGGCGGTATCGAGGAGCGCCACGGTCGGGTTGCCGGTGAGGTATCCGCAGACCTCCCCCGGATTGATGGTGAGGATCGAGCCGAGGCGCCTGATTTCTGCGGCGTGCGTATGACCGTGGACAAGCACGTCAAACCCGCAACCCTCCAGAAGCGCCTGATAGAGCGCGTTTTCATCACCATGGAGCATCACGATGACCAGCCCATCCGCTTCAACGCGTGCAAAGATGCCCCGGATCTCGATCCGCTCATACTCATTGCATTTTTGCGTGAGAAGCGGTTTATCTCCATCATTGTTGCCCCACACCCCTATCAGGGAGGCGTCCAGGCCGGAAAGTGCCGGTATCGTAAAGGGGGATACAAAGTCCCCGGCATGCAGCACAAGATCGACCTCTTCCTCGTTCATCCGATCCACCGCCCGCCCGATGAGGGGCAGGTTGTCATGGGTGTCCGACATGATCCCGATGCGCATGAGAATGTTCCCCTTGCATTCTCCCTTTTCGTCAAAGAGCATGAATCTTGTGGTCTGTGGGGACCGACGGAACGTTCATATGGTTTTCTGCGCCACACGGGACGTATGCACGATGCCCTTGACGAGCTGATCCTTGTCCTCTGCACCGCTCCACCGTCAGTGTCGGGCGGTATCGCCCGTGCTCTTCTCGAAGAACGGTTTGCTGCCTGTGTGAATCGGTGTGTGGTGCATTCTATGTACTGGTGGGAGGGGGATCTGGTGAGTGAGGACGAGGATCTCCTGATCATCAAAACGGTGGAGCATCTGTTCGATGCGGTGGAGGATAAAATCCGGGAAATGCACCCCTACGACATTCCTGAAATCATCGCCGTCCCGGTAGCGGCGGGGAGTGATGACTATCTCCGATGGGTTCGACAGACAGTATTAATCCCACAGTGAGCGTTCACCCCGGCGGGGCATATCATGGGAATATTTTTCCGTGGGAGCGGTGCGGGAGCGCCCAAACCTTTCTGCCGATGGGTGCCTCGAAAGACGCATCGACGCCGAAGGGGGGGGTGACACCGTTGCCGAGCGCCTATGATCAACGGAGAGGGTCTGCACTCGTGGAGACGGAGAAGGGGATTTTGCTTGCAAGCAGCACGGGAAGGTACTTTCGGCTCCCCGGAGGAAAGCCGAAGAAAGGCGAATCCAACATTCAAGCGGCAATACGGGAATTTCGTGAGGAGACCGGCCTTCGGGCATATGATGTACGCTACCTGTTCACCTATTCTCAATCCAAGGTGTTTTTGATCAGGGCAAAGGGAACGCCCCGGCCAATGAGTGAGATACATCACCTCGCCTATTTTCCCACCGGAAGCGACATCAGGGTCTCCGAAAATACCAGACGCATCATCTGGCGATACCATGAGCTGCACCAAAGGGCGAGATCCCGGCCTGAGCTCCCCTGTGCAATTACGACGCACTCACTGCATGTGCAGGACCGCTGACCTGAGGGCAGTTGCGCACCGGTGCGCCTCCTGAATGGGGAGGGGCATGCGGTCGCCTCTGAGCGTTGCACGCACGATCTCCACGGCAAGGGGAAGGTCTGTCCGGTGCCCCGACGATATGATGATCGGCCTGCTTCCTGCACGGGTGCGCATCGCCAGCCCGATCTGCTCGTTCTCGAACATCAGTGGTTCTGTCGCTCCCGGGTGCGGATCCGGCTCATGATATGTGCCGAGCATGGGGCGCCCTGCCACCCCCACGGTGGGGAGGTCGAGCAGCACGCCGATATGGCTGGCGAGACCGATTCTCCGGGGGTGGGCATACCCGTGGCCGTTGAGCATGGCGATATCGGGTCGCCCGTTTAGCGAATGAAACGATTTGAGAAGTGCGGGCCCCTCCCTGAATGCAAAAAACCCCGATACATAGGGAAAACGGGTTTTTGTAACCGCGGTGGTGCGTTCGATGATCTCGAGATCAGGGCAGGACATTACGACCACTGCGGCACAGGCGAGGGAATCGGTATACGATGCATCCGCTCCTGCCAGGGAGCATATATCGTCCGGTGCAAGGGTGCGCTGATTGATGCAGCGGTCGCGTAACAACGCCTGCGCTCTGAGGGCCGCCTGTACCCCGTGGGGAGTGAGGGAGAGGGGCATTCACCGGATATTGGTTTTGGAGAGGAAAAAGTGTCGCCCCCTCATCATGATTGTGAAATCTTCCCCGCTCCATGCCGCGCAGCCTTACCCGTAAAAAATCAGGTTGCATACATCCCCTTTTCCGGTCATGCGGTGCAGCAATCCCGGGAAATGGCCGCATTTTCCGGTTTATAGATGACGTCCACCCGCACGCGCTCTCCGGGATGGATTGTGCCATCGGTAAGATCGAGTGCGATCTTCTCCCCCGGGCGCCAGAGATCGGTCTGGCAGCCGGTCCCGGACAGCGTCTGCACGCCGATGTGGGAAGTATTGATAAACAGGTGGCCGTTCATGGTTATTATCCGGCAGTTCTGGAGCCTATCGTCAATGTAGACCTCGGCGGAGAGGAGATCGTTTTCGAATGCTTTGTCTCCCGCATGCATGAGCACAATGCGGCTGTCGTAGTTGGGCGGTACGCCTTCAGGCCTGTCAGAGTGTGATATCTTCACGATCGTGAACACCGCCGGTGGTTCGGTCTCACCCCAGTCGAGAACCGGGAGTTTGAAGAGGAGGAGTATGAGCACGGCGAGGACCACCATGATCGCAACGAGGAGAAGCGATGCGACGGTATTGGTGGTTCCTGATTCTCGTACCGCAGGGGTTGGCAATCAGGAAGTACTTGGCAATGTACGCAATGAAGATTTCGAAATGTAAAAAAAGATAATTATTCTCCGATCTCTTCGATCGCCAGCTGGTACATCCAGTCCATAAGATTGGGGCATTCCTCCGGCTCGCATTCTTCCTCGCACCTGATACAGGGGATAAGGTCCCCGCCGGCAAGGAGCAGCGATGGATCGACAGAGCGTTTTTTTGCACGCAGTTTGTAGGTTTTGATCCCTTCATCCCGGTATTCGAGGCGCTCGATGAGGTCTGCGTCCAGAAGTTTTTTCACAACCCGTGAGCATTTCCGGCTATCGATATCAAGGAGTTTCCAGAGCTCGCTTTGCAACACCCCTTCCGGGTGGGACTGAATAGCCTTGAATGCCTCCTCAACGATATCTGGCATAGGACCTCAGACTGCCGGTGCGATTGCCAGTATATTGCTCCCGCGTATTACCACGTTCCCGAGATTTCTGCCGCGCTGGTCGCCGGCAAACTCGATCGTCTGGTCCATATGGATGTTGAGATGTTCATCCACGGCGACGAGACGTCCCTGGAGTTTGCGGCCATCATCCTTGATTTCAACGGTAATTTTGGAATCAACAAGCGCAAAGACTTTCTTTATGGGCAAGACGATGCTGTTAACCATCTTCCTTTATATAGTGATCATATCTACATAATGGTTCCCCTCGTCTGCCAAACGCCCCATTTTCGCTGGTTTCGGTTCACATCCGCGAGGATCGCTTGCTTCTTTCGCACGAGCGACCTTTTACCGCCGTCGCGGGTACTCCATTAATCGGGGATGCATTTCCCGGGTTCAACAATCACAGCATTTCACTCGGGAAAGGGCTGCCACCTGTCCCTGAATTCCTCCTCGACATTATGAAGTGCTGTGTGTTCCTGTTCTGCAAGGGGGAGGCGATGCGGTTCAAATGGCCCGTGCATCCGCAGAACATCGGCCATCTCGTTGCAACGCGCACGCACGCGATCAAATCCGGGATCATCGAACATGTCCACCGGGCCGACGAGCCGGCCGCCTGCGACCTGAAATCCCAGACAGGCCACTCTGGGGGGGCCGTCAAACCTCGTACAGTTTGCATCGTACAGGCCGACAGGCATGAGCGGGCCGTAATGAGATCCCCGCATCCATCCCGCAACGAACACGGGTGATGAGAACGGCTCGAGAAGTTCGCCGATTGCCGGAAACCCGTCCTGGGCCCGGACAATCATAGCCGGATCGTCCTTTCTGACATGCCGGCCGCCGATGCGGTCGGGGCGCTGGCTGCTCGAGGCGGCAGCGATGTTCTGTCCCTCAACCCGGCGCCATACCCTGCTCACCACGTAGCGCGACGGTGCACCAATATAGGCGAGGAGGGCATAGCTCTCGGACGGCGTGGCGAGGGTGATGGTCCGGGCATCGACGACGTCGTGCACCTCGAAGACAAACCCGCCGGTCATGGCGGGATCCATCACCAATCCCGGCGTATTGAAGGGATCCGCAAACATTTTGTAGAGATAGTAGTTCCATGCTCCCGCCCAGGCCTTATCCGCCATAAAGATGAGGATCGGTTCGCTCTCCCGTTCTTCAAATTCCAGCTCGGCACACCCCGGCCCTATGTCTTTGACGTTGCCGCTGAATGCGTCGGAGAGAATATCGCGGCCTGCTCCGAAGAGGTGGAGTTTTTTGGCGATCTCGGTGCATTCAAGAAACACGCTCCAGGCCAGTCCGTGGATTTCTGGGTCATCGATGCCGTTTCTGTGCGTCATGATGAGTTCGAGATCATCACCCGCATGCGCAACAAACGAATCGATGAGCAGGTCGCCCTCCACGTTTTTCAGCATCCTTGAGGCCTGCTCCAAGAGTTCGGGATGCACGCGAGAGTTGCCCACCAGCCCCCCGACTTCGGCCTTGATCACTGAGATGGTTACATCCGGCATGTCATCACTGTGTTATCCTGAGAGAATGCCTTCCATCAATTCAATGACGCCTCTGCTCCCCACGTAGATGGGGGTTCGCTGGTGCAGTGATGTCGGCTCCACCTCGAGCAGGCTCCGGCCCCCGTCGCTGATCGCCCCGCCGGCCTGGGCGGCGATGAAGCCGATGGGGTATGCCTCGAAGAGCAGCCTGAGTTTCCCCTCTGGGTTTCCCTCGAGTGCAGGGTAGCAGTAAAATCCGCCGTATTTCAGGACCTGGTGGAAATCCGCCACAAATGAGCCGGAATACCTGAGTTTGAAGCCCTTATGTTCGACGGTGTCGATGAACCTGGCATGTTTGTCCATCCAGTCCTTTTTCAAGCCGCCGCTGGCGTAGAGATTTCCTTCCGGCATCTTCACCTCCCCGTCGAGGAGGATATACTCCTTCTGCTCGTCCATGGCAAAGATTGCCACCCCCTCGCCAACCGTCAGGGTAAGGGTGGTCATCGGGCCATAGATCATGTAGAGGGCTGCTTTCTGGTTGCTCCCTTTCTGCATGACCTTCCCGTTGTCGAATATGCCGACGATGGTGCCCACGGCGAGGTTTGTCTGGATCAGCGACGACCCGTCGAGCGGATCCATCACGATGGCGTAATTGCTCGTGGCATCAGGGAAATTGATAATCTCATTTTGCTCTTCTGAAGCGAGCACTTTTACGAGCTCCGAGTAGCGATACACCTCCGTCAGGTGCGCATCGGACCATGTGTCCATCGCTGCCTGCTGCTCTCCCGAGACGTTAATCGAGGTGGCATAGGACTGGTGAGTGATAAAAGCATCCCTTATGGGGACCGCCTGTTCAGCGATCAATTCGATGAGCGATGCAAGATCATCTGCACAGGCACATGTTTCGAGATATTCGTGAAGCGTTATCATGACCATCAACTCGCGCTGTTCAATCAGCGTTCTATCATGAGTCCTGCTTAATAACTCTGTCTCTTTCCGGCTCCGTTCGGGATGGCGGAATTGCCGCAGTACCATGCGGAGAGGGGTATGCCGGGTACAAAAACGTATAGGGGGGTTTTGCACATGCGGTGCGAGAGCTGCTTATCGGCTTCCGTATACGGAAAAAAGACCCGCGGTACGCCGTGTGCGTATGCCGTCCACGCCGACACCCTCGTGCCCACCGGGGCCAGGCTCCTTGTTCGTGCACTTCAGCGATCTAATACGCCTTGGGGACCGTCTTCAGGCTTACCTTCTCGAGTTCCTTCTCCAGCTGTTCGGTGAGATCGCGGATCTGGGCAAAATCCTTTCTTCTCGCGTAGACGGCAGTCCTCAGTTTTTCCGCAAGCTGGCGCTGCGTTTCCTTTGCCGGTCTACCGAATTCCGCCCGCTTGATCGCGGCGACAGCCTTTTCGAGCTCGGAGCGCTGCTCTGCATTGTAGGTGATCTCCCACGCTTTGCGCTCGTATTCCTCGGTCCTCTCCCTATCAAGCGATCCCTTGACCTTTTTCATCGCTTCTTCAAAGTGGCTGCGGGTCACGCGGACATTTTGCAGTGCATCCCGGCGCTCCTCCTCGGTCTTGTCCGCCATCATGCCGATAAACTCGCGCATCGCGCCCAGTTTTGCCTCCCGGACGAGCGCCTCGATATCGGCGCCGACGTAGCCTTCGGTCTGGTTGGCGAGCTCGTCGATGCTGATATCCTGGGTGAGCATGGTCTCCGCGTGGCGAAGGTACACCTCGAAAATCTTCTTTCTCCCTTCTCTGTCGGGGGGAATCACATAGATAAGGCGGTCCAGCCTTCCCGGCCGCATCAGTGCTTCGTCAAGCAGATCAGGCCTGTTGGTGGCGCCCAGAACCATCACATTATGCAGTTCCTCGAGCCCGTCCAGTTCTGTGAGGATCTGGCTCACCACGCTCTCCGTGACATGTGAAGACCCCATGTACGTCCCCCGTTTGGGAACGAGGGCATCAAGTTCATCGAAGAAGATGATCGACGGGGCTGCCTGCCGGGCTTTGCGAAACATCTGCCGCACGCCGCGCTCGGACTCGCCCACCCATTTGGAGAGGAGTTCAGGGCCTTTCACGGAGATGAAATTGATACCGCCCTTGTTGGCAACAGCTTTTGCAAGCAGGGTCTTTCCCGTTCCGGGGGGGCCGAAGAGCAAAATGCCGCGCGGGGGTCTGGTCTCCATCCTCTCAAATACCTCCGGGTACTTGAGGGGCCATTCCACCGCCTCGAGGAGCTCCTCCTTGACCTCCTCGAGCCCCCCGATATCGCTCCAGGAGACATCCGGGATCTCCACGAGCACCTCGCGCATCGCGCTCGGTTCGACGTGCTTGAGCGCTTCATCGAAGTCATCTCTGGTCACCTTCAGCTCCTCGAGCACGTGTATCGGTATCTCCTCCTCCATCTTGACCGTGGGGAGCACTTTCCTGAGTGCGTGCATCGCCGCCTCTTTTACGAGCAGGGCGATATCGGCACCGACAAACCCGTGGGTCGTGCTGGCGTAGGGATCCAGGAATTTTTTCCTCTTCAGCTCTTCCTCCTGCTTTTCACCGGCCTCCTCACCGAGTGTCTGCCGGTCCTTGTCGGTGAGCGTGATCTGATCCAGGTCGAGCGGCACGCCCCTGGTGTGCACCTGGAAGATCTCGAGCCGGCCTTTGGTATCCGGAATGCCGATCTCGATCTCACGGTCGAACCGCCCTCCCCGTCGTAGTGCCGGATCGATGACATCCGGGATGTTGGTGGCGGCGATAACCATCACCTGCCCCCGCGTCTTCAGGCCGTCCATCAGGGCGAGCAGCTGGGCGACGACGCGTCGCTCGACCTCTCCCCTTGTTTCTTCACGTTTCGGGGCGATGGAGTCGATTTCATCGATGAAGATGATCGACGGGGCGTTTTCCTGCGCTTCGTTGAAGACCTCCCGCAGACGCTCCTCGCTCTCCCCGTAATACTTGCTCATAATCTCCGGGCCGGAGAGGTTGATGAAATGGGCGTCCACCTCGTTTGCCACCGCTTTTGCGATCAGCGTCTTGCCGGTGCCGGGGGGGCCGTAGAGCAGCACGCCTTTCGGCGGTTCGATCCCGATGCGTTCGAAGAGCTCGGGGTGCCGGAGCGGGAGTTCGATCATCTCCCTTACCATCTCCAGTTCTCTTCCCAGCCCCCCGATGTCCTCATAGTGGACATCGGTGATCTCTTTTCTCGCCCCTGCCTCCGGCTCGTAAGGAGTTTCTTTGAGCTCCACCCAGGTATTGGGGCCGAAGACTGCAATGCCCTTGGGTGTGACCTTGGATATGACGAACGTGAGGGGATTTCCGAGAATATTGACCCTGAGCGCCTGGCCTTCGCTGATCAGCCTTCCCTGAAGCAGCCGTGCGAGATATTGCTCTCCGCCCTGCAGGTGGATGGGCTGTGTCGGCTGGATCACGACCTTATCCGCGTATCCCGCTTCAAGCTTGCGGATGGTGACTTTGTCGTCGATGCCCGTCTGGGCATTGCCCCTGATAACCCCGTCGATCCTGATGATTGATCTGCCGGTGTCCAGGGGCAAGCCCGGCCAGACAATTGCTCCGGCCTTCTTTCTCCCCTTGATTTCGATCACGTCGCCGCTGACGATACCGAGCGCCCGCATTACATCGGTGCTTACCCTTGCGATACCGCGCCCCGCGTCTTCATGTGCGGCTTCCTTGACTGTAAGTTCGAATTCTTGTGGCGTGTTCATAACAATCACCGATGAATCGATATTTACCACTAGTAAGGGTTGATCGGTATAAAAAATTTACTTCGAGGCAATGCCTCACACTGCCGCAGGGACACGCGCGCTTTCAGGCGCGTGAAGCAGCCGAATCGGCACGAAAAAGGAAGAGCACTGCCGGTCACCCGCAACGGGTGATGCCCTGTTCGGTCACGATACAGTGCATGGTGATGTCGTGCGCCTCAGAGGGGATGCGGTCTGCTCTCTGGCAGGCAAATCCGGTTCCGATCCTCAGGACCCGGGGGTGCGTGCCCAGAAACCGGTCATAGTATCCCGCGCCGTACCCGAGCCTGTGGCAGCGGTCGTCGAAGCCGATCAGGGGGATGATTGCGGCACCGATATCTCCGGCTTCTGCCGGGATTTCGTGCCTGATGGGCTCCGGAACACTGAAGGTACTCGGGAGAAGCACCTGCGGGTCCTCGAGGTAGGAGAGCCTGAGAGTACGGGTTTCCCGCTGGATGATGGGAACCACGACTTTCGTTCCCCGTGCAAGGAGCGCCTCAATAAGACCTTTCGTCTCTACTTCCGGTTCTTTTGCGGCATAGACCATGACCGTGTCGAACTCTTCGAGGAGACCGAGGAGAAGCCCGACAATTGCCTGGCTCTTTTCTGCACGCTCTTCGGGCGTGAGATCTGCCCTGGCCTTTTTGAGGCGGTTTCGGAGGTGCTGCTTGCTCTGGTCCATATGATACACATATCCGGTTCTTTTAGTGCTCACTCGTGCCCCGTTTCTTTGAGCACACGCAGTGACTGGGCGAGGATTTTCGTCTTGCCAATGAGGCTTGCGATGAAAATGGTGTCCAGGATCTCGTCATCAGTTGCTCCGGCCATTTTGGCGGCGCCGATATGAACCCGCAAGCACTGCTCTGAACAGGAAGCTGCCGCGGCGGCAATGAAAATGAGCTCTGCGGTTTTTTCTTCGAGACTTTCGGGACGTGAGACCATAAAGTCGCCAAGGGAGGTGAGCGCAAATGCCCGGGGACGCTCTCGCATCTTTTTGAAAATAAACGGAACCACACCGAGCATTTCCTCGACATCATCGATGATGTCGTCTCCGATTTCTTCGGCATGGAGCAGGAACTCTTCCATGCAGTCCCTCGTGGCATCCCTCATGCCAGCATCTCCAGCAGCTGTCGCATCTCATTGATATGATACTGTCCGGGGGATGTCGGGATGCCAGCGTGACAGAATGCCAGTTCGGAGCCAAAAAGCGGGAGGATGACCCGCATATAGCGAAAACCTTCTCCCATCACGCCGGTCGCGATCGGTTTTTCTGCCATGGCGGTGAAGGTAAGGAGCAGGAGTGCGTCCTCCATGCGCGCGGGGGTGACGATGATCTTGGGCAGATCGCCGTACCCGCGCAGTTCTTCCTCAATCTTCTTGAGAGATGCCGGATCCGGCATGTCGTTTCGGTGGATCGATGCGATGATCTCTGCGCCGCAACACCTGATGTCGTCTGCATATGCAGCAAATGGCATTTCGATATCGACGTAGTCTGCAATGGCGAGCCATGGTTCGAGACGCATGCGCCACTGGTCTGCCGTCCCTCGAAAGGCTCCCCCTTCCGCTTCCGTCCTGAGGGTGATGATGAGGGGGGTGGATGTGGTACTGAGCGCTTCCCGTGCCTGTATGTGGTCAGAATCCGGCAGGAGGTCGAGCCGCACTTCTACCGCATCCGCCCCGGATGCTACAGCATGTTCCAGTGTGTCCAGATCTGGAACTGAAACGACAATTTTCATCCGAACACCCTCCTCCAAAAAATTAGAAGGAAAAGTGCTTGTTTACGATCTTCAGTGCGCAATAGTCGCCGCACATGGTGCATGCATCTGCATCGGCAGGAGATCGTTCGTCACGAATTTTGCGGGCGCGTTCAGGGTTGATGGCCACGGCAAACTGGCGCTCCCAGTCGAGATCCCTGCGGGCGTGGCCCATTTCCAGGTCCGCGTCGCGCCTGTTCAGCTTGATCATGTCTCCTGCATGTGCGGCAATGCGGGAACTGATCACGCCTTCGTACACCTCTTCGGGCGTGGGAAGTGCCAGGTGCTCGGCGGGCGTCACATAACAGATGAAGTCCGCACCATACGCCGAGGAAAGTGCAGCTCCGATGGCCGCTACGCGGTCATCATAGCCCGGTGCGATGTCCGTGACCAGGGGGCCGAGCATATAGAAGGGTTTGTAGTTGGTGACACGCTTCTGGACCCTGACATTCGCCTCGATTTCGTCGATGGGGATATGGCCCGGTCCCTCGATGATGGTGGTTACGCCTGCTTCGTGTGCCCTGTCGGCAAGCTCCGCGTTGATGATCAGCTCCTGGAGTGCGGCCCGGTCTGTCGCGTCGTGGCATGCCCCGGCCCTGCAGCCGTTTCCGAATGAGAGCGTGACATCGTGTTCTTTTAAGATTTCGAGCAGGTAATCGAATTCTGCATAGAGAGGATTTTCCTGTTCGTTGTGGAGCATCCATGCGGTCATAAACGCACCGCCGCGGGAGACAAGTCCGCCATGACGGCCCTGGTTTTTAAGGCGCTTCATCGTCTCGAGGTTGATGCCGGTGTGGATCGCCATGAAATTGGTGCCGAGCTTTGCCTGTTCCGCGGTTATCCTGAACAGGTCGTCGGGATCCATGTTCACCACGGCCCCCTTTTCGCGGGCTGCCTCGATGAATGCCTGATAGAGGGGGACACTTCCCACCGAAAGCGAGGTGTTGGCGATGACCCGCTTTCTGATCTCGGTGAAATCACCGCCGGTGGAGAGCTCCATCAGGGTGTCCGCACCGGCCTTCTCGGCCATTTTTGCCTTCTCGATCTCCATGTCGATATTTACGATATCGGTCGACGTGCCGATCGACGCATTGACCTTGGTCCGCAGTCCCTGGCCAATTCCACAAATCTTGACCTCTCTGTAAGGGGATCTGGGAATTGCAATATGTGCGCCTGCAACGCCGCGTCTTACAAAATCCTCTGTGACGCCCTCCGCCGCAGCTACGATTTTCATTTCTTCGGTTATGATGCCTTTTCTGGCGTCCTCGACCAGTGTCATGGGTAACTATTTGGGGGAAAGAACTGATAAAGGCTCTTTTTGTTGATTTGAGAATAAATCTGGCTTGTTTAGTGGGCAAGTAAACTGGAGTTACTCATACGAAGAATTATTGGAGGTTATTCTTCACCGCAACGCACGGGAATGGCGCAGGTTCGTTCCGGAGTGATTTTCCGCAGGCGTGCCTGCGCACAGACTTCTCCTAAAATGGGTACGCCGCTCACCGGCGGCTATTGTGCAGGAGAATCGCCGGGAAAGAGGTGTTTCTGGTGCTCAGAATCCCTTGAGAAGAAGCTCGTAGATCGTATCAGCAGCTTTGTGCAATGCCGCGGCAGCATCCCGGCGATCACGCACTCTGCAGAACCGTGCAGGATATGGGCATTCGTCCGGGTGGCATTTACTGCAGTAATAGGTCCCTGATTCTGTTCGCACCGCATATTCACATTCGTCTCCTCGCGCCATGTGCCTCACTCCCGAGAAAAGGTGACTATCTGCGTAATTCTAGGCTCGCTATTTTATTATAGTTTTGCATTGAGGATAAATATCAGGGATAATCCATGGAGTGCATTATTTACATGATTGTGGAGGAACCATTCTTCACATGCGTCTGTCCGTGCTGGAGCGATGGTCATGTGTCATTGAAACCTTGAAGTGAATTGAACAGAGATGTTATCTGGACTGGTGATGCTTTGAAGGTGAATTTCGGCGGTTTCGTACCGCTCAGCACTGTAGACTGGCCAGGGCGTGCGGTATGCACGGTGTTTTTCAGAGGCTGCCCGGTGCGATGCCACTATTGCCACAATGCCTCGATTCAGACGGGAGAAGACCTGCGGGACGTCGAGGCGGTGGCGGACCTGATCCGGTCCTCGCGTCTTGTGGTCAGCGGTGTGATTTTTTCGGGCGGGGAAGCGACCCTGCAGAAACAGCCCCTGCTTGAGCTCGCCAGGGCAAGCAAAGAGATGGGCCTTGCGGTCGGGGTGCAGACCAACGGGGTGTTCCCCGGGACCCTGCGCGCCCTCATCGATGAAGGGCTGGTGGACAGAATTGCGCTGGATATCAAAGCCCGGTGGGAGCATTACCATAATCTTCTGAAAGTGAAACCCGAGGTTGTCGATAAAGTGAAGGAGTCCCTCGAGCTCTGCAAAGAGGCTTTTTTGAATGGCACGCTCCCCGAATTTGAAGTGGTCACCACCATTTTTCCCGGCAAAGAGGATGATGTGCAGTACATTGCCCGGGAGGCGGAAGGAGTTGATTTCGTGCTGCAGCAGGGTGTCGAAGGCTCCATCTCCCCCCTCACCTTCGAACAGCTGAAACAGATCGCGGATAAAATTGGCCGAGGGGTGAAGATCCGGACTCGCGAGGACGGTGAGGTTGCCTACGAAAACAATAGAATTATCATTGCCGATTCCATCGTTCTTACCGATATCATGCAGGCGCGGAGGAACCTATGAAGGTTATCGGTGTGGTCGGCCTCCCGGCGAGCGGGAAGGGTGAATTTTCCCGGATTGCAGAAGATATGGGGATTCCTGTCGTTGTGATGGGTGATGTGATCCGGAACACGCTCACCGATCGCGGCCTTCCCCCGACCGATGAGAACCTGGGGGAGATGTCGCGGGAATTACGTGAGCGGTACGGCAGGGGCGCCGTTGCGCAGCGGTGCATCCCTATGATAAAAGCGCAGGATGCAAACCTTGTACTCGTGGACGGCATCCGGAGCGATGCTGAGGTGGCATTGTTCAGGGAGGTCTTCGAGGGGTTCACCCTCATCGCCGTGGAAGCGCCGTTTGGGGTCAGGTTCCAGCGGCTCAATGACAGAAAACGTTCCGACGACCCGAGCGACGAGGAGAGCATGCGCGCACGGGATGCCAGAGAACTCGGATGGGGCCTTGGCAGAGCGCTGGAAATCGCGGATTACACAGTCCACAATGAAGGATCGATCCAGGAGTTCAGGGACGAAGTGGTCAGGATCCTGAAGGAAATGGGGGCCTGATGTCGCTGCGACCGTTTTTCTCCTCTTCCTCCAAAGTGTGGGATTCCATCGAATGGGTGTTCGGGATCGAGGAATGCGGTTATGCGGGCTGGGAGATTTCTGCGGACGGCAATTACCGGCTTGATGTAGCGGAAAATGTGGTGCGCATTCGCGATGTGCTCGGATCGACGACGCTCGGGGTGTCTGTCCACGCCCCCTATTCCGACCTGAACCTTGCCTCGCTGAACTATCCCATCTACCGGGAATCGATACGCCAGATCTCCCGCTGCGTCGAGGTTGCGGCCGAATTCACCGATAGGGTCACCATTCACCCGGGCTACCTCTCGCCCGCGGCGAAACTGGTGCCGGAGCATGTCTGGGACCTGCACAAGTCGGCACTCGCGGAGATCGGGGCGACCGCACAGGATTCGGGCGTCCTCGTGACACTGGAAAATATGCCGGATATCCCGAATTTTTTTTGCCGGCTGCCCGATGAGCTCTTTGGCATGGTCGACGGGATCGACAGCGTGGGCGTCACCCTCGATGTGGGGCACGCGCACACCATAGACATGGTCGATGCATTTCTTCTCCGGATCGGCGAGGTCGACCACGTGCATATTCATGACAACGACGGCACCAGCGATGCGCACCTCGCCCTCGGGGACGGGACGATCGACTGGCCCCGGGTGGGCAGCAGAATCAAAGAGTCCTATTCCGGCATCTGCGTGATAGAAGGGCGCAATCTCAAGGAAGCAGAAAAGAGCCTCGAGGAATTCAGGAAGTGGTTTTCATAGCCGGCGAAACCCTCCAGGTCCATTTTCTGGGAACCGCAGGGGCACTTCCCACTCCCCAGAGAAATCCTCCCTGTTTCTTGATCCGCCGCGGTTCCGACACCCTGCTGTTCGACTGCGGTGAGGGTGCCCAGCAGCAGATGATGCGGGCGCGCACCGGGTTTACCATCGATGCGGTGTTTATCACCCACTGGCACGCCGACCATTTCCTTGGAACATTCGGGCTCGTACAGACGCTCTCCTTTATGGGACGGGAGGAACCGCTCATCATCTATGGCCCGGAATGGGTGGATGAATTCGTCAGGGCGGTGTATCATCTCTCCAAACACCATCTCCGCTTCTCCATCGTTGCACGGGAGCTGCACCACGGTGATGTGGTGCCATTTGACGGGTACCATGTGCGGGCATTTCGCAGCATCCACGGCATGGCCAGCCTCGGGTACATCCTCTCTGAAGACGATCGGCCGGGAAGGTTCAACCGTGAGCGGGCGATCGAACTCGGCGTGCCGCCCGGCCCCCTCTTCGGAAGGCTCCAGCGGGGGGAAACGGTACGGATCATCACCGATGGGGAGGAGCACATTGTCCACCCCGAAGATGTCCTCGGTGCGCCGCGTCCGGGGAGAAGGATTGTCTATACCGGCGACACGAGGCCCGGGTGCGAGGGCTGGAAGGAATGGGCGGAGCACGCGGATCTGCTGCTCCACGATGCGACTTTCGATGACGATGCACTCGAGCGTGCGAGAGAGGCATACCACTCAACTGCCGGCGAGGCCGGATCAGTGGCAGAGGAGCTCCGGGTGAAAACACTCGCGCTCATACACATCAGTTCGCGGTATACTGCAACAGCAAACCATATAGAGAATGCAAAAGAACAATTTAACGGCGAAGTGATCGCTCCGGACGATCTCACGCTGCTTGAACTGCCGTACAGGGGATGATGCATGATGGGAGATGGTGATAGTGAACCTGGTGGGCGTCGGCAGTGTTTCGCGGCTCTTCTTTGTAGGGCTCGGCGCGCTTTTATTCAGTGCCTTTGCCGCCAGTATCGCCGGGATGTATCTCGGCTCGGTTCGTGGCGTTCTTGAACTATTGCCAGGACTGATGGTGCTCCTTCCTCCCTCCATCAATATGCGGGGGAGTATTTCCGGCGTTCTCGCATCCCGCCTCTCATCCTCGATGCACCTGGGTGAATTCGAGGTATCGTTCGCAAAAACCAGCGTGCTAAGCGAAAATTTCCGGGCAAGTCTTGTGAGCACGGTCATCCTTGCCGCCATTCTCGGCATTTTTGCCGATATATTGAGCAGCCTTATAGGGCTTGAGGCGTTGCATTTTGTCGATTTCATTACCATCTCTGTGGTGAGTGGGTTACTCTCCGGGTTTGTGGTCATGGCGATCACCCTCCTGGTCGCCGTACTAAGCTACCGGTATGGTATCGATCTCGATATGGTCGGGGCCCCCACGGTGACCACTTCTGGCGACCTCGTCACCATTCCTATCCTTATCGGCTCCGCACTCGTTATCATGGACCTCGACCCTTTTTCAAAAAACCTCCTTTTTGTTGCAGTCGTTCTTCTGCTCGCGGGGGTCGTCGCATATCTTTGGCTGGTCACCGGGCAGGTCAAAACCATCTCAAAAGAGATCATTCCGCTGCTCATTCCGCTCGCATTCATGGGCACGCTCGCGGGAATGGCGTACACCCTCGATCTCGACAGATTTGTGACGTTCGCAGCGCTTCTTATCTTGATCACTCCTTTCACCGGAGGGTGCGGATCGATAGGCGGAATTCTCTGCTCCCGACTTGCCACCGGGATGCATATGGGGAGCATCGCTCCCAACGTTCTCCCGAAAAAAGATATCCTGCCCTATTTTTCCACCAGTTACGGCTATTCTGTGGTGTTGTTTCCGCTCCTCGCATTGATCGCTCACGGCGCAGCATTACTGCTCGGATCGACGTCGCCCGGTCTTGCCGAGATGATCCTGATCTCAGTGGTGTCCGGGTTCATCCTTATCAGCCTGGTCAATATCATCTCCTATTCTACTGCAACGATGTCATTTCGTTACGGGCTGGATCCTGATAATTTTGGGATTCCCGTGATTACTAGCGCTATTGATTTACTGGGTGCAACAATCCTTATTTCGGTCGTTTCTCTGGTCCTGTAGGGATAATTTTGTATTGGATAAGTGAGATATTAGCTTAGGACAATAATCCATGAATGAACTTGAATATCAGCCTGTCAGCTTCAAGGATGTCCTCATTGAGATGAAGGACATCTCCGAGCTGATGGTTGATCTTGCTTATTCTGCGATACTGTTTGAGAGCAAAGAGATCGCATCGGAAGTGCTCAATCTCGAAGAGAGCATGAATCAGCTGGTGTACCAGGCGCGAATGCAGAGTATTCTCGGTGCACGCCGTGTCGAGGAAGCCGAGGCGATGAGCGGCATGCTTCAGGTTGCTGAAGCCGCAGAGAAAATCGCCAATTCAGCCTCGGAAATCGCAGCGATTATCATCAAGGATATCAAATTTCCCGCACGCCTTCGGGAAGCCCTCCCGGAAGCGGAAGAGGTGACCGTGCGGGTGGTGGTGAGGGACAACAGCACGCTGGACGGTGCCACGCTCGGAGAACTCAAGCTCCAGAGCAGCACAGGAATGCGTGTCATTGCCATCAGGCGAGGGGTGAGCTGGATCTATGATCCCGGTCGCGGTTCCCGGACGATGGACGGTGATATCCTGATCGCTAAAGGTCAGGACGAAGGGATCGCCCCCCTGTATGCAATGGCCGGCTATGCTTCTCCCCCCCGTGAAGAACTGGCCGATTCGGTCGTCGTGGAAGACCTTGACCGGGCCGTACGGCTGATCGTGAAAATGAAGGATATCAGCGAACTCGTGGTGGGCCTTGCCTACACCGCCCTCCTCTTCGACAGCCGGGAGGTCGCCGAGGAGGTCGTTTCGCTGGATGCAAAAATGGACGATATGCGTATGAAACTCGACCTCTGGGTCCTTGAAGCGGCAAAAAGGATAACCAACGTCGAGTATCTTCGCGGCCTGCTCTACATGTCGTCATTTGCAGAGCGCATCTCCAATGCTGCAGTTGCGATCGTCGACGTCATTCGCAGGGATATCGAGATCCCCCCCGTCTTTAAAAAGATCGTGCGAGAATCAGACGAGATTATCACCCGTATCAAGGTTGATCAATCCTCTTCGCTCGCAGGAAAAAGCCTCAAAGAAGCATCGCTGGGCACGGTCACCGGTATGGTGGTGCTGGCGATCAAGAGCAAAAATCGATGGAAATATCGTCCAGGTAAAAATGACCGGCTGCAGGCTGACGATATTATCATCGCAAAAGGGAGCAGAGACGGTGAATGCAGACTGGTCGATCTCTGTGGGGAACAACATTGAATTTTACTACATAAACGTCAAATGAGGAATGAGATACTTATGGATACCATCGTATACCGCCTTGGTGCGCATTGTGACATTGACGATGTCGAAGAAGGAAAAATCTACGAAGCGAAAGTCCAGGGCTTTGCAAAATTCGGGACCTTTGTCCTTCTCAACGACCGTGTGAAGGGGCTTGTTCATAAAAGCAATAGTAAAAAGAGCCATGAGGAGCGGGACGCCATCCTGGTAAAAGTGCTCACTATCCGCAGCAACGGCAATATTGACCTTGAAGAGGTAATCCCGCACGTATACACCACCCAGATGGTGGTCAAGAAGACCCCAATGGTGCGGCTCTCCGATCTTGGAACCCGTGTAGGGCGAACGGTCACCATCGACGGGGAGGTTGCCCAAATCAAGCAGACCTCCGGCCCGACGATCTTCACGATCGTCGATGAGACTGGCACCGAAAACGCGGCGGCGTTTATCGAAGCAGGAGTCCGCGCCTATCCTGAAGTACAGCTCGGGGACCTTGTGGAGGTCGTCGGCGAGGTCATGATGAGGAACAACCAGATCCAGATCGAGGTTGCCTCAATGACCGTGCTCACGGGGGAGGAGGCTGACCGGGTACGCCAGCGGCTTGAAAAGGCACTCGAGATGCGGGCCGAGCCGGAGGATATCCCGTTTCTGGTGGAGAGTGAAGTGCTGGAAAACCTCAAACCCGCATTGCGAAAAATCGCCAAGATAATCAGGAAGGCGGTGTTCACCGCCCAGCCCATCATTCTCAGGCACCATGCGGACGCGGATGGCATCTGTGCTTCGGTCGCCGTGGAACAGGCGGTCGTCGCCCTCATCCGCGAGAGCGGGGCCGATTTTGACTCCGAATCGTATCTGTTCAAACGCGCTCCTTCGAAAGCCCCGTTCTATGAGATAGAGGATGTAACGAGAGATCTCGACTTTGCTCTCAAGGACCATGTCCGTTTCGGACAGAAACTCCCCATGATCGTCATGATGGACAACGGTTCAACAGAAGAGGACGAACCCTCGTACAGGATGGCGAGGGTGTACGGGTTGCCGATCGTGGTCGTCGACCACCACCACCCGGACGCGAGCGTCGACCAGTACCTCATCGCCCACGTCAACCCCTATCATGTCGGTGGCGATTTCGGGATCACCGCCGGTATGCTTGGTACGGAACTTGCCCGCCTGATCCATCCCCCCATCGAGCATCTGATCCGCCACCTGCCTGCCGTTGCGGCGGTGGGCGACCGGAGTGAGGCGCCTGAACGAAACCGCTACCTGGATCTCGTGAGCGATGAGTACACTGAAGAGCACCTGAAGAACATTGCACTCTCTCTTGATTATGAGCAGTTCTGGCTTCGTTTCAATGACGGCAGGGAGATTGTAAAGGACATACTGAATCTCAAAAACAACCCCGAACGCCACATGCATCTCGTGAACCTGCTGACGACGGAGGCCAACCGCGCGATCGAGGAGCAGCTGAGCGCTTCAATGCCGCATGTGCAGGAGCAGATACTCGAAAACGGCGCTCGCCTTTTTGTGCTCGATGTGGAGATGTACGCACACCGGTTCACATTCCCTCCCCCCGGAAAGACATCCGGGGAGGTGCACGACCGGCTGTGCACGGCCCATGCGCAGGAGGCGGTGGTCACGCTCGGTCTCGGCCCCGATTTCGCAGTGATCCGATCACGGGGCGTGTTGATGAACATCCCGCAGATAGTTCGTGAATTGCGGGAAGAGATCGCCGGCGGCGGAGTAAACGGGGGTGGCCACCTCGTGGTGGGAAGCATAAAATTCGTCGAAGGAATGCGTGAAACCGTGTTTAAGCGCCTGATTGAAAAGATTGGGGAGTTCCCCGTTGAATCCGCCCGCTGAATGTATATTATATAATTTTTT
The DNA here is from genome assembly GCA_016841665.1 of Methanobacteriota archaeon. GTDB lineage: Archaea > Halobacteriota > Methanomicrobia > Methanomicrobiales > Methanomicrobiaceae > DSDF01. The sequence continues at coordinate 201,216 of JAENYT010000001.1, forward strand.
CCCGTGATCCCCCTCTCTTTCTCACGTTATTTAAACTAAACTGGGTTATTATAAGTCGAGGATGGCAGTGATAATCACTAGAGCTAATCAAAAATGTCTGATCCTGCTTCCCGTTTCGGTGAGCATTGTGGGCACCTATTTGTCCGGCATCATATCAAAATGGTGTTTTTATTCGTTGAAAAAGAGTACATTTAAATATGAATTGTGCTATATCTGACTTTTATCTCTGGAGGAACCGAATGTCACGCATGGGGACCATTCGAGAAAAGTATACCGCATCACAGATCAAAATTTTGACATATCTCATTGCGGGCTTGACAAAAGGTAAGCATTACTTTAAGTCTAAATATATCGCCAAAGAATTGGGCCTTTCCCCGAAGGAGGTGGGGACCAATCTCGCAATCCTTGCAGAGATCTGCGAGGAGCTCGACATCTCGCGTTGGAGTTATTCCAATAGCACTACCTGGCGTGTTACGGCACGGGCATTCTAAACAGGCAATACTTTTTTTTTTCTTTTTCGAATCCGGCGCACCTTCAGGAAGGGGAAAGGTTTGTATGATCCCTCACCAAACGCATAGAATAAAGGTGTAATCTGTTGGTGCACTGGCAATGCCCGCAATGCGGGGTAATCAAGACCGTTTACTGCCCTCAATGTGGGGCAGAGAAAGCGCCCGGCGCTCGCTGTCCTCGCTGCGGACAGAAAGTCATATCAACTGTCTGCCCTCAGTGTGGATTTGAATACCGCTGGGACGAGTGATGTGCTGAGGCAGGAGAACGGCGCCGCACTACGATTTTGCAGCAACGTTCATAACCAATGCATAGGTAAGGTGGTGTGATTCCTATGACGGAAAAAATCGCTGATTTTATTTCAGAGCTCGAATTTGTGGCCGATATTAACCAATTTAAGGATTGTCTGATGAACCAGGACAATACGCAGAACGATCCTGCCGCCCTGTGGTTCAACATCGACGTTCCCAAGGGACATGGTCTTAAAATGGGGGACAAGGTGAGAATTGTCGTGGAAAGGGTCAAATAAATGGCCTGTTTATTCTGTGATTCTCTTTTTTCTGGTAGTTCTGCACTCGACGCCTACCATCCGGGAAGATAGTCGGTCGTTGTCTCGAGGGAGAGCGTAACATGGTCTGCATGGAGAGTGTGGACGATGAAATACATCCCGGTGTGGGATACCTGAACGGTTTTTGTCATCCTGCCTCCATGGTGAAGTTCTCCTCCTTCGAGAATTTTCCCTGTTTCCGCATCTACGAGCACCCATTGTAGCAGGGCATACTGCGGGGTGGTTGTGGCATTCAGAGAACTGTTGACCCGCCATACGGCGTACGGCACGCTGAAGGTCTCGGTCAGACCTCCCACCGATTCTTCGAGAAATGCAAATACCACCACCTCTTTGTAGCGCCACTGCCAATCGGGGTCGGATGCCCCGAATACATTCATGTTGGGGGGGAGGATGTGAACGGGATATGGCAGATGGTTTTGTGTATAGGTGATGCGCACCGGATCGGGTTTTTCCGGCGTGGGATCAGGGGTGGCCGGGACGGCATGCGTCTCCGGCGTGGGAAGAGGATCGGTGGGAGACGGTGTCATGGTTGGAGGAGGGGCCTGCACATCCCCCGGTGACGCGGGGCTGTAGAATAGTGACATCAGCGCAACGATGACGATTGCCCCGATCAGGGTGAGTGCATCGTGGAGATCCGCCATGATTGTATCAGTACAGAAACCAAGGAGGCGGGGTCAGATAAAGTCTTGGAATTGCATCTTGCGGTGATTTGTGGTGGATCGTTGCGGTACCGTTCATTCTACCCGGACCAAGAGACAACCCTTAACTAATTTGCCACAAGACAATCTGGTGAAATAATGGATATTCATGCGTCGAGAACCTGGATAATTTTTTACCTGATATCCTTTGTCGTCCTTCTCTGGGCGCTCTTCCTGACCACCCAGGGAGTGCTTCTCGGCTTTGGCCTTACCATGGTGATCGTGATCATCGGCCTGAATTTTGTCATCGTATCGGCAGAGCTGAAAAAAGCTGCCAAAAGAAAGGAAATGATGAAAAAATTCTCACAAAAAAAGGAAGATCCTCCCGAAAACGACCGCGAGAACATGGGCGTTCTCGAATAAGTCCATGATTGCATTGTTTCAGCAGCAGCGGCAGCATCGCATTCTGCAAGCCCGAGGGCAATCACCCGTCCCCTCTCGGACACATCTCACGAGCGATTCGGATACGTTCTGGTACGTTCCCTGTTTGCTGCACCGGTTGCCGCGCTCCCGGGAGACGACCGGAGACCTTTCCGGTAGATTTTTTGCAGTGAATTATACGGTACAAAGAGCGTTTCCACTTCTCTGCCTAAAAATTCGGTTTTTCCCATGATATAGTAGCCATCGTGGAGGAGCGCCGCGTGAAACATCACCGCAAGGTCGTTTTTTTGCGTTTCAGTGAAATAGATCGTGACATTCCGGCAGAGGATGATATCGATAAAGTTTGAGATGGGTCTTCCGCTCATCAAGTCATGCACCTGAAACCTGACGCGCTCGCGCAGATGGGACTTCACCTCATATTTCCCGTCCTTCCGCAGGGTGAAGTGTCTCCGTACCTGGCCCGGTTCCAAGTTTTCAAGGGATTTTTCGTGGTAAATGCCGGCTTTTGCTTTTTCGAGCGCTTCCCTGTCGAGGTCGGTGGCAAGTATCGTCACCTGAACGTCGGGGCGCAGACGGGTGAGATCGTGGGCGATGAGGGCGAGGGTGTAGGGCTCTTCCCCCGTGGCGCACCCCGCGCTCCAAATGCGGATGCGGTTTTTTCGCCGCATCAGCTCGGGGAGAATCTCTTTTCGGATGATTTCGAAGACCTCCGCATCACGAGAGAACTTGGTGACATTGATGGTCAGGGTGTTGCGCAGCTGCTCCTGCTCTTTTTGGCTCGAGAGCAGCAGTGTGTGATATTCATCAAAATCGCGTGTGCCCGTGAGCCGCATCCTTGAAAGGATGCGGCGCTTGATATAATCCTCCTTGTAATTCGCGCACTGGATGGATAGGAGCCGCTCAATACTCCTTCTGAGTGCCAGGAAATTGTCCATCTGCGCTTATCCGATCTGCTGCTGGTTGATCAGATCCCGGAGCACCTTGACCATATCGATCCAGATTACCAGGTTTCGCTCTTTTCCCCCTCCGTTTGTGCCGACCTTGATGATCCCCTTGACGAAGTTGCTGATATCGGAGGTGATGCCCTCCCCCATCTGCTCGATGTCGGTATCCGATACCTGGATGACGCTGTGGACATCGTCCACGATGATTCCCACGTTGCTTCCGCCGGTTGCATCAGACATCAGGACGATGATCTTTTTGTTCTCCACGCTGTCATTCTGCGTGATCCGCAGGAGGTTGTTTACGTTGATGATCGAGGTAATCTCCCCGCGGAGGTTGATCACGCCGGTGATATACGAGGGGGCGCGGGGAATCGGGGTGATGGGCATCATCTCCACGATTTCTCGTGCAAGATGGATGTCCATGGCGTACCGCTCCCCGTTGAGTTCGAATTCAACAAGATCTACCATGCCACTCATATAGCTCCCCTCAGTTCAGTGTGAACTGTGCCATCTTGGCCTTGAGGTGCTCGGCCATTTCTGTCATTTCATGTGATGCGCTGCCCACTTCTTCGGTGGATGCGCTCACCTCCTCGGCGAGGGCCGCCATGTCCTCGATGCGCTCTATGTTTTCCTTGGTCATCTGGGTGGAGTCTTCCATGCTCTGCATGACACGGTTTGTGGCATTTGCCTGGTCCTCGGATGCTCTGGTGATCTCGGTGATGCCATGGGCCGCCACCTCGATGTCGGCCACGATCCTGTTAAGCGCCTCGATCGCCTCGTTCACCCTGTCAATACCACCCTGGATCTCTTTGTGGGACGCCCTCATGGATGCGGCAGTCCTGTCGCTGTTGGTCTGGATGGTGCCGATGAGATCCTCGATGGTCTGGCTTGCTTCCTTTGCCTCGCCCGCCAGATTTCTGATCTCGCCGGCCACGACCGCGAACCCGCGCCCATGCTCGCCTGCGCGTGCGGCTTCGATGGCTGCATTCAGGGCAAGCAGGTTTGTCTGTCCGGCGATGCCGCCGATCAGCTTGACGATGTTGCTGATCTCGTGCATCTGTCCGTTGAGGTGAGTGATCTCGTCGACGCTCTGCTGGGAGATTTCACCGACGGCCTGCATTTTGTTGTGGGCGTCCATCCCGATTTCTGCCGCTTTGTTCCCTTCGGCGGTGGCCTTCTGTGCCCGTTCCATGACCTCCTGTGACGTGCTGGCAATTTCCTCGATGGATGCCGAGAGGTCGGAAATCTCCCTGTTAATGTCTTCGATCTGGATCAGGAGATTGCGGGTGAACTCTGATGACTGCTGGGTGGCGACCGCAACCTGTTCGGTTGCCCTGCCGATCTCGTCCGCACTCTTGCTCACTTCGCTGGAGGTGTTCTGCACCAGATCGCTGTTTCTGCTGACCTCCTCAATGGTGGCCTTGATGGACGCGAGAGAGTTGTTGTAGTCGTGCTTGAGCCGGGCGAGCGGGTCGTCCTGTTCGATTGACGCGGTTGCGGTCAGGTCGCCTTCCGCCATCCGTGCCATGGCGCCGGCGAGCTCTTCTGCACTCGCGTTCAGCCGCGCGGCCTCCTGCTGTGCCTCCTCCATAAGGTTCTGGACCTCTCTCTCTTTCTCCCTCACCTCAGTAATATCATTGTACACGATCAGGATATTCACGAGCTTGCCATCACTATCGGTAATGGGGATACCGTACTGCTCGAGAATATGCACGCCGCTCGGGAGGTCGACGGATACGACCCCATAACTCCGCTTCTGCTGCTTGATCACAAAGCCCAGGCCATCTCCCTGCTGCTCGAGTATCTTGAAATCACGAGCACTCATCCTGAGTATCTGGTCCTTTCCGATCCCGCTCATGTCGACAAACGTCTGATTCGTGACCAGGATTTTGAAATCCGTGCTGACAAGGAGCATCGGCATAGGATTTTCCTGCACGATGCTCTCGGAGCGCTGCTGGAGGACCTGCGCTTTTTTCATCTGTTTTTCTCTCTCTTCCGCTTCCTCGCGCTCACCGGTAACATTGTTAAACACGAAGATCGCACTCGAGATCTCGCCGTGTTCGTCCGGGACGGGAATACCGTACTGCTCCACGATTTTCTTCGTGCCGTCCCGGAAAGCGATTGCCAGTTCAGATTTGGTCTTCACACCTCTGAAGGTCGAGTCGGTTTTGTCGCCCTTCACCAGGGAGATTTTATAATCCGATGCTTCCATGCTCATCAGCCGGTCACGGGACTGCTGCATGAGATCCTCATATGCCTCGTTGAGATCACGGATGGCGAATGTGCGATCCAGAATCAACATCGGCAGCGGATTGTCGCGGAACATCGCCGCCAGCTCCATTTTCTCTGCATATTCCCTTGCGAGACTCTCGATTGCGGTATTCAGGGCGGCGGCAAAGGGTTTGTAGGATTCTTCGATTCCGTCGACAGAAATGCGGGCGGCATAATCCCCTGCGTTCACCGCAGCGAGGATCGATCCCCATTCCGAGAGCAATGCAGTTGTGTTCGCGGTGTCGTTCCCATTGTCGCTGCTGGCTGTTCTGGTTGTGCCGTTAAAGAGCGCTTTTCTTCCAGGCCGTTCCATACGATAATCCCTCCATACTGTAACTTGTTACGATCAGGTTTGCTCACCAGTTTCTGATGGCTTGGGTAATTTCACGATATTTGCGGGCTGCCGCACTCTCCGGTGCGAAAACAGAGAGGGGTATGCCGTTCTGCTGTGCTTCGTATACCTTCCCGTCGAAGGGGACCGTATACACCGATGGAAACAGTTGTTTCACTTCGTGTTCGAATGCATCGAGCCGTTTCGTCTCAGTTGCTCCATTGTCTGCCGCCGCACCTCCGTAGAGCATGCGCTTTACGAAGGCAGCGATCTCGTCGATCGGGGTTGGCGGATTTGACCCGTTTCCCCAGCGCGTGAGGATGGCCATATCGGCGGCAATTTCCCTGCCTACGTTCTCTTCGATATCATCGAAAATGGTGGCGAGGGCTTCTATGCCCTTCAGGGCAAAAATCCCGGAATCAAGCGTGACAATAGTCTTTTCAGCCGCGACAAGACCGTTTATCACAAACTGGCCCATGCTTGGCGGCGTATCGATAAGGATATACTCGTAGGCATCCTCCACCGAGCTCAATGCCGCTTTTAAGATTTCCGCCCTCTCTTCAATGTTATAGAGATACGGCTCGACTCCCACAAGGTCGAGCGACGACGGTGCAAGGCTGATCCCGGATCCGGTTTCTATGATGACATCTTCCAGAAAAATGTCCGGAAATCCGTTAAAAAAGCTCATGAACACGTCATACATGTTAGGCTGGTGCGCGAACGGATCCACTCCCAGCCCGGAAGTGGCATTCGCCTGCGGATCGCAATCGACGATCAGCACACGATCTCCGTTGAGTTGCAGAAATCCTGCGATATTGAGACATGAAGTGGTTTTCCCCGTACCCCCTTTGTGGTGGGCAAATGCAATGATAGAAATTGTACAACACCTCGCATATGAGAATTGTATAAAAATTCCATATGATATTTTTTGGTTAAAAACAATTCTATTTGATAATTGGATTGATAATTCTGTTTTGGAGATTATATGTTGCTGAAAATCGAAGAATCCTTAAATAAATTCTGCCAATGTTTCCGCTGTGGAAAAATGTCATGTGTACACGCCGCTGCAGGACGGTTACCCCGTATACCTTGCCTGGTATTGTTCTCATTTTTATTCATAATCTCGTATGCGGGCTCACCAGCATCCCTGTGAGCAAAAAAGCTGAAATGTTCTGTTGATTCGCATCGGGACACAATGTGATGTGATTCATTGCGGATGTTCTCACACAGAAATTTTCGGATTTATATATATCGCCGTTGCGTATTTTACGACATCCCCATCGACCGCGGCGTGGCAGGATCCCTGCATACCGGTGGTTATCCCACCGGTGCCTGAAACGCAAGAACCGGTGCCTCCCCTCCATTGTGCAGGGAACGAGTGTTACGGACCGCAATTGCCCGCGGAATGCTGCCGGAACTCTCGGTCATGCATATAGTGCCCGGTATAATAACGCATGAATGGAAAGGTTAAACCATGGGGCGTTAACCTTATGGATAATGTGTATGGATAAGCTCAAAATTGTCGTATTCGGCTCCTTTAATGCCGGGAAATCCACCTTCATCCGTTCACTCGATCCCGAATCACGCCACGTTGAGGCGGATAATGAGAACGGGCCCACGACTGTCGCGCTCGATTACGGACGGGTGACGGTAGGGGACAAAAAAGTGTACCTGTTTGGTACGCCCGGACAGGAGCGTTTTGAGTTTGTCAGGCAGATCCTTGCGCGGGGGACGGACGGGGCTATCGTGGTAGTGGATTCAACTTCGGAAATCGATGATATGACCCTTTATCTCTGTGAATGGCTCACGGATCGGGACATTCCATTTGTAGTGATGCTGAACAAGTGCGATTGCGCCGGTTCCAGCCCGGAAAAATTTGTTGACGTGATCTGCGACGGGTACGCCCACAAAATCTCCGCCCTCACCGGGGAAAACGTGCATGAGGCCCTTAGCGCATTTGTCAACCGCATTGATGTGATATCCCGAAAAAACAAATAGTATTAAATCATGCTGATTTTTATATTGAAATAATGACTTCCAGGTGTTCTCTGGTTCTTCTTGCACTGGTTCTCCTGCTTTTCGGATGCATCGCAGGGTGCCTCTCATATTCATTCGGCGCCGTCGCCTATGACGGGGAGGAATTGAAGGTTCAGGTGTTCAACGCCGGCGAGCCGCGGGAGGTGGTGGTTCAGGCTACGATCTTCCAGATCAGGGAATTCAGTCAGGTCGAAGTGTACAAGAAGGCAGAATACATGTTCCTGGAGCAGGGGGAGAATGAATACCGGATTCCCATTGACCTTGAACCGGGAACGTACAAGCTATATCTCTATGTCATGATCGACGGGAATCGTGCCGCCACCGAGATACGGGATCTCGAAGTACAGGCATGATACCCCCCGGCCTGCATGCGTCCCTGGGAGATGAGCCTGCCGATCTCGTCTGTGAGAACTGCAGGTTATTCAATCCCTTTACCTGCGAGTGGGAACACACCTCGTTTGCGGTAAAGGACGGCATTGTGGTAGGGGTCGGGGAGTATAGCGGCCGATCCGTGATCGATGCCAGAAATGCCCGCGTAGTTCCCGGATTCATCGACGCACACGTACATATCGAGAGTTCCCTGCTTACCCCGTCGGAGTACGGCAGGATGGTGCTTTCCCGCGGCACCACGACCGTCATCGCCGATCCCCACGAAATTGTCAATGTGGCCGGGGTTGCCGGTATTGACTATATGCTCGACGAACGGCAGCGCACCCCCCTCGATATCTTCTACATGCTCCCTTCCTGCGTTCCCGCAACACCGCTCGACATCGGCGGGGCGCAGTTGTCGGCACAGGACCTGCAGCCTCTTCTGGGCCGTGAGGGCATCCTGGGCCTGGGGGAGCTGATGAACGTGCCCGGCGTCCTCGGCGGTGCCGCGGAGGTCTGGGAAAAGCTCGATCTCTGCGATCTGGTCGACGGGCATGCGCCACTTCTCGACGGAAAATCGCTGAACGCGTATATCTATGCCGGAATGAGCAGTGATCACGAATCCACCAGCGCCGCCGAAGCCATGGAGAAGCTCCGGCGGGGGATGGCCATTCTCATCAGGGAGGGATCTACCGAGAAGAACCTTGCAGACCTGGCCCCGATCGTCTCGCCCTACACGGTTTCCCGCTGCTGTTTTGCCACCGATGACCGGCATGCCGACATGCTGGCAGCAGACGGTCACATCGATGACTGTATCAGAAAGGCAATCGCGGAGGGAGTGGAGCCCGAGCTTGCGCTCAGGATGGCAACGCTTTCTCCGGCCGAACACTACCGTCTCCGGGACCGCGGTGCGATTGCACCGGGAAAGATCGCTGATTTCTGCGTGCTCTGCGATGGGAATGGGATCCGGGTGGCAAGAACCTTCAAGCGAGGGGTGGAGGTGCGCCCCTCTTCCCCCCGGAGGCGGCCCTGCCTTCACCGGGAGTTTGTATGTGCGCCCCTTTCGATTGCCGATCTTGCGATCGAAGGCTCAGGAAAGGCCCGCATCATCGGCCTTGTGGAGCACCAGATCCTCACCCGCGAAGTTGTTATGGATGTCGCTGCCCGCCTGCTGCCGGATACTGTGAATGATATTCTCAAAGTGGTCGTATGCGACCGTTACCGGCAACGGGGGTGTGGTGTCGGTCTTGTACATGGCTTCAGGCTGAGAGAAGGCGCTCTCGCCGGCAGCGTATCGCACGATGCGCATAACATCGTGGCGGTGGGGGTGGATGACGAGAGCATCCTGCGCGCCATCCGCGAGGTGATTGCCCATCAGGGCGCCCTGGTCGCCGTTTCGGGGGGGAGTGCCACCGTGCTTCCGCTGGAATGCGCCGGGCTGATGTCGCCCCTTCCCTTCGAGGATGTCCTGGAACGACTCTCGGCACTTGAGAATCATACAAAAAGAATGGGGTGCATCGATCAACCGTTTATGTATCTCTCTTTTCTGGCGCTCACTGTGATCCCGCACCTGCGCATTACTGCACGCGGGCTGTTCGATGTGAGCGCGTTTGAAGATGTGCCCCTGTTTTTAGGTACGAAAGAGTGAACACCCGGAACATGCGTATATCCTCCCCCCATGAGAGGGGATGTTTGGGGTCAGGGGAGATTGTGCTCCACGGACCAGCCCTCCTGTTTCCGGCGGCTGATCACCTCGCCGACAGCCGCATGCCACCCATAGAGATCGTCGGCCGAATGAAGCTCCCATTTCATATCCTGTGGCGGGGTGAGCACCTCCATCCTGATCTCCGCGAGCGTTTCTTCGGCTGCTGTGCCGTGTGCATGGGTGGCTACCGAGGAGGGATACTGGGGGTCGTTGCCCGAGGCAGTAATGCAGATCTCTTCTCCGCTCCGGGAACGCACCCGGATATACCATAGCGGTGCGCGTGTCTCCATCATCTCATCTCTTCGTCATAGTGCTCCCCTGAATAGCAGGATGAAGGCAAGGATAATCGGCTGGTGAAGCAGGTAAATGATCAGTGAGTGTCTTCCGGCGGCCGAAAGCGCCCTGAAGGGAAAAGCCTGCACGTCGGGGACGGCAAACAGCCTCTTTCCTTCAGGATAGAGCGCGCTTCCCACCGCGATGCCGATCAGCACGAGGCCGAACCAGGGGAACAACGGCTCGTAGTCAAGGCTATAAAACCAGGAGGGGTGCAGCCCCATCCAGGCGAGCCAGATAGGTCCCTCGAACACGGACAGTCCGATGCCGATAAGCACTACGCCAATGCCTACCATGAGGTTCGCGCACCCAAATCGGATAAAAAACGGCGCGATTATGATGGAGAGCCCGATCAGGTGAAGAATGCCAAAGATGATCATCCCCTCTCCGATCATGAGCCAGGTTACCAGGGTGATGAGTAATCCTAGGAGAAAAATGCCCAAACCACGCCGGAAATACTTCATCATGAGCGCACTTCCGTGAAGGTGCGCACTGCTGCGGGCATAACTGATGCTCAGGGAGAGGCCTACGAGAAATACGAACAGGGATGCGGTGGTGAGGGCAAACAGCCGCCAGAATCCAGAGTGGACGTCTGCTAGAGGAATCCCTAGGTAACTGAGATCGAAGAGAATATGAAATGCCACCATCATGACGATGGCAATGCCCCGAACCGTGTCGATCTCCCAGTACCTCCCCTTGAATGCTGCACTCTGGTCTGTCATCCGTTTCAAGCCCGGAGAGTGGTTATTTTTCTGAATACCATCTATTATCCGTACTCAACGGCAATATAGTCTGGTATGGCTCTTGAGGATGAGCACGTCATCGAAGCGATCGGGAAGACGAAAGTCGTCATTCGCAACGGTACCGTGGTGGAGGTCGGAACACCGCGGATCGCCACGTGTCCGCTTGCGGCCCGTTTCTCAAAGCCGGTTTCGCATGCAACGCCGGATGCTGTCCGGGAAAATATCGAGCAGCGCATCCGTTCGTTCGGGATGTGCACGAAAAACCGCATTCTGCAGGAGGATAGAGATTTTGTGGGATTCGGTGCGTCCGAGCTGCTGGCATCGGCGCTGTCTCGCGGGCTTGTCGGGTGTGTGGTCGTCGTCTGCGACGGCGCAGGCACAGTTGTGGTGGAACACGCCGCGCTGGTGCAGGGTATCGGGGGAAGGATGTCTGGCCTGGTCCGGACGAGCCCCATCCCCGAGGTCATCGAGGGCATCTCCCGTCTTGGCGGGAAGGTAGTGTATCCTGACGATGCGAGAATCGATCCGGTCGGCGGTGTTGAGGCTGCATATGCGGCAGGGTATTCCCGTGTTGCCGTCACTGTTGCCGGAGCCGATGAGGCAGAAGCGATCCGGTCGGCACATCCCGATGCACTGATCGTGGGGGTGCACCTCACCGGAATTTCAGGGGATGCAGCACGCCGGATCATCGCGTCCTGCGATATCGTATCTGCATGTGCATCACGCGAAATCCGCGAACGTGCGGGCACGTGCGCCCTGCTTCAGGCGGGTGTCGCCATCCCGGTATTTGCCCTCAGCCGGCGGGGAAAAGAGATCATTCTTGACAAGATCCTTGCAACCGACAGCCCCGTCGTGATCCGCGGGGCAGGCCTCCCGGTTTCGGAGGGGCGGGATCCCGAACCCCTCTGTTGATCAGTCTCCCCCATCGAGTCCCATGAACCGGAGGAGATCGGGGAAGGAGTGCAAAACAAACGTCGGGATTATTGAGGGGTACGGGATGTCCGTCCAGTCGCCGTACACTGCATGCACCGTGGTCATCCCGAGCTGGTTGCCCGGTTCGATCTCGCGTTTCAGGCTGTCACCCACCACCCATGCATGCTCGGGAAGCGAACCGAGTGATTCGAGTGCCATGAGAAACGAATCGTATGCCGGTTTGCGCTTTCCCGAGATGTCAGGGGTGATCACGCTCTCGAAGTAGCGGCGGATCCCCACCTTTTCGAGACGCTTGAATGCATGGCTGCTCTCCGCGTCGGTGACCACCGCCATCTTCACCCCCGAACGTTTGAGTGTTTCGAGTGTGCTGAGAACTCCGGGGTACGGGTCGATCGTGGCAAGTTTGACCGCGTCGTACTCCCGGCATGCCTTCTCGAGCACTGCACCATCCCGGATGCCCCGATCTTCCATGAAATCCCTGATATTGTCATGGTGTTCGAACCCGTGGACGTCACGTAAAAAATAGCGGAAAAGCTCCATTCCTTCGCCGGTTCCGATGCATTTTGCCGCCTGCCTGCATGCGGCTATCTTCGCATCAACAAAATTATAGAGGGTATTATCCAAATCAAAGAGGCAGACACATTCCTGCGGGTTTATCCGGCGCACCAGGGATTCGTCCATGCATGTAGCAATGTGTCGGGAGCTCTTATTATACTGATTCTCGCAGCATTTGGGCAGTTCCCGGAAAACCCATTCCGGAGAGCGGTATGTATATAATGATCCACCTGCAGTATTCACCATTGCATGTCATCGAGCTTCTTTGGTCTGCGTAATCCGGTAAAACTCGTAATCGCAATTGTAGTATGCAATCTGGCAGGATTTTTGGGTTCTTTCGTCACGCAAACAGGACCTGGATCATGGTATGCTCAGCTCGTCAAACCCGAGATTAATCCGCCGTCGTTTGTGTTCGCTCCGGTATGGACGACACTCTTTATTTTGATGGGTATCGCCCTCTATCTCGTCTGGATGGAAGGGACCAATCGCTGGGTAGTCCGCAGAGCCCTGACGATCTTCGGGGTGCAGCTGGGACTCAATGTGCTCTGGTCGTATGCTTTTTTCGGTTTTCAATCACCGCTGCTTGGCCTCATTGATATCGTGGCCCTCTGGTTTGCGATTATTGCCACGATCGTCGTATTCTACCGGGTTAATCGAACCGCCGCATACCTGCTGATCCCCTACCTGCTCTGGGTGACGTTCGCGGCGTTCCTGAATTATCGCATTCTGGTTCTTAATCTGATGATCTTCATGCCGAGTATCTGATGGTTTTTATGTCTGCGCCGGGTGCGGCGCGGGGGGTCACGACGATCGTACGCGGTGCCGAATTCTGCGAGGGAGCGAGATTGTCTGCTTGTGCAGTTCTTTTTGAAAACAGGTGTGCACCTGCAGACAATGCATCCAATGCACCCCTGTTCTTCGATGAAAATGAGAACGGCCTTCTTTAATTGTTCGGAGTGAAACATATGCAACATGCCCTTCATTTTGTAAAATACTGTTATATTGGGGTTAATCTGTGCCTGTTTGGATGCGGATTGAGGGAAATCTAATATTTTTATTAATATAATAAAAACAACATGTAAATAAATATAAATCAAACAAAAATATAGGCTCTAATATAGTATTTTTACTATTTGTTGGAGAATTGTGCCGCGAGGACCGAACTGTGCAATATCCGGGGTTAATGGTATGGATGCGATAGAAGAGCTTGATTCGATACGGTCGCAGCAAGAGCAGATATTCGGCAAATCCGATGATGCATACCGATTGCTTCTTGATACCCTCTCGGCCGGAATCGCGGTGATCGATGGAAGAGGAACAATCCTTTTTGCCAACAATGCGTTAGCCAGATCTTTACGCGTTTCCCGGGCTGAGATGGAAAACAAGAAGAATATTGCTGATTTCATCGGGAAGGATGATCTTGAAAAAGTTGTGCATTTACATGAATCGATGAAGGAAGATCCATCAAATTCTCCCCGGATGTCTGAAATACGCATTATCGACCGGCATGGGGATTTGCATACTACCATCATCACTGCCGCACTTATTCCGCGGACGGAAAATATGATGATCACCGGGCTTGATCTGGCTAAACAACAGCATACAGCAGATCACGATCCGGGTTCCGAGCGACTCTTCCGCACCATGTTTGAACGCTCGGGGATCGGCACGATCATTCTCGACGAAGATGGGGGCATTGTGCTGGCGAATTCGGCATTCTGTCAGCTGCTGGGGTATGCAAGAGAAGATGTGGAAGGGGAACTGGCGCTTTTCGACATCGTGTGTGATGAGGACAAGGGGATGGTGTTCGAGTACCATCGCCTGCAGGGCATCGGCCCGTGCGTCCCCCCGGACGTCCATGAACTGCGATTGAAACACAAAGAAGGCACATCACGGACGGTGCTCATCGTTGCGGATATCCTACCCGGCACCGGTTTCAGTGCGCTCTCGGCTGTGGACAACACCCCCCGGAAGAAGGTCGAGAACCATCTGAAAGAAAGTGAATATCGCCTTAAAATGGCCCTCGAATCGGCAAATGAAGGTCTTTGGGAGCTGGATCTGAATACGGGGCGTCTGGAACTGAGCAGTTCATTCTATGAAGGACTCGGGTATTCTCCCGACCAGTTCGATCCATTCTTTCATTCGCTCATGACGCTTCTCCATCCCGAAGAAGAAGATAGACTAACACGGGCATTTGAACGTTTTCGTAATGGTGAGGCAGAACGAGGCGAGATGGAATTTCGCCTTCGTGCTGCCGACTCCACGTGGCGGTGGATGCTGGCAAGAGGACAGGTGATTACGCGTGATGATTCAGGCACTCCCGTCAGGATGATCGGGACCGTCGTGGACATTAGCCGTCAAAAAGAGGATGAGCGAAAACTACGCCTGAGCGAGAAACGGTACCATAGTCTGTTCGAATACTCGCCATTTTCATTATTTGAACTGGATCTGTCCGATATTCGGCTGTGCCTTGATATCCTGTCCGCATCCGGGGTGCACAGTATTGAGAACTATCTCACCAGCCGCCCTCATATTCTCAGCAATTTTGTGTCCATGATGCGCCTGGTGGAGATGAATGAACACTGCTGCACGATGTTTGAAGCGGAGAACAAGGAGCATCTCTCGAACCGCCTGGCAGAACTGTTCTCCGGCGAAATCCATCCCCTGCTATGTTCGGCATTCTCTGCACTCTGGGAGAGTCGATCGATTTATGAGGGCGAACTTGCATTTACAACGCTGCGCGGCGCCAGAAAGGAGGCGATCATGCGCCTCTCCCTTGCTCCCGGTGAGGATGAGCGATGGTCAAGGGTCTATGTTTCATTTGTTGATATCACCGAAAAATCCAGGATTGCCGAGAACCTGAAAACATCAGAGGAACGGTTCAGGACTATCGTGGAAACCGCGCCGGGCGTCCTGATCATTCTGGACGAAGAGAAACAGATCCAGTATATCAGCCCGAATAGCCTGGATCTGACCGGATATTCTCAGGCCGAACTGCAAGGCGGGTTCCTCGGCTGGATTCACGAGGATGATGTCGAGAGGATGAAGGATCTTGTGAGGAAATCGTACACCACCGGGGAGGGTATGAGAAACATCGAGTGCCGGGGGCGTCACAAAGCCGGCAACCTCGTGCAGCTCTCCAGTTCGTGGGAGGTGCTGAGTGACGATTGCGGCGTCTCAAGGAGTATGGTCATCCAGAGCATCGATATCACCGAGAAAAAACAGGCAGAACAGGTTCTTGCGGAGAGCAACGAGAAGTATCGCCAGCTGGCCGAAAGCATCACCGACATTTTCTTTGCACTGGACGGTGATTTGCAGTGCACCTACTGGAATCCCGCTTCAGAGCGTTTGATAGGCATGGGGACGGAGGAAGCGCTCGGGAGATCATTGGTGGAGATTATCCCTTGCTCACAGGCCATGCTCGAGCGGCTTTGCAGGGATGTGCTGGAGGACGGCGTCCCGCGAAGCATGACCGACGAGCGTCCCCATCCCGTTTTGAATGGTCTCTTCGAATGGACCGTATACCCCTCCATAGACGGCATCTCGGTATTCGCCCGTGACATCACTGAAAAACTGCATATGGAGCGGGCCCTGCGGGAAAGCGAGGAACGGTATCGATCACTGGTTGAGCACTGCCCAGAGCCCATTTTTGTGCACAGTGACGGTAAAATAATATTTGCCAATGCTGCAGCGATCGACCTTTTCGGTTTGGAAATCCGCGATGATCTCATCGGCAGGCAGGTATGCGACTTTTTCAACCGAGAATCGAAAGGGGTGCTGAAGAACCGGATCATGAGAAGCTATGTTGACCGTGCGATCACCCCTCTGGTGGAGGAAAAACTGGTCAGGGTCGATGGAAGCATACTCGATATCGAGATGGCTTCGGTCCCTGTACTCTTCGACGGTACACGCGCCACTCAGGAGATTATGCGTGATATTTCCCTCCGAAAGGGAGTGGAGACAAAGATCCGTGAATGGAACCGGCACCTCTCGATCATCAATACCATTATCCGCGTCGCCAATTCGTCCCTGATCCTCGACGAGATGCTGGAGATCATCCTCGAAATCGTGGTAGATCTGCTTGATTTCGATTTTGGGTGGATGTACCTGAAAAACCGCGACGGCAAAACCGCAGTGATGGCTGCACACCATGGGGTGCCTGAGTCCTTTATGGACTGTAACAGGACGATCGGTGTGCGGGATCATCCCTACAACATCGTCTTTTACGGTGGGCAATCCAGGTTTGTCGAAAATCTGCCCGACAACCCCCCCGGGATATTCGAGTCGCGCATCATGGAGGATGTGGAAGCCCTTTCGTTTGCAGGGATTCCCCTCATTGCAGAATCGGTGGTCGTGGGTGCCCTCTACATCGGAAGGCGTGGAAAAGTTCAATTCTCAGAAAATGAGCGTTCTACGCTGGAATCGATCGGGAAGGAGATCGGGGGGACGATCCTTCGCGGGATGCTGCAGGATCAGCTTGAGGAAGCATATGAGGAGATCAGCTGCTATCTTGACATCATCGAGCATGACATGCTGAGGATTCATGATGATCTCACTGCCACTACCAGAATTGTCGAGGAGATGCTCGATGGCCAGGCACGCTGGTATGCCCAGAAAATTGAAGACACCATCGCGAGGGGCAAGGAGATCATCAACAACGTAGCGGTGATTCGAAAGATCAATGAAATGCCTCCTGATCTGGGGCCGGTGGAACTGGATTCTCTCATCCGTGCTGAAATGAAGAGATTCGGCCATGCATCGATTTCCTTTGTGGATACCGGGTATGCGGTGATTGCCGATGAATTCCTCTCCGAGATCTTCGCCAACCTCATCGGCAACAGCATCAAATTCGGGGGTCCTGATGTGAAAATCACCGTGAAAGCGGAGGAACAGGATGGGAATGTGCTGGTCTCCGTGGAGGATACAGGATGCGGCATTCCCGACGAGCAAAAACAGGCTGTGTTTACCGTATTCCAGCGAAATTCCCAGAAGGCCAGCGGCAGGGGCCTTGGCCTTCATATCGCGCACCTGCTCCTTGAGCGGTACTGCGGATCCATCTGGATCGAGGATCGCGTCCCCGGAAAATCCTCGGAGGGCGCAGCTGTCCGCTTTACCCTCGTAGCGTATGATGAATAAAAAGGAGATTCGACCTTTTTTGTAACCGGTTTCATATTCCCGCGATCCCGGGAATTTTTCAGGGTCCGGATCGCCGCATTCATTGGCGATCATCTATATATCTCGCCAAATACACATTTTTATAATGGCATCCGGTTCATCGATGATCCTGCGGTTCACTTCCGGGCAGCAACGCTTCATTATCCTGCTCAGTTCACTGCTGGCGTTTTTCGCAAATGTCCTTGCTCTATCGAGCGATATTACCACGATTTTGCCCCATCTCTTTTATATCCCCATCATCCTTGCCTCCTACTGGTATCCCCGCCGGGGGGTCGGTTTTACTGCGGTGCTGAGTGTGGCGTACCTCGCCCTTGTTCTCCTGCTGGCAGCCGATCCTGCCTCTGCACTCACCGCGGCATTCGCCCGCGTGATGGTATTTCTGGTGGTCAGTGGGGTGATCGCTGGTCTCGCCTCCAGCCTCATGAGGGAAGAAAAACGATACCGGGATATTTTTGAGCATACCGGATCGGCAACAGCGATCCTCGACAAAGATGCACGAATACGGGAGACCAATAACGAAATGAAAAAGATCCTGGACTATCCGGCTAACGAGATGCAGGGCCGGAACCTGACCGATTTCCTCGCTGAGAGTGAAACCTCCCGCTTCTCGAGCTATTTTTCGGGCTGCGCACAGGGGCGCGGCTTCGTGCCCGATCAGGTCGAGACACAATTTGTACGTGGTGATGGAACATGCGTGGACGTGCTGCTGACGATCGCATGTACCGGTGAGAATGAAGGACTTGTGGTGTCGTTTCTCGATATCACCGAAAAGAAAAATGCCGAACGTTCCCTGCGGGAAGCCCGCATTTTCGCGGAAACAATCATTGCGAATGTTCCGGAAGTGGTGTATTCTCTGGACCGTTCCCTGCACCCGACTTATATCAGCCCGAAAAGCCGGGATCTTTTTGGCTATGGTCCCGACGAATTTATGGATCACCCTGATCTCTGGGAGCAGATTGTTCACGAGGATGACCGCAGCGCCGTCCGGCACGTCATCGATCGTATCCACGAGGGCAGACCGTATGCCTTCGAGGTGCGGGTGGTACGAAAGGACGGTGAGGTGCGCTGGGTACACAACTCCGGCAGCCCCACGCGTGATGCATCCGGTGCGGTGATGCGTGTCGACGGCAGTTTCACGGATATCACCGACCGCAGACGGGCCGAAGAAGAGCGCTTGTTTCTGGCTTCGATCGTCGAATCATCCGACGCCACCATCATCGGCAAAACCCTCGACGGCACCATCGTCAGCTGGAACCGCGGTGCGGAGCGCAATACCGGCTACCGTGCGGAGGAGGTGATCGGGAAAAATATCTCCCTGCTTATGCCGGAGGACCGCAAAGACGAAATGGAGATGATCCTGGACAGGATCCGACGTGGGGAGCGTGTGGAGAATTTCGAGACGCAGCGGGTCAGAAAGGATGGGTCGATTATGGATGTATCCCTCACCATCTCCCCTATCACCAACTCCGCGGGTGAGGTACTCGGTGCTTCCTCTATAGGAAGAGACATCACCGAGAGAAAAAAAGCGGAAGCCCGGCTGAGGTCCTACGCCCGCGATCTCAAACTGCGAAACGAGGAGCTCGAACAGTTTGCCTATGTGGCGTCCCACGATCTCCAGGAACCGCTGCGCATGGTGGCCAGCTACGTGCAGCTGCTCAAACGCCGCTACGAGGGCCGGCTTGATGAGGACGCGGACGAGTTTATCCATTATGCGGTGGACGGAGCGAGCAGAATGCAGTTGCTCATCAATGACCTTCTGGCGTTTTCCCGCGTGAGCACGAGGGGGAAACCGTTTGCAGAAACGGACACTGAAGTCCTCCTCGAGCAGACGCTGAGAAACCTGAAGATCCAGATTGAGGAACACGGTGCGGTAGTGACCCATGATCCGCTTCCCGTGGTGATGGCAGACTCTTCCCAGCTCTTCCAGGTATTCCAGAACCTGATCAGCAACGCCATCAAGTTCCACGGCGCCGAGCCGCCCCGCGTGCATGTGACTGCCGGGCAATCCGGAGAGGAATGGCTTTTTACGGTGAAAGACAACGGGATCGGCATCGAGCCACACTATTTCGACCGCATCTTCGTGATCTTCCAGCGCCTTCATTCTAAGGCGGAGTACCCGGGCACCGGGATCGGGCTTGCGATATGCAAGAGGATCATTGAGCGGCATGGCGGACGAATCTGGGTGGCGTCGGAACCGGGTGAAGGCTCTACGTTCTTCTTCACGATCCCTATAAGAGAGGTGGGCGATCACCTATGAGTGTGAATGTGGGGGTACATAATGTTGAGATCCTCCTCGTCGAGGATAATCCCGGCGATGTTCGGTTGACAAAGGAGGCCTTGAGGGAGGGCAAGGTGAGCAACAGCCTGCATACCGTCATGGACGGCGAGGAAGCGATGGCATTTCTGAGAAAAGAAGGGAGATATACCGACGCTCCCAGGCCTGATCTCATCCTGCTCGACCTCAATCTGCCCAAAAAAGACGGGAGAGAGGTGCTTGCCGAGATCAAGGACGATGATGATCTGAAGAGCATTCCCGTAGTTGTCCTGACTACCTCCCAGGCGGAAGAGGATGTCGTCCGGACCTACAACCTGCATGCAAACTGCTATATTACCAAACCGGTCGACCTGGAGCAATTCCTGAATGTGGTGCATTCGATTGAGAAGTTCTGGTTGTCGGTGGTGAAACTGCCTTAACGTGAACGATCATGAATGAAACTGTCTCCGTTCTGCTTATCGAGGACAATCCCAAAGATGCGAGGCTTCTGCGGGAGATGCTCGGTGCACATGGGCTGCATTCGCAGGTAACGTGGTACGAACGCTTCGAGGAGGTTGCAGGCAGGGACATGGACCTGCACCCCGACGTGATCCTTCTCGACCTGAACCTGCAGGAACGTTCGGGAAATGCTGCATTCTCAGGAGTGCGAACGCACTTTCCCGATGTCCCGCTGATCGTGCTGATCGGGCATGAAAACGAGAACAGCGCGCTTGAGCACGTAAAGAAAGGGGTACAGGACTACTTGGTCAAGCACGAGATCACGCCCTCGCTCCTGCAGCGCTCGATCAGGTACGCAATCGAGCGCAAATCTGCAGAACAGCTTCTCCACCGTTCAAGGGAACACTACCGGAGCCTGGTCGAAAATACGGGCGATATCATCTTTCGCTGCGATCCTGCGGGGAAATTTCTGTTTCTGAACGCTTCGGGCCGGGCTGCCCTTGAATGCCCTGGAGAGGGCGGCGATTCTGCCGTACTATTTCATTATATCCACCCCGAAGATTGCGAGGCCATCGCAGCCACACTGCTCAGGATGGAGGAGTCCGGCGGGAATGTACTTAATTTCGAGTGCAGGATGCTGGTGCGGGAGGGAAAGGGGCGCATCTTTCCGGTACTGATGAACCTCTCGCTGCTCAGAGAGGATGACGGCAGAGCTGCCGGGTTCGAGGGTATTGCCCGGGACGTCACCGATATTAAACGAGCATCGGCTGCGCTCAGTGGACGCGATGCGATGCTCAGGGTCTTCATGAACTCCATTCCGGAAGAGGCCTTCCTTCTGGATAAGGAAGGGGGGATTCTGGCTGCGAACGATGCCCTGGCCCGCAAATTTGGCCTGACGCCGGACACTATCGTGGGATCCTTTATATACGGCCTTCTGCCGCAGGATGCCGCCGAACAATTGCGAGCATATGTGGGGAATGTGCTTGATACGAGTAATTCAGTCAGATTTGAGGAAAAAAGTAGTAAAAAAGAGTTGATCCACACACTCTATCCAGTGTTCGGGAGTGAGGGCGATGTGGAGCATGTCGCTGCCATTGCGGTGGACGTCACCGAACGCACGCAGATCGAGGCGGCATTGAGGGAGAGCGAGGAGCGGTACAGGTGCCTCGTCGAACTCCATCCCGAACCGATCTATGTGCACTGCGAAGGGAAGATCGTCTATGCCAATCCTGCGGGAGTGGCAATACTGGGGGCAGAGAAGGCCGAGGACATTCTGGGTCGATATGCGCTTGATTTCATCCACAAGGACTATCGCGACATCGCCTGGGAGCGCATGC
The DNA here is from genome assembly GCA_016841665.1 of Methanobacteriota archaeon. Classification (GTDB taxonomy): domain Archaea; phylum Halobacteriota; class Methanomicrobia; order Methanomicrobiales; family Methanomicrobiaceae; genus DSDF01. The sequence continues at coordinate 222,816 of JAENYT010000001.1, forward strand.
GGAAGAGCTATGTCGACCGTAAGGAATCTTCGGTTACCGAGGAAAAATTCATCAGGCTCGACGGGAAGGTGGTGGATATTGAACTCAGGACGCTTCCCATCATCAATGAGGGCAAACGGGCGGCCATCGTCATCTGCAGGAACATCACCAACCAGAAAAAGGCCGAGAGGGAGATATTTTCCCAGAACCGGCATCTTTCCATCATCAACCAGATCATCCGGGTGGCAAATTCATCGCTCATTCTCGACGAGATGGTTGAGATTATCCTCACCATTACCGTGGATTTGCTGGATTTCGATTTTGGGTGGGTCTACCTGAAAAATTCCGATAAACGTGCCCGGCTCATTGCGCACCACGGCGTGCCCGAGTCGTTCGTGGAGGAGAACGCCACACTTGTTATCAGGGACTATCCCTACAATGTCATCTTTTTCGCCGGGCAGCCCCGTTTCGTGGAAAACCTCCCCGACAATCCGCCGGGGATGTTCGACTCCCGCATTCTTGAAGCGGTGGACGCCCTCAGTTACGCGGGCATCCCGTTGATTGCCGATTCCGTGGTGGTCGGTGCGCTTTATGTGGGGAGAAAGGAGCGGGTGGAGATCTCCGAGAGGGAAAAGACCGTACTCGAATCCGTAGGAAAAGAGATCGGCGGCACGGTTCTCCGGGGAATGCTGCAGGAGCAGCTCGAAGATGCGTACGGGGAGATGAACGTCTATCTCGACATCATCGAGAATGACATCAACCATGCGGCCAATGAGCTGTCCGGGTTCTCGGAGATCATTTCCGGCATGCTCCAGGGAAATGCGGAAAGTTATGGTGAGAAGCTGCGGACGGCTACATGGCAGATCTCGCAGATCATCAACAACGTCTCGGTGGTGCGAAGGCTCCAGACCGATCCGGAATCGCTCGAACCCATCGAACTTGATTCGATTATACAGGAAGAACTGGATAAATTCCCTCAAAATATCGTCGAGTTCGAACCCTCCGGATTTACCGTGATCGCTGATGACATGCTGGCAAATGTGTTCACCAACCTCATCGACAATTCCATACGACATGGTGGGCCAGATGTGCAGATCTCCATCAGCGCGGAAGAAAAGGAGGGGCTTGTGATCGTCTCGGTGGAGGATACCGGGTCGGGCATCTCTGATGAGGAAAAATACGCGATTTTCGATGTCTCACGGCTGCAAAACCCGAAGGTAGGGGGGGAAAACCTCGGGCTCTATGTGTCTCGCCTCCTGATCGACCGCTACTGCGGCTCGATATGGGCCGAAGATCGCGTCTCGGGGAAATCCTCCGAGGGCCTCGCCATTCGGCTTACCCTCGCAAAGTTCGAGGAATAACCTCGAATTTTCCGAAGGCCTCGCCCTTGGGCTCGCTCTCGCAAAGTTCGAGGAATAACC
>JAENYT010000001.1:224225-470463 GCA_016841665.1 Methanobacteriota archaeon
AATTTTCCGAAGGCCTCGCCCTTGGGCTCGCTCTCGCAAAGTTCGAGGAATAACCTCGAATTTTCCGAAGGCCTCGCCCTTGGGCTCGCTCTCGCAAAGTTCGAGGAATAACCCTGAAATCCTTTTCCCGGCAGTATCAGGCGCACTTCTGCCGTTGTATCTCTTCGAGCGCCTCTTTTGCATTCTGCCGGTTCAGTGGATCCTCATCCGCGAGCATGGTTTTGAGCGGTTCCTCTGCACCCGCTTCGATGACCGCATCAAATTCCCCTTTTGCCACGATCCTTCCCAGCAGGCGTGCGGCGCCTCCCCTGATGAGATCGATATCGTCGCCGAGACAGGCAACAAGGTTGGGAAGCCCGCCCTCGTCGATCAGCTGGCGGGGAGACCATTCGGGATCCCATGAACTCATGAGCAGCGATTCCACCCCGATGAGGCGTTCGTTGTCGTCCGGACTTGCGAGGTACCGGACATTCGCCTTAAGGAGACGGGTCTTGATTGCCTCTTCACTCTGCATGCACATCACCTGTGGAGGGACTGGTGTACGGCATGGGATAAAGCAGGGAAAAGGAAAAAGGTTGGCCCTGCAGCCGATCATGTGCGTGAGGGTGGGGTTGAGTGTGAACGACCGGATGAGGCCCGTACTGCCGGGGAGCAGAAATGGCGGTTTTAAACACGAAAATGCGAGGGGTGAGATTCGAACTCACGAACTCCTACGAGACTAGGCCCTCAACCTAGCGCCTTTGACCTGGCTTGGCAACCCTCGCCATGTTACCTTACAAATAATGCGTTCCGACATAAAATAGGTTGCTATTCCCGTCTTAGGGCGGTGGGAGGGAACTGTTATGTTGGCCCGCGTGGAGGGCGGGTTGGTGCAGCCCGGGGATGGTGTGCTCCATTTGCATCTCTGCAGCACGATGGCCATGGTCCCATGAAGGCAGGTGCACTGCGGTCTCCCTGCCGATGTCTATTTATAGCCTCCTGTTCAACGGTTTTCTCATGTGGGAAGAAATCCTGCGTGAATTTGCTGATTCCCCATCGCAGAGCCGTGTGGTACGGTTTCTTCTCGAAAACGGGTTCGGGGTCAATGCTGACGCCCGCATCGTCTGCAATGGTGTTGAAATCCCCGCCACGCATATCGCAAAAGCGACCGGGACCGACCGGCGCGTGGTCGACGCCACGGCACGCAGAATCCTCCAGTCCCCCCGCTTCGCCGAGATATTTCTCAACCTGCGGGTAACCCCTGATTTGAGCCTGGTCGCCCAGACGCTCGGCGTATCAGTGATCACCGTCCTCGTCAGAGACGCACGGGAGAAGGGGATCGTGGGTGCGGCGGTGCGGGTGCTCACCGATCATGATCTCACCATCCGCCAGATTTTTGTCACGGATCCACTGCTTTCCGAAGCGCCGAAGCTGGTGATCATCGTCAACGAAAAGCCCCCCGCCTCGGTGTACGAGGAATTGCGCGCCCTGCCTCAGGTGAGCCAGCTGATCATCTGAAGAGCTCAACCTCGCGTGCCAGCCGGTACATGCGGATTTTTATCTTTCGCGAGAGGTGCGGTGAGCCTAAAAGCCGCGCTTCAAGCGAGATCTCCCGCGTTCCCCTGACCATGTTGTCCGCATGGGCGACAATCTTCTCCTCAAGCGTGACAGGAACGCAATTGCGGGGGACGAGATTGAGCATCGCGCACTCGTCGGCGGTCAGCCCTGCACCAATATGGCACTCGACGAGACGGCAGATTTTTTCAGGAAAACCGAAATTGCGGCAGGTTTCTGCCCCTGCCTGGCCGTGGGCGATCGAGTGGGTGGTTGCCCGCCCGATATCGTGGATCATTGCGCCCGTGGCGATGAGTGTGCGGTCCACGGGAAATTCGCGAGAGAACTCCATGGCAACGCGGCAGACCGCACGGCAGTGCTCGATCACCTTTTCGCTGCACCCGGCTTTGCGAAGCGCGGCTTCGGGGTGCTGGATACCATCACCCCATTCCCAGTGTCGCCCGTATTGCCGCCACGCGCTTTTTTAACGCTTTCAGGAGCAGTTCGTTGTCGAAGTGGTCCATCTTTTCATCGCAGTGGGGGCACGCGAAGTCCCTGGCAAACGCGTCGTTGAACGTGAATATGATGCCGCAGTTTTTACAGATATAGAAGTCGTTCTCTTCTTCGTAACGTTCGCGCGCTTCGAGTCGCTCGAGGACATGCCTCATGTCCTCGTAAAGGACATCATCGATCTGGTCGAGTCTCAGCCGCCAGAGATAGGTGAGCCACCCTGTTTCCGCGTTTTTAATACGGCGGTATTCTGCAAGGCGTTTTTCGTAGAGCGTGTAGAGGGTGTGGCGGACGCTGTTGAGATTTATCCCGGTCTTTTCGGCGAGCTCTTCATCGCTGTGTTCGCCTTCCTCCGGAAACCTCTCGATGAGGTCCATCCCCTCGTTGCCTATCAGCCGCATCAGGTATGCCCTGACGGCCTCATGTTCCAGCACTTCATCCGCGGCTACCATCTGCTCATATATCTGCGCAGGTGTGTTATAGTCTTATCCAGCATATCGAGGGCTCCGGCCCGTGTTTTTCCCCACCCGTACACGCTCACAACCGCCGCACCTTCTTCGAATTCGGAACCCATCCAGGGGATATCGGAGATCCTCGGTGCAAGGTGCTTGAGGTCGTCACGTATGGTGAGGTCTCGCTCGGCGAACAGAATGCGCCGGGCCGCGAACCTCAGGGGTTTCGGCATTGCATCGGGGATAGTACCCCTGCAGGCATCAATATGAAGGGAGAAGAGGTTGCATCCCGTGGCCATCTCCACGGTATCGAGGGTGGCCTGGAACCGCGGGTTTATCTCGATTGCCCATGGGTTCTGGCCGGCGATGAAATCCACGCCGACGGACCCCCTGCAGCCGCTAAAGGAGACGGCTTGTTCGGCATAGTGCACCATAGCCTCCGTCGTTTCGTGGGGAAAGGGGGTGATCGATCCCGCGAACCCGAACGCTCGTTCACCTTCGCTGCGCAACAGCTGCTCATTGGTCGCAATCGCCCTCGCACGCGAGCCCTCACCGATGCACGAAACGCTGCACGGCTGCCCGTCCACGACCTGCTGGCAGAGATAGGGCACACCGGGCCAGGACTCCTCCCACTCCCGGCGTTTGTCTTTCGAGGAAATGATCTGGTTTCGCCATCCCCCCGCACCGCGCCGGGGCTTGATCAGGCAGGGATACTCCCCCTCGGCCGCCAGCCGGGGCACGGGGATATTGTGCTCTTCGAAAAAGTGCTGGATGGCCAGCTTGTCAAGGTGGCGTGCAACCTGATCGCCCGGGGTTCCAAAAAGGGGAAGGGGTGTCTTGAGATCTTCGGCACCGGACGTGACCACGAATATATCGATCGGGTGGTTCGATGCGATGGTTTCGATTGCTGCGGGTATTTCATCGAGTTCTTCGAAGGTAGCCCGGTCTTTTGTATACCAGCAGAGATCCTGGTCGCAGAAGTGGTCCACGGCGTAGACTTCGTAGCCTGCCCTGTACGCCGACTGCACGACATGGCGGGTGGCAAACCCTGCCACAAGCACCCTTCCCTTCACGCGTCGCGCCTCTTTTTCCCGCGTCCCGAAGGCGAGATCTTCATCGCTGCGTCCGCGTACTCCCTGTCGAGCTCTTCTCCTTCGAAGAGATTATCCAGAAACACGCTCAGGCTCGAAATTTCCGAGTGGGGCTGCGTGGTGACCGAGATGTTGTAATCTGCGAACCCGTAGATATCACCAGGCACCTTTTCTGCCCCCACGACAACGAGAAGTTTTTCTTCCTTGCGAATGGCGGTGATCTCATCGGTCATGCGCAGGCCGTACATGGTGAGGTGGACCACTTTTCCGCCTTCACGCTTCCACTGCTGGATGCACCGCCTCCAGGAAACGTTGTTCTCCACAAAAAAATCGCCTCCCCATCGGGAGACCACGTCCTCGATGGAGCGCTTCACCCCGGGATCATCGGCAGCAAGGTACATCCCCTGCGCACCGAACGCCCTTGCGGCAAGCCCTACATGGGTGGTCACCCGCTGGTCCCGTTCGGGGCGGTGACCGATACGCAGCACGCAGACCTCCTTCACCGGGGATCCCTCTTGGACTCAGGACGGACTTTAATAACCCCATGTTCCATGAATAGACGGTCGTCCATGCAATGCTGCAGCTGGCAACGTGCGATCGACTCCTGCACCGAAAGCACGCGCACGCCCGTCCCTGTACGGGCGACAAGACACCTGCGCTCGAGCCGTGCAACCGAATCCCCGATCACGTCACCGGGTTGATTGCTCAGCTCCAGAAGTTCGTCCATGGTGACGTGTCCGTTCATCACAATGATATGATAGACATCCCAGTCCAGATCCTCTTCTCGCACCTTTCATCTTTTGTTCTGAAACCGCCATATAGTTTTTTCAGAGCAACAAAGAGAAGTGCTATTGCAGGATGAAGGATATCGGCGGGTGCGCATACCCCGGGCGCACAGGGGAGAAGAAATGACCGACTACTACGAGCTGGCCGAACTGGCCGACAGACTCTTTTCGATTGCCGAGGACGACGAGGAGAAACTGGCGGAAGTGCTTGATACGCTGGAGGAAAGCCTCCGATGGGAACTTCTCGAATCGGACTTTCTGAACGCCTACCAGATATTCTATTACCTGTTCAGGGAGACGCCCACCCTTCTTGCTGAAGAGCGGCTCATCCTCCAGCCTGCGTCATCGCTCGGCCTTGGTGTCTTCTTCGAGGAGCGGGGGCTTGCTGAGCTCGTCTTTGTCGTCAGGGACAGAACGCCGCTTGTCCTCGTCACCGACGGCGAGCGTGTGTTGAAGGCGTTTGAAGGAGCGCTTGCATATCATGAAGCGGTGGCGTTTGCTGAGGAGACATTCTGAAAGGCAGGGGCTACCTTCCGGCAGTGATCAGGGATTCGTCCACGTGCGCCGCGACGATCCGGGGCACCTGTCCCCATGAACAACGCTCGTCGCCGCAGATAATGTGCACGCCCTCGACCGCTGCCTCCTGCAGGGGCGCAAAGAATTCCTCGCAGCAGTATTCGAAGCGGTTGCAAAGGGAGGTCGCCCAGGCGTCCGCTGCCGCAACATCGCGGGAGAACACCGTCACCGCATCGGCGGTGCCGAATGAAATGGAGGGACCCACCGTCGCCGACGAGGTGCATATCCCGAGGATCTCCTCCTGCGGGGGGACGAGAAAGGCGAAGCGGTTGCTCAGAGGCGATGTGCCGGCATAAATCCCGATGCGCACCGATCTATCGGCGACAAGCGCGATATCCCCTCCGTTATCGACCACGCCGAACGCGGCCCCCGCGTCCACCATCGCCTCCACGCCTGCCCACGCGATCGTGCCCGCAACGGCAGCCATCGGCCCCACCCCTGCCCTTTCTGCTGCCGATGCCATCCGCCTGATGACGGTGAGGGGTGATGCCGGGCTGTAAGGCTCAATCGTCGAGCCGAAAAAGGGATCGGTTGCCAGAAACCCCTCGAGTTCCTGCCGCGCCGCGATCATCCCCTCTTTTGCCGCCGTAATATGGCGCGGGCTCTCGGCGAGGAGGGTGGTGATGGTCTGCCGGTACTGGAAGTGCTCCCGTATCATTCGAGGATGGAGAGGGCATTGTGGGGGCAGGCAACCACGCACTTGCCGCAGAGTACGCAGCGTTCCCCGTGCAGCTGCAGGTGCCAGTCCTCATCGAAGGCGAATACATCCTGCGGGCAGACACTGACGCAGGCCCCGCAATCGATGCATTCGTTCTGGTCCCTTATTACCGCGTCTTCGAGGACCTTTACGTTCGCTCCGGCTTCTCTCATACTTCTGCAGACCTGCTCTGCGGATTCCTCGGGCACGTCGATCAGCACCTCACCCGCATGGGAGTCGATATGGGCGCGTTCCACGTTGATGAGCACACCCGTCTCCTTCACGGTGCGGGCAATGACCGGTTCGTGTCCCCCTTTTCGCGAAAAGGTCACCAGGAGTTTCATCGTCTCCACCTCCCGCCGAAGAGCTTGCCAAGGTCGATTGCCGTCAGCATCCCGAGCAGGCGATCTGTGTCATCCACCACGGGTAGTGCGCTGATATTGTGCCGTTCAAGTTTCTGGGCCGCAATATCCACCGGTTCATCCGGGGTGGTCTTGATGACCTTTCTGGTCATGATGTCGCGCACACGCGGTCCGCTGTCCGGTCTGACCACGGCCTTGGAGATATCGTAGGTGGTGACAATGCCCACCAGTTTTCCTTCCCCGTTGAGAACGGGAAGGTGGTTGGTCTCCCCCCGCAGCAGGTTTCTGGCTGCTGTCCTGATCTCCTCGTCTTCAGCGATCGATACCACGTTTTTGTCCATGATCTCTTTCACGCGCGGGGCAAGCGCGGTCTCCCTGATCGGGTGCACCGTGCGGCCCGCGTCGATGGTGCGTGTGGGCATCGACAGCACCATCTGCCCGGTCTCAATCCATTTTTTGAGTTCCTCTGCCACCTCCCGTGCTTTGCGGTAGCTCGAGAGTGACGAGGTCCGGATCTCTTCTCCATCGATCTCGATGGTCCCGCGTTTGAGGTCCGCATAGGTCACGGTCCTGAGGGTGGGACGGTCCCGCCTCGGTATGCCATAGTCGACGATGGGAGTGCTGATATCCTCATCCCGCACTGCAGTGCTCCGCACCACCCCGATGTCGACGACCGGGAGGGGGATGCCGACGCCCACGTACAGGGTGGCGCCGTAGCCGGTAAACGTGGCCGCCCGCAGAAAGTCCTGCGACATCTCCTTCATATCGCCGGTGGTCATCAGGTTGCCGAATCCTGATCCCGGCGACGCCTGGGTCCCTTCGCCCACCACCATTCCCCGGGCGCCGCAGAGAAAGATCGGCACCCCGCTTCCGATCACCCGCATATGGGGGTCGTTTGCGAGAGGGGAGAGTGTGCCCGCTCCTGAAAAACTGATATTGCCGGCATGCGGGAGTAATGTGCCCATATAGGTATGGAGCGTGCGATCGCTGGTGTTCGTGGCGGCGGCATACCGCTGGAAGGCATTGCGGGGGTTGCACATGATGGCGTGGTTCAGGTCCTCGAGATAGAGCTCGGTCGTGATCGTCTTTCTCGGGTAGCAGTCGGTCCCCCGGGAGATGGCGCGGAGTTCGACCGGATTGCCCGCCACAAGATCCTCGAGCACGTGTGCCCCGCCGTACTCCATACCCTGTGTATCAGAATCCGAGGCGGCCCCGAGGTAAGCGTCCACTGCAGCGATACCCGCATAGGCCTCCACGTCGTTGAGCCAGATCCGCTCCATTCGAATCGGGGGATCGGCATGTCCAAAGTTAAAAAAAGCCCCTGATGAACACATCGCCCCGAACGTACCGGTGGTGACAACGTCAACCTCCATAAGTGCCCCTTCCTCGCCGAGTTCCTGCACGATATCAGGCATCTCCTCGGCGGAAACGACCCTGGCGTTCCCATCGCGAATGCGTTCGTTGATCAGGTCGATGGACTTTTTCATACCAGAAATGGTTTTTGGTGCATATTTAATCTAATGGATTATTATCATCAGTAATATTTATTCCTCTAATGAATTTTCATTCTGCTTCATTTGGAGCAGATGGTGCCCGAAGATTCCTCCTCATCGGTTTTTGTATCATCGTGCATCAGGCAGTATGCTGAGCGGGGTTGCCCCCGCATCCTGTGCAGGAAGGGTGCTGGCGACGCAACGTTTCGCACTCTCCAACCCCATGCATTCGATGCAATAGTGTTATGGGGGAGTGCGATTCGTAAATTTATCATGGAAACGGTGGGCGTCACAATGAATAATTCATGCGGTATGCGTGTTGCGTGCCCGCGTTATTCTGCCGCGACTGCCGAAACATGAGTGATATCATGCATATTGATCAGTTCATTCGCACTATGGAGCAGATCGCCCCGAGCAATCTTGCCGAGGAGTACGATGAGGGAAGGATCGGGCTGGTGGTCGAGGGGACCCGCGAGATCGGGAGAGTTGTGTGTGCACTTGATGTGACGCCGCGGGTCGTGGAAGCTGCAATTTCGTCGGTTGCCGACATGCTGGTGGTGCACCACACCCCCCTCTGGCACCCGGTGACCCGGATCGAGGGAAGATGCGCGAAGCTGCTCCGCTTGCTCCTTTCAAACGAAACAAACGTCTATGTCATGCACTCGAATTTCGACCGCGCAGCAGGAGGGATCAACGATGCCCTGGCCAGCCTGCTGGAACTGAAAACGGTGGAGCATATGACGGTGGGGGTCGTGGGTACCTGTCTGATCTCCCTCGATGAGATTGTTCGCCGCCTCGGCGGCGGAGCCCGTGTCTACGGGAACATCCAGAATCCGGAAAAACTCGCGATCGTTTCGGGAAGCGGCTTTGATCCTGAACTCATCGACGAGGCAGCCTGCCTGGGGGCGGATGCGTTTCTCTCGTCAGAACTCAAACACAGTGTCGCCCTCGCCTCTCCCCTCCCGCTCATCGAGTCCACTCACTATGCCCTGGAATCTCCCGGAATGCGCCAGCTCTCGATACGCATGGGCTGGGAATTCATTCCCGATCGCCCGAGGATGGTCACCTATCAATGAAGGATTTCTGGGAGCGCCTGCGCGAGAAAGGGCGTCTGACCCCCGAAGCGAGGCGCCGGATCGAGGAAGCATTTGGAGAGCGGGGCAGGAAAGCCCTGCGTGCGGTCGAAGAGGGAAGAGTCAAGCGTTACCTGGATTTTTTTGTGGTGGTCGGGCAGAGCGACGAGTACGTGGTCGAGGAGGATTTCTGCACCTGCAGCGACTTCGTGTACAGGAGCCGGCACTGCTGGCATATCCTTGCGGTCAGGATTGCCGAGGCGACCGGGGAATATGAAAAATATTCTCTCTGGTACCAGGATACATGGTCAAAGAGGGGGATATAGCAACCATTTTTATCGTTCACGTAAGTACAGTACAGCAGAAGAACGTGGTTTTCCATGCTCGAGGAAGAATACCAGCTTGATTATTTTCATTCGCAAGGTCTTGTGCGGAAAAGTTGTAAAAACTGTGGATCGGCGTTCTGGACACGTGATCCAACCCGCGAACTGTGTGGTGACGCACCGTGCGAGCCCTACTCGTTCATCGGGCATCCCGTGTTCAACCCGCATACGACCGATGAGATGCGGGAAGCCTTCCTCTCCTTTTTCGAGCGGCATAACCACACACGCATCGAGCGGTATCCCGTTGCTGCACGCTGGCGGGACGATATTTACCTCACCATTGCCTCGATTGCGGATTTCCAGCCCTTTGTTACCGGTGGGGAGGTGCCGCCTCCAGCGAACCCCCTCACCATCTCCCAGCCCTGTATTCGCCTCAACGACCTCGATTCCGTCGGGCGATCGGGCCGGCACCTGACCACGTTTGAGATGATGGCACACCACGCCTTCAACTATCCAAATGAAGAGATCTACTGGAAGGACAGGACGGTCGAACTCTGCGACGAATTCCTGCTCTCCATCGGCGGCGATCTCAATGCGGTGACCTATAAGGAGCATCCCTGGATCGGGGGCGGCAACGCAGGGCCGAGCGTCGAGGTCATCATCGGCGGCCTTGAAGTTGCCACGCTGGTGTTCATGAGCCTGGGCAAGAAACCCACCGCGAAAGAACCCGTTGAACTGGACGGCAGCACCTATTACCCGATGGACATCAGGATCGTGGATACAGGGTACGGGCTCGAGCGCCTGGTCTGGGCGTCCCGCGGATCGCCCACCATCTACGACGCCGTGCTGCCGGAGATGGTGAGCAGGCTGATGTCTTCAGCAGGATTGGAGGACATGCTGGAAAAATCCGAATATACCAAGATTCTCGCAATGAACGCCAAATATGCGGGACTCATGGATATCCACGGGTCAAACCTCTATGCACTGCGCAAAAAGGTCGCCTCGAGCATCGGCGTGTCGATGGAAAAGCTGCAGAAGATGATCACGCCCATTGAGAAGGTCTATACCATCGCCGATCACACCCGCTGCCTGGTCTACATGCTGGGGGACTGCATCGTGCCCTCCAATGCTCATGAAGGCTACCTCGCCCGACTCGTGCTCCGGCGAACACTTCGCATGATGCAGGAACTGGATCTCAAGGACGATCTGGCCGACCTGATCGAGATGCAGATGGACCTCATCGGGATCGACACCTTCGAGCAGGAACCCAAGGTTGTGCGGGAGATCGTGGACAATGAAGTCGCAAAGTACGCCCAGACGATGGAGCGGGGCACGCGCATCGTCCAGAAGATTGCCCGCACCTATAAAAAGAAGAGCGAACGCGTTCCCCTTGCGGAACTGATCACGCTGTACGATTCCCACGGCATCCCGCCTGAAATCGTCAGGGATGTGGCATCCGCGGAAGGTGCGGTGGTCGACCTGCCCGATGATTTTTACTCGCACATCGCGGATGTCCATTCCGAATCGGAGACTGCTGCCGAGGGCGAAGACGTGCATGCCGCCTTAAAGGAGCGTATTCGATCCCTTCCCCCTACCAAGCGTCTGTACTATGAGCAGCCCTGCGAGATCGAGTTCGAGGCGATCGTGTTGGACTATTTCGATGGCTACGCCGTGCTCGACCAGACGCTTCTGTACCCGGAGGGCGGCGGACAGCCTGCAGATACGGGGACGCTGGTGACCGAGGACTCCATGGTGCGTGTGGAGCACACGTTCAAGATCGGCGACGTGATCCTGCACCAGATCAAGGGAGGTACGCTGAAGCGGGGTGAACGCGTCAAGGGAATGGTGGACGAGGACCGCCGGTGGTCCATGATGCGCCACCATACCGCAACCCATGTCCTTCTCCACGCGGCGCGCGAGGTCCTTGGACGGCATGTACACCAGGCCGGAGCCCAGAAGGGAAGCGAGAGCTCGAGGCTTGATATCCGGCATTACAAGCACATCTCACCTGAAGAACTGCGCAGGATCGAGATCTCGGCAAACCGCATGGTGCTTGCCGATATGCCGGTCTACATCAAATGGGAGGATCGGACCCGGGCGGAGCAGAAATACGGCTTCGATCTCTATCAGGGCGGCGTCCCGCCGGGAAGCGAGATCCGCGTGGTCAAGGTCTGCGGTGATGTGCAGGCCTGCGCCGGTACGCACTGCCGCTGTACGGGCGAGATCGGCCCCATCAAGGTCATACGGGTCGAGCATGTCCAGGACGGCATTGAACGTCTCGAATTTGCCGCCGGAACGGCTGCAATCTATTACATGCAGCATGTGGAGCAGATCCTCAGCCATGCGGCGTCCACACTCTCGGTACAGCGTGAAAACCTTCCCCAGACCGTAGAGCGGTTCTTCAACGAATGGAAAGATCAGAAGAAGGAGATTGAGCGGCTCCAGGAAAAACTGGTCGATCTTGAGATGGCGCAGCTGGTAATGGACCATGTGGGCGAAACCCCCGTGGCGGTGCAGGCGGTGGATGCATCGCCCCGCGAACTGGTCTCCCTGGCAACCCGCGTCTCTGCGAAAGGGGGGGTGGCACTGCTTGCTGGCGGCAACGAACGCGTGCACGTGGTGGTTGCCTCGGGCACCGATGCGGTAAACGCCGGCGAGATCGTCAGAGAGGTGTGTACGCTCCTGGGTGGTAAGGGCGGAGGAAAACCCGATCTTGCCCAGGGAGGCGGGGCAGAAAAGGAACACCTTGAAGAGGCGCTCGCTGCAGGAAGAACTGCAATTATGGCAATGCTCAATGACTGAGGATGTGGTGATCCTTGAGCCCGGGGATGAGCGGGCGAAAAAAATTGCCCGCGCGATGGCCAGCAAGAAGGCCAGCGATATTCTCGCGTTCATGAGGGGTGGCGAGTATTCTTCCTCCCAGATCTCCGAAGCGCTCTCGTTTCCCATCACCACGGTGTCCTACCACCTCGACAACCTGCACAACGCGGGCATGATCGATATCGTGAGGACACGCTGGAGCGAAAAAGGTCGGGAGATGAAGATCTACGGGCTTCGCGATCAGCTCCTCATCGTCAGTCCCGCGACAAAGGATATCCGCTCGATTCTGCTCAAGTACGCGTCCCTTTTTATAGTCCTGCTCTTTGCAACGTTCATGATGGCGGTTGTCGCCCCACTGATCGCCTCGGGAGGACTAGCCGGCGCACCGGACCTTGAAAAAGCGATACAAAGTCCTTCTCCTGCATTCGGTGTCGCCCAGGAGGACGGTGTGTTGCGGGAGCCGGGCGGTGGATTTCAGGTACCGATCCATGACCTTGTCATGGCATTCTTTTCGGGAGGGTGTCTGGTTCTGTTCCTGCTGATCGCGTACGAGCTCTACCTCTATTTCAGGAAATAGCAGGCGAGAAAGGGTTTTTAAGGCTGATCCAACCTATCCAATTTCCCGGAAGTGGGGCGGTGTCGAGTTTTTGGGGGATCAGAGCAGCCCGATGAAGTTTTCAAGGATTTTGAGTCCCACTGCGCCGCTTTTTTCGGGGTGGAACTGCACCCCGAGGGCATTTCCGTTCTGCAGTGAGGAGGCGAACGGGCAGATATACGAGGTCGTGGAAGCACGGTACTCGGGTGCGGTGTCGGCGTAATAGGAATGCACAAAATACACGTAACTTTCCTGTGGTATCCCTTCAAAGAGCGGGCATTCATCGTTGATACGAATCGTATTCCAGCCCATATGAGGGACTTTGAAGCCTTCCTCCTTCGGAAACCGCCGTACAGTTCCCGGGACGAGGCCGAGTCCCCGGTGCAGGCCGTGCTCCTCGCTCCACTCCATGAGCATCTGCATCCCAAGGCAGATTCCAAGCACCGGAGCTTCCCTGACATAGGCGATCAGCGTATCCTGGATCGTTCGCAACTGCTCCATGCCCTGCGAAAACGCTCCCACCCCGGGCAGCACGATGCCGTCGGCAGAAGAAGCTTCTTCGATGTTGGCCGTGATCATCGTGTGCGCTCCCGAGCGTTCGAGCCCCCGCATCACGCTGCGCAGATTTCCCAGCCCGTAATCAAGAATAGCTATGGTCTTCATGCCCGGATTCTCCTATGCGTCTCCATAACCCCTTCTCTATCCATTCACAGGGAAGGTCATTTGTAGTTTGCCATTCGGAAAGCTTCGCCCGCCAGGTTGCCCAGAGACCGGGGAACTCCTCGCGAATCGTCTTCAGCACCGCCATGTCGCTCGAGGGGCACATATAACACCCGATCCGGTCGATTCGCTGCTCGTACAGGGCATTATAGGGGGCATTCTCGCGGAAGAGGTAGAGCCAGACATGGAGGGCGGTCCAGTGCTGGATCGGCGCGGCGGAGAGCTGGCAGCCGACCACGCCGTTTCTCCAGACCCTCGGGCTGTTTTTTCGTGCAAACGATTCGTACTTACGCTGCCCGATAAACGAGAGGCATTCCTCCCATCGTTCGGAGATGAGCTCGCGCACCGGGAGCAGTTTGCACACTTTGCAGCACCACCGCTTATCCACGGCGGGAGGGCCCTCCACCGCAAAGGTCTCCCAGAACGGGTCCGCGCTGCCCGTGCGGATGACCTCAAGATCGTACCGCAATGCGACCTCCTCGATGTTCCGGTAGGTCTCCTCAAACTCAAGCCCCGTATCCGCAAAGAGCAGAGGAACATCGCCGATCGCTTTGAGAACGATGAGGAGGGTTGCAAGGCTGTCTTTCCCCCCCGAATACGAGACATTCGCCGGAAGGCGGTTCTTTGCTGCCACATCGCGCACAAAACGAACGGCTTCCGCCTCGGCGTGGTCAAGAATGGTGCGGTTTGCCTCAACCGCCTCGTTCCATGTCGCCGCGCCCGGAATGCAGGGTGACGGGACATTTTTGCGGGTGCGGACAATCATGCCCCGCTGCATGGCCCGAGCTTCTTCGGTGCTGACTTTTGCCCTGCCCACACCGATGCACCGCTCCCCCTCGTCGAGGATAAAGACCTCATCACCCTCGAGGATACCCTCGTCCATCCCGACAAGACCGGGGGCAAGCACGCTCGAACCCTGGCTGATCGATTCGACGGCGCCGTTGTCCACGATCACGCGCCGCGTCGACGGCTGTATGAACCGGCTTGCAGAAAGGCGCGGGATCGGTTCCCAGCGGTCCTCGTCGGCGAGATAGCGGATAGCGCTGACCACGCTTCCGCCGAGGATGATCTCCTCCATGCGGTCGGCGTCGGGTATTTTGTTCAGGATGGCGAGGTGCCCTTCCGGGATGAGGTCGGATCCGAAATAATCCCGAAATATCGCATTGATGTGCCTGATATCTGCATCAAACGCCGGGCGAATGTCTCCTGGAGGGGTGATGGGGACCTGTCTGGTCTCGGCCCCGCATTCGCAGCGGCTGCCCAGCACGGGCACATGGCAGTGGTCGCACCAGCGGAGGACCAGTTTCCCCAGATATGAACGGCGCATAATAGTAGGTACAGTGGATGCGGAGCGGATAAATAATGCGTGGAACGGGCATCGCTCTTCGTGTGGTGAGGGATCTCTTCCATCTTTCCCGCAATGCTCTCATCCCGCTGGGTATTTCAAAAGGTATATGTGAATCTCTTGTTCATAATTAATCATGTAGAATGTAGCGGATAATGGGCACATATCAAAACATTATTCGCTTTTCCACATACATTTCGTTTGATTCTACTTGTATCGTAACGAGGAGGACGAAAAGGGTGTGTTTCAGGTGATGCGATGATCGCTTTTCTCGTAACCGCAGGTTTTGCATTTCTGATCTACCTGGTGCTCACAGCCGGAAGCGGAACGATCGGACTGTGGTCCCAGGTGGAACTGATTGCAGGCGGTGTAATCAGTCTAATAGTTGCTGCCATTTCCAGGAATTATTTCTGCAGGATGGGTGACTACCGGATGGCAAATCCCCTGCGCTGGGTGATACTCGGTTTCTATGCGGTAATACCCTTCTTCATCGAGATGGCGCATGCGAATATCGATGTTGCGTATCGTGTGATAACCGGAAGGATCAGGCCGGGAATCGTGAAGTTGTCGCCGGGACTGAAGACCGACTTCGGGGTGCTCCTGCTTGCGAACTCTATCACCCTGACGCCGGGAACGCTCACAGTGGGCATCGATGAGGAGACCAATGATCTCTACGTGCACATGATCAACATCGGGATGGGGGCGGAGAAAAAAGAGCTCTTCGAGCCGAAGGATGTATTTTCCCTCTTCCAGTTCCCCGAATGGATCAGGAGAATTGCCGAATGACCGATATCTGGTTTGTTGCGGTTGCCGTGCTTGGCGCACTGATCGTGCTCACCATGGTGCGTCTTTTAGCCGGGCCGACCGCCCCCGACCGCGTCGTGGCACTCGACACCGTCAACACGCTCACCGTGGCATCGATGATTGTGCTCAGTGTTGCGTACGGGCAGACGGTGTTCGTCGACGTGGCAATCGTCTACGCGCTGCTCTCGTTTGTGGGCACGCTGTATGTCGCCAAGTACCTTGGAGGTGAGATGAGCGCATGATCGCCGACACCATCATCATGGTCTGCCTCGGCATCGGGCTGCTCTTCAACGCACTCGGGGTGCTCGGCATCCTCCGATTCCCGGATGTCTACACGAGGCTTCACGCCGAGACGAAAACGACGACGTTCGGCACGATCTTCATCTCCCTCGCAGTGATCGTCTACGGGGCCACCCGGATCATGCAGGGCGAGACTGCTATGTATCTTTCGCTTTCCGTGCACACGTTCATCGCACTGGTGGCGCTGGCCTTCACCAACGCCACCGGCGCGCATGCCATTGCACGGGCGGCGCACCGCAGCGGACAGGTCCCCAAACCTGCGGTGGTCGACCGGTTGCAGGAGGTTCGGGAATGATCGAGCTCGTAGTGCAAGGTGCGGTGCTCACTGGCCTGGTCATCGCTGCAGTGCTGATTATACATTTCAGGGATCTCCTGTCGGCAGCGGTTGCCTTCGGCATTTTCAGTTTCTTGCTTTCACTGGAATTTTATATCCTGCAAGCCCCCGACGTGGCCATTGCGGAGGCCGGAATCGGCGCGGGGCTTACCACGGCGATCTTCGTCATGGCGATACGGGGCACCCAGCGAATGGAGGAGGTGGAAGAATGAAGAATCTGGTCATAGGTGCAACAGTGCTCATCCTGTGCCTCGGAATACTCTACGTGGGTGTGGGCCTTGAATTCGGGGTCCCACTCTTCACCGATATGGACGAGTATTTTGTCAGTCACGGACAGGAACAGACAGGCGGCAACAACATTGTCACCGACATTGTCTTCGATTTCAGAGGATTCGATACCCTAGGTGAGGCGACGGTGCTCTTCACCGCGGTGCTCGGCGCCGGCCTCGTATTCAGGAAGAGAGGGGAGGATGAGGAATATGAATATGAGTAAGATTGTGCGGGAGGCGGCGAATCTGCTCTTCCCGTTCATCCTGGTCTTCGGATTCTATATCGTCCTCCACGGTCACCTCACCCCCGGCGGTGGGTTCCAGGGTGGCGCGGTGATTGCCACCGGTTTCGTGCTCCTGTTTGTGGCGTATTCCTACCCGCAGATCACCGAGCGCATCGGGGTGGGGGCGCTCCACAACACCGAGACGCTCGGGCTGCTGCTCTTCATCGTCACCGCCCTCATCGCTCTCGGGTTCGGGGTAACCTTCTTTACCAACTGGATGCTCGATATCGGACCGATACTGAACAATCCGGTGGCATTCGGCCCCAATCCCGGGGATCTCAATACCGCAGGTGTCATCCCGGTCATGAATATCGCAGTCGGGATTGAGGTGCTCGGAGCACTTTCGGTGATCGTGCTCTACATGATGTCCGGAACGAAGGAGACGATCTGATGTTTTTCAATCTCCCGTTCATCGTGGCGGCGCTGCTCGTGATCCTCGGCATCATCACGATGCTGATCAAGCGCAACCTGATCAAGATGATCATGGGGCTGTCGCTTGTGGAGGCTGGCGTCAATCTGCTGCTTGTTTCACTCGGATACCGGGCGGGGGGCATCGCCCCGATCTTCACCAACGCCCCCGCCGGCGTGATGGTGATGCCGACCGTGCAGGCGATGACACTCACCAATATTGTCATCGGGATCGCCACGACGGCGCTCCTGCTCTCCTTTGTGATGGTGATCTACCGGATGTACGGAACTGCGAACGCTAACAAAGTGAGGAAGTTGAGAGGATGATGCAGGAAATAATTCTTCAGAACCTGCCGGCACTCCTGCTTGCCGTACCGATGCTCGGCGCGTTTGCCACGCCCCTCATCGGCAGGGCCGGTGGAGGCGCACGGAACCTCTGGACCGTGGCGGTAATGCTGGCGACGCTTGCCATCGCCATCGTCCTCACCGCACAGGTCCTCTCCTCCGGCACGGTTGTGTATACCTTCGGTGCGGGGGCGGCAGACCTCACGGTTCCCGCCGATTCAGGGGGCATACCGGTTCGGATCATCTTCACGGTGGACGCGATGGGTGCCTTCATGACGCTCTCCGCCTCTATCGTCGGTCTCGGCGTTATGCTCTACTCGCTCTCCAGTGCGTCGCGGAGCACGGGGCAGAACGGGTACTACGCCCTGCTCCTCCTCCTGGTGGTGGGCATTCTCGGGATGGTCTGCACGGGCGATATGTTCAACTTCTTCGTCTTTTTAGAGATCAACTCCCTTGCCGGTGCAGCGCTCGTCGCCTACCGGGTCGATAAGGGGGTGGCGGTCGAGGGCGGCCTGAAGTACGCGGTGCTCTCCACCCTCGGAGGGCTCCTCGTCCTCTTTGCCATCGCCCTTCTCTACGGGCAGTACGACGCCCTCAACATCGCCGTGCTCGCCAGCAGGATTCAGTTTACCCCCCTCGACCAGATCGCACTGGTGATGCTGCTCGTGGCGCTGGCCATGAAGGCGGGCGCCGTGCCCATGCATTTCTGGACACCGGATGCGTACTCTATGGCCCCCTCGGCAATCACCGCTCTTCTGGTGGTGGCAAGCCAGGCGAGCCTGTACGGCGTGTTCAGGGTGGTGTTCACCCTCTACGGCCTTACGCTGAATTACGTGACCATCGGCTGGATCATCATCATTCTCGGCGTGCTCTCCATGTTCGTGGGAGTGACCATGGCCATCCCCCAGAAGGATGTCAAACGGCTCATGGCCTACCACGCCGTCTCGCAGACCGGCTATATGCTCCTTGGCGTGGGCGTGGGGCTCGCCGTACTTGGCAACCCGCAACTGCTCGATAGCTACGGAGTTATCGCCATGGAGGGCGGCATATTCCACATCATAAACCACGCGATGTACAAGGGCCTGCTCTTTTTGACTGCAGGCGCCATCTTCTACCGCACAGGAACCCGCAACCTCAACCAGCTCGGCGGGCTCGGCCATTCCATGAAATGGACGATGGTCTTTTTCATCATCGGGGCGCTGGCGATTGCAGGTATCCCACCATTTAATGGGTTTGCCTCCAAACTGATGATCTACGAATCGGTGTTCCTTTTCAACCCGCTTCTCGCAATCATTGCCATGGTCGTCAGTATCCTTACTCTGGCCTCGTTCGTGAAGGTGTTTCACTCCATCTTCATGGGCCCCCGCCTCCCCGAGTACGCCGAAGTCCGGGAAGCGCCCACTCCGATGCTCATCGGGATGGGATTGCTCTCGCTTCTTGTCGTCCTGTTTGGGATATTCCCCCAGGAAGTGGTGGATATCCTGATCACCCCGGCGGCAAGCGCGCTGATCGACCAGGGCGGCTACATCGCCTCGGTACTGGGAGGTGCCTGAGATGCTGGATACCTATACCCTGCAGACGGGAACCGGGTTCTGGGATCCCGTCGTCTGGATCGTCGTGTTCCTCGTCGCCTTCCTGATCGCCCTCGCCATCTGGCTGCTCGGGGAGAAGGATTACCGGCGCGGTACCCAGCAGGTCAAACCCTTCCTTTCGGGCAACGTGGAGCCGGAGAAGGCTGACGTCCACATGCGTGCCGGAAACCTCTACTGGGGCTTCACGGAGGCGATGAAGGGCTACTATTCCCGCCTCGTGCCCCTGCACACGGGGGTGCTCAACGACTATGTGCTCTGGTTCCTCGGAGTGATGGCACTGGTGTTTGTGATCGTGGGGGTTGCTGCATGAGACTTACCAAAGCGTTTAACCGGTCATTGTGGGTGTTTCATTTAAATACCGGGTCCTGCAATGGATGTGACATTGAGATCGTGGCAACGCTCACCCCCCGGTATGACCCGGAACGATTCGGCATAAAACTTGTCGGATCCCCGAAACATGCGGACGTGCTGCTGGTCAGCGGCCCGGTCACCCGGTTGATGGTCGACCGGGTGCGGCGGGTCTACGAGCAGATGGCCGACCCGAAAGTGGTGATGGGCATCGGAAGCTGCATGTCGGGAGGTGTGTTTTACGACTCGTACAGCCTGGCTGGGCCGCTGGAGGAGATCATCCCGGTGGATGTCTTCGTCCCCGGCTGCCCGCCTCGCCCGGAGGCGATAATCGACGGTGTGGTGAAGGCTATTGCGAAACTTGAAAGGCTGGAGGGAGAGGGCAAATGACACGGACAATGCGTACCCCTGAGGAGATCGCTGCATTATTCACCGAGAAATTCGGCGGGGAACTCGGCGAGGTAACCGTCAAGGAATGGGCCGAGGGGGTGAAAAAGACACCAATACGGTCCGTCTGGATCAGGGTGAGCCGGGATGTCTTCAAGGATGCCGTACGGTGCTTGGTCGATATTGATTACCCCCACCTCGGGGTGATCTCGGGTGCGGACATGGGAGATGAGGTGGAGCTGCTCTACCACATGATGATTTACTTCGGCGAACGAGGCCAGGAGATCAATGTCACGCTGGCAGTGCCGTTACCGAAAAGCGACCTTCGCATCCCCACCATCTCCGACATAATCCCGGGCGCCGTCTATTCGGAGCGGGAAAAACAGGAGATGCTGGGAATCGAGGTGGTCGACATCCCCGACTCAAGGCGTCTCTTCCTGCCGCCCGACTTTCCTGAGAATGTATACCCGTGGAGAAAGGACGAGACCGGCATTCGGGAGGATATGATAAAAGAACTCTGGGCGGTGGGGCGGCCGACCGGCAGGCCGGCACCGCCCGTGGCGCCCAAAGAGGAGAAGAAAAAGGAGGAGTCCGCCACTGCCGGAGAAACCCCTGAGCAGACAGAACCGGCGGAACCGCAGAAACCGCCTGCAGCACCGGAACCTGAGGAGGTGAAGAACGATGAGTGAGAACAAAAAGATTGGATCGACCTACAGCATCCCCATCGGGCCCGTCCACCCCGCCTTAAAAGAGCCCATTCTCTTCACCTTCAAGATGAACGGCGAGCTGGTCGAGGAGGTCGATTTCGCCCCCGGCGAATGCCACCGGGGCATCGAGTGGATGGGGATGCGAAGAAACCCCGTTCAGATCGTTCACCTCACCGACCGCATCTGCGGTATCTGCGGTGTATCCCACTCGCTGGCTTTTGCGCGGGCGGTGGAGCAGATCGCCGAGATCGAGGTGCCGGAGCGGGCGCACTACGTGCGGACCATCATCGCCGAGTACGAGCGCCTCCAGTCGCACCTGCTGTGGGCGGGTGTCGCAGCCCACGAACTGGGATTCGACACCCTCTTCTTCCTTGCCTGGCGCGTACGCGAGGAGTCGATGGACGTCATCGAGTACCTCACCGGCAACAGGGTCAATTACGGCATTGTCCAGGTCGGCGGGGTGCGTCGCGACTTCACCGAGGACCAGTTCCCCCGGATCGAGGCCTCCCTGAAGTATTACGAGGATGTTGCAGGAAAACTGCTCAATCTCTTCCTCGAGGACAGAACCATCCAGATGCGCTGCAAGAACACCGGGGTAATGTCTGAGAAGGAAGCCCTCGAGCTCTGCACCGTGGGCCCGACCGCACGGGCATCCGGCCTTGCCATGGATGTACGCTACGACTCGCCCTATGCGGCCTACGGCGACCTTGATTTTACGCCGGTGCTGCCCCACCAGTACCTCGGGCTCACCAACGGCGACGTCTACGACCGCATCGTGGTCCGCCTGCTGGAGGTCGTGCAGTCGGTCGATCTCATCCGGCAGTGCCTTGAGAACATGCCTTCCGGCGAGGTGCTGTGGGAGAAGAAGTACCCCAAGATCCTGGCCGCCTGCAAGAAGGCGACGGGCGAGGCGGTCGGCCGGATCGAGGCGCCGCGGGGCGAGTGTCTTCACTATGTGCGCATGGATGGCAACACGAACCCGCAGTGCTGGAAGGTGAAGGCATCCACCTACAGCAACCAGATGTCCTGGCTGAACATGCTGAAAGGGGAACAGATCGCGGATATCCCCATCGTGGTCGCGTCGATCGATCCCTGCATGTCCTGCACCGACCGCGTGGCAGTGGTGCACGGTGAGCGGACCGATATCCTCACCAAAGCAGACCTCCATCGATTGTCGGTCGAAAAGACGAGGAGGCTGGCGCAATGGTCATGATCCTGGGAGTCGATCCTGTACTGGTCCTTGGAGGGACCGTTGCCGTGGCGCTCTTCGGTATGCTTGCCGGGCTGGTATTCATGGGTATCGAGCGCAAGTTCGCCGCCCGCATGCAGGCGAGGATCGGCCCGCCGATACGCCAGCCCTTCCGTGACGTGGCAAAACTACTTTCCAAGGACTCCATCGTCCCGGAAAACGCCATCCCGTGCCTGTTCAATATGGCACCGGTGCTGGCGCTGGCATCTTCCATCGTGATCCTTCTCTATATCCCCCTGGGCGGGTTCCTCCCCGTCCTTGCGGGCTACGGAGACCTCATTCTGGTGATGTACCTGCTCACCGTGCCGGCACTTGCACTGGTCGCCGGTGGGTTCGCCTCCGGGTCGCCTTACGCCACCGTGGGGTCGCAGCGTGAGATGGTGACCATGATGTCCTACGAGCTGCCCCTGGCCATCGCGGTCATCGCCATCGCCTGGCGGCTTGCCGCAGCGGGTATCGCCGATCCTTTTTCACTTGCCACCATCGCCGGCACGGCGAGCGGCATCACCATCTGGAGCGTGGTGGGGCCGCTGGGTATCATTGGCTGCGTGCTGCTGCTCATCGTGCTCACATGGGTGACGCCGGCAGAGCTCTCCAGGGTGCCGTGCGATACGCCGGAGGCGGAGACCGAGCTGTGCGGCGGGCTGCTCGTGGAGTACTCCGGCAGGAACCTGGCCCTGTTCTACCTTGCGCAGGGGGTGAAAACCGTAGCCATGGCGGCGCTCGCCGTGGCACTCTTTTTGCCGTGGAATATCTCGTGGTTTGTGGCCCTGAGCCCCAACGCAGCGCTTGCGGCAGATTTCGCCTTCTTCCTGCTCAAAATCCTGGCGGTGATCTTCTTCTCCGTCTCCGTGATCAGGGTGGGTATGGCCCGGTTCCGTATCACCCACGTGGTCTCCATCTATTGGGGCTACCTTGGCGGCCTGGGACTGCTGGGGCTGGTTTTCATGGTGCTTGATGCCTACATCGGCGGAGGTGGTGTGCTGTGAGTTTTCTCCCTGCAATTCCTGAAGTGCTCAGGCAGTTCTTCAAGCGGCCTGCGACCAATTTATTCCCGGCCAAGTACCTCCCCTCTTCGGTGACGAAGTACCTCAAATCGGTGCAGGAAGGGAACGCGGCTATCAATCCGCCGGTGGAAACGCCCCCCAATTTCAGGGGAAAGATCCTCTACGACCGCGATACCTGCATCGGTTGCAAGCTCTGCATCCGGGTCTGTCCGGCGAACGCCATCGAATTTCTGCCTGATACAAAAAAGGTGCGCATCTTTGTGACCCAGTGCATCTTCTGCTCACAGTGCAACGATGCCTGCCCGGTGGATGCCCTGCACATGAGCGACGAGTTCCTCCTCGCCGACGAGGACCGGTACTCGGAGAACATGATCGTGGAATAAAGCCTTAAAAATGGCTCTAAAGTGCCCGTAGAGTTCCTCTTCCGGGAGGGGTTGCACCTCCCCCGGACCCAATCGAAGGACTTCGCTCGTCTCTCGCTCGCTCCCCGCAGGCGATAGCCCCTGAGCAGGCCCCTCCTCTTCGGGGCAGGGGATATCACTCCGGGCCCAAAAACCCTTTTTTTCTGCGGTAATTTCCCCACAACTGGGCGGACGCGTGATACCGCGCTCCGTTAGATCCCTTCTCGCGAATACACGGGAATCTGGTCGAGTTCGCCCTGCCGGATCGCCGCCATCAGCCGCTGTGCTCCGTCGATGACCTCTGTGCTGATCGCTTCGCCGTCGGCAACCGATTTCGGCTGTATCCCGATGAAGGTGATCACTTTCGCATCGGAGGCAAGGTAGGCAATGAGGTGGGAGAGGGGGAGCTGGTGGGTGCCGATGCCGACGTCCTGGATCTTATCCGCCGGAATGCGGCGAAGGTCGCCTGGGGCAAGGCCCATGTCCGCGGCGTCGACGAGGACGAGAATATCGGGCTGCTCCCTTCGCACAACGGCGGTGAAGTTCTCCGGTGCAGTCCCGCACTCGATGGCCTTCCAGCCCGGGTGGGTGAACTGCTGTGCCACGATGCACCCGATGCCGTCGTCCCGGCGGAGGGTGTTGCCGATGCCGAGGAGCATGTTCATTGCATACCGTTGGTTTCCGAGTATCATAAAAACGGGGTACTGGCGTAAAAAACATGGAATCTACTTTAGTCCGGTAAAAAGTACGCTCTATACATTGCCGCGATTCATCAGACGCAGATCGTCCTCGTTCGGTGAACCGGAGCATGGTATGGGGTCTTTTTTCCAGAAATTCTTTTTTGATTTCGATATGTCCTGATTCTTTAAGTCTGCTCAGATATGACGAGAGATTTCCCTGCATGAGCCTCGTGATTTTTATAGTAATTGCTCAGAGTCTTGTCCGGTTATGATCAATGGCGATGGATATCGATGAACTGCTCAATCGTTCCTATGCGTATACGCACGATGCGCTCTGGGAGCAGTGGGAGAGATGGGGGCTCCTGTTTGTCTGCGTACTGATAAATACGTTCACCATGGGACTCATCCCCCTATTCTCCGGATATCGTTACCGAATATTTGAAGGCGGGATCGAACCGCCGGGTGTTGACAGGTGGGCGAGACTCTTTTTTGATGGGTGGAAACTGAATATCATATGGATTGTCTATTTCCTCATTCCCCTGATCATTGTAGGCCTCATCATCGGAGGCATATTATTTGCGGTGGCGAGTCCCATTTTCATGGTTCCTGCAGGTGCGGGGGATCCTGAAATCATTATCCGAAGAACTCTTGTGGCAGCCGGACTGGTTCTTATCGCACTTATTCCCCTCCTCATTGTTCTCTTCTTCGTGCTCGATCTCCTGCAAGTAATCGCGAAAGTCCGGGCGGCACGTACCGGCATTCTGATGGACGCATTCGATCTTCGCGCAATTCTCAGTCATATCAAGAAAATCGGGTGGGGCAACTACATTGTCCTCATACTTATCCTCTGGATCATCTCCATCATTCTTGGCATTATTGTCGGAGCATTTGCCGGGATTCCAGCCATCGGCTGGTTGATCGCGTTGTTAATCGCTCCCGCAATTGAGATGTTCAAGGCACGGTATGTTACCCTTGTGTATGACCGTGGGCTGGAACATGAAGCGACGGTGGAGGCCGGGTGAACCGGCAGAGACCCCTCCACGTAAGAATCGGCCGATTATAAAACAGTGGATATTTTTTTTAAAAATAGAAGCAAATCCATGCCCAAAGAGAATTATTGCGATTTCATTTATCCCCCGATGAATGGGATGCAATGTGCCGACTGTGTTGAGGTTGATGTGCCCCGTCGATGACCTCTGTGCTGATCGCTTCACCGTCGACAACAGATTTCGGCTGTACGCCGACGTCCTGGAATCCACCCCCCCCCTGAAAAGGGTGCCGATACCGAAAAATAACGATAATTATGCCTTCTTTCATGCTGGGAGGGGTGTGAAGTAGGGGGATTCATTCCCTCCGAACATGGAATGGTACAGGTACAGAAACATCCCCATGCGACGGTTCATACAAGCGCCGGTACGAACACTGCCAGCAGCGAAAGATCCTCGTAGTATGCACTCACCGCATGACGGATCCCTGGGGGGGTGACAAACGTCTGACCGTGCGCGAGGGTAATTTCCCTGTCCTCGAACAAAAAGACTCCCTTCCCGTCGATGATACGATTCCATTCCCACTGTGTTTCATGGTCATGGTACATGACCTCATGGTCCTTCCACACCCGGACGAGGTGGTAACTGAACGTACCACTGGTCTCTTTTTCGGTCACCAGATCCTTGAGAAAGACCCCTTTCCACTCGGGATGTGGGTACCAGGGTTTTTTCGTACTCTCGATCTCGAGATCGGGAAGAAACACGATCCCTCGCTCAAAGATATCCATGACCTTCTTCTGTTCCATAATCGTCCTCCAGTCCCACAGGCAGGTAAAAAGAGTAAGATGGATTGACCTCAGTCTTTCACTGCCGGGATTACTTCCTTGAAGATATCGATGCCCAGATTCACATCGGGACTCGAATTTCCGAGGCAGAAATGAGTGATTCCGGCGGCTTTGAATCTCTCGATCTCCTTGATGAGCCCTTCCGCATCGGTTGCAACCATGAAGTTTTCTTTCATCATGTCATGTCCGACAAGGTTTGCGTGGAGTTCGACCTCCTTTGAATCGTAGACCTTGTACTTGAACATGGCAGGAACCAGGCAACCGGCCCAGAAGCGCAGTCCCTCAATTGCTTTGTCATAGTCGGGATCGGCGGAGTACCAGATCAGCATCGCACGCTCCATCTTGGCGGGGTCTTTTCCCGAGTCAGCCGCACCCTTTACGAAGTTCGGGATGGTAACGTTCTTCAGCACGGACGGGTCCGCAGCCACCGTCATAAGGTGGTCGCCGTATTTCCCTGCAAGCCGTGCACCCTTCGGACCCATTCCGCTGAAGTAGAGGGGAACCTCATCTTCGGGTTTGGTGTACATGAACGCCTTGTCGAGGGTGAAATACTTCCCCTTGAAGGTGACGGGCTCCTGGCTTCCCCAGAGCTGACGCATCACTCCAATGGCTTCCACCGTCATATCCTGCCGCTCGGGGACGCTTGGCCATTCGCCTGTCACCGGGACCTCATTCATGGCCTCGCCGGCGCCGACGGCGATACCAACTCTTCCCGGATACATCTGCCGGAGTGTTGCAAACGTCTGCGCGACAATCGCCGGATTGTATCGCATGATCGGGCAGGTGATACAGGTGGAGATAAAGACCCTCTTCGTTGCTTCGAGTGCTGCTCCCATCCATGCCCAGGCCTGTGCGGACTGTGCATTGGTGTGGTACCACGGGTGGAAATGGTCGTCGGCCCAGACCGAGTCGAATCCGACATTCTCTGCTCGAACTGCCTGTTCCAGTGCATCTCTGGGTTTGTACTGCTCCAGAGACGCGAAATATCCTACTTTCGTCTCCATGTTTACTACCTCGTGCCGGAAAAGAGGGGCCTGCACGGGTAGTGACGATCCCGCGACCAAAATACTGAACTATTGTTCCGGTCATACATTGATCGGTGTGTTCGGCTGGAGTCCACATATCCGAGGCGATACTCGTCGAAAGTTGTTGACCTCAACGTACGTTATTGTGGATCCCGGCTGCCTCGCCCATGCTGTTTCGCTCGTTTCCGGTATTGTGGACTTTCATCCACGTACTGAAGTTTCACCATGGCACGGATAAATCTGCGTTTTATTGCTCGCCATTACGTGAAGACCCCTACGGTCAATGATTATAGGAATACTCCCGTTTTTCCCCTCTGCGTGGAAAAATACTCCCGGGTCCCCTCCCCTGCGAAAAGATGCGCGATCGATTATTGCTCGCCAATACTCCACTCACAGATGCATGGATGGCGAGAAAGGATGAGCGCAAAAAAGAGGGGGTCCCGCCGGAAGGTGTGCGAGCTAGGCGCCGGGGCCTGTATCCTCGATCACCGCTTCGGTGACGTCGATCATGAACGACGCGATCTCCCCGGAAGGAAGTTTGAAGACATAATGGGAGATCCAGGGAAAGTCCTCGCGGTTCCGGTATTTGAGCGGTGTAACGAACTCTGGCTTTTCGGTGGTCAGAACGCGATAGAGGAGATCAGGTATGTAAGGGTTCGGCAGATCGGGAAATTCCTCGAAGAGTTTCTTTCCGACGAGGTCTTCTTTGTTCATCCGCAGGAGGGTGGCGGTTACCTTGTTGACATCCTTGATGATGTAGTCCTCTCCCTGCCCGACCGGTTCATAGATTAATACACCGTTGCAGGTGTTCTCAAAGAACGAGTGGTACCGGACCTCCTTCAATTCGGTCCTGCGAAGCGCCTCTTCCGCTCTCTTCCGGTCGGTGATATCGAGGATGATCCCGTTCCAGACTGTCTCGTTCCTCAGCCGGACGGATTGTGAGAGTACCCGGATGAACATCTCCTCTCCGGTCGGCTTGATAAATCTCCCCTCGAATTCCCACGGGGCAACTCTCTGTATCACATCCCTCATCGACTCAAACCAGCGTTCCCGGTCTTCCGGAGCGATACAGGAGCCGTATCGCTGGATCCAGGTATCCAGGGGGTCGGGGGGGAGACCATAGACTTCGGTGGAACGGTCATCGACATAATACATGCCGCATCCACCGGAGTCGCGGGCATAGAACTGGTAGACGATCCCCGGAAGGTTACTGGCGATACCCCGGAACCGCTCTTCGCTCATGCGCAGTGCCTCCTCTGCCTTCTTCCGGTCGGTAATATCGAGGAAAATCCCGTTCCAGACCGTTTCGTTCTTCAGGCGCACCGGCTGCGACACTCCCCGGATGTACATCTCCTCCCCGGTGGGTTTGAGGAATCGTCCCTCAAACTCCCACGGTGCAACCCTCCGTATCACATCATTGATCGATTCGAACCAGCATTCCTGGTCTTCCGGGGCGATGCATGCACCGTACCTCTCGAACCAGTTGTCCAGCGGCTCTGTCGTCACCCCGTAGATCTCCTGCGAGCGTTCATTGACGTAATAGACTCCCCATTCGCCGGAATCGCGGGCATAGAACTGGTAGATGATCCCCGGAAGATTGCTCATTATCCCCTGGTATCGCTCTTTGAACCGTTTCTCGGCAATCTTCTTTGCCGTGATATCGAGGAAAAGAATAAAAAACTCACGGGGCGCTGTTCCCACTTTATCGGTGACCGGTGCAAACACAACCTGGAAATACGCGACGCCGGATTTATTGGTCGACGTAAGGGTCTCCGATTTCAGCCGATCAAAATTGCATGACAGAGTCAATTCAGCAATCTTCCCTTTCCTGATCAGGCCCTGGATTATGTCCCGGGAGCACATGATGTCATAGAGCTTAAAATCTTCAAGGTCGGTGAACCTTGCGAGGCCGAGGATCTCGAGTGCAGCCTGGTTTGCATTCAGAATGGTCCCGTCTTCCTGGAAAAGGAAGATGCCGCTGGGGACTTTCTCGAAAAGGGTGCGGATCTTACGTTCGCTGTTTTTCAACGCCTCTTCGGTTTTTTTCCATGTGGTGATGTCCCGGAGACTTATCATAATCCCCGCTTTTCCGGTAAACGAGATGGAAGATATTATCGTGGAGATGAATTCCGTGAGAAATATCCTATCAGTCCCGCGCTCGATCAGCAGCATCTCGTTTATGAAGGTCTGGGAATTAAGGATTCGATCGATATTTTCCCAGATCGTGGGATTATCAAAGAGCGTTAGATTGATCCGGGACAGTTCGCTTCCGATGATGTTTCTTCCGGAATGGATGTTGAAGGTATCGATGAAACTTTTATTCACCATGAGGATATGGAGGTCCGCGTCGAGGATGACGATCGCATCGGAAAGATAGTCGAAAAGATCATCGAACGGGACGTTTTGAGCTGAAGAGTACAATTTGGCCTTGCCAAAGGGTTTCATGATTACATGACCGTGAGACTGAAGGACCTCGAGATATTTTGCCACGGAACCGCGGTTCATATTCAAGGTACGCGAGATCGTGGAGATCGAAACCGCCTCCGGATACCGGCGTTGAAGAAATTCCCGGATCCGGGTATACCGGTCTTCCTTCTCAATCATAGCTAAGTAGTACGCAGTACCGATCGTTAAAGGAAATGGTGTTGCACGTTCCACGAGCTCCTATCGCCATCTTGTGATTCTAAAAAAGAAATGTGGTCCTCTCATTCCCTGAAATAATAGGTGTGATTTTCGTATAAGGAGGGCGGGTCAAAGGCTCCCATCGGTCATCCACGCCTGCTGACGCCGGTATGGAACGAACCATCAACTGTTGCAAGTGCAACATTGTTCATATCACAATCTAGCGAGCAAATTTAAAAAAAAGAGTAACGATTCGGAACGTTTGTCTCCATGCGCCGACCGGGATTCTTACGTGAAGTTTGAATCTCTCTGTTTTTTGAAACCCGCGCGAGGGTTGCCGAGCCGACAATTATCGTTATTATCTACTTTATTGAAGATGAAACCAAGTTCTCTAGCCAATCATAGAAATCAATTGATGTGTTCAAAAATTTGATAATATCATCCCCTGATATCAGTATTATTGTATGATCATCTCGCCCCATCCTTTTTAGCTTTTCATTAAATCCCGAAGTAAAACCACTCATTGAGATAAAAATACCAATTTTGCACAAATTAGAGTGATCTATCAATTTACCTTCAAAAATCCCAAAATGTTTAGCTTCAACTCTTTTTTGCCAATATTTACATTCAATAAAGATTTGAGGCGAATGGAATGACATCCAAAACGGGCGATTTGAATTATTTCGATAAATTAAATCGATCTCTTCATCCTTAAGATTAACATTTGAGTCAAAAAAAATGAATTCAGGATTTATTGAAAATAATTGTCTGATAAAATCTTCAAAATTCTTTCCTTTTTCGTATTTATCAGAGATTTGACTTAATTCAACAATGCTTTTAGATAATTTTTGTTTAATAAATATCTGGTGTAGGGCTTGATCTCCAGAAGTAAGACACCTAAAAGTTTTATTATAGAGGTTTATTTTTCTTAGAATCTCATCCTGAATCCATTGATGCATATTTTGTGCATCTTCTATAGGTTCGATTATGTCTGAAAGATCAACCTCAACTGTAATATTTGAATCATAAACGGATAGAATTGTTCTAGCAAAGAAAAATCCAACAATATCGGGAAAATCATCTTCGAGTAAGAACAAGAATTCTGCTACCTTTACAATCTCAGGTGGCAGATATAATATGTAATTAGTAGCGAAACTCCAAATATTATCGATTAGATCATTTCCATCAGGCTTAAAAGGTGAATCCTCATTACCTCTCGGAAAAGAGGCGCCCATCTCGGCCATTTTTAAGATAAATAACTTGAATTTTTCAGTATCAGAACAAATATTTAAAAAATCAACAAAGATTTCGATATCTGATCGATTTTCATCGAAAAACTGATCATAGGCTGATTTCGAAATCTGACCAATTTTATCACTAGAATATTTTTCAATTTCTTCTTCAGAATAATCCTCGTTGTAATTAAAAATACAGTTCATATACGGCGCTTCTTCAATCGCATCGGAATACAATGATTCAATATCTTCTTCAAATTCTCTGTATATTTCTTCAAGGAAATTAAAATCAAATCCATATTTATCTAGTTTTTTCAATACTGCCTCCCCAGTCGTTCGATAACCTAAAAAATTATAATATTGCAGTTCTCCATCGACAATTTCTTCGTCAAAATAAAATTCTTCTTCATCAAAAATGAATATTAAAAAATGTGGAACTTGATATTTGAAACTCCATTCGCATGGACCGATTTTAAACCTAGTATAATGCCCCATTCAATTAAATTGTAATAATCGGATGTATATTTCTTTTGAAAATAATCTAATCTAGAATTCCTAGATTTCTTCAAGAATATGAAGATGTAGAAATCATGTATACTTTCACAAACCATGGGCCATGACAACGGGATCCCCTGCCTCGTACATCTCATCGAGGATTTCATGTATCATTGGTTGGAGGATTCTTCTCAGGGATTAGTCTCGTAGGAGTTCGAGCGTTAAATAACAAGAATATAGTCAATTTAAATACAAATGAATTAATTTATTTTTATGTCACGGGAAAAAGGAAAGCGAACTCTAAAAGAATGGCCGTGTCAAAAATGTGGTTGGTGTTGTGAATATTTTATAATGGATACTCAGTTAATCAATGAAAATAGGCATTTGTTCCAAAAACCCGTTAAAGAAATACACACGCCTTCTCGTTTCTTTGGAAAATTCACAATAGTTATTACCGACACGCCGGATCGAGCATGTGTATTCTTAAAAGAAGATAATACATGTGCAATTTATGATAGTCGTCCTGATATCTGCAGACAGTTCGGGCTTTCCAGTGGTGAATTAGAGTGTCCTAATGTTGCTCCAAATGGAAGAATTCGTTCCCCTGAAGAAGCTTCACGAGTAAAAAAACGAATCTATGACAGAAATGCCGAGAAACGCAAAACCTTTGCAGAAAGAACGGGTTTTAATATAAACTCGATTTACTTTGAAGATTGATCTTTTTTTATTTTCAATTGTAGGGGGCAGGCCCGCCACCCTGAGAGAATATGCCTTCACCGCCGCTCATAATGGCGATCTGAGGAGGTCTATTTGCGACCCGTGAAAGATATTACGGGAATATCCTATGCAAATTCCTTTTCATCACCCACATCTGTAACACAAACGATGCAATCAGACCAATACCGAGAATATAGAAGGCAATCGTGACGATTACATCATGCCACTGTTGCCCGATAAGCCAGACCAACGCGCCGGCAATGAAGAACCGGAGGCCCCACTCTGCAGGATAGAGAAGATTGCGCCAGTCCGTCTTTTCGACCATGAAGGAATCTTTTTGCTCCAAAAATATCATCCCCTCTTTCATTCAGTATCTACCAATTTTCCGCTCGAATCATACAGATATGCCGTATCCCCGTCATTATTCCAGACATACTGGCTCGTCCAGTACAGGTCGGTCGATGTGTCGCTCATCCCCTTTGCATCCGGCCCCGAATGGATCCTGACAGATGCGCCCGGGTCGAGCGTGAACGAGGAGAACGTGTAGGTGTGCGTCGCTCCATCGTCCTCGATGCTCCATCCGTTCAGGGAGACCGACGACGAGCCCGGGTTGGTGATCTCCACCCAATCGTCACCGAGCGAGAGGCCGGAGATCTCTACCGAAGAGCCTGAACTTTGAGTGGGTGCGACGGTTGTCGGCGCCGGGGTCGGTGTCGGCGTCGGCGTCGGCCGCGGGGTTGTCGGAGTAGCAGCAGGAGTATACGTCACGGTCGGAGCAGATGTTGCTGCAATCACCTGGCCGTCACCCACCGAGAACACCATATACACCGGGTAATGGTCGCTGACCGCTTTCGTCTCCTCCTCGCTCAGGCCATAGATCGTATCGAACCGGTACACGCCTGCCGCGCCTCCGTCACCCTGGAAATACTGCTCCATCGAACCGGTGACGATGATCCGGTCGTAGGTGCAGTCGGTCGCCGAGGTGGTGGTGTCCATGCCGTTGTCGATGCACCAGAAGTACTCGCTGCACCTGAGAGTACAGGGCCCGTCCTCGTCGAAGTAGGACCCGTCCGCGTTGAGGTCGCCCATCACCACGATATCCGGCTCGTCGGGGTTTGCACCGCGTACGTAGGCCAAGACATCGGACAGGGCGTTAATCTCCTCTGTGGCCTCGTCAGGGTCGGTATGGATGACGATGAAGGTTGCATCGAAGTCGCCTGAAAGTGCCCTGAACGAGGCGATATAGGGCTCACGGTGGAAAGGATCGGTGCCCTCGGGTTCCGGATAGGTTTCGGCGGTGCCGGCGAGCTCGACCGTTCCGGTATCGTAGAGATAGGCGTACTGCTCCATCGAGGAGGTCCGGCCCAGCCGCTCGCTGACGATGTAAGCGTAGGTCGAGCCGTCCTCGTTGACTTCATCGACCAGGGCGGGCAGGGCGGTCTGCGTCTTGTCCCGGATCTCCTGGATGGCCACGATATCGTAGGTGCGGATGATATCGGCGAGGGTGTCCATCACTTCGGGTTTCGCTGCTTTCGTGGTGCCGAAGACCTGGATATTGAATGCGCCGATGCGAATAGTGTCGCTTCCGGAGATTTGAGGTGTTGATGTCGGTACTGCCGTGATCGATGGTGGCTGCGTAGGCGCTGGTGTCGGTGTCGGAGTTGCCTCGCTACCTTCGACCCGGGAGACGCAACCGGCCGAGATGACGAGAGCGGCAATACAGGCGATCGTAGCAAGGATGAATAAAAATTTTGATTGTTTCGACTTCATTACGGAAAGTTCAGGAAAAAGGACAGATAATTTTTCTGTTTTAATTGCGATCCTTGAAAGGTGGAACCGGTGGTCCGTTGGTTCGAATCAAGCCCCTCGGACACATGTTCAGGATTATGGTTATCTTGAAATTTTGACTGTCACGTAGCTCGAAATAGAATCTTCATTTTGAATTTAAATATGTTGAAATGTTTTCTGTTATATCATCGTATATTCTTTCCAGATAAGCTAATTCATCAGGCGTTACACCACCTTTTGCTGGGTGAGCAACAATCCTACGTATTTCATTGATTTGAATGAACCAGTCCAATTTTTTCTTTTTACTATCATTTGCTTTTGCATCAATAGTATAAATATTATCAAAAAGTCCCCAGTTGTCGCTAATTATCTCTTTCAAATCAATTAGATAGAGGTATTTTTCGTATTCTTGACTATAATCTCCATCTGTATGAGCTCTCTCTTCCGCATCTCGTCGAATTGAATTTTTTACGCCATCTCGCCACCATTGATCAATATTCTCACCAAATTTGCTCTTTAAAACGGAAATAACATTTTTGGAAATGTCTCGTTCGATATTTGAACATATTTCGTAAGCCCGGGCATTATTTGATGTATCGGTCCGCTTGATATAATCCTCAAAACCTTGTGGTTTGAAACTTGGATGTATTTTGTTAATTTCGCTCACTAACGTAAATGTGCTACTTTTTACGCCACTTTCACCTCCGGACCTTCTATAGTCGTTCAGGACATTAGCGGGAGCTGTCGCTAAATAATCAACAACAGGTTTGACATATGGTGCGATATTAGATTTTAATTTTTGACTATTTTGATTTCTAACATTGATATTGTCAACATGTTCGAGATGATGTAAAATATAACCTAATAACCTCAAAGTAGACTTAATTCCTAAATTTGTTCTTAAATAACCTCCTTCAGAATTACCTAAATCCCATTGTTTTCTGACACTTTCATTTTCCAAGAATAATGAATAGTATTCACAAATTACATCTTTGACATGTCTGCGTGAAGAGTCTAAATCTTCCTTAAAAAGAGGTCCTGGAGAGATGTATTTGTCGTTTCTCCTCACGGTGAATCCAATCAATTTCGATTTTTTAAATTCGTCGTCAATCGTTGTTGGAGTAATATTTTTTTCAGCCGATTTTTGACCACTTTCCTCTTTTATGCGGTCTCTAAATGGTGATTTTGGATCAGTATTCAAATCTTTAATAATTATTGAATTCAGTGCCAGTAACTGCTCATTTGGTTTATCTGAATTCCAATGTAGGTTTGCATAAAGATCAGTTAGTAAATTCTTACTCACTTTTACCTGTTCGCCGTTGATGTCGACGAAAAGTCTCGATTGCAGATCTGGTTTTAAATTGACGAAGGCAATGACAGGTAATGTAGCTGTTTTTGCTTCCTCCAAATCTGAATAAGCGTATAATCTATGTTGTCCATCAATGATCCAAGCAGAACGGTATTGGTTAGGTAAATGTAATCTACCTAATACTGCATTTCTTCCCGCCATTCCTTCTGCAGACTCAAATTTAATGCCCTTCTCCCTTTCAAGGTTGATGACTATACTTGTTGGG
The DNA here is from genome assembly GCA_016841665.1 of Methanobacteriota archaeon. GTDB lineage: Archaea > Halobacteriota > Methanomicrobia > Methanomicrobiales > Methanomicrobiaceae > DSDF01. The sequence continues at coordinate 259,003 of JAENYT010000001.1, forward strand.
AAAATTCCTTGCTTTTCTTTGATATACTCAGCGATTTTTTTGAGCCGACTTTTATTTGCCATTCGTTGGTATGTATTAATAGATTCATCGTTTGTCTTTCCGCGATGGGATAAATAAGCGATTTTCAATAGTTTTTCTGGTTCAATTACAAAAGAATAAAATTCAGTTTCTCCCATTTTACCTTTAATTGCAGGTACAGGTTCAAGTAAATCAGGTATATCCCTGTGAGGCAACATATCAGCAAGAAATTGATATTTCGAAGAATTACCAAAGTGATTTGATAAAAGGGTGTAATATTCGGCCATTGAGTCTTCGATAATGATGATTCCTGCACCATTTGCTCGATTTCTATCATTATCGTTTAAATCAATATTTTTTAACGCTAATATCCAAATAACTTTAAATTTCTGTTGATTCCCTTTATTTTTATAGTGTGCAAATATTGTTCTTTCAATATAATGCCGAATGGCCTCCATTTCATGAATATCTTTTCCCAATGAAACTTTAGTATGAGGTTTTTCAGCGGCTTTGCACTCAACTAAACAAATACATTGTTCTTCCCTTGCAAACACATCAATTTGCTTCGTTGTGCCTGTATCGAATCTTGGAATGGAAAAATTTGAGTGATGGTTCATTTCAGAAAAACCCATTTTATAAAATATGGACCAGATCTGATCTTCAAAAGCAGGGCCAATATTTTTTTCTTTTTTTAATCTTACACGAGTTTTTGAACTACGACCATATTTCATCCACCCTTGATCAGTCCACTTCTCTAATTCTTCTTTAGGCGCGGTTTTATAGGTATATTTTACACTTCGTTTTCGTGCTGACTTGATTAATTCCTCACCTTCTACCAATCCTTCAATATTTATTGTTCCTAAATTTACTGCTCTCAAATTTTTCCCTCTGAATAAAAAATGAAAACACCGGGTGAAAAACCTTCCCATTTTAGGCGATGTAAAATAAATTGAAATATTTATTGAATTTATTCAGATTCAAACTTCCAAAGATATTTGATCACGTAACAATTCATAAGCGTGTTTTGCGCCTTTTTTCCCGGCAAAATAGGCCATTTTTGATGTATCAATATTCCAATCCATTTTCCCAAGGGGTTCAATAATATTTAATAAATTTTCTTTCTTTAACGGATTGATGCCTTTTCTTATACAAAAATCAAAAACATCGCTGGCAAGGTAATTGAAAGAATAAACGCCTATCGATTTCGTAATAATGTAATTATTATATGAATCTTTTTCAAAAGCGAAGGGGAATTTATCACGTATTGTTTGCCAATAACTTGAAACAAATTGTGTTTTTTCATCATCGCTTATTGATTTGAAATTCTCATTATTTACATATAAATTTTTTAGTGATGTCACAAATCCATTAAGTTGAACAGGTTTCTTCAATCCTGGGATGCCACCCAGATTTATTAGACCCTCAAGAGGAGCGCCCGCTTCACTCAATTTATTTGCGATAGGAACAATCTCTGTTCTCCATCGTTCTTTTTCTATTACCGGGATTCCCTCAATACCTGCCCCAAGTGTTCGATAGGCGAGTTCATCTTTCAACGAGGCATTTACACCTTTTTGAGTTTTATTTATTATAATGAAAAATGCAGTATCAATATCAATTGGCTCTAATTTCGAATGAGTGGTCTTATTTTTCCTTAAATTTTTAGCAATCTCCCTCGTATTGATTAACACAATTGGCACCTCAAAAGTCAATAATTTCCGGTAAAAATTTTCTAATTCTCGATTACCCTCAAATTGACCTTTTTGTAATGACTCTTTGAATTCATCAAAAAGGGCTGCAAATCCTCCAGTTCTTTGTTGACCATCTAGTAAAGAAATCGTACTTGGCAATATTGGGAGTCTCAGGGTTCCAATATCATCATTGATTTCAAAATACTCGCCCTCATGGAAACTGCCGAGTAGAGATGGTATCAATGGTATAGGACAATTTTTTAAATACTCCTTAATCTCACGGCTTCTGGATTTTGATAAAATTCTTTGATACCCCGGATTAGAATCATCATCTTCGACCCACTGTTCAACATATGACAATAACAGAAGTTCATAGGCCTTTAATTTCCCAAGGAATATATCGTTCCCCTTTTGATGCATTTTTACGACGGGAACATCAACGCAATTTTTTCCAATAACCTCTATCCAGATATTCCTGATATTTTTATGCGGATTTATCGAATGTTCTCTAAATTGGTCAATAAGCTCCAAAATCGTATCATTGTGAAATTTCCCATCTTCTTCGATATTGTTCAATAATACGGGCTCAATTTTTTCAGGGAAAAACAAACATGGGTCATTCCAGCACCGATCACAGTAATATTCACCATTTTCGAATGGTCCATGGAAATTTCCTGTGATTTTTTTCCCACAACATTCGCATCTCATTTATGAGTCCCCTTTATACTCGCGTAATTGAAAAGCTTCATCAAAGTCGCTCGCATTTTGAAATTTATCAATTAGCCCTTGATATGGTGGAAATGCCCCCCCATATCCAATTACTCTTCTTGCAGTTTGTACAGCTTCGATCCTTTCTTTAGTCCAATTTTCTGATACGTACAAGTTTTTTTCAAGAGCTCTCAAAGGTTCAAACCTCATTGGGTAGCAAACAGACCCCCATTTGAGAATATCGATAACCCTTTCTAAAAATGACTCTGGAGTATCTTCGTAATTGAAAAGAGCATATACAAGAATTCTTCTTTTTTTGATATTATTCTCGGAAAATAGGTTTATTGCATTTTCAACTGCCTTTTTTTCCATTATCGTGTCATAAGCAAGTCGTATTGAATTCGAACTTTCATATTTCAATTTTCCAAGGCATTCTGCAATTTCTTCATTAATGAGTCTGGCGTCCAATCCTTGATTAAAGTCAACAGATCTATCTAATTCAATCAATTCATTTAAAATTTCAAATTTATTCTCATTCCAAAGAAAATTATTATCAAAAAAGATTATTCTGGTATGTTTTGGCCAAACAAAGTCTTTGATTGATGATTTAACAGAGTTGAACCTACCTTCAATCCTGGGGACTGCACAAAACCCACATTTTCGATTGCAACCTCTTGATGAGAAAATTATACTTCCATCCCATTCGGGCCTTAATTCGTAATCTGGCATCAATGATTCTGCTTCAGGGACAATGCCTTTACAAATGTAATCAGCACCAGACAATTTGGCATGTTTTGGCATTAAAGAAGCATATATGCCACCCAAATAAATGGGGGTGGAAGGATATTTTTTCTTGTAATAATTTACCGCTCTCCAAACAGGTCTCCAGCTCCAAGAAAATAAACTGGTAACAAATATTCTATCTGGTCTTTTTTTGGGAATATTGCACCCTCGAATAAGTTCTGTTGTGTTTCCAAGGCTTTTTTCATATGATGATAGTTTTAATAGACCGATTGGTGGATATTGTGTGTAGTAATCCGGTTCAACAAGAAGAATGTGTTTGGTCATGTTCAAAATAATGTGTTGATGAGATCCTTGATAAATAGATCTTTTTTGGTAAGGATCCTAGTTATTGAATTTACGTCGATGGTTGCGATTGAGTCTGGATACTCCTCCGTGTCTCGTGCTCGTTCCAAAAGCACGACAGTGGGACCAGTGAAATGACCGTGCAGATCGTGAAAGAGGGGCGGTTCCTCGAGGAGCAGAGGGCCTCGATAAAATATGGTATTGTCGTGTATTCGAAGATCGTTTGATTATTCTTTTCCAGGTGGTTTCATCGCCATGACCCGGGCGAGGAGGGCCTGGCGCTCGGCCTCCTCGTCCTCCTCCCGGGTGGTCCCCCAGATCCGGAAGTCTTCGTCGGGCTTGAAACAGTCCTTGCAGACGAGCCCGGTCTTCTGCGTCTTTACCCGGACGGTGGCCCGCTTCACCTCGGCGATGTCCTCGAGGTCCTCGTCCTCGAGGCTGGCCTTCTCATGGAGGCTCCCGTCCCGGCGCTTCACCACCAGGTCCCGCCCATGGGCCCGGAGGTCCTCGAGGGAGAGGCCCCGCTCCCGGATATCGAAGTTGTTCATCTCCACATCGTCCTCGGCGATCATCTCCTCATGCATCACGTAGATCGCCGACCGCTCCACCGGATCCTCGAGGACCCGGTCGCATCGTACACATTGATAAACCATATGTCGCTTCCTCCCCTCAGGTCTTCATCAGGTAGGCCACCGCATAAAACGGAGGCCGGTTCTCGTGGGCGCTTCCTCCGCCGGTGTCGCTCGTGTTGACAGTGTTCGGCCCGACGTTGCCATCTGTCGACCGGTTCCCGGTGCTCACCTGGTTATAGAGGGAATACGTGTGGTGGTGGCTCGGCATCTCCGCCTCGGTCAGCGTATGCGAGGCCTCGCCGCCCGTGGCCCCGGGGTTCGTGGCCGCCGTCGCCACCCCGCATACGAACTTCGAGAGGAGGTTCGGCGTCCCGTTGTTCCCGTCGCAGATCACCCACCCTGTCGGGATATTGGCGATCGTCCCATGCCACAGGGTGATGATACCTGTAGGGAGCCGGGTATCAACGTAGTTCTTCGTGGCGGCATCCGCGGATGCTGTCGGTGCAGCGAGGCTGACGATCTTATGGCTGTTCATATCGAGTGCCGGGGTATCAGTGACCCCGGTGATTGTCATCACCTGGTTCGAGGCGCTCTTCGCAGAATTGGGGGTAAAGAACCTGATATTACCTGTATTCGCGGATCTGTTTTTACCACTCAGATTTATGACTGGATCAATGGTAGGATCGGAGCCCCCGGATAAAACGATAAATTCATCGTCCGCATTGCGCTTTATGTACGCCCCTGTGAACCCCTCCGACAGCGACAGGACGCAATCGTATTGCGTCTCCAGGTGGTTCATGAGGGCGGCGGTGATCGTCTCCCCCGTCTCCCAGTCGTGCTTCGTGTACTCAGTCATTTTATGACGCTCCGATGTTGAAATCCCAGGTGTAGGTTACCTCGATATCCGTGCTCTTCTCGATCTTGTCGTAGATGGCCCTGGCCGGCATCGTTCCGCCGGTGGGGGCGTTGAAGACCCCAGCCTCTGTAAGATCGTAGTCGTTCGCCTCGCCGCTCGGGAGGTAGTATTTCACGGTCAGCAGGCCGTCGCTCTTGATCATCTGGGTGATAAGGTCCCGGTACACCTCTGCTTCCAGGGCTTCGTCGCTACTCTTCGGCTCAGTTGTTCCCTCCCCGACCCCGAAGTTCGTCAGGCCGGTGATCGGGTCCCCATAGAGGGCATCCCGGAGGAGGTTCCGGCCGGCCATCACGTAGAGGTTGTGGACCTCCTGCCGATCGATGTGGCGCCAGGTGCAGGCATCCCACGTGTCGATGAAGAGGTTCGTCGGGATTGGGATCCCGTCGTCGACCCTGCGCGCTATGTGCTTTGCTGCGGTTGCTGCTCTCATGCTCCGATCTCCGAATATCCCACCCGGGCATAGCCGACCCGGCTTTCCGGGCTCCCGGTGGAGGTGCTGATCTCATCTCTGACCGTGATCGTCTCGGTGAACCACCGCAGGCGGATAAGGACCTCGTTCTCGCGCAGGACGAACGTCCGGGTCGCCTTCTGCAGGGCCTGGAAGAACTTCGTCCACCCGCCGACCGCCTCCCCCGAGACGGCCGAGACCGAGGCCCTGAGAATCGCGGCATCGTCGATCTCCGAGGTGTGGACGCTCTCGATCAGGTATTCCCCGCTGACATTGTGGTGAGTCAGGGAAACGTCGATGACTTGGCCGGCCCGGAGTCCCTCCTCGTCGGTCTCGAAGGTGATCCGGCCCATCATCGACCCGTACCTCCGGAGAAGGGCGTTCGCCTTGTTCACGGCCATGCCCCGCTCGTCGATGCTCGTATCCTCGTCGATCGCCTCGTAGATCCCGCTCCCGAACTCGATCGCCTTCCGGGCGTCGATCTCCTCGTCGAGCTGGTTGACTGCAAGGATCGGGAACAGCCCCCGGTAGGTGACGGCCAGGGTATCCCCCGGCCCCAAGGCGCTCCCCGCGTCGTCCTGTGTGATCTCCCGCTCGTCCTTCGACCAGTACCAATCTTTCCCGCTTTCCACCTGGCGGATCCCGACGGTCTTCTCGACCGAGTTCACCGTGATTGCGGGTACCTGCGCGCACGGGAGGGTAAGGGAGAACGTCTTCCCCGTCCCGTCGCCGACGAAGTTCTCGGTCCGCTCGTCGCTGACGTCCTTCCCGGCCCGGATGTACTGGCGGTTCCGGTAGCGGATCCGGTCCCGGTCCACCCACAGGTTCCGGTAATTCTTGGAAGTGTCGGTGATGGATATCGGGGCGGCCCGCTGCCCCGCAGCATGGAAGTAGAGGCGCTTGTAGTAGTCGATATACCAGGAATAGCCGGTCAGGGTACATAGTTCGTCGAAACAATCGCTCGCGTAGATGTAGTTGAAAACGGCCTTCTCGATGGTCGGCCCGTCCTGGACGTTGGTCGTGTCGATCCCCTCGGCGGCCATGTAGGTGGCGACGATATCCTTGATGATGTCCCCGGCCGTCATGTCTTCGTAGACCTCGGCCACCGTGAAGCGGTCCGCCAGCTGGCAGTAATCGACGCAGTCCACCACATAGAACAGGGTCTGGTCGTCGTCCTCCTCGCGTTCTCTCAGGTGATCGATCGTCCCCCCGAAATCGGTCCTCGTCCCCTCCGAGACGATGGCGACGTGCTGACCCATCAAGGGCCGGAACGTCCCGGTGGTGTCCTGCAGCTCGAAGCTGGCCGTGTTACGGGATCCCAGGTCGTCCTCGATCATCACGCTGCCGGCCTGCAGGTATGCGCTGCAGTCCTCGCCGTTGATGAAAAGCGCGTACGCTCTCGGGGTCTCGCCCTCCGGAGCGTTGAAGTTCTCCCGGTTGAAATTGCCCCGATTAAAGCCGGTCACTTCGCGGCGCCCTCCTTGATGTCCTTAAACTCCTGGACCTCCTCGAAGGACCCCTCGGTGGTGACGCTCCGGAGCTGTTTCTCCAGGGCGGCCACCTTCTCCTCGAGGGTGGGCCCGGTCGGCGGGGCCGGCGTGATATCGACGACGGCCACCTCGGCCGCCTCGGTCACCCGGAGGAACTCGGCATAGTCCCGGTTCCGAGGGTCGGTAGGGATGCTCGCCCCGTCAGATCGGCGGATGCTGACCGTCGCCCCGTTCTCCCGGAGGATCTCATAGTCCCCGGGGATGAATCTCGGTTGTTCGTCCATCATGATATCATATCTCCGCGTCGAGGGCGATGTAGGCGTCGCTCCCGGCTCCGTTTCGTTGTCTCAGGATTGCAGCATACCCGGGAGTTAGAGCCGCCGCGCCAATATCCGCGATGATCAGTGCAGATCCATTTCTGACCGATCCCGTATTGATAGCCGAGACCGTTTCATCGACCCCGCCGCTTCGGATGTTGAAACATCCTGCTGATGCGAAGGTCACTGATGGGGCCGACCGCATTTCCGAGAACGGGAAGACGCCATAAACGGTATCGGTATCCATACATGACCCGACGCAGAAGGGGGCTGCTGCGCCGTCGCTCGCGTTGTGTCGTTGATAGTATCGCTGACAGAGGACCAGCTCCTCAGCGAAGCTCCGGGGCTGATAGTCGAGGGCGACCGACCCGGCGCAGAGCTGAACCTGTGAAGCGAAATGCAGATTGTTGTTCCCTTCGTTCGTAAAGAAATGTATCGCCAGGTTGTTTGCGGTTTCGGGGACCACCCCCGTCGCGGTTAACAATTGCCACTGGTCTTGAGTATGATCATATGATCCGGAGGCGACGACCGTCATCCCCGTTTCAATATGTTCCAGCGTGTCGGCAGTTCCGGTGTGGGCGCGAAGGTAGAGACCGAACTTATCATCGGCTGCTAAAGGCGATGAGTCAGACTGACAGATGTAGATCAGGGCCGATAGCGTAACAGTCTTCCCTCGAAGAGGGATCGTATCCTTATTTTCCACGATGTACCAAAGGCGAGGATATCCTGATTCAGGGTTTGTTCGCTTCCACCGAGCGATAAATCTGCTATTCCCGGGGTGTCCGGTCGTCGTCGGAGCCGACGCTAAAGCGATCTGATCGACCGTATTGTTCTGCCATCGGTCATGACTAAATCGATCACACGCGGCCATGATATTTGATCCCACGGTCTGCGTCCCTCGCTGCCACACATCGAAATTCCCGTTGATGACGGCGTTCCGCCCGAAGAAGGCGGGATGGCCGACGATCCGCGTCTCGTGGTCCTCGACGTTTGCCTTGAAGGTGTCGTGATCGTATGCGCAGATCCTCCTCGCCACGGCCGTTCCTGCAGGCCAGGAGGCGGCGGTCCCTTCCTTCCCCCGGGTGCAGCCCGTGAGACTGTTCCCGTCCTTCGCGGTATAGAGAACCGTCTCGGCGTCTTCCCCGGTCCCGAGGACGGCCAGGTTCGGCCCTGCAGGGAGGACCGAGGCGTCGGCCAGGGCGATCGTCGTCGCCGAGTCATCGATGCCGGAGGCGAGGGTCGTCTCCGGGGAGTTCACCTTCGCCGCGTACATTGTTTCTTGTGCCATTGCTCAGCTCCTCAGTCCTTCTTTCATCCTGGTGTAGTCGACCAGGGCCTCCCCGACCTTCTTCCGGTCGAGGATAACGTTCACCTGGATCGGCCGCATGTAGCCGGCCGCGGCCGTGGTGCCTGCCGCCACAGTGCCGGTTCTGATCGCCAGGGCCGCGGGACGTATCGCTTCGGTGGCAGCCCGCTCCACGCCGGCCCGGCTCTTCGCCAGCGGGTCGACAAGATAGCTGTCCCAGTTCGGCTCGAAGGCGAGCGGCCCCACCTTCGCCGGCGAGTGGGGGAGCAGGTCGGCCACTCCCCCGAGCACGGTGGTAAGAGCACCGATCGGAGAGATGGGTGCGTGCAGGATCCCGTCGACGAGCATGCCGATTAGATTCATCCCGGCATCCCTGAACCACGAGCCGAGACCTTCGATCAGGGCCATGACCGTGTCGAAGATGCCGGCGATGATGCCCGGGATCTCTTCCCAGTGCTGGAAGGCCATGATCACGAGCCCGACCGGCCCGAGCAACCAGAGCGCCTTTTCCCCGAGATAGCCGATCGTCATGGTGATCACTCCGAACCGTGTTTCGAGGAGATAGCCGATGGCGATCACCGCTCCGATGGCGACGACGAACGGGAGGAACGGCGCCATGGCCGCCCATCCCGCGGTGGCGGTAGCCATCAGCGACGGCACGACAGTGCTCGTCTGGATCATGGAAACCGACATCATGATCGGCCCGACCGCCGTCAGCACTCCTCCCACGCTGTCGAGAGGTTCGAGGGCCGATCCCAGCGAGAGCGACCATTCATCCCACTTCTGGCGGAGATTGTCGACCATGCCGTACTGCTCGTTGGCTGCTGCAGCGAACTCCTTCGTCATGCCGTCGGCACTCTCGATCTGGTCCCGGTACGTTGCCACCTCGGCGGCGGTGAGACCGAGCGCCTCGTAGAGTGCATTAACGTCGCCGTCCGCTGCAGTGACGGCTTTCCGGAACTCCCGGGTGGCCGCCGAGCCCTGCACGCCTTTTGCGGCCATGGCCTCGAGGACGGCGGCGGTATCGCCCAGGCCGATATCGAGCGTCTCGAGGTCCGGCGCCAGGTAGTTCATGGCGCTTGAGAAGTCCTGCAGATCGATGGTGGTGTTCCGGAACAGGTGGGTGAGCGCGTCGGTGTTTTCGGCGGCATTCTCGAGCGGGATGTCGAAGGCGTTGAACGCCGGGATCAGGGCCTTGGTCACTTCCGCAGCGGGTTTGTCGATGGAGTCGCCAAGGGTATCGAAGGCCGTGGCCGTGGCGGCGATCTGTTCCTTGTTCTTCATCCCGGCGCGGGTGAGGAGGTCGAAGGACTGCTGCACCTGGTCGAGCGGAAACGTGACGTTCGTCGTGGCGAGTGCCAGGTCGCGCATCTCCTCTTTCGAGACACCGAGCTGCAGGGCGGTGACCCCGAGCGCGGCGTTCGTTTTCTTCGACTTGTCGGTGAGAGCGACGATCGAGGCGCCGAGGCCCGTGGCGACCGCGCCGGCGATCTTCATCGAGTCGGCGAGCGACCTGGTGGCCGTCTCGCTGGCCTCGGCGGTTTTGCCGAACCCGTCGACCCGGCCCTCGGCGGTGGAGATGTCCGAATCCAGGGTGCTCTTCACGCCGAGACGCCAGAAGAGATCTCCGAGGTTGCCGTTGGTCATGTTTTCCGCACCTTCCCGCCGAGCCGGACCGCGATACTGCGAAGGATCACGGCCATCTCCTCCGGGGTCTGTCGGCGTTTCTGCTCTTTCGGGGCCTCGCCGGTCTCGTAATCGATCATGAACTCGCGGGGCGGATGCGGTTTCTCCTCGGTGGAAGTCAGGATCGAACAGATCCGTGCTGCCCGGAGGTCGGCGAGGGTCTGGTCCCGCTTCCACCGCTTCACTGCCACGTTCATCATCCGGTCGATCTCCGCTGGCGTGTATTCCCCGATCTCCCGCGGGCTGATTCCCAGGAGGTCATATGCCGGGTCGATAACCCGATCGAGGTAGTCGGTTACGGTTCCTCCGGTCCGGCCTCCTCCTTGAGGCCCATCACTTCCCCCAGGTCCGCCTCGATCTTCTGCTTCTCCTCCTCGGTGAGGGGACGGAGCCACCCGTCGTTTCGCAGGGCCTCGAAGATCCGCACGTAGAGAGAGTCGAGCGTGCCGCCGTTCTCATACCAGGTGTTGATCAGGTCGCCGGCACGTTCGATACCGCCGGGTGTCTGCAGGCGACGGTCCTCGTGTTTCAGGCCTCCCCACAGGAACGCCCTGGCGTGCCTGACGCCGGCCGCTTTGTTCGAGGAGAGGAGTGATTGGAGCCCTTCCCCGAGCACTTCCTCGATATCGGCGATGGCGTTCGCCGTGTAGCGGAGGTGCCGGACCTTGTCGAGGGTGATGGTTGTCATCCATCACCTCAAGACGCCGCCCGGGCAACGTACAGCACGTACGTCACCGGTGCTTTGTTCTCCTCGGTCACGACGATCGTCACTTCGGTAACGCTGCCGGCAGCTCCGAGCGTAATCGCGGACGACGCTTCCCCGGACTCGACGACATTGCCATTGACCGTGATCGTGCCGGCCGCTGCGGTCGGGGTGACGGTGATCGACGTAATGCCGGTCGCCACTTCGACCACGTAGGTGTAGACGTCGTTGGCAGCCGCCGGGATGATGTCGCCGGAACTGACGGTGAAGAACGGCGTGGTCAGTCCGGTGGAGGTTGCGACCGTGAACGTCACTTCGCCGGTCACTTCGAACGTCGCTTCGAATGAAGCCTGGGATCCATCCTGCGGAGTGGCGATCTTGAATTTCGTACAGTATGCCGTCATAGAGAACGACGTGCCGAACGCTGCCGGCAGCGTGATGACTGCTGTCCTCGAGGTCTTCGCGACGTGGTCCGCCTGCAGGGCGATCTGGCCTTCGGTGTCGCCCGGGAGAAAGTTGCCTTTGACGATGAACTCCCCGGCCTCCAGAAGTCCGGGGATCTTCTCGACCCATCCGCCGGAGGCATGGTTCGTTGCCGGATGCATCCCGAGCGACGTTTCGGGCGGGGCGATCTCGGTGACCTCCCCCACTTCATGACCGTTCCAGGTCAGGATTGTTGCATATGCGCTTTTCGCGTTGGTTGTCATGATGTTACCTCATATCTCACGAGCACATCGATCGGGGTCATGTAGAGCCCCGTGTCCAGCTCGTAATCCGTACCCGCATCCGGCGACGACCGGACCAGGGCGGCGCCGATGGTGACGCCGTCCGAGGTCCCGCTGTAGCTTTGCAGGCATTCCGCCACTTTGCGGGCGAGGTTGATCGACTTGCTTTCCGATTCGGCCCAGCATGAGAACTGAACGACCGTCCCTTCGAGCGGGAGGGTCCGGGAACTGTTGCCCTGCCACGGCAGCCCGGAAATCCCGTCTCTCGTAATCGCCGGGAACGTCGGGTCATGGGGCAGGCGCTTCCCGTAGATCCTGTCGCCGACCAGATCGGTGACGTCCGCATTCGCGAGAAGGATCGTCCGGAGAGCATCGTAGAGACTCATGTCTTCCTCCCGCTCAGCTGCTGGAGCGTTTCGAAGACTTCCCGCTCGATAAGGTCCTTGTTCTCGTAGTAGGCCGGCCGCATGTAGGGCCTCGGCGGTTGGTTGTAGACCCGGCCCAGGGCATCGGCACCGCAGAATCCCATCTCGATCCGGCGTGCGTAGGGTGTACCGACCGAAGGGCCGACGGCCACCATCACGCTGGACCGTGTATTCTCCACCGTCTCGGTGTGAATGCCGCGCCTGAGCGTTCCGCTCTTGTAGGCCGCTTTGTCCTGCGCCGAGTTTTTGATGATGAGGGCCCCGGCCGTCAGCGCCGGCTCGACGGTCTCGAACGCCGCCCGGACAAACTCGCGAAGGTTCCGCTTCGCGTTGTTGAGTCCCTCGATCGGCATAGGCTACTTACTCCCCCCGAAAACCCACATCAGGAACGCGCCGAGCGTGCCGGCCGCGCCGACAATGCCGATCAGCCTCTTGACCGTCAGTTCCTTCCAGTTCCTGAGCGTGTTCCTCGTTCGTTCGCTGAGCTCGAGATCGGCGATCCGCACTTCGTGGTCATCCCCGATCTCCTGCAGTTCCTGGATCTCGCCGAAAAAATTGCGCCGTTCGAGTTCCCGGATCCTGTGTTCCTGGTCGCGCTGGCTCTCCACCAGGCCGTCGAGTTTTTCGTCGATGTGTTCCACCTTTTCGGCTGTTCTGACGATCAGCTCCAGGTGTCGATCCGTAAGTTCCATCAGATCGCCACCACCCTGCATTTCAGCACGGTATTCAGCCCGTAGCCGCTGTGCTCGGGGAGCAGGATATCATAGGCCTCGCCGTCGATGATCGCCCGCATGGCGGCCGTGATTGCCGGATAATGGCCCTGCAGGCTGATGGCGTGCGTGGCCACGGCGTACGTCTGTACGTCCGTGCGGACCTCGTCACCCCCTGCCGGCGATACCGAGCAGGGGATATCGACGTGATCGGCGAAATCGGTCCAGACAGGTTGCAGCTCGCCCGAGCTGTCCGGTTCTTCCGAGAGCGTCTGGATCGTGCAGGTGTCCGGGAAGAAATCGCCGAGCTCCGCCAGGAGTCCCGGGTGAATGAGGTCAGACATTCCGGAACGCCTCCTTCGCTACCAGCTCGCGGATCTGGAATGCGTTATCGGCATACTCGGCGATATCGAACCCGCAGAAATCGCTGTCGATAGTGTTCTCGTACTGGTCCCGGTATTTGGTTGCCAGCCCGGAGAGAACGCGGGCCACCGCCGCGCCGTCCGTCCGGAGCCCGTTGTTCGAGATGACCTTCAGGACGTAGGCCTGGTTGGCGGCCATCTGATCGAGCGCCTGGGCGGCCGCCAGCAGGACCTCCCCATCGTTCAGGTCGAGAAAGACATCGATCTCGGCGTCTTCGAAGATCGGGTTTGTCTCTTTGGTGTCGGTGGCAAGCAGCCGGACCCGGCCCCTGCTGGTCGAGGGATCGTAGGTGAACGTCATCGTCCCGGCTCCTTCAGGATCACCTGCCCGTCGGGCGCCGGCGCCGGCTGTCTCAGGGCCTTGAGGTCTTTCCGGATCCCCATTACCTGACCGTAGAGCCTGCGCAGTTCCTTCGTCTGCTCATCCTGCTTGTGAATCAGGGCATGAATGAGTTCATCCGTCCGGGTGATCGGTGGCGGAATTTTCTCCTGCCGTTTCATGGCACCCCTCCAAAAAAGCGAGGTATATCTGCCTCGCTTATCCGGATCCGTCCTGCGCGTAGGCTGCCCGCGGGTCGCCGGCCACCGTACCGAAGACCAGCCGCTCGCGGTACATGATATTGTCCGAAGCGAAATCGCCGGACATCGGGCCGATGGCCGCTCCGCTGCCGACGGCGACCTTGTCGCTGGCCTTCATGACGATCTCCGGGGTCTCGTGACCACGGAGCCGGGCGAAATAGATCGCCGCCAGCTGCGACGGGTCGGCAAACAGATACCAGGTGGTATTCGCGTTTGCACCGGCGTCGATGACCGGGAGCCACGGGTCGACGTGGAGTTTCAGCCCCATCTGCGAGACGACGTTGAGGGTGGGATACGGTACTGCGCCCCCTCCGGCCGACTCGGTCCACATCTTCAGGGCCGACGTAAGGATCGCCCTGCCGGTCATCTCGAGCGCCGGGGGGACGACGAGATGCATCCCCCGCACGCTGATGGGATTTCCCTGGGGGTTGGTCTGTGCCGCCATCAGCCCGAGCGTGGCCTCGACATTCCCGATCGTGAGCGGGAGCGTCCCGACGTTGTTCACTTCCTGGCCGCAATCGCTGAGAGCGGCGCCGAAGAGGTTCGTGTTCGGCCCGGTGGCGCTCGCGTAGGTGGAAGTGACCAGGTAGTTCTCGGTCCGGGTTGCCGCGTTGGCCATCCGCTGCGGAATATCGGAGAATGCCCCGAGGCTGTCGTTGACGATGGATTCCCAGCTGATATCGAACTGTTTGCCGTATTTCTTCACGGCAAGTTCGAACCGGCAGCTGGTGGGCTTCTGTGCGGTGTACTCGCCTTTCTCGGTGACCTCCGGCAGGACGTCATCGGTGCCATAGAGGCGTTCCAGCCTGACGGTGTTGAAACTCGTCACCGGCCGGTACTTGCACCAGGATTGCCAGTCGGCATTCCAGGCCTGGTAGTTTGCGATGAGCTGTCGATCGATGATCTGCCCGAAGAGGTAGGGGAAATCGCTCGTGGTGATTGCTTCCTGGATCAGGTACTTGTGCCTGTGCGGCGGATGGCCGGCCTCGTTGGTGAGAAGACCGAGCGCCCGCTGGAGAGCGACCTCGTCGACCTGCCTCGCGCCGACGGAATGAAATCCGTCCCATTTTTCCATTACTTTGAGGAATTCGTCCATGTGTTATCGTCTCCTGTGTCCCGGTGGTTCACGGTGCGTTACTCACCATCAGGTAGTACGTGGTGCCGGCCGCATCCTTGATCGGGATAATGTGCGAGACCGCGGCAGAGGTTTTCGCCGTCACGTCGCCGATCGCCGTCAGGGCGTTGATCGGATCCCAGTGGACCTTCACGGCGCAGACACCGCTCTCTCCGGAGGCCACCACTCCGAGAGCGTAGCCGAACGGCTTGTGTGTCTCCTTGTTCTTGATCTTCGAGATCTCGCAGGTCGTCAGGTTGATGTACAGTTCATCGCCGACCGCGACGGCACTGTTGCCTTCGTCGTCGGTGCCGCTGACTTCCAGGACCCAGATACCCTCGGTATCGAGGGCGATCAGATCCGTGGCTGCTGCGGCGCTCCTGAACGCCACGCCGACAATGGCCCCGCATACCACCGGATCGCCTTTATCGACGAATCCGTCGCTGTGGCTCGGGTGGGTCAGCATGCTCTCGGGGAGCGTGATGTGCCGGCCCTCGTAGGTGCTGGAGATCTCTTCGCCGGCGGCCATGCCGGTGACAACGTAGCCGTCGGTGGTGATGTTCGGTTTCGGTGCCATGGTTTACCTCCCCCGGGCGGCGATCGTTGCCAGCCGCTCGGCTTCTTCTTCGCTCTTTCCTTCCTGCAGGTATGCCCGCTTGAAGGACTCTTTCAGGCCGGAGCCAGGCGCAGGGGTGCCTCCGCTGCCCATGCCGCGGATATGGCCACCGCCGCCGGCGCCGGTCTTCGTGGCCTCGCCGATGGCTTTCAGGTAGTCGGTCTCTACCTTGACCGCATCCACGACCTTCTGCTTGAGAGCAGTTTCATCGAGTTTGCCGTCTTTGATGGGCGGGGCCTGTGCGAGGGTCTCGGCGATCTTTTTCTTCGCGGGTTCCGGAAGGTCCGCTTCCTTCAGCCCTTCGGCGATGATGGTCCTCGCGTCGGCGACGGCCAGTTTGCCGCGGGCCTCGGCGAGTTCTTCCTCAAGCCGCGTTACCTCCGCGTTGGCCTCGTCGAGTTCTTTCTTCTGCTGTGCCTGCGCCTCCTTGAGAGAGGCGTCATCGAGGAACTCCTTCCGGAGCGCCTCGACGATATCCGGGCGCTTGCGCACCTCTTCGATCGAAATCGGTGTTTCTGCCACGGGTTCACTTCCCGGTTGGGTGATGTTCGACTGCTGTGCCTGCCAGGCTTCGCGGAACGCTTCGAGGACCGCACCGCCGGCGCCGGGGACCGTCACGAAGTCCACCGACCGAACGCCGAGGATCTCCTTGATGATCGGTCCCTTCCGGCCTTCGGCCTCGCCTTTCTCCGCTTTGCCATAGGCAACGTGGGACAGGCCGATATGCGGCCCGAGCTCCTCGATTGCCCCGGCAAAGTGCGAGAACGGCTTGAACCGGCTGTAGAGTCCCGGGCCACGCGGCCCGCCCGCATCGTACCGGGCATCCTCGACCAGGACGGCCGCAAGGTCGCGGAGATCGCGCTCCGGCATGGCCTTCGCCTGGTCGTCGGTCTGGTGGTTCCAGAACATGTGCAGGCCCGACCGGTAGAACCGGGCCGCGGCCTTCAGCAGGTCCTCGGAATAGTAGCCACTGGATCCCCATCCCGGCTGGATGATCTTCGCCGGGATCGTGCCGTCCGCTCTCGGGGTTGCCTCATAGAGCGGCACGAACACCGTCCCGATCTCTCTCGCGCTTTCGCTCTCCCCGGATGCCGGTTCGAATTCGATCGGGTCGTAATCGTGTTTCTTCAGCCATGCCCGGGCTTCGGCCGGCGTATAGCGATCCTTGTCGAACCGGATCGCCTGCACCTCGCTTTTGCCGCTCTTGACGCCGTAGATCGCATGGATTCCCTGCCCGAAGACATCGTTTTTGCGGCGCAACCGGTCGTACTGGTCCGGGTTGGTGATCCGGGCGCTGTGCTCGTTAGGATATGGCATTCGTACTCCTCCGTCGATATTCCTCCCAGCACCGGCAGCCGGGGAACCTGGGCGGGTGCATGTGCCCGGAGCTGTGCGCCTGATCGCAGTGAATCCAGCCATCGGCGGCATTCATTGCGCACCCGTCGGAGACCCGTTCGTCGCCGGAATCCCGCCAGTGCTTTTCCATCTCAAGGCCGGCCTGCTGCAGATCATCGGCGACTCTCCGGTTCCCGTCCTCGTAGGCTTCCGCCACCTCGGTGATGGCGACCAGGTGCGCCCGGCTCTGGATGTGCTGCTGCGGTTTGCCGACTGCGAACTCGCGGAACCGCTTCGAGATCTCCCGGGCGGTCCGGTCATAGCTCCATCCCTCCTCGTTGCCTTTCACGACGAGCCGGGCAATCTCGCCGCGGGTGGTTTCGTTGATGTCGGTTACCCGGCGGGCTGCCCGCTGTTTCAGGTACTCGATCGCCGGCGGATTCTCGAGATCAAAGGCAATGACGATCCCCATCTCGGCGGACCGATGCCGGTACGAGGCGGCGATCGCTGCAGCAGCCACCCCCTCGATCGGGCCGCTGAGATCCTCGTCCGTCTCGGCGAATGTCGCACTGAAAACTCGGGCGAGCTCGTCATCGTTGACGGCTTCGCTGAACCGGTCGCGATACCGGGCGAATTCCCGGAGAAACTCGCGCCCCTGTATCCTGAACGCCCGGCCGATCTTTTTCTCGAGATCTTTTTCGAGCGGCGAGAGTACCCGGCTCCTCCGGATGCGTTTCACGTTCTCCAGGAACCGGTCGATCGCCCGTATCATACGCGCCCTCCCTCCATGCTCCGGAGCGCCATGGAAAGTTCGCTGACCGCCTGGACCATCATCGTCTCGACGTCGGGTTCATCCTCCGGAGCCGCCCGGGGCGGGGGTTCGGGGAGGTCCTCGCCGGCGCCGTCCGGGAAGAGCTGATCAAGAATTTCGTCGATGTTCTCCTCCTCGAGGGCCTGCAGCAGGAGCCGGGTGATCAGCTTGAGCGGAAGGGTGCCGGCGGCCGGCGCACCTTTCAGGGTGGCGGCATTGACAATGGCGTCGACCATGGCGAGGACATCGTGCTCGAGAAGGGGCGGGAACGTGATCGAGATGCTGCGGTTTATCGGCTTGTCCCGGAGATTCTCATCGTCGTTTTCCTTGTCGTTGTCGAGGACCACGTTCTCCTCGCCGTACTCGTCTTTCTCGGTCCTGCCGGGGATCTTGCCTTTGGCTGCACGGGCGGAACAATCAATGACGAACTGCAGGATCTCGTGGATGACCGATCGCCAGAGCTCCTGGCGGTCCCGGAACATCAGCTCCATGGGCCGCTCCATGCTTTTCGCCGTGGCCAGGTTGCCGGTGGACGGGTCGCCGGTCAGGTAGTGCTCGAAGATCCCGGTGGCGCTGCTGACCATGAGCATCAGCCGCCGGGCGTCGTCCATGCCGGTCGTGGCGCCGGAGGTCCGGACTGGTTCGAGCTTGACGCCCTCGGTGCCGATGAAGGTCGAGCCGGTCACCGGGGCGGGATTGGTCTCGGCGCCGGTGGTGGAGAGGGTGCTGGCAAGTTTCGACCGGGCGGACGCCACGCCTTTTCTCCCCCCCTTGGTGGTCAGGGCCATGGCGAACCGGCTATAGGCTTTAACGATAGTGGCCCAATCTTCCAGGAAATTCTTGTACGCCTGGGCCCAATCGCAGGCGGCATAGATCTCGGAAACGCCGAACTTCATGTCGCTCAGGCAATTGACGGCCACGTGATAGACGGGGGTATCGGCCTCCACCGGGATGTTTCCGATCTGGTCCGGGTGGCCGCCTGCAGGGTGGTGCCGCCAGTCAGGATAATACGCCTGGCGTGTTTTCTGCTCGGGGGTGCCGGTCGAGGTGTTGATCCGGGTTTCCGTCCAGGACCGCCGGTAGTACCACGGGTCCTTGTCATCCTCCGGGTTGTAGATGATGTCCTCGATCTCGTCCGGGTGGATGCTGCGGAGCCGGACCCGGCCGGTGTCCGGGTGCACGAAGAATACGAAGAAAAGGTTCCCGAAGAGCTGCAATTCCGTTTCCTTGAGCATCCGGCTCTGGTGCTCGAAGAACTCTGACCGGTTTTTCGGGTCGTCGACGAAAGCCTGCACCACCTCGTTGATGAGCGGGTGGTCGGCCTGGATGGTCATCCCCTGGCCGAAGACATAACAGGTCTGGGTGTAGATCGCCCGCTTGACAAGAGGATTTTTGAGCCAGTAGATGCGGGCGAGTTTGTTGATGGTAAGAAGGCCTGCACGGCTGAACTCGCGGTCGGTCTCGCCGAATACCCGCTGCCAGCCGACATCTTCGAGGGCGAGCTCAAGCTCGGCAAGTCGTTCCTGGAAAAACTCAAGAGCCTGGTCGTATGCTTCTCGGAGAGAGGCGTTCTGTTCGATGAGCTGGGCTTTCGTCGGTCCCGCCATCGTCACCACCCGAAGAAAGCCGGGATCATCTTCCAGGCTCCGGTTTTATACAGGAATCCCGCCGCCACCAGGACCCGGAGGCCCCAGAAGGCCCCGAGATAATAGTGATGTTCTTTCTTCAGATCGGCGATGATGTCCGGCGAGAGATCGGCAGTGGCAATCTCCGAATACTTCAGGGGGAGTTTGCGGGTCGCCGAGTGGATCAGGCCCATGCCGACCGCGTGGATCTCCTCGTATGCGTTGCAGCACTCTGCCAGGATCCCCGGGGCCTTGTCACGCAGGGCCACGAAAAGAGTCTCTCCGCCCTCGAGGACGAAGTTCATCCGGACCTCCCCCGTGGGCCGGATGATCTGGCCTCCCGCGTACGTGTAGCCTTCGCTGGCCAGGGTGGCCCGGATCTTGTGGGCGATCCTCTCTCGATCCGATTCCGTCATGCGATACCTCAAGGCGGCACGGAATACGGACCAGTGCGAAAATGGGCCCGCGATTCCAGGCCGTCAGAATTCTGCAGAGCGTAGGAGTAACGGATATTTAAAATGGGTAAAAAACGGAGTTTTTTCCGTTTTCGTATGGTTTTAAATAGGAAAAGGGGATTTCAGACCGGGCTGATGTCGACCCGGTCGTCGTAGGTGATGACTTCTTCCGCCTCGCGCGAGGCCATGATCTCCTCGATCTCCGAGAGCATCACCGCCGCATAGCTGGCCGTATCGACCTGATCGTCGTGGGGAGCGTTCGGAAATCCGGCCAATTCTTCCTCCCATTCTTCCAGCCAGTGAGTGTTGATCCGGTGGTAGACGGTGCCGGCCTTGTAGCGGTTGGCCATCGGGATGGCCCGGAGGGTCTTGTCGCCGTCGGGCATCAGCTCGACGATCGGCAGCCCGAGCCGGACAAGTGTCTGGTAGAGGGTTTTTCCGAGCCCGGCTGATTCCGCTCCCTGGGCGATCGGTCGCCATCGCATGTATCCCTCCTTGAAGAGCTGCGGCTGGTCCGGCCCTTCGAGCCGTTCTCGGATCACGTCGAGGAGCAGAAGGTCACGGGCCGGCGTGATCGCCCATGTCGATAGCACGAAGTAGTCGGCGGTGGTCTTGGTAGATGCTGCAGGGTCGCAGGTCTGGATGATGATACACTCGCCGGCCGGGACCCGGCGATCGCCGTCCGGGTGGTGCAGAACATAGTGGTCGCCGTCGACCGAGAACAGCCGGAAATATGCACGTTTGAACAGGTGGCCTTCCGGGTCGCCGGGGTTCTGCTGGTACTCGCACTGCCACCAGTAGGGGCCGAGGGTCTGCTCGAGTTCGCGCAGTTCCTCGATGGAGTAGCGTTCGGGCCAGAGCGGCTCGCCCGGCGCCCGGCCGAGTGCGTCGTCGGTGCCGGCAATCGCCGGGAGGTCGATCACGGTCCACTGTTCGCCGCCCTTCTCGGCTTCGGCCAGGAGGTGGCCGACCAGGTCGCCCTTGTGCCATCTCGTATGGATGACGATGATGGCGCCACCGGGTGCGAGGCGTGTCCGGAGCACGGTCTTGTACCAATCGATGACCTTCCTCCGCTGAGTGGGAGAATGCGAGTCCTCCGGCCCCTTGAACGGGTCGTCGATAATGGCCACATGTGCACCTCGACCGGTAATGGACCCGCCGATACCGACGGCCACCACCGATCCCCGGTGGCCTTTGACTCCCCACCGCTTGACGGCGGAACTGTCCTTCGAGATCTTCACCGAGAAGATATCCGGGCCCTGCTCTCGCAGGACATCGCGGGCGACCTGGGAATGGTCCTGTGCCAGATCTGCAGAATAGGAGGTGACGATCACCTCGCGGTCCGGGTGTTTGCCGAGATACCAGGCGGGAAAATTTTTCGAGACGACTTCGCTTTTACCGTGCCTGGGCGGCATGGTGACGATCACGCGTTTGATCTCGCCCCGTTCGACGGCTTCGAGCGTGTGGCAGAGGAGATCCAGGTGCCGGGCCCGCTGCCAGGTGCCGCCGCTGGACCGTTCGATGAAGTAGGCCAGGTCGATATTGGCCAGCAGGTTACTCTGCCAGCTGTGCACGGAGGTACTCGGCGAGGCGTCGCTGGCAGTCAGGGCACATCACCCCCACGATGGCGGTCTTGAATTCGTTGTACTGGTTCTCGATGATGGTGATATTCACGGTCGGGCCGTCCGGGAGATCGCCCTGGACCTTTGCCAGGAGTTCGATGATGCTCCGGACCTCCCGCAGCGCCATGCAGGCCTCGCGGGTGCCTTCCTTTTCGGCGGTATCCAGGATCTTGTTGGCCCGCTCCTTGAGTTTCGTTACCTGAGCAAGAAGAGTGTCCGCCTGTGCAACCTCTTTTGCTTTGGTCGCTTTTGCGAGTTCCTCCGGGATATGCCCGTTTTTCTGGTGGCGGTCCACCGACGATCTGCTCACACCGAAATCCTGGGCGATTTTCCGAAACGGAACGCCGGCAACGATGGCTTTATCGATCTCCTCTCTCCGGGGATGCGTGCAGATTGAACAGGTGCGTGACATCACGGGGGCCCCTTGACCTTGTCGTACTTTTTGACGAGCTCGGCGACGGTCTCGCCCATGGTGAGCATCCTGTCCGGGGCCAGAGAGAACCTGAGCTGGTGCAGCCTGACCCACGTCTCGAGGCTGACGTCGACCCTTTTTTTAGATTGATTTTTGTTGCGTTTCATGTGGCGGTCTGAGGTGCGGAAGCGGTATCGGTCACTGATACGAGCGACAACCATAAAATAGGTTCAATCCTGCACCCATTCGGTGATTTGGTTGAGTATATGTTGCGAGGCAGTCAACGCTCCTCATTCGATCGACATCTCCGGCGGGAGTTCGTGGAGGGGTACTGGCGGTCCGCCGGCGAGGACCTGCTCCAGGCATCCGGGGGTGGTGACCCAGGCCCGGCCCTTCCCCTTCGGCCCGTAGAGTCGGAAGCGGACTGTCTCGGTGATGTTCTCCCCCTCCTCGAGGCGGGGAGTGAAGAGGTTCCCGGTCTTCCGGATCTCCCTAGTGGGCGTGATCTCCCCGGGGAGCTGGACCTCTTCGCCCTCCTGGTAGAGGTGCCGGAGGAAACCGTCCCGGACGGCCTCCAGGGCATGGCCGATCTCGAGGTAGTGAATCTGGCCCTGCAGGTGGACCTCCAGGCGGTCCCCGGCCCGGACAATGCGATCGCCGGTCATGGCTTCTCTTCCTGGACGAGGTCCACGAGGGGGAGCAGCACTTCACATCGGCGTTTCGCTTTCGGGATGCCGTGCCGGCCTGCACGCTGCCAGGCGGTGGGATCGATGAGCGGCATGATGGCGTCCTGCTCGTCGAGGTAGGCCATGAAGGCCTCGATGTCCGACCGTGTCAGGTCCATGGCGACGATGTTGATAGCCAGGCTCTGCATTACAAGGCCGATCTTCTCGCCGATCTGCTGCATGTTGCTCACCCCGTCACCCCCATGGCGGCGTTGCAGTCTCGCCAATCGGCGGAGGCGATGCGAAGGAAGTCCGGCCAGTAATAGGCTCTCCACTTCCTGCGGGGATCCCGGTAGAAGGTGAACACGGGTACCCGCTGCCCGGCTGCAGCGGCGACGGCGGCCAGGCTCTTGACAACGTTCAATTTCATGGTCATCTCCTCGTGGCATCGTATCGGGACAGGGGCCACTGGGGCCTCGTGGTCCGGAACGATGGCGATTATCACGGATTTGCAGGGGCTGGTGTTGTATTTCATAACCAGCAGCGGGATCAGCTGCTCGGCTCGGGCATTGCGATCGGTCTGCTCGAGCCATCGCCAGACCCGCAGTTCCTCCTGCCATTTGCATTCGATCCCGTAGGGGAAGATCGCCCGGGCCCGCTCCGAGAGGATGATATCGATCCCACCGTGGCCCATACCGCGCCCCTCGACATCCAGGGGACCAAGGTGGAAGGCGGTCCGGATATCATCGGCCACCTCATTCTGGATCCGGCGGGCCTTCTGTTTGCGGCTCTTGTTGGTCCGGGCAGTCATGAGAAAACCCTCCGCTGTGTCTCGTCACGATGGGGAATCAGGTCCCCGCTCCAGTGGAAACAACCTGATCGCATGATCGCACGGTGATCGCAAGTGCGATCAGGTTCAAATCCGGCGCTCTGCGCCTCGCTGAGTGTTTGGGTTGAAAAATGGGATTTTAGTTCAACCTGATCGCAGATCGCCCTCCTGCGCACAAGAACAAAAAAATGAGCCCCTGACAATTTTTTTTCCTGCTCACACCTTGAAAATGCGATCAGGTAGGTATAATGTACATATATGTACGTATGAATATTGTACATATTGTACAGATACCGAATCGGGGTGATTTCTCCAGTGGAAACAACCTGATCGCACCTTGCGATCAGGGTGCGATCACTGCGATCAGGATCATTTAAGTGTTTCCTCTCTCGACAGGAAACAAAGCGATCGCATTTTGCGATCAGGTAGTTCCACAGGAAATCTACCTTTCGAGTGGAAACAAGGTGATCGCATTTTGCGATCAGGTTCATGATACCCCCTCCTCGGGAGGGTCTTCCATCCGGACCCAGTCGTCGAAATCCTGGAGTTTCGTACCGACGGTGGCGGGAGCGAAGATCACGGTTACGGCCCGCTTTTTCGTGTCGCTCGTGGCGAGTATCTGCTGCTCAGACCACATTCCAGGCACTTTTCTCAACAGTCCGCCGCGGTCCCGGTAGCCGTACAAAATCCCCCGGATCTTCCCGCGGCTCCACGCTTTCCCCCGGCTCTTGAACCGCTTGATGATGTCAGGCTCGGGGATCCCCACATCGCCGGCTTCACGGACAATCCAGTCGAGGAGGGTCTGTTCTTCCTTCGTCAGGTCGTAGGCCCGGGTGTCCTGGTTGTACCTGAAAATTTCCTTCGCGATTTCGAAGTCTTCGATGGTGGCCTCGAGGAGGATTCCGTTCTCGTCCAGGTGCTCGGGGTCCGGGGCCTGCGGGCGTTTCCGGTAGTTCAGGATGGCCGAGGCCATCACGAAGTCGAAGAACGATCCCATGTTCCGCCGGCGGCTCCGATCGAGGAACTTCACCCGGTGGCTCCAGGGTATCCGGACCCGGAACGTATGTCCCGTTATGTCCCGAATGATTTCCCAGCACACCAGGACCTCCTCCGTGACGGGGAATTCTTCCCGGCCATCGGCGACCCGGTCCATGAGAAAAATCTCATAATTTTTATCGGCCTCCGGGTTCGGGTCGGTCGAGAGCCGGTACAGGCGATCGTTCAGCTGATCGTCGCCCGCATCGGCAATAGTCGTGAAAATAAACATCATTCTCGGCGGGAAAAAGAGGCTCCTCGAGCGGTTCTGGTCCTTCCCGCGCTCGACAGTCAGGTGCTCGGTCGGCCGCTGGAAATTCGACATCGCCCGCTTCATGGTCGCCAGGAGATCCTCGTCCAGAATCGTATCATCCGAGAAGATGATCGAGCCGGGCCGGAGACGGTCATCGTAAAACAGTGCCTTGTTACTGAGACTTGTCTCGAAAACCTGCTCGGGCGGCATCAGGTGCAGGGCCGCCCGGATCCCCGAGGTCTTCCCCGAGCCGAGAGGGCCGTTCGCCCCCGGCTGGATGCCATTCCCGTTCAGGCAGAACTGCGCTGACTTGCCGCACAGGATGGCGTCCAAGAGGGGAATGTCACCCGAATGAATGGTTTCGTATACGTCCCTGAAATAGGGGAGAACCTTCCCGTTCTGAAGGATCTGGTCGGCGATATCCTTCAGATCGTCTGGTGTTTTTCGGTTGATCTCCGCCTGCCGCCGGGCCTCCTCGAAGGTCACGGCCTTGTAGGCCTCCTCGACCAGGGCGAGGACATCTTCGGCCTTCATCGGAGCCTCGACCCGCCGGCTCCCGTTGATCTTGGTGACCTTCTCGAGAGCGTCGTTCATGTGGATCCCCCGGTCTCGCATCGAGCGGGCTATGCAAGACAGAGTCGCCTTGAGCTCGTCCGGGTGGATCGGGTCCTTCGCGTGCTGCAGGACGATTCCCTTCCGGGTATCGCCCCTGGTAGCTACATTGTAGCCCATGCTCCGGAGGGCATCGAAGATCTCCGGCCAGTGCGTATCGAGACAACCGGGACGGGTCTCATCGCACCTGATGATCCCCTTTGCCACGGCCAGGGCTTCGAGCGGTCCGCCGCCACTGTTGCACCGGCGGCAGGTCCAGGAATTTTTCAGAGTGTTGATGGCCAGATTCGTACCCGTCTCGCTTCCGTGGATCGGGTGGCCACCGATGATCTCGTGGCCGGACTGCTTCGAATTCTCGGGGGCGAGGAACTGTTCGCACCGGAGGCCCAGCTGATCGGAGATCGTCCCGGCGAGCGGTGCGGCTATCCCCCGGATGGCAGGCCCTGGCCGGCGGACAGGTTGAGCCGCCTGCTCGGGTGTCTGCGGGTTCCTGGAGCACTTTACCTTCGAGAAGAAAGCCTCGTCCAGGGCATCGAGCGGGATCTCCTTCAGGGGGGCATCCTTCTGAACCGTATAGGAGCGACCGCTCGGGTGGACGCTTCCGGGCCCGACACAATAGGCCGACGCTCCGGACCCGTAGACCTCGCCCAGGTGGACCCCCGTATCGAGTTCATGGAAGGGCACTTTCTCGGTCAGGCCCTCGCAGCGGAAATAGAAGTGGAACTTCATACCCTCGCCGCCGGTCCGGACCGTATAGGTGCCGGCGAACAGTTCCAGGAGGCCGAGGTGCATCATCTTCAAGGGCTCGTCGGCGTCCAGGATGCACACCCCGCCGGTCGGCATCACTCCGTAATTGCCGCCGCCGGCGATGTGGTCAAGGATCTCCGGATCGGTCCTACCGTAGTTCTTCGACGTCGGCCATCCCTTTTCAAAAGCCCGTTTCTCTCTCGACTGGATCTTCACGAACCGGCATCCATCGAGTGCCTCGGGGATCGGCGATTCTGCAGATTTTTCATTTTCCTCATCGGGTGAACCGACCCCCCCATCGGCGCCGATATCGGCCTTCCCGATGGCCGCCTGATTTTCCTTATCGGGTAAATCCTCGGGGGAGGCGGGTACAGGCTGATTTTGTTCACCGCTCTCCCCCACCGCACTCCTCGCCCGGCGCCGGCGGTCCGCCTCCTGGTGCGTTATCTTCTCCCCGCAGTAGTCCTCGACGCCGGTCTCGTATTCCTCCTTGGTCATCAGGCGGCCGTTGTAGAAGACGTGGCCTTTGATCTCCCGTGTCTCCCCGTTCACTGTTTCCGCACCTCCCCCCCTTCGAGGACGGCCCTCTCCATCTTGCTCTCCTCGCTGACCCACCACTCGATGCTGCACCAGAGATCATCGTCGAAGGCCCCGAGATCCTGGAGGACCTTCCGCAGGTCCTCTTTCATCTCACCGACGGTTACCACGAGGGGCGCCTCCCGAGAGGTTCAGCAACCTGCACACGGCACGGGCGACTTCGACCATGTCGGCAACCCGGATAAAGTGGATTTCTCCCCTCGGGACAATCTCCGACCCGAGCACATCGACGTCGAGGATTTCCTCTTCCTGGAGGCTTTTTCGGATCATCTCGACATGGTCCGGGTGGACCACGAATACAGCCACGGGCCAGGCGATCGTATCTGCCATATACTGAGCGACCAGGTGGACCACCTCGGACCTCGGCCTCCCGCGGCGGAGGGTCCATGGGTCCGGTGGGTGATCGGCAACTGTGCCGGGATTCATCGCTCGACCACCTCCGGCAACGCGAGCCTGATATCAAAACCGCACAATGGAAGCCGGTCCCCACACTGCTCGTATGCTTCCTGCAGCGTGACGGTCCGGCCGTCCGGAGCGGGTATCGCCCGGTATGCCATCATCGCCTGCGAAAACTCGAGGTAGCCGATCTCCACGTCCACCAGGATCGACTTGATCCGGTCATGGATGATCCGGCCGCTGATGTTCATGTTCAGCCGCTTGCCCCTCGAGTCCGCATAGTAAGTGACCGGGAACTCGATCAGGAAGGCGGCGCCGCCCTTCTCGAAGACCAGTGTCGTCGTCGGAATGTCCCCGTCAAGATTGTCAAGGACGCCGATCCGGGTGCACTTAAATCTCTCCAGCATGGCCCTGATCTGCTGCACCGAATGCTGGAAATGGACCCGCGTCGTGGTATAGGGAAACCCACGGCGCAGCGTGACGATTTTATGAGCCATCAGAACGCCACCTCCATGTTGCGGACAGAATAGACGCCCATTCACGCCACCCCGTACAGGTACTCGATTGCCTGCATGCTCGCCCGGATATCGCTGGCCATTACCTGCTTGCCTGCCAGCAATGCGATACCATGCTCCATCGACAGTGCGAGATACCGCTCGATGACCGTGTTCGGCACCGTCACCGTTGGATCGAGGTTCATCCGACCACCCACACCTCATCGGGCTCGGTCCAGAGCATTCCGTCGTCGTCGAGATCCACGAGAATCTGCCCGATCTCGTCGGTCTTCTTCACCACGCCACATTTCCCGACCATCGCGTGATGAGGATCGTTGATCGTCACTCGACACCCGATCATAGCCTGCAGGTCATCAGCCAGGATTTTTTCCTCGCAGCGATTCGGTATATTATCGGCAGTGGATTCCAGTTCGGGCTCAGGTGCAGGCTCAGAAGGGGGCTCCGGAGCGGGAATCGCGCCCTGCTCAAGGGCTTCATCTTCCTTTTTTTCCTGCTTCTTGAGGTCGTAATAGCGGAACTTCACCGATGCATCGGACCGCGTCGAGTTCGGGAATGCCTGACGATATGCTGCCAGGCGTTTCTTCGCAGGACGCTCGATCCGTGCCACGTCGTTCTCCTCGTCAAGCCATATGTCGCCAGTTTTCGTTTTAACCTCGGGGTAGACTTTCGCCTCGTCCCGGATCGCCTCGTCCTGCGCCGCCTGTTCCGCCTCGCAGGCCTCGATCATCTCCCTGACTGCAGGTTCTTTTCGGAGGAGTTCGTCCTCCTCCTTTTCCTCCTCTTCTTCCGGCTTTTCCGCCTCCTCCTGCTTGGTGACCCGAGGGGCGGTTTTCGGCAGTTTCGACTCGTATCGAGTAAATCTTGTCTCGACGGCCTTGTGCGACCGCCCGGATTTCGGAAACGCCTTGAAATACAGCCGGACCGCTTCGACTTCGGTGGATGCCTGAGCGATCAACGTCTTCTCTTTATCGAGCCAGGGGGATCCCTGGACCGGCCAACCCCCCGGGATGTCCATCGTGTCGTCGATACCGAGGATCCGCTTGATGATGTCGACCACCTCGGTGACATAGCCCTTGACCTCGATCGCCGCGGTCGAGCCCCCGTTTGCATCGATTTTGAGGTCCAGGTGCAGCGAGCTCACGGGACCACCTCCTCGGCCTCCTCCTTTCGGCGCCGGATGCGGGTGAGGGCGAAGGCCTCCAGTGCATCGGGCCCTTTGGACATCGTCTCCCCTCCATCCTGGACACGGACGATGTGGGCGCCGGGTGTATCGGGCTCCTGAGTCATGAGGAAGCCCCCCGCTCCTCTAATCGTTCCTGCACCATCTCGTTCATGGCATGAAAGATCCGGATTATGGTAGAATAGCGAGGATCGACGGATCCCGCCTCGATGCGGGAAATCATGCTCTGGGAACAACCGGCCCTATCGGCGAGATCCGCCTGTTTGATGCGGTGAATCACCCGGTTCCGCCGTATAGTCTCGGGAATGTTGGTGAGGACGGTCTCGATATCCTCGAGCGTGTTGATCATCATCCAACCGCCCCCTGCTGCATAGCATCGAAACAATTCTTACAGAGATTTTTCGAAAAGAACAATTGAGATAACTCGCTCTGTTCTTTCGGTATCTCTGTTCCGCACTCCGAGCAGACGATCTTCTGCTGTTCTGCAGCTGCAGGTTTCTGAGGCTCTTTCTCTGGTGAAGGGCTGGCAGGTGCAGCGGCCGCCGGCTGCTGTGCCGATGGCTTCGGTTCAGGTGCAGGTTGTTCCGCCGCCACCACCTGCGGGAGATCTTCCACCCGCACCCCGATCACCTGGGCTACGTGCGAACGGATCTTCTCCCTCACATCAGGCGCTGCACGGGCGGCCTGACCCAGGAGGCAGCTGCCGGCGAACGCGAGCAGCTTCATGTAATCGTCGGAGGTCGAGACCTCTCCGGAAAATTCATAACGATGATTTTCGTAATTCCCCAGGTTGATCGTCCCGCCTATCTGAGCCATCTTTTTCCCGCTCATGAGCTGCCCACCCCCGCAAAACGGTCCGCACGGTGCATCAGGATAACTCGAATCGGCAGATCTGCAGGGTGGCGGACCTGATGCAATTCCATAGATTCCTTGAGGCGTTCCTGGCGTCGTTTGATCCAGTCGAGATCGGACCGAGAAATTTTCACCCGGAGCCGTGGTGCCGGCACCACGCGGGTGCGAGCATGGCAGAATCTTGCCATCACCGATCGCCTCCCGTGTTCTGCGATTCCTCCACCTTGGGACAATGTCGCATGTTCCCGGGGATCTGCCCCGTGATGCGGCATATCCGGCGCTTTCCTTTCCCGCTCGGATTTGGCTCACGGACGAGCTCCTTGCATCCCCGGCAATTCGTCACCGATGGAGCGACCTTGTCCCAGATGGTTTTCGGGACGGCCATCAGTCAGCCACCTCCCGGATCCAGGTATGCACGAACTCGGATCGGCCGTCCGCATTGCACGCCCGGACGTGGCGGATCTCGCCGGCGTGGGAATGGGAAATCATCCTGATTCTAACGAATCCCCATTCGTCGGGAGATTCATCGATGAATTCCCATAGATCGCCTTTTTGTTTGTACGATATCGTCAACTGCGTGCGGGTGTACGGATGATCGCACTCCATCGACCGCATGAGATCGAGATCCAGCCCCGGAGGATGAACGACGGCCACCATCAGCTCGCCTCCGGAAAATAGTCGCTCTCTTCAACGACCTTCTCGAAAATCGCGCCCAGATTGACACACTCGGTAATTTCCTCGAGAGGAGCGCCGGCGTTGTGCATTTCGGTGGCGACCACCTTGATGTTCTTCGACATCTGGTAGGGCGTATCCCGCGTATAGCTCGCTCCTATAGTGACGAGCTTGTCGACCCATTTCTGGAGCTGCTCGCGCTTGATGAGAATGAGAGGCATTATTCTTTCCCTCCGTTGGATACCCTGACCGACACGCTGCCCTGTTCGCAAACGATGGTCTTCGGTTCGATAGTGCCATCCAGATAATCCTGGGCCAGTTTACGGAGTGCGAACCCTGCCTCGATTTTCCGGGCGAATTCCTCCGGATTGGAGGTATTGCCGTAGATCTTGACCGCCCCGCCTTTGCCGGGGGTCCCGATCTCGATGCTATCGGGATCGGTGTTCCGGTGGGCGTGGAGATGGGTGAATTGAGGATCGGCCATCAGCTTCGCCTCCATGTTTCCTGGTGCTCTCTCAGGTCATCGTCTGAGAGCTGTTCGACCTGCTGCACTCCACGGCGCCGGAGCAGGTCCTCCAGGGCGGCTCTCCGCTCTTCACCCCTCGCCGCTGCACATGCATCGCAGAAGCAATCGTTCATGGTCTCGCAACCGCACGATCGGCACTCGCGGACCTGCCCGTGCAGGAGTGCGTCGTTTTCAGGATGCTCATCGGCAGCGCGTTTTAATAGTTCAGCGCCGTAATTTCCTGTGGCAGAGTCCTCGCACGGCTTGGTGGCGATGTGGGGAACACTGCCCTCGCAATCGGTTTTCATTTCTTCTCCTTGATTTTCAGGTGTCCACGACGGACCAGCTCGTCGAAAACGCCCTTCTTCTGTAATTCTGCGAAAAGAGGGCGGGACTTGCACGCTCCATCGAACATTTCACGATCCCAGACCGCGACTTCAGTCATCGGGATCAACTCCCAATGCGTCGTGAATGCGGTCTCTGATCCACTTTGGCCGTGATTTGATGCCGATTTCGGCACATTCCTCGTCGATCCTATCGACAATGTCAGGCCGAAAACGGACACCAATAAGCACAGTCTTGTTGTTGTCAGTTGCCATCGTTTGCTAACAATCTATAGTATACGCTGGTTGTATATATATTTTGTTAACAACTGACAACAATCCAGAACAGGGGAATATTATATAAAAATTTTTTAATAGGGCAAATGTTAACAAATGCAATGTAATATTAACAGAGGCACATTATGGAAGAAAATACCCCCGAAGACCAGACTATGAATGTAGGTGCACGTGTTCCAAAATGGGCCGTTGATATCATGGACGAAATTGCCCAGGAAACATGTCGTACGCGGTCCAGCGTTATTGCAGAGGCGTGCGTCCAATATTGCGAGCGATGGAGGCGGTCAATCGCTAAACAGGAAGATTTCTATTTACATGAGGGGAGGGGATCTAAAGAGCTTGAGAGGTATCTCAGGAAATTGATCCGAGAAGAGTTGCGAGAGTCCGTTCAGACTGATATCAAGTACAATGAATAGATCCAGTACAGCTGAAATATTCCAATTATACTATTTTATATTTTCACAATCTTAACATAACCTATATAATTGGTATGCAATAAAGGTTTATCCATGGAGCCTCCGCCCATAATATCCGCTGGATTTGAATACTGGATCCGTAAAAAAATCCGGGCAATTATCGCAGAAGAGCTGCCAAAACGGTCTCAGAATATTGATATCAAAGGCGAGATATCAATAGATGATAAAATTGAGTGAATTATTGGTTTCTTCTCTCTAATTCTTGGGCCACCCTATTAATCATTAACAAATTATCGGCTATCCATCGCTCCATATCATCCATAGATAATAAAGCTTCTTCGTCGAGAGGCATACCGCACTTTACGCAGGCTGTTCTTCCCGGACCATTGATCGTATGGCACCTCATGCACTCGCGGACCACCACGCGCTCGGGATCGGCATGCTCCTTGTCAGCCATCCCATAATGTGCCAGGACTGCCCGGTCGATATCGGCATTCACAAGATGGAGATAGGTCTTGAGTTCTCTCGGGGTCGGATCTCCCCAGAACATCATTCCCACCACCGGCAGCGGGATGCCTTCCCGGATCAGGTGAGTAATCCTCGAGTGCCGGAATATGTGGGGGGTGATCCGTTTCTTGATGCCAGCCCGATGGCCGATTTCTTTCATCTGCTTGGCCATGGCCGCCCAGGTGACCGGCTCTTTCAGGCGGTTAAGAAATACCAGGTTATCCGGGTCCGTTCGGAAAGGATAGTCCGACTTCCATGCTGCGAGGGGCTCGGTCGACATCACCAGCCGGATATACCGGGGCTTCCCGGTCTTGTCGTCGACATTCATGATCGCCCCGTACTTGTCGAAGTCGAGCTGTCGCCAGGTCAGCCTCCCGAGCTCCACCCCCCGGGGACCGGCCTCGTAGAGCAGGGTAAATAACGCCCGGTCCCGGCTATTCGAGCAGGCACCCAGGAAGGCGGTGATTTCCTCGGGGTCGAGGATATCGGCGGCGGTCTTGGTCATTCGCGGCTTCGGAGGAGCCTTGATCTTCGCCAGCCGCTTCTCCGGGATATCCGAGTAGCCCTGCTCGATCATCCAGGTATAGAACTGTTTTAAAATTTTGATATAGTCGATAATCGTGTTGGTTTTGTATGGTTTCCCCTTGGGCGTTGTGTCCGTTCGCAGCTCGTTGATGCCGGCCATCAGGTCCCCGATGGTGCTCTGGTCGAACTCCTTGATGTACCGCCTCCACCCGCAGAGATGAGTAACAATCTTGTTCTGCCGGCTGATCGTGATTCCCTTGCAGGCTCGCAGATCGTTGACGAACTCGAGAATATACGCGCGGTCTCGATTCGAGATTACCTTCGCCGTTTCGGCCAGATCGAGCGACCGGCTGGCATATTTCTCACGTGATCCCTGAAATGCACAATCCTCGATGGTGGGGGCGGAGGTCATTAAAGTGGTAAACAGCGTGAAATATAAAAGAGATTCGAACTTGAGATTTTATGCGCCGACCGGGATTCGAACCCGGGTTTAGGCGTTGGCAACGCCTAGTGATAACCACTACACTATCGGCGCAGTGCTTTACTATGTGGACGCTAAAAGGTTATAAGCGTATCGAATCTGGTTATGCGCCCTGCATCGGGGCTTCTTCGTTCTCGGAAAACATCTCGCGGATTTTATCCTCGGCCTCGGTGATGGTGGCAAAGAGCAGTTCGTCACCTGCCTCGAGGCGAGGGTTATCTAAATAGAGTATGAACTCTGAACCCCGATAAAGCCCTATTGCTGCGGTTTTTGGTGGCAGGTCGAGATCGAGGAGTTTTTCACCAGCTGCTTTCTCCGCAACGATCAGGCTCGTGAACCGCACCTCCCCGCGTACGAGGGTGGAGAGTTCGATGACGTCAAGGCCCCGCAGGGTATCGGCGATGATCACGGACATGGCCTGGGAGGGGTTGACCACATGGCGAAATCCCAGTTTTTTTGCGACCGTCATCAGTTCTGCGCTGTCGGTTTTAATGATGATTTCAGGAACATTCGCCGTACGGGCGATGAGCCCGATGATAATGTTGTCCTGATCGTGACCGGTACAGGCAACAACGGCCTCAGCCTTCTCTATTTCCGCTTTTTCAAGAATTTCCGGCCGGGTCGCTTCCGCGCTGATCACCGTGCAGTCCATGCTTTCCGCGAGTTCCTGCGCTTTTTCGGCGTTGCGCTCGATGAGGATAATCTCGTGGCCCCGCACGATCAGATTGCTCGCCAGGTCGACGCCAAGCGCGCTTGCCCCCGCAATAATGATTCTCATATCTTTTCTCCCTGTCTCAAGCAGTGATCGGTGATATGATATAGGTTTTCAAGTCAGGGTCGCTGCCGGCATGAGCAGACCCTCACCCGCTCCCGGAAGGTTCCTTTCCGGCACCTGTATGGATGGGTGGCAGGCGTACCCATGTTCTCGGAAACAGCAGGATAAAGAGGGGGATGATCTCCATCCTCCCGAGCAGCATGTCAGCGATCAGCACCAGCTTGAGCTGGGGGGCCAGTGCCGCCGAGGTCACACCCGCAGAAAGTCCCACAGTGCCGAGCGCGCTGGAAACCTCAAAGAGGGCATCGCCGGCCCCTATACCGTGGAACATAAACAGCAGAGCGGAGACAAAGATAACAACGATGTAAAGCAGCACAAATGTCAGGAGTCCGTTGAGCTCATTGGTCTCGATCACCTCGCCTCTCACCTTGAGTGGGGTGAGCGCCTCACGGGGGAGGAAGAAGCGTATGAAGACCAGATGGATGAGTTTCAGGAGGATGATCAGCCGGAGGATCTTGATCCCGCCTGCGGTCGAGCCGACACTTCCCCCGACCCACATGAGTGCGGAGAGCACCATCTTTGCACTATCGGGGAGGGGCGCAATATCTATGGTGGAAAATCCCGCGGTGGTGAGGGCCGAAAGCGCCTGAAAGGCCGCCGTCCCCACAACGAAGGAAAGCGGCCCCATCTGCTGCATGGTGAAGGCCAGCAGGAGCACCCCTATGGCGAGCACCGCCAGAAATCCCCTGAACTGCTCGCTTGAAATCAGCAGCCGCGGGTTCTCGATGAGCCGCGGGTAGAGGCCGAAGTTGATCGCGCCCAGCACGCAGCCGAGGAGGACGGTGGCAGGAATGATGATGCCGGAAAATCCTGCGATAGAATCTGCTTTCGTGGAGAACCCTCCGGTAGATACAGCCGAGAGGGCATGGCAGAGGGCGTCGAAGGGGGTCATGCCGGCGATGATGAGCAGGAAAAAGGTAATCAGGGTGATACCCAGGTAGATCTTGCCGAGCATCTTCGCCGCACTGATGACATTCGGGCGCAGTTTTTTTTCCGCAATATGGACAGAATAGAGGCGATAGGCACTTGTTCCCGGACCAATGACGACCGAGAGCACGATGAGCACAATCCCGATCCCGCCGATCCACTGTAGCCAGCTGCGGGCAAAGAGAAAGGCCGGGCCCACACCAGGAGGAGCAACCGAGAGCCCCGTGGTGGTGAGGCCGGATACGGCTTCGAAAAAGGCATCGAGAATCGGCATCCCGGTGGAGATCGAGATGGGTATGGCGCTGATCGCGGAGGAAAGGGGAAATATCAGGGCCGCGAGCACGAGTGCCTCTTTCCATTCAAGATCGTAGTCAGGAAGCATGCGGTGCAACCCGTAGCCAACTGCGATCACCACTATTGCCATCACCGCGTAGACTGCCGCAACGTGGTAATCCTCAAAATACGCCGCAACCATAAGGGGTACGAACAGCACCGCTCCAATGCCGATCATCACCTGCCCCAGATACTTGAGCACTGCGGCCCGGTTGACCGGGGAGACGAGTTCGTACATGGACTGGTGAACATTTTTCCGGTGTATATTTAAACTCTCTCCCGGAATTCCTTCGTTTCTCCATGCCAGATATACTCGCCCACACCCTCACGCAGAACTACAAATATTGCAAAGCGTATGAGAAAAGGTGCTGTTGAAGCCGACAGAAATAGAACAAAATTTTATTCGCTCCTCCAACAAATCATACATTGATGATTCCCCTTATCCTCGATCTGCGCACACGGCGTGTGATCATTTTTGGAGGAGGGAGCGTGGGCCTCAGGAAGGCGGCATTCTTTGCAGAAGAAAGCGAAGTGATCGTGCTCAGCCGGTCGTTCCTCCCGGGGTTCGAGACCCTCGGTGTGGAATGCCGGACCCTTGAAGCCGGTGCGATGCCGGAAGACGAGCTTTCCGCCCTGGTGCGCGGTGCATTCCTGGTGGTTGCCGCCACCTCTGATCGGGATCTCAACGACCGTATCGGAGCGCTCTGCACCCGGGAAGGGGTCCTCTTCAATAATGCCGATGGAGAAGCGGGAAATGTCATTATACCCTCTGTGGTCCGCGGCGATCACTACCTCGTGGCGGTCAGCACGTACGGAAAAAGCCCGGGCATTGCCCGTTACCTCCGCATGCGCATCCAGGACGAGTGGACCGATATCGATCCCATGGTCGAGCTGCAGGCGGAACTCCGCCGCCATCTCAGAGAGGTCGAGCCCTTGCAGCAAAAAAGAACCGATATTATCTGGAAGATGCTCAATGATCCTGAACTGTGGGATGCACTGCGACACGATCGTGACGCGGCAAGAACACTTGCGCTGAGGAAGTACTGCCCATGACCAGCACCCTTCATGTACCTATCGCCGTCGGGGGTATCAGCCACCATGATGCCGATATCAGTGCACTTGAGCAGTTCCGGTTCGAGGACGAGCGGTCGGTGCTCTCCGACGCCAGAGAATGGTTCAGGGGCGTCTGCCTGCTGCAGACCTGCAACCGTGTCGAGGTCATCGTCCATGGCGAAGCATCCCAGCTCGAGGCGTTTTTCGAAGAGCAGGGGCGGACCGGGTACTGGATCCTGGAAGGTGAGGAAGCCCTTCGCCATCTTCTGCAGCTCGCCGCAGGGATTGACTCGATGATCGTGGGCGAGGACCAGATTCTCGGGCAGCTGAAGGCGTCGCTCTCCTGCTCCCAGGAGGCCGGGACCTGCAATGCCGTCATCGATCAGTGCATCACCAAGGCGGTCCATGTCGGGGTTGAGGTCCGCAGGCGTACGCAGATTAACAAAGGAGCGGTCTCCATCGGGTCCGCAGCGGTTCAGCTGGGAGAACATCTCCTGGGGTCACTCGAAGGCAAACATATCGCCGTGGTGGGGGGCGGGGAGATGGGAACGCTGGTCACGAAGGCGCTTGCAGCAAAACATCTCACCGCCATCTACGTCACCAACAGGACACACGAACGGGCAGTTGTACTCGCCCGGGAGGTGGGAGGAAAGGCGGTGAAATTTGAGGAGCTCTACCACTATATCTCCCTCTCTGATGTGGTCATCTCGTGCACGGCCGCTCCTCACCCGGTGATCCATGCCGACCGTCTTGTGGCGATGATGGAAGAGCGGCGCTGGCCCCTCGACCAGCACCCCCGCCCGCTTATCATCATCGACATCGCCCAGCCGCGGGATGTCGAACCCGGGGTGGGATCGATACGCGGCGTCCACCTGTTCACCATCGATGACCTCCGGAACGTGAGCGTGAACAACATGCATGCCCGAAAAAAGGAAGCCTCGATGGCTGCACGGTTTCTGGAAGAGGAACTCTCCCAGTTCGTGATGCTGCTGAACCGTACCGCGGCCGACGATGCACTCGCATCGCTCCACACGTGGGCGGAGGCGATCCGAGTGCGGGAACGGGATCGCGCTGTTGGCCGGCTGCAGGGAACAGATGAGAAGACACTTGCCGTGTTCGAAGATTTTTCTCGTGTGCTCGCGAAGAAACTGCTTCTCGATGCGACGTTTGCCATCCGGACGGGGGCGGAATGCGGAAATCTGGAACAGGCTGAGGCACTGGTCAGGGCAATTACCCGGGGTGAACATACATGTATCCGAAAACGAGACTGAGACGACTGAGGAAACGGTTATTCCAGCCGTTATTTAAGGAGAACCGCCTGCAAAAAACCGATCTCATTGCGCCGGTGTTCGTGGACGAGACCATTAGTGCGCCAAAACCCATCCTCTCCATGCCCGGGCAGTCCCGCATCCCCCTCGGTACGGTTGCGGGGACGGCGGAGGCACTATGGGACTGTGAGATTTCCGCAATGGTGCTCTTCGGCATTCCCGCACAGAAGGACGGGCAGGGCAGCCAGGCATTTGCGCATGATGGGGTCGTCCAGAAGGCGGTGCGGGAGATCAAACGGGCAGTGCCCGATATGGCGCTGATCACCGATGTGTGCGCCTGCGAGTATACGGATCACGGCCACTGCGGCATCATCGGCGATACGGCATATGGCCCCGACCTGCTCAATGATCCCTCGCTGGATCTCATGGCGAAGATCGCGGTCAGTCATGCGGAGAGCGGCGCCGACATGGTAGCTCCCTCCTGCATGCTTGACGGCATGGTGGCGGTAATACGGAACGCCCTGGACGGTGCGGGGCATGAAGATCTCCCCATCATGTCCTATTCGACCAAATATGCAAGCGCCCTCTACGGCCCCTTCCGTGAGGCTGCCGATTCGGGCTATGCGTTCGGGGACCGTTCCACCTACCAGCTCGATCCCGCAAACGCCCGCGAGGGCGTTCGTGAATCAATACTGGACGCCGAGGAAGGGGCTGATGTGCTCATGGTCAAACCGGCGGGCTTCTACCTGGATATCATCTCGTCCGTCGCCTCGATCGGCCTGCCTGTCGCCGCATACCAGGTGAGCGGTGAGTATGCCATGATCAAAGCGGCAGGAGAGAAGGGGTGGCTGGACGAACGTCGTGTGGTGATGGAGAGCCTCACCAGCATCAAACGTGCGGGGGCAGACCTCATTATCACCTATTTTGCGAAGGACGCTTCGGGGTGGCTTGATGAAGAGCAGTGAACTATTCGAAGAAGCAAAGAGACTGATGCCGGGAGGCGTGAGCAGCCCGGTTCGTGCGATATCGCCCAATCCATTCTATGTGGAGCGGGCAGGAGGATCGAAGATGGTCACGGTGGACGGCAACTCCCTTATCGACTGCTGTCTCGGGTACGGTCCGCTCCTCCTCGGCCATGCCCATCCGGAGATCCGAAAATCCATCGAGGATCAGCTCGCCAGAGGATGGCTCTACGGCACCCCCGTGGAGCGGGAGATCGAACTGGCCCGGCGCGTATGCACCGACTTTCCGGGCATCGAAATGGTTCGCTTTGTCTCCAGCGGCTCGGAAGCGACCATGGCCGCGATCAGGCTCGCCCGGGGGTACACCGGCAGGCATGACATCGTCAAGATCGAGGGCGGGTTCCACGGCGCCCACGATGCGGTGCTCGTCAAAGCGGGGTCGGGTGCAACCACCCTCGGCATTCCCGATTCTGCAGGGGTGATCCCCGGCCTCGTGGCCCACACCTGCCAGATCCCGTTCAATGACGCCGAGATGCTGGAATCACTGCTTTCCCGCAACAACGACGTGGCGGCGGTGATTCTGGAACCGGTGATGGGGAACATCGGCCCCATCCTGCCTTACGACGGTTATCTCGCAGAGGTTCGTGGCATCACGCAGGACCATGATGTGCTGCTCATCTTCGATGAGGTCATCACCGGGTACCGTCTGGGCATCGGGGGTGCCCAGGCTGCGTTCGGGGTGACGCCCGACCTCACCACGCTCGGCAAGATCATCGGGGGCGGGCTGCCCATTGGGGCGTTCGGCGGGAGGCGCGAGATCATGAAGCTCGTGGCGCCCGCAGGGCCGGTCTACCAGGCCGGGACCTTTTCCGGCAATCCTCTCTCCCTTACCGGCGGGATCGCCACCATCGACTGGATCCATGCGCACCGTGACCTCTATGGACGCCTCGAAGAAGCCACACGGTCGATCGGCGAGTCGCTCCCCGCGCACGCCGACGGGTCGTTCGTCAGCATCGGATCGATGTTCAAGTACTTCTTCAGGCCCGAACCCCCGGAGAACTATCATGAGGCGAAAGAGAGCGATACTGTGGCTTTTGCCGAATTCTGGAAAAATATGCTCGAGAACGGTATTTTCCTGCCGCCTTCGCAGTTTGAAACGAATTTCCTCTCCGCAGTGCACAGTGATGAGGACATCGACAGAATAGCCGGGGCATACCAGACATGTCTCTGAAAATCGGCACCCGAGGGAGCAAACTGGCACTGGTGCAGACCCGGAAGGTGACGGATGCGCTGCAGCAGCGTGGCATCGAGACCGAAACGGTGGTCATCACTACCCCAGGAGATGCAAAAACGGGGGTTCCCCTTCACGCGATCGGGGGGCAGGGGGTCTTTGTCCGTGCCCTCGACGACGCCATCTTGGAAGGAAGGATCGACGCTGCAGTGCACAGCATGAAGGATATCCCGTCTGCAAGGCCGGAGGGCTTGAGTACCTGCGCAGTCCTGAGACGGGATTCTCCTGCCGATTACCTGGTGCATTCCTGTGATCTCGAGGAGATACGGGTGGTGGGAACCTCGAGCACCCGGAGGAGGGCGCAGCTGCTCAGGAGCGCCCTTCCCATCGAGGTGCGTGAACTGCGGGGAAACGTGGACACCAGGCTAAAAAAACTCGAGCGGGGAGAGTATGACGCAATCGTGCTTGCAGAGGCAGGCATGCAGCGGCTGGGACTCGACCTCCCCGGCACCCGCCTCCTCCCGCAGTGGTACGTACCCTCACCCAACCAGGGGGCGATTGCTGTGGTATGCCGTAATGATCCCGGCTGCATTGAGCAGTTCCATCCGCTCGATCACTTCCAGACCCGAAAAGAGGTGGAGGTCGAACGCGCGGTGATGGAGGAGGTAGGCGGCGGCTGCTTCACCCCGATGGGCATCTTCTGCGAATCAGGATTTCTCATCGCGGAGGTGCTGGCGCTGGACGGTTCACGATGGGAGCGCATCGAGGATTCGGGAGACACCATCGAGGAGGCGCGTGAGATCGGGCAGAAGCTGCGGACGATCGCCTGCGACATGATCGAAGATGCCCGGATCTCGCTGTGGGTGAGCGAATGAGCGGCCGGGTCTATCTTGTCGGCTCCGGCCCCGGAGGCCTTGGCCTTCTCACCTTCAGAGCGCGTGAGGTGATCGACAGTGCCGACGTGATCCTCTATGACCAGCTCCCCGGTGAGGAGGTCCTGGCCACGCTGCCCCGCAGTGCTGAGCTCATCGATTGCGGCAAGTTCGGGAGCATGCATACGCTTGAGCAGGAGGATATCGAGGCGCTGATGGTGCGGCATGCTCGGGAGGGAAAGAAGGTCGTGCGCCTGAAGGGCGGCGATCCCTTCCTCTTCGGCCGGGGCGGAGAGGAGATGGAGGCGCTGCGCGCCGAAGGAATCCCCTATGAAGTCGTCCCCGGCATCACGAGTGCCATCGCCGTGCCCGAGTGCGTGGGCATTCCGGTCACCCACCGCACTGTTGCCTCGCAGGTCACCATCCTCACCGGCCACGAAGATCCGACCAAAACGCAGTCCGCACTGGACTGGGAATGGCTTGCCCGCTCACCGGGAACACTCGTTATCCTCATGGGGGTAAAGAACCTCACCACCATTGCATCAAACCTCATCAGCCACGGGATGGACGGGGCCACGCCCGTGGCCATCATCGAGCGGGGACTGCGCCCCGACCAGCGGGTCACAGTGGGACCGATTTCGGAGATCGGCGATACCGCCCGGGAGCGCAATGTGCGGCCGCCCGCGATCATCGTCATCGGCGCCGTGGTGGAGCTCTACCGGGAACCCGGATAGTCCATGCGCGAGATGAGAGCTGCTTCTACCGGGAACTCTGGCCCATACGCATACGAGAGACGACGGATGGCTGTGCGAACTCGTCTCGATGCACTATGACGACGATCCGTTCACCGACGTGCACACCCATATGGTCTCGGTAGACCCGGGAAGCTATCGCGCAAACCACTATCACAGGAAGAAAGAGGAATGGTTTGCGGTCGTCTCAGGCCGCATCGAGGTGCGCCTCAGGCACGTCCTGAACGGGGATTCAGCCTCTGTGATGCTCGATACTGAAGATCCGGTCTGCAGGATTCTTTATATCCCGCCCCTCGTCGCCCATTCCATCCGAACCCCCCACTCCACCGAATCAACTCTCGTGGTGTTCAGTAAACGCCCTGAGGGCCGGGAAGGTACCATCCCGTTCGACGTGGACCGGTGATACCCGTGGCACTTGCTGGGAGGCTTCATGCGACCCCACTCCTATTTATGCCTCCCCGCAGATTCCTCTATGAAGCCTATGCGAAGTGATGTGGTCAAATCGGGGTTTGAGCGAGCTCCCAACAGGTCGCTCCTACGTTCGCTCGGAATCACGCAGAGGGAAATGGATCTCCCCTTTGTCGGCATCGCAAATTCCTGGAACAACGTCGTTCCCGGCCACCTTCATCTCAGGCTGATCGGGGAGAAGGTGCGTGAGGGCGTGGCTGCTGCCGGCGGCGTGCCTTTCGAATTCAATACCATCGGTATCTGCGACGGCATCGCCATGGGACACGAGGGGATGCGCTATTCCCTCCCCTCCCGTGAAACCATCGCCGATTCGATTGAACTGATGGTGGAAGCCCACCGGTTCGACGCTCTTGTCTGCGTATGCACCTGCGACAAAATCGTCCCCGGGATGCTCATGGCTGCGGCGCGGTGCAACATCCCGGCCATCGTAGTCACCGGGGGGCCGATGCTGCCCGGCTACCGGGAAGGCGAGGAACTCTCTCTTATTGATGTCTTCGAAGGCGTGGGATGCGTGGCAGCAGGGACGATGACCGAGGATGAGCTCTGCGAGCTCGAGACCGCGGCGATGCCCGGCTGCGGCAGCTGTCAGGGGCTGTATACGGCAAACACCATGGCATGCATGACCGAGGCC
The DNA here is from genome assembly GCA_016841665.1 of Methanobacteriota archaeon. Lineage (GTDB taxonomy): Archaea > Halobacteriota > Methanomicrobia > Methanomicrobiales > Methanomicrobiaceae > DSDF01. Next base: position 301,531 of record JAENYT010000001.1, read on the forward strand.
ATGGGCATGTCGCTTGCCGGATGCGCTGCCATCCCCGCCGTGAACGCCGCCAAGCTGCGCATTGCACGGGAGAGCGGCGAGCGGATCATGGGGCTTTTAGGCGAGGGGACCACCCCCCGCGATATCATCACCATGGCGTCGCTCGAAAACGCCATCCGTATCGATCTTGCACTTGGTGGGTCGACCAACACCGTGCTGCACCTTATGGCGGTGGCGCAGGAGGCAGGCGTGCCCCTCGATCTCGAGGATTTCAACCGCATCGGCGAGGGTGTGCCCCACATCTGCTATATGCAGCCTTCCGGGCCCCATTCCATGCAGGCGCTATACCGGGCCGGCGGTATTCCCGCGGTGTTCTCACGGCTTGAGAGGATCATCAGCGACTGCCCGACCGTATCCGGCAAATCCACGCTGCAAATCGCACAAGAGGCGATCGTAGCAGATGAGATGATCATCCGCCCGGTGGATGACCCGGTGAACGCCGCAGGCGGCCTCCGCATCCTTCGCGGGTCCCTTGCCCCCGACGGGTGCGTGATCAAGAGCGCCGCTGTCGTTCCGGAGATGTGGCAGCATTCGGGACCTGCCCGTGTGTTTGAGGGGGAAAAGGCAGCAATGAAGGCGATAATGGCGAATGAAATCCAGGAAGGGGATGTGGTGGTCATACGCTACGAAGGGCCGCGGGGCGGCCCCGGCATGCCCGAAATGCTCTCCCCGACGTCGGCGTTGATGGGGCTCGGGTATCGCAGGGTGGCGCTCGTGACCGATGGTCGATTTTCAGGAGGCACACGCGGCCCCTGCATCGGGCATGTGGCCCCGGAGGCGGCGGTCGGGGGGCCAATCGCCCTCGTTGAAGAGGGGGATACGATCACCATCGATCTCACACACCGCACCATTGATCTCGCGGTGGATGCCGCGGAACTCTCCAAGCGGCGCAAGGCGTGGAGGCCACAGGAGCGCATCCTCTCGGGTGTGCTGGCGCGGTATGCGGTCACGGTTGAACAGGCGAATCGAGGCGCAATTCAAAAATAACACCCAATATTTTCCCCCTATGCAAACATCCACGGATGGGAAGTGCTATACGTGCTCCTGTCCACTAGTTTTTTCTGGCAGACCCGATTCCCCTGTGTGACTGCCTGATTGTAAGAGGTGTTGTTGATGATCGACAAATTCCTTGAGGGTAATAAACGCTTCATTGAGAACGATTTTGCCAAAGACCGCGAATACTACAGAAAACTCTCGACCGGCCAGAGCCCGACGGCGCTCGTTATCGCGTGTTCGGACTCGAGGGTCAACCCTGAACGGGTGGTCGATGCGAAGATGGGCGAGATTTTTGTGCACCGGAACATCGGCAATATTGCCCCGCGGGACGATGCGAATCTTGCCACCGTCCTCGAATATGCGGTGAAACACCTGAAGGTGCAGGACATCGTAGTCTTCGGGCACTCGGATTGCGGGGCGATGAAGGCCCTCGATGCCGGGGCGAGTGACGAGGATGTCTACATTCCGGAATGGCTAGAGCATGCGAAAGAGGCGAAAATTCTGGCTGACGAGAAGATGCCTGCTCCGGAAACTCCCGAAGCGGTCAGGGAGAAGAGGAAGATGATTGAGATCGAAAACATGCGCATCCAGCTCGAAAATCTCCGTGCCTATGATTTCATCAGGAAAGCGGAGGAGGAAGGAAAGATTGCCCTGCACGGGCTGTACTATTCCCTGGAAACCGGAGAGGTCTCCAGAGTCTTCTAATCCATTTTTCACTCGCTGAGATATTTTTCCACTTCGTTTCTGAGCAGAGGCACCGAAATTCTCCCCAGCGGCGTGACATTTCCGTTCACGAGCACAATCGGCAGCGGAGGATGGTGTTCCGCGATGATTCTTTCAACATAGTCGGGGATGCCGTGGTCAAGGAGGGTGAGCTTCAGCACCACGCGGTCGCCATAGAGTTCCTGCATGCGCTCTGTCAGGGCTTCAAACGCCGGGAGGAGCATCTCGGTGGGGACACACATCTCCAGTTCGCAGGTCCTCGTCTCGTCACAGGGAAACGGCCCGCATGAAGAATCCTGAAAACCGATAATCTCAACTTCCACTCGGTTGCTCATACAAATTATTCACCGTTCCTCTACATGGATACTTCGCATCCGACAATGTGCATATCCTGCAATGCATGCAACACTCCGGTAACAGTGCTGTCGAGCAGTCCCAATGACTCCTTACAATCGTTAATAAAGGTGGTTTCCCCAACTAATATGGTAATTTATGAAAGCGGTTCTGGGATTAGAAGATGGTGAATATATTACCGGGGAGGGTTTTGGTGTCGAAGGGTCCTGTGCCGGGGAACTCGTATTTACGACACAAATGACCGGGTATATGGAAGCATTGACCGATCCTTCCTACGCGGGTCAGATCCTGATGTTCACCTATCCTCTGGTAGGCAATTACGGGGTGGATGAACAGAACTTCCAGAGCCCCTCGGTGAAAGCGATGGGTTGTGTGATGCGGGAATTGTGCGAGAATCCTGCTGCATTGCCCGATATGAAAACCTATTTTGAAGATCAGGGGATTCTCGGCATATCAGGTGTCGATACACGATGGTTGACCATCAAGACGCGTCTCCACGGAACGCTTCGCGCATCACTTATTGTCGGGGATGACAACGGCGACTATGCGGTGGAGTGTGCCCGAAACGTGAAGCCCATAACTGATCTCGATCTGATCAGCCAGGTGTCGTGCACGCAGCCCTACAGAATCGAGGGGAAGGGCAAGAGGATCGCGATCATTGATCTGGGGATCAAGAAGAACATGATTCTCAGTCTCAGACGCCGCGGGGCCGACCTCTACATATTCCCTCACGATGCGCGTCATGATGAGATCGAGGCATGCAAACCTGAGGCGCTCTTTCTCACCAACGGGCCCGGCGATCCGCGCATGGCGCACGGGGCAATCGAGTGCATACAGAGTTATCTCGGCCAGATTCCAATTTACGGGATCTGCATGGGAAATCAAGTCTCGGCGCTCGCATTCGGTGCGGAGACCTATAAAATGAAATTCGGTCACCGCGGTTCGAACCAGCCGGTACGCCATAAAGATGGTCAGATCTATATCACCACCCAGAACCACGGATTCGCGGTCGACGGTGACACGCTCCCTGAAGACTGTGAAATTGAATATACCAACCTGAATGACGGATCCCTGGAGGGATTCAGTTCACGATACCATGATGTCGTTACCGTGCAATTCCACCCGGAAGCTCACGGGGGGCCGCGTGATACCGAACAACCGTTCTTTGACATGATTTATCGGAGGATTCCCTGATGCCGATCAAACCCCATATTAAGAAAGTGCTGCTCATCGGTTCGGGGCCGATCCAGATAGGGCAGGCTGCAGAATTCGACTTTTCGGGCTCTCAGGCGTGCAGGGCGCTGCGCGAGGAGGGGGTCGAGGTGGTGCTGGTCAACTCCAACCCGGCAACCATCCAGACCGACCCCGGGATGGCCGAGGTAATCTACGTCGAACCGCTGAAGGCAGAAATCATCGCAAAGATCATTGAAAAAGAAAAACCGGACGGCATTCTCAGCGGGATGGGTGGGCAGACAGGCCTCAACCTGACCGCCGAACTCGCAGAGATGGGGGCGCTGGAAGAGGTGGAGATCCTTGGAACACCCCTCGAGGCGATCTACCGGGGCGAGGATCGCGAGAAATTCCGCAGCCTCATGGAAGAGATCTACGAGCCGGTTCCCCGGAGCATGATCCTCAACCACATGGATCAGATCGATGAGGCGCTCGCACAGGTGGGCCTTCCGGCGATCATCCGCCCCGCCTACACCCTCGGCGGTGCCGGCGGCGGTGTGGCGCACACCCCCGAAGAGCTGCGACGCATCGTGGAGATCGGCCTCCAGCGGTCCAGGATCCGCCAGGTGCTCATCGAGGAGAGCGTGCTTGGGTGGCAGGAGATCGAATTCGAGGTGATGAGGGATTCCGCAAACACCTGCATCATTGTCTGCGGTATGGAAAATGTCGACGCCATGGGGATCCATACCGGTGAGAGCGTCGTGGTGGCGCCCATTCTCACACTTCGTGACGACGAGTTCCAGCTGCTCCGCTGCGCAGCCATCAAGATCATCCGTGCGCTTGATGTGCAGGGCGGGTGCAATATCCAGTTTGCCTACAAAAACGGCGATTACCGGGTCATTGAGGTGAATCCCCGCGTGTCGCGTTCGTCGGCGCTGGCATCGAAGGCCACCGGCTACCCGATCGCCCGTGTAGCAGCGAAAATCGCTATCGGGCTTCGGCTCGACGAGATCACGAACAGCGTCACTGGATACACCCCCGCTTCATTCGAGCCAGCGGTCGACTACGTGGTAGTAAAGGTGCCCCGCTGGCCGTTCGATAAATTCCGCCGTGCCGACCGGACCCTCACCACCGCCATGAAGAGCACCGGGGAGGTCATGGCGATAGGAAGGACGGTCGAAGAGGCGTTTATGAAGGCGTTGCGCTCGCTGGACACCGATATGGTCCCCCACTCGAGCCCGAACGAGATCAGGATGGTGCTCTCGAGCCCCACCGATGAGCGGTTCGCCTGCCTCTTCGATGCGTTCCGCAACGGGTTCTCCGTCGGGGAAGTTGCCGAACTCACCTTTATCCTGCCCTTCTTCCTCAAAAAGATTGAAAACATCGTGAAAATGGAAGAAACACTGAAATCAGGCGGCGGCCCTGATACGATCCGGAACGCAAAAAGGTTTGGGTTTTCGAACGAGGAGATCGCACGCCTCACTGGAACATCGACGGAAGACATTGAGACCATCACCGGACTGCCCACCTACAAGATGGTGGATACCTGTGCGGCAGAATTTCCCGCGAATACGCCGTACTTCTACTCCACCTGGGAGGATGCCTGTGAGATTGTGCCGCAGGATCATGAAAAGGTGCTCATCCTCGGCTCGGGCCCCATCCGCATCGGGCAGGGCATCGAGTTCGATTACTGCACGGTGCATGCGGTGATGGCGTTGCGGGAAGAAGAGGTGGAGGTCCACATCGTCAACAACAATCCGGAAACCGTCTCCACCGATTTCGATACCTCAGACCGGCTCTTCTTTGAGCCGATGCAGCTTGAAGATATCATCAACATTCTCCGTAAAGACCACTACAGCGGAGTGATGGTGCAGTTTGGAGGGCAGAATTCGGTCAATCTTGCGATGCCGCTGGAAAAGAGGCTGGGAGAGCTCGGTCTTGCCACCCGCATCCTTGGGACGAGTCCTGACGCGATGGATATGGCAGAAGACCGCGACCGGTTCAGCGGCATCCTCGAGGAGCTTGGCATTCCCACGCCTCCCAACAGTGCCGCATACTCCGAAACGGAAGCCCGGGCAATCGCCGAGAGCATCGGGTATCCTGTCCTCGTGCGTCCCAGTTATGTGCTTGGCGGGAGAGCGATGGAAATCGTGCACGACGAGGTGGAGCTCGAGTGCTACATGACGGAAGCGGTGCGGGTGAGCCGGCAGCACCCGGTGCTCATCGACTCATTCCTTCAGGACGCCGTCGAGCTCGATGTGGATGCTGTATGTGACGGGGAAGAGGTGCTCATCGGCGGCATTATGGAGCACATCGAGGAAGCCGGGGTGCACAGCGGGGACTCTGCCTGTGTTATCCCGCCGCAGTCTCTCTCCGATTCGGTCATCCAGCGTGTGCGCGACTATACGGTCAGGCTTGCCCTCGCCATTGGCACAGTGGGGCTGATCAATATCCAGTACGCGGTCAAGGACGACGTGGTCTACGTCCTCGAGGCAAACCCGCGTGCGAGCAGGACGGTCCCCTTCGTGAGCAAAGCAACTGGCATTCCGCTTGCAAAGGTGGCGGCCAAAACGATGCTGGGCAAGAAACTGAAAGGTCTGGGGTACGTCGAGAAGGAAATCAATCATGTGGCGGTCAAAGAGGTCCTTCTTCCCTTCAACAAGCTTCCCGGGGTGGACACCGTGCTCGGCCCGGAAATGAAAAGCACCGGCGAGGTCATGGGGATCGACTACGGGTTCGGCAGGGCGTTCTATAAGGCATGCACCGCGGCGGACAACGAGCTCCCGCTCGAGGGGAATGTGTTCATTTCGGTTACCGATGAGCAGAAGGACGAGATCGTCCCCGTCGCCCGGAAACTTGCAGATCAGGGCCTCGTGCTCTACGGAACGAGCGGCACGGTGGAGGCGCTCACCCGGGCGGGTATCACTGCCCACCTGGTGAGGAAGGTGCAGGAGGGCTCGCCCAATGTCATCGATATGATGCGCCGGGGCGAGGTGGACCTGATCATCAACACGCCGGCAGGAAAGAAATCTCGGCAGGACCACTACGAGATCATGCGGGCAACCATGGATTACGGCATCCCCTATATCACCACGATGCAGGCTGCACGTGCGGCTGCCATGGCGATCGATGACATCACCGCGCAGGAGATCACCATCGAGCCGCTGAGCCATTACCATCAGAACTCCTGACCTCTTTTTTGGCATCACATCCATGTGGAGGAGGTGGCGGCCTATTTTTATAACAACATTAATATATTATGCCTCTTTCATTATCCCGCATGAGCGGACATGCTTCTGCCCTTTCCAAAAGGGGCGAGGATTCTGGTACAGAACCTGCCGAACGCACGTCGGATTATCTGCAGCGTGCCGGAGAGGGTGCATCCGATGCCGAATCGCAGCTGGTCGATCTTGTCGGAAGGGATCTGAGCGCCCTTTCGATCGATCAGCTGATACCCGATGATTCGCACCTAAGGGATCTCCTCCGCTCGTCGAATTTCGACGATGTCGATATTCAAAGGATTGTGGAATTTCTTTGATCCCGGAATCCCCTGTGGAGGGAAATGAAGCGTCTCCGGAAATTCTCAAAAAGGTTAAGTTATTTGGTTCAGATCCCCATCGCTCCCTTCAGGCCTCCCCGATCCATGCGGAAACTTGTTCAGGATGGGCATCGACCCATGCCTGTGCCGCCTCTTCATCAGGCGTGCCGTCTTCTATGGCAAGCATGACCTCCTCCATGTCTGCAGGAGTCCAGTAGAAGCGCTCGAGAATACCATACGCCTCGGGCATATCTTCACTCAGTCCCTGGCGCGCCAGTGTTCCGATGAATTCCTCTCCGCCGTAGATACCCAGCGGGTCTTCGATGTACTTGAGATCGAATCGGGCGAACTTCCAGTGGGGGGTCCACCCGGTCACCGCGATCCATTCTTCGTTGGCGTAGGCTTTGGAGAGCTCGGCGGCCATGCCCGCACTGCTGCTGGGGACGAGCTCGTAGTCGAGATCATAGGCCTCGATTGCCTCCTCCGTGTTCTGCATGATGCCTGCACCGGGCTCGATGCCGATGATCTTGCCGTCAAACTGGTCCGCAACATCGTTCATCTCCTCGATGGAGTCGATGGTTGCGTATGTCGGCACCACCAGCCCGATCTTTGCCCCGTCGAGATTGTGGCCGACGAGATCGATGTCGTCACCATACTCGTCCCAGTAGTTGGCCTGCGTTGCCGGAAGCCATGCCGAGACGGTACAGTCGACATCTCCATTTGCAACCGCCTGGTAGAGCGGTCCCGCATCGACGGCACTGAGCTCAACGTCGTAGCCGGCCTCTTCGAAAACGATCTTCAGGACATTCGTACTGGCGATCTCCGAGTCCCAGAGCACATAGCCGATTGAGATGGTTCCTTGTGTGGGCTGCTCCTCTCCACCCTGATCCGCACAACCGGCGATGAGGATGCAGGTAATACATAATACTCCAATAAAAACAAGATGTTTTGATTTTTTTAACACACACTCACATCCAATGTGATTTTATTCGCCAAATGGCAAAAAAGGCCTCATATTGACCACATTTCCCTTTGTGGGCAACCTTATAAAAATGTTATGGATTCCCTACGGGCCCGATTTGACGAGATTCTGGGTAATCCGGTCGAGCACGATAGCGACGATGACAATCGCCAGTCCGGCCTCGAACCCGCCTCCGATGTCGACCCGCTGGATCCCTTTCAGGACGTTCAGGCCAAGCCCCCCTGCACCGATCATCGAGGCGATCACCGTCATGGAGAGGGCGAGCATGATGCACTGGTTCACCCCGGCCATAATGGTGGGAAGCGCCACGGGAAGCTGCACTTTGAACAGTTTCTGGTTCGTGGTTGCGCCGAACGCATCCGATACCTCGATGAGCTCCTTTGGTATATGGCGGATACCGAGATTGGTAAGGCGTATGGCTGGAGGCATGGCGAAGATGACGGTCGCGATCATGCCCGGGACGTTGCCGAGCCCGAAGAAGATGACCGCTGGAATGAGGTAGACGAACGAGGGCATGGTCTGCATGAAGTCGAGCACCGGCCTGATCAGGGTGTCGATCAGATCGTGGCGTGCGGCAAGGATACCCACTGGTATTGCGACAATCAGGGTGACGATGGCCGACGATATTACCAGCGCCAGCGTCTCCATCGCAGCCGGCCATAACCGCATGTTCCAGACGAGAAGGAGGCCGAGGCCCGTGAGGACGGCTATCTTCCAATCCCTTTTCGTCACCAGCCAGACGATGGCCGAAAGGGCGATAATGAGGAGAAGGGGCGGTATGGCGAGCAGAATGTCCTGGAATCCGCTCACCAGAAAATCGAGCAGTGTGCTGATGGCATCCAGCAGCCACCCGAAAAAGTCATCCGTCCAGTCGACAAGGCCTTCGACGCTATCGCCGATGGGAATCTTGGGAAAGATGGAGGTCGGGATCACAGGGCATCGACCTCCATCCGGGCGAGCGCGGCAAGCACCGACCCGCGGACGATAATACCCTTCATCTTGCCGGTGTCGTCGACCACCGCCACGGGATACTTCGCTTCTGCCATCATCGGGATGATCTCGGAGATGGGTGTATCAGGAGGAATCGTCGTTACACCTGTGATGAGAATGTCCTGGAGCGGTTTGTTTTCAGATTTCGCCTCAATAGCATCGTCTACCGTCACCAGGCCGCGGAACTGGCGGTGTTTGGCGACTACGAACACGCTTGAAATGCCGTACTCCTTCATCAGGCGCAGGGCGTTGGTGGGGCCGGAATCGAGCGAGAGGAGAGGTTCGGGACGTTTCATGACATCGCGGGCAGTGAGCACCTTTGCCATATCCACGTCCTCGACGAATTTCTCGACATAGCTGGTGCTCGGCTTTGTGAGGATCTCCTCGGCAGTCCCCACCTGCACAATCTCGCCGTCCTTCATGAGAGCGATACGATCCCCCAGTTTGAGCGCTTCGTCGAGGTCATGACTCACGAAGATGATCGTCTTGCTCACCCGTTCCTGAAGGTCGAGCAGTTCGTCCTGCATATCACGGCGGATAAGGGGATCGAGCGCGCTGAACGCCTCGTCCATCAGGAGAATATCCGCATCGCTTGCCAGCGCTCTTGCCAGCCCGACCCGCTGCTGCATCCCACCGGAGAGCTGTGGCGGTTTACTCTCCTCGTATCCTTCGAGCCCAACCAGCTTGATTGCCTCACGCGCTTTTTCGTGGCGCTCTTCAACCGGCATCCCCTGGATCTCGAGTCCGAAGGCGACATTGTCGAGGATGCTCCGGTGGGGCAGGAGGGCGAAGCTCTGGAATATCATCCCCAGTTTTTTCCTGCGGAGCTCCCTCAACTGCTCCTGGTCCATCTTGAGGATGTCCTCACCGTCGATTGAGATCTTTCCTCTCGTGGGTTCGATGAGGCGGTTGATGCACCGCAGCAGGGTTGATTTTCCGCACCCCGACAACCCCATCAGGACAAAGATTTCTCCTTCATAAACCTCAAAAGAGACATTATTAAGGGCTACGTTCTGCCCGGTTTTCTCAAAAATCTCCTGTTTTTTCAGCCCCTTATCAAGCAGTTCCAAAGCTTTCTGCGGTTTTTGGCCAAAGACCTTCACCAGATTTTCCATACGTACTTTGACAGTCTTCTCCACTACCTCTGGATTTTCCATTAAATAACCTCAAAAATATAAAATTGGCGCTCTCATACAGACTTTCTTTGTTATCCGTAATAACGATTTATATTTTACAAAAAGGCAAAAATAACTCAAATTGAAAAATAAATGAACATTTGAGCCTTATTCAGGCATCGGGTACGGGTGCTGTAAGGTATTTGGATTTCTGCAGATATCAGGGCATTTGGAACCTTGTATGATGCAAATTCTTCTCGATCTCCGGTATATCGGTTTTGCATCTTCTTTGTTTCATTTCACCGTCCCTTGCCCTATTTTCCCATCCCATTGATTTATTTCGTCAGAGATCACATGTACAATAGCTGAAGCGCAATCTGACGGATATCCGGGATTTGAAGTGGAGATTAAGCATTATGGGAAAAGGAAAGGTAGTTCTTGCATTCTCAGGGGGCCTTGATACCTCCATCTGTGTCCCCCTGCTCAAAGAGCACTACGGGTTTGACGAGGTCGTTACCGTCGCCGTCGATGTCGGGCAGCCCGAAGCAGACATCGAGCGTGCAACGGAGAAAGGCAAAACAATTGCCGATACCCACTACACGATCGATGTCAAGGAGCGGTTTGTTGAGGAGTATATTTTCCCCTCCATCAAGGCGAACGGATCCTACGAGGGCTATCCCATGGGAACCGCACTCGCCCGTCCGCTCATCGCGGAAGAGATCGTCAAAATCGCCCTTGCCGAGGGGGCGGCAGCGGTAGCCCACGGCTGTACGGGCAAGGGCAACGACCAGCTGCGATTCGATTTCATCTTCAGGAGTGCGGGCCTCGAAATCATCGCACCCATGAGGGAGATGAATCTCACACGGGAATGGGAGATCGAGTATGCCCGTGAACATGGCGTACCGGTCACGGTCGGCAGGGAAAATCCCTACAGTATCGATGAAAACTGTTGGAGCAGGAGCATCGAGGGAGGGATTCTTGAGAACCCGGCGCACCATCCTCCCGAAGACATTTATGCATGGACGGTATCCCCGACACAGGCGCCCGATACGCCCGAGGTTGTGCGGATCGAGTTTGAGAAGGGCGTCCCCGTAGCGCTCAACGAAGAGGATCTGACAGGTCTAGCGCTGATCCAGCGCCTCAACCTCATTGCCGGGCGCAACGGCGTGGGCAGAAACGATATGATCGAGGACCGCATTCTCGGGATCAAGGCCCGTGAGATCTACGAGCACCCCGCGGCAACCGTCCTTCTTGCAGCCCACCACGATCTGGAACATCTCGTGCTTTCCCGCCACGAGCTCGCATTCAAGCATATTGTGGATGAAAAGTGGGCCGAACTCGGCTACATGGGACTGGTGCACGAGCCGCTCTTTGCGGCCCTCAACGCCTTCATCGACACCACCCAGCAGCGTCTTTCCGGTACCGTCGATGTCGTGCTCTACAAGGGCAGTGTGAAGGTTGCTGGCAGGAGCTCTGTATCTGGGCTCTATTCCGATGAGATGGTCTCCTTCGACAGTACGACGATGGACCAGACCCATTCCATCGGGTTTTCGACGTTTTTCGGTCTCCAGGCGCGTATGCACAAAAAATTAAGCCGGTAGATCTGGTTACTGGTGCTGCGCCCCGGCATTGTTCCCCGGGGTGCAGTCATATATCCCGATGATGGTGACGACGATAAGCGATTCCGCCGGAAATGACGGGCGCTCTTTCTTCACCATCGCATACATCTCTTCATTTTCCTCCCCGCTCGTCTTTATTTCGACACGCCCCTTAACCTGGAAACAGCGCTTTGTATTGGTATCCTAGAAATAGAACGCAGCGATGGGATTTTCCTGCAGGTTTTGCAGTGTTTTGACCATGAAGTTGTCGCAGATCCAGAGGGTGGCTTCTTCGCGCAGCCAGACGGAGGCCATCGGTGCGACATTCGGTACCCCCTCCTTTGAAGCGGTGGCCATGGGGGCGGCGATAAATTTCTGGTCGTTCTTGTGCAGTACCTCTTTCATCTCGTCAGTAAGGGCGACTATATGAATATTCTCCATTTCCGTGCAATGTGCCGGGAATGGGTTTTCCCGACATCACGGCGCTATATGATGCATGGTACGGGGGGATAAAAAGCGTTGCCAATAGGTCATGAAGCCTGAACGATACGGCGCAGGTAAAAAAGCGAATATGTAAAAATTATTTGATGGAATACCCTTCAAAGAACGTATATCAATGTACATCTTGCTGGAAAAGCATGTACCTCGTCAGCCGGCATTGCCGGTGTCGATCCGGGGGATGAACACCTGTTTCGTGACACTATTCCTTAATTTGTTCAATGTACTGGTATGCATCGGTTACAGGATGGGATTGGTTTCGGTTGCCAGGGTTGGTGTACGGTAAGGGCTCGTCGATGCGGTGGAGCTTTTCCAGTTCGTCACCGTACGGGGTATCGGCCCTGAAAATTGAGCCGTTTTTCAACCGGAGATGTCATCGATGATGGAGAATATCTCCGGATTTCTGGTTTTCGTGCCGAAAATTTGGTTAAATAGAAAGGTATAAAGATTCCAAATAAAAATCGAGTATTATGTGTGGTTTTTTTGACCGTTTCCGAAAGCCAAAACCGAATATTGTGGAGAGCCCCCCTCCACCCTTTGTCGGAACCGGTGCCGGTATGAGAATGCCCGAATATCGTGTCAAACCCTACTTTATCGTTGCATCCGTTGAAATGGGAAATACCACCACCAAATGCATTCTGACCGGAACCAACCTGGAGACAGGACGGTGCTATATTATCCACAAATTGGTGAGCATGAGCCGGGATGTACGACCGCCCAAACCCGGCGAGGAGGTGTTCGGGGAAACGCTTGTAGGAACCCCAATCACCCGGGAATCGGTCACCGAACTGGTGAAGGACACCCTTATCCAGTGCCACAAGGAGGCCGGGCTGAGCATCAAGGACGATCTTGATTTCGTGGTGCGGAGCACGGGTGTCGTGGCCGCGATGGAGTCGCCGGACCAGGTGGGGGATTTCGTCATCGCGCTTGCCAACGGGTGCCTCGACGCGGGAGTCCCTCCCAAAAAGATGACGCCTCCCATGTCCATCGAGAACCTTCCGAAGGTGCTCCAAAAATTCAGCTTTGCGGATAAGGTGACGTTCTGCGGCACGGTCGCCGGGGTCTCTCCGCCCATCGGGAGTTCGGGCGTGGAAATGGTGGCAAACGAGATGGAGGGGGAACTGGCCATGGCCGGGATAAAAGAGGGGGCAAAGTGGACAACTGTCGATTTCAGGAATCCATGCCTCTCCATTGACTTCGGGACGACGCTCGACGGCCGAATTACCAGTGACGTGGCGAAGGATGCACCCTCGCCGTTTGCCAAAACCATCGGCAATTTCTGCGGACTTGCCGGTGCGATCCCCGACGCGATCGTACGGGGGACAGGGCTGGTTTCGGATGCCACGGGGACCGCGCTGGATATTTTTGGAGAAAAACATAAAATAACTCCATTTTCAAAGAAGAAGAGTGCTCTTGTGCTCGATTATGAGGAGCGCTGCCATTCGCATATTGATATCCGTATCGTGCCGCCTGAGAGGAAGCGTTTCGGCCGCGTTCCGGTGTTTGCCGATATCGCCAAGGAATCGGGGGTGGCACTGATTGGTTGCGATTGTGGCAAAAATAACAGCGATGCAGACAAACTTAAGGAAATTGGTGCTGAAATATATGAGAACTACGGCATGGGCATGCTGAATGAGGTCGTCGATCACGTCTGTGCACGAATGGCGCTGCGACTGATCGATGTCTCGATTGGCGAGGGTCTTGTGCCGCCGAATTCATCCATTGGCTTTACCGGCAGGGCGGCGATTTCCGGAAGAAAACCCCAGATCATTCTCGACGGAATCGTCGAACGGGGCATTTACGAACAGCCCGAAGATCACGTAGTCTTCGTGGATGACGGCCTTGCACGCGGTGCTGCCCTGATGGGGCGTTGCATGAACTCGCTCGGAAAGCCGAAAAACCCCATCGGTGGAGTCCGGGGCGGCCCGTGCATCATGAGCCGGAGAATCAAGATAGGTAAATAAGGACTGAGTACTATGGCAGAAGAAGAACAATTTGATATGCTAATCCCGCCGGGAACACCGCGGTCAATCATCGCCGATGTGCTGAACAAGTATAATGTGGAGCTGGTCACCCGCAAAGAACGACTCCATTTTGCAAACATGGAGGGGGATGTCAGGGAATTGCTCGCCTTCAGGGGGACGAGACCGGTGGTCGAGGAAGTGGAGCAGTATGTGTTCAAAAAATTAGAGGAATATATCGGTGAGGAGTAACCTCTTTTATTTTTCCCCGATAAGCTGTACAAGCAGCGCTTTTTGTGCGTGAAGCCTGTTTTCCGCCTGATCCCATATCAGGCTCTTCTCTCCTTCCATCACCTCATCCGAGATCTCCTCGCCCCGGTGTGCGGGCAGGCAGTGCAGCACGACGGCATCAGGTGCTGCCTTATCCACAAGATCCTGATCCACCGTATATCCGGCAAATGAAGATACGCGTTTGTTTCGTTCGTGTTCGCTGCCCATCGAAATCCATGTGTCGGTGTAGATCACGTCGGCGTCGCGCACCGCTTCGCGGGGAGTGGCCGCAAGGGTGACCCGGCCTCCGCGTGCGGTCGCCTCCTCCACCAGTTCTGCCGGCGGGAGATAGCCGTCGGGTGCGGCGACCCGCACTGCATACCCGGCCAGTGTGGCCGAGAGGATGAGGGAGTTGCAGACATTGTTCCCGTCCCCCACCCACGCAACAGTGAGATCCTCCGTGGACCCGAAGTGCTGGCGGAGGGTGAGAATGTCGGCGAGCAGCTGGCAGGGATGTTCCCGGTCACTAAGGCCGTTGATGACCGGGATTGTCGCAAACCTTGCCATTTCCTCGATAGTGCTGTGCTTGTAGGCGCGGATCATGATGGCGGAGACGTAGCGGGAGAGGATGCGTGCGGTATCCCGTATCTCCTCGCCCCTGCCCAGCTGCATGTCCTGGCTGTTGAGAAAGAGCGCGGTTCCGCCCAGTTCGTACATGCCCACCTCAAAGGAGATCCGGGTTCTCGTGGAGGCCTTTTCGAATATCATCCCGAGCGATTTCCCTGGAAGATGCGAGGTTAACGCGCCGCTGGCTCGTGTTGCCTTCAGCGAGGAGGCCAGATCCAGCAATGAATCGAGCTCTTCTTTTGAGAGATCGAGGATGGAGAGGAGGTCCTTATTCATCGCAGTTCCCTCATGTGGTCGATACGCTGCTGCAGCAGTCCTGCGGTTCCGATATCCCTGCGGTGGCGGACTGCACCACGTACCGCTGCAGCCGCTGCTTCGGCTACCCCTTCTGCCCCTTCGAGGGTTTCACCGAGGCCCACAAATGCGAGGGTGCGTGAGGTCTGGGTATAGAGTGTGCCGTCACGCTCGACCACATTTGCGTAGTAGCGTAGCGCCTGGCCGGTCTCTCCGATAGTGAGCGGTTTATCGGTTTTCGGGGCATCGGGATAGCCTTCGGGCACCAGGTACTTACAGACGGAAGCCTTCTGCTCAAACGTCACGTGCGAGGCGGAGAGGGATCCCTCGACCATCCTGCAGATGATCTCCGTGAAATCGGAGGAGAGGAGGGAGAGGACATTCATCGCCTCGGGATCGCCGAAGCGGGCATTGAACTCGATCACCTTTGGGCCTTCGGCGGTGTTCATGAATTGACCGTAGAGGATACCGCGGTAGGGGAACCCCTCATGGTACATGGACGTCACTGCGTCCTTCATGATGAGGAGGGCCTGTTCGTAATCGCGTGGCGTGACGAAGGGCAGCATGTGGTCTGGCATCGAGTACGATCCCATACCTCCCGTATTTGGCCCCACATCACCCTCAAAAGCCCGTTTATGATCCTGTACGAGGGGCATGGGGACAAGGTGTGTGCCGTCCACGAACGCCTGCAGTGTGAATTCCTCGCCGATCAGCCTCTCTTCAAGCACCACATCCCCGCCGAGCGAACGGACATACTCCTTGGCGCCTTCTCCGTCGAGATGCTCGCCCATGATCCTGACTCCCTTGCCGCCGGTGAGTCCGATGGGCTTGATGGCCAGGTCTCCGTCATATGCATCGATGAAATCACAGGCATCCTCCGCAGAGGTAAAAATACTGTGCCGGGGGCAGCCGTTGATCCCGTGTTTTTCCATCATCGTCCGGCAGAACCCTTTGTCCGTCTCCAGACGTGCGGCTCCACGAACGGGGCCGATGCACGCGATATCCCTGTTCTCAAGGCTGTCCACGAGGCCCGCCTCGAGAGGTGCCTCAGGACCGATAAATGCGTAATCTATTCCTGATGTTATTGCAAAATCGGTTATTTCCTTCACTCTGGTCTCCTTTACGGAGAGTATCCCCCTGGCAAGAGCGACAATGCCGGGATTGATCTTCGCCATGACCGAATAGAGTTCCACGTCTGGACCGCGGGAAAGTGCCGTGGTGATTGCGTGCTCTCGGCCTCCACCACCTACGACAAGTATCTTCATGTCCAGTAGTATGTCGTCAAGGCGTAAAAAAATTGATTATTGGGTGAGAATGTCCGATGCCTTTACCAGTGCGGTCAATTCGATCCCCAGATCCCGCAATGTGGCTTCTGCACCCTCTTCCCGGTCCACGACGGTTATCACCTGCCGTACCCGTGCCCCGGCATCCTGCAGGCACCGAATGCCGTAGAGCACGCTGCCGCCGGTGGTTGTCACATCCTCAACGAGTAGGACCTCCTTTCCCTCCACATCCCCAATAATGTTTCCGGATTTGCCGTGCCCCTTTTCATCTCTCCGGATGATGGCGTAGGGTTTTCGGGCTGAGAGAGAGACTGCCACGGCGATCGGCACCGCTCCCACCGCAACCCCGGCAACAACATCGAAATCATCTATTGCGGCAATTGCATCCCCGATCGGTTTCAGTATCTCCGGGTTCGTGGCTGCGGTTTTAATATCCACGTAATATTTGCTTTTCGCTCCCGATGCCAGTGTGAATTCTCCGAACTCGATGGCGCCGCAGCGAATCAGTAGTTCTGCTATGACATTTACCATGGAACATCCTTCATTCCTGCAAGATATCCAATGATATTGGCTCCCCTGTGCAATAGCGGTGTTGCTATGATGATCCAGAGCGCCACGGCAAGCGTGACGTGTGCGGTCAACCAGGGAAGATCGAAGAGTGCGACCATTGCAAACGCACCGGCCACCAGATCATACTGGTCTGCAATAAGCCATTTTTCTCCTCGTTTCTTGTTCAATCTCCTTTTAAAAAAACTCTTAACCAGGTCGCCGATCAGTGCACCGCTGGCAAGCAGTACCACCGAGAGGAGGGTGTGAATGCTGAAACCGAGCATCCCCTCGATCCAGATGAGGAGGATTCCTACGAGGATCCCGCCCAGTATGCCCCCGAACAACCCCCGGTAGGTCTTGCCGTCGCCCAGCACCCTCCTGCCGTCGCGGTAGTGCTTTCCGAGATCGATGGGTGTGCCTCCCCCCACGATCACGGCAACCGGGTTTGGCACATATGCCGGGATCATAATCCAGAGTGCGGTGAAGAGTGCGCCGGCAGCATAATCTATATTAAAGAAATCGACTATCAATAGTTCATTGATTTGTTAGAATAGAAGCATTAAAGTATCGAAAAAGAGGAAAGGGAATCACAATCCGTATATTTGAGAGGCATTTTCGTGAAAAAGACAAAGAGTTTGTGTCCAGTGTGTGCCCGGGCACTCCCTGCCGAGGTAATCGAGGAGGATGATAAGATATGGATCCGCCGCACATGCCCGGAGCATGGGGAATTCAAGCATCTCTACTGGTCTGATGCGAAGATGTACCAGCGTTTTGAGGAATTCGAGTCAATCGGGAACGGCGTGAACAATCCCCAGAGACTTGCGAGTACGAACGAGTGTCCCAATGCATGCGGGCTCTGCAACAACCATAAATCGGGAACGTTGCTGGCAAATATCGATGTGACGAACAGGTGCAATCTGAATTGTGATTTTTGTTTTGCAAATGCACGCGCCTGCGGGTACCTGTATGAACCGGATATTGATCAGATCGTGGACATGATGAGGATGATCCGATCCCAGAAACCGGTGCCCGCCCCGGCATTGCAGTTTTCGGGCGGCGAACCGACGATGCGTG
Organism: Methanobacteriota archaeon; assembly: GCA_016841665.1. GTDB lineage: Archaea > Halobacteriota > Methanomicrobia > Methanomicrobiales > Methanomicrobiaceae > DSDF01. Next base: position 319,592 of record JAENYT010000001.1, read on the forward strand.
ACGATCTTTTGGATCTCATTCGCATGGCAAAGGATCTGGGCTTTTCACAGGTGCAGCTTGCCACGAACGGCGTCAATATTGCCAGGAACAATGGATATGCCCAGGAACTCAAAGATGCAGGCTTGAGCACCATCTACCTCCATTTTGACGGGGTGACGAAAGCGACCAACCCCCAGATTTCGTTGCATGAGAGGGCGGTGAAGAACTGTTGCGATATCGAGATGGGGGTCGTGCTGGTGCCCACGATAATCAACGGCAGAAATGACCACGAGGTTGGTGCAATCATCAACTTCGCTGCCGACCATATCCGGGCGGTCCGTGGCGTCAATTTCCAGCCTGTAGCATTCACCGGTGCGGCGAGTGATGTGGATGTCCTGAAGCAGCGTGTCACCATTCCCGACTTGGCGGATAGGATCGAACTTCAGACGGACGGTGCCGTTAAAAAGGACTACTTTTTCCCGGTCCCCTGCGTGCTCCCCATCTCCGATCTGGTGGAAGCATATACCGGAAAACCGCAGGTTCGGTTTACCACCCACCAGCATTGCGGTGCGGCCACCTACGTGTTCGTGACCGACGAAGGGCTGGTGCCCATCAACAGGATGCTCGACGTGAACAAGTTTTTTGAGGCAATTTCAGGGATTGCTGAACATCTCAACCAGAGCGGTTCCCTCAATAAATACATGGCATTGCTCGATGGCATCCGCCAGATGCACACCTCGCTGAAGGAATCAGAGACCGGGAGCACCGCAGCATTCTGGAAAATGCTGGGTTCGACGCTTATTCATCAGGATTTCAAGGCATTAAAGGATTTCCACTGGAATGCCCTTTTTATCGGCACCATGCATTTCATGGACAACTATAATTATGATCTCTCCCGCGTACAGCGCTGCTGCATCCACTACGCCACGCCCGATGGACGTATGATACCCTTCTGCACCTACAACAGCGGTCCGGTGCACCGGGAAGAGGTCTGGAAAAAGTTCTCCCGGCCCATTCCTGCACCCCTTCCCAGATAGGAAGATGGATCAGGGGAAGGGCAGATCCACACCATCTCCATTGTTCAGGGCAATCTTTGCGATTGCCAGATCCTGGAGGGCCAGACCGGTTGAATCGAAGATCGTGATCTCCGAGTCATGTTCACGCCCCTTCTTTCCGCAAACCACCTCTCCCAGCGTCCCTGCGATATCGGCGGATGAAAACAGCCCTTTTGCAATGGGGACGTTGATCTCTCCCGAATGGGTCGCCTGCTCGTAGTCGTCGATGAAAACCCGCGCCCTTGTGAGAATGGCCGGGTCAAGCTCCTGTTTTCCCGGTGCATCCGCGCCGATGGCATTGATATGCATTCCCTCGGATATCCACTCGTCTCTCACGAGAGGAGAGGTCGAGGGCGTGGTGGTGCACAGGACATCGCAATCGCATGTGCGCTCGAGAGACGTCGCTTTTCCCTCGTACTGTGAAAATTGGGAGAGGAAGGCTTTCTGGTTTCTCTCTTTGCGGCTCCACACCCGAATCTCGCGGATCTCGCATACCCTCGAGATGGCCTCCAGTTGGGTCTCAGCCTGCCTCCCGCTCCCGATCAGCCCCAGCACGATATCCCGTTTCGGGGAGAGGTATTTTGTGGCAACCGCTCCTGCCGCACCGGTCCGGAAATCGGTGAGGCGTGTCGCATTGAGCAGGGCAGAGGGTTCCCCGGTGGCTGCATCGATGATCACCGTGAGCGCCATCACGGTGGGAAGCCCCCGCTCACGGTTGCCGGGGTGCACATTGACGATCTTCACCCCCGCGATATCGAGGCCGGGGATGTATGCCGGCATGGTCCGGAAATCTCCCGTATCGAAGGTGACATAGACTTTTGCGGGCATTTGCACGATGCCTTTGCAGTGCTCGGCAAAAGCTTCCTCAACGGCGGAAATGATACCATCAAATGAGAGCCCGATTTCGGGATGGTGGTAGTACTGCATAGTAAGTCATGTATTCAGCCCCAGAAAAAGTGTGTATCGAATTGCTCCCGCAGGCATGGGAGCTTCAGCTGAATTGCATGTCGGGGGATGGTAGTTTCGTATGATTTTTTGCCCTTACCAGCAGATGATGGTATACATAACCCCCCGGCGCGGGGGAGCGTGCAGGGAGCCATGATTCGCATCATTCAAAAACCTACAGACACGCCGGATGACAATTCCACAGGCATGGTCGCCGCGGAGCTCACCCGAATGAAGGCACCGTGGCGCTACCTGGATCTGGCGTGCATCGATCCCTTCGCGAGGGATATCAGGGGAGAGCTGATCTGGGTATGCGGGATGCGGCAGGATCAGGCATCGTTTGAGCTGCTCAATATTCTTGCCATGGAAAACAGGGTCGTCAATGCGCCCGATGCCATCGCCACCTGTGCGAGCAAGGCGAGGACGACGGGACTCCTGCTCAAAGCGGATGTCACCACGCCCGACACCCTGTTCACCTCCTCGCGTTCAGCGGCAGCATCGTTCATCGAACGCCACGGCACGGTCGTCTACAAACCGCTGTACGGCTACGACGGAAACGGCATCTTTCCTCTCACCTCAGCCGAAGACCTCCCTGCCCCTCCCTATTATCTTCAGGAATATATCGAAAACGACCGTGATTACCGTGTCTTTGTCATCGACGGGGAAGCGGTCGGGGCGATCGAGCGCCGTTCGGATGGGTTCGCCCATAACATCCACCAGGGCGGCTCAGGCCGGGCGGTGTCGATATCCCCGGAGATGGCAGAGATCGCCGGCGCCGCCGCATGCGCTATAGGGATCGATTATTGCGGTGTTGACCTCCTGATGCACGAGGGGAACTACACCGTCCTCGAAGTCAACGGCACCCCCAACTGGCACTGTATGGGTGTCCCCATCCCCCGGTTTGTTGCCCAATATCTCGTCGAGCAGGAGAGGGACTCCCGCGGTCGGTGAGGAGAGAAGGACGGGGGATAAAAATCCGCATATATGGTTCAGAAATCATAATTACGAAATTTTTCGTAGTTTTAGGTGGGTATTTATACCATTCTGCGCCATTTTTTGCCATGCGATCAAGAACGCTCTGCATCCTCATGCTTCTGGGCGTGCTCATCTGTTCATGCGGATGTCTCTCCCTTCCCTCGGCAGGAGATTTGGATATATTTGAGCCTGGTTATCAAAATGAGAAGAGCAGCGGTTCAGGGAGTACCCCCCTCCCTGCCGCCCGTGACCTGGCAGCAGTAGATGCACTATCAGAGGACGGTTCTGCAACCGAGTCGAAGATTATCAAGACCGCATCGATCAATCTCGAAGTCTCTGATGTCGACGGGGTCATGGGGCAGCTCAAAGCCATCGGCGCGCAAAAGGGAGGATACGTCTCCTCCTCGAATGCGGGCGATCCCGCAAGTGGAAGTGCGTACGCCACGGTAATTCTTCGCATTCCTGCGGACGGGTTTGATTCGACCATGGATCAAATTCGGGCCCTCGGGTCGGTGCGAAGCCAGACGGTCAACGCCGAAGACGTGACCGAAGAGTATGTGGACCTGCAGGCCCGCCTCGATGCACTGGAGCACCAGCACGAGCAGTACTCTCGCATCATGGAAAAAGCCGAGACGGTCGAGGATATCCTCCGCGTTCAGGTCGAGATTGAGCGAGTCCAGGTGGAAATTGAACGCATCACGGGCAGAATGCGCTACCTCGACAGCCGTATCGATCTGGCGACCATCACGGTGAGCCTCCGTGAACCCACACCGGTGGGCTCCGATGTCGGTCATGACTTCGCTGCGGTGTTCAATGCGGCTATCGAGGGCTTCCTCTTTACGATCGATGCGGTTATCATCCTGTTCTTCACGCTGCTCCCCCTGATCCTGGTCAGCGGAGGATTATATGGCGTCTACCGGTTGAGGAAACGAAAAAAGGCCGGGAAAAAAGAGCCGGGTGAACAATAAGCACAATACTTTTTAATGAAGGTATTCTATCTCTTTCTGCGTTTTTTCGGCAAGTTCCTGCATTCTCGCCGCAGTTCTTGACGTAGCGGAGTATTCCACGCCGTTCATGCCCGTGGCAATATCTTTTCCCAGCACGAAGATGGCATGTTTGTGCTCCATTTTACTCTTGTGGATCTGTGTCGGTTCGACCTTGAGATCGTAATAATCGGAGAAGGATGCGTTTGCTTCGGTGCGCTCAAAAAAATCTTTAATTTCGGCCATGATCTGGTGCAGGGTAATCAGTTCTTCTTTGTGCATACAACCACTTCCGCGAATCACTTTGGATAATCACACTTTGCAGAAGTATGTATAAATATATTTCCACAAAAATTATTTATTCAGGGTATTTTCAACAGCTTGACCGACACAGGCTTTTTTATAATACCTTTAAAGTCACGAGCCGCAACGTATTCAAATCCCTGCGCGGCCAGCAGATCGAGCTGGCGCTGGGTTACGGTCCCGTTGGTCACAAGACCTGCCACTTCGTTCTCCAGCGCCTCGATCTCTCTGTCCAGATCCTCGATGCGGGCCTCCTTCACCACATCGTACTCGGGTGAGAGAAAACGGACCTTCGTGCTTCCTTTGATTGCGGCGGCATGTTCGGCAAGTGTTTTGGGCCGAGAAGGTCCGCCGGTCTCCCGTTCTTTTTCCTCCTCAGCTTTTTGTTTGATGTCTTCGCCGACCGGAACCGGGCGGAGAGCGCTTTTCTGGGTTTCATCTTTTCGTTTCCCCATATCGGCCTGCTGTTCGGCGACAAACTCCACCGGAACCTTGTTGCGGAGGGCCTTGATGATCTCTTTCCTGGTCATCTCTTCGACGCTTCGGCCGCGGGGACTGATTGCCACGTAATCGATATCCGCGACCTGGAGCAGTTCCGAGAGGATAAGATCGCCGCCGCGGTCGCCGTCGAGAAACGCGGTTGCCGTCTTGCTCTCGCAGAGGTCGATGATGGTCCTGGGAACCTTTGTGCCCTCCACCGCCACGGCGTTTTTGATCCCGAACCTGAGGAGATTGATCACATCCGCGCGCCCCTCCACCACAATGATGGCATCGGAATCGATCACGTTCGGTCCTGCCGGGAGTTTTTCCTCCCCCACCGTGCCTGCCTTTTCGATGCGGGAATACTCCCTGACAATATCGATCAGCTCGTTGGAATCGATCGTCCCCTCGTCAAATTGTTCGAGGAGGATCTCTTTCGCCCGATCGATGATCATTCGGCGTTTGGTGATGCGGATGTCTTCTATCTTCTCGATGGTGACCCTCGCATTGCAGGGACCGACACGGTCGATGGTCTCCAGCGATGCAGCGAGGATAGCCGTTTCCGCCTTGTCGAGGGAAGATGAAATCAGAATCTCGCCGCTGGTCTCCCCCTTTTTGCTCGCAATCTGTACATCAATCCTTCCTACCCTTCCTGTTCTCTGTAAATCACGCAGATCCAGGTCTTCGCCGAGTAATCCTTCGGTCTGGCCAAATATGGCCCCGATCACGTCGGATTTCTCGACCACCCCCTCTGCTTCAAGATACACGTGAATAAGATACTTCGTTGTTTCTGGTGAATACAATAATCATCGCCTCCGGATTCCACCGATCTTGGGCGGTGGGGAATGCAAAGCATGATAAACCTGAACATAGGTCAGATGTCTATAGATGCTAAAATTATTTAAATCGATTCATCACTTTGCGCCGCAAAAAATCCGCATTGTAGGTTTTTTTTGAAAAAAGGACTTTTCAGGGCAATACGGGCGGTGGACGGCACAGTGTTGTACACCCCTGTAGTACGGGGCTACGGGGCATTCGCGGATTCGAACGCTGGGGCAATCCGTGCGATCACCTCATCCTTTGTCAACCCATCCACCCTGACACGCTTCTGTGTTGAGGTGGCGCCGCTGATGATGGAAACGTCTGATTTGGGGACGCCGAGCACGGACGCAACTGTCGCCTGTATCGCTATATTTGCCCTGCCTTCAACCGGGGGCGCCCGTATCTGGCACGAGATGCTCTTTCGCCACTCGTTGTATCCGGCAGGAAACCGGTCTTTCCTGGCCCCCGCACTCACATCAAGTGAAATTATTGCGCCTTTTTTGTCCTCTTCTATGGCTTGTGCGAACATGGCGATCTCCGGACGGCAAACATTACATGAAAAGGAAGGGTGTCGCCCGGCATTAACAAACATGGATCACGTGTGGCTGGCGCCGTTCTTCACCTGTTTTTACCCATTGCCGGGCGTCGCCTGTCGCACAACTGGGTTGTCCCGAAGTTCATATCCAGGCATATGCCAATCGATCACCCGGGGACCTATAGATGTGCTGTATCGGCATGTACATAGGTGTCCCCTGAGCATATATATCCATGGCCTGGCAGCCATGCGCCCCTCCTGGCGGCGTATTCTTCTTTTTGAAAGGCGATATTCCCGCCGATGAACACGATAACAGGGAACGCGGCGTCCATGCCCTCATACGGTGTCCACCCTGCCTTGCTGTGCAGGTGTTCGGCCTTGATCGGCGAGGCCTCTTTTGGATAGAGTGCAAAATCCGCACGGCATCCTTTCCGGAAACCGGGTGCGCTGATGCCGAGGATCCTCGCCGGTGCATAGACCGTCTTTTCAAGCAGGGATTCAAGGGTGATGGTGCCCCTGTATGCCTCCGCAACCAGGAGCGGCATCATGGTCTCGACACCGGGAATCCCTGGAGGTGCAGCGGAATAGTCCCCTGATTTCTCTGCGAGGGTGTGGGGTGCATGGTCGGATGCAATCACATCGATGGAATCCCAGTGTGACCAGAGGCTTTTGCGTTCATGTTCGGTGCGCAGCGGCGGGTTGACCTTTCCCCGCGCATCAGTGGGCCCGAACCGCTCCCGGGAGAGAAAGAGGTGGTGAGGGGTCACTTCCACGCTTCCCCGTGCGGCATCGATTGATGCGGTGGAGGAGAGGTGGCAGAAGTGAAGGGAAAGGCTCTGCGGCCGCATCGCGCCGATTTTCTCCACCATCTTCCGCTCTCCTGAAGCAGGGCGAAGGGTGTCGTGTGCGGAGAGGCTGTCATCGTCGCCGGGGAGAATTTCCTCTGCATGGACGGTCATCGGTGCGCCAAGTGCGGCGATGCGATCCATGAGACTGCGGAGGTCCTCCATGGCCACGGCATCGCCGTAACTCGAGGGCGAGGCGAAGGTCTCCCCGAACGCAAGCGCTCCCGCCTTCCACAGTTCCTCGAGATCGGCAGCGGGGGTGACCGCGGCGTTCACCCCGAAGTTGCAGAGGCATGCCGATGCGGCCTCCCGCACCCTTGCTGCGAACACACCTGCGGTGGTGAGGGGCGGGACGGTATTCGGCTGGTCGACCACCGTGGTGACCCCTCCCGCAAGGGCGCTCATGCTTCCTGTACGCCAGTCCTCCTTGTACGCCTGCTTCCCTCCCCGCATATGGACGTGCATATCGACAGCACCGGGAAGACAGAGAAGACCTGTGCAGTCGACGGTCTCCTCCACCATCATCCCCGCGCCCACGTGGACGACCCTTCCTTCGGCGATGAGGATATCCGCCCTCCTCCCTCCCGGGAGCAGCGCGCCTTTCAGCAGGAGTTCGCGTTTCTGCACACTCCATCCCTTCCCGTCTGACTCTCCTGCATGCTTGTCTCCTCCGGCACATAACTGCGTTTCATCTGTTATACTCTGATCTCGTCCTTTTTCACATAATAAACTTCAACAAAATGATGCGGATGGTACCTGAGTTTTGCTTCCCGGAGGCCGGCGACGCCGAGATCCGATTCCCTGTTGATATAACGGGCCTCATCAAAGAGTGTCTTTGCGGTTTCCTGGTTGATGCCCTTGTAGATCCCCGGGCAGTCGGGGAGCGCCTTTTCGAAATGCACCACGGCCGTGTCCTGGTCGAGTATCTCGTATATCGCCATCGCAGAAACCTGTCCATCCACCCTGAGGAGCAGCCCCGAGAGGTCCAATGCAAAAAAATGGTCCATGGCAAACATGACCGCCCCTTTTTCATATCCAAGAATCGGATTTTCATCGCATCCCTTCCATATACACCATTTTTCGAGAAACTCATTCACTTCCTCGAGGTTGTCCGCGGTAATCGCCTCAACTTCATAGAGGCAGTTGCTCCTGAATCGGTTCAGGTGCCGGCGGATGGAGAGATATTTTTTTCCCGAGAGGGCGGCAAGGTCGGCTGTGGTATACACGTAATCGAAGAAGTCCCTGTCCGGATAGGTGGTGACGGAGGGGAAGCGCCGCTCAAACATCTCCCTCGACTTCTCGCCAAACAGGTAGAATGCATTCTCTCCTCCCTCTCTAGCGGCAAGGATGAGCACGCGTTTGAGAATGTCATGGTGTCTGGGGCCTGCCAGAATGCGAAACGAGGTCTCTTTGTTGATTGTGGTGGCGATGACCGGGGTCCTTTCCACAATGGCGTAATGATAGTGGGCGTAGTGGTTCCAGCACACCATATTGGTGAACGTATTGTCGCTGTGCACCGGAGGGTGCTTCAATTGCATGCTCCGGAAGATATCCCTGTCCTGGAGTGAAACCGGTTGAAAATCATCGAGATGCAGCATCAGTGCCTCCCTTTCGCGTAGAGGAGGGGTACATAGCCTTCCATCGGTGCAAACCCTGCGCCCCGGTAAAATCCGTCTGTACCGGGCTCGGCGATGCAGCCGATCCATCCCATACCCGCAGCAAGGCACTCGTCGACAATCCTGTCAAGAATACGTTTGCCGATGTTTTCCCCTCGCATCGACGAGCGCACGACGAGATCCTGGATATAGGCGTCTGAAACTCCGTCCGAGATCACCCGCCCCATCCCGATCGCCTTCCCCGTCGTGCTCTCGATGGCGACCACAAAGAGAAAGCTCCCCTCGATGAGCCTGTTGAGATGGGCGGGATCCCAATCTTCGTTCCACCAGCCCCCTTCCCGGTAGAGATCGGCGATATCCTCCACGTCCCACGAACTGATACTCAGGATGCGTACGTTGTCCCCCTCTTCCGCTCGGTTGTTCGGCTGCATGGTTCGACGGGCTAGATTAGACATGCAGCATGATATATCTGCATGCTCTGTCCGCGACTTCTCCCCCATTCATAGGGCAGCGATGAATGCCCTCTCCGGGGCATCCCGACGTAAAAAAAGAATATACGGTATTTTTTGTCGTTCAGCAGACCCTGGGGACCGGATCGCCCATCGGCGCCTCAATAAACCGTTCGCCGCCGATCTCCGTCTCCATGATCACCTGGCCATCGTCGGTCACCGTCCCGACGATCACCGCATCCCTCCCGTAGGGATGCGACCGCAATGCGTTGAGCACCGATTCCGCATCTTCTGCGGCGACTCCTATGATGACCTTGCCCTCGTTTGCCACCTCGAGGGGATCGATGCCCAGCATTTCCGAGGCGCTCTTCACGCTTCTTCTGATGGGGAAGTCTTCCTCGCTGATCCGCACGCCCACACGGCTTTTATGTGCCATCTCGTTTATGGCATTGGCAAACCCGCCGCGTGTGGGGTCCTTCATTGCATGGATCTCGCCTGAGCCCAGCGCCCTCTCGATCATCGGCCAGAGCGGGGCGACATCGGAGGAGATCTGCTCGCCGAGGTCGAACCCCTCCCGGTAACACATGATCGCCATGCCGTGGTCCCCTATTGTCCCGCTGACAATGATCGCATCGCCGACCTGGAGCCCGTTGTCCCTGACAGGCCGTTCCGCAATGCCGATCCCGGCGGTATTGATCGCGATCTGATCCAGTGCACCGCGTTCGAGCACTTTGGTGTCGCCGGTGACCAGCGATGCTCCGCACTCGCCCAGCGCCTCATCCATCGAGCGGACAATCCGCTCCAGCGCGGATATCTCGAATCCCTCTTCGAGGATCATGCCGCACGAAAGGGCTATTGGGCGCCCGCCCATCACGCTCAGGTCATTGATTGTCCCGCATACCGCCAGGCGACCGATATCGCCTCCGGGAAAGAATATCGGCTGGACGACGTGGGAATCTGTCGTGAACACCAGATTTGTATCCCCGATCGGGATCACCGCGCCGTCGTCCAGCGATTCCAGTCCGATGCCCCCTGCGTTGTTGTGGGAGAATTTTGTCAGTGTCTGGAGAAGCTCACCCATCACTTCCCCGCCAGCTCCGTGCATCAGGTTAACTTTCATCGTCATCAACTTCGATCTCGATATTCGCAACGACAATCTCCCGGCCTTCGGTGATCTGGGGCATTCCCCCGCACTCAGGGCAGACAAAATGTTCGTATCCCTCATGCCCGCACGCACAGCGAACCCTCACGGCCACCTGCCGGTATTCGAGTATGGCGTTGTGAAACGCAGGGTCTTCCTCCTTGATCACATCGAAGAGAAATTTCACCTGTTCGGGGTTGACCATGGTCATTTCGCCGACATCGACGAAGATTTTCTTCACTTCGGTGGCATTGTGCTCTTCAGCCGCCCGTTTTGCCGTGGCATAAATATCGTAGGCGACACTGTATTCGTGCATTACTCCTCCATTGCCGCGTAGACCTGCCTGAACAGTTCACGCGTCTCCAGTCCCTCTTTTCTGCTGAGTTTCTGGATGGCAAAGCCCACATGGACGAGCACAAATTCCCCGACCTCGACATCGACGAGATCCAGGCGCACCTCCTGCTTGAGATCGCCGTAATCAACAACGCCGATGTTCCCTTCCTTTATTTCCAGCACTTCCGCAGGTACTGCAATACACATGGGTTTCTTCACCTGGTGTTACTAGTATTTCATGCCCGATGCATTAAATAGATTGATTGGATCAGTGAAATTCACGCGCTATGGCGTGATTTCACTCAGGGCAAAAATGAAATGGGATCTGAAATCTACATCTGGCGGGCTGCTCGAGAGCGATCGGGGATCGCGCTCAACGGTTCTGGCGGAGCTGGTGCAGCCTAATTATGCCGTTGCATGCATTGCAGACGTAGTATTCGGGTGTCCAGCACGAGCTGCACGCCCATCTGCCGCAAAGGACGCACTGCTTCAGCTCTGGGAGAGGGGCAGGGGTTGCGCAGAGTTCACAGGTATATCTGGAAAAGCTGCCCGGATCGCGGAGGGGGAAATCCCCCTGCGGGCGCAGGGGCGTGATCTCTTTTTTCAGCTGGGAAAAGAGGTCGTCCTCACCTCCCGATCCCGCATTTCTAATCGGCCTGAGATTCCGCTTCCAGAACATCCAGTTTCTTCTCCATCTCCGCCAGCGTTGCGGTCATCTCATCCCTGAATTTCTTTAACCCCTCCGCTTTTCCCTCCTCTTCCGAGAGATCAGGCTCTTTTTCTGCCTTGAACGCTCTCAGTTTTGGTTTCGTTATCAGCGAGTATTCTTCCATAAGCAGATCAAAGCGGCGGTCGAGGTACATGTCCACGCGGCTCTCCATAGGCCGGGAGACCGAGATGCGACCGCCTGACCCGCGGAAGAAATAGTAGAGGAAAAATGCGATCAGGGCGATGATGGCGATGACGAGGATGATTTCAAGGACCGTCACTGTTTCGCCTCCTTCAGGCGTGCGATCCGGTTCTCAAGGTCCGTCAGTTTCACATCCGCCATCTTCTCGAAGTCGTCCATCGATCGGATATCATCCTCGAGGATCCTGAGCCGGTGTTCGAGATCGCCGGTTTCAAACCGGGTGGCAAGCTGCCATTCATCCATGATGGATGCCATCCGTTTGTCAAGATAGTTGTCCATGTACGAATCGATTCCGTTCATGACTGTTCCATCTCCTTCAATGCGGCATTAACAGCCGAAGCCCGCTCTTCAAGCCTGCTCTTCCCTGATTCAAACCTTTTAATCTCCCTGCTCACGTCCTCAAGCCTCCTTTCGAAGACCGCAAGGTCATGGGCGGTGACCAGCCCCCATTCCTCGATAATGGCCTCCATATGCGAATCGAAATATCGATCCAGTCGTTGTTCCAGCGTGGGGAGGCGTTCTCCATAGGATGATGAACGTTCAGTGATGTCGGGTGCAATCAATTCCCTTTTCCGGGCTTTTTCATACTCTGTGGAATACACAATACTCACCTCAGTTTGATCTCCTCTTCCCGGATGCGTTCAAGCATCTTGTCGTATTTTTTATCTTTTACCTGATTTTCAAGCCGCTGAATTCTGCCCTCCACTGTCTTTTGCTTGCCGAAAATATCGACCTCAAGTGCGGTGTTTTCGGCATCTAACGTGCGCAGTTCCCCCAGTTTCTCGTCGGGAAGTTTGCTGTAGGGTTCTCCCCGCGTGCTCATTTCGGCCTTGATCAGGTCCAGTTTCTCCCGGTCCAGTTCTATCTGGGCAAGGCGCGGCTGGTTGCGCCAGGTGCGCAGTTCTCTGATGATGAAATAGATGATGATCAGTCCGACGAAGATGAGGAGGGCATAGATGACATAATCAGTTACCGTTAATGCCATGGCTTCTCTCCGTCATACCGATTTCTTTTGCATCTCGGGTTTTTCAGGCTCTTCGCTCTCCTCCTGTTTCCCGGTGATCTTCTTTGACACCGAACTGACGCCTTCTCCGATGCTCTGCGTCGTTTTTGAGGTGGCTGATTTTAATTTCTCCGTAAATTTGGGCGTTTTTATGGCTGTGACCACGGAGCCTTCCCTCAGTCCGAGCTTCTCCACGTCGCCTGTGTCCATCCTGATGACGCCTTTCTCCACCATGGCATCCGCATAGACACTCACGGTCATCGGTTTGGCGTCCGGAGCACTGTAGAGATCGATGTGATCTCCCTGTTCGATTTCAAGCATTCCGAGCACAGATTCATGTACCCTCGCCCTGCCGCGGCTGGGCACTGCCCGTACCTGTACTTTCAGGCCAATCCCTTCCATGGAGTATAAGAATGCCTCTTAATTTATATAATTATTTACATATACTATTCTGGAAATACAATCTCAAAACCCTTCTTATCTGGATTCTGATATCTTCACCTGAACCTTCCGCCGCCACAGGATTGTGTGCCGTCTCGGTTGATGGTTCGGGCACTCCTGCGGGATTTTTCATGGGCATCCCTGCTGGGAACGCATCGTGTGCCATGGGGTGTATCACATGGCCGGGAATTCCGGGATTCAAAAAGAAATGCATTCGCTTTCAGACGGACCGGGGTCGCGCAAACGATGCAAAGAAACAGTACCCGCATGATTCTCATGCATACGGAAGAGCGCCGGGAAGGAGATTTGAACTCCTGAGGTGCCGAGCACCAGTGGCTTTCAAGGCCACCGCCTTACCGGACTAGACTATCCCGGCTCCCATAACTGTTTGCAGTCCCGGGTAAAAAAAGGTGTTATCTCCTGAAATACACCAGGCCGGCCAGCAGAACCGCGAGGAACGGGAGGACGGCGGGTATCGGCGATTGGGGGGTGGGCGTCGCTTCGGGTGTATCTCCGAAGATGCTTGCCGCATCCGGTGCGACCGTGGCCGATTCGACATTTTCTGCATAAATGGTCACCGTCTCTTCGTCATCGAACCGCACCGGATAGACCTTGAGGTGGATGGTTCCTCCCTTTGCGGTCAGGCGAATCTCCTCGGCATTCAGCCTGCCCTGGGTGTTGACCTTTTTGAGCGTGCCGTCTTCATCGACATACTCGACCACCCAGTCGACCCCTTCGGAGGTGGTGATGCGCACCGCGCCAACCCGTGTGTCGATCGCAAAGAATGCAGGATTTTCTCTCGAAGCCTCAGCCGTGGCTTCGAAGGTGGTGGTTTCCGGGGTGGTGGTCGGCGTGGCGGTCGGCGGTGCCGTTGATCCTTTCACTGTGAAGGTGGCCATGGTGATCAGGCCCTCTGCATCGGCAAAGGTGACTTCATAGGATCCGGTCTCGCTGACAGGCACATCCACCGTGAAGTGGCCGGAGGTATCGGTGGTCACGTACGCAGGGCCGAACACGGGTCCTGATGGGCCAACGACTGTGATTTTCACCGCAGAATTCGGATTTTCCTCCATCGTTCCGGAAATCCGGAGGGTGTCGCTGAAGCCCTGGATGAGGGGCGAGGTGATGGTGATCTCATCCGAACGGTCGATGATGGTGATCACATTCAGCGTGTCAGAACCCGATCCAAACTCGTACAGGATGTATTCGTGGTCGATGTACTGCGCTTTTTCCTCAATTTCGATCTTGTAGACTCCCTCATCAAGCCCTTTTGTATCAAACGAGGCGGACCAATCGCCCTCATCCTGGATGGTGAATGATTTGCGCTCAATAACTCTTGGACCCTTGTAGAACACGATATCGGTTGTGAACCCTGCGGGGAGGTTGCTGGTGCCGGAAATCTCCAGCGGTTCGCCGACATAGAGCTCATTCGGACAATCACAGTTGATGAGGTAGGCTGATGACGGTACCGCTATCGCCAATACGACAATCAACAGGCAGGCGATCTTTTTCATGATCAAACGTCAACTACTAAACTGTTAATGATATCTTTTTTCACCGAGAAACCGCTCGCATGCTGGAAAGGAAAGGATCCGTACCAGGGATCGGTGCTCGATTGCCTGACGGTGATCTTTAAAACCGGCGGGTGTTCGTGGAACCGCTGCCGCATGTGCGGCTACCGCCACGAACGGTATCCCCTCATGTCTCCCGCCGAGCTGGATACACATCTGAGGGCGCAGATGGCCTGGGTGCAGGAGCTGTATCCTTCGTCGGGGTACCAGATGGTCAAGATCTTCACCTCGGGCAGTTTTTTTGATGAAGAGGAGATCCCTGTACAAACACGCCGTGCGATTCTCGAGGGATTTCGGGGAAAACTTGTCATTGCCGAGACACGCCCGGAGTTCGTCTCCCGCGAGACGGTCCGCGAGGCCAGGGACCTTGTGGATGACGGTTCCTGGGGCTGTCCGCTGTATGTGGCGACGGGTCTGGAGACCACCAGCGATTTTATCCGGGAAAAGTGCATCGACAAAGGTTTTACCCTGCAGGACTTCCACGATGCCGTCTCTGAGGCGAGAGAGGGCGGCGCGGGCATCAAGACCTACCTGATGATGAAACCGCTGTTTCTGACCGAAAAGGAAGCGATGGAAGACATGCAGCGCTCGATCGTCGAGGCAGCGCCGGTCTCCGATATGGTCTCCATGAACCTCTGCACCGTGCAGAACCGCACCGATGTGGATTACTACTGGAAGAGGGGGATGTACCGACCCCCCTATCTCTGGAGCGTGCTGAAGGTCCTAGCTGAGGCGCCGGTGCATATTCTCTGCGATCCCGTCGGCGGAGGGCACGCACGCGGGCCGCACAACTGCGGGTCATGCGACCCCGAGATCGTCAGGGGAATCCGGGAATATTCTCTTTCAGGAGACCGTGACCTCCTTGCCGCGTTGATGGATTCTGCGTGTCGGTGCAAAGAAGAGTGGGAGTTTGTGCTCGCCGGAGAACGGCCCTACTGCATGCCGCTGACCAGGTGAGGGCCGGCACCCATTTCTCTTCAGTCCTGGTCGCGAAGGTGCTTTGCGAGGAGCGGGAGGAATGCACCCACATCGCTCACAACCCCGATCGCCTGGTGAGTGCCCCGGTCCATGAGTTTGGTGACCGATGCGGGATTGATGTCCACACAGATGGTTTTGACATAACTGGGAAGGCAGTTGCCGATCGCCACCGAGTGCAGGAGGGTGCCGATCATGATGACCATGTCCAGATCCCGCAGGTACTCGCGCATCACGTCCTGCGCCTTCATAACATCGGTGATCACGTCGGGGAGGGGGCCATCGTCCCGGATGGAGCCTGCAAGGACAAACGGCACATCGTTTTTCACGCACTCGTACATGATGCCGCACCTGATGATGCCCTTTTCTACCGCGTCCTTAATCGACCCTGCCCTGATCACCTCGCTGATGGCGTAGATGTGATGCTTGTGCCCTCCGGTAATAAGCATCCCTGTATCCAGGCTCATCCCGAGGGAGGTCCCGAAGATATTGTATTCGATATCATGGGTTGCAAGGGCGTTGCCGGCAAAGAGGACGTCAAAGTATCCGTTCCTGATGATCTCGGCAAGTGCCGGCGCAGCACCTGTATGCACGATGGCCGGGCCGCCCACGACACCGATCTTGCCGCCCCGCTTCTTCAGGGCGATCATCTCGCTGGCGATCTTTGCGATGATGGTCTCGCTGGGGCGTTCCGAGGAGACCGTGCCGTGCATGAACTCAAACGTGCTGACCTTCCGGGGGCGTTCGGGGGGGACCACTCTGACCCCCTCCTCGCCTATCACCACGTAATTGCCCTTTTGCAGTTTTGACATGGGGGTGCAGACGGCTCGTTTCTCTTCCCTGTCCACCACGATAAGGCAGTCCATCTCGATTGCTTCCACTGGTGTCCACATGCCGGCGCATTTCACGTAGGTCGGGTGGTTGGTGGTTGAATAGAAACCCTTGGGGACGACCCGGTCCGCTTCGGCGGCTTCGAGCCGTGCATCCTCCACCTCAAGCCTCCGGGCACCGAGACGGTGCAGTTCGCTCATGATGGCGTCCAGGCTCACCTTGTCCGGAGCGCTGATGGCGATGCGTGCGTAGCTGGGATCTTTTTTGCGCTTTCCGATATCAAACTGGGTGATCTCAAAATCACCACCCATGTCCATGATCTTGTCAAAGACCTGGGTAAGGATCCCTGAGTCGATGATATGGCCCTCAAGCTCGAATTCCCGGCTTCGCTCCATACCTAATAGGTCGGTGATGCTTCCTAATATGACTTATTGTACTGATATATGGGTATTCGATGAAAAAAGAGTCATCCTTGAGTATTGGTGCACAGGAGCTGGTGAAGCCCGGATATCAGGGGCAGAGGTACTGCCGGACAGCTTGCAGTTCCTCTCGCGTATTGACATTGAACGCGATCCTGCGATCACCGATGACGAGCTGCAGTTCGTCCTGCTCTTCGGTGATGCGCTCCCCGTACAGGATATTGATCCCCGCAGGGCATACCCTTGTCCCCCCGATGGTCTCGACGTAACTCGTCCGGCAGTTGTACTGCCGGCAGATGCTGAGGGGAACCCATGTCGAGCACGCTGCCTTTCCCGATGTGGTATACTCCTCTTCGATGCGCGTGATGATTTCCGGGCTGAGGCAGGGGAGGTCGGAGACGCAGGTGAAGAGCGGGCCGGTCTCCCCTATCTCCTCCACCGCCTCGATGATGTCCTCCACATATCCTCTTCCCTCCGCGGCGAAGCATGGGATGCCATTAGCGGTGCACCAGTTTCTGGTAAAAGGCGTCTTTGGCGATGAGACCACGACCACTTCGTGCCCGGCCTGCCTGAATGCTTCGATGACGTAACGTATCATCGGTCTGCCGCAGATGGTAACGAGCGGCTTTTCTCCCATGCCGAGGCGTGTTCCGCCGCCTCCGGCCATAATCAGTGCACGCATGCTTCCAGAGCCCCGACAAGCTGCTGGTTTTCCTTGTGGGTGCGCACGGCTACCCGTATGGACTGCGGGAGCCCGAACGAGGTGCAGTCACGGACCACCACGCCGCGGGCAAGAAGGCACTCCGCCAGATCTGCTGCCGGCTTGCTGAGATCCAGCAGGATGAAGTTCGTATCTGAGGGGCGATGTGCGATGCCTATCTCGTCGAACGCGTTCGTCAGCCATTCCCGTTCGGCAGTGATGGACTTTCTTGACTTTTTCAGTTCTTCGCTCCGGGCAAGGCAACGGACAGCGAAATCCTCGGCAAAACTGTTGACGGTCCACGGGGGGCGTATCGCCTCGATGGCCGCCACGAGATCTCCATCTCCGCACCCGAATCCTACCCGCAGGCCCGGAACAGCAAATGATTTGGTGAGTGAGCGGAGCACAAAGAGGTGCGGTGATGAGATGTCGATGACCGACTGGCTCGGGTCGGAGAGGTCGATGAATGCCTCGTCGATGCAGAGTATCTGGTCGCGCCGTTCGGCCTTCCTGAGCAGCTCGATCACGTGCGCTCGTGGAAGGAGCGTACCGGTGGGGTTGTTGGGATTGCAAAGGAATCGCACCTTCGCCTCATCCGGATCCGCAGTCTCGCCCGCACCTGCGAGCCGGGCGGAAAAGAGGTATTCCCCGAAGGTGGGGTGGGGGATATACACCCCGTCACCCTGGGACAGGGCTGCATAGCAAAAGGATCGGATGATCTCCACCGATCCGTTGCCGACACAGATCTCGTCGATGTCCCGGACAACTAGGCGGGCGATGGTCTCCTTGAGCCGATGGTAACTGTCGTCAGGATAGGATGCCAGCAGCGAGGCGTCAGGTTTCCAGCCGATTTCAGGGGGGAAGGGGTTGAGGTTCGCGCCGAAATCAAGAAGCTTTTTACCTGTGATCTTCCGCAGCCTTATAATTCTGTCGCCGTGTACCACCTTTTTCGGAATATCTTTTCTCACGATGAGACTCCTTTTTAAAAAATATAGATTATTCTGCCATAAAATGATTGTGCGTGATTGTTAACCGCAATTAATAACGTTTATATAGTATGCCGAAATATGAATGTTTGTCTGATTTGAGTCAGTCGTAAAGATGTCAAGCGTCTGACATGCGACAGACATAAAGACGCTATTTGTCAGACACGGAGAACTTGGATGAAGCGAATCACGATCAGGTTGCCCCCGCAGCAGGTGGCCATGCTCGAAAAGCTGGTCGAAGCAGGCGAGTTTCCGACCGTATCTGAGGCCGTGCGATACGCGGTCCGGGAACTCATCGAGAAACATGCTCCCCGTGTACTGAGAGACAGCGAACAAATCTCATTTGAGGTGTAGGAGGGTTTTGATGCAGAACATTATCAAAAAGGCTCTTGACTATTCCGAACAGGAAAAATTGACCAACAAGGATCTGTTCGGAGATGACGAAACGTTTTCAGGACAGCCGCGTATCGTGATTGTCGGGTGCGGCGGTGCAGGCAACAACACCATAAACCGGCTTTACCACATGAAGGTGAAGGGTGCCGAAACCATCGCCGTCAATACCGATAAGCAGCACCTGGAGATGATTCAGGCTGACAAGCGTGTCCTCGTCGGAAAATCGCTGACCAAGGGTCTCGGTGCCGGTGGCTTCCCCGACGTTGGAAAGCGTGCGGCGGAAATGGCACGCACCACGCTGGAGAACCTGCTCGAATCCGCGGATCTGGTATTCGTGACCGCGGGCATGGGTGGCGGCACGGGAACCGGTGCAGCACCTGTGGTCGCCCAGATAGCAAAGGAGCAGGGCGCGATTGTCGTCGGTATGGTCAGCTATCCCTTCCAGGTCGAAAAAGCGCGCCTGCTCCGTGCGGAAGAAGGGCTCGAAGCACTCTCAAATGCGGCAGATTCAGTGATCGTGCTCGACAACAACCGCCTGATGAGCTTCGTTCCCAATCTCCCGCTCGGCCAGGCGTTCTCCGTCATGGACCAGCTGATCGCCGAAACGGTCAAGGGAATCTCGGAGACCATCACCGAGCCGTCGCTCATTAACATCGATTACGCCGATGTCCGTGCAACCATGAGCAAGGGCGGCGTCGCGGTAATGCTTGTCGGAGAGAGCAAGCAGCAGAACAAGGCCGAGAGTGTCGTTCACGAGTGCCTCAACCACCCGCTTCTGGACATCGACTACCGTGGTGCAACCGGTGCACTCATCCACATCACCGGCGGCAGTGACCTTGCCCTCCAGGATGCAGAAGAGATCGCCAGCTCGCTGACCTACGAACTCGACCCCCATGCAGACGTCATCTGGGGCGCACGCATCAATAGCGAGTACGAAGGCAGGGTCCGCGTGATGGCAATCATGACCGGCGTAAAGAGCGCCCAGATTCTCAGCCATCGCGGCAGGATTGCCGAACCCGCTCCCCGCAGTAATTTCGGCGGCTACCAGTCCGCAGGAAGAAGGTCGGCCATGGATGCCACCAGCGGCGGCCTCATCGATCAGCTATAAATTACGCACATACTACCAAAAGAGAGGTTGAAGTTTCAGAAAATATGCGGTGCTGAACAATTCCGGCACATGAGATGGGACCACTCCCCCCTATCAATTCCACAGACTGCCTCTTCGTGACCATCTCATCAATACCACACCGCGTCTCTTTTTTCTTCATCGAGCTGCTTTCTGTGCGTGTGCACCCCGCGCCGGGTATTGCCGCGGCGTAAAATCGGCCGAAAATGCGAAATACTTAATATGCCTTAACACGTTTGAATAATAGAAATTACTGTACATCCCTTCGGGATCACCGGGAGATACAGCAATCGGGCCAGAAACACGAGGAATGCCCGGATCATGAAAGGTAGCGTCGGTTGAACAACACGAACAGCCAGAAGAACACGCACTCTCTTTCTCCGGCATTTTACACGCATCTCTGCCTCCGAACACAGGGCGCATTGCATCCGCCTCCCGCTCCCTGATTCCCGAAGGACCGGTGGCGGTATCGAGTTCAAGGATTGGTTGAGCATGTTGAACGAATTGATTGATAAAAGAAAAAAGATCCTTACTGATTCTGAGACGCACAAAGAAGAGAGGAACCGGTTGAACGCCCTCGCTAGCCAATACGCACGGGAGCGCAACACCCTCAACAACCAGACCCGCGAATTTGTGGAAGAGGCCCAGAAACATAAGGAACTGCGCGATAAATACAACGATGAAGTGCAGAAGCTCAAAGATGAGCGCAATGTATTCAACGATCAGGCGAATGTGCTCTTTGAAGAAATAGATCGGTTCAAGAAGGAGCACGGCACCATCAAGACTCGCGGGATCAAGGAGATCCAGAAGCAGATCGAGTACATGGAGTTCCGCCAGCAGACCGAGGTGATCAGCACCGACAAGGAGCGGGAACTGATCGAGAAGATCAAGCAGATGAAATCATCTGTGCGGGAGCAGGAGGCCGAACTCGAACAGAACAAGGAGATGCGCACAAAGCTCCAGGAAGCCCGCGACCTGCGCAAACAGGCTTCCGACATTCACGCGAAAGTTACGGAGATGGCGGATCTCGCGCAGCAGCACCATGATCTGATGGTGGAGTGCTACCGCAACGCAGATAAATCGCGCGAAGAGGCCGACGAGATGCACAAGAAGTTTGTCGAAGCGCAGGAGGCTGCCGATGCGGAACACAGTCAGTTCATTGGATGCCAGAAGGAGCTTCGCGACTACGACAAGGTCATCGGCGGGCTTCGCAAGAAGACCAAGAAGACCAAGATCACCAAGGAACAGAAAGAGGTCCGCAAGGAGGCCGAACGGGTCTTCCAGCTGTTCCGGGGCGGCGAGAAGCTCACGACCGACGACATTCTCCTGCTCCAGCGGGCAAAACTTATATAATCCTTTTTTGCCGGTACGGTCAGCAACGATTTAATAGATTTGAGGCTATTTTTATTTGATGTCCAACAACCCGACGTTGATCTTATGCGTTGACCGCGACGACGATATTGGGTTCAAGGGCGGTATTGCCAGTCCGGTCATCGGGCGCGATTCCTGTCTCAACGCAGCAAATGTTCTGGGATTGATGGATCCGGAGGATTCTGACATCAATGCGATTTTCCAGGCGCTGAAATTGTTCGAAGATCTCTCTTCGAAGGGCGAGGAGGTGGTCGTGGCGATAATCAGCGGGGATCATCATCAGATGCTGGAGGGTGACCGCAAAATGGCAGGCGATCTCGACCGGCTGGTCGAGCAGACCGGCGCCGACCGCTGTATTCTTGTCACCGACGGTGCTGAGGACGAATTTATCCTCCCCATCATCCAGTCGAGGATACGTGTGGACGGCGTACAGCGCGTCATCGTCAACCAGATGCCCAACCTCGAGGGGACCTACTATATCCTGAAGAAGCTCTTCGACGACCCCAAGATCTCGAGGCAGGTGTTTGTGCCCGTCGGGCTGGGAATGCTGCTGTATGCCATCGCCTATATGCTTGGGTACCCCGAGGGTGCAATCATCATCGTGGTGGGGGTGATCGGGACCTACCTGCTCTTCAAGGGCTTTGGTATCGACGAGGTCTTCACCTACGCATTCAATGCTTTGCGCTCTTCATTCAGGGGCGGGAGGATCACGTTTGTTGCCTACATCACCTCATTACTGCTCATCATCGTGGGGGTGGTGATGGGGCTCACCAGCCTCATGGAGTGGTACGCGGCCGAGGCAGGACTTTTCTTCTATGTCCTATCGTTTATCTACGGTTCGGTGGCCTGGTTCGTCGTGGCGAGTCTCGTCGCATCGGTGGGAAAGATCATCGATACCTTCCTCAACGAACCGGAACACCTGGCGAAGGTGATAGTGCTGCCGTTTTTCCTCCTCGCCATCGGGATCATCGCCTATGGCGCGAGCGTCTATACCCTCTCCATCAGCGGCATCCCGGACTTTCCTTTTACTGAGGACGATGGGATACGCTCGATCGTGTTTTCCACATTCGGCGGACTTGGGTGTGCGTTTCTGGGGATCTACATACAGCGGGTCATCAACCACTGGCTGGGCACCTACTCAATGGCTACGCTGCAGAATGAAGTATAAAATGAGGGAGGCCTTCAGGCCTTGAAATGGCCAACACCCTCGGGAAGCACGCTGGTGTTGGTGAACTCCTTTTTCACCTGTGGTGTGGTGACGACAAGCCGCGGAACCGCGATTCCGAATTCATGTTCGGGGAACCAGTACGAGCCGTCATTGTAGTCGATCGATGCATTTTCTATCTCGATCACCGCATGGTCCAGTTCGATCTTTTTGAATTCTGCTCCATTGTAGTCGATAATGTCCTCAAGCTTATTCTTGAGATCTGCCTTTCCAAGGAGGAGGACGACGAACTGGATCCCGTCATCGATTTTGTAGGCGATATCGATGGTTGCTTTGTCGTTGAAGAGATAGATATCGACCTGCGTTACGGCAATGTAGC
Source organism: Methanobacteriota archaeon (assembly GCA_016841665.1). Lineage (GTDB taxonomy): Archaea > Halobacteriota > Methanomicrobia > Methanomicrobiales > Methanomicrobiaceae > DSDF01. Next base: position 342,323 of record JAENYT010000001.1, read on the forward strand.
TGTATCGGCCGGTATCTGCGGCCATCACCGGTGTCGCAACCCCGCAAATGAGGAGAATGAGCACGGCGAGTGACCATTTTTGCATGTCTTAGATCTTATGGTATATTTGATATATCCTTTCTGGTCGGAGCCGTTCCCGTACCAATCGCATAATATCCATTATATAGCATTTCAGGGGACGATTCGCCGGTTGTGTCTCCTGGCCGCCTGAAGAAAATGGCAGGATGCGGTCGGCGACATGCCCGTTGTCACACGTTTGCACCGGCAGACCAAAAAAATGGTATCCCTATTTTTGTGTCAGAAGGATTTCGATGCTTGAGACATTCGTCTTTCCGCTGTCTGTATCGATCATTTCCGTTGAGGTGATGATCTGCTTTTTGTCGACGTTTTCGAGGAATCGGTTGAGTGCGATTTCCGCCGTATCGACCGCGCGCGAAATTGCTTTTCCTCTCGCCTTTATGGCGACTTCTCCTGCTCCGTTGTTGAACTGGGTAACCACCGCGAGAACGTAGTTCATGACCGGTTTGTTCCCCACGAACACTGTGTTGTCTTTTAACATGACTCACCCTCCATCAGAGATACTTCTTTTTCGACGCAATCAGCTCCGCGTTGAGGACCGAGGCACCGGCCGCTCCGCGGATGGTGTTGTGTCCGAGAGCAATGAAACGCACTCCCTCCCGAACTCTCCCGATCGAGACGGTCATGCCGTTCCCGCGGTTCCGATCAAGCCTGGGCTGCGGGCGGTCGGGTTGTTCGAGAAGTTCGAGAGATTTTGCAGGCTGCAGGGGAAGGCCGCTGAAAGGAGGAACGAAAGAGGCAAACGCGTCTTTTACCTCATCGACGGATTCTTTTACGTCGATCCACACCGCCATGGTGTGCCCGTCGATAACGGCAACGCGGTGGCAGCTGGCACTCATCGAAAACGGTGCGGGCTCGATCGTATCGCCTGAAAGCGAACCCATGATTTTCAGGGTCTCCGTCTCCATCTTCTTCTCTTCCGAGCCGATGAAGGGAACCACATTGTCATAGATCGCCATTGCGGGGATCCCCTCGAAACCGGCTCCGGAAATTGCCTGCATGGTTGCAACCTGCACATTCGAAAAATCACAGGATCGCAGGGGGGCGAGGGCGAGTGCAAGAACAATAGTCGAGCAGTTGGGATTGGTCACGATAAATCCGTCTCTCCCCCTGTCACGCTGGACATCGATCAGCCCGAGGTGGTCGGGGTTCACCTCGGGGATGACAAGCGGCACATCATTGTCCATACGGTGTGATGCAGCGTTGCTGAACACCGCAACACCTGCCCGGGCAACGTCGTCCTCAATCGTTGTTGCAATGTCCGCAGGCAGGGCGGAAAAGACGAGATCGAGATGTTTTACTGCGTCTACCGTGGTCGGTTGCACGACGAGTTCTCCCACATGTTCGGGGAACGGCACGTCGAGCCGCCAATTTACGATATCCCGGTAGCGTTTTCCTGCACTTCGTTCTGATGCGGTGATTACTTGAAGGTCAAACCAAGGATGCTCTGCAAGCAGCTGGATGAAGCGCTGTCCCACCGCACCAGTGGCACCTAGCACTCCTGCATTGATCATGGATTGAAGTAATTACCGCGTGGTAGTTAAAAAAGATTTGTTCTCTATTCCATATGGATGGCTTCAGAGGGGCACTCTTCCACACAGGTCTCACAGTCCACACAGAGTTCGGGATCGACGACTGCGATGCCGTCCTGCATGGTGATTGCTGCCGAAGGGCACACATCGACACAGGTCTCACAGCCGGTACATTTTTCCTTGTCAACTACTGCTACCATTGGTTTTTCTCCTATCTATTCTCTGAAAAAGAGATAAAATAGATTTCGATTTTTCCAGTCCTGCGCCGTGCTTTTCAGGAGAGGCCGAGCACATCGTCCATCGAATAGATGCCCGGTGTTTTCTCCGGCACCCACTTCGCCGCCCTCAGCACGCCATGGGCGAACACCGCACGGTCGAAGGCCTGGTGGGAGAGCTGGATGGTCTCGTTGTTTGCCGCAAAAAGGACGGTGTGGTCGCCGACAATGTCGCCTCCCCGGATGACGTGGACGCCGATTTCATTGCGCCGCTCCGTCACCCCTTCCCTGCCGTACACCTTCTGCCGTTCTCCCGCCTCTTCCTCGATGATCTGGAGAATGGTCTTTGCCGTACCGCTGGGGGCGTCCTTTTTGTAGCGGTGATGCGCCTCGATCACCTCGATGTCGTAATCGCCGAGCAGTCGTGCCGCATCCCGGACCAGCCGCCAGAAAATATTCATCCCCACGGAGAAATTGCTTGAAATGACCGCAGGTACCGTTCCTTCGATCGCGGTTTCGATGGTGATGCGCTGCTCGGGTGAAAAGCCGGTTGTCCCTACCACGAGTGCGGTCTGGTGGCGGGCTGCTGCTTTGATGTTTTCCACCGCTGCATGTGCAATGGTGAAGTCGATGAGCACGTCCGGGGAGACCCGCTCGAGGAAGGAATCGATATCCGAGGCTGCGGCGATCTCGACGCCGTAGAAGGTGCCCGGCTTGATATCGATGCCCCCTGCGAGGTCGAGGTCGTCCGATTCCTCGATTAGGCGGCCGATGGTCATGCCCATGCGGCCCATCGCACCGCAGATCACGACGCTAGTCATAGTTCCCCAGCACCTTCTTCAGTTCTTCGATCTTTGACCGCTCAAGGCTGTCGAGAGGCAGCCTGACCGGTCCTGCCGCCATGCCGCGCAATCCCACCGCGGTTTTAACCGGAATGGGATTGGTATCGATGAACATTCCCCTGAAGAGAGGGCTCAGTGTGAAGTGAATCCTCTTTGCTGTTTCCAGGTCGCCGGATTTGAAGGCCTCGTACATCTCGGCCATCCGCCGCGGTTCGATGTTCGCCGCCACCGATATGACGCCGTCGCCCCCGAGGGCAAGGATGGGCAGCGTCATGCCATCGTCGCCCGAGAGGACCACGAACTCCTCATCGCGCGTCGTCTCGATGATGTCCGAGATCTGGGAGATGTTGCCGCTGGCCTCCTTGATCCCGACGATATTCGGGTGGCCGGCGAGTTCGGAGACGAGATCGGGGAGAATATTCTGGCCGGTCCTCCCCGGCACGTTATAGAGGATGACCGGGATGTCAAGGTCCGCGAGCGCCGTGTAATGCTTGATCAGCCCTGATCGGTTCGGCTTGTTGTAGTAGGGGCTGATCACGAGCACGCCGTCCGCCCCCAGATCCTTCGCCGCCTTCGTAAAGCGGAGTGCTTCAGCGGTATTGTTCGACCCCGTCCCTGCAAGCACCGGGACCCTGCCATCGACGATATCGATAGTTTCCCCGATCACCTTCTCGTGCTCTTCGAACGTGAGCGTGGCGGATTCGCCGGTGGAGCCGCAAGGGACGATGCCGTGCACCCCCTGCGAGAGAAGAAACCTCATATTCGACCTGAGCCCCTCGATATCAAGATCCCGTTCAGGGTTATCTTTGAAAGGGGTGATAATGGCGGGAAGAACGCCCTTAAACATAATGTGTGTCAAGATTTAACCCTCCTTCGTGTATCCCAGGGGTATTGTGGGATAGGTTGGCATTGACACTTTTGATAGCACGGTATTAAATGATTATGAGTGATGATGCGGAAGGGAAAACACTGGATGGGGATGATTCCGTTTATGGAAGTAGGCCCCTGAATTGATCTCTACGGGGATTATCATGCATCTCGTTCATTAGTGTTTGGGTTCAGGAATGCAGCGGGATCATTGGAGAGGTTGTTCGATTCGTTTTGGCATAAAAAATGAATGAATTGGATTGGATGGAATCGCTTACCCGGATTCCTCGTATGTGTGAATAATTACCCGGTATACTGCATCGTCTGCATCGAAGTGCCAGTCATCTCCATCATACTCAAGCGGGTATAATCGATATTCCAGGTGTCTCCATCGTGTACTGTTTTCTTTGATGGATCTCTTATGGCGCGATTCGATGTATCCGCATTGTAGATTACCCAATCATACCAATGATATACTCCTTGTTCCCAATTCTCTCTTTCTATCCCCATGATAGAATCAATTATTACGCCGTCCGGATTATTGCCGTATTCATGTAACCGTAGAGCATAGGAATGTTCTGCTTGTTTTGCGGAGAGATCAAGAACACATACTACGTTATCCTCGCTGTATTTTCTGTATCCCTCCGGTGGGACGATGAGATCTCCATTGGGAAGTTCTCTGGGTATTTTGAAATTCCAGTATTCCTGGGGATCAAACGACACTCGTGTTTCCCATAGCAATTCATATGCTGCGACAGGATACGCCATCGTCAGCAGAAGCAACAAACCTGCCAGTATGGGGATACTCGTCGAGCTCCTCCCTCGTTTGTTCATCCCTCCTCTCAAAATTTCCATTCTCAAACCCTCTTTTTCAAGAACAGGGTCGACTTGGTCTTTTCGGATGTATTGGTAACTGTTTGCCCGGCGTTAGGGCTTATTTACCGATTCCGGGGTTGTGGAGGTTGATCAACGAAATGGCCGCGGTTGGACCGTCTGCGGAACCATGGAACCGGATAGGGCGGGAAGCGCATCCAGGCATGCATCTCGCCCGATTCGGATAAAAATGAATGCCGAACGATTTTTTGAGATAGAAAAAACGATCTGTGCCCGATGAGAAAATGGATGCTTCAGAAGGTGCTGAAATGGACCGGGGAGCTCGTTTTTGTAAAGATTCAAGAACAGAAGGGTTTTTTATCTGTATTTCTTTCTGTTGACCCTTCTCGTGATGTTGCCTGCCACCCGGTTTCTGACCCGCTTGCTCTCGATGACGGTAACCTCGGAAACGATCTGCTTGTTTTCCTCGAAGTCTTTGCTGAACTTTTTGCCGTGTTTGGCCAGAAGTTCCTCGCTCAGTGTCTTAATATATGACGGTTTAATTCCCATGGAGACCTTCCCTACAGAGTTGTATTCTTAATGCGCCCTGACAGCTTAATAATATTGCGGGCGACGCGTTCCGGGTCCTCGCCCAAAATGCGGATCATCGGCTCCTTGCCGATCGCCCCGCGATCCACAATCGCATCCGGCACACCCTCTTTACAGCAGAACGCAACGCCCCAGTCCATCGTTTTGACCCCTGCGGGCTCTTTCGTCCTGTCGAATTCGCATACCTCGAAGAGGAGATTCTTGAGCAGTTCCACCGTCCCCTCAGAAAAGCGGATATTCGCTGCACTGCGAACCGCGGGCTCAAACCGCATTGCAGTGAGGGCGACGCGGGCGATATGGTCGCTCGCCCCGAATCCGATCTCTCCCACCGGGTGCACGCGATCTTTCAGGTTCACTATCCTGCCGAAGACGCCCGCCACATTGGCAGGGTCCTTTGCTCCCGGGAGGGCGTAGACGATGTTCGACCCCACCTCGGGGATTAGTGCGGGATCCATGTACTCGACGAGAAGGGAGACTGCATGGTTGAGTTCCCTGAGTATCCCGTCCCGCTCTTCTTCTGATACCATTCTACCATTCACCTCCCGCAGGGTCAGGCGAGCCCCAGTTCATTTTTGATCGTGATGAGTCCATCGATGGCCAGCCGGTAGTAGGTGGGAAGATCGATGAGGGGTTCAATAGATCTGATGCGGTCCCGCTCGCAGCCGGCGGCGAAACTCTTCTCCTTGAATTTCTTTTTCACCGTGTTCGGGGTGACGTCGGTCAGGTTCCCTCCCTTGACAAGGGCACAGGCGATGATCAGCCCGGAGACGCTGTCGGCCGCCTGCAATGCGATCTCCACCGGCGATTCGTAGCCGCCGAAGAGCATGTGGTTGTGCCGTTTCACGATTGCGGCAATCTCCGCGTCCACACCGTGTTCGAGCAGTATCCGCTCCCCTTCAATGCCATGGTGCTCCATGTCCTCCCCGACCTGCTCGAAATCGATGTCGTGCAGGACGCCGATAATCTCCCACGTGGCGGCCTCCTCACCCAGGTATTCGGCGGTGGCTTTCATGACCGCGGCGGTCGCCAGGCAGTGCTTGATCAGCGAGTCCCCGTGCACATACTGCCTGAGCAGCGAAAGCGCGTCCTCTTTGTCCATCGCACACATGTTCTCCCCTGTCACCAAAAATCGATCGGTCCCTTTTCCCACATGGCAGGATGCTTCGCATGGATAGGAATTTACCTGTGGAACGACAATTCCTTACCGGATGAAAGGATGGGTTCTTGACAGTGTCGCGGCCATCGTCAGCCTGATCATTTTTCTGGTGTGCCTGATCGCTATTTCGCTCTCTCAGATCTCTGGAGCTGTGGAAGGATTTGCTTATATCGCGGCCATTGCTGTCTTCATTCTGATTATGAGTGCGGCAGGCGTCTGGGTGGGAAACAAAACGATTTAATCCGTGGGTTCAGATTTCTTCTGCTCTTTCTTCTTCCGGTCACGGTAATATGAGAGCGGGTGGTGTACATGCTCGCACCATCCGTCCCGGTTGACACACAGGCCATAGGTGCGCATTGTTGCACAGGAGGGGGGCGTGTATTCGGTCCCGGACCTGCCCGTGATGTGTTCCACCTGGTAGACCGTCCGGGAGAGATCAAAGTCCGGCGCCTGCGAGAATATCTCGACGATCTGGGCCGGGTGCATGCCGATAGTGTGGAGGAACGCGGTGATGGCGAACCGTCCGGTGTGGGGGATGTTGGCGCCCGATGCTACGGCGGCGATCAGCGCCTTGATGCATGGCGGAAAGCACCCTTCTTCGATATCGCCGTAACTTTCGAGAATATGCTCCTGGTTTGCCCTGGTGATCTGCTCGATCAGGGGTTGCAGCCGTGAGCAGATTTCCTCCGGAACCTCGCGTGGTAGTTTTTTATGCAGGATGATCCTGAGTTTTTCCCGCACAATGGATTCAATTTCGTCGTTATGTATTTTGACAAGGCCGTTTTGAATGTCCCTGTTCACGAGGCGCCAGGAATCATCACGGAGTCCGGCAGCGAGTTCCACGTACGCTCTCACCGGAAGCGCTTCCTGATCGGGCGCGATCCCGATTGTTTCTATGATGATGCGTTTTTTCTCAGGGCTCCCCCGCTCGTCCGTCAACTCTTTATCCAGGAAATAACGCACGCGATCGGATTCATAGTGCATCAGTTTTTCCGTGATCGCACGGTTATTGATGCACACGATCAGGATCCGGGCGATCGAGTAGCTCAATATCTCCTTTTCGACCGACTCGAGTTTGATGGTATCGTCAAACCTGACTTTTGACGAAAGCGCAAACAGAATCCTGTCGACTGCTTTCGTGGCAATGATTTTGCCTGAACTCGATGTGAGGATCCTGTCAAGAGTATATCCTCTGGCGCGTACGAAATCCTGTGCTTCTTCTAAAAATGGGTATTTTGCGAAATCTTCAGGTTCCAGCTGCACGGCCATCAATCTGCCTCGATGCGGGGAGCAAGCAGGTACTCCACCTGCCCGTTCCCTTCGGCAATTGCAAAGGAGAATTTTACGGGATGGTCGATGCCGAGGTGGACCTCCACCTTATCGGCCCTGCCCATCACCTTTCCCATATCCTTGAGATAGTCGAGGGAGAAGAGCGAACGCGCTTCTGCCGCTTCCAGGCTGATAAGGTCATCGCCGCCCAGATCAAGGCGGATGTGATCGGTATCGCCCTCTGCCTCCATGTAGAAGATACCCTTATCCGGGTCGATTCCAAGTGCAATTTTATCGGATATGACCGCTGCCGCCTTGACGGCATTGTTGAGCGAGGCTCCGGAGAGCACCGCTTTGCCAGGGAGGTTGATGGTCGGTGGGTTCGGGTCCTTTCTGATGGTATTCACGTCGAGGAGGGTGATGGAGTATTTATAGCCCCCGAAGGTGAGCTCCAGTTTGTGCCCGTCGTCGGGCAGTTCCATCCTCAGGGTGTCGCCCCGGCCCATCATTCCAAGGATGTTTTTCATCTTGGCAATGTCAATACCCAGCTCGGCTTCGGTGGCAACAAACGAATTGAACGCATCTGCCGAGAGCTCGATGGAGACCATGGCAACGTTCGCGGTGTCCACCGCGCGAGTCCGTATTACGCTCTCACCGACGTGAAGCCTGCATTCCGGCACCAGTGCCGATATCACATCGATGGATTCCCTGAATATATCCGCGTCAATATCTGCCTTTAACATCATTACCCCTTAACAAAGTGTATTATAAATTATATGACCATATTTTTTAATAATATCTGGTATTTTGCATCGCACCGGTGCGATACCAAAACGAGGTTATCACGAGCATGGGTTCACAGTGGGGGCAGGACCGATATCACCGCAGGGCAAAGAGCGAAGGATATCGCTCCCGTGCGGCATATAAACTCCTTGACATTCAGCGGCGGTTCCAGCTGATACGGCCGGACGACAATGTCGTGGATCTCGGGGCGGCTCCGGGGAGCTGGCTGCAGGTGGTGCGGGAGATCACGGACGGTACAGTGATCGGCGTCGATCTCAATCCCATCGCGACCGTCGAGAACACGCTCACCATCGTTGGTGATTTCACCCAGCAGGGGGTCCAGGAAAGTATCTGCTCGCATGTCGATGAGGTGAGCGTGGTCGTCTGCGATGCCGCGCCGAAGCTCTCAGGCCAGAAAAGCTACGATCAGGTGCGATCGATTGGTCTTGCGGAAGACGCGCTGGGGTTCTGCTGCACCATTCTGAAGCCGGGAGGCAATTTTGTGGTAAAAGCGTTCCAGGGGGAGCTGTTCGATGACTTCCTCGCCGAGGTGAAGGAGCGTTTCTGGTCGGTGCGTGTCTACCGGACGAAAGCCACACGAAAGGGGAGCACTGAAGCATACGTGATTGCAAAGAATTTCAGAGGGCGTAGAGATGCTGCTTGAAGACTCCTGCGGGAGAAAGGTCACGAATATCAGGATCAGCCTGACACCTGTGTGCAACCTCCGCTGTACATACTGCCATGCGGAGGGGGAGGTTGCCCCGAAAGAACAGATACGCGCAGACGATATCGCGGAAATACTTCGCATCGCCGCCGGGTTCGATATGACGAGCGTGAAGTTTACCGGCGGCGAACCGACACTGAGGCAGGATCTGGTGGACATCGTCGCATCGGTGCCGGAGAGCATGGAGTCGTCGATGACCACAAACGGCACACTGCTCGCACCCATCGCGCAGGATCTCAGGGATGCAGGCCTCTCCAGGGTCAATATCAGTCTCGACAGCCTGCGGCCGGACCGGTACGAGGCGATCACCAGAAAACCGTACTTAGAACGGGTGCTCGCCGGCATCGATGCCGCCATCGATGCGGAACTGACGCCTATCAAACTGAACGTGGTCATACTCAGGGGGATTAATGAGGATGAGGTGGACGATTTCATCGCGTTCGTGCGTAACAACCGCAACCTCATCCTCCAGCTGATCGAACTCATGGAGTTTGGCGGCCAGACGCACCATTCCGATGTAAGTGCTCTTGAAAAAGACCTCGCCTTGCGTTCCAAAGTAATCATCACCCGGAGAATGCACCACCGGAAGAAGTACTGCCTCGACGGATCGGAGATCGAGGTGGTGCGGCCCATGCACAATACCGAATTCTGCTCGCACTGCAACCGCCTCAGGGTGACTTCAGACGGATTTCTCAAGCCCTGCCTGCTCCGCCATGACAATCATGTGGATATCAGGGGCAAGAGAGGGGACGAGCTCGCCGCCCTGTTCCGGAAAGCAGTGAGCCGGCGGAAGCCCTATTTCTCCTGAAATCCCGCAAAAATAAATATGGGGCGAAATGTGCCGTCAACTCCCAAATCTTTTTGTGTATCGATCCACCAATAGATGGGTATGCCAATGGAGAACGAATATTTCAACATCCTGAGGCGGTTCTATGACAAATCTCTCATACTGGAATCGCCCTCCGAATTTCATCCAGTCCTGCATTTCTATTTCCTCGACGCAATCGCCCATATCGACTATACGCTTTGCATTCTCTCGTTCAACTTCCAGTCCGTCCGCAATATCATGAACATGCAGTACATGCGGTGGCGTATCGACGAGGAGAAGGTGGGCGACCGCGTGCATTTCCCTGCCTTCATCAACTGGCTCAAGGACAACCATCCCGAGCGGTTCGCGAAGCTGCCAACCCTCTGGAAAGAGATCTATGATACCGATACCCCTGCAGGCTACCGGTCCTTCCGCATCGTGCTCGACCCGAACAGCACCCGGCCGGTTCCGGCGCAGTTCTTTGCTCGGTCCATCGAAGAATTCTTCTCCAGGGATTTTTTGAATACGCTCTATACGGACGCTTCACTCGCCTCGCTCTTCGATGAGTTTATCTCGACGCTCGAGCGCTGACGCGCCGGAGTGAGTGGGGTATGGACGTCGCCGAGATCTGTGCGGACCTGGTGAAAATCAGGAGCGAAAATCCTCCGGGCGGGACGATTGAGGTAATCGAGTACATCGAGCATTTTCTTGATACGATCGGTATCCGGGGGCTGGTTACCCGGAACCGCGACGATCGTTGCAACCTGGTGGTCAACAGCCCCGAGAATCGGCTGCTGCTCTGCGGCCATGTGGATGTGGTCCCGGCCCTCGCCGACGGGTGGACGCATGACCCCTGCTCGGGGGACATCGATGATGAGTTTGTCTGGGGGAGGGGGTCGACCGATATGAAAGGCGGCTGTGCATCCGTCCTCCACGCCCTCCGGCAACTCGCAGATGTTGGAGCCGAACCCCGCGTCAACCTCGCCTTCGTATGCGACGAGGAGACCGGAGGTGAATTCGGGGTGCGGTATCTGCTCTCCAGGAATCTGCTCACGCCGTGCGACTGCGTCATTGCTGAACCGACACCGCCGCTCAGCCCCTCTATCGGCCAGAAGGGCCTGTGCCGCCTGAGGCTCGATTTTTCCGGAGAACCCGGCCACGGCTCCCTCTACCCGCATATCGGGGTGAGCGCGGTCATGGAGGCGTTCGATCTGCTCGAATACATGAAACTGCTCAATGCCAGGACATTTTCCGGTGATGAAGCGCTGCTCGCCATCATTGATGATTCGGCGGAGGTGCTCGAGGACATTTTCGGACTGTCCGGCATCGGCGAAGCCCTGCGGCGCATCACCTTCAATCCGGGGAGAATCGAAGGGGGGGAGAAGGCCAATATCATCGCCCAGGAGTGCATGCTCGAGCTGGATATACGCATACCGTGGGGGTGCAGCGTCGAGCATCTCATGGCGAGTATCGCCGCCCAGGCGGTGCGGGCGACCATCACTCCTATCAATATGGCGGCCCCGAGCTTCACCCCTGCGGGTTCGGAAATTGTCGCCGTCACCTGCAGGGAGATCGAGCGCGTGATGGGATGCCCTTCACGTCCCATCGTCCAGTGGGCAGCCAGCGATGCACGCTACCTGCGCAAAGCCGGATTCGATGTCCTTGAATACGGGCCGGGGGATCTGCACTCCCTGCATGCCATCGATGAACGGGTCCCTATCAGCCAGCTGGAATCGGCGGCGGCGGTGTACCGGGGGATCATCGGGCATTATTCCCTGCCGGATGCGGCACACCGCGGTACGTAGTAACGTTGTGGATAATCACATACGCGTTTTCATTTTTAATAAATACGTAAAGCCCTTATATTGCATGATCCATATCAACTAACAATGAAATCCCTTTATGCCGGACTATGCGCAGGAGTGATGCTGGCCCTCATCCTCACGTGCGCCGGATGTGCTGAAATTGCAGAGGGTGCGAACGATGAGACGTTCTTTGGGATGGGGGAGACCCCGGCTGCGACACCGACCTCCACGCCTGATTACATGACAATGGAGACGCCTTATCCGACCGCAACTCCCGAATCGGGGCCGACCTACGGCAAACCTCCGGCCACCACCCAGGTACAGACGACTTATGTTGAGATCTACAACGCATCGCACCGGTTCACCTATGATACCATCGCGAGAAGTTTCGATCTCCGGAAGGCCCCGATGATCATCGAGTTTTCGGTCAGTCCTGATATGATCGAACGCAAAAAAGAAGGGACGAGCCAGTATGGAGAAAAGGAAGAGTTTTCGGTGACCACCACAGTGCCGAGTGAAATGGCCGAATTTTCGGTGAATGTATATGATAAGAATACCGGGAAGCTTATCATCGATGAAGGATACGGGCGCATCTATGGCTATTCCGAGGAGCAGACGCTGACCGTCCGTACTCCGGGCCTCTACCACATCGAGATGACGGGCGCCTACGTCGATGTTACAACCCTCATCAGGGTGCACGAAGGGAATCTCTGATCCCATTCCCTGTTTTCATCGTGTGCGGCGTGTTCTCTCCATGAACCGCCATCATTCCCTGTGTGAGTAACAACGATTTTAAACCTTCAGAACACATTTAGTAGAGCAATCCTTTGCATCATTCCGGTCCCGGTAGGGTAGTGGATATCCTAGAAGCCTGCGGAGCTTTTGACCCGGGTTCAAGTCCCGGCCGGGGCGTAAAGATGAGGGGGTTACAACCCCTCCAATTTTTAAAATCCTGACTGAATCGGAATGTGCGTTTTCTGAAATTGTTCTCATAGGTTATTGCTACAACACAATCTCCTGAGGATTACCCGAAAAGAGAAGGGCTGTACTAAAGATTTTTTAGAAGAGAGATATATGGCCCCGGGAGTTTGATGAAAGAGTGAACAGCTGAACTATTCGATGAGAACGCTTTTTTTGGAAATAATTGCCCACACGAAGACAATAACTGTTAAATAGCAAAAAAGGATTCGAGAAGAGGTGATGTTCCATGTCATCAGAAGAGAACAAGGCGCTTGTTCGCAGGTTCATTGAGGCCTATAATACGCGAAATTTGGATTTATTCGACGATTTAGTGGCACCGGATTATGTTGACCACACCCATCAGCAACAAGGTCTGGAGAGCTTCAAACAGCTCTTTAACCTGGCTTTCACAGCCTTCCCCGATTGGCATGAAAATATTGAAGATATCATTGCTGAAGGGGATAAGGTGTGGGTTTGTGTGAACGCTACGGGGACCCATACAGGCGAATGGAACCTTTCTGGAGTTTCATTACCCCCTACCGGCGAGAAGGTAACAGTGACGATGGTGTTCATCTGGCGCATGGTGAATGGCAAACTTGTGGAGGGATGGGAAGTCGATGACGAATTGAATTTCCTCAAACAACTGGGTGTTATTGAATACACAGAAAAGGGAAAGAAACTCTTTCCAGACGATTTCAGGTAGGGATGTAACTTTCCATGTATGTTCCCTGCCGGGCGTTCTCAATTTTTCGGCGATCTGTTTAACGTCGCTGAAAACCGGATTTTCCCGTGGTGTCCGCATAACGACATTGTGCTATTTTGCCTCAAGTTCCTCCAGTATCGCCTCCCGCGCATTGCCGAGTTCCCTGGTGATGAGCGCCACGTACCTGCCCTGGTAGCGGGCGCCGGCGAGTTCGTTCTCGCTCGGCAGCCGGCTGCCGTGCTGTCCCGCAATGGTGGAGGCTCCATATGGAGAGCAGCCGGTGATCTCGTCGTCACGGCATTGTGCACCGAAGGTGTAGGGCAGCCCGGCGATGATCATGCCGTGGTGAAGCATGGTGATGTGGGTGCTGATGATGGTCGTCTCCTGACCACCGTGCTGGCAGTTTGAGCTGGTGAACACACTTCCCACCTTTCCCACGAGCACACCGGACGACCAGAGGCTTCCCGTGGCATCAAAGAACTGGCGCACCTGCCCGCACATGTTGCCAAAGCGCGTGGGCGTTCCGATGATGATCGCATCGGCATCGCCGAGCCGGTCGCGATCGATGACCGGGACCTTTGCAAACTCCTCCTGGAACGCTGCTGCCCCCATCTTTTCGATCACATCGGCGGGAAGCGTCTCGGGAACGCGATAGCGCTCCGCTTCAAGACCCGCCTCCCGCACCCCTTCCGCCACGGCCCGGGCCATGGCGTGGACATGTCCGTAGAGCGAGTAATACACGATAAATACCTTCATGCTTCCCTCCGGGCGATGACACGGGATACCTGTTCGCGGTATATAGCCTTTCTGGGTATGCAATCGGTTGAGCACCGGCGAGTGTCGCAAAGAATACGAAACTACCTTTTGTTACATTATGTTACATTGCCCGGAAGTGATTGTAACATAATGTAACATTTATCTCCTCCTATGTTACATTATGTTACATGTCACGGGTTGTGCGCATTCAAAACGATGCAGCCGAAATTGCCCTCACCTACGGTCCGACAATCTCCGAGGGTATCAGAACCATGCACGCCCTCCTCCAGAAACAGAAGCGGTGTGCATTTGACGCCGAGGCGGTACGCAGTGTTGTCAGGGAAGAACTGGAGAGCCTGCAGGGCTATTAGCCCCAAGACTGCACCCGTTCCGCCGCCGCACAAGCGCCGGGCCTCGGGGTGGGACGCAGGGCACTGCTCACTGCCGCACCCTTCCACGCTGGTACGAGGCGATGGTACCGACGGCACAGAGTACCGCAAAGAGCACGAATGCCGCCTTCATGCTGATCAGGAAGGCGGGGTAGAACTCGGGCGTAATCTGCACCCTGCCGATGAGCAGCGAGAAGAGCAGCATGACGAGACCCATGGAAAACATCATGCCAATAAGCCGCATGCTGGCCAGCGTACCAGAGGCGACGCCGTACTGCCGGGGCACCACCGAGCTCATCACCGCATTGGTATTGGGCGAGGAGAAGAGGGCAAATCCCGCGCCCACAAGCATTTCCGTGGCGATGATGAAGGTCAGGGTGGAATCCGCATCGAGCGTCGCAAACAGCAGGAGCGCAACCGAGCAGACAGCCATCCCCGCCGAGGCGATTACGTTGGGCTCAATGCGGTCCGAGAGACGCCCTGCCGGAGGTGAGAAGATCGTCTGCACGACCGGCTGGGCAATCAGAACAAGCCCCGCGGTAAGCGGATCGATCCCCTTGATGTACTGCAGATAGAGGCTCAGCAGGAAGGCGATGGCGAACGTGGCGCTGTAGTTGATAAGGGCCGCCAGGTTCGAGAACGCGAAGACGCGGTTTTCCGTAAACAGGCGCATGTCGAGCACAGGATGTTCGGTGCGCTTTTCCCAGGCCATGAACGCGAAAAATCCTGCAATTCCGGCGGTGACGAGGATAAACCCTGTCGATTCCGGCAATATGGAAAATCCGTACATCAGGAAGAGGAGCGTGGTGCCGTAGATCACCGATCCCATCGCATCGAACGGTTCACGGCCGTCATGCCGGTCGGCTTTCAGCCGTGTTGCCACGAAGAAGATGATCACTGCGCCGCATACCACGTTAGCAAGGAAAATGCTTCGCCACCCCCACTGCTGGGTGAGGGCGCCGCCGATGAACGGGCCGAGGCTCAATCCGAGATACACAGCGGCGACGTTGATGCCCAGCGCTTTTCCCCGCTCTTCCGCGGGAAAGACCGTGGTGATCAGGGCAACCCCGGTGCCGTAGATCATTGCCGCGCCCACGCCCTGCAATAGCCTGACCCCGATGAGCATGACCACCGTGGGGGCGAATGTGGAGAGCAATGAGCCGAGCGTATACAGCACGATGCCCCACGAAAAAATTTTCACCTTCCCGTGGATATCGGCGAGGCGGCCGAACGGGACGATAAAGATCGCCGAGGAGAGCAGGTAGGCGGTGGGCACCCACGAGAGGAGCACCGCATCGCTGGCGAATTCCGCGCCGATAGAGGGGAGGGCGATGTTGATCGAAGAGCCCATGAACGGTGTGAGGAATGAGGCCAGAGAGGCGACGAAGAGCACCGTCGTTTTGTTCACACCGTTCTTCATTACCATCAGTCTTTCTGCGGGCGCCTATTAACCTGTCACCTGCGCACGATGTCACTTTCACCCCGCTCCTCCCCCTTCTCCTTAACTGCTGGCACCATCAACCGGCGATCTGATGGATGTGAAGCTGCGCCCCCTGTTTGCGATGACGAAAGAGGCATTCTGCATGGTGATCGCACCGGAACACCTGCTCGTTTCGGTGCTGGAGTGGTTCGCGCGGGAGGACGGGGCGGGGCTCCTCTGCATCTGCGGCAATTTCTCCCGCGTCCTCAGCAGGCTGGACCGCTGCTGCCCCGCGTTTCATGTACGGCGGGCGTTCACCGCCCACCAGCTGCTGGGCATTCTCGAGGAAGCGGAATGCCGCCTGATCGTGCTCGAGCACGACCCAACCCTCTACGACGATGCCCCCGATCTCGCCCTGCCTGTGGCGCTGGCTTGTGCGGACCGCGCCCGGAATGCCCCGTTGTTCCTCCTCGCCCCCCGCACCGATCCCGCTCTCCGGCGCATGGCGCGGGGCGCGCACCGCATCGTGTGCGTGGAGCAAGGAGAAGTTCCGGCTCGCAGGGCATCCCTGCGCGCGCTCCTCGTACGGGACCAGCAGACGCTGGATTGGGGACGTTGACCGGAGGTTTCATATGTGGATATTCGATGCGCGAGCCACCGGGGACGGGGTGGAGTTCTGGTGCCGGGAGCAGGGTTCTGTCAGGCACCATGCCGTGGAGTACACCCCCTGCTTCTCCTTCTCGCTCTCTGATCCGCACCTGTATTGCGGCATGCTCGATGCGGTCGAGGAGCGGTTCGGGGCGGCCGAGTGCACGTTCGAGACGGTCTACGGCCCGGTCGACGGCTACCGGGTGTGCGCGGGGCACCGTGTCGCGGAGGCGATCGAGCGAGAGACGCGCTATGCCGCCCGGCTGTACAACGTCGACGTGAGGCGCGAACAGCGGTACTTCGCCGAAAGCGGCCTCTTTCCTTGCGCATATCCCGGCGAGCCGCGCTTTACCGCCGCATTCGAGGTGCCGCTCACATCGGTCCGCATCACGGTGGATGCGCCGCCGCGACAGAGTTCGCCCATATCGCAGGTCACGGTGGAGCACGAGCGGGTGGAAACATTCTCGGGGAGCGCCCGCACTGTCCTCACCGGTCTCCTCGAGTGCGTGGAGGTCTGCGACCCCGATCTCATCCTCTTCCCCCACGCGGATTTCTGGATGCACCGCATCGCCGAGCAGGCGGAGGAGTTCGGGCTTCCCATGCCGTTCAGCCGCAGCGGACGTTTCCGGTCGCTCGGTTCGCGCTCCTACTGGAGTTACGGGCGGCGGGAGTACCGCCCCGCGGCGCTGATACCGGACGGGCGAATGCTCATCGATACAGACCAGAGCTTTGTCTACCGCGAGGGCGGCCTCCGGGGCGTGCTCGTCGCCTCGCGCATCACGGGCCTCGTCCCCAATCTCGCCGCCCGGTATACGCCCGGCACCCTCATATCCGCCTACGAGGTGGGTGAGGCGCTGCGACGGGGCATTGCCGTCCCGTTTCGGAAATGGGATGCGGAGGGTCTGCGCGGCTGTGCGGAGCTGCGTGCCGCGGATCGGGGGGGGATGATCTTTCAGCCCGATGCCGCCCTCCACGTTCGCGTGGCGCAGATCGATTTCACCTCGCTCTACCCGACGATCATCGTCCATCACAACCTCTCCCCCGAGACGGTGCACGCACCCGGGCGGAAGGGATTTCTCCCCGAGGTCCTCGAATCGCTTCTCGCCTTTCGCATCGCCACCAAGCAGCAGAAAACGCTCGATCCCTCGTGCGCCGGCATCGACCGCATTCTCAAATGGATGCTGGTCACCTGCTTCGGCTACACCGGCTACAAAAATGCACGGTTCGGGCAGATCGAGGTGCATGAGCGCATCACCGGCACCGCCAGGGAAATACTGCTCCGGTCGAAGGGGATTGCCGAGGAGATGGGGCTTTCGGTCCTCCACGGCATCGTAGACTGCCTCTGGGTGCAGGGTAGCGGTGTGGCGGAGTTCAAGCGTAGGGTGGAGGAGGCGACAGGCATCCTCACCGAACGCGAGGACTACGACTGGATCGTCTTTCTTCCCCAGACCGACGGGAGCGGCGCCTACAACCGCTACTACGGCCGGCTTTCCGGGGGAGAGGTCAAGGCGCGGGGGATTTTGGCCCGACGGCGGGACACGCCTGCCTACATCAAGATGATGCAGCGGGATCTCCTCGCCGCCATGGGGGAGGCAAAAGGGCCCGCCGATCTCCTCGGCATCGAAGACCGGGTGCGCGGCATCTACCGCCGGTACCGCGAAGGCCTCACCCGTGCCGACCCCGAAGATCTGGCCATACGAAGGCGCATCAGCCGGCTCACCTACGCGGGCAACTGCATGGGGGGTGCGGCGGTGCGCGCGCTCCAGCGCCGCGGGGTCGAGGTTGCGCCGGGCATGGAGGTGGGCTACGTGGTGCGGGATGCCGCCCGGCTGGTGGTGGACCCTGCGTGGGATGCCGGGACAATCGACGCCCGCTACTATGGCGCCCTCGTGGAAAAAGCCTGGGAAGAGGTGGCGTTTGCCTTCCGGTGCCTGCATGAAAACTATAATGCCGCCATCCCGGCAAATTCTGTGAATACCTGACAGGTTGGCGGGGATACTGGCGTGGAAGAACCGTTGCGCATCGACCTTTTGCTCGGCCCGGCGGAGTGGCGGGTGAAGGACAGGATCCGGGAGTGTGCAGAGGCATACGGCTTTGCACGGGACGGGTCCGAAGCCCTCTCGCTCACCGTACTTGGCCCGCTCTCCGGAGTTGCGGGACTAGACGGGCTGGAATCTGCCGTGGAGCGTGCCGCAGAGGGGTTCTTCCACCTGCCGTTCCTTCTGGACGGCTGGGGACGGGCGGGAGAGAACGGGAGCCATGTGATCGGGTACGCGGTCCGCCCGTCCCCTGCCCTTGTCGAATTCCGCCGCCGCCTCGTCCGGGATGTGCATGAGGCACCGGTGCCTGGTGGCAGGGGCTGGCTTCTCCCCGCCTCCCCTCCGCTCTCCCGGTGGATGCAGGCTGCGGTGTGGCAGGACCTCGGGCAGCGGACGAGATTTGCCGAACGGCTGGGGTGTGCGCTCTTCTGCCGCGGGAGGGCCGCCGCCCGCTACCGCGTCCGCCCCGTGCACATCCCTGCAGAGGGACTGCGCATCCGCATCATGTGCGGCAACCGGGTGCGGTCGATGTTCGACCTGCCCTCCGGCGATTGGCTCTCTGCCCGGGAAGCCGGGGATCCCGCCCGGATGCAGGAGACGCTGCGGCAGTTCCGCATCGCGTCGGGAAGAGAACGCACCGCCTCCGCCGTGCCGGAGGGGCGGGAGGTCTACGTGATAGGCGACCTGCACCTCGGCCACGCCAATATCATCCGTTTCTGCGGCCGCCCGTTTCCCCCCGACGGGACAGAGGAGATGGACGAGGTGCTCATCGCCAACTGGAACAGGACGGTTGGTCGGGGTGACCACGTGCTCTTTCTCGGCGACCTGACCTACAACCGCGCGGGCGCCGCGTTGCGCCGGTATACGGAACGCCTCAACGGACGCATCACTTTCATCCGGGGAAATCACGACGGGGCCATCAGGCATGCGAAAGACCGCCTGCTGGTGGAGATCGACGGGGTTCGCTTTCTGCTCCTGCACAATCCCCGACTTGCCCCCCGCGACTTCGACGGCTGGATCATGCATGGGCACACGCACAACAACGACCTGCGGACCCACCCGTTCATCGATTTTGGAGCGCGGAGGGTCAACGTGAGCGCGGACGTTACCGGGTTCTGCCCCCTCCCCCTCTCCTCGATCACCGATCTCATCAGGGCCGGAACGGTGACGGGACGGCAGGATGCCGTGCCCCTGTGGGAGATGGCGGAGGGGCCCGGCACGGCGAACTGAAAACTACTTAAGTCATCACATGCCGTGCTGTACCTTGACCCGATTGTGGTTTATGGAGGGGGAATATGCCGGAGGACATGCTTTCGGAATGGGAAGGATACGAACTGCTGGAGAACTACGACATCCCGGTACCCGCATATCGGATGGCCACGAGCGCGAAGGAGGCTGTCGAGGCGGCATCAGCCATCGGCTACCCCGTGGTCATGAAGGTCATCTCGCCCGATATCGTCCATAAAAGCGATGCGGGGGGTGTCGTTGCCGGCATCGAGGATGATGCGGGGGTAAAGGAGGCGTTTGATACCATCAGCAGTTCGGTGCGTGAGCGTTCTCCGGGGGCACGGATCGAGGGAGTGATGGTCGAGCAGCAGCTGCCGCGGGGGCTCGAACTGCTCATCGGCGGAAAGAGCGATCCCTCGTTCGGCAAGGTGATCACCTTCGGCATTGGCGGGACGATGGTGGAGCTGCTCAGGGACGTCTCCATCCGGGTACTCCCCCTCTCGAGGGAAGAACTCAAAGAGATGGTGAGGGAAATTCAGGGATATCCTCTCATCGGAGGATTCCGTGGCGAGCGGGCGCGGGATGAGGATGTGCTCGCCACCATCCTGGAGCGTGCATGCCGGCTCTTTATCGAGCATGATGACATCGTGGAATTCGACATCAACCCGTTGATCCTTTATGAAAAGGGCGCCTGTGCGGTGGATGCGCGGTTTCTTGCCGACGGCGGTGCGGCGGCAGCCGTTCTTGCTCGCAGATCGGATCGCATGCCGTTGAATACAGGGCTGTTTTACCCCGAGACTATCGCACTTGTCGGTGCGTCTTCCAACCCCAACAAGATTGGCTATGCGCTGTTCCGCAATCTTCTCTCCTTCGAGGGCACGGTATACCCGGTCAACCCCAACGCCACCGAGCTCCTCGGAAGAAAGGTCTACCCGGCTCTGGGGGATCTTCCTGAATCGCCGGATATGGTGATCATCGCCGTTCCCGCTCACCTCGTCCCCCAGGTGATGGAGGAAGCCGGTGCTGCGGAGGCGCAGCTGGCGGTGATCGTCTCCGCCGGGTTCCGCGAGACCGGAGAGGACGGGGAAGCACTGGAGGATGAGGTGGTCGAGGTGGCGCAGTCGCACGGTATCAGGATTATCGGCCCGAACTGCCTGGGCATCATGCTCCCCCACCGGGCTCTGAATGCCACATTTGACCCCACGAGCCCCCATCCGGGCCCTATCGCGTTTATATCGCAGAGCGGGGCGGTCATCACCACGGTCGTCGACTGGAGCCTTGCCGAGGACATCGGCATCTCCGCGGTGATCTCGGTGGGCAACCAGGCGGACCTCGAATTTGAGGATTTTATGAAATTCGCCGTGGATGACCCGAATACGAAGACGGTCATTCTCTACGTCGAGGAGATCAAGAACGGGCGCAGATTCCTCAATTTTGCACGGGAAATATCGGGAAGAATACCCACCGTGGCCATCAAATCCGGATCTTCCCAGCGTGGCCGGAAGGCGGCCTCCTCTCATACCGGATCCCTCGCGGGAAGCTTTGAGGTCTATTCCGCCGCATTCAGGCAGGCGGGGGTGATGCAGGCCCATTCCCTCAGGGAGGCCTTCGATGTTGCCGGGTTGCTTGCATCCGAAGGATACCCCCGGGGACGCAGGGCGGTCATCGTCACCAGTGCCGGTGGCTTTGCCGTGCTTTCCTCAGATTATGCGGATGAGAACGGGATCGAGCTCATCGAATTTTCCGCAGATGTGCTGGAGGAACTCGACGCCATCCTCCCTCAGGCGTGGAGCCATGAAAACCCCCTCGATATGGTCGGCGATGCGGGTGTCGACCGCTTTGCGAAGGTGTTCGATGTACTGATACGCCACCAGGGCGAGTGGGATATTGCCTTCGTCGTCTCGGTACCCTCGGTCACCCTCGATCCGACCCATCTTGCAAAGGAGATCGTCCGCTTCTCCATGAATACCGACAAGATGGTCGTGGGGTGTCTGCTCGGGGGAGAGAATATGCGCTCCGGCGTACGCCTGCTGCGCAATGCCCACATCCCCAACTTCTCGGAGCTCGAGGACGCCTTCAAGGCGGTCGGAATTGCATTGGAACGGAAGAGCTGGCATATCGATGCCTTTCAGCACCCGGAGGAGCATTCCTGAGGCTGCAGTCAGGGTCGACACAGGGGTTCTCTATAGTTTGTTACTGACGAATGCATATCTCTATTCAGCCATGTCCGTGCGGGGTGAAAGTATAGCGACCCCTTGATTTCCACTGGAAATCTGTCTGCCCTGCGTCATCTAACCGTCGACGGACACACGCGTATAGAACCGCTCCATTTCCACTGCAGGATCTCACGACTTCCTGTGGTGTGCATCATGCCTCTATGTGGATCGCGGGATGGAGATGCATCAAAAGAGGTGCAGGGATGGTTCAGGAGGTGGGTATGTTGAGATTTTTCTTCCATTGGGCTACAATATCGAGCAGTTCCGTCGGCTTTTCGAACGTAATGTCCGCCTCCCCCTCATAGATCGTGCCATGGTCGCCGTCAGGTCCCTCGCTGCGATGATCATGCGTCTCGGGCACCGCGTGATCGGGATGGGCGCCTCAGGAGAGGAGGCGCTCCGCCAGGTGATCGAGAATACCCCGAATGTCGTGGTGATGGACATCGAGTCAATCGTAGCGCCCGAAGCGATCGAGGCGGTAACCTGCATCCGTCAGATCTTCAACACCCCAGGGGTCTTCGTGATCGGTGCGGGCGACGAAATGACGCGGGCTCTTGCCACGGTTGCCGAACCGTCCAGATTCCTTTCAAGACCCTTTTCCGACACAGAACTGGAACACGCGCTTGAAGAAGCCGTCGTATCCGACCTGATATATGCCGGAAAAGCAAAAGGCCCGAAGCCCTCGCGCCTTCTTATCCACAGACGGCCTGTGAGAAGCGAACGCGGGTTTTGGGAACCGGTCGCTCTGTTGAGACGTTCAGCGGGCGCCGCAGGATGCACGGGGGCAAAGACCCCGGCACCATCCATTATACTATAATATATATAATTCCCAATGATCAGGTGAATGTCTGCGAACGATGGCGGGAATACCTTTTCAGGGTCGGATCTGCAGATGGATATCAGAGACACATCTCCCGGACAGTCTGTGCAGCTTGACGACCCCCGCCTCTTTATCAACCGCGAACTGAGCTGGATCCAGTTCAACCGGCGTGTGCTTGAGGAAGCCCGGGACACCCGTCATCCGTTGCTGGAACAAGCTAAATTTCTCTCCATTTTTGCCAGCAACCTCGACGAGTTCATGATGATTCGTGTCTCGGGCCTGCGCAGGCAGATCTCGGGTGGTGTCCTTGCCGCGCCGCCCGACGGGATGACGCCATCGGAGCAGCTGGCCGCGATCAGGCAGGAGCTATTGCCGCAGCTTGCCGAGGCGCAAGCCAGCTGGCAGAATGATATCCTTCCGCTTCTCAACGATGCCGGTATCCACATCCACCGCTTTGCCGCGCTGCCGGCATTCCAGAAAGAGGCGATGCGGGTCTTCTTTGCAAAGGAGATCTTTCCCGTGCTCACCCCCATGGCCTTCGATCCCGGACACCCGTTTCCGTTCATCTCCAACCTGAGCCTCAACCTTGCGGTGGTGATCGATGATCCCCTTCGCGGGATGGTCTTCTCGCGGCTCAAGGTGCCCGCGGGCCTGTTCTCCCGCCTGATCAGGATCCCTGAAGAGTTCATACCCGGGGAGAGCGAATCAGAGAAAGCAAAAGAGTACCATTTTCTCTTTCTCGAGGATATCGTGGCGTCGAATCTTGATATGCTCTTTCCGGGCCTCGAAGTGGTTGCCGCATACCCCTTCCGCGTCACCCGGGATGCCGACCTCGAGATCGAGGAGGACGAGGCGTCGGACCTGATTACGGCCATCGAGGAGAGCGTCGAACTCCGCCGCATCGGCTCGCCGTGCCGGCTGGAGGTGAACCGTTCGATGCCCGACTGGGTGCGGGAGATGATCGCCTCCAAACTCGGCATCCCCCTGCGGGAGGTGTACACCATGGACGACCCGGTGGGGATGGCGGATCTCATCGAGCTCACCCGGATCGATCGCCCCGACCTCAAGGACAGCCCGTTCCTCCCCTCCTATCCCGACGGGCTGGATAAGGAGGACGAGGACATCTTTGCGGCGATGAAGAGGCATGATGTCCTGCTGTACCATCCCTACGACAGCTTCACGCCGGTGATCAACTTCATCCGTCAGGCGGCACGCGACCCGGATGTGCTGGCCATCAAGCAAACGCTCTACCGCGTGGGCCAGAATTCCCCCATTGTTAAAGCGCTCATGGAGGCGCGTGAGGCAGGAAAGCAGGTGGCGGTGCTCGTGGAACTCAAGGCGAGGTTCGACGAGGCGAACAACATCGTCTGGGCGCGTGCACTGGAGCGGGCTGGGGTGCACGTTGTCTACGGGCTTGTCGGCCTCAAGGTGCATGCCAAGATGTGCATGGTCGTGCGCAGGGACAAGGACGGCCTCGCCACCTACACCCATCTCTCCACGGGCAATTATAACGCAACCACGGCCCGGATCTATACGGATATCGGTTTTTTCACCGCAGATGCAGGGATCGGGGCCGATGTGGCCGATCTGTTCAACGCCCTCACCGGATATTCGAGAAAAGCTGATTATCGCACGCTGCTGGTTTCGCACGGTGAAATGGGCACGATGAGGAACGATCTACTCTGGTGGATCGGACACGAAATCGCCCGGCAGGAGGAGTTCGGCGACGGCTACATTGCGATGAAAATGAACGCCCTCGTCGACAAGCGCATCATCAAAGCCCTCTACCGGGCGTCACAGGCCGGGGTGAACGTCGATCTTCAGGTCAGGGGCATCTGCTGCCTGCGTCCCGGCATCCCGGGCATCAGCGACCGCATCACGGTGACCTCGATCGTCGGCAGGTTCCTCGAGCACTCACGCATTTACTCCTTCCACAACGGCGGGAATGCGGTTATCCTCAGCGGAAGCGCGGACCTGATGCCCCGGAACCTCGACCGGCGCGTGGAAATTCTCTATCCGGTCAATGACCCCCGCATCAGGGAAGCACTGCATGACATTCTCAGCATTCATCTCAGGGATACCGCGCACGCACGGATGCTGCTGCCTGACGGCACCTATGAACGGGTGGTGCCCGGCGAGGGGGAGGAGGTATTTGACAGCCAGAAATGGATGCTGGAACACCGCGGCGCATGGCACGCGGAGAGTGAATGAGTGAGATCCGGTGAGATGAGGATGAGCATTCCCGAAGAGGAGAATGATCCGGGATTCTGCCTTTATGGTGCCAGGAACCTCCTGGTTCTCCTCAGCGCTGTCGGCGGGGAGATCGAGGGCGTCAGGGAAGCGGAGGATATCGAGTACGTCCACCGGATGCGTGTTGCCACACGCCGCATACGGGCGGCACTGCCCCTGTTCCGGAACTGCTACTCCAAAAAAGAATACAGGTACTGGCGAAGGGAAATCAGGCGAATCACCCGGACACTCGGAGAGGCACGCGATGCGGACGTGCAGGTGGACTTCCTCCAGAAGTACCTGGCTACTCTCTCCCCGCAGATCTACCGGTCCGGGCTCGAATGCATCATCCTGCGATTGCAGCAGAAGCGGAAGGCCCTGCAGCCCGGGGTAGTCACGGCGCTCGACCGGTTTGTCAACCTCGGTGTGGCGAGGGAGATGGAGGACGCTCTGCGCCGCGTGGTGGTGGAGGCACAGCTCCGCCATGCCGATATGCACTCACACACCTCCTACGAACAGGCGTTCTTCCACATCTCGCTTGCCATCGAGGAAGTCTTCTCATATGAACGCTTTGTGTCGCAAAAGGAGCAGATCGAAAAGCACCACGCCATGCGGATCGCGGTTAAGCGGTTTCGCTACACGATGGAGAGCTTCAGTGGTCTCTACGACGGGCAGATGAAGGCGCACATCAAAGCCGTCAAACACCTGCAGGATATCCTCGGCGAGATGCATGACTGTGATGTGTGGGTGGACTTTCTCCCCGAATTCCTCAGGGAGGAGAAGGAGCGTTCGGTCGAATATTTCGGTAGGGGCGAATTTTTCCGCCTGATCGAGCCGGGCATCAACCATCTCCGGGAGGACCGTAAAGTGCGGCGTGACGCGCTGTGGCGGTCGCTTGTCGAGTACTGGGAACAACTGAAACAGGAAGGGTACTGGGACGACCTGAGGGCCACGATCAACAATCCCCTGCAGGGCCTCTCCCAGGGAGATATCGTCAGGAACATAGGCGATCCAGGAGCACCGTGAGCCGGGGACGTTTGCCCGGATATACCATGAGGGAGCCTCTCGATATAATAAAACACAATGAAAAGGAAGATCATTGAGAAGACGACCGCTGATACGCCCACCCAACCCCCATCCCCGAAACGAGCCGCTGATGGGTGGTTTCTCATGCCGGGAGGTGAGTCCGGTGAGTACCTGATCCCGCAACGCCTGGGGGGCCTTCGGCATGCAACCCGCATGGATACCAGCATACGGATCCGGATTGCGCCATCCGTTTCCGGATCCGGCATACCATGACCCCCTCCGCTCCGGACGAGGGAAATCCCGACATATACAGGGATTAATGCCCAAAACAGGACGATTTGTCCAAAGATATCGTAGTAACGGAACGAAACAGCAGAATGGAACACACCGCCGTCGAAAAGGTTGTCGCATTTATTGACCTGGGGACTAATTCGGTACGATCCCTCATTGTGAGGCTCAACACTAATCACTCCTACACGGTGCTCACGAAACAGAAGGAGATGGTCCGCCTCGGCGAAGGGGAGTTCAAACACGATCTGCTGCTTCCGGAAGCGATGGAGCGGGCGGTCCTGGTCTCCAAAAAATTTGTCGATCTGGCAAAGGGGTTCGGGGCGAGCGAGATCTACGCGGTCGCGACCTCTGCCACCCGTGAGGCGCGCAACCGGGATATCTTAATAAAACGCCTGAAACAGGGAGCAGGTCTCGATGTGCACGTGATTTCGGGGACCGAGGAAGCCCGCCTCATTTACCTCGGCGTATCGAGCGGCATCGATATCGGATCGCAGAACACGTTGTTTGTCGATATCGGCGGAGGAAGCACGGAGATCATCGTCGGCGACCAGCATGAGTACCGCATGCTTCGAAGCCTCAAACTGGGGGCGATCCGTCTCACCAACCGTTTTTTCGGCCCGGAGGATACCGGCCCTGTGAACGACGAACACTACCAGGAGATCTGCGGGTACGTGCGAAATACCATCATTCTCCCCGTGCAGAAAGCCCGTAAGAAGGGGATTGATCTTGCCTTCGGCAGCTCGGGCACCATACAGAATCTTGCGGAAATCGCATGCCAGATGCGCCGGAAGGAGGAACGGCGATCCCCGCCGTCCGCCATCACTCGCGATGAACTAAAGGGCGTCATCGCTAGGCTCTGCGCGGTCCCGCTCGAGGAGCGAAAACACATACCCGGGATCAATGCCGGTCGTGCGGATATCATCGTGGCCGGCGCGGCGATCCTCGACACCCTCATGGAGGAGCTGGGGATTGCGGAGATCAGGATGAGCGACCGGAGTTTGCGTGACGGACTCCTTGTCGATCACCTCTCGAAAACCCCGGGATCCCCCTACACCGAAACGATGTCAGTGCGTACCCGTAGCGTGCACATGCTGGGGCGTGCGTGCCGTATCGACATCCCCCATGCCGAGCACGTCACCCGGCTGGCCTTCGACCTCTTCGACAGCGGCAGGGCGATCGGCCTGCACGATCTCGGGGAATGGGAGCGTGAACTGCTGGAGTATGCCGCATACCTTCATGATATCGGCCAGTTCATCTCGTTTTCAGGGCACCACCTCCATTCCAAGTACCTCATCGAAAATGCCGAACTCCTCGGATTCGACGAACACGAAATCATGCTCCTCGCCCATATCACGCGCTACCACCGGAAGAGAACGCCGCGGAAGAAGGATGAAGACTACAATGCTCTCGATCCCGAAAGCCAGCGTACCATCCTCGTGCTCTCCACGTTCCTCCGGCTCGCGGAACACCTCGACCGGAGTCACGCGGGCCTGGTCACCGCGGTGCGGTTTACAGGCATGGATTCCGAGAATGTCTCGCTCGATGTCACCAGCCGCGTGGACTGCTCGCTCGAGTGCTGGGCGCTTGAATCCGACATCAAGGCTTTTGAAAAGGTGTTTTGCCGCAGCCTCGACGCTTCGTACCGGGTCGCTGGAGAAGGCGTCAACACCGCCTGAAAAATTGGTGTTTTTATTCGACCCGTTCTTCTTCCCCGATGAGGTGGTTGATGATTACCTCGCAGATATCTGCGGAATAGTCCCCGATCCTGCGGATACTGTCTGAGATATGGACGATAAAAATGGCTACCTGGGATTCGTATTTGAGGGCATGGGTGCTGATCGTCTTGCACATGTCCTCCAGTTTCTTGACCATCAGGATGGTGTCGTTTGCTTTGATAAGATCCTTGTTGTGGAATGCATCCATGCTGCTATGGAATATACTGAGGGCGTAGGCGCTGGCTTCCTCGATCACGTCGATGAGTCCCGCATTTTCGGTCTTTCCGATCAGCTCGAGCACGTTGTAGGCGATGCGCGTGCCGTGGTCGGCGATGCGTTCGATGATCCTGCTGATCAGGAAGTACTCCTCCGCCATGCTGATGGGAATGTTCATCTTGCGGGAGAGATTGATGTCGCCGACGATGAGATTGTTCTGCCGGGCAATCAGCCAGTGGAGGCGGTCGACATCGGTGTCACGGGAGATGACATCCTCGGCGAGGGATTTGTCGCCGGTCTTTAAGGCGATCACGGCGTCTTCGTGCATCCCCTTGACAATGACCGACATGCGCCTGAGGGTGTTGTCGAAGGGCATCTCCGAGGGATTGAGGAGATCCTTGATGACAATGGCGGTCTCGGTCTCCTCCACAACCTCCTGTCCCACCGCGTTGCTGGTGAAATCACGCACCAGCCCGAGGACGAACGGGGGAAGGCGGGCGTGCGCCCAGATCTTGATGGTGTCATAGCCGGCGATATACGCCCCGATAAGACACCTGAGCAGGTAGGTCTGGTTGGTGGATGCGGCGACTTCAAACTCCTTGACCTTCTGGATCTTCTCGCCCTTGATGTTGGGGGTGACGAGCAGCGTGCCGTCGCGCTGGACGATCAGGCCCACAGGATCATTCTTCTGGATCTTTGTCTGTTTAATCCAGTTCTTCGGGAGAGAGACTATATAGGAGGATCCACCGCTGATTTGGACTTTTCGAATCTCCATATTATATGCTATGTTTTTGCCTCATGGTATATATGTAATATGATTATCTAGCGAACTATAGTAAAAACAGGGATATCTATGTTCTCAGTCGGGTAAACCTTTATATGTGGCTTTCAATTTTTACGTGGTGAAAGTCCGGGTATGTGTAACAGAGCTTTAAGTCTTTTGACCGTTTCTCTGGCGGGAATCCTGCTTCTCGCTGTGGTAATGTGTGGCTGTGTGGGCGATCAGGGTGGCGAAGCGACTCCCACGGCAGAACCAACCGGTACACCCGTGAGCGGCAGCCTCACCGTCACCGGTTCGACGACCGTACTCCCCCTTGCCGAGCAGGCTGCAGAGGCGTTCATGGACGCCAATCCCGAAGCTGACATCCAGGTGAGCGGCGGCGGATCCAGCGTCGGTGTGCAGGCGGTCGGCGAGGGCACCGCCGATATCGGCATGGCTTCCCGCGACCTCAAGGACGCCGAGAAGGAGCAATACCCCGATCTGGTGCAGTACGTCGTTGCCAGAGACGGCATCGCCATAATCATCAACCCGGAGAATGCCGTGGAGACGCTGACGGTAGAGCAGGTGCGCCAGATCTACACCGGCGAGATCACCAACTGGAACGAGGTCGGCGGCAGTGACGCGGAGATCGTCGTGGTGGGCCGTGACAGTGCATCCGGCACCCGTGCATCCTTCGAGGACCTCGTGATGGATGACCAGGAGTTCGTGGCGACCATGCTCGAGAAGAACTCCAACGGTGCGATCCAGCAGACCATTGCCGGCACTCCCGGTGCGATCGGCTACGTCGGTCTCGGCTACGTTGACGAGACGGTGAAGGGGGTCAAGATCGATGTCGAGGACACGCCTGTCGATCCGACGGTGGAAAATGTCATCGCCGGCACCTACCCGATCTCCCGTGAACTGAACATGTTCACCAGCGGCGAGGCAACCGGGCTTGCAGCAGACTATATCAACTATATCCTGAGCGAGAAAGGCCAGCAGATTGTCGCGGATGAAGGCTTCGTGCCGGTCGCATAACCCTGCTGTGCTGAACTTGAGTATACACCGCCTGGTGGTGCAACAAACGAACTGAAGGGGGCCAAACCCCTCAAGTTCAATGTAGTATCAGTATTCTCCTATGGACGAACAAACGCCGGATTATGAAATAAGAAGGTTCTTGGGGGCACGTTTTCCCCATTCAGGGGAAATAATGGCTCTCAAGGAAATCCTTATCAGGGGACTGTGGTTTTTCACGGCGATATTTGCGGTCATTACCGTATTTTTCATCCTGTTCTTTCTCATCAGATATGCCTACCCCATTTTTGCATCGGTAGGCCTTGGAGATTTTCTGGGAGGGGAACTCTGGAAACCGACCGGATCGCCTCCCGTCTACGGGACGTTCCCGCTCATCGTCGGAACAGTGCTGGTGACACTCGGCGCCATGCTCTTCGCCACGCCTCTCGGAATCGGGAGCGCTCTTTATATATCCGAACTGGCACCCTACAGGGTAAAGGCGGTGGTAAAACCGGCAATCGAACTTCTCGCAGGGATTCCCTCCGTTGTCTTAGGGTTTTTTGGCCTTGTCGTGCTGACAAACTGGATACGGATCAGTTTTGATGTCCCGAGCGGTGAGAGCTGGCTTGCGGGGTCAATCCTTCTCGGTGTGATGGCCCTTCCGACGATTATCAGCGTATCGGAGGATGCAATCAGTGCGGTCCCCCGGGAATTCAAGGAAGGGTCACTCGCAATCGGGGCGACCCACTGGCAGACCATAAGCAAGGTGATTGCGCCATCCGCCCTTTCAGGGATCACCGCCGCCCTCATCCTCAGTATGGGGCGGGCGATAGGGGAGACGATGGCGGTGATGATGGTCACCGGCAATGCAGCCATCATCCCCGATCCCATCACCAATGTGCTCTCCCCGGTGAGGACGCTTACCGGAACACTCGGGATCGAGATGGGCGAGGTGGCCGTGGGCAGTGCACACTACCACGCGCTGTTCGGGGTAGCAGTGGTGCTGCTCTCCATCACGCTCATTGTCAATGTATGTGCAGTGCTTGTCATGGAGCGGCTGAGGGAAGAGAATGTTGCTTCCGCAAAATCCCGCCATCGCGTTCTTTCTCCTGACATTGCGGACAGGCTCAAGCGTCCATTGGGTATTTTTGCAGCGGCATTCCTGGCTGTCATCCTGTTTCTGGTTGCGGCCCCTCTCACGGCGGTAATCGTCCTCGCCGTACTGGGGGCGGTCTTTGTGGTGAAAGAGCGGATATCGCCAAAACATTCGCAGAAAATTGCATTCGGGCTCATTGTCATATCCATTGTCACCGTTCTTGTCATTCTCAGCATCATTCTCTTCGATATCATTTCCCACGGTCTGCCGGCACTCTCGTGGGAGTTTCTCACCCGGTCGCCCAGGAATCTGGGACGCGAAGGGGGCATCTTCCCTGCGATTGTGGGGACACTGTATCTCGTTGCCGGGGCGATTCTGTTTGCCCTTCCCATCGGCATGGGTGCCGCAATTTACCTGACCGAATACACGAGAGAAGGACCCATTATGAAGATCATCCGGTCCGGTGTGGATCTCCTGAACGGTACTCCCTCAATCGTGTTCGGCCTGTTCGGGTTTGCTTTCCTTGTACTGTTCCTGAACTTCGGCATCTCTCTTCTCGCCGGGCTGATCACGCTGGGGCTGATGGTTCTTCCGACCATTATCCGGACCACCGAAGAGGCCCTCAGAAGTGTGCCCGATGCACTCCGTGAAGGGAGCTTCGCACTCGGTGCGACAAAATGGCAGACGATACAACGGGTGGTTCTTCCTCCCGCCGTACCAGGCATACTTACCGGTACTATCCTGAGCATCGGGAGAGCTGCGGGAGAGACCGCACCTATTCTTTTTACCGCAGTCGTCTTTTCACGGCGATTTCTGCCGGATTCTCTCTCGGATCCGGTCATGGCCCTCCCCTACCACCTCTTCATCCTCTCGACGAACGTCCCCGGCGCAGAGCAAAACCAGTACGGCACCGCGCTGGTTCTCCTGCTCCTTGTGATCGGAGTCTATCTTGTTGCGATATTCATACGAAACCACTACCAGAAAACAGTAAGATGGTGAACTACATGCAGGAAAATGGCGCAATCATCAGTACACGCGGCTTGAACCTCTATTACGGCGATAAACAGGCCTTGATTGATGTATCCATCGATATCAAGCCGAACAATGTAACAGCCCTCATCGGCCCTTCCGGCTGTGGAAAATCCACGCTGCTTCGCTGCTTCAATAGAATGAATGATCTGGTCGATGGGGTTACAATTAATGGCGAATGCCGTTTTAACGGCAAAGATATCTATGCGAAGGATATCGATGTGGTGGGGCTGCGCAAGAAAATCGGGATGGTGTTCCAGAAGCCCAACCCCTTCCCCAAGTCGATCTACGACAACATCGCCTACGGGCCGCGCATCCACGGCATCAAGAATAAAACGTCCCTCGACGAGATCGTTGAACGAAGCCTGAAATCCGCGGCACTCTGGGACGAGGTCAGCGACCGCCTGCACGAATCGGCGATGGGCCTTTCCGGCGGGCAGCAGCAGCGCCTGTGCATCGCACGTACCCTCTCGGTGGAACCCGAGATCATCCTTATGGACGAACCCTGCTCTGCGCTCGATCCCATCGCAACGTCGAAGATCGAGGACCTCATGATCGACCTGAAGAAGGATTATACTGTTATCGTGGTCACGCACAACATGCAGCAGGCAGCACGCGTCAGCGATGAGACCGGCTTCATGTACCTGGGAAAGCTGATCGAATTTGGAGATACGGTGCAGATCTTTGAGAATCCCCAGGAAGAACTCACCAACAATTACGTGACCGGAAGATTTGGATAGGGAAGAAGCATGGTAGAGAAATTTTACGAAGAACTGGATGATTTGAAGGCAGAAATCCCGGTATTTGCCAGGTTTGCAATAGGAATGCTTGAAGACTCGATAAAAACGCTGAAAAACCAGGATGTCGGGCTTGCAGAGGAAATTCGGGACAGAAAAGCCGGCCTTGCTGCACAACACACCAATATCGAAGAGGAAGCGCTGAGGATTCTTGCGCTCTACCAGCCGATGGCGAGGGATTTGCGGGTCATCGCCTGCATCAACCAGATGAATTATTCTCTCTATCGGGTGGGAAGGATCGGCTGGGATATTGCAAAACTCTCCATGTACGTGGCGGATCAGCCGTTCATCGAGAACCTCCAGAATATCTTCCATATGGGCGACCTGGTGGTTGCCATGCTCAGGGACGTGATGGAGGTGTACGGGAGCAATAACGTCTCTTCTCTCATCGAACTCTCGGCACGGGACGATGTGGTGGACAACCTCCGTTCATCTATCTTCCGGGAATGCCTGACCTATATGATGGAGGAAAATCGAAACATCCCCCGGTGCATTGATTACATATCCGTCTCCCGGCACCTCGAACGTGCCGGCGATCACGCCTGCCTCATCGCCGAAAAGATCTATTATATGTACACCGGCGAGCGGGTGGAGATCCGCTAGATGGGTGCGGGATCCCCATCTCACTCATTTTTCTGCTTCATACGCAGCGTGCGCAACCGGTTGATCGCTGCGGCAAGCTCGAACGGCCTGAATTCCGCATAATCGCCTGCAGGCCGCGTGCCGATCGCATCGAGCCCTCTCTCCTTGATACGCGCGTCAACGTCGCCCACCACCTCTGAGAGCGTTTTTTTGCCGTCCATCGCCGAGACCGCAAAATGAATGGCATCGCCGATGGCATTGGTCTGGCTGACATTGACCAGCTGCTCGACCGCCGCAAGATCGATGGTGTGGGTGCCGAAGGCGATGGTGTGCAGGCCCTTCGGGGCGATCTTCACCTCGCGCCTTCCCCTGCTCGGGTCAAAACTGCCCGGGAGGGGGGCCCTCTCCCGGAATGCGCCGAAATATTGGCCTCCTTCGGCCACCCGTTCCGCCCGATAGTGCTCGGCGATGGCGTGGGCTTCCGCAGTGCAGTCGCGGGCGGTGTACTCGTCCATGCAGATCACGGTTCCTGCCACATCGAAGTAGTCCCCCGAACCGCCGATGACCAGCACCGTGGAGACCCCGCAATCACAAAAAATCTGTCCCACCTTGTCGATAAACGGGGTAATGGGCTCTTTTTCCTTCACGATGAGCTCCTGCATCCGGTGGTCACGGATCATGAAATTGGTCGCCGAGGTGTCTTCATCGATGAAGAGCGCTTTTGCGCCGATTTCAAGGGCTTCCATGATATTTGCCGCCTGCGAGGTGCTGCCGCTGGCGTCGTCGGTCGAAAAGGCCCGTGTGTCCTGTCCGAAAGGGAGATTGTTGATGAATGGCGAGATGTCGACCTTTTCGATTCTGCGTCCGTCTTCTGCCCGGATTTTTACCGATGCGGTGTTGCTGACCACGAATTCCCTGCCGTCGCCGGGTATGTGGTTGTAGATGCCCCGCTCGAGAGCGTTGAGCAGCGTCGATTTGCCGTGGTAGCCCCCGCCGGTGATAAGGGTGATCCCCTCGGAAATCCCCATGCCGTGCACACTACCGCAATTGGGCAGCTCGAATTGGTGCATAAGCAACCGCGGCGAGGCGAACGGCACCACGCGCGGCCCTGTCATGGGGCGTTCGTCAACACCGCTTACCCGCGGGAGGATCGACCCATCGGCGACAAACGCGATCAGTCCGGATTGGCGTACGCACGCCCTGAGGCAATCCGCATCCTCGTTGACCTCGATGTGGCGAAAGAGGGCGTCATGATCCAGACGTTCATAAGAAAGCGATGATCCGACGATGGCAGGGATATCTTCAAGCAGCATCGCTTCGGCCTGACGTCCGGCGATCGTCCGTCCTCTCGCCGGAAGACCTGCCACAAATCGCGCCTCGAGCATGCCGTCCCTGAGGAGGACCGAGGTGCGTTCAAGGATCTCCTGTCCCGGCCTGTCGATTTTTATCAGGCCGCTCTTTCCGCTCCCCCTTCTCCTCGCGCCACATTTTTCTGCCGCCTCCGCGAACCGGCGGGTGAGAAAATCACGCAGTCCTATCTCCCTGCTTCTGGTCGAGTAAGTCTCAGACGGAAGGCCGGTACCCTCCAGAGGGATCCGCACCCGCATCCTGCTGGGGGCGGCAAAGGGGTCGCCCTGGACGTGGTCGATGAGCAGCGTATGCGATGGGAATGCATAGACGCCTTTGATGTCGCGGTACGCCTTGTACCCCCGCCCGTCGATGCGGCGAAGCAGGTGCCTCAGATCATCGTCGCCTTTCATGGGTACGGTAGTGGTCTGTCCTGGTTGTCCTGTCGTGTCTGCGCGGTGCAACGGCGAGTATGCCGGTTGTGCGCCTTCATCGCCCAGGCCGGTGCAATATCGGCCTGATACAGGTCTGCATCAGGCATATCCGGTGATTTCGTAGTTGATTTCGGTGGTGTTTTTCGCGCACTCCTCCCCGTATATCAGGACCTCTTCGATGCGTTTCTTGAGGAGTGCCGGATATATGGCTCCCACCAGCTCGGAGACGGGTTTCCCCCCGCAGAAGAATTTAAAGGTCGGGGTGCCGCGCACGCCGTACCGCTGGAGAGTCCACGGGTTTGCGGCAACATTCAGCCGCACAAATTTTACCTTATCCTTGAATTCGTTAGCGTAGTCACGGAAATAGGGCTCCATCGTCTTGCAGTGGGCGCATGTCGGACTGTGGAACATTGCGATCACCGGCATCTCGCTGTTTTCCACGTTCGCTTCCCAGTCTTTATCGGTGAGTTCGAGCACCTCCGCGACACTCATACAACTTCCTCTCTGTGGTTCTTCTCCTGACTTCCCTTATACCTTTACCTGCGACCCGCGAAGGCGCAACTTATGTATACCATTCCCGCGCACCCCACACCCGTTCCTCTGCGGCGGAGAGGTGAGAACATGGAGGGCATCAGGTTTCCGACAATCACGGCGTCGTCCCTTGAGGGCACAAAGGTCACCCTCCCGGATGCGGTGCAGGGAATGGTGGCGCTCGTCGTCATCGCCTTCGAGCGGGCGGCACAGAGCGAGATCGATTCGTGGGTAGGGCCGTTCGAGTCGGCATTCGAACACAACCCCGGCGTTGTGGTGTACGAGGTGCCGATGATCGACTCAGCCATTTGGCGCGTGATGCGGGGGATGATCGATGCCGGGATGCGTGCAGGGATCCCCCAGCAGCATCATGCATTTGTATTGACGTACTATGGATCTTCCGAAGCGTACCGGGAGGCGCTGGGAATGGATGACCGATCACGTGCCTACCTGTTCCTGCTGGACAGAGAAGGAATCATCCGGTGGAACGGCAGCGGGTATGCATCGCCTGAGCAGTCCCGCGCCCTGATCGAGGCCGCATCGTCCCTACACGCGACGAGGGTGGCGTCGAGGTAATCGGACGAACGCGGGTCTCGAATCTCCGGTAATGTGTTCCGGGATACCGGGATAGGCCTTAACGACCCGCAGATTACCAGCATGGTATGGGTTCCCCATGCCCGTCCGGCAAATATTTACGGTGATCGAGTTTGCCGCCATTCTCGAAAACAGTGTGGCCATTCTCACCGCCATCATCGGGAGCGGAGGGCTGGGAAGCCTCGTGTTCGAGGGGCTGGCAGGCCCGAACATCCCGAAACTCCTCTCTGGAACGCTGCCGGCGATCGAGATTGCCATCTTCATCGATATCTCGCTGACCCTGCTCCAAAAACGGATGTTGCCGGGTAAACGGCGAAAAAAGAGTAAAATCAAAGATTTTTGAGTGCGACGATGTCCACCACGCCGGTGAGCTTCCATATATTTGAGCGCTCTTCCGCAGCGATCGCATCGAGGGGGTCGTCGGGCTGGTGGCCGAGGGCGGCGAGGATATTGGGGGAGAGATTGCGCTCCTCGATCATCTCCACAAACTTGTCCCTGACGATCTTTTTGGTGATGGCATCTTCCTCCTGCACGAGATACCCCTGCATGGTCACGAAGGTATAGCAGGAGAGATCGCAGGAATACTTCTCCACCTCGACGGAGACATAGGGGTGTTTTTTAAAGAGGTCGTTTTTGCGTCCGTACTTCGTGGAGAGGAAATAGAGAAACTTGCCGTCGAATACATAGAGGAAGGGCGCGATATATGGGTATTTGTCTCCCTGGAACGCAATCCTGCAGACATACCCTTCCTCGATCAGCCGGTCATACTCCGGTTTTTCCATACGAGGGATTCTTACGATCTCCAATACATCACATCCTGATATGAAGTCGGTAGATCCTGCCGTCACATAAACGTTTCTCAAAGGAAATGAGCGAATTGTGGATTTGTATCAATCCATCTCGCTCAAATTCAATAGAAACTATTTCGGGAGCGCATCGTCCTTTTAATCGACAATTTCGACGTTTTTCCAGAAGGCGACATACCCGGCAATCTCCCCCGCCGCCGGTTTGGGATCGGTATACGACCACGCTGCATCGATGTTCCTCTCCCCGCCGACGGTGATGGTGAAGTAGCGGCAGCGCCCCTTCCAGGGACAGACCGATGTGGTCTCGGTGGGGGTGAGGTACTCCATTTTCACCGCCTCAGGTGGGAAATAGTGGTTTCCCTCG
The DNA here is from genome assembly GCA_016841665.1 of Methanobacteriota archaeon. Classification (GTDB taxonomy): domain Archaea; phylum Halobacteriota; class Methanomicrobia; order Methanomicrobiales; family Methanomicrobiaceae; genus DSDF01. The sequence continues at coordinate 379,833 of JAENYT010000001.1, forward strand.
ACCATGATTGTCGCATCGCTCTCTGCGATCACTGCCCCCTTCCAAATGGCTTTGACCAGTGGGTTCACCTCCTCTCACCACACCCCGATGGGGAGCCAATCCTATTTGAGGTTGTGGGCTCGACAGTGATGTTATTCAACGCGGTATGCGTCCACCTCTTGAAAAACAGGATGGAGATCGTGAGGGCCCCTGCCACTACTCCTTGCGTCTGCGCAGGCCTGAGAGGAAGAGCAATCCGCACAGAGCTCCTGCAACGGCGAATCCCCCGGCTGCAGCCTGCGTCGGCTCCGGGTTCTCCTCAAGCGTCGCCCGCAATCTGATGGTTCTGTTCTCTTCGACCATCACCTCTGTCCTCCATCCGGCAAATCCATCCGTCTCCAAACTGAGCGAATGGCTTCCCACCGTCACATTCCCGAGCATCAGGGGGGTGACGCCCCGTGCTTCATCGTCAAGCATTACCTGCGCACCGGAGGGTACGGATTCGAGATAGATGCTGCCTGTGGCCGGGGGCGCCGTCGGCTGTCCAGAGGGAGCAGGTTCCGGCGCTGCCGGCAGGAGCGGTTCGGTGATGGCGGACGATGCGAAGACGGTCAGGGTCCCCGCATCTGAGGGTACGGCGAGATATTTCCCGAGGGGGGAGAGCCCAACGCGGTTGACGTTCCCCTCGGTGAAGGCGGAGAATACGGTCGTTCCCTTGCGGTCCAGGAGATAGGCATAGGCGTTGTCCGCACCGACAGCGATGAGATCCGCATTCCGGGCGACCGCAATGCCCTGCACCCTTCCCTCGACAGGGCGCACCCAGATCTCTTCACCGTTCTCGTCAAGGAGCCTGACAGTGCGATCTGCGGCTCCAAGGGCGACGTAATCTCCTTCGGGGGAGATCCCGACATCATTGACTTTTGCTGCCGTGCGAACCTGCCATATGCGAGTTCCCGCAGCGTTGTAGAGTGCAGCGAGAAAATCTTCCGAGGACGCGGCGATGAAGCTGCCGTCATCGGAAATGGCGATGCTGTTCACCGAACCCTGCATGCGCTTCGTCCAGACCTCTTCGCCGTGTTCATCCATGAGGTGAATGGTGCCGTCATCCGAGGCGCCCCCGATGATCGAGCCGTCTGCCGAAATGGAGACATCAAAGGCCTCTTTGCCGATCGTCCGGCGCCATAGCTCTGTCCCGTTCGCATCAAAGAGTGAGATGGTCCCGTCATCGGATCCGGCCACGATAAGGGTTCCGTTCTCCGAGACGGCAACGCCTCTCACCGCACCTGCGATCTCTCTGTTCCAGAGGGCCTGGCCGTCGATGGAAAAAAGGGTGATGGTACCGTCATGCGTTCCTGCGGCGACAAAGGATGCATCGGGAGACACATCCGCCGCCTTGAAATTGGTGGATGCCGCATACTGCCAGAGGGCGGTATATTCCTGTTCCTCTGCTGCGACAATTCCGCAGAATGCGGAGAGTACCGCACATCCGAGTATCAAAAGGAGCGGCCATGCAGCGCAGTTTCTGCAAATCCGGGCGTTTTGGGTGGTCATCATCAACACTCCTGATCATACGTAGTTATTCTCACTGCCTTTGTTGCTGTTCGGAGCATTTATATGCACGGATTTTGTATTCGGAACATATCGAGCAGTTCGGATCGATCAGGCGATTCGAAGCTGTCCCCCCTCCCTGATCAAAAAGCCCTCCTTCTCAAGCGCTGCGAGGATCCTCTCCAGCCGCATGTCTTCATCGGCAAGGTGCGCCGCCAGCTCCGCCTCGTCCATCTCCCCCTCCTCGAGAAGCAGCCGCAGGACCTTCCCCCGCAGTTGCCGGTCCGATCCCTCAAACGAGGTCTGTTTTTTGTACGATGCACTCTGCCGGTTGGGGTTTTCGACGCGGGTTTTGAGCATTGTGCCGTAGTCCATCAGCGCCCAGTACCATTCCCGCGGGTGTTCGGGATGAAGCGTCTTCTGCACTAGCGGCAGGATATCCTCATCCCGCACTCTCTGTGCGTCATGGAAGAAGCAGTGGATGAACACCCGCCGTATGTTTGTCTCGATGAACACCACAGGCCGGTTGAAGGCGAATGCCGCAATCGATGATGCAGTTGCCTTGCCAATGCCCGGGAGGGTGGCGAGCACCGCTTCGTCACCAGGAAGGTGTCCGCCGAATTCCTGCACCACCCGCTCTGCTGCCTCTTTGAGTGCTCTGGCCCTTCGATTGTAACCCATACCCTGCCAGACTCCGAGCACATCCCTGAGCGGAGCGGCGGCAAGGGTCTCAAAATCGGGAAACGCTGCGATAAACTCCTGGTATTTGGTCTCTACCCTTGATACCTGCGTCTGCTGGAGCATGATCTCCGAGACGAAGATGCGATAAGGATCACGCGTCCGGCGCCAGGCGAGATCTCGCCCATGTGATTTAAAATAGTCGCAGATAAGCTGGCGAAACAGGGCAATCGCCCGGTCAGAGCATCCATGCGCAGCGATCTCTCTTTGCAGGCGTTCCAGGGCCCGTGAAGGTTCATGGGCTTTTTCGGGCATTGTCCCTCCTGCAGGGGCGTGGGTCGTTCGGGGTAATAAGCAGGGTGTTCGTGGCTACTGCGCCGGACCGGGTTTGGGGAGCGGGCTTCGCCCGGGTCGGGTGCCGTGTGGCGTGATGGATGCGGCGGCTATACGGTATCGAAAGGAAAAGGGGAGAGAATGACTTTTTTTGGGAGGGAAACCGGCCCCCCCGACACGTGATAGCAATGACGAAATGCCCTGATTATGTTAAGGTATGCACCTGTTGATCATCAGAACACAAATCAACGATTTTCGTTTATAGGATATCTGTATTTTGAAATCTGTGGCCTCTCCGGCCCCTATATACGTATCCGGATGAATAGAGGGGCCGATATCCACAATAGGCCATGTTCAGTCCCTGGACTGAAGGGAACGGGGTGAAATGGGCATTGAATTGCATTTCTTCTGCAAAACCTTAATACCGATATACAGCAAGTCCTCGATCGATATGGAGGAGATCTGGGGTCTGGCCGTGCTCGCGATCGCGCCGGGCATTTTCTGGATGTACTATTTTTACCAGAAAGACCGGTGCGAGCCAGAACCCCTCTCTCTCATCGTAGAGATGTTCGTGCTCGGGATCCTTGTCACAGTGCCCGTGGCCTTCACCGAAAACCTCTTCGGGCTTTTTTTGCCGGAGATCCTGCTCGTCATCCTCATCGCTCCCGTGGTGGAGGAATTCGGGAAATATTTTGTCGTACGAAGGGGCGTCTACCACAACCGCGAGTTCAACCAGCCGATAGACGGCATCATCTACGCCACCGCGGCGGCCCTTGGTTTTGCCACGCTGGAAAACGTCCTCTACGTCTTCAACTCCTACACGATGTCGCTTCCCCTCGCCATCGGCACCAGCGTGATCCGGGCGATGCTCTCCGTACCCGGCCATGCCCTGTTCTCGATCATGTGGGGGGCGGCGCTGGGCATCGCCAAGTTCAGCCCACCAGCTCGAAGGGAGCAGATCATCCTCAGCGGCCTCTTCCTCGCCATACTCTTCCATGGGATATTCAACTTCCTGGTCATGAATAGCATCGGGTTTGCCATCCTCGTGCTCGTGGTGGTGCCGCTCATGTGGTGGATGGTCCTTCAGCGGATCCATACGGCGATGACCCTCTGCGGCAAAAGGGAGCTCTAGCGGTGGTGCGACAATGAAGATCGGCTATCCCTGCATCAACCTCACCCTCCCATGCAGGGCAAATCGCACCTTCCGCCTGAAATCGTACTCAGAAGATCGGCTCATCGACACACTCGAACACAACCTCTCCTGTCTCCGCCGCATCCTCTCCTACAATGTGGAGCACGGGATCCTGTTCTTCCGTATCACCTCCGATCTGGTGCCATTCGCCTCCCATCCCATCTGCACCTGCCGCTGGCAGGAACGCTTCGCGCCAGAATTCAGGGAGATCGGTGGGTTCATCCGCGACCATGCCCTGCGCATCTCCATGCATCCTGACCAGTTCGTCGTCCTCAATTCGCCGCGTGATGAGGTGGCGGTGCGGACCGTCGGCGAGCTCGCGTACCACGCGGAGGTGCTCGACCTGATGCGCCTCGATCGCAGTGCGAAGATCCAGCTCCATGTGGGGGGCGTCTACGGTGACAAAACCGGTGCGATGCACCGGTTTGTCAGCCGCTACGCCCGGCTGGATGAGGCGGTCCTCCGCCGTCTGGTCATCGAGAACGACGACCGCCTCTATACGGTCGCCGACTGCCTTGCCGTTCACGAAAAGACGGGCATCCCGGTCATCTTCGACAACCTCCACCATTTCTGGAACTCCTCGGGAGAAACCATGAAGGACGCCGTTGAGCGGTGCGGGGCGACGTGGACGGCGGAAGACGGCATCCCGATGGTCGATTACAGTTCTCCGAATCCGGGGGAGCGCCCCGGGAAACACCCGCAGTCGATCGACATCGCCGATTTTTCGGCATTCATCGCCGAAACCGCACCACTCGATTTCGATGTCATGCTCGAGATCAAGGACAAGGAACACAGTGCGCTGAAGGCGATCTCCGCGGCCCGCAGCGATCGTCGCTTCATCGGGGGTGCGTGACCATGCACCATGTATCCGGTAGGAACGAAGGCTACAGGCCGGGCGCTCCCGGCGAAATAGGGAATTATTCCGGGAGACATCCGCAGGACCGCAACGGCAGCGATGGTGGTATCAGCCCGTCCCTTCCGTGGCCATTCCTTTCTACCACTCTTTGATGCCATGGACGGGAACGCGGCATGGGGAGGCAATACGCGATGATCGCGCCCGAACGGATCCACCGTCTCAATGAAACGCCGGCATCAAAAGGCTCCTATGTGCTCTACTGGATGCAGGCGTCCCCGAGAGCAGAGTGCAATATGGCGCTCGAGTACGCGATTCGACGCGCCAACCGGCTCGGCCTTCCCGTGGCAGCGCTCTTCTGTCTCACCGGGGAGTACCCGGAGGCAAATCTGCGCCACTACCATTTCATGATCGAGGGATTGCTGGAGGTGAAGGACGCCCTTGAGGCACGCGGTGTCTCTTTCGTCCTGCATCGCGGCTCTCCTCCTGCAGGGGTGGCGGCTCTCGCCGGCGATGCCGCACTCGTGGTGGCGGACTGCGGGTATCTGTGCATACAGCGGGAGTGGCGGAATTCTGTTGCCGGTATGGTCAGGTGCCCCTTCGTCCGGGTGGAGGACAACGTCGCGGTCCCCGTACGTGCGGCATCTCCCAAAGAGGAATGGTCCGCGGCAACCTTCCGGAAAAAGATCCGCCTCAATATTGAGCGTTTTCTCGAAATCCCCGTTCCAGTGCGCCCAGATCATTCCGGCCGTTCGCTGGATCTCTCTTCTGCGCCTCTCGAGTCGGTCGAAGGGGTACTCGCGGGCCTCTCCATCGACCGTAGCGTGAGCCCCGTCTCGGCCTATCACGGAGGGAGTACGGAGGTGCACCGTCGGCTCTCCCGCTTTCTTGAGCGGGGAATCGACCGGTTTGAAGAGGAGCGCAATGATCCCACCGCCGACGCCCTCTCCCACATGAGCCCGTACCTGCATTTCGGCCAGATATCCCCGATCGATATCGCCCTGAAAGTGCAGGCAGGCCGAAGCGCGGGGGTGGAGGCGTACCTGGAAGAGCTCATCGTGCGCCGGGAACTGGCGGTCAACTACGTCTTCTATAATCCCCGCTACGATTCGTATGAGGGGCTTCCCGACTGGGCACGAACCACGCTTGCCGAACATGCCGGGGATCCCCGGGAATATGTCTACTCGTTTGCGGAGTTCGAGAGTGCGTCGACTCATGATCCCTACTGGAACGCCGCCCAGATGGAGATGGTGTATTCCGGAAAGATGCACGGGTACATGCGCATGTACTGGGGAAAGAAGATCCTCGAGTGGTCGGAGACGCCCGAGCGGGCATTTGAGATCGCCCTTGCCCTCAACAACCGCTACGAGCTCGACGGCAGGGACCCGAACGGGTATTCCGGGGTCGCGTGGTGCTTCGGCAAGCACGACCGCGCCTGGGCCGAGCGGCAGGTCTTCGGCAAGGTGCGCTACATGAACGCCGCGGGGCTGCGTCGCAAATTCAATGCCGATGCCTATGTGGAGAAAGTACATGGATACGGAGGATCAATGGATCAGTGATCTTCAATCAATAGATTTTCATCAAATACCGGAATTTTTCCTTCAGGAGACAGGAGTATGGGACATATCTACATCATAGGGCACCGGCAGCCCGATACGGACAGTATATGCAGCGTGGTGGGGTACGCGGAACTGCTCAACCGCTCCGAGCCCGGCCGTTATATCCCGGCACGCTGCGGGGAGCTGAATGCGGAAACCGAATACGTCTGTTCCCGGTTCGACGCAGAACCGCCCCTCTATATCGAGAGCGTCGAGCCGACGGTCTCCGACCTGCCTTTCACCTATCTGGTGAGCGCTCGCAACGATGTGCCCACCATCGAGATCGTGGGTCTCATGGACGAGCACGGAGTCAGGAACATGCCCATCGTCGACGAACAGGGCACGCTTCTCGGGCTGGTGAGTGAGCACGGCCTTGCCAGGACCTACGTCCAGCGGATGTCGATTGAACCGCTGTCCATCTCCCCCATCAAACTCGAGGTGCTCGCCCGCATTCTCGACGCCACGATCGAGGTGCCCGGCCGGGATCTGATCGAAGGGAAGGTCTACATCGCCATCGACGCCCTCCATGTGGCACTCTCCCGCCTCAGCAGCAATGACGTGGCCATCGTCGGCGACAACGAACCCGCCCAGCTGGCGCTGATCGATGCGAGGATCGCCGCCCTCATCGTGGCCGACAGGGCGCCGGTGGGTGCACGGGTGATCGCGGCTTCCCGCGAGAAGGGGGTAGCCCTGCTCTCTACGGCCATCAATGCCTTCGGCGTGGGCAAATTGATCAACCTCTCTCTCCCCGCGGGTATGGTCATGGCCACCGACGTCCCCCGGGTGCGGATGGACGACACCCTCGAGTACGTCAAGGAAGTGGTCACCAATTCCAAGTACCGAACCGCCTGCGTGGTCGACGAGAGCGATCGGCTCAAGGGCATGATCTCCCGCAATACCTTTGTGGACGAGATCCGCAAGTCGGTCATCCTTCTCGACCACAATGAGTACTCGCAGGCCGTCGAGGGCATCGAAAAGGCAGACATTCTTGAAATCATCGATCACCACCGCATCGGCGCCATCACCACCCTCAGACCGATCCGGTTCCTCAACGACCCTGTCGGCTCGACCTCGACCATTATCACGCGGAGGTTTCTGGAGGAGGGTATCGAGCCCAGTTCGAAAACCGCAGGGCTGCTCCTGTCCGGTATCCTCTCCGATACCCTCGCCCTGAAGATGTCCACCACCACACCGCAGGACGAGGAGGCGGTCGCCTATCTTGCCGGGATCGTGGATATCGACCCGGCTGCATTCGGTGTCGAGCTCATCCGGAGGGGGATGGAACTGGATACCGTGCCTCTCGAAGAGCTCCTCCGGAAAGACACCAAGCGCTACCATCTCTTCGGCAGGGAGGTTATCATCGCCCAGGTCATGGTCCCCTCCTTTGCCTTCGGGGAGGCGCACGCCGAAAAGATCCCCCGCGAACTCACACTGCTCAGGGAGACCGCCGGGGTGGAGATCTATGCGGTCCTGCTCACCAATGTATTCGAGAACGCAAGCGATCTCTTCATTGCCTCAGATGACGCCACCGTATCCCGTCTCGGGTGGACGGATCAGCCCGTGCGTCTGGACGGCGTGATGTCCCGGAAAAAAGATTTTCTCCCCCGATTCGGGTCCATGCTGCGCGGGCTTTGAATCGCGCTTCCCCGATTTTTCCGCGCCGTTTCCGGTGCGATAACTATTAAGGGGTCCGGGTGCTATGCCCAGCATCTGGAGTGGTGGTATGGCAGCAGAGCAGCACATGAATCGTCTGGCCCAGGAAAAAAGCCCATATCTTCTTCAGCACGCGGCAAATCCCGTCGACTGGTACCCCTGGGGAGAGGAGGCATTCGAACGCGCAAGGACGGAACACAAACCTGTGTTTCTCTCCATCGGCTACTCCACGTGCCACTGGTGCCATGTCATGGCCCACGAATCCTTCGAGAACGATGAGGTTGCAGCCCTTCTCAACAAGCATTTCGTCTCGATCAAAGTGGACCGCGAGGAACGCCCCGATATCGACCATGTCTATATGACCGTCTGCCAGGTGATGAGCAGCAGGTGTGGCTGGCCGCTCACCATCGTTGCCACACCCGAGATGCGGCCTTTCTTTGCGGCGAGCTATATCCCCCGCGAGAGCAGGTTCGGCATCGCCGGGCTCATGGACATCCTGCCCCGCATCATCTCTGTCTGGGAGGAGCGGCGGGAAGAGGTCGAGCACTCTGCGAAGAGGATCACCGAGGTGCTCCACGGAATCGGGCCGCCCGCCGGAGAGGCGATGCCCGGGGAGGCGCAGTTACAGGCAACCTACGATGGGCTGCGTGTGCAGTTCGACGATACGTTCGGGGGCTTCGGATCGGCGCCCAAGTTTCCTTCGCCGCACAATCTCCTCTTTCTCCTGCGCTGGTGGAGGCGTTCGGGCGATCGCGCCGCCCTTGCCATGGTGGAGCGGACGATTCATGCCATCCGGAAGGGCGGGATCTTCGACCATGTGGGGTTCGGAGTGCATCGCTATGCGGTTGACCGGGAATGGCTGGTGCCGCATTTCGAAAAGATGCTCTACGATCAGGCACTGCTCGCGTATGCGTGCGTGGAGGCCCATCAGGCGACAGGCGATCCCTTTTACCGGCAGGTTGCCGAAGCCCTGTTCATATACGTGCTACGCGATATGCGGGATCCGGGGGGCGCCTTCTACTCGGCGGAGGATGCCGACAGCGAAGGAGTCGAGGGGAAGTTCTACCTCTGGTCCGAGCCTGAGATAAAAGATGCCCTTTCCGGCGAGGATGCTGATATTGCCGTCTATGCATTCAACGTGCTCAGGGGCGGAAATTTCACGGAAGAGTCCACCGGGATGCGGAACGGCGCAAATATTCTTCATATGACCGGGCAGCCCGCCGATATTGCCGCACGCTTCGGGCTGAACGAGAGCGAATTCGCCGCATGCCTGAAGCGGATTCGCATCAACCTCAATTCTTTCAGGGAACGCCGCATCCCCCCAGGAAAAGACGATAAGATCCTCGTCGACTGGAACGGGCTGCTGATCGCGGCACTTGCCAAAGCGGGGGCGGCCTTCGGCGACGAGCGGTTGATCGATGCGGCAAACGATGCGGCAGTCTTCCTCGTGGAGAACCTCTCCGCCGGCGATACCCGTCTGTTCCACAGGTTCAGGGATGGCGTTGCAGGTGTTCCGGGCACCCTCGACGACTATGCCGCGCTCGTGTGGGGCTTGATCGAACTCTACCTTGCAACCGGCGATTTCGCTTTTCTGGAGCGTGCGGTGGCGTTCAATGAGCAAGTCCTCATGCACTTCTGGGACGATGAGGAGGGGGGATTCTTTTTTGCTGCCGACGATGCGGAAAAACTGATCGTCCACAACAAAGAGATCTACGACGGCGCCATCCCCTCAGGGAATGCCATCTGCATGCTCAACCTGCTTCGCCTCGCCCGGCTCACGGGGAGGTCGGATCTCGAGGAGCGTGCAGGCGATCTGGCGAGGGCATTTGCTCCTGCGGTTTCCCGCACACCGTCAGCCCATTCCTTCTTTGCCTGCGCCCTCGATTTCGCCCTCGGCCCATCCCGCGAGGTCGTGGTGGTCGGCAGTCCGGGCTCGGCGGATACGGCATCGCTGCTCTCCCGGCTCAGGACGGCGTTTCTTCCTTCGACCGTCTGGCTTTCTGTCGATCCCGGAGACGAGGGCGGCGAGCTTCGAGCACTGGCACCATTTACCGCCGGTATGGACATGCAGGAGGGGAAGGCCACCGCCTACGTCTGCCGTGCGCATACCTGCCTTCGCCCGGCAACCGATCCCGAAGAGGTGCTGTCCCTGCTGAGCGAGGTGCCGCAGCACGCCCCTGCCGGGGAAAAATGATTATTTTTTATTGGCAGGGTGGCCCGCGGCCATCCAGCCGCGCATGCCCCCGAGGAGGTTCGCCACCTCTTCATACCCTGCTCGCTTGAAGAGGCTCGCGCCGATGCTTCCCTTGAATCCCGCATCGCAGTAGACGAGCACTTTTGCGTCCCTCGGCACCTCATCGATCCGGTCCGGAAGGTGGCCGAGGAATATATGGCGTGCGTCGTCGATATGGCCGACTTCATTCCAGTGGTCGATGGTGCGTACGTCGACGATGGAAAGGGAGGGGTCGTTGAGATGTTCTGACAGGATCCCGGGATCCCAGGCATCCACATATTCCAGCGGTTTGCCTGCGACAAACCAGGCCGAAAAGCCGGGGGCGAGACAGCCGTGGATGTTGTCGTATCCCATGCGCATGAAGTATTTGACCACCGTTTCCAGATCCTGGTTGAAATCATCGATGATGATGATGGGGTCATCGTAGTTGACCAGGTACCCGGCGTAGGCGGATATGAGCGTCCTCGGGATGTTGATGCATCCAGGAATATGCCCTCCGGCAAAACCTGGCGGCGCCCTGATATCCACCACCTGCGCACCCTGCTTCATCGACGTCTCCACCTCGGCGGGGGACATGCGCACGAGGTCGGGTGGGGTATGGAGGAGCGGTGCGCCATCTTTGTTCATCTCCTCCATCTTGCGGAAGTAGGGAGGATAATAGTGCTCTTCGGATCCCTTGTAGGCGATGAACTCCTCACGGGTCATCTGCAGGAGGAAATTGTTGGCTTTTTCATACCCGATGGTGGTGTACTCGAGATCGGCGATCCCTGCGGCGCAGACCGATCCGGCGCCGTGTGCCGGACAGACGATAACGCCGTCGCCGAGGGGGAGGAGTTTTTCGGTAATCGATTCGTAGAGGTAAGTGGACACCTCCTTCTGGCGGTCTTTTCCGTAGAAATCGGTTCTCCCTGCATCGCCGGCGAAGAGGGCATCACCGGTAAACACCATCAGCACGTCATCGGAGATGGCGGTCTCTTTGAGGGTGACGGAGATGCTCTCCAGGGTATGGCCCGGTGTCTCCAGCACGCCCAGTTCCAGGGTTTCGATGTGGAAGGTTTCGCCATCATGCACCGGCGTGCCGTAGGCAAAGTCGAGCTGGGCCCCGTGCAGAATCTTGGCACCCGTGCGGGCGGCAATTTCCAGGGAGCCGATCACGTAGTCCTCGTTTTTGTGAGTTTCAAAGATATGCGTGATTTGCATATTCCGATCCCGGGCCTCCTTGAGGTAGGCCTCGACGTCCCTGCGCGGATCGATGACCGCAGCGGCTATGCCCGATCCAATGAAATAGGAATTGTGGGCGAGACCTTCCGAAACGATCTTTTTGACGAACATGCACATTCCTCCCTTTTCGAGGGAAACCGTATCGGGGAGGTGTATTCTGCTTCCAGTATTTATATCTGTGGCGCCACTTTCCCCTGTTAAGGCCTTATTGCGAGAAAATGGCGAAAATTATGGCCGATTCGGCAGCGTCATTCTTCAGGGTGCACGGCGAGAACTTTCTTGCAGGTGCAGAAATTGCCCAGGTGGCAAATGGCCGCGCTGGTGCAGAGGAATGGCAGAGGGAAACTGAATTCAAGGAAATCTTCTCGTGCATCCCCGTAGCCGAGGGTAATATGGGGGGAGTAGTTCGCGTATGCCGATTGTTTGGGGAAATCGCGGATATATTCGGTGGTAAATGCGTCTATCGGCTCGTGCTCCCACCCTGCGATCATGGACGCCGCAACCTCTCCCGTATCGAAGGTGAGCAGCAGCGTCATGACCGATTCGTGGAGGGCCTGCAGATCGTCGGTTCTCCAGATATTGAACCCGGAGACGATATCGCCCCTTGAGGAAGAGACTGTCGCGAGTTCGGTGATGGCGGTCGCCAGGGGAAGATACTGGTGGACGATCTTGTCGAGGCGCCGGCCCAGCACCGCGAGATCAGACCATTTTACCGTTCCCATGGCAAGGGTGATGTGGGGGATCATGCCCTGTTTGTCGAGCACCACCTCATGGTTGCCGGTCCGTTCCACAAGCCTGTTGTTGATGGCGATACTCGCATCCACGACGGATTCGGGGGGAAGAAGGACGATATCGACGGCGATCTGCTCAGAAGCACTCATGCACCAATACTACACTGCGTGGCATACCAAATACTTTTCTCAGTGGATGCCCGCATTGCGTGCCATGGCGTAGAAAATGAATGCTGAAGCGGCGCTGACGATTGCTCCTGCGACAAACACTACGGTGATATCGAAGAGGTCGTACAGCAGTCCTGCGATGAGGGGCGAGCTGATCATCCCGATACTCATGGCGGTGTTGTATGCCCCCATCGCTGCGCCCTGTCCGGTCTCCCTCCCGGCGATGGTGATCAGCGAGGTGGAGGTGGGGATGGCGATGCCGCTCCCCAACCCGAAGATGACCGCCCCTACCAGCAGGGGGACAAACCCGTTCATTGCGGGGAAGAAAAAGAGGATTACCGACACCATGAGCGTTCCGGCGATGATAAGGAGCGTTTTGCTGAACCGGTCGGCAAGGGTTCCGAAGGAACGCTGGAGGATTGCGGTGGTAAGGATGCTCATTGAGACGATGATACCAATCTCGCTCGATGAGAGATCTGCACCGCCGTTTGCAGCTCCTGCTGCGAGCAGGGGAAAAAAGACCATGAATGTGCCGTTAGCATAGGCGTTAATCACGCGGAAGAAGAGCACCGGGCGCATGATCCTGTTGTGCAGCGTTTGCAGGATCGATCCAGTTCTGGTGCTCGTCCCCCTTGCTTCGGGGAGAAAGAGGATGCAGATCATAAGAGCGATCAGGGAAAAAAAGGACATGGTGAGAAATACCGCGTTCATGCCGGCGGCATCCTTGATTACGCCGCCGATGAGGGGACCGCACCCCATCCCAAGGAACATCGAGACCATGAACGTTCCCATGTACCTTCCTTCACTGCCGACCGGTGAGAAATCGGCGGCATAGGCCATGGCGATGGGAATGACCATCGCCGAGGCGAACCCGTGGAGGATGCGCACACCGGTGAGCAAAATGACCGTATCCGCACTGATATAGGCGACGGAAAGGAGGGTGTAGATAAAAAGCCCCGCGAGGATGAATTTCCTCCGCCCTCGCCGGTCCGAGAGTGTCCCCACAATGGGCATGAAGATGGCCCTTGAAAAGGCGAATCCTGAAAAAATCGCTCCCATCCAGATGCCGGTCGCTCCGAGGCTCTCCGCATAGAAGGGAAGGAGCGGGACGATGATGCCAAGCCCTACCATGGCCGAAAATACGGAAATGAAGAGCACCACGAAAATTCGCTTTTCGTCGCCTTCCACACCATCCATCCCCGGGGAATGCGGCGTCCGGCCCTCATCTCCTTTCATTTCCCACCCATAACTGCAAAAATGCATTAAATAGTTGCCTTTCGGCGGTAAAAAACGTTCATTCCCCCTGCAGGGATCGGAGTATCTCCCCTGCAAGGGATCAACACCGTGAGGATGAATACGCCCTCCCCCTCATCACACCCTTGCCGTCCGCCGGCAGCAAATGCCGGTCAGGAGAACTCTGCTCTGGGCACAAACTGAAGAGATGCAGAATTCATACAGTAGCGCCGGTGGGTGGGAGGCGGCCCGTCGTAGAACACATGGCCGAGGTGGGCACCGCACCGTGCGCAGAGCACCTCGGTTCTGGTCATGAACATACTCGTATCGACCTTGTAGGTCACATTCTGCGATGCGATCGGCGCCCAGAAGCTGGGCCACCCGGTTTTCGAATCGTATTTGGTGTTGGAGTCAAAGAGATCGGTCCCGCAACAGACGCACTGGTAGATGCCATCTCCCTTGTAGTCATGGTATTTGCCCGTGAACGGGGGCTCCGTCCCCTTCTTCCTGGCGATCCTGAACTGCTCGGGGGTGAGCATCTTCTTCCACTCCTCATCGGACCTGTCGATCACCTCGACATCCCTGATCATTCCTGACCGTGCATCGTAGATAGGGGTGGTTTTTTTCTGTTCTGTGGTTTCCGTGTTCATCCTTTCACACCTCTCCCGGCCCAATGGATACCGGTCTTTATCAAATCCTCACTATAAAAAGTTGCCCGGGAGATACCGGCACAGGCTCGATCGCTTCGCTCTTTCGTTATCGTCCGCCAGCCTTTCTGAGAAGTCCGGTGGGGTCAATGAGAAATGCGGGCGGTGTGCACCCGAACCAGTTGCCGCCCAGGTAGCGGTCGAGGCTGCCCGGCATGGCGGTGTAGATCTCGAGATGAAGCATGCAGCAGGTTCCCTCCGCACCGAGACGGCGTATGTATGCCGGCGCACCTTCGTCGATGCGCGAGGGATCGATCACCGCTCCCACCCTTCCGATGCATTGTCCCTCCTCGAGGTGATCGCCCTCACCGACCGAGAGTTCCCCCAGCTCCGCGTAACGGATGATATGCCCGTGTTGGTCCTTGACAAGCACATAGAACGTCCGGTTCCAGTAGGGGACTCTATGAGGGTCTGTCTGTATCCCGATCCGGAGAACCGTGCCCTGGACAATCGCCAGAACGCGGCTGCCTGCGGGTGCATGGAGGTCTACGCCACAGTGGCGCCGGTCGCCGCGGTCCTCCCAGAAAGAACCCGCATCGCCGGGACCGGGGATTCTGTGGTCCGGACATTCGGGCAAGGGCCATGTGGGCATGTGTTCGGCCTCTCTCAGAGGTAGCGCTCCGGGTACTCCTCGAAAGCACGCTTGCACCCCGGGCTGCAGAAATAGTAGTGTTTCCCTTTATACTCGGCGGTGAACTGTGCGGTCTTTGTATCCATCTCCATGGTGCATACCGGATCGATGGCGATGTGTCTCCCCTCCGGCTCCTTCTCCTGGTTCGTGCGTTGAGTTGCCGGAGGTATATACCGCTTGAGCAGCAGGGAGAGGGAAATGACCGTCACCGAGGAAAGGGCCATGGCAAGGCCGGCAAGTTCGGGGCGGAAGGTGATGCCGAAAAATGGATAGAGGATGCCGGCCGCCACGGGAATGAGGGCGGCGTTGTAGGCAAACGCCCAGAAGAGGTTGAGCTTGATCCGGCCCATCACCTTGCGGGAGAGCTGGACGGACGCCACCGCATCCATGAGGTCGTCATGGATGAGCACGATCTCGCCGGTCTCGATCGCCACATCGGTACCGCTGCCGATGGCGATGCCCACGTCGGATTGGGCGAGGGCGGGGGCATCGTTGATCCCGTCCCCGACAAAGGCGACGCATTCCCCTTTCTTCTGCAGGGATTCGACCTCCCGGGCTTTGTCACCGGGCAGCACCTCGGCGAGGACGCGGTCGATGCCCGCCTCACGGGCTACCGCTGCTGCAGTGCGGGCGTTGTCGCCGGTAATCATGGCCACCCCCAGCCCCATCGCGTTCATGGCTGCGATAGCCTGTGCGGCGTCGGGCTTGAGCGTGTCGGCGATGGCGATGACCCCGACCACACCGCGTTCCAAGGCGACGAGCACGGCGGTCTTTCCCTCCTGTTCCCTGGCATCGAGATTCTCACGCAGCGTCGCGGGAATCGAGGCGTCCTGCTCCTCCATAAGAGCCCGGTTGCCGATCAGAACCCTTGTTCCCCTGTACGTCGCCGCCACCCCTTTTCCGCTGTAGGTGTCGAAGTTCTGCACCTCCTCCGGCTCGATTCCCTCCGCCGCTGCCTTTGCCACGACGGCTTCGGCCAGCGGGTGCTGTGAGTTGTTCTCGATGCTCGCTGCCATGGAGAGAAGCGCATCTTCGCCGATACCGAACGCAGTGACCTCGGTCACCCGTGGCATGCCCCGGGTCAGGGTACCTGTCTTGTCGAAGAGGATGGTGGTAAGCTTCTCTGATATCTCCAGTGCCTCGCCGTTTTTCACGAGGATGCCCAGGTCGGCGCCCCTGCCGATGCCCACCGTCACCGCCGTGGGAGTGGCAAGACCCAGCGCACAGGGGCAGGCGACGACCAGAACGGAGATGAGCACGGTGAGTGAGAAGAGCAGGGTTGCGCCGAGGATGACGTACCAGATGAGAAAGGCGGTGATGGCGATGGAGATCACGGTGGGGATGAAATAGGTCACTGCACGGTCGGCAATTCTCTGCACGGGGGGTTTCGAGCCCTGCGCAACCTCGACCATGCGGATGATCTGGGAGAGCATGGTATCTTTTCCCACCCGCGTGGAGGTGAGGGTGATCACGCTGTTTTTGTTGATGGTGCCTCCCACGACCGGATCTCCCTTTGATTTCAGCACGGGAACGGGCTCGCCGGTGATCATCGATTCGTCCACATAGCTCTCGCCTCTCACGATCTCACCATCCACGGGGACCTTTTCGCCCGGCCTGACGAGGACCATGTCACCTTCAGCGACCTCTTCGATCGGAACCTGCTCCTCGCTGCCCTCACGCACCACGGTGGCGGTCTTCGCCTGCAACCCCACCAGTCTCCTGATAGCCTCCGAGGTGCGTCCTTTGGCTCTCGCTTCCAGGTAGCGTCCCAGTGTCAGAAAGGAGGCGAGCATGACCGCGGTATCGTAGAAGAGAAATTCAGGGGTGAGCACGATTCCGAGGGTGCCCAGGATGCTCGCACCGTAGGCGACGCCGATACCCATGGAGTACATGACATCCATGTTCAGGGTCCGGTGTTGCAGGGCCCGCAAAGCGGCCCGGAAGATGGGGATGGCGAGCCAGAGAAAGACGGGAAGGGTAACGAGGAACATGAACCAGTCCATTGGTACAGGAAGCGGGATTTCGAGGATGCCAATGGCAAAAAGGGGCAGAGAGACGGCGAATCCCACAGAAAACCGAACTGCTTTGTCCCGGAGATCGCGCTCGAATGCGGCCCGCTCTGCAGCACCCGAATACTCATCTTCCGTGCCCAGGTACCGGTACCCCGCCTCTTCGATGGCCTCCTTCATCTCTTCCACGCCGACGACACGGGGGTTGTAGGTGACGTACGCCCGCTCCGCTCCGAGGTTGACGGTGGCAGTGACCACGCCTTCCAGCCGGTTCAGTGCCTTTTCGACAGCCTGTACACACATTGCACAGGTCATGCCTCCGACCCTGATGGTCACCTGTTCGTGCACCACGCCGAAGCCCGATTCCTCCACGGCCTTCTCCAGATCGGCGAGATCGGTTTTTTCAGGGTCGTACCTCACGGTTGCACGTTCCGCCGCGAAGTTCACCTCCGCACCGGCGACTCCCTCAACGTTTTGTAGGGCCTTTTCAACGGTCAGGGCGCAGGTGGCGCAGTGCATCCCCGAGACGTCCAGCTCCGCCGTTCTGATCTTCTCGGTCCCGTGTTCTCCCGCTTCTTCATCGGTCATGGTGCACGCATCTCCTTGCAATCGATGCCGGGCATCTCTCCCTTGTCAACGTAATGGGGAATGATTGGACTGACTATATTAATATGGTATATTCATCCGCCTGAATACCGGCGGAACGTATCCTGGAATGCCGTGCACAAACTATTTTCCCGTCTCCTGCTGGAGAGGACTGCGTGAAGCGCGTGCTCGTCATCATGGGCAGCCCGCGCATGGGCAACACCATGCGTGCCGCACAGGGCATCGAAGAGCGAATGCAGGGGCTTGGAGAGGTGGTGTTCGAGTACTGCATGCTCAGGGATGCCGATCTCGCCCGGTGCAGGGGGTGTTTTGTCTGCTTCCAGAAAGGGGAGGAGCACTGCCCGCTCCGTGACGACGCCCCGGACATCGAGCGCAGGATGCACGAAGCCGACGGGGTAATCTTTGCCACCCCGGTCTACGGCATGAATGTCTCGGGCCTCTTCAAGACCTTCGTCGACCGCTTCTCCTACATCTTCCACCGTCCCCGTTTTTTCGACAAAAAAGCGCTGCTCCTCACCACGACGGGTGCGCTCGGGGAAAAGGAGGTCCTCGATTACCTCGACCTGGTCGCCCGCATCTGGGGGTTCGAGGTTGCAGGGCGGGTGGGGCTGATCACCCCTCCCTACGACCTGCCGGAAGAGAAGGTGCGGCGCAATGCGGAAACGCTCGACGCCGCTGCCCGTGCATTCCACGACTCCCTGTACCGGCCCCGGCGTTCCCCCGGTTGGAAGGATATCTTGGTATTTCACGGCATGCGTGCCACTTTTCGGGAGCTGGCCGCACTTGCACCGGTCGATTACGAGTACTGGGAGCAGAAGGGATGGCTGGACCGGAAGACACGATACTTTGTCGAGGTGCCGGTCAACCCTCTCTACCACGCCCTCGGATCCCTGATCGAGTGGTATGTCGGCCGGCAGGTGCGCAAGGAAATGGCTGGATTGCGGCGAAAATCGGATCAAAGCACTTAATAGCAACATTTTTTGCGAGGGGAGATTGACAGGCCTATCAGGAACACACCGGTGCAATGGTGGTGAGGCACATCACGGGTAAGAGACCATGTATCAGCAATTCTACAGTGGAAAAAACCCTGAAGTGGCATATACTCCGGCTGCTTCGTTTGAAAAGCCGGGATTGCCGCGTTCTCATGAAAACGCTCAATGCCATGTACCTCGGCTACTGGAGCGTACACGAACCACTGGTCGAAACGGTGGTACATGACCTTGTCGATGAGGGATTGGTGCGCCGAACGGAGGTTCTTGAGATTACCGATCGGGGGCGTGACGCTCTTCTCAGAGAGGAAACGCGGATCCTTTCTCACCTTGAGAGGGGTTTTTCCAAGGATGCCTGTGCGATGTACTCGCTCTGGGGCAATGTCTTCCTTTCCGCACTTGAATTCATGATCGGCTTTGTATCAGGCAGTATCGGCCTGCTTGCAGATGCGGTGCACACCGCCATCGATATCATCGCGTCAGCACTCACATGGATCGGAATCCGGATGGATCGGGAGGAAGAAGCTGCCCTTTCAGGAGGTATCATCCTCTTGGGCGTGGGCGTATTCATTGCCTATGAATCGGTCGGCTCCATTCTGAACCCCTCGCCTCTCTCCTTTCAGGCGATTGCCATTATCACCATCCTCATCAACATCGTCGTCAATGGGGTTTTCTCCTACTACAAGTTCTACGTGGGAGGAAGGAAGAGGAGCATCTCGCTCATTGCGGATGCCTATCATACGAAGACCGATATCTGGTCGTCGGTGGCGGTGCTCGTGGGCCTCCTGGGAGCGAGTGTGGGCGTTTTTGCCCTGGATGCCCTGGCGGGAGCGGTCGTTTCGGTGTTCATCGTACTTGGCGGCTACGAGCTTATCAAGGAATCACGGCAGGTAATGCAGGGTGAGGACCCGCGTGTGGAGAAGTATTCCCGTTTTCTCGAAGGCCATCTCAGGGTGCTTCCCGAGCGGGGGGTTTTTGTCAGCCTGTGGTTCTATAATCTTGCGCCGATGTCGGAGCAGGAGAACAGGATCCGGCTCAAGAACAGTCTCGGGCGCCACTATCCAATATCTCTTGAGGATCGGGACTATGATGCGATATACCAAACATTAAAGGAAGAGGGGTTGGTCGAGGCAACCGACGGTATCTTCAGGATCACCGATCGGGGGAGGGAGGTGTTGCATACGCTTGCCGAACAACCCGCAGCGGTCTTCCCCATCACCGGCCGCAGATTTCTCAATCCGAGGCTCATCAACTGGTACGCCGAGGGACTCTGAGAAGAAGCCTGCGATCCGAAAGGGTGGAAAAGAGGCAAGGCTGGAAGAAGGTCATTTCTTGAGAAATGAGAGCTTCTTTGTCACGATTCGATGGTTATTTACATCGAGGGCGTAATCCTTCGGATTTTCCAACAGATCTCCGGCATTGATCTTCATGTCCACCAGCTCCTCGAAGGTGAACGGTTCTGTTTTACTCTCGTTTCCCTGCTGCCAGAGCAGATCAAGCCCGTTTGGGCGGCTGATTACGATGATGATTTCTTTCATACCTATGACTGATTCCTCATGTTTTATATTTGTTGAGGTATTTATCGGCTGGCGCAGCAATGCCCTTCGATCCGGTAACCCTGCCGTCCGTGGGGTCGGAGCAAAACCAGCATCTCTTTTTACTCATTGTGGAAAATAGCTCGTATGATGCGTGAAGGCATGCGCCGCGCCCTGATTGCCGGTGTAGTGGTTCTCATGGTCTTCGCCGCGGTCTGTTGCGCGGGCTGCGATGACGATGAGTATGGCGGGAACTCATATTCCGAAGAGTATTCTTCCTCCGCGTATTCGAGCTACGAATCCTCCTCCGGCCCCGGTGACCTCTCCATATGGACTTCGCCTGCAGGTGCATCGGTCTACGTTGAGGGGCAGTACCTGGGGGAGACCACCGGATACGATGATTTCATCGTAGAGGTCACGGGGGGAACCTACAAAGTTGAGATCTACAAGGACGGCTACAAGCCGTACCTGGAGTACGTGCTGGTCTATCCCGGCGAGATGCGGGAGGTGAACGTCTATCTTCAGCAGGCCGGCTATGATCCGGGATTCACCCCCGAACAGACGTATGAAGACTGGGGCTGGGAGGAAGAACCGACCGGCGACGGTCCTGTCTATGTGGCGGCCACCCGGCCCGTCTACTAATGGTGCCTATCACGCGCAACAGGTTTATGAATCCTGATGCTACACACCTGTTAGCGATGACCAAAATCTTCCTGGATACCAATATTTTTCTGGGCATCTATTATGCGGAGGTGGACCCTGGTGCCATATTCGGGGACATTGGGCAACTCAAGGCCCATTTGCTCCTCCCGGAGTTTGTCTATGAGGAGTTCGTGCGAAACCGGGACCGTATTCTGGAAACCTTCGCCCGGTCGGTTCATGGCGCCGATATTGAGGCGCTGCCTTCCTCATTTCTGGTTGCCGGCACCGCCGAGTATGCGGTCCTGCAGCAGATGGGAGAGGAATATTCCCGGTGCGTCCGGATCATCGGCGACCGCATTGAATCGATGGTCGCCGATCCGGAGACCGACCCGGTATATGCCGCCTTTGGGGGGCTTCTTAACGACCCGGAGGTCATTACCCTTTCGCGGACGGAGAGCCATGTGATGCGGGCCCACCGGCGCAAACTGCTCGGCAATCCTCCCAAAAGCGAACGGAAAACTACCATCGGCGACGAGGTCATCTGGGAGATGCTGCTCGAGCTGCTAGAAGGGCTCGACGAAGACCTCATCCTCGTCACCCAGGACAACACCTACCGCAATCACATCACCTACCTCAGGGAAGAGTACCGGGAACGCACCGGGAAGACGCTTTTTGTGGAAGATTCCATCTCCGGGTCCCTGTATCGTATGGGCCTCGAGCCCTCGGAGGCGCTGCTGCGCTACGAGGAGAAAGAAGAGGGATAAGATCGCAGGCTGAGTTCCAGCCGGTACTTCTTCTGCTTTTACCGGGATCAGCATGAGATCGATTGGAAACGTTGATGTTCCCGGCTGTTCGAACCCTGATTACCGTGCAGTGAACACCATGTCCACAGAATCTACCGCCCATGAACAGTGTTTTCCGCCGCCGTTGCTGGAATTTGCAAACATCACGGTAACGGCAGGAAATGCAAAACTCATCGATTCCCTCTCCGTCACGATACACGAGGGGGAGCATATCGCCATCCTTGGCCCCAACGGGTCTGGGAAGTCCTCATTTATCAAGACCATCACCCGCGAATACTACCCTCTCCGGCGGGACAGCGGGATGGTATTTCGTATCCGGGGAAAAGACGTGTGGCGGATTTCCGACCTTCGATCCCTGCTCGGCATTGTCTCCCACGACCTCCAGCATACCTTCATGCGCGAGATCACGGGGCGTGAGGTAATCCTCTCGGGGTTCTTCTCCAGCATCGGGCTATTCCGGCACAGGGTCACCCCTGCGATGGAGCGCAAAACAGACGAAATATTACGGTTCCTTGAGATCGATCACCTCGGTGCACGGTGCATGACGGAGATGTCCACGGGAGAGGCGCGCCGCTTCCTGATCGGCCGGGCGCTGGTCCACGACCCGAAAACCCTGATCCTCGACGAACCCACCACCTCACTCGACCTCCATGCCCTCCATACGTTCCGCTCCACGCTACGGAGCATTGCAGCATCCGGCACGGGCATCATCATGGTCACCCACAACATCCACGACATCATCCCCGAGATTTCACGGGTCATCCTCATGAAGGACGGAACGTTCTTCCGTGACGGATCCAAGGAGGAGATCCTGACGGGTGAGACTATCGGGGGGCTGTTCGGCGTTCGGTTGCGTATCCGAAAAGAGGGAGAATGGTACTATGCGACCGGGTATTAACCGATGCACAACGCTCTACTCCGAGCGCCGATGGCATGTACGCCTCCTTCGTGCCGTTTCCCCGCATATGCAAATCTATTAATATTCAAGGTCCGGTAGTATCCCTCGGGTACAAGACCGAACCCGGGGTGAAACCCATGAGACCGGAAACGAGTGCAATTGCGTATGCCCCCTGTGCAACAAGCCTCCTGACCCCGTCCAACTGCCTGCTCATGCTGATCGATTTCCAGCAGGACGGGTTTCTGGCGGTGGAGTCGATCGATCACCGGACACTGCTGGAGAACGTGCTTGGTCTCGCGAACGCGGCGCTTATATTCGACATCCCCATCCTGATCACGACCATGGCATCGGCGTTCGCCGGTCCTCTGCTTCACCGGCTGGAGGAGCTCTTTCCTGAAAAAGAGGCCCTTGAGCGTACCACGATGAACCCGTGGGAAGACGCGAAGGTGTATGCCGCCATCCAGAAGGGCAACCGCAGAAAACTCGTGTTCGCAGGACTCTGGACGGAAAACTGCGTGACCCTCCCTGCTCTCTCCGCCCTCCAGTGCGGGTATGATGTCTACGTCATCGTCGACGCATGCGGCGGTCTTAGCGTGGTCGGACACGATATGGCAGTCCTGGAGATGATCCAGGCTGGCGTGGTGCCTCTCTCGTGGCAGGGATTCATGCTGGAGATGCAGCGGGACTGGACGAGGAGAGAGACCGCAGAACGCGTCGTCGAGACCGCACGGAGGCACAGGGAAGCGTTGGGGCAGGTCTTTCCTTCGTTTCACCAGTAACTGCAGGAAATCCCCCGAATGGAGGAGTTTTTATGAGAGGTGCAGGTTCCTCACTTCCGGCCTGCCGGGTCGCGGCGCTGCATCACCGCAGATTTCGGTGAGTGCACGAATGTATATATCTTTCCGATTCCAGTATGCCGCATGAGCGGAGGTGCGGTGAGATGATAGAAGAACTGCCGGGAAGTTCAGGCTACATCCTTGGATTCAGGTTTAGCGGCGAGATCACCGATGAGGATTATTCCATTATCTTTCTGCCGGCGCTGCTCGGGGCGATAGAAACCTACGGGACGATACGCCTGATGGTCGATGTTATCGACTACAAGGGCGAGGATATCGCTGCGATGGATGATGACGTGCGGGAGAATTTCAGGCTTCTCTATATCGAAAGGGAGGCAATTGTCGGGAACGAAGATCTGGAAGATGAGTTGAACAGGGTCGATACCTTTTTTCTCTTTCCCACTACGGATATCAGGTTTTTCAGGACGGAACACCGGAGGGATGCATGGCGCTGGCTCCGTGAGGACATGCGTGCGAAGACCGGTGCGGAGACCCCGCCCCCGCGCCAGGGTTGACCGTGGCCGGGGTTGCAGGCGGCCCCTGCATACGGGGCAGCGCTGCGCATCCACCCGGCCGTGGATGTATCGGCAACGTGGTGCGTGTTGAGTTCGGGATTTTTAAAGACGTTCGCAGATCACTGTTCCCGGCCTGCGGTTTTGTAGAAGTGTGGGGAATAATTGGGTTGTTCAGGATTGCTGCCGTCCGATAAAATACACGCCGATGCAGATAACCCCGATGGAGACCGCCATGGCCAGCATTTCGATCGATGTTGTAAATTCCATGGAGAGAATGCGCTGGAAGAAACTGACGATCAGCACCATGATGATCACCTTGATGATCTTGTTCTTGAGATCATCGAGGGTCGAGACCTCAAGGATGTTGCCGAACGATCCTCCTTTTCTGGCAATATCGATCTCCGAGATGAAGAGCTCGTAGATGCCGAAGCTGAAGATCAACAGCACCAGCCCGATAAGGTAGAAATCGATCGCCCCTATGATGCCGATCAGGATCTCCTCGTGCGTCAGGTGCCCTTCGGACAGGCTGACAAATTCGAGGAGTATGGTGGTTATTTCCAGGGATCCTGCAATAAAAAGGACAATTGCGCTCAGGGATCCGAATATCACACCGAACAATACGATATACCGGGAATTCCAGAGCATACTCTCGAAGATTCGTTCGAATGTTGTCTGTTCGCGGTGTGCAAATGCCTGTTCTGGGAGTTCCGGAGTGGTGTCCATGGACCTGTTCCTGCGGGTTGTTCATAGCATCTGACTGAATACGATAACAAGCTTCTTGCTCTGTACCGCACCTCATCGCTTTTTCTCGCCCTTTGCGCGGGGTTCGCTGCATGGCAGCGCATTGATCCGGATAGTGACGTGTTGTGCAACATCGGAATCCGGAACGAAAGATCCCTCACTCCGAAATCGCGGGACATTCTGTGGATTTCGGGTCATCGTAACGCCCCCGAAACAGCGAATGGCAGCCAGTCCCAAATCACTACCCTTTTCCGCTTCAGATTACAAAAATTTTTGAACACAGTGCAAGGTGATCAGGGTTGACAGGAACAGCAGGAATTGACGTCATTTGTGGCAACGGAAGAACGCTTGAAGATCACAGGAACATCGTCGGTGACGAGATTATTGAGGATATCTATGCCAGAGCGGCGCATCTTGGCGGGAAAAAAATGGTGCATATCAATTCCACCTCCCAGGGAGGCGGAGTAGCCGAGATGCTCCATTCCCTCATCCCGCTGATGAATGATGCCGGTATTGCCGCCGAGTGGAAGGTACTGCACGGATGTGATGATTTTTTCGCCATCACAAAAAAGTTTCACAACGCGCTGCAGAGCGAACATGTCGATCTCCCTTCGGAATCGATCAACCACTACCTTGAAACGAATAAACAATTTTCCTCGCATCTTTCGATCGATCATGATTTTGTCGTGGTGCATGATCCCCAGCCGCTGCCCCTGATCCGATTTTTTGACAAAGCCCAGCCCTGGATCTGGCGCTGTCATGTCGATCTCTCCACGCCCGATATCGGCGTCTGGGCTATTCTCGAGGAATTCGTGACCAGGTATGACCACATGATCATCTCACATCCCGCATATCGGCGGGAGACGCTGACCATGGACCAGATGATTTTTCACCCCGCCATCGATCCCCTCTCGGAAAAAAACCGCGATCTCCCCGCGGGGGTGATCGCCGACACTCTTGCATCATTCGGCATCGCCACCGACAAACCGCTGATCACCCAGATTTCACGGTTCGACAAGTGGAAGGATCCAGAAGGGGTGATCGATATTTTCCTGCGTGTCCGCCAGGAAGTGGACTGCCGCCTTGTCCTCTGCGGCAGTATGGCGCCGGACGATCCCGAGGGCTGGGAGATTCATCAGAGGGTTGTGGAAAAGGCAGGGGATCTCGTCAAAACCGGTGATGTCATCATGATCACCTGCGAGAACAGTATGCTCGTCAACGTTCTGCAACGGGTTTCCGATGTAATTATCCAGAAATCGCTGCGGGAGGGGTTCGGCCTTACCGTCACCGAGGCGCTCTGGAAGGAGCGGCCTGTGGTGGCATCGCGTGTGGGCGGCATCCCCCTCCAGATAACCGATGGAGAAACAGGCTTTCTTGTGGATCCCGATGATACCGAAGGGTTCGCTGACAGGATTCTGCAGATTCTCAGGGATCCAGCGCTGGGCAGGCAGCTCGGCAAGAACGCGAAAGAGCACGTCAGAGAGCACTTCCTCATCACGCGTCTTGTCTCGGAGTACCTCGACCTTATGACGCGTGAAAATGGGAACGGTAATCCATCTCCTGCGTGATTCAACATGGATCGTCTCTTTTTACCTGTTCCCCGCCGTGCGCCTGACGGATGGTGAACCGAAGGACGCCTTCACCCCCCCTCTGAGCGATTGAGGGCCGCTTGCACACAACACATTTATGTAACTGCTCTGCACCTACACCCTCTGGAGACAGTCCACCGGATCGGCCGCAGCAATTGTCTGATATGTCCGGGCCTTTATCACAGTCAGATTTGCACCAGGCAGCCCGGACTTTGGCAATACACGGCCACACACGTGATCAGGGAGTTGCACGACATCCCGGCGATCCGGCAAGAGTGAGAATCCTTACGGGGGTGAGGATATGAACTGGGGGATAAGATGGGTATGTGTCCTTTTCCTGGCGTGTCTCACGGTATGCGCGGGCGCGGCATTCGATCTCGATGTGGTCGGGAATATTACGTATGGATTACCGGAAACCGGCGACTCTGCATCATCTATTGCTCAGGATGGTGATGGAAATCTTGCAGTTGCGGGGATCTCTCGTGGCCTGGCGCCAGCAGGGAACGATGCTCTTTTTCTCCGAATCGGTGAGTCCGAAATTTTCCAGGAACGTATCATCAAGGGATCCGGTTATGGTTCCGAATTTGATGTAATTCATGCAAATAATGGTGATCTGGTGATTGCAGGCACGTGTGCCAATCTCACGGATGGGCACCCTATGACTACCGATGTGTGGGTTGCGTCGGTCGATCCTGAGGGAAACGAGGTGATGAACGCCACCTTCGGGGATCACACCACCAATGAAACGGCCTGTTGCATTATCCAGACCTCAGACGGCGGGTACCTGGTCGCCGGATATTCCGAATACCTGAGTACGGGGAAATCCGATGGGCTGGTGGTGAAAATTGATGCGTCCGCGAAGGAGGAGTGGAGGAGAACGTTCGGAGGTGAACTGGACGATGTGGTCTACTCTGCCGTCGAGGCGGCAAATGGTGATATCCTTGTGGCAGGTTCGACCGAATCGTTTGGCAATGGTGAAGCAGATGGATGGGTGGTGCGGATGACCGCCTCCGGACGGGAGATCTGGAACCGCGCGTATGGGGGGATCAAGACTGATGCCGCCCGTGACCTCACCGAACCATCGGATGGGATCTTTGTGTTCGCCGGGATAACCACCTATATCACAGGCACGGACCGGACTGATACTGATGCGTGGTTGGTAACATTCAATTCTTCCGGTGAAACGCTGGTGGACATGACGTATGGCGGTGCGGACATGAATGCCTCTGCGGAATCGATTGTCCGGACTCCTGATGGCGGCTACCTGTTCGCCGGCAGTATCGAGGAATATGGAACGGGTGACCTTGATGCATGGCTTGTGAAGGTTGATGCCATGGGGAATGATGTCTGGGAAGAGAGGTTCGGAAGCGTGCATGATGATGTCGCACACGCGCTGATTGCCCTGTCCGAGAGTTATTACGCATTTTGCGGGACTTTTGGTTCCCAAGCTGCTGGTGAGGATCAGGTATCGAATGCGTGGGTGGTCTGGCTGAGTGAACCGACTCCTTCAACAACTGGAACGGAGGTGATTGATGCATCACCGCCGGCAGAACCGGATGAAAGAACCGAAGAAGATCGAAATAACGATGAAAGGTTTGAAGAAGACACCAGCACCGAAGAAAATGCATCCGATGATACACGGCAGGACGAGGTTGGTGAGGGTGAAGCAGGGAATGAAGACAATAAGGAGGATATAGACCGGGAAGAAGACGAGTCTGAAGAGGATGGCGACAAAAAGAAGGATATAGACCGGGAAGAAGACGAGTCTGAAGAGGATGACGACAAAAAGAAGGATGGAGACAGTGAAGAAGACGAGTCTGAAGAGGATGGCGACAAAAAGAAGGATGGAGACGGTGAAGAAGAAACCGATGAACGAGAACGTGAGGGATGATGGAGAGGCTGAAGAATATTCTTCAGTTGCGGGATGGGGCACCCGTTCCGGTTGCGGTACAGTGTGGGATCCCTATTCAATATACTGAACCCTCCCCACGCTCCCGTCGGTCAGACGCACCTTGATGCCGTGGGGGTGGAATGAAGAACTGGTCAGTATCTCTTTGACCGTACCTTCGGTGAGTTTACCGCTTTTCTGGTCTTTTTTCAGCACGATTCGTACTTTCATCCCGGCACTGAGATTTTTTCTTTGGCGCCCGTCCTTTTCTGCTGTCATGCGTCTTTCTCTCTTTTTGCCCATTCATCCGGCAGGCCCGCGCCCCGTTGAGAATCCGGCAGCATGGTCTGCGGATGAGCAGGATATGCAGGATCTATTGTATCTGTTCACCGATGAGCATTCGCATGGTGCGCAATGGAAGAATCTGACAACAGGGCCTCTGAATAGTAACAATATTATATTATCGGTTGAATCTTTGTTGTCCATGGTTGCAATGCGACACAGGGAATACAGGCAGAATTTTTGATTGCGGTACCATCGGGGACCTCTGGATAGCATGATCTGCGCTCGGGACGATGAAGGCGGTATGAGAGAGGCGATGGATACTCTTGCTCATGATGCCCGGAATCCAAAAAAATTCCGGCAGAAGGGAGATATTCAGAGTGCACTGCCCGAATCCCGGGTGTTTGGAACGGACACCCCATCGATCGGGTCGTCCGGGAGCGCTCCTGGTACAGGGGATGAACCAAAGATGAGTGTTTGTGCAATATTTTCCCCGATAACCTCGATTCCGGAGACAATTACACTGTCACTCTCCGTGCCGATGCCGCATACCCCCGATGCCCGGTACACCAGAGATCCGGAGAAATAGAGCCCCTCATCCTGATTGCGGGCCTCTCTGATCTCAGGATTGGTGCCCCGGCTCACCTGTGTCCGCCGCAGAATTACTGTGCAAGCTCGACCTTGAGCAGCGCAGCAGCGATCTCGAGCGAGGTGTAGTTGTCGACCATCATGCGCTCGATAAGTTCCACCTCTTTTTCGATGTCGCCGTTATCCATAATCTGCTTCACCTTCTCCATGAGGTTTCTGGTGCGGGTTTCGGCAGCATCGCTTGCTTTGGGGAGCGGGATGCGGGCTATGTTAATCCGTGCGTGCTTCTGGATTGTACGGAGCTTGTAGACTTCCCTCGGATCGACGAAGGTGATGGCGCGCCCGGCTCTGCCGGCCCTGGCGGTCCTGCCGATGCGGTGGACATAATTCTCTACATCCTGCGGCACATCGAAATTCACGACCAGGTCGATGTCATCGACGTCAATACCTCGTGCAGCGACATCGGTGGCGATGAGGGCGTCGATTTGGCCTTTCCTGAAGTTTGCCATCACATGGTCCCGCTGTGCCTGCTTCATATCCCCGTGGAGCCCTTTTGCCACGTATCCCCGCGCCTGGAGGTGGGTGGAGAGAATATCGACGCCCTTTTTCGTGTTGCAAAAGACGAGCGCGAGGGCGGGGTCGTAGATGTCAAACAGCCTGCACAGGATATCGAGCTTGTCCCTGCTCCGTATTTCGACGTACAGCTGTTCGACCTGCGGGACAGTCATCTCGCGATCCGCAATACGGACAAATTCGGGATTTTTCTGGAACTTCTTCGAAATTTCCAGGATCGGCCTGGGAAGGGTCGCCGAAAACAGTATGGTCTGGCGTTTTGTGGGTGTCTTCCCGATGATCTTTTCGATATCCCCGATGAATCCCATGTCGAGCATCTGGTCTGCCTCGTCGAGGATCACCATAGTCACCTCCGAGAGGGAGAGGGTGCCGCGTTTGATATGGTCGAGTACTCTGCCCGGTGTGCCGACGACGACCTGCGCGCCGCGCCGCAGCGCTTTGAGTTGTCGCTCAATGGGCTGACCGCCGTAGATGGGGAGAGTCGTGATGCCGCGTAGATGGGATGCAAGGCGTGAAAATTCCTCTGCGGTCTGGATGGCGAGTTCCCGTGTCGGCGAAAGCACGATGGCCTGCGTTGCCCTGTTGCGGGTGTCGATCTTTTCGAGGGTGGGAATCCCGAACGCCGCCGTTTTTCCCGTGCCCGTTTGTGCCTGCCCGGTCACATCTTTTCCCGCAAGGATTGGGGGTATCGCGGATATCTGGATGGGAGTGGGCTCCTCGAAGCCCATGTCTTCTATTGCTTTGAGTATTCCCCTGGATATTTCAAAGTTCGAGAAACGAAAAGAGGTAGTCATTCTCTTAGTATGCGTGCTCTCCCTTCTTTATACATAGCATTGGGGAGGGTGGTTCCGACCGGGACCAGGTTTCGAGAAATCCCCCCAAAAATCCAGAAACCGTCTTCATGGGCCGTGCAGGCAGGGAATCCTGCATCATGCCGAATATTTATATGAAACCACAGGAATTATCCTCCATATCGTTCGTGAACGGGGGCGAGTCCCATCAGCGATGGCAGTGAGGATGGATCGGGCGCGGGTGTGGTGAAGTTCGGGATGTTCAAGGGAGTATATGTCCCCACGCTCCTGACGATTCTCGGGGTAATCCTCTACCTTCGCACCGGGTGGGTCGTCGGCAATGTCGGCCTGCTCGGCGCGTGGATGATCATCCTCATCGCATTTTCCATTACTACATCAACCGCGCTCTCGATGTCCTCCATCATCAGCAATATCCGCATCGGGCCCGGCGGCCCCTATTCCATCATCACGCGGTCGCTGGGCATGGAGGTCGGGGGAAGCATCGGGGTGCCCCTGTACTTCGCCCTTGCGTTTTCCATCGTGCTCTACATCTTCGGGTTCAAGGAGGGGCTTCTTTACCTCTTTCCCGGTTTTTCCCCCGTAATTATTGATTTCGTGACCTTCCTGGTTGCGTTTTCCATCGTGTTCCTCAGCACCGACGCGGCATTCAGGGTGCAGTACATCATCCTTGCCATTATCGCTGCCTCGCTGATATCGATCTTTGCCGCAGGGCTCGATCACCTCCCTGCCCCTGAGATCATCGCAGGGCCGATGAATGCCACGTTCTGGGTCGTGTTTGCAATTTTTTTTCCCGCAGCCACCGGGATTATGGCCGGGGCAAACATGTCCGGAGAACTTGCCAATCCTCGGCGTAGCATCCCTCTCGGCACCATCGGGGCAATCGCGACCAGTCTTGTGGTATACCTGACGCTGGCCTACTGGTTTGCGGGGAACGCCTCATCACCGGAACTCACGGGCAATTTCAATTTTATCTTCGAGCAGGCCGCCGTCGGCTGGGTGGTCGTTGCCGGCCTTCTCGCAGCGACCTTCTCATCCGCTATCAATTCCTTTGTGGGTGCTTCGCGGGTGCTCCATGCCATGGCTGAACACAACATCCTTCCCTACAGCGAGTGGCTCTCCCGGCGTTCGGCCTCGGGGATACCGCGCAACGCCCTGCTTTTTACCGGCATCGTGGTATCGGGCGTCCTGCTGTTGCGGGACCTCAATACCGTTGCCCCCTTCATCACCATGTTCTTCCTGATCAGCTACGCGATGATCAATATCGTCATCCTTCTTGAACAGAGTCTTGGATTGGCCAGCTTCCGGCCGATTTTCAGGATCCCCCGTATCATCCCGCTCGCCGGAACGCTTGGGTGCCTGTTTGTGATGTTCATCATCAATGCCGTGTTCAGCCTGGTTGCGGTGATACTGGTGGCGCTCTTTTACTATATCCTGATGTACCGCCACCTCCAGAGCCCGCAGCCCTATGGGGATGTGAGAAGCAGCCTTTTCGTGGCACTGGCGGAATGGGCTGCGAAAAAGGCGATGTCCATGCCCATTTCACAGGAGCGCGCGTGGCGGCCGAACCTCCTCGTCCCGGTCGAGAATCCTGCAGATATCTATGGAGTCGCAGATTTTCTACGAGATGTCGCCTTTCCTCGCGGCTCTGTGAACATCATCGGCATCGCGATCGATGAGGTGCGCGATGAACAGAGGGACGGTCTGTTGCTGCTTCAGGAGGATTTCCGGATGGACGGCATCTATGCCGAATGGACCATTGTGAACGCCGACACCTTTGAAAACGGTGTTGCAGCAAGCATACAGACCCTGAAACGCACGCTTTTCAGCCCCAATATCGTGTTTCTGCAGCTGCCGCCCGAAACGGGCAAAATCCATGATCTGCTCTTTATCATGCAAAAGGCGACCGAGAACTTCAAGGGCATCGTCCTGTACGCAGGCCACCCGCAGGCCGCGTTGGGAAGAAAACGGAGGATCAATCTCTGGCTGACCGGTTCGTGCATGGAATGGTCTCCCGGTATGCGGCTGGAAAATTGCGATCTCTCGATTCTTGTGGCCTACAAGCTCATCATCAACTGGGATGCCGATCTTATGATGATCGCGGTGGTGGACGATAAGGATCGCATCCCCGAAGCAGAGGAATCGCTCTCCATGCTCATCGAGTACGCACGGATACCGGCGAAAAATGTCATGGTTGTGCTCGGGCCGTTCACTGATTTTCTCGAGGACGCCCCCCATGCGGATATTAATATCTTCAGCCTTCCCCCCGATCCGGATATCGAGAGGATCAGGGAGATCGTGAGAAAAACGGGTTCCACCTGTATATTCTGCCGTGATTCCACGCAGGAAAGCGCGCTGGCGTGAGCACACGACCCCTTGAGCCCTGCAGACGGAGGTATCCAGTCCGCGCACCCATTCGATGGGGGCGGTGCGTGGAGGGGTAACAGGGTCACTCCGATTCCCGATATGTCGATGGATCGAAGGACGAAAGGAATGTTATGAGTATCCTGCTTTTTTGATCAGGTAATACCCGCTGCAGAGGGCGATGATTATTGCGGCCACACCGAGGATTGGCATATCACCGATGCCCTCCTCGAAGGGGTCAAACAGGATCACCTTTCGCGAAATGGCGATGATTGTGACGAGCAGAATGGCCTCGACACGAATCCTGTTCTCCTTCATGTAGACCTTGATGGTATCAATAAGTTCGAGCCCGATGAGAATGAGCAGGAAAAACCCGAACAGATCGATAATTTCGTGGGTGTCCAGGCGATAGGAGGTAACCTCCACGATGGCCTGGATCACCAGTATGACCAGCTCTATGACCGTGAAAAAGATGACGATCGAGAAGAGGGCGATCAGGATGTAGTAGATCCCCCGTTCAAATTGGTTCAATCGATCGAGCGCAATCATTGCCCTTTGATTCTCCTTTTCTCTCCGGATTCGGTACCTATGCTCTCATTTGCCGGCACTTGCATTTAAGAGTAATGAAATCGATGCACCCGGGTGGGGCATACCCTCGATCCGATTGCATCATTGCCCCACAACGATCTGCCTCCTTCTGTATATCGGGTTTGGTGTGTCTGCCGTTGGTATGGGGCCGCCATGGCTGCGTGCAGACAGGGGATCTACGGGAACAGACCGAACGAGATCACGTATACCATCACCTGGCTTAAGGTCAGAGGGATCCCGAGGTATGCGAATTCCATAAAACTGATCGAATAGCCCTGCTTTTCCGCATTATGGATGATAATGATGTTGCTTGCCGCCCCGAGGATAAGGAGGTTTCCTGCAATCGTACTACCGGCAGCGAGAGCAAGGTATGCCTCGATGGGGCTGGCTGCATCAGCCAGCACGGGAAGGAAAAGTGCCACGAAAGGGACGTTGGAGATGATCTGGCTGAAAAGGATGCTGAGCATCATAATTGAGGGGATATCAAGGAAAAATCCGGACGATAGGTTGAGCAGGGACTGGAAAACCCCCGAATCCCACACGCCCTGCATCAGCACGAACATCGATGCAAAGAAGATCAATGTGTGCCAGTCAATGTTCCAGAGTATCTCACTTCTTCTCGGGGAGAAGAGCATGATGGGAAGAGCAGCCGCCACCGCGATGAGGGTGAGCGAGATCTCTGGTCCACTTCTCGCGAGGCCGCATAGTATGGTCTTTGCCACAATCATCAGGATGATGAGGCCGAGGGATCCAAGAGAGAGTTTCGCAAGGCTCTTATCGACGGTCTTTTCGTGCTCGTGGGTAAGCACGCACCGGGAAAACTCTTTCCGGAACGCGTATCTCACCACGCAATAGACGAGCAGCAGGCTGGCCAGAGTGGGGATGCAGAGGTACCGGAGGAAGGTCAAAAACGGGTATTCCATGCCTGATCCCATCGCAATCAGGAGATTCTGCGGATTTCCGATGGGGCTCATCACGCTTCCGGTGGTCACGGCGAAGGCGAGGGCCAAAAGGAGCATTTTCGCCGATATCCCGTATTTTCTCGAGAGATGGATAACAAAGGGCGTGCCTATAATCGCCACGGTGTCATTCATAAGAATGGCTGAAAGGAGACCTGCAACCATAATGAACAGCAGTACGAGGCTGTCCAGATTCATCGCGCAGCAGAATACTCTATACGAGAGAGGGAGCAACGCGCCACTGCGCCAGAGGGCCTCGCCGACAATGAACATTCCGGAGAGAAAGAGGATGATGTCGATGTTGATTGCCCTCAACGCGTCCTCGGGTGTGATCTGGCCCGTGACCAGCATTGCAATCGCTCCTCCGAGCATGATCTGCCAGATGCCCGGTCTCAATTGGAGGGTATTCCGCAGGGCGATGAGCACGAGAACGATAGTGAGTATGACGGCAGAAACGTACGTGGAAGAATTACACCTGATGCAATAATGAACACATCGCTATGCAATCATGAATCCGGTATGAAAATCGTTGATGATACATGTTCAGCAGGATATTCATCGCTGGTGATCGCGGCATCTGCCGGTCCTGTTCCTGTTCGGGGATGATGGATGCGAATATGCCGGTGATCGTTCAGGCTTTCTGCGCGCCCTCCTGCATTCCGGTCGGATCAATCAGACTCGGTGCACAATATAGTATTCACGCATTTTTTTCACTAACAAATATATAAATAAACGGATACAACTTTGCGGGCATGTCGTTCATAAAAATAGCCAACATTGGGCTTATCGTTCATTTTATCCTGGTTACCATTGCGTTCCTGCTCATTCTCGGGATGAATCCGTCAGTCAGGGAAGCGATCACAGACATTGTGACACTTATGTGAAACTACCGCCTGCATTCCTGCGTGGCTGCTGGCGGCACGTGAACGCTGTGCAGATTTGTGCCGGGAAGCGCAACCACTAAATAATCCGGAGCAGAGGCGGTGGTATGTTCGTCATAGGCCACCGGGGGGCACGGGCGCTGGAGCCGGAAAACACGCTGCGTGCGCTGCGCAGGGGGATGGAGTGTGCACTCTACGTGGAAGTGGATGTGCGCGTGAGCAGGGACCGGCATCTTGTCGTAATACACGACGCCGCCGTGGACCGCACCACAAACGGCTCGGGGGCGGTTGGATCGCTCACGCTCGCCGAACTCAGGGACCTTGACGCCGGGGAAGGTGAACGCATCCCGACGCTTGCGGAGGTGCTCCATCTGGTCAGCGAGCGAGGCGGGGGTCTCGTGGTGGAGATCAAGGAACCGGGGAGCGAGGTGGCGATCTGCGCAATGCTCGCCAGAGTGCGGCCGGAACCCCTCCTCGTCGTGTCATTCCACCCGGAGATTTTTCGATCGGTCGGTGAGCTGCTCGGCGATGTGGCCACCGGCCTGATCTATTCACGGAGCCTTGAGGATCCCGTACAGGCGGCCCGTGCGGTGCATGCCCGGGTGATCCTTCCCAAATTCACGAGGGTGACACCCGACCTCGTCGAGGCTGCACATGGTGCAGGACTTTCCGTGGTCCCCTGGACGCTGAACAGCGAAGCAGAATTTGCCCGGGCGGTGGCGCTCGGCGTCGACGGGTTCGCGAGCGACGATCCCTGCATGGGGAGGGATTTTCTTGCGTCACACGGTGGGTGACCGGGAATTTGTGCGGGTTTCGTACCCCCTCCCACGGCGAATCATTTATGTCATTGCTCGCACGTATGGGCTGGTATGCAGGAGATCATCAACGTCGGAAAGAAGGTCAACGGTTTGGAGGTGCAGTACGAGAGGAGCACCATGATCCTCAATGAGGACTTCACCTACAGCGAGCTCATCGACCTCAGGATCAATGCGCTCGACCTGCTCGATCATCCTGAACGGTACATGCTCGACATATACAACCACAGGATTATCGAAAAAATCCCCTGATCCCCTGCCGTATCGATATCCGTGTCTGGTGTGCGACCGCAGAAGTTCTCCTGTACCTCACCATGCATGCCGGCGCAGGCCTTCCTCCCCCTGTCCGCGGAGCGGAATCGTTATGGGATGCGCCCGCGTATGCATCTCCCGCCAGCGGGGCCCGGTGGAACTCCATGAAAATCCTGTACCTGTTCATCCTGAACGCTATGCTCATAGGAACCTCTGTCATCGCCACCAGCGGGCTCCCCGGGGGCTCCATCACCGTGGCGGAGGCGTACAACGGGTCCCTGTATGCGGACACTCCGATCCCCGTTGCAGGTCCGGTGCAGGAGAATCTCACACCGCCGGAGGTGTTTCACCGCGACATCAGGGAGTGGCACTTCACGATGACTGCCATCGCCCGCTACACCCTCTGCGGGAAGCTGGTGGGGAGGGACAATTATTCCGGTTCCTCGCCCGACACCCTTGCTCCTATGGACCTGAGTGTTGCATGGGGAAAACTCATCGAAGCGCCGTACGAGGATCATGTCAGCTACTACAAAGCGCCCCGCCATCTCAATTACCACTACCATTTCCCTGCCGATTGCCCGGTACTCAATTACTCGTATATCAATGAGCACAGCAGCAACAACCACTGTATCTTCGCCAACGAATCGGTGTGGACTGCGGCGGAAGGGATGGACATCGGTGAATATGTCGAGATAAAGGGGTACCTTGTCGATGTGTATGGCGAGAACTCCCCGGGGTCGACCTACACGTGGAACACCAGCAGGTCGAGGGCCGATATGCGGGAGGGAGCCTGCGAGATTGTCTGGGTGGAAGAGGTTGCACAGGTGTCAGGGACCGGTTTCGCAGAGGATATGAATTACCGGTAGTGACTGCGTGCGACGGCCTGCGGGTCGAAGATGCGGTCCGCCTCCTGCTTCGAGAGCACGCCCCTCATTACCGCAACATCGCGCACGGGCACGCCTTTTTCCTGCGCTTCTCTGGCGATCTCCGCCGCCTTCAGGTAGCCTATCCGGGGGGCGAGGAGCGTCGCCAGGATCGGATTGATCTCGAGGTATTCCTGCAGGCGACGCTCGTGCGCGGTGATCCCCTCCACGCAGCGCTCCTGGAAGACAGGCAGATACGCGGTCATGATGGCGAGGGATTCGAGGATATTGTGGGTCATCACCGGGGTCATCACGTTAAGATCGATCTGGCCCGCCTGCACCGCGAGAGCGACGGTGGTGTCGTTTCCTATCACGTGGAATGCGATCATGTCCAGGCACTCGGCCATGACCGGGTTGACCTTGCCGGCCATGATCGAGGAGCCGGGCTGGACGTGAGGGAGGGCGATCTCGGCAAGCCCGGTGGTGGGCCCTGAGCCGAGGAGGCGAAGATCGTTGGCGATCCGGACCAGTTCAAGCGCCAGCCCCCTGAGGGACGCGGAGAAGGCGCCCAGCTGCGATCTGCTCTGGAGCGCCTCGAAGCTGTTTCGTGGAGGACGAAGATCGATTGAAGCGAGCCGGGAGAGATGCCGGAGGACCGTATCCCTGAATTGCGGGTGGGCATTTGCGCCCGTCCCGGTCGCTGTCCCTCCGATCGCAACCTCGCAGAGATCGTCGCGCTGCCTCCTGATCCTGTCTGCGGCCCTGTGCAGGGCTGCACCGTAGGCGGCAAATTCGTCGCCGAGGGTGAGGGGGAGGGCATCCATCAGGTGCGTCCTTCCGGATTTGGGGAGATGGGCAAATTCTTCCCCTTTCCTCTCAAACACCCCGGCCAGTGTGACGAGTGCGGCAATGAGCCTGTCCGCCTCCCATATGATCGCGACGTGGGTCGCCGTGGGAAAGGTGTCGTTGGTCGACTGGCCCCTGTTCACGTGATCGTTGGGGCTCAGGATCTCGTACGCACCCCGGGGCTCGCCGAGCAGTTCCAGCGCCCTGTTGGCGAGCACCTCATTGACATTCATATTGCATGAGGTCCCCGCCCCCGCCTGGAAGACGTCCACCCTGAACTGGTCGTCAAATGCGCCCTCAAGGGCTTCATCGGCAGCGTTGACGATCGCCTCCCCGAGGGCGGGATCGAGCGTGCCGAGCTCCATATTGGCAATTGCCGCCGCTTTTTTCAGGGTGACGTATGCATGGATGAATACGGGGCGTTCGTACATGCCAGAGACGGGAAAATTTTCCATGGCGCGGAGGGTCTGGATGCCGTAGTAAGCATCTGTGGGCAATTCCCGCTCACCGAGGGAATCTCGCTCGATGCGATTCTTCGAACCTCTCATCTCTCCGGCTCCCTGCCCTGCTCGGAGAGCTCGCGGCGCGCCTTTCCGATGGCGATGTTGGGGGGCACCCTTTTCGGGCAGACGCGCATGCAGTTGGTGTGGAATTCGCACGCCCACCACCCTTCAGGCGTATTTGCCAGCTCGAGCCTCGAGCCGTCCCCTGCCTCCCGTGGATCGATATGGAACCGGTAGAGCTTCGCCAGCGCAGCAGGACCGTAGTAGTCTGGATTTTTCGCATCGACGGGGCAGGCGCCGAAGCAGGCACCACAGAGGATGCAGTTCGTATAGGCCTCCAGCGCACTCACCGCGTCCCTGTCCATCAAGCGTTCCCTTGCCGGCGCCTCGCCTTCAGGTTTGAAAACCGGCCGGACTGCCCGGTAGAATGCAAAGAAAGGCTCCATATCCACCACCAGATCGCGGATCAGGGGGAGGTGCGGCAGCGGTTCGACCAGCACCTCCTCTTCCGGGTTCCAGTCGATATCTACCTCGAGCGCCGGATAGGGCGCAAGGTCCATCTCCAGACTCCCGTCGAGGAGTTTCGCCACCTGCGTCCTGCAGGCGAGACGGGGCACCTTGTTGATGAGCATGGCGCAGGTCCCGCAGACCGCTCCCCGGCAGGAATACCGGAAGGCAAGGGAATCGTCATGCTTTTTCTGCACGTCAAAGAGTGCGGCGAGCACCGACATCCCCGGACGTGATTCGATCTCAAAGATGTCATACCGCTGCTCCCTGTCCTCGGGGTTGTAGCGAAATAATTTCAGTCTCATTTCAATACTCACGCTCCGTTGGTTCAAACATCCCGAGCCGGACCGGCTCATACTCCAGATCGATCGCACTGTCACGCAGGTGTGCCAGCGTATGCGCGAGAAAGTGCTCGTCGTCCCGTGCCGGAAAGTCTGTTCTCGTATGCGAACCCCGGCTTTCCCGGCGACGAAGGGCACTCTGTGCCAGAACCGCGGCGAGGAGCAGCATATCCTCCAGTTCCAGCAGCCTGATGAGCGCCTGATTGAAGACCCGGCTTTTATTCTTTACATGCACCCGCTCGAATCGTTCCTGCAGGCGTTCAAGCCTGGAAATACCCTCTTTCATGTGCCGCTCATCGCGGAAGATCCCGAAATACTCGAACATGGTATCCTTGAGATCGTCCATGATCGCAAACAGGTTCTCACCTGTCTTTCGGCCGAGAAGGACATCGATACGCTCCTGTTCGGAAGCAGCTCGTGACCGGACGGCATCGGTTGCGGGTGCGGGCAGTCCTTGCGTGTTCTGGACGATAGCCCGGGCGACAAGTTTGCCGAACGCCACCGTCTCCAGGAGGGAGTTGCCCCCGAGCCTGTTGGCTCCGTGGACGCTGCTGCAGGCGCACTCCCCGGCGGCATACAGGCCGGGGAGCCGCGTCTCCCCGCGGTTGTTCACGTCGATCCCTCCCATCGAGTAGTGCTGCCCGGGCTGGACGGGGATGGGGTCGGTGATCGGGTCGATGCCAGCGAAATCCATGGCAATCTGGCGGATGCCGGGAAGCCGCGCCCTGATGTGGTCCGCACCGAGATGGGTCAGATCCAGGTAGACATACCCTCCTTCAAATCCCCGGCCGGCCGCGATCTCCTCCTCGATCGCCCGTGCAACCACATCGCGGGGGGCAAGATCGAGGGAATGGGGGGCGTAACGCTCCATAAACCGCTCATTGTTGCTGTTGTAGAGCCTCCCTCCCTCACCCCGGGCACCCTCGGTGATGAGAATATTGGTGCCGAAGAGGGTGGTGGGGTGGAACTGAATGAACTCCATGTCCTTGAGCGGGACGCCGGCACAGAGCGCAAGGGCGACCCCGTCCCCGGTATTGATGAGCGCATTGGTTGAACGGGAATACAGGCGCCCGAATCCTCCCGTGGCCAGGAGCACTGCCTTTGCGGCAAACCCGTGCACCCTCCCTGTCAGCAGTTCGATGGCGGTGCAGCCGGTGCACCGTCCGCCGTCCCTGACAAGTGCCGTGGTGTAGTATTCCTCGTAGAACCGGATCTCCCTGTCCAGCGCCTGCTCGTAGAGGGTATTGAGAATATTGTGCCCCGTACGATCGGCGGCATAGCAGGTGCGGGGAAACATCGCCCCTCCGAAGGGCCGCTGGGCAATGTATCCGTTCTCAAGCCTGGAAAACACCGTGCCCATGTGCTCCAGCTCGATGACCGTCCTCGGCGCCTCCCGGCACATGACCTCGACGGCATCCTGATCTGCCAGATAATCCGAGCCCTTCACCGTGTCGTACGCATGCGCCTCCCAGCTGTCCATCGCCCCGTCCTCTCCTGCCACATTGCCGAGGGACGCGTTTATCCCGCCCTGTGCCGCCACCGAATGCGAGCGCAGGGGGAGGACCTTGGAGATGACCGTGGTATCCAGTCCGGCATCGGAGAGTTCTATTGCCGCCCTGAGCCCGGAAAGCCCTGCACCAATCACGACCATGTCGTGGCGGTGCACTGCGGCTTCCGCCCTGCCTGCCATTTCCCACCCACTCCTGTTGCCTCAACCTGCGCAGCAGACTATAAAGCCTTATCCCGGGTGATACGCCTGTGCGGAGATGCGCAGTGGTCTCTGATGCTCCGGCCGCAGGAAAAATGGGTTCAGGAGAATCGTTTGGGATCAGTGTCCACATCGATGATGACCGGCCGGTTGAGATTGATGGCATGCTCAACGGCATCCCTGAGTGCCGAGGGCTGTGCAACCCTTATGCCTATTCCGCCGCATGCATCTGCATATGCGGCAAAATCCGGGTTGAGCAGGTCTGTGCCGAAATTCGGGTACTGCTCCATCATCTGCTCTACCTGGATCATGGCCAGCTGCTTGTTGTTGAAGACCACCACGACCATAGGGAGATCATATTTGACCGCGGTGACGAAGTCTGCCATCGCCATCGAAAACCCGCCGTCGCCGGTGATGCACACAACCGTCTTCTCCGGATATGCAAGCTTTGCAGCGATTGCACCGGGAAGCCCGAACCCCATGGTGCCGAGATACCCGGACATTGCATACCGCTGCTTTTTCATCCGGAAATTCCTTCCGAACCACCACTGGACTTCCCCCACGTCGATGGCGATGACGGCATCAGGGGGAACGGTTTCCGAGAGCACCTTCATGATGAACGGCGGCCGGAGGGGTACCGCTTCCGGGTCCGCCTCCCCGTCCAGGTGCTTTCGCCACTCCTGTTTCATCCCCGCGATCTCCGCCAGAATGCCTCTATCTTCCCTGGCCCGCAGTCCCGGGATCAGTTTGGGGATGAGGAGCTTGCAGTTGCTCCAGAGCGATACACCCTCCGGATTTTTCCCCAGCTTGATGGGGTCCGTGTCCACCTGTACCATCATGGTATCGAGGGGCACATTGGTGTATTTGGAAAACCCGACACCCAGGGTGATGAGCAGATCCGAATTGTCGACGAGTGTGCGCGCCTGCGGCGGGCCTACCGACCCCAGGATGCCCACATTCCATTCATGGTCGTCAGGGAGCATCCCCTTGGCCCGGTAGGTGGTGACGATCGGCGCCTGGATGATGCGGGCGAGTGCAACCACCTCTTCGGGGGCATCGTAGGCAC
Source organism: Methanobacteriota archaeon (assembly GCA_016841665.1). Classification (GTDB taxonomy): domain Archaea; phylum Halobacteriota; class Methanomicrobia; order Methanomicrobiales; family Methanomicrobiaceae; genus DSDF01. The sequence continues at coordinate 421,587 of JAENYT010000001.1, forward strand.
CCCACCCGGCAATAATGACCGGGCGCTCTGCACTGTTGATGGCCTCTGCCGCTTGCTCGATGCCGTCGTCGCTCTGCACAATCCTGAATCCCGAAATGCAGCTTTCCCGTTTTGATATGGGGGCGTCAAGGGGCTCTTTCTGGATGTCGTTGGGGACGGAGATCTGGGCGACTCCTTTCTGGAGGGTGGCGTATTTGATTGCTTTGGTGAGGAGGAGTACGGCCATCTTTTTATCGTAAATAGTGTTGTTGTACGCGGTGACCGGGCGGAAGAAGGCGTCCTGATCGATCTCTTGGAACCCTCCCGGCCCGGTGTACTGGATTGCCACCTGACCGTTGAGGGAGAGGACCGAGGCGTGGTCTTCCCTGGCATCGTAGAGCCCGGTGGCGAGGTTGGTCGCTCCGGGCCCGGCGATGGTCAGGCAGGCGGCGATCTTCCCGGTGAGCTTGTGGTAGGCTGACGCGGCCATGGCGGCGTTCTCCTCGTGGCGGACCACGATGTATCGCATGTTCGGGTTTTTCCTGAGTGCATCCACGAGCCCGAGAGCGGAGGTCCCCGGGAGCCCGAACACCAGGGTGATCCCCCGCGACTCCATCTCGGAGATGAGCACATCGGAGACGGTCGTATCCGATCTGGCGTGCACGAGCTCTTCCTTTTTCACCATGGAAAAGGCGCTCTTCTTTGCTCCGCAGACCGGGCAGCGCCATCCATCGGGAAGTTCCGCAAAACGTGTCCCCTGCGGTGTATCGGTCGCCGGCTCCCCCGTCTTCTCGTCATATTCGTAGCCGCAGACACTGCACCTCCATTTCATAAGCAGGGCAGGACCGGCCTTTTCCTCATCGCTGGTACGCGAAAACGCTGATTTTTCTGCGTTGCATACCGGGCAGCGCCAGTTGTCCGGCAGGTCTTCGAAGGCGGTGCCCGGTGGTGTGTCTGTTGCGGGCTCCCCTTGCTCCTCATCATACACATAACCGCAGACGCTACACTTCCATTTTGCCATCATCACCACTCCGCAGGAACCGAGTATACGCGATTGAACAATCGGTTATCATATATAAAAGGAGCCCGGACATCGAGCCAGGCTCGAAGGGGGGGCTGCCTGGTCGGAGTCAGGGCGGGGAGGACTGCAGCCATGCCCGTGCACACCCCGATTCGTTCGCGGCGCACTGCACGGCACGCGCGACCGAATATGCGACGCGTTTGTCGATAACTTCCGGCAGGACCCGGTTTCTGGTGGGGGCGTTCACGTGGTCGGCAAGGGCATGGGCTGCGGCGAGTTTCATGCGGTCGGTGATCCGCGTGGCCGCGGCATCGAGCGCCCCCCGGAAGATTCCCGGAAATGCCAGCACATTGTTGATCTGGTTCGGATAATCGCTGCGTCCCGTGCCCACGATGGCCGCACCGGCATCGAGTGCCCGTTCCGGCATGATCTCCGGGACGGGGTTGGCGAGGGCAAAGACGATTGGATTAGGGCCCATCGATGCCACCATCTCCTCCGTGACGATACCGGGTGCCGATACGCCGATAAATGCGTCCGCGCCTTCCATCGCATCGGCGAGCGTGCCGGTCAGCACCGCCCTGTTGGTCTCGTGGGCGATGATGTACTTGTGCTTCTGCGCGAAAATATCGCTTCGGCGTTTGTGAATGATCCCCCGGCTGTCGCAGACGATGATATTTCCCGCCGGGCTGCAGTATTTCGTGTCGATACCGAGGCATTTGAGCAGGCGGACGATGGCAAAGCCTGCTGCACCCGCACCGCTGATCACGATGTTCAGGTCCGCAAATTCGCGATTCAAGACCCTGCACGCATTGAGCAGGGCTGCCAGCACCACCACCGCCGTGCCGTGCTGGTCGTCATGCATGACCGGGATGCCGAGGTCCTGGAGGCTGTCTTCGATGTCGAAACAGCGCGGCGCTGCGATGTCTTCCAGGTTGATCCCTCCGAACACGGGGGCGAGATTTCGTATCTGCGCGACGAGATCCGCCGTTTTCTCTTCAAAACAGATGGGGAACGCATCGATGTCGGCAAATTCCTTGAAAAGGATTGCTTTGCCCTCCATCACGGGAATGGCCCCGTAGCCTCCGATATCGCCCAGACCGAGCACGGCGGATCCGTCGGTGACGACGGCGATGCTGTTCGCCTTCATCGTATACCGAAATGCCGCATCCGGATTTTGTGCGATTTTTTTGCTCACTGCAGCGACACCCGGCGTGTAGACGAGGGCGAGATCGTGCATCGAGTGGATCTCCGTCTTCGACCGTGTGGCGAGTTTTCCCCGGTGACGCTCGTGGAAGGCGAGCGATTCTTCATCGATATCCATATGACCCGCAACCTCTCCGCACCCCTGGGGTCCGTAGTGGTTCGAAGGTCACTTATCCTTTATAGGCATTCCCCGCGTCATCCAACACCAACCCGCGGTATCGTGCACAAAGATTATGCTCGCGCGGGGAAGAATTGAGGCTGAAGAGCATGCTGAGAAGAATGGTGCTTCTGCTGCTGATCGGATGCATCCTTTCGTCCGGGTGCCTCGGTGGACCCCAGCGCGGTGAGGACGCGGTGTTTTCCGGGAAAGGGACGGTACGTATTGTCCCGCTTGAGGGGGGATTTTTCGGGATTGTCAGTGATGACGGCCATAACTACTATCCGATTAACCTCGCCGACGAGTATAAGGTTCAGGGACTGCGGGTGCGGTTTGTGGCAAAACTGAGGGGTGATGTGATTACCATCCACCAGTGGGGCACTCCGATCGAAATCATCGAAATCGAGGCTCTTGTAGAACGGTAATAGCCCCGCATCCCCCCTCGCTTATTCTTTGCGCAGTCTCACGGCTGTTCCGTAGGCGAGCAGTTCTGCAGCGCCGACGGTGGTCTGGGAGGTGGTGAACCTGACATTGATCACCGCATCGGCACCCAGTTTCTGTGCCTCGTTGATCATGCGGTTGGTCGCCTCAGTGCGGGCATCGGAGAGCATCTCCGTGTACTCCTGGAGTTCACCGCCGATAATGCTTTTTAACCCTGACATGACGTCCTTTCCGAGGTGTTTTGAACGCACCGTGTTGCCGAACACGATGCCGAGGATCTCGCACCCGGCACCGTTGACTGATTCTGTGGTCGTGATAATCATTGCTCTTTCACCGCGTGTACTTCTTCGATCGAGGCCTCCCGCCCCCGGAAGACGATCAATGCTGCGCCTATCAGGATGAGAGGCAGGGCATAGAACAGGAGAAATGGTATGCCGGGAACAAGGAGAACGCATCCGGCGACGATGAGGGCGATCCCCCATTTCACCTGGCTTCTCATAGTATGTAGTTGGGCGCGGAATCTGATAATTGCTTCCCGTCGGCGCAATCAGCCTTCTTCGAGGTGCGGCATCGATGAGGAGCCGGATCAGCATGCCGATAATACGATTTTAAGGATCGTAATGAATATTGCTACGATTTTAATATTTTAATGAAAAAATTTTCATTTTTTTTAAAAATTGCTATACTTGTTCATACACAATCGACATTTTTTAATACATGGCGGAGACATTACCTGTTTATCGGAGTGGTTGTGAGTGAAACTGACACGTATTCACCTATTCGCAGTGTTCCTGATCCTGGCCGTTTCGGCCTGTGTGCTGATGTGCGGCTGCACGTCGAGTGTATCGTCCCCGGATACCACAATGCAGCCGACCGAATCCGGACCGGAGACGATCACCATCACCGACGCTCTTGGAAGATCGATGACCGTGCCCAAGGCGCCGGACAGGGTCGTCTGCTCGGGTGCCGGCACCCTGCGGTATCTGACGTACCTGCAGGCCGAAGATGCCATCGTGGGGGTCGACGATATCGAGAAGGAGGAGACGCAATTCGACGCCCGTCCCTACGCGCTTGCCAACCCGCAGTTCAAGGACTACCCTCTGATCGGGGAGTTCCGCGGCAATGACGACCCCGAGAAGATCGTCGCCTGCGACCCGCAGGTGATCTTCAAGATGGATGTTACCTCGGCGGCCGATGCCGACCAGCTCTCCTCGAAGACCGATACCCCCGTCGTCGCCCTCGCCTACGGCGACCTCGGTGTCTACCGCGATGACATGTACCAGGCCCTCACCATCATGGGCGAGGTCATGGGCAAGGAGGATCGCGCGGCAGAGGTCATTGCCTTCTTCGACGCCGAGATCGCCGATCTCAATGCCCGCACCGAAGGCATCGCAGATGACGACAAACTGAGCACCTATATCGGAGGCATCGCTTACCGTGGGCCGCACGGTTACCAGTCGACAGAGCCTGCCTACCCGCCGTTTACGTTCGTGAATGCCATGAATGTCGCGGCCGGGGTCGGGACGGAGCATGCGGATGTGGCCAAGGAGAAGATCGTGGAGTGGGACCCCGATGTGCTCTTCGTCGATCTCTCCACCCTCCAGACGAGCCCCTCAGCGATCGACGAGCTCCGGGACGATCCGGCCTACCAGTCTCTTGCTGCCGTCAAGAACGGTGAGGTGTACGGCATGCTGCCCTATAACTGGTACACAAAGAATCACGGGTCCGTCATCGCCGATGCCTACTACATCGGCAAGGTGCTCTATCCCGAGCAGTTCAGTGATATCGATCCCTCAGCAAAAGCGGACGAGATCTACATCTTTCTAGTGGGCGAGCCCGTCTTCGATGAGATGAACGAAGCATTCGACTCGATGGCGTTCCAGAAGATTGCACTCTCATGAAACCCTGAACAACGGAAGATACCAGCGTAGAAGGCGGTGATGGCGATACATCTCGTTGACGGCGAAATTCCCGAAGAGTACATGCAGTATGTGGGAAGGAAGGTCTCCTTCATCGCAGGAGGCGTGGCCCTTCTCCTCATCCTTCTCATCTACTCGATCTCGGTGGGTGCAGTGCAGATCCCGGCCGGGGAGGTGGTGCAGACGATTGTGAGCGGCACCATGGAGCGTATCAACGCACTGTTGCCGGTCGACCTGCCGGTGTGGGAGAGCGTATCGCACAAGTGGGATATCATTATCTGGAACATCCGGCTCCCGCAGGCCCTCACCGCAATCGTCGCCGGGATCGGCCTTGCGGTTGCCGGCGTGGCGATGCAGTCCATTCTCAGGAACCCGCTCGGATCGCCCTTCACACTCGGCATCTCCAATGCCGCCGCATTCGGCGCCGCCTTCTCGGTGATCGTGCTCGGCGCCGGCACCATGCACAGCAGCGGTGCGGATGCCATTATCATCGACAATCCCTACATCGTCACCATCGCGGCCTTTATTTTCAGCCTTCTCGCCACCGGAGTTATCCTTGCCATCTCCCGCATACGGGGAACCTCCCCCGAGGTCATGGTCCTCGCCGGGGTGGCACTCGGCTCTCTTTTCACCGCGGGGACGATGTTTCTGCAGTATTTTGCCGACGATGTGCAGCTTGCCGCCGTGGTCTTCTGGACCTTCGGCGATGCAGGAAGGGCGGACTGGAGCGAACTCCTGCTGATCACCGCCATCACAGTGATCGCCACCGTCTATTTCTTCTTCAACCGGTGGAACTACAACGCCATTGATGCGGGCGACGAGACCGCAAAAGGGCTCGGCGTGAAGGTGGAGCAGGTGCGGCTTGTCGGCATGCTCATCGCCTCACTGGTTACGGCCATCATTATCGCGTTTCTCGGCGTCATCGGGTTTGTCGGGCTGGTCTGCCCGCACATGGTCCGCCGTCTCATCGGCGACGACCACCGCTACCTCATCCCCGGTTCCTGCCTCGCCGGAGGGGTCCTCCTGCTCGCCTCCGATACCGCGGCGCGCCTCATGCTCGCCCCCCACATCCTGCCGGTCGCCATCCTCACGGCATTCATGGGGGCGCCGGTCTTCATCTACCTGCTCCTCAGGGGGTACCGGCGATGATCCTCGAGGTCGGCGGCGTGGCATTCAGCTATCGCAGCAAGAACGTCCTCGACGATATCGAGTTCGATCTGAAACGCAACGAGGTGCTCTCTATCCTCGGCCCGAACGGTGTCGGCAAGACCACCCTGCTCAAGTGCATGAACGCCATCCTCAAACCGAGAGAGGGCAGCATCCTCGTGGAAGATGAGGACGTACTCAAACTCGACCAGATGGAGATTGCCAGAAAGATCGGCTATGTCCCCCAGCGGTGCGAGACCGGGCGGCTCACCGCCTTCGATGCCATCCTGCTCGGGCGCAGGCCCCATATCAGGTGGAACATCTCGGAACGTGATCTGAAAATCGTCGATTCGGTAATCAAACGCCTTGAACTCGGGTCCCTCTCTCTGCGCTACATCGACGAGATGAGCGGCGGGGAGCTGCAGAAGGTGAGCATCGCACGCGCCCTCGTGCAGGAACCCCGCATCCTCCTCCTCGACGAGCCGACGAGCAGTCTCGATCTCAAGAACCAGATCGAGATCCTGGGCATCATCCGGGATGTGGTGCGCGGGCACGAGGTCTCGGCGGTCATGACCATGCACGACCTCAACCTCGCCCTCCGCTACTCGGACAAGTTCATCTTCTTACGAGACGGAACCATCTTTGCCACCGGCGGCCGCGAGGTCGTCACGCCGGAGACGATACGGGACGTCTACGGCATTCCCGCCGTGGTGGAGCGGTACAACGGCTTTCCCATCGTCATACCGCTGGAAGAAGATAATTCCTGATCCGACCCTCATGACGGGGGTTTTTCTTCTTCGCTCCTCTCTTCTTTCTGTGCAGTCTCCGGAATCACATGTGCCGCTTCACGCGCCGCCTTCATCTGGTCGGCGAGCCCCTTGGTCAGGGCGGTGATCCCGGAGATATCCCCGAGCGACATAGTGTCGAGCACCGACGAGGGCACCAGCACCAGCGTGGCGTTCTCCTTGAGGCACTCGTAGAGCATGTTCATCGCCCGCAGGTGCAGGGGGCGGTGGGGTTGTGCTCGTAGGTCCGTGCGGCCTCTTCGAACTGCGCAGCCACCTGTTTTTCCGACTCGCCCAGGATCACCCTCGCCTGCCGCTCGCGTTCTGCCTGTGCCTGCATGGACATGGCGTCCTGCAGTTCGGTGGGAATGAGGATATCGCGGATCTCGACCGAACTGATATGGATGCCCCACTGCTCGGTTCGCTTATCGATGATCTTCTGGAGCTCCGCGTCGAGCTTCTCACGCCCTTCCAGCATGTCGGCGAGGTTCGACTTGCCTATCACCTCGCGCAGCGCCGTCTGGGCCGCCCAGCTGATCGCGGACCGGTAGTCTTCGACCTCCAGCACGGCCTTCTTCGGATCGGTGACCTTCCAGAAGAGCACCGCCTCCACATCCACCGGTACGGTATCCTTTGTCAGAGTCTTTTCCGCGGTGAACGAGGTGGTGATGATACGGAGATCGATCCAGTAGGCGATGGTGTCTACCAGGGGAATGATGGTGAAGATGCCCGGCCCCGCCAATGTGCGGAACCTGCCCACCCTGAGCACCACCGCTTTCTCCCACTGGTCGGCGACCTTCGTGGAGGACGCGGCCGTCAGGGCGATGAGCAGGAGCACGATGCCTGCGCCGAGCAGGGGCGTTTCCCCTCCCGGGTAGCCATACCAGAGGGCGGCTATCGCAGGCACGGCAATCAGGAAAAAGAGAAGATAGGGTAGTGGATGCTGCTTTTTCATCACAATCGCCTCCTCGGGCACATGTTCTCAGTGTTCCAGAGTGCGTCTCTTTACATAGCGCTTCCTATCCATGCAGGCTGGCATGCACCCTCCTGCGGCATAAAAAAGAATTTCGAAAGAAAAGGGTGGACGCTTCCCGGCATTACTCGATGAAGCGTTCGAACCGGTCTTTTTTTGCCCTGCACACCGGGCAGATCTCGGGAGGATCGGTGCGTGCGCAGAGGTAGCCGCAGACACGGCACCGCAGCACCGGTAGGGGGAGGGACAGGTGAGCCGGGGACGGCCGCCGCGCTGTCGCACGCTCTTCGCGCGGCGGGCGGCGTTCCGGAATGGGCCGCAGTTCCTTTTCCCCGGAAAGCACAGGTTTTGTCACGTAGAGGGCGCAATAGCAGGCGTCATAGTCGACAAGATCGGGATCACGGTAGTCGCAGGGGCAGATGATGTCCAGATCTTCCTCTTTATTCCCTGAATTAAGCCGGCAGGGGCATCCCATATATCCGTAGCGCTGTTCATTGACGATCAACCCCCTGATCAGCGATTTGGTGAATTCCACGTCCGGATTGAGATGGTAGCCGCCCCGTTCGGCCTCGCGTTTGAGCCGCTGGTAGCGCCGTTCCACCTCGTCTTCGGTGATATCTTCCGGTTTCATCCGCTCAACGCCTCCCTGATTGCCTCCTCCTGGAAGCCCACGATACAGCGTTCATCGATGATCAGCGTGGGAAATGAAACGCGGGGATTATACTTTTTCATCTCATCGTAGGTGGTTTCCAGTTCCTTGCCCTTGAGGAGGTCGACATAGATGTAATCAAACGCCACCCCCAGCTCCATCAGGAGCTCTTTCGTCTTCCTGCACCACTGGCAGGTGCTCAGCGCATAAAGCAGAATATCGCCGCGGTCCTCACCGTCCACATGTTCGACCGTCATTATTTGCTCACTCCTCCCTGCTACCCACTGGCGTGTGCCCATTTATACCTTTTCGGGATCAGGAAGAAGACGGCCGGACGGAGGGCAGCAAAAAACTCAGGTGGAAGGCTCGCTGGTGCGTTCGTTCTGATCGGCCGTCTCCGGGAGGATCCGCTGCACCTGCGGCGGACGTATCCCCTCTCGGGAGTAGGCCATCCATGCCCGGCGGGTCACTTCCGACTTGAATTCGAACTCGTACCGCAGATCATTGACATATGCCTTCGCCCGTACCCGTTTATAAAAGGGGAAATCATCCAGCAGAACGGTATAAGGCCGGTTTGCAGTGATATAGACATATTTCGAGGTAACCAGGGCGTCTTTGAGAATATTCATCGCCAATCCCGCGTCGCTTTCGGGATCTATGAAGAGATCGATCACCACCATCATTTCTGTTTTTCCCGCATTTGCGCTCTCGACAGACTGATTAAAGACGAGAAAATTGGGGATCGTGACAACGGAGTCGTCGGGGGTACGGATGCGGGTTGATCGGAGGCCGATGTCGATTACCTCCCCATAGTGCTCTTTGATGGCGATCTTGTCCCCTATCTGATAGGGTCGCTCGAACGTGATCACGATCCCGCCGATAATATCGGCGAATACGTCCTTCAGCCCGAACCCGAGTGCGGCGCCGAAGAGCCCTGCGAAGGCTACTAACTGGGAGAGGGACGGCTCGATGATGGCGGTGATAAAAAGGTAGAGAGCGGTGCTATAGATGGCGATCTTGAGGAGCGGGATCGCCATGGTGACCGAAATACGATAGATCCCGGCGCGCTCGGAGAGCCTCATGAGCACCCAGCTGAGCACCCGCACCGCGATGTAGGCGATGATGAGGATGTAGCCGATGTAGAGGATGGTGCTGATATCGATCTCCTTGATGGGCAGGTCAGTTATGTCGGGTTGGATGCCGTTCGCCATTCACCACACCATCCGTATGCGCGTTAAGTAATTGCACACACATTTGAGCGCTTCGGGTTTTATGTGAAAGTACCCCTTCTCCTCCTCGACGAGGCCGTGCTGTATCAACCGGTAGAGATTCTGGTCGATATTGATCTCCGGCCCGGCGATCTCAGCAAGGTCCACGAGCTGAATGGATTCCATGGAGAGAATGATGGTGAGGAGGAACGCCTCATTGATGGTGAGATCGACGGCGCAGGGCACTTCAGGAATGTTGCTCGTCTTCATCTCGGGGTAATCGAGGCTCCGTTCCCAGACCCTCTGTGCTACCCCGTAATTGCCGTCTGCAATGATGTTGATCCTGTTAAACACTGCATCTTCGATCTCGATTTCCTCTTTCTTCGACTCGCCCGGGCTGTATGATATCCACGGAATGGTAAGCGCGGTGTTTGTGAATGGGAGGGTGATCTTCCGCTCCAGCACCTCGAACCCCTGTTTCTTTTCGATCACGCGATCATCGATGAATTCGATCCTTGCTCCTTCGTATTTTGAGAGGATGAGCTCTTTGAGGGTTTTGCTGTCCATTTTAGGCAGGTGAATGATCTCCGGGAAAAACCCCTCTATCTGCCTCACGGCGTTCAGGTACGACCAGGAGTAACTGTTCCATGTGGTGATGAAGAGTTTTTCCGACGATGAGATGAAATCGAGAAACTCGTCCAGCATGGCAAACCCGCCAACCTTTCTCAATGCAAGGAAATGGCAGCGCTCCATGATGACCACGTCTTTCGCGGTATAGAGGTTGGGGATGAAGTCTTTGCTCGTTACCACGGAAAAGAAGGGGAGATATGAGATCGTGTCGGGGTAGCGGTGCCTGAGTTCTTCGATGATAAAATTCTGACCGGCAAAGGGATCCGAGATCATAGCGATATTGTCGGGAGGTTTCTCGCCGTACGACTCGATGGCCGCGGTAATGGTTTCCAGTTCGTCCTTGAACATGGATGCACCAACGCTCTCAGCAGATCCTTGCGGCTCATCCGGCATAGCTAATAATGAATACCGCCATAAATTTTAGTGTTCTGTTTGATGCCCCGGCACACAGGACAGTCGAGGGTGTTGCAGGACCCATCGCGTAGCACCTTTCTCCGGTGCCATGATTACTTTCTTCTGGCCGCTGCTCCGAAGTGGTTCTCCATGCGTATTCGCAGCATCCTTCGTGATAACGCATGCGCATGCCCGCACGCAAGATGAAAATGAAAAAAGTGTGGTATTCCCCGGATGAATCTCACGCCGGAGTTTCCGTGGCTTCTTCGGTAACCTCTTCGGTCATCTCCTCGGTAACCTCTTCGGTCATCTCCTCGGTAGCTTCCTCGGTCATATTGTCGGTTGCGCCAGCAGCCGGCAGCTCGACACCGGGCGGGATCAGCACCGCATCGATGACCTGAATGATGCCGTTGGTCGCCGGGATGTCCGTCTCGATGATCTGCGCTCCGTCCACCATCACCGTGTCGCCCTCGACGCTTATGTTGAGTGCGGATCCCTCAAGGGTATCGAGCGACCCAATGGTCGCCAGATCTGCCACAAAGTACTCGCCATCGACGACGTGGTAGGTAAGAATCTGCGTAAGCTCCCCCTCCGGTGCGGCGAGCAGTGCATCCATCGTCTCGGTTGGAATCGCGGCAAAGGCGGCATCTGTCGGTGCAAAGACCGTGTAGGGACCGCCGGTACTCAGCTCTTCGGTCAGCCCCGCGGCATCGATCGCCGCTACCAGGGTGGTGAACTGTCCTGCTTCCGCTGCGGTGTCCACGATGTTTGCCGTTGCTCCCGTTTCAGTTGATGTTTCCGTCGCCTCTCCGGTCATTTCCTCGGTCGCTTCCGTAGTCATTTCCGTAGTCATTTCCGTAGTCATTTCCGTGGTGGGAAGCGTTGTCACTTCCGCTGTTACTGTCTCTGTTGCCCCGGGTGTCTCTGTCGGCGTCGCATTACCGGTTCCGGTCGTGCATCCGGCGACAAACACCCCTCCCGCAACGAGCAGTACAAGGAGTACGATCAAGTTTTTCATCACATGAATCCCCCCTGAATAAAGGGATATACCTCCTTACTGCAACATCCTTTATTATATACTTTTTCGTATAAAAAATAATAAATAGTATTTTGCCGGGGAATTTCTCTTTCTCCGGCCTATTACTGGCTGATCGGATAATCGAAATACGTCCCTATCGTATGTTCAAATCCCGGGAGATATTGCCGGCGGTATCATGAGGGTTGGAAGCCCCTTCTTATGCAATACCGAGTTCCCGCAGTTTTTCCACCGTCGGCATACCGTCGGCATCCCAGCCTCGCCGGGCGTAGTACTCCTCAAGCATCTCCTCCCCTCTCCACACACGGGCACGCGCTCCCGCATCATCGAGCGGTTCGCAACGGAGGCGTGAGGGAAGTGTATCGTCGTTTTTCCCGAACCCTGCCCGGACATTAAAGAGTTTCTGGAGGTTCCAGATCCGCTCTCCAGTGCGGAGCAGGTCGTGTTCATCGAATTCGAATCCGCAGACGGCGTTGAGTATTGCAACATAGTCGGGAATCCAGAGGACTTTGAGCGTGAAGGTGCAGATGCCCGAGGAATCGATCACGGCGGCGAGATCCTGGAATAGTTTGGTCCACGTCGCCTTGCCTTCCGTGGCATCGGGATCCAGTTTTACCGGCGATCCCCCGATCTCCGGATACCCGACATTGCCGTAGACGTGGCAGCCTCCCCTGACCGAGGTGGCATAGTTGAGCCCCAGCCCCTGCAGCCCCCGCGGGTCGTACGCCGGCAGCTCCTGGCCTTTGGCGCTCATGGAACACTCTGGATTGCCGTGACGTGCGGCGAATCTCAGCGATCCTTCGGCGAGTTCGTCACCGATGCCCTCGCGTATCCCGATCTGCTCCACCAGCCGGACCATACGATCCCCGTCGCCGAAGTGCAGGTGCTCGTGGATGATTCCCCGCTCGGAGAGTTCCATTGCGCAGGCGATGGTTGCCCCGGTGGAGATAGTATCGAGCCCGAGATCGTTGCACCGGTAGTTTGCCCGTGCGATTGTCTCGAGGTCGTCGATGCCGCAATTGGGCCCGAACGCCCAGATGGTCTCGTATTCCGGCCCTTCCCCCTCTTCAGCACCGACCGCAGTCACCCGTCCGCAGCCGACGGTGCAGGCATAGCACGCCGTCCTCTGCGTCAGGATGGTCTCGGTCATTCGTTCCCCGGATACCCGTTCCGCGTGCGCAAACCTTCCCTTCTGGAAGTTGCACGAGGGCAGCACGCCCATTGCATTGACGCGGGTGAGCACCGATGCGGTGCCGTGGGTGCGCAGGGCGCCGCTGGTGATCCCGCTCTCCTTGAGCCTGTTCCTGATCAGGGCCTTCGCCTCATCGAGCGCTTCTCCCCCGGCGAAATCGACATCCCGGTCACCGAGGGCGGCGATCGCCTTGAGCCGCTTCGATCCCATGACCGCCCCGACACCGCCCCTCCCTGCGGCGCGCCCTCCGTCGTTGATGATGCAGGCCATCCGTGCAAGGCGCTCGCCGGCAGGGCCAATGCATGCGATCCTGACCGACGCATCACCAAGATCGCGGCGCAGCGCCGTTTCCGTCTCCCGTGTGGTCATCCCCCAGTAGGCTGAAGCATCGTGCAGTTCAGCACTTTCCTCCTGCAGGTGGAGCACGACCGGCGACGGCGATCTTCCCCGCACCACCACCGCGTCGAATCCTGCCCGCTTCATCTCGGTGCCGAATCTCCCACCGCTATTTGCGCTGGTAATGGTACCTGTGAGGGGCGACCTGGTGATCACGTCATAGCGCGAGCCCAGCGGAATGCCGCTGCCGGTAAGGGGCCCCGCGGCGAACACCAGCAGTGTTTCGGGATCAAAGGGATCGAGGCGCGGATCCGCCTGGTCGTACAGGATCTTCGCACCGAGCCCGCGCCCCCCGATGCAGGTGTGTTTCCAGGGTTCCGGGAACCCCGCGGTCGCCACCTTGCCGTGCGAGAGATCGACGGAGAGGATCCTCCCCGCATAGCCGTCCATTGGCATCGTTACCTGAACTATTGCATCGCGCCCTCAAGAACATACTCCCCCTCCGATCCACGGCGGACACTTTCACGCTCTTCACCGCCCATCCTTATGAGCACCTGCCGACACACGGAGAAGCGATAGGAGTGAATGATTGTATGGGCAGAAGTTTCGAGAGCGTCCGTCTTGGCGTGAAAAACACCGCCGACCGCTGGATGCGGGTGCAGAAGGCGATGAGAAAAGAGGACCAGGTATATGCCGGAAAGCTGGCTGAAATGGCAAAGTGCCACTCCAGCGAGGGATTTTATGCCTTCGACGATCCCCTTGAGGCGGCGTTGTTCTCGGTGCTCGTGGAGATCCTCAAGGAGATCGACGGCGACCGGGAAGGGCACCCGGCGGGATCGCGGTGGGACGGGGGGTGCGTGGAGGAAGGCGGAGCGCCCTGCACCCTCCCCCTCTTTCTGGAGTGACCGCGGGGTATCACCTTCCCCCGGCGCCTCCGCCGCCGAACCCCCCGCCTCCACCAAATCCTCCGCCACCTCCGCCGCCGAATCCGCCACCGCCGCTTGACGGCAGGGCGTATGCCACCACCGGCACGAAGGCGAAATGCAGGTACGAGTAATGGGGCATGCCGGTCTCCCGTATATTGATGTGCAGTTCCTTCATTGCCTGCTCCACGCGGTCGCCCACACCGAGGGCGGTGCCGTAGACCAGCCACTCGCCCCACATGGAGAGGTCGGCGGGCGAGTACTTCCTGATGAGCGCCATGTCCGAGAGAAACTCGGTGAATGCGTTCCATTCCAGTTTTTCTTTGTAGTGGTCGCCCTTCCACGAACCAAAGAGCGTCGTGGGAAAGAGGGCCGCTACCACGACCTGCAGGATGACCACAAAGAAGAGCACTGCTGCGGGCATGAGCAGGGGGACGGTTCCCGGAGCCCAGATGAGCAGAAGGACGGAGAGTGCGCAGGGTATTGCCCCCAGAAAGGCGAGCGGGAGCACCCGTTGCCTCCCCTCCACAAGGTATGCGCGGGTAATGGACCGGTCGACGGTGTCCGATAATGCCTTGAGTGTCGTCTGGAGGCGCATGATGGAGAGCCGCGCGCTGGTGCTGTGATCGGCACGCTGAGCGAGTGCCTCCATGGTGCCCGTATCGAGTTTGCCGTTTTCGCCTGCATTTCTGATGAAAGAAATCACGCGCTGTTCGTAGGGATCTTCGACCCGATCGTCGAGGATACGGATGGTCACCCCTTTTCCCTCTTCCTTTTCGGCGATCTCCAGTTTGTTGCGCCGATGCAGGTCGAGCAGGGTGGCATAAAACCCGTTCTCGTCAAAGTCGACGGCATCTCCCTTGAAGAGGAGGTTGACCTGCCACGGCCGGAGATCGGGGTTGGGCACGAAGCTCAGGTACTGAGGAACGGTGAACTCCTTTTCCCTGCCCCATCGCCGGTAGACGAGGAAGAGCAGGAGTGGCATGGCGAGAATGGCGGCCTTTGCAAGAATATTGAGCACAATCGCTGCAGAAAAGGGCAGCGAATACCAGAGATTGGCCGATTCTGTTTTGCCCTGGACATCCTCGACCACAACGGGGAATCCCGCGAGGGTGTCCAGACTGTCCCGGGAGAGCAGCATCTCCACCTCCACAAGGTCGTCTCGGGGAGCGCTTCCCCTGATGACGAACGATTCACCCTCGCGTGTGGCGGTGAGCGTGGGGGGATGCGGGTAGAGCTGCTCAATAGAGGTTGCCGGCATGGTAATGGCAACGTTGCGGTAGGGCACGTGCTCGCGCGCAAGCTGGAGGTTGATATGGGCGACGGACTCGTCGTACTCGATGGGCGGGCGTACGCGGAAGGTATATTCGACCGTGTAGGTCCCTGCCTCGAAGTATGCCGGGTTATAGATGCCTGCCTCGTTGGGGAAGGCGAGGTCTGCAATCGTCGCCTGATATGCCGTATTGCCGGTATCGATGAGGGTGACCCGGCCGAGGTGATCCTTATAGTAGCCTGTCGTTCCTGCCGGGACGTTCATCCTCACAAATTCGATATGCGGTTCGTCGAGAGCTTGCGCGGTGAGCGGGGCGTCCCAGACGCGAAAGAGCATGCGGTACCGGCCCGATTCTTTCACCTCGTAGGTGTAGCGCTCGACGAGCGTGCCGTCCTCCTGCCATGCCGCCTCGTAGGTGTCCACGACGAGGTTGCCCTCGAGGAGTGCCGGGAGGGCAGCGAGGGCTGCGAGGGCGAGCACCGCCATTGCCGCGGTGATGAGGATCACCACTCCGATCTGACGTGTTTCGCTCACGACATCGACCCGTTAGAACGTGATTTCAGGCGGCCTTTCAATCTCTTCCTCGAACTCGAGGTAGTTCAGTTTCTGCATTCCGATGAGGGACGCAACAATGTTGGAGGGAATGGTCTCGGTCATGGTGTTGAGCTGCTGGGCGACGTTGTTATAGGTATACCGCTGCCGGGCGATCTCGTTTTCCACGCCCCTGACCGAATTCATCAGGTCGGTGACGGTGGCAGACGTCTTGAGGTCAGGGTAATTTTCCACGACTGCAAAGAGGCGGCCGAGAATGGACCGCGTCTCTGCCTCGACCTCGTTGAGGTCGCCGGGGCCTGCGCTGCCCACGCTGCTTCGCATGGCGGTCACCTTCTCCAGCGTCTCCTTCTCGAAGCTGGCATAACTCTTCACTGCGCCGAGCAGCTGCCCGACGAGATCGAGGCGCTTCTTCATGGCAACCCTGATCTGGCCGAGGGTGGCCTCGGCGGAATTTTTGAGGTTGAAAAATCTGTTGTAAATAGCCACGAACATGCCGCCGAGGGCGACAAGAACAACGAGAATGATAATGCCGATGATCCACTCGATCACAATAATCACCGTGGGAAGTATACTCCAGTACAGGATAAATAGCCTGTGAATGTGCGTTCAGGCGATGTCGGGAGGCAAGCCTGCAGGGATCTGCCGTTTGCCTCTCGGGGATGCGTCATCCATGGTCTTTGGAATGCTCTCGAAAGCGCCGTTTCAGGAGCTCCTGCATCGCTTCTTTCGCCATGTCCCGCACCGCTTCCGACTCGTCGCGTGCGAGGCGGTGTATGTATGGCGCGGCCTTTGCATCGCCGATTCTCCCCAGTGCCCACACAGCCTTCATCCTGACCCGCCAGTCGGGGTCACGGAGAAGGGGGATGAGCGCATCGACGGCTCCCGCGTCTTCCATCCTCCCAAGCGCCTCTGCGGCACCCCAACGGTACGGCGCCTCAGGATGGTCAAGGTTTTTCACGAACAATGCACGTCGTTTCTCCTGCCTCGTTTTTTCAGCGGTATCCGGCGCACCCATCGTCATAATCCCTGCCTGAACAGTGAACAATCGGTCGTCTGTACCTGTTCCCGCCGAGGTATAAATGACGTTGCCTCTTTGAGCCATGTGTGTCGACCGGAATCCCGGATACTCGCATGAATTCGTTTTCACAATGTTGATATATTTCAAAAAATTATGGATATAATATTAAAGAGAGGTTCAGAATGGGGTTATTTGATTTTCTTCAGCAGCAGAAAGACGGTCCCTCTCATCACAAAACCATCCCTACGCTGATCGAGGATCTCGGACAGAACAAGCCGAAAAAAGTTCGTCTGGAAGCGCATGACGCCCTTGTCGCACGCGGATCTGAAGCAATCGTGCCGCTCTCGCATGCACTGGACAGCGAGGACTGGCGCATAAGGGAGGAGGCCGCCAAAATTCTCGGCCAGATTGGTGATGAACGGGCAGCCATCGCGCTCATACAGCTCTTCAAGGATGAGAAAACCCGGGTACAGCTCTGGGCGACCGACTCGATCATTTCGATGGGGGAGCGTGCGGTAAAACCGCTCATCGCTGCACTCGATGATGAAGATCGCCGTGTGCGCATGGGTGCGGTCGTGGCGCTCGGCGAGCTACAGGACCTCGAAGCCAAGGAGTACCTGAGAAAACTTCTCAATGACGATGATGAAGAAATCCGCGCTGCAGCGACCGAAGCGATCGATGTGATTGACAAGAAGGCCACGGCATAATCCTCATCCCCTGTGTCTGCGCGGCATCCTGCATATCCTTCGTTTGAGTGCGCCCTTCCCGTGATAGCGCATCCCGCATTCTGCCCTGTCATTGCCCCCGATACCGCAATCATTAATCAGCCCTGAAACCTTTGCAATGTCCGGGAGCTTGAGCGATGGCATATTTCAATCCTGAAATCGAGACGCTTGACCGGGGTGATCTGGATGCCCTCGTCGATGAGCGCGTCGCCTATACCGTTCGTTACGCTGCCGAACATTCACCGTATTATCGAAGGATGTTCGAGAAAGAAGGCATCAGTCCGGGTTCGATCAGGGAACACGAAGACCTTCTTTCGCTGCCGTTAATCGGCGGGAAAAATCTCAGGGAAAACCAGCCGCCGGTCACCGGCGAGTTCGGGTTTTTGAGCGTTGACTGGAACCGCATCTTCACCATCCATGAGTCCAGCGGAACAAGCGGGACCCCCAAAGCGTTCTTCCTGACCTGGGCGGACTGGCTGCGGTACGCGGAAAAATACGCACGCTGTTTTGTGTCGCAGGGATTCGGCCCTGATGACCGCGTGGTGGTCTGTGCGAGCTACGGCATGAACGTGGGGGCGAACACGATGACCCTTGCCGCCCGCAACGTGGGTTTCTCCGTTATTCCGGAGGGGAAGTGCACCTTCCCTCCCCGCGTGATCACCAGTTTCCGGCCTACGGCGATCGTCGGGAGCGTCTTCAAGCTGCTGCGGCTCGCCCGCCGGCTCAGGGATATGGGCCTCGACCCTGCAACAAGCAGCATCCGCAGGCTGATCGTGGGGGGGGAGAGCTTTGCTGCCGAATCAAGGGCATATCTCGCCGAAGTCTGGGGCGTCGATGTCTACAATACCTACGGCTCGACGGAAGGGACGATGTGCGGAGAATGCACCGATATCAGCGGGCTCCATGTGCCCGAGGATCTGGTGCACATGGACCTCTACGATCCCGGCATCCGCGGGTTCGTGCAGGAAGGCGAGTGCGGGAGGATCGTGCTGACCACCCTCGTCCCCGTGGGCGAACACGCGGGAATGGTGCTCATCAATTATGATACCGAGGACACCACGGTGGTACTGTCGAGGGAGCGATGCGCCTGCGGGAGGACCCACATGAAGATCCTCAACCCCCAGCGCGAAGCGGAGACCTTCTGGGTCGCCGGAGTGCCGGTGAACCGCGTCGACATCGAACGGGGAGTCTTTTGCCGTGACAACATGGAGTACCTCACCGGCGAGTATGAGGCATTTCTCTACGGGGGAGGGGAGGAGAGCGGGACTACGTTGCGGGTGAGCGTGGAATGCGAGGATCCGGGGCATTGTGACCGGGAACTGGTCCAGGAGACCTTCCTGAAATCATTTTTCGCCGGGAAACCCCCGCTCTTTGACCAGTACAACGACGGTGCGTTCGAGGTGGTCTTTCATTTCACGGATCCCGAAGGACTTGAACTCTACCGGGCGAAGGGGCGTCCGAAACGATTCATCGACAGGAGATAAGCGAAACGAAACTGGGATCCCCTCGGGTGCATCGGGGTGTCCTTCATTCCCGCTCGATCTTGAATTCTTCCGCCTCTTTTTCGAGGAAGTACCCGAGGATCGTCCTGATGACGACCACGGCGCCGAGGAGGATGAGTTCTTCCTGCGAGGGGGCGATGAGGGTGGTGAGGATATCCGCAGCAATGAAAAATTCAAGGCCGAATACGATTTTATTGGTAAAATTAAGCCTGATATCGTTGTATTTTATGGGTTGTTTCAGGATTTCTCGCTGGATGATCCTGAAGAGGGCAAACAATCCGCCGTAGATGGTGATGAGCGCTCCCGCCCAGCTGAACACCATTGCGGCGTACTGATAAGCCAGGTGCCGGGGAGCAGATCCACCATAGAGAGCAATGCGGGTTTGGATTGAAATAGCTTACTAATTCAGGCATATATCCTCGAAGGCCGTCCCTATTCGCCCTTGATAGGCTATTGCACAAGATATTTGTCCATCCGGCTCCTATCGCCCCTTATCACGGCTAAACGGGTGGCAGATGCCGGAAACCAACTTCGAACCGAAACGATCGCCTGTATCGGCAGTGCTCAGGGTGGCGCTTCTCTCCCTCGCACTCAACATCGTCCTCGTAGCGGTCAAGCTGGCGCTCTCCCTGGTCTCCGGAAGCCTCACCCTTCGTGCGGACGCCATTCACTCGCTTGTGGACGTGTTCGCCTCCGCAGCGCTCATCATCGGGCTGCACCTCTCTGAACGAAAGAGCGAGGAGTTCCCGTACGGGCTCTATAAGATTGAAAATGTCGTATCGGTCGCCATTGCATTTCTCCTCTTTCTCACCGTGTACGAGATCATCACGGAGGCGGTGATGGGCGAGGCGGCAGTTGTGTCGTACAGTGGGTGGGTGCTGGTCGCGGTCGCCGCACTCGTCCCCGTGCCCTATCTCTTCGGCGCCTACCAGGAACGGGTGGGGCGTACCTTCAACTCGCCGAGTATCATTGCAGACGGCATCCAGCACAAGGCCGATGTATTGTCCTCGTTAATCGTCTTTTTTGCCCTCTTCGGGCAGTATCTGGCCTTCCCTCTCGACCGCATCGGTGCGGTGATCATCTCGTTCTTCATCCTCCGGTCGGGATGGGACATCCTCAAGGCAGGTATGCGGGTCCTTCTCGATGCGTCGGTCGATCACGAGACGCTCGAGGTGATCCGGGCAATCATTCATGCCGAGCCGGTGGTGACCGAAGTCCGGCGCGTGACCGGGAGAAATTCGGGCAGGTACATCTTCGTGGAGGCGGACGTTGTGCTGCGGCTGCGTGACCTGGAGCGCGCTCACCTGGTCAGCGAGCGGATCGAGTCCGCCATCAGAGCGCAGGTGCCCAACGTCGACCGCGTCATCATCCACTACGAACCCTGGCAGAAAACAAAAATCCGTTATGCTGTTCCCCTCGCCGATCACAAGGGCAGGATAAGCCATCATTTCGGGGAAGCTCCTTATTTTGCCCTCATCGTTATCGACCTGATCACCAAACGGATCGAGCGGCAGGAGATTGTTGAAAACCGGTATGCAAGCACCGAGAAGGGAAAGGGTCTCAGGGTGGCCGAAGAACTGCTCGCCTATAAGGTCGACACCGTCATCACACAGGAAGACCTTACCGGAAAAGGCCCGGGCTATGCATTTTCGAACTCCGGAGTCCTGATGGAGAGGACGGACGCCTCGACACTCTCCGACCTGATCGATGAGCTGCTCCTGCGTCTCTACGAAGAGTGAATCTTCGTCTTACCGTAGCGTTCGTGCTCTTCTCGATGGCGCATTGATATGGGATCAGCGGTCAATAGTGACCCAATGAGTGATCCAGAATCCCCCGCAAAACGCCCCCCGCACGACATCTGGAAATACCGTCCCGAGGATTTTGGCGAACCTCCGGTTATCGTCGAACATATGGACCTGCAGATCGACATCTACGACGACCATACCCGTGTCGCCTCCCGCCTGAATTTCACCACGCGTCGCGAGCCACTCGCCCGGCTTACGTTGAACGCAAAGAACCTCGAGATCCTCGATGTCGGCTGCGAGGCTTGCGGGATAGCGTGGGAGTATGACCGTGCGCATAGCCTCCTGCATATCATATTCGATTCGCCGCTCCCGCCGGACACGTCGGCGCATGTTCGCACCGAGACCGTCTGCCGCCCCTCCGATCACCTCCTCGAGGGGATCTACTACGATGCCACCCCGCCCGGAGCCCCTCCCCAGCAGATCTCGCAGTGCCAGCAGTGGGGGTTCCAGCGCATCGTGCCGTGTATCGATGACATGGCCGCAAAATGCACCTATCGGACCACCATCACCGCCGACGAGCGCTACACCCACCTGATCACCAACGGCGACGTGGCGGTGCCCCGCCATCCGGTGGGAGGAGGGCGGGATGCCATCACGTATTCCAACGAAATCACCCCCATGGCCCCGTACCTCTTTTTTGTTGGGGTGGGGACCTACGATGCATTCACGCGATCCTTCGAGTATCCCGACGGGGCTGCGTTCGTTCTCGAACTGCTCCTCCATCCCGGTGCGGACGAGGCGAAAGCCCGGCAGGCGCTGGACATGCTTGCCGACGCCATCCTCTGGATCTACTGCTATACCGGGCCCGAACGCTATGAGGCGCGGGAACAGCGGGACGAAATATACCGCCTCTCAAAGGATAGGGACATCCTGCTGCTGGCGGGAGGAGACGCGTCCCGCGTGGCGGATCTCCGTGCCCGCCTCGCGGACCTCTCGCGCGCGATCCGTCCCGGGTACCGGTACACTGGAACGGTGTATCGCGAAATCGCCATGCAGAATTCCGATTTCGGGGGCATGGAGAACGTGGGCAACACCACCATCACCGCAAACCGCATCATCCCCTTTGCGCAGGCAACCGATCCTTCGTACGAGTACATGGTGCGGGTGAAGGTCCACGAGTTCTACCACAACCTCAACGGGTCCGAGGTGACCGGAAAGACCCCGTTCGAGCTCTGGCTGAACGAGGCGGTGACCGTGTACATCGAGGACTGGTACCACGCGTTTCTCTTCGGCGAAGACTACAGCAGGCTGCAGACGATCCTCCGCCTCCTCTCCCCCGACGGGGGGACCTTCTTTTTTGACCGGGGTGCGGGATCCATGCCCATCGAACCGGACGGGTTCAACGACCCCAACGAGCTCATCACCAACGTGACCTACGTGAAAGCGCCGGAATTCGTCCGCATGATCGAGATGCTGATGGGGAAGGAGGCATTCGTCAGGGGCCTTGATCGATACCACACCGTCTTCCGGCACCAAAATGCCTCCCGCGCCCAGTGGATCGAGTCGATGGAAGCGGCCTCAGGGATTTCTTTCGGGGAAATGGCGGCGCAGTGGCTCAAGCAGACCGGGTTTCCGACGGTGCATGTCAGCAGTGGGGAATGTGCAGAGGACGGGGGGTTTTCGCTGGTGCTCACGCAAAAACCGCGTCCTGACAACCATATCTGGGAATTCCCCTTTATTGCGGCGCTTGTGGACGAAAATGGATGTGATATCGAAGAACGGCTGATCCGGGTGAAGAATCCTGTAGAACGGCTCGCATTCTCGTATACGGGCACGCCGGCATTTCTCTCGCTCAACCGCGGGGGTTCCTTTTACGGGCAGGTGGAGAACGATGCCGCCGATGCCGAACTCCTCCTTCAGGCTCGGCATGACACCGATGTGGTCAACCGGTTCATGGCCCTCAACCGCCTGTTCGATCGCCAGAAACTGCGGCTGATGAACGATGATTCCGCAGAAATCCCGGAAGATCTGACGCTTCTCTATTTCGACCTGATGCACGATGCCGCGCTCATGGACAGAGCAGGCGGCCAGTTCCTTACCATCTTTGAGTCGGTGGCCGACGAGAATTACGCCCACCGCTACGGGGACCTCTACGAGGCCAGACAGCGCATCCTTCGCACCATTGCGGCACGGTACGCCCCCGAGATCATGAGCCTCTATTCCAGTACCAGCGCCGAGATCAGCGACCGTGACGTGTTTGCATGGCGTATTGCGGATATCAAGAAACGGCAGCTGAAGAATGTCTGCCTTTCCGTGCTCTGTGCGCTCGATACAAATGAGGCGATCGCTCTTGCCCGCCGGCAGTTTGAGGAAGCCGCCAATCCCACGGACCGGCTTGCCGCCTTCGCCTGCATCATCAACAGCAGCGATCCCGATCGACTGGCCGTGCTTGACCGGTTCATGGAGGAGAGCCGCACCCACCCGGTGTCATGGGAGGCATTTCTCTCCGCCGTCGCGGGTGCGCACAGCCCCGACATCGTCGATCTGGTCAGAAGTATCGAAACATCGCCGCACTTCCACATCGAGCAGGCGAACGACCAGCGCGCTCTCTACGTCCGGTTTGCCCAGAACAAAAAGAAGTCCCTGCAGACGGCCGAGGGTAGGGCGTTTCTTGGCGAAGCGCTCTGCCGGCTCGCCCGGATCAATGAGTACAGCACGGTCAGCGCACTTTCCGTCTTCGGCAACATCGACCGCATGGAGGTGGAGTACAGGGCAGCGCTCGTCGGAGTGCTGGTGGGACTGCTAAAGAATACCGACGCCGAATCGACGCCCAGCGTGTACAATACCGCCCGCAGGCTGCTTCGCGGCTCCCCCGATGCGGTGCGCCGCTACGGCGAGGAGACGGGTGAGGATATATCCCCCCTGCTTTGAGCCTTCTCAGTGCCTTCTCTCCCCGCAATTTTTATGTGTGAAGGGAAAACATGGGTGTGTATGTCGAGCGCTTCTGATGTGGTAATTCCCCTCGATGTGCCGGAAGAGGCACGTGAAATCTATCGCAAGAATTTCGAGATGATCACGCATGGCACCGGCCGGCTGATGCTCCTTGCCGGGGACCAGCGTGTCGAGCACCTGAATTCCGATTTTTACGGCGAAGGGATTCATGAGGACGATGCTGATCCCGAGCACCTGTTCCGCATAGCACAACAGGGCCGCATCGGGGTATTTGCAACCCAGCTCGGTCTTATCGCCCGCTACGGCAGGCACTACCCCGACATCCCCTACCTGGTGAAACTGAATTCAAAAACCAATCTCGTCAAGACCGCGCAGCAGGACCCGATGAGCAACCAGTGGTTCACCATCGACCAGGTCGTCCGGTTCAGGGAGCAGAGCGGGCTGAAGATCGCTGCGGTCGGCTACACCATCTATCTGGGAAGCGAATTCGAGGCCCAGATGCTCCACCAGGCCGCCCAGGTGGTCAACGAGGCCCACCAGCACGGCCTCGTGACCGTACTCTGGATCTACCCGCGGGGAAGCGCGGTGAAGGACGAGAAGGACCCCCATCTCATCGCAGGAGCCGCCGCAGTGGCCGCCTGCCTGGGCAGCGATTTTGTCAAGGTGAACGCTCCCAAGAAGGATGGGGTTGCATCGGCCGACATGCTGAAAGAGGCGACGACCACTGCCGGGATGACGAATGTGGTCTGTGCAGGCGGTTCCAGTATCGATGTCCCGGCATTCCTCCAGCAGCTCCACGAGCAGATTCACATCGGCGGGACGGCCGGAAACGCCACGGGTCGTAATATTCACCAGAAATCCCTCGAAGAGGCGGTCAGGATGTGCAATGCCATCTCCGCCATCACCATGGACGATGTGAGCGCAGAGGAAGCGCTCAGGATCTACGAGGGGAAATAAGCCGCCCTCTTTTTTGCCGTGCTACGTTTGGCAGCTGGTCTCACTCTTCAGTTCCAGGAAGGTTTTCTTCCCCTTTTCGGTGATCTTGACGGCCCCGAAGGAGTAGGGGTCCCGGGGTGTTTCCTCCAAAATTGCGAGCATCTCCTGATCGCACAGCAATTCCACGGCGCGGTTGAGTTCCTGCGGTGACATTTCGAGTTGCATCGTCAGCTCTTCACCGCTGTATGGCCTCATTTCTGTCCCGAGAAGGGCGAGCATCACTTTATTAGCGTTTTCTTCAAGCGTCTCCATACGTGGATTACCTCCGCACCACAGAGGGGCGTCGGCTGAATAATAGCTTGCCCTGTATATATGTCCCACGGGGGATCCCCCGGAGAAAGGGGTGATATGGGGGCCTATCCGCTACAGCCCCAGCGATTCCAGCACCCAGAACAGGGCGAGTATCAGCACGGCGAGGGGGAGCAGGACTGCCCAGGGATTTACGTGGAGCATGGCAGGGATGGTGTCCGAAGAGAAGGTGCCCAGCCCGAGGACGCGTTTTTGCAGTGCAGGATAGATAGCGGCATAGATGCCCGTTCCGAGGAGAATGCCCACTACTCCGCCGAACAGTGCATCGAGCGCTCCCTGTCCCACTGCACCGGCGACTGTCCCGGGGCAGTACCCGAGTATGGCAAAGCCCGCACCGAATATGAGGCCGCCCACAACGGTCGATCCAACAGACCCGGTCTTGGTGTGCAGGCGCACCATGCCCCTTCCTTTCATGAGGTAGACGCCGATCATACCCACCAGCACCGCCGACAGCATCACTTTCACGACGGTGAAATCGGTGAGAAGGAGCTGGGCGATGATGATGTTGTAATCGGTGACCCCTCCGGTCTGCAGGAAAAATCCGAACGCGATTCCCATGACAAGGCCCAGGCCAAGTTGTACGGTGCGGTTTGCGTGCAGTTCCTCAAACATCTTCGACCCCTCCGCTCACGGTGAAAGCACCCCGTACATGACCATCGCCGTGGCGATGCCCGCAACAAAAAAACAGATGACAGCGATCCAGCTCGCCACCGCCAGCTGCAGTGCCCCGCTGATCCCGTGGCCGCTCGTGCATCCTCCGGCCCAGCGTGCACCGATACCCATGAGCACTCCCCCGATCAGGGCGACAATGAGCCGAAGCGATACGCTCTCTCCGAATGCGGCGCCGAATGTGGAGGGAACCCAGAGCAGACCGAATTCGCCGGAGAGGGTTGCGGCAATGAATGAACCGATCACCACCCCGACCACAAGCATCCACTGCCACTCGATGACCGGCTTCACCTTCTTCCAGTAGGGTTTTTCGAGGGAGGCAGCACCCCTGATGCGGTGTTCGATCATCCCGAACGTCTGTGCATAGGCGGTCGAACAGCCAAGCGGTTTGTCGGAGAGCAAAAACGTGATCCAACTGAGCACACCGATGCCGATCCCTGCAAGGTAGGGTGTCATATCCATCTAAAACATCTCCTCTGCATTGATGAAGCGTATCTACGATGGCAGAGATATCAGACGTATAGCATATAAATGAGACCAACGGCCACCAGCAGGAAGAGCACGGTCATGATGCTCCCCGCACGGATGTAGTCGCGGTTGTCGTATCCCCCCGGCGCCATGAGGAGTGCATTGACCTGGTGAGTGGGGAGCACGAACGAATTGGAGGCGCATATGCCCACGAGCAGCACCAGCGCCTGTGCACTGATGCCGGTATCACGCGCCAGTACGAGCACGAGCGGCACAAGCAGGACTGTGGCCGCCACATTGGACATAAAGAGTGAAAACAGGGTGGTGAGTAGCCCGAACGCGAGGAGGATGACCACCACCGGCTGGCCTGCAACTGCATTCATCATCTGGTCTGCAAGAAATCCCGCCGTGCCGCTTGATTCCATAGCGATGCCCAGCGGTATCAGGGCGCCGATCAGAAAGATGGTCCGCCAGTCGATTGAATGGTACGCCTCGTCGATGGTGATGACGCGGAGCAGCACCATGGCGATCGCCCCCGAAAAGAAGCTGATCGATATGGGGAAGCCCGTGAGCGTGAGGGTAATCGCGCCCAGAAAGCAAAGTACTGCACTGATTGCCTTTGATTCCCTGAATGGCTCTCCCTCCACCCCGGTGACAAGGACGAAATTCTTGTCGTCATCCAGTGCGCGGATGCGGTCCCACAACCCGTACACCACGATGGTATCGCCGGGCTGGAGCGGAATGTCTGAAACGTTCGCCGTCTTTCTCTCCGCACCCGAAAGGACGAGGAGCGGTTCGACGCCGTAATTCTTGCGAAGCGCGATATCCCTGCTGGTTTTTCCGGCGAGATCCGACCTCGGGGGAATGATCACCTCGGCAAAGCCCGCGATATCCCCGCTCAAGGATTTCACGATCCGCGGGTCTCCCCGTACGATTTCAAGGCCGTAGTCGTCTGCAAATTTCTTAATCTCTTCTTCATTCCCTAATATGGCCAGTTCCTGCCCTGCGGAAAACCGTGTGTGGCGCCATGGTGCGTAGAGGATGTCCTCTCCCTCCACGAGGGCGACAAGGTGGATCCCGTAGGTCTCGATCAGGTTGACGTCTTCCCGCGTGAGCCCGTCAAGCCTGCTTGTGTCCGGGACATTCACATAGCAGATACTCTCCGGGAGCTGCCAGGTCTCGATCAGCTCCTCCTGCACACTTGCAGGCATGGTGCTGCCCTTTTCGGGAAGGACATAATGGCCAAGGACATAAAAATAGGCCACGCCGGTGAGAAGCACGGCGATCCCCACCGGAGTAACCACAAACAGACCCAGCGGTTCGTATCCACCCTGTTCGAGAAGGTCGTTGAGTACAATGAGCGATGAGGTTCCCACCATTGTCAGCGAGCCGCCGAGGATGGCCGCGTATCCCACGGGCATCAGCAGCCGTGAAGAGTGAATGCCGGTTTTTTTCGAGATCCTCATGAGTGCGGGAAGGAACAGCGCCGCGGCTCCGATATTTTGCATGAATCCTGAAATGGAGCCTACAAAAAGGGAAGTGACACTGATCAATCGTTTTTCAGTGGTCCCTGCAATCCGGACGATCGCAGCACTCATTCTCAGCATGACTCCCGAGCGGTCGACGCCGTATCCCAGGATCATCACCGATATCATGGCAATGACCGCGTTGCTGGCAAAGCCGGAAAATGCCTGTGCGGGCGTCACCAGCCCGAGCCAGGTGATGGTGATCATGACGACGATGGCAGCCACGTCGATGCGAAGCGCTTCGGTGACGAAGAGAATGATGGTCGCGGCAAGGACAAGCAGCATCAGAAGAATTTCGGTTTCCATCATTCATCCCCGCTTCCGAACACCACGGCCGGATGACAGTGTGTGGTGGTATCATGACATAAAAGATGGTCGCCGAAGCATCCCCGAATACGCCTGTCTGCATCTCTCAGATCTGCACGCCGTCAAGCTCGAGGGAGAGGGGGCAGTGATCTGAACCCATGACGCCGGGATGGATGCTGCTTTTTGCGACGTTGCCGGCCATCCCCTCGCTCACGAAGAAATAATCGATCCTCCAGCCGAAGTTTCTCTCCCTCGCACGGCTTTTTTGGTCCCACCAGGTATAGTGTCCGCCCTCGCCCGAAAACATCCTGAAGGTATCCACAAACCCCTCGGCGATCAGCCGATCGATCCACGCCCGCTCTTCAGGGAGAAATCCAGAAATATTTTCGTTCTGTTTCGGGCGGGCGAGATCGATCTCCCTGTGGGCGGTGTTCACGTCCCCGCAGAGCACGACCTCTCTGCCATCTTCGATGCTCTTCTTCATCCGGTCGAGGCATGCAGTATAAAAATCGAGTTTGTAGCGCAGCCGCTCGTCCGAGGCTTTTCCGTTGGGAAAATAGATGGTGTAGAGGTCAAAGGCAGGAAATCCTGCGATAAGAATGCGGCCTTCGGCGTCAAAACGGCTGATGCCGAACCCTCTCTCCACCCATTCCGGTGCGGTGCACGAGAACAGCCCTACGCCGCTGTACCCTTTGCGTTCGGCGAATGTGAAACAGGTCCGGTATCCGGGGATCCGGGAGACCTCGTCCGGGAGCTGATCTTCCTGGAGTTTCGTCTCCTGGATGCACAGGATATCAGGTTGTTCCCGGGAAACATACTCGAGAAATCCTTTTTTCAGGATCGCCCGCAGTCCGTTGACATTCCAGCAGATCAGCCTGAGCGTACTCATGGGCGCCCCTTTCCTGGCGCGATAAGGATCGATTTAAGGTTGCTGTAGTCATCAATCGACCCGTACCCGTTTTCGCGTCCGATCCCGCTCTCCTTCACCCCCCCGAAGGGCACTTCCGGCGGTATCCTGAGGTGCTGGTTGACCCAGACGATACCTGCCTGCAGCTGCTCGCATGCGGATGTGATCCTTCGCATATCATGGGTCCATACCGACGCCCCGAGACCGTACCGCGATGCATTCGCCTGTGCAAGTGCGTCATCGAGCCCTTCCACCACCACCATGGGGAGCACCGGGCCGAAGACCTCTTCACGGAGGAGCGGGGAGTCGGCAGCCACGTCGGTGATGAGAGTGGGTGCGTAGAAATTGCCGCGGATGAATCTCTCCCCTTGCGGGACGGCGCCTCCGGTGACAATGGTGCCCTCCCCGCCTTCCCTCACCCCTTCGATGAGGGCGGTGATGGTGCGGTGCTGCTCGGCGTTGTTCAGCGGGCCCATGTCCACGCCCGGGTCCATGCCGTTGCCCACCTGCAATCCTGCAAGCCGCGCCGCCAGCAGCTTCTGGAAGCGTTCGGCGACGTCCTCGAAGACGTAGAGGCGTTTCACTGCTGTGCAGACCTGACCGCAGTTGTAGAACCGTCCCCGCACCGCGCCCTCCACCGCCTCCCCGATGTCAGCATCGTCGCACACGATCATCGGATCACATCCCCCCAGCTCGAGGGTCGTCCGCGTGAATCCGCGTGCGGCAAGCTCGGCGATGCGTTTTCCGGTCTCCACCTGACCGGTGAAGGAGACCTTCCTGACCGCCGGGTGGAGCACCAGAGGTTCCCCGACCTCCTTGCCGCTCCCGGTGACGATGTTGAGGACGCCGGGGGGCAGGCCCGCCTCCTCGAAGAGCGCGGCGATCGAGAGATTGGTGAGCGGGGTGGAGCTGGCCGGTTTGAGCACCATGGTATTGCCCGCAAGCAGCGCCGGGCCGACCTTCCACCCCATGAGCAATCCAGGCATGTTCCAGGGGATGATCGCTCCTACCACCCCGAGCGGCGTGTGCGTCACGATGGCGTTGCCGTAGAGGCGAAGGTTGCGGTATTCACCGTGAACCGTCCCGGAGATGGAATGGTAGTACTCGAGCACGTGCGCAAGCCCCATCAGCTCCCCTGTTGCCTCTACGAGGGGTTTTCCATGCTCCCCGGTCAGCAGAGGGGCAAGGGCGGGGATCCGCTCCCTGAGAAGGCGGGCGCAGCTGCCGAGGATCATCCCGCGTTCGCCGTAGGACCGATAAGCCCAGGAGGGAAAGGCTGATTCGGCCGCAGCGACCGCTGCGTCCACGTCCCTGTGGTCGCCTGAGGGCACGCGATCGATGTGCTCACCGGTGGCGGGATTGGTTACCTCGATAGAGGCGCCCCCGGCGGGGTCTGCCCACTCGCCGCCTATTCGCATCTTCATACAGTCCTTTTTTTCGTTTCTTGTATTTCCCATCTCCTGCTTTATCTGCATCGCTGCAAAGGCCGTGATTATCTCCCCGCAGATCGTGCTCCCGGGTAATCCCGCAAGCGCCGGACCGATGATGAATCAGAGGTTGGATGAGAGAGGCATCCGGTCGTAGTTTGCTCTTCTTTCCTCAGGGCGATGTGTGATCAGATCAGCCGGTCGAGGAGAAACCCGCCGGAGAGAAGGAGCCCGAACAGCACCCCGGGAAACACCGACGTGGCGATCGCTTCAGGCGAGGGCGTTTCGGCCTGTGCGAGGTAGGCGATCAGCACGATAAGCGGCCCGAAGGCGAGGGTGTTCACCACCTCGCCTGCGCCGCGGTAGGCGAATTTCAGGTGCGGCGCGGTAAAGAAATATCCCGCGATTACCCCGGCAACGACCAGTGCTGCGAGGAGGAGGTTGCTGCTGAGCCATGCCAGCAGGAACCCGATGAGGGTACCCGCACCATAACATATAATCGCCGCCCGAAAGGCTTCTCCGGGTGCGAGCTGGTGGTCCGCAATGACCCTGTTGCCCCCGCTGAACGCGTTGAAACGGGTATTGATGATGTCGTTTTTTGATTGGAAATCAAAAAAAATCGTTGGCGAGGTTGGCGCCGAGATGGATGAGCGATATGCTCGCCAATGTGAGCGTGAGATGTACGCCACTGAATGCACCGGTATCTCACCCGGCGATGACCGTCCCCAGGCCGACCGGAACAAATGTCGCCGTCAGGAACGGGTGTCTCAGGGCTCGAATCCAGATGCATGCAGCCGTCAGGCCTTTCGCACACCCCCTAGGATAGGGGATGGTTGTGCTCCATGCAGTTAAGAGTTGTAACGGCGGGATGGCGGGGGTTTGACACCATCGCTGCAGTATCGCACCGGTGGCGGGAAAACGAAAACCTGCGACGGCCAGCTTGGCCTGATCACCGCCAGAAACCTATCCGGTCTGCTGAAGGCTGTAGCCTCAGCGAAAAAAAGAGGGTGATGCGGTGTGCGGGACAAACGATCCTTTCATTGGCACCGTTCATGGCTCCATCTCGTCCCGGAACGGCATCAGCCCTGCGATGAGCGTTTTTGTTTCTGTTTTCCCTTTCGGGGTATATTCGCGCACCGCGGTGATCTCGATGGCAATGGGAATCTCGGCGAGAAGATCGTCCACCGATTTGGGAAACATGGAACAGGTCTCAGCAAAAAACTTCAGGAACGCATCGATGGTGATAAACGGTCTGTTTTCTTCGGGGAGGTGTCCATAATCTGCCAGATCTGCCTCGTAATTCGCTGCCCGCCCCATATCCTCCTCCCAGTAGAGCACGACATCGGCCCCCTCATCGGACATCCGCTTCAGGGTGCGAATATCCACCTGGTCACCGATGCGTACACTTCCTGCCCCGATTTTTTCTTCGATGGATGACATGCTCCTCCTCAAATGCAGGTATCCCGTTTTTTTCTGATGCCATATGTAAGATGGCATTGATCCTGGTATGGTTCATTGTGACCGGAAAATATTTTTATCGTTATGTCCTTACGGGTCTATCCTCGAAGGGAGGTAATTCGATGCCGGAATTTGCCAATGCGTTTTCTGGGCTCGCACATGAGAGAAAATTGACCCATAATGAACTGGTGCGGGCGATACGGTACAGCGTTGCTGCCGAGTATGAAGCCGTACAAATCTATGTCCAGATCGCCGACACCACCGACCACAAGCTGGCCAAGCAGGTGCTGTGGGATGTTGCAAACGAGGAGAAAGTCCATGCCGGAGAGTTCCTGAGGCTTCTTAAGGAACTTGCTCCTGATGAGGAGGAATTCTACCGGGAAGGCGCAGAGGAGGTCGAAGAAGAGATCGAGAAATTCAAGACGTAGGGTGGCTGCTATTCACAGGCTCTGTTTGGGACTGATGGAGGTCCGATGTCGACTGGAGAAGATTGTCAGGATGCCGCGCCACCGGGCATCGGGGTCGATCCCATAGCGCTCCGATCGGGAATCTTTTCCTCCTTAGCCCCCCCGATTCCCATATCCAGCCGACTATTCTGCAGCACCTGTGTTTCGGAGAGACGGCGGAGAGTAGTCCGCAGAACAGTATCGCCGTTCGTTGCCGATCACCAGGGCCGTGCTCAGTCTTCCGAAGGTGACTGCATGCTCCGTTGCAGCTCTTCGAACCGCCGGATTGAAAGATCGAGATACTCCTGTTCGCATTCGATGCCGATGAATCTGCGATTCATAGAACATGCCGCAAGGCCTGTGGTCGAACTCCCGGCGAAGGGGTCGAGGACGTAGTCATCCTCAGTGGTGCAGGCACTGATGATGCGATGTAGCAGGAGCAGGGGTTTCTGGGTTGGGTGTCTTCCATGCGCCTTCTCTCCCGGCCTTGGGGTGGGTATGCTCCAGACCGATCGCATCTGTTTTCCCTCGCGCTTGAGCCTGTCCGCCTCGTGCCAGTTGCCGCATTTCATGGCCTCGTAGTTGAAGGTATGTTTGCCTTCGGCGTTTTTTCGAGCCCAGATGAGGGTTTCGTGGCTTGCGGTGAAGTATCTCCCGCTGAGGTTCGGGGGGGCGTTCGGCTTGAACCAGCAGATGTCGTTGAGAATATGGAAGCCTGCAAGCTGCAGGGCGTAGCCGCACGCATAGATCGAATGATAGGTCCCGCTGATCCAGATGGTTCCGTCCTCTTTGAGTACACGACGGCAGGCGGTGATCCATGCCCGGTGGAAGGCGAAGTCCTGTTCGGCACCCCGGCTCACGTCCCAGTCTCCCTTGTGCACCGGTGCACGTCTTCCTGCATGGCAGGTGAACCCCCCGTTTGAGAGATTATAGGGCGGATCGGCAAATACGAGATCCACCGATCCCTCGGGGAGCTCTTCCATGCAGCGGATGCAGTCCGAGAGGTAGAGGGCAAATCCTTCGTTCTCGTAGTAGGGGAGTATTGGGATAGTCGTTCCTCCTGGCCGGTTTCGCTTGCGGAAACACGGGATTTCTTGTATACAGGTGTGTTGGCGGAGCGTTGCATAGTAGTTTTCTGTTCAGATCGACGAATGCGGTGCTGCCACGGGCATCAGGGTGTACCACGGAGCCGGATTTTTGCGTAAACGTCATATGAAGCCATTTTTACTTCTCTGGCATCAATATTCTAAAGTAGTTCCCGATGCAATCATACTGTGCGAATGAATGAATGTATCAGTGTTCAGGAAATGATGCGGCTGATGGGCAGAAGGGTCATATCCACCGCCGATCTGATTTCGGATTCCGAGGTGCAGGGGTTCATCTCCGAAATACTCAATGCGAACCGTATCTACGTGATCGGAGCCGGGCGCTCGGGCCTCGTCGCAAAAGCGTTCGCCATGAGGTTGATGCACCTCGGGCTCCAGTCCTTCGTGGTGGGTGAGACGATCACGCCGTCGATGAAGAAAGGCGATATGCTCGTCGCCTTCTCGGGCTCAGGCCAGACGAAGACCGTTGCTGAACTATCGGAAACTGCCAAGGCGATCGGGGGCAAGGTCTGTCTGGTCACCTCCAAGAAAGAGTCCAGGATTGGAAAAATTGCAGACAATATCGTGGTGCTCGAGAGCCACCGCGATCAGGTGAAGGACGAATCGGCCGAGTTCGAGATCCGGCAGATGAAGGGTGAGCACAAATCCTTTGCTCCGATGGGAACGCTCTTTGAAACCACCGCAATGGTCTTTGCCGATGCCATCATCTCTGCACTTATGGAGATCACCCACTGCGATCTGGATACCCTCCGGGATCGCCACGCAAATATTGAGTGATACAGAGCTGGTGATGATATGCGAGACATCCGAATTGCATCCCGGGTTGCGGGAATCGACCTCTCGGGAATCCGTAAACTCTTCGATGCCGGCGGGCCGGACGCCATCAACCTTGGGATAGGCCAGCCCGATTTCGACACCCCCGACCATATCAAAGAGGCGGCAGTCAGGGCCATCCGGGAGGGGCACACGGGGTACACGCCCAATGCCGGGATTCCTGAGCTTCGCAATGCGATCGTCGAGAAGTTACGCCGTGAAAATGATCTTTCCTTCGGGCCGGAGCAGATCCTGGTGACTGCCGGAGGGAGCGAAGCGCTTCATCTCGTAATGGAAGCCCTCGTGGAGCCCGGTGACCGTGTGCTGGTCCCCGATCCGGGATTTGTCTCCTACGCACCGCTCGCCCGCATCGCCGGCGGCCGCGTGGAAGGGGTTTCCTGCGACGAGACCCTGCATATCGATGTTGAACGGGCAAAAGAGATGATGGACGGCGCCCGGCTTTTCGTGCTGAATTCCCCGTCTAACCCGACGGGCATGGTGGAGAGCGAGGAGTCGATCCGGGCGATTGTCGAATATGCCATGGACGCCTCGGTGACGGTCGTCAGCGACGAGGTCTACGAACATCTGGTCTATGACCGGCCCCATTTCAATGCGGCCCGCTATGGCGACGACGTGATCACCATCAATGCGGCCAGCAAAACCTATGCCATGACCGGCTGGCGCATCGGGTTCCTCGCCGCCGATGAACGCTACGTGAACCAGTGCCTCAAGGTTCACCAGTACTGCCAGGCATGCGCCACCTCAATCGCCCAGTATGCGGCCGTCGCCGCCTATTCCGGTGACCAGTCTGCCGTTGCCGTGATGCGCGAGGAATACCGTGCACGCCGTGATCTCCTCTATGACGGGCTGATTTCGCTGGGATACGAGTTCCCGAAGCCCGAAGGAGCCTTTTATATGTTCGTTCCCCTGGGGCAGGACCGGATTGAGGAGGCGATCGGGAAAGGCGTTCTCGTCGTTCCCGGGGCATCGTTCGGGGAGAACGCCATGGGATACGCCCGCATGAGTTATGCCGCATCGAGAGAAACACTCCGTGCAGCCGTTGAACGGCTTGCATCAATCGGGTGATAGTTATGGTGAAATCGCTTCTTAAAGAGCTCTCAAACCTCCATGGCGTATCTGGGCGGGAGGGAAATGTAACTGCGTTCATCAGGGCCCAGCTCGAGGGCCATGTGGATGAATTCAAGACCGATTCCATGGGAAACCTTGTTGCCGTCAAGCGAGGCGATGCGTTCAAGATCATGATCGCGTCGCACATGGACGAGATCGGCCTCATGGTGCAGTACGTCGACGACGACGGGTTCCTCCGCTTTGTAACACTCGGCGGATGGTTCAACCCGACGCTCTACAACCAGCGTGTTGCCGTCCACGGGTCAAAGGGTCTGGTCTACGGGGTCATCGGGGGAAAACCGCCGCATGTCATGGATCCGGAAGAGCGCAAAAAAGAGATCAAGATCGAGGATATGTTCATCGACATCGGCGCTGCGGGCGCGGATGAAGTGGCGGAGCTGGGCATCGAGATCGGCACCCCGGTGACCATCGATCGCCAGGCGGTCGAGCTTCGCAACAACCGTATCACGGGCAAGGCGCTCGACAACCGTGTCGGTGTCGCATTGCTCATCAAAGCCCTCAAAGAAGCAACATCGCCGCACACCATCTACGGGGTCTTTACCGTGCAGGAGGAACTGGGGCTGAAAGGTGCCAAAGTGAGCGCATTCTCCCTCGATCCGGACTGCGCAATCGCCACCGACGTTACTATTCCGGGCGACCATCCCGGCATCAAGAAAAAGGACTCGACGGTCGAGATGGGAAAAGGGCCGGTTCTCGTGCTGGTCAGCGCCAGCGGACGAGGATTGATGGCCAGCGAAGCGATGGCGGCGTGGCTGCGAAAGACCGCTGATGCGCACGGCATCCCCTACCAGCTCGAAGTGGGAACAGGCGGAAACACCGATGCCACCATCATTCACCTCGTCCGTGACGGCATACCGAGCATTCCGCTCTCCATCGCATCGCGCTACATCCATTCCCCCGTGGAAGTGGTGGACTGCGAGGATATCGAGCAGGGCGTGCGCCTGCTTGTCGAGGCGCTCAAAAGCAAGCCTGCTCTCTGATACATCCATCTTTTTTCTTTCCTCGCATCAACAGGCGTATATAGTGCAACGACAATTCTGGGTCATATGTGATGGTGCGCGGGAAAACGGAGTTGGGTCCGGTCAACTGCCTCTACCCTCTTCCCACCACGCTTGTAGGGGTGAATGTCAGCGGAAAACCGAACTACATTACCATTGCCCATGTCGGGATCCTCGATTTCGGATCCATTTCTCTGGGCATGTCAAAGACGCACTACACCAATGCGGGGATCAAAGAGAACGGGACGTTCAGTGTGAATATTCCGTCGGTGAAGATGGTCCGGCAGACCGACTATTGCGGGCTGGTTTCCGGGAAAAAAGTCGATAAATCCGCTCTGTTTCACAACTTTTACGGGACGCTCGGGACAGCGCCGATGATACGCGAGTGCCCGGTCAACATGGAATGCAAACTCGTCAGAACCGTGGACTTCCCCGCCCATGATGTGTTTATCGGAAGCATCGTGAATACCTACTGCGATCCTGCCGTAATCACCGACGGTGCGGTGGACGTGAATAAAGTGCAGCCGATTCTCTTCTCGATGAATGACCGGAGTTATTACCGAATAGGAGAACGGATCGGCCGGGCATGGGAGATTGGAAAAGAGTTAATGCGGATAACATTGGGGTATTAAGGTATGAAAACCTCTCTTGGACCTGTTACGCTCCTTTACCCTCACCCCATGCTGATCATCGGCACCTATGATGCCGAGGGAAGGCCGGATGCGATGGCCGCGGCATGGGGCGGCATCTGCAGTTCCGATCCCCCCTGCGTTGCATTTTCGGTCCAGAAATCCCGGTACACCTATACGAACCTGCGTGAAACCGGTGCATGTACGGTGAATATCCCCTCTTCGGCCCATGTGGCGGAAGCGGACTTTTTCGGTATTGCGTCCGGGAGGGACACCGACAAATTCAAGGCATGCGGGCTTACCCCGCTTCCCTCCCCCCACGTACACGCCCCCTCCATCGAGGAGTTCCCGGTGGTGCTCTGCTGCCGGATCATCAATACAGTTGAAATCGGGGTGCATGTCCAGTTCATCGCCGAGATCCTTGATGTGCTGGTCGATGATGCAGTGATGGGAGAAGACGGCAAACCGGACATGGAGAAGATCAGCCCCCTCATCTACGATTCCCTGCGCAGGGAATACCGGAACGTCGGCGGGTATGCAGGAAAAGCGTTTTCCGCAGGCCTGGCGTTCAAATCATAGATTTTTGCCAGTTTTTCCAACGGCGATGCGCACCGTCGTGCAGCGCTGCCGGGATGGCACGACCCCGGGGCATATGATTTCAAGGAAAGAATTATCGGCAGTAATTAGATCGCTTCTCCGATCGAGGACTATTTAGCCAGCCTTTCCACATAGTACCATAGTGTGTGCAAAGGTACGGTGCGTGCATTGTTCACCTGACGCAGGAAGCGTGGTTGCGCCATTCTCCATGATCGCCGGTGCTGATACTTATAAAAGGCGAATACAGCCATTTTTTGCCGAATTCCACGTGATAATGCCCTCATTTCCACGGAAGGTTGTGCCATGAAGAGAATATCCCAGGAATGTACCTCCCCTGTACCGGAACGGCTCTCAGGTCTCGTTGATCTCTCCTATAATCTCTGGTGGAGCTGGAATCCGGATGCAAAGGCCTTGTTCGACGAATTGAACCCGCAGGGGTGGATGGACAGCGGGCATAACCCGGTGAGAATGCTCCGGCAGCTCCCTGATGAGTTCCTGAAATGTGCCCTGAAAAATCGCCAGTACCTGCGAAAATACGACTCGGTGATGGACGCGTTTCTGCGCCTGAAACAATCTGGGGGCACATGGTTCGCAGGCCATATATCGGGTTCTGAACACCGGCCCATCGCCTATTTTTCCGCGGAATACGGGCTGCTGTCGTCACTGCCATTTTTTGCCGGCGGGCTGGGCTTCCTCGCAGGCGACCATATCAAGGAATGCAGCGATCTCGGGGTGCCGATGGTCGCTGTGGGGCTGCTGTATTCGAAGGGGTATCTTCACCAGCGAATCGGGGAGGATGGATGGCAGCAGAACGCTGAGGAGCATATCGATTTCTCTTCGGCACCTATCAGGAGAATCCTCGACGAAGAGGGACGTCCGCTCGTCGTCGAGATCCCCTTTATCGAACCCCGGATATTCGTTGCAGGATGGCGGGCGAAGGTGGGCCGGGTTGACCTCCTCCTTCTCGACATGAATATCGAGGAGAACGATCCCGGGATCAGGAACATCACCTCGCGGCTGTATACCGGGGACGCAGAACGGCGCATTATGCAGGAGATCGTGCTCGGGATTGGCGGTATCAGGCTGCTCGAGCGAATTGGGGTTGGGTTTTCGGCGGTCCACCTCAATGAAGGGCATCCTGCATTCGCCCTGCTGGAATGGATCCGCATGCTCGTCGCAGACGGCCTCTCGTTTGATGCGGCAGCCGGACTGGTGATGAGATCCTCGGTGTTCACCACCCATACCCCGGTTCCCGCGGGGCACGATGTCTTCTCCTGCGAGTTGATCGGACGTCATTTCAGCCGTTTCTACCCGGAACTCGGCATTGACCGGGAACGGTTCTTCGGTCTCGGCGACCAGCCGGTGGAGGGGCACAGGGGATTTAACATGACAGCACTCGCGCTGCGCCTCTCCGCGCACAACAACGGGGTGAGCAGGATGAATGGGAATGTGTCCAGGGAGATGTGGAGCGCCCTCTGGCAGGAGATGGCAGAAGACCG
Source organism: Methanobacteriota archaeon (assembly GCA_016841665.1). Taxonomy (GTDB): domain Archaea; phylum Halobacteriota; class Methanomicrobia; order Methanomicrobiales; family Methanomicrobiaceae; genus DSDF01. The sequence goes on from JAENYT010000001.1 coordinate 460,651, forward strand.
GGATCCCATCGGCTATATCACCAACGGCATCCATATCAAGACCTGGCTCAATCCGGATCTGCGTGCGCTCATCGACCGGTACATGAATCCCTACTGCCCCCGGTGGCTCGAAAACCACGACAATCCTGCATCCTGGCGGTTTATCAATCGTATTCCTGATGAAGAACTCTGGCATGTGCACCTCGCATTGAAGCGCAAACTGATCGACCGGATTCGTGAATACAAACGACGGGATTGGGCGAACCAGAAGACGCACCGGGGAAGCGTGCTCGCCGGAGGAGCCCTGCTCGATCCGACCGTGCTGACCCTCGGTTTCGCGCGCCGGTTCACCACCTACAAGCGTGCGGGTCTCATATTTTCTGATCCCGAGCGCCTGAAATCGATACTCAACAATCCCTACAAGCCGGTGCAGATCATCTTCGCCGGGAAGGCCCACCCGGCGGATGACGACGGGAAACGCATCATCCAGTCCCTTTACCACCTTGCACAGCAGCCCGAGTTCGGCGGCCGGATCGCGTTTGTCGAGGATTATGGCGAGGAAATAGCCAAATACCTGGTCCATGGTGTCGATGTCTGGCTGAACAATCCGCTGCCCCCGATGGAGGCGAGCGGGACGAGCGGCATGAAAGCCGCCCTCAACGGCGTGCTCAACCTCAGCATCCTCGACGGATGGTGGCTCGAGGGCTACAACGGAAGAAACGGATGGGCGTTTGGCGACGGGAGTAACCGCCCGGACCGCGACGCGGCCGATGCAGCAGCGATCTACGATATTCTCGAACAGCACGTGGTACCCCGCTACTACGCGGTTTCGGGCGACGGGGTGCCCCACGAATGGGTGAAGATGATGAAGGAGAGCATACAGAGCAACTGCCCCGCTTTCTCCGCCCGCCGGATGGTCAAGGAGTACGTGGCCCGCTATTACAGCCCTGCGATGGGGTGCGAGGAGCGTCGCCCATGCCTGGAATCGCCTCGACAGGCATACGAGCCGATGGAATACGTGGCCGACAGCTCCGAATACCGGTGAGTACAGCGGCCGGTGTCACGTGCCCCGGGGTTCGCATCAAGCGTCCAGGATCTCTCGGATGAGTCCGGCAGCGGCACTGCTCGGGGCATCGAGGGCATGGAGGGTGATCCTGTCCGGGGAGGCGACGCCCATGGCCAACGCTGCCGCCCGGGCGATCTGTTCCTGGGCAAAGATCGGCCCCCGCATGACCTCCCGGGTGGATCCGTGCAGCCTGAGCAGTGCCACACCCACGGCATCCACGGCAACCCTGTCGGTGCCGGCGATGAACAGATCCGGATTGATGACGGTCCCCTGTTCCGGGCCCCCGGTCGAGAATCCTTTCCGGGCGTCCATGAGCACAAGATCGGGTGCATACGCGCTGTTGATCTCGGCGATCATCAGCCGCTGTGCAGGCGAAGTGTGCAATTCCTGCATGTAATTGTAGCCGTCCTCCGGATCGTACTTGGCCACCATCCCGACCGAGTTTTTCAGGGACATGGTGAAGTGTCCGCCGAACCTGTGGGTCTTCATGCAGCAGGTCTGGACGACCACGTCGGATTCGAGGAAAAGGCGTGCGATGGGAAATCCCCTGCGCCAGTGAAAGCCGTCTCTCTGAACCTTCGCCCAGCCCTCTCTCCCGAGATCATCGAGAATGATGACCGAAAACTCCTTCTCCTTGGCCAGATCGTACACGCCGCACTGCTCCAGCACCCGGGCCGTGACTCCCATGCCGCTTCGCTCCGCGAGGACTATCTCCTCCGGATCGCCGCCTGCGATGATGTCGATAATCGCGCCCAGCGTGCCCGGATCCGTCGATGCGGGATAGGGGTCCGCGCTATTGAAATTTGCCTTGATAGCGACGGTTTTCCCTGCGAGATCCTGCACCGGGAACCGTGACAGCAGTGTCTCCAGTCCTCGCCGCAGGTCGTCTCCGCCGATCAGAAACACGTCCGCGTTAGCCTTCATCGGCGGGGTATTGCCATGTCCTCGTATTTGAATTCTCTTCCCCTCCCCAAAATTCCGGGAGGAAAAGGAGGCGGCAAAGTCGCGGGCGGTCTCGTCACCCGCGTTCCGGGATCACGATGCGATGGCGATCGGCTCGCCCCCACATCGGGGAGTTCGCCTTTCCCGGTCGGTGCATGCCATTTCTTCGATCGATCCCTGGGTAATTCGCCGAATTACTCCTGCAGGGAAGGGGTGGGGAACCAGATTCTCAAATTATTCCGTCTCCATGCCTGCATCATGCAGGGCATCACCGATACGCTGCCGCAGGGCGGTGTCGCCGAGTGCATGGTCCAGCATGGGATATTTTCCGACAAGGGCGAGAGGTTTGAATACAACCGGAGGATTTTCTGCTGCTTCGTTCGCCTCCGTTCCTGGTGCAATCACCTTGATGGTGCCGTCGCCCCATACCGCAACGTTTCCGTACCCCTGCGCATCCCACAATTTTCTGATGATCTCGTCAATACTGAGCATGGGCATTCATTGGATTCCCTCTATTTGTCAGCATCGTTTTCTTCGCGGGAGGGTCTCGCCGATGTTCGCAGTCCTCGTTGCCGGGCTTTTCCATTTTCGGTCGAAGGGCACGAACCAAACCGGACAGTATATGAACTGCCCGGTTGATGGGTTTTCTACCGATACTGCCCCCGTACCAATCCCCCTGCCTGTCCCGTTATATGCCGCCGTCCGGAGCACTCCATGTTTGCCACCGTCCTGATACCCACCGATTTTTCCGAGTATTCTCGTGCCATCTTTGAGCGTGTCGACCAGATTCCCGGCATCGATGAAATCGTCCTCCTGCACGTGCTCGACGCACCCCGTGCATCGACACAGTACTGGATCTCGGGGAGGATATTCGAATCGCCGCTTGATACGGCACGGAAGGAGCTCGAAGCACTGCGAAAGAACCTCGAAGCGCGGGGCATGCAGGTGCGCACCCGGCTCGAATTCATCGAGCACGGTGATGTCCCGCAGGCCATCATTGCCGTCGCCGACGAGGTCGGCGCCTCGCTCGTCGTGATGGGGGCCCGGGGACGGGGCATTGTCAGCGGGCTGATCCTTGGCAGCGTATCTTCGGGCGTGCTGCGCAGGAGTAAACGAAACGTGCTCATCATGCACCCGGCACGCGACGGTGAAGGTGCCGATGTCAGGCCGCTTTTTTCACGTGTTCTCGCCCCGGTCGATTTTTCCAGGCCTACCGAGGAGATGATGGTCTTTTTGCGGCAGATCGGCGGCCCGGAGGAGCTCATCCTGGTGCATGTCATCATGAGCGCCGAGTCGAGGAGCGAACTTGCGTTCTACGAAACCACTGCAGAGCGGCGTCTCGAACGGATGACCGCCGACATCGAAGAGGACGGGCGACGGGTAACGACGCTGGTGCGCACGGGCAGCCCGGTCGACGAGATCTGCGAGGTTGCCGATGCCGAGGACGTCTCCCTGATCATCATGCCCCGCTGCGGCAAGGCCGACTACGTGCGCAATGTGCAGCTGGGCAGCACTACGGCCGGTGTGGTGAAACGCACCCGGCATCCGGTGTTCGTGCTCTCCCCCCAGATCACCCTGGAGGTGCGGGCACGCGAGCTTGCCGTCGATGAATTCCACCTCGCCGAGGAGGTCTGGGAGCACTACCGCCAGCAGACTGCGGACCCGGCGACCGACCGCATCTTCGGCGTATTCGTGGAATCCATCCTCGCCGGTGTGGCCAGGTGCAGGCTTCATGCAGACGGCCTCGAGGTCGACGGCGTCTTTGTCCTCCCCGAGTTCAGGAAGCGGGGGTATGCCAGAATAGCGATGCAGGCGCTTCTCGATGCCTGCGGGGATGAAACACTCTACATGCACTCGACGCTCGAGCTTATTCCCTTCTATGAGACGTTCGGCTTTGTTGAGATACCGGAAAGCCAGCTTCCGCCGACCATCAGGGAGCGCTTCCGGTTTGCACTGGGGGAGATGGAGGGCATGAACGTGCAGCCGATGCGGCGGGTTCCGGGAACAGAGTAAAAAAGAATTGTTTGCTTTTACGCCCCGGCCGGGATTTGAACCCGGGTCGAAAGCTCCGGAGGCTCTCAGGATATCCACTACCCTACCGGGACTCCCTTTTCTATTGACTTCGCAGGTATAAAAGGCACACGCCGCCGCTCCTTGCAAAAATCAGGGTTTCCTCTGGTAGAGGTACCAGATCTTGCATGCGCCCTCGTGGCTCACCATGCACGCACCGACAGGTCTTCGGGGGGTGCATGCCTTGCCGAAGAGTTTGCAGTCGGTGGGTTGGGCCACGCCGCGCAACACCTGATCGCAGATGCAGGCCGAATGCGTGTCCACGTGCCGGATCTCGACATCGAACTTCTTCTGGGCATCATATGCCGAAAACTGCTCTTTCAGCCGCAGGCCTGATCTGGGAATGACCGGGAATCCCCGCCATTCCGCGTCAAAGGGCTCAAACACCTCAAACATCAGCGTTTTTGCCCTGACGTTGCCCTCCCTGCAGACCACCCGCGGATACGCGTTCTCCACCTCGGCCCTTCCCTCGCGGACCTGGTTGACGAGCATCAGCAGCCCGAGCAGGATATCTTCGGGTTCAAAGCCGGCGACCACCTGGGGGACGGGGAATTGCTCGTATTCCTCGTAGCCCATCACGGCGCAGACATGACCGGGCAGCATGAACCCGTCCAGCTGCGCTTCTCCCTGCTCCAGCAGCCACTTCATCGCCGGAGGAACGAGGCGGTGAAGGCTCAGGATGCTGAAATTCTCAGGAGGCGACTGAAGAATGGTGGCGGCGACGGTGGGCGCCGTGGTCTCGAAGCCCACCGATACGAACACCACCTCCCGGTCGGTCTTTTCCGCGATCTCCACGGCCTTGTGCACGCCCTGCACCACCCGCACATCACCCTCGCTGGAATCGAGCGATCCCTTCGACCCGGGAACCCGGAGGAGGTCGCCGTAGGTGGCAAGTATGCAGTCTTTCTCCGCAAGTTCGAGTGCGGCGTCGATCTCTCCCTGCGGCGTGATGCAGACGGGACAGCCCGGTCCCATGACGATCTTGAGATCTTCGGGCAGCACGCTGCGCAGTCCGGACCGGGCGATGGACGCCTCATGGGTGCCGCAGATGTGCATGAACGCATACTTCCTGTCCACCAGCACACTGAGCGCTTCGGTTATCTCTGTTCCCCGCGACATAACATCCCATATATATACGGATTCCAGACAAAAAATATACACTATGGCTGACCTTTTGGTTGGGGCACTCATTATTCTCGGGGGATTGGTCGGTTCTCTGGTTGCCTACCAGATATACCGCTGGCTTTCGACGCGGGCGGACCTGACCGAGTCCCAGTTCGACGACATCCTCGTTCTCGCCGTGGGAAGACCGCTCATCATCGGCATTGTTGCAGTCTCCCTCTATGTGGCCGTCACGGTGGTCGACCTCCCCCAGCAATACGAGTGGATCAAGAACAGCAAGTATCTCGGCGCATTTTTCATCATCCTCGGAGCATGGGTTATTTCCACGTTTGTGCAAAACCTGCTCGTCCTCTATGGGAAGTGGATGGCCGCCAAAATCGAGGGAGATATGGATGACCGGATCATCGCATTTCTCGAGCATGCCGCACGCTACGTCATCTGGTTTATTGCCTTCCTGCTCGTGCTCAGCTATCTCGGGATCGATATTACCCCGCTCATCGCCGGGGCGGGAATCTTTGGTCTGGCAATCGCTCTCGCCGCACAGGACCTGATATCAAACTTTTTCGGCGGGGCGCTCATCCTCATCGACAAGCCCTTCAAAATGAACGATCGGGTGAAGATCGAGGGATATCTCGGGGATGTGCTCAGTATCGGCCCAAGGAGCACCCGCATCAAGACGCTCGATCACCAGCTGCTCACAATCCCGAACTCGAAGATCGCCAACAGCATCATCACCAACTACGCGATGCCCGATGTCAAGCTGAAGATCAAGATACCGGTGTCGGTGGCCTACGGGAGCGATGTACGGCGGGTCAAGGAGATCCTCCTCGAGATCGCCAACGAAGCCGCAGAGGCATCAAACTATGTCCTCTGGGATCCCGCACCGAGCGTCTATTTCCTCGAGTACGGGGCTTCAAGCCTTGATTTCATGATGGTGCTCTGGGCAAAGGAGTTCAATATGGCCTGGGATGTCAAGGATCACATCAATTACTGCATCGATGAGCGTTTCACCGCGGAAGGGATCGAGATACCCTTCCCCCAGATGGACGTCCACATCAGGGACCAGTCCTGAACGATCCCCCGCTCTTTTTTGGGCCTACTTTATATCGTCGGGGCATACGGTCTCTTTATCGGGCATATCCTTCTGCTCGCGCAGCTGAGGGTACTCGCGATCGAGGGCATCCCTGATCTCTTCGGTGGTTTTCCCCTCTTGAACGTAGCCATCGATTTTTTCCATGAGCAACAGGGCATCAGGCGTATAGTACCTGGTCTCCCCGTCTGTCGCATAGGTGAGAAACTCATCGAATGTCTGTGCATATTCTGCGACCGTCTGTTCAGGGATACCCGTGCGCCGGGCAATGTCGGAGATGCGGAAGTAATCGATCCTCATCGTCGTATCGTATCATCGGGGTGCTGCTATAAAACAATGCCCCTTGTGGATATCCTGCTCAGGCCGCAACGAAGAATATTCCCCGTTCTTCCCGCCTTTCCACGATCTCGCCATCTTCCAACAGAACCTGGATGTACTTGTTGATCTCGTTTGGATGCAGCCCGAACATCGCCGCAAGGTCGTCGACGGTGCAGGGCCGGCGGCGTATGGTCTGCAGGACGGCATCGCGGATATCGCCGGAAAAGCTGGGGATCTCGGTACGCGAGGCGGGGCGGCCGATCAGTTCCGCGCCGGGCACATGGAGCGAGGCGACCACATGGGCCAGTTCTTCTGCGGTTGCAGGGCGGATCCAGTCCACCACGCCCGGCCGGTCGAGGGTGTTGATCTGGATTTTTTCGGGGCGTATCTTCTCGATTGCACTCTTTAGTGCGGCGAGTTCCTCGTCGGTGTTGTTGATGCCGGGGACGATGAACACCTCAAGCCAGATATCCCCGGAGAATTCCTCCCTCAGTGAGATGAGGCCGGATATGATCTTCCCAATGTCGAGGTTCCGGTGGGGCCGGTCGATCCTCCTGAATACCCTGTCGGTTGCGGCATCGAGTGAAGGGATGATTACATCTGCATCGAGCACCTCGTCCCTGACACTTTTTTCGTAAAAAAGGCAGCCATTGGTGAGCACCGCGATGCGGTAAGCAGGATAGTGCTCCCTGATATGCCTGATGATGACGCCGATACCGGAATGAAGCGTCGGTTCGCCGGAGCCCGAGAAGGTGATATAGTCGAGTGCGGGCTTATCCTTGAGAAAATCATCCAGTTCTGCGAGCACGCGATCGGTCGGCACATACTCGCGCTGCTCGACGGTGAGGTCGGTGGTTGCCCCGCACTCGCAGTAGATACAGTTAAGGCTGCAGGTCTTGTGGGGAACGAGATCGATACCCAGCGACACCCCCAGCCGTCTCGAGGGCACCGGGCCGAAAAGGTAACGATAATTCATGGTTTTGGGTCAGGTAGTGTTTCGATCACTAGTTATTTAGTTCTGCGTGCTTACCACTAGAGAAATAACCGATTTGGGGTAAAATAACATGAAATTGTGCATAACTGCGAAAGGAGAATCACCTGATGCACAGGTGGAGGAGCGGTTCGGCCGGGCACCCTTTTTTATTTTTCACGATACCGAACAGGATACCTATACGGCAGAAGCAAACACTTTTGCCGATGCTGCCGGGGGAGTCGGGCCGCGGTCGGCGCAGGTGCTCATCGACCACGGCGCCACCGTTCTCGTCACCGGCCAGCTGGGAGGCAATGCCCGCCGTGTGCTTGAAGGCGCAGGTATCGAGGTATACCAGGCAGCCGCCGGGAGCACGGTGCGTGAGGCGATGGCAGCATATCGTGAGAACAAGCTCAACCGCATCCTGTGAGGTGTGCTGCAGCGTATGAAACTCGTGGTAGCGAGCGGCAAGGGAGGGACCGGAAAAAGCACCTTTTCTGCAAACTTTGCGTTGAGCATCTCCCGGTGCCGTGACGTCGTGCTGGTCGACTGCGATGTGGAAGAACCGAACCTCCACCTCTTTTTCTCCGGTGACATGCGTGAATCCGACGTGACGGTCCAGGTCCCCGTCTTCGATATGGAGAGGTGCGATCTCTGCGGAAAGTGCGGGGAGTTCTGCCGGTACGGGGCAATCGCCGTACTCCCGGAAAAGATCATGTTCTTCCATGATCTCTGCCATGCCTGTGGCGGCTGCCGGATTGTCTGCCCGAACGAGGCGATTTCAGAGACCGAACGGGTGATCGGGAAGGTGTGGGATGCACCGGTCGACGAGCACCTCCGCCTTATCTCCGGAGTGCTCAACGAGGGGGAGCCGAACGGCATCCCGGTGATCATGGCGGCAAAGGAGGCGGCGGAGGGCAATGACCTCATCATCTACGACTCCTCCCCGGGAACGGCATGCCCGGTGATCGAGACCATCGAAGGGTCGGATTACGCCGTGCTGGTCACCGAATCGACGCCGTTCGGGCTGCACGATCTCAAGCTGGCCGCAGAGGTGGTGCAGAAACTCGGGGTTCCCGCCGGCGTGGTCATCAACCGCAGTGATGGGAAGGATGACGAAACCGAGGCGTTCTGCCGTGAAGCGGGGCTCGAGATCCACATGAAAATCCCCTTCGACCGCGAGATCGCCCGGCTCCAGAGCAGAGGAGACCTGTTCTCCGTCGCCATGCCCGAGTGGCAGGAGCGGTTCGTCGAACTCTACGAAGACATCTGTACACGCACGGGAGGTGCACCATGAAGCGGATCGCGGTGATAAGCGGCAAGGGCGGCACAGGAAAGACCATAATCACCGGGGCGCTGGCCACTCTTGCGAAAGGGGATCTGGTCTTTGCGGACTGCGATGTGGATGCGGCAAACCTCGAGCTGCTGTTTGAGCCCGAGATAGAGACCACCGAGCCCTACCGGGGCCTGCAGGTGGCTGACATCGACCAGGATCTCTGCATCCAGTGCGGCAACTGCGAGGAGTACTGCAGGTTCGGGGCGATCAGGTACACGGATGACCGGTTTTTCGTCGACCCGGTCAAGTGTGAGGGATGTGCGGTGTGCACCCTCGTCTGCCCGACGAATGCCACCTCCATGAAGGACCGGGAGAGCGGGAAGATCTTCTATTCCCGCACCGACCGGGGCCCTCTCGCCCACGCCCGGCTTGAGCCCGGTTCTGGGACCACGGGCCTGCTTGTCTCGGAGGTGAAAAAGCGCGTCAATGAGCGTGCGGGTGACCGCGACCTCCTGATCGCCGACGGTCCGCCCGGCATCGGGTGCCCGCTCATCGCCACCGTGACCGGCATGGACGCGGTGCTCATCGTGACCGAACCGAGCACCTCGGGCCTCCACGATCTGAAGCGAGTGGTGAAGGTGGCGCGCAACTTCGGCGTGGATATCTTCGTGGCCATCAACAAATACAACCTCGAAGAGTCGGTCGCCGCGCGGATCGAGGAGTACTGCGAAGATGAGGGGATCCCCGTGGTGGGCAGAATCCCCTTCGATCCGACGGTGATCGAGGCGATACGGAGCCGGAAGCCGGTGACCGAGTACGACTGCCCGGCCGCGGACGCTCTGCGTGCAATGTGGGAGAGGATTGCATCGGCGCTGGGGAGAGAATGAACGGACAGCAATTCGGGCGCGGGTTTCGGAGAGGGCGGGGGAGGCGCAGGGTCGAGCGCTTCTGTGAGCCCGGCTTCCGCTACCGGTGCTTTG